>JBEVXU010000016.1:156462-461174 GCA_040505895.1 Sedimenticola sp. | reverse complement strand
ACGTTAGGGCGAGAAAAAGTAAGAAGAAAAATGCGGTTCCACCATAAAAGATGTTACGCGCCATCGTTTTTGTAAAGGCCTGGGCCATTGGGAACCCTCCCTGTTTTTGTTGGATAGATTATTGAGTGCAGCAAAATTAGGCCCGTGCAAGCGCTTAAACACATTGACTTAAGTCAAGCTTTGCCAGAATGGAATTTCGTGTATTGGACTTGATGAGGGTCAATGAGATAGCCACCCTATTGAAATGATACTAACCGTCCCCACCTCTAGCGTGGCTTTTATTGAATACTTTATGACACGAAGAAAAAAATCGCGAGATAAAAATTGAGGGGATACTACCCCGTTTTTGGTAATTAGGTATGACAACTATTGCAGAGAATATGTCAGCGGATCATCGCAGATGTGATGAGAGTTTTGCTGAGGCTGAAGGGCTGATAGATAAGGAGGATTGGGATCAAGGGGCGGCGAGCTTTGTCGCTTTCAGGAACAGCACAGAACACCACTTCTCTATGGAAGAGGGTGTTTTGTTCCCAAGTTTTGAAGAGCGCGTTGGACAGACAATGGGGCCTACCCAAATGATGCGTATGGAACATACGCAGATGCGTCAACTATTTGTCGATATGGCACAAGCTGTCGAGCAGAAGGACAGGGAGCGCTACCTTGGACTCTCGGAAACCCTAATGATGATTATGCAGCAGCACAATATGAAGGAAGAGCAGATGCTCTACCGTATGATTGATCAAACTTTTGGCCCCGAGTCTGATGACCTGATTGAGAAAATGAGTCAGGTTTAACAAGACTATTTTCCGGCTCAAATACCGGTAGGATAATTGCGGTTATCCATCACTCTTTGAGTAATATAATCACGGGCTCACGACCCTCTCTATTTACACTGCGGTGGTTGAGTGTAAGTGGGCATGTGAATCGCATCAAATGCACTTGATTTGTATAAGTTGTGACTAAGCTTTGGGCTGTTCTTCCCTCTGGTGGTAGATTGTGGAAATTAACCTTGATGTCAGTATGCTGGAGCCCTGTGAGCCTCTTGAGCGTACCTTGGAAGCTATCCGGAATTTGGCGCCGGGTGACTACCTCAGAGTAATTCACCGACGAGAGCCGAAGATGCTCTTCCCTCTGTTGGAAAAGGCGGGTTTCGATTGGCACTGTTTGGAGCAGGATTTGGACCTGTACAATATATATATCTGGCGGCGTGGAGATGATGCCGCCGAAGCTGAGATGAAGGTAAATGCTTAGTACAGCCAGCCTCTCCCTCGAGCAAGCGCCTCCCGTCTCCATTCCCTTCCGGTTTTTTCTAACAGCCCCTCTGTTTGGGATTGCTGCAGCACTGTTTCTTCTTGTTTACGGCGGAGAGCTTCTTCAGAGCCGCTGGATACCGTCAACCCTGGGTCTAACCCATATGATCACACTTGGTTTTATTACCATGGTGATGTGCGGTGCAATGATACAGATGTTGCCGGTCCTTGCCGGGTCACCTCTGCCTGCGGTAAGAGTGGTGGGGGCGTTGGTGCACCTGTCGCTGAGTCTTGGGACCCTGTTTCTTATCCTTGCTTTTACCCTCAGTAGTGGAGACTGGATGCTGCCGGCGCTGTTTGTCCTTGGGTTCAGCTTCGCACTTTTTTTATCCGCGGTATCAGTTGCTCTGGCCCGGGTGAAACTTCCAAGCATGACAATTACGGGCATGCGCTTGGCAGTGGCGGGGCTGTTGGTGACCTTGATACTTGGTCTTGTGCTGGGGGGCGGCTATAGCGGTATGATTATGTCGTCACCACTGCTCCTGCTGACTGATATGCACTTGGGTTGGGGTATTCTCGGCTGGTTTGGGCTATTGCTGGTGGGTGTCTCCTATCAAATTGTTCCTATGTTCCAAGTGACCCCGGAATATCCCCGACGGCTGAGGGAGAGGCTGACTGCAAGCCTCTTTTTTGGACTGGTTATCTGGTCCTTGCTAAAGGTCGGTGTCTGGGGAGGCGCTCTGTATGATGTAGCGCCACAGATTTGGCTGTCACTTCTCCTTGTTGGTTATACCGCCTTTGCCTTGGTTACACTCCATCTTCAATCTCTGCGAAGGCGGCGGATTGTTGATGTCACTCTGCTGTTTTGGCGAACAGGACTGTTTTCTGTTGTCGCTTGCCTGCTGATCTGGCTTGCTGCCCAGTGGTTTCCGATGATCGGCAGCTCTTCCCGCTATTCGCTGTTGTTGGGTGGCATTTTGTTAGTCGGTGCAGTGCTCTCTTTCGTCAACGGCATGCTCTATAAAATTGTCCCATTTCTCTGCTGGTTCCATCTGCAGAACCGTCAAATGGCACTGATGTGTATGACGGTTTCGGTGCCGAATATGAAAGAGTTGATCTCCGATAAGCAGGGGAAGTACCAGTTTGCTGCTCATCTGGCAGCACTGCTGCTGTTACTGCCGGCCATTTTTCTACCTGAATGGCTGGCACGCCCTACGGCGATACTGTTTCTTATTTCCAATATCCTGTTGATGCTAAATCTGATTAGAGCCGTTGTTCGCTATCGCTCAACTCACCATGCGCTGTATGCGGCGAGTGATGAGGCCGCACCTCTCCCTTGAGAAAGTCACTAATTCAGCCATACTCTTAAATACCTATCTTTAGGTAGTTCCATATAGTAGATTCTGCAGTAGAATCCCTGACTAAATGTCAGTTTCTAAACAAAATCGCAGTGTGACAAGAGGAAAAGTAATGCCTGTTGAGCTGAGGAATGCCTACCTGTTCTCTCAATTGAGTGAAGAACAGCTCGAGCGTGTCAATAGGATGGGGCAGAATACCTCCCTGCAGGAAGGAGAGGCACTGTTCGAGGTTGGAGATGAGGCTAGGCGTTTTTTCTTGGTAACTGAAGGCCAGATTAAGCTCTCCCGCCTCTCATTGAATGGTAATGAGAAGGTGATTGAGGTGGTCTCTGCCGGTTATACATTTGCCGAGGCGCTGATGTTCTCTGATAAACCGACCTATCCGGTACGCGCCACGGCCTTGGGAAACGCCAAACTCATAGCTATCGACTCAAAACGCTTTCGGGATATGCTGCATGAGTCTGTTGAGACCTGCTTTCGTGTCATGGGTGACATGAGTATGCGTCTTCGGATGATGATTAAAGAGATAGATGACCTTACCCTCCAGAGTGCCACTGGACGTGTCGCAGGATTCCTCTGTGGGCAGTACATGTATAAGGGGCGGGAGCGGGTCGAGTTTGATCTTACCACACCCAAGGGCGTGCTCGCTTCACGCCTGTCAGTGAAGCCGGAGACCTTCTCTCGCATACTGCACAACTTTGCTGACCAGGGATTGGTGCGTGTCAGTGGCGGCCATATTGAAATTCTCAATGCTAATGGTTTGAAAAAACACGCCGAATCATCGGGTATATGTGGGCAACAACTCGGTCCGGCATCCAGAGACTGATCTCTAAAATTGGGGTAAAATCACCATTTGTTGATTTTCGGCCCCTATCTCTATGTCTGTAGTAGCATTGCAAAGGCGCATTATCTCTCTGCGCAATAATCGTCTGTTTGAGTTTGTCGTTATCGGGGTGATTATCTTTTCCGCCCTGGTCATCGGTGCAAAAACCTACCCAATCGATCCGCGAGCACTTAGTCTGCTGGGTGTGCTCGACCTTCTGGTGACACTCTTTTTTCTCTTTGAAATCGTAGTACGTATGGCGTCAGAGGGGAGTTTCAAGGCTTTTTTCACTAAGGCCTGGAACATCTTTGACTTTATCATTGTGGCCGCCAGTCTGATGCCCGTCGATGAAAGTGAGATGGCCTTACTGGGGCGGCTACTGCGCATTTTTCGTGTGCTACGACTGGTTTCGGTAATTCCAGAGTTAAGGGTGATGCTTAACGCCTTTGTTAAAGCGATTCCCAGGATGGGCTATGTCTCCTTGTTGATGTTCATCATATTCTACATTTACGCTGCCATTGGCAGTATTTTTTTCAGTAATATCAATGAGGTACTTTGGGGGAATATCTCTATAGCGATGCTTACACTTTTTCGTGTGGCGACCTTTGAGGACTGGACTGATGTGATGTACGAAACTATGGATGTTTACCCCCTGAGTTGGATCTTTTATCTCAGCTTTATCTTCATCGTCGCATTCGTCTTCCTCAATATGATGATCGGTATTGTGCTGGAAGTGTTACAGAAAGAGCATGAAGCATTTGATCGTGAGCAGGGTGAGGGTGAGGCGGGGGAGGTGCACTGGATTCGGGAGCACTCAGAGGCGATGGAGATTCGACTTGAACGAATGGAGCTGATGCTGGCCTCTCTGGTGGAGAGGGATAAGGAGAGAGGCGCATAGGAGCAATCTGAACAGTTACGACATTATGCTGAATAGTTACATAATCCTAGAATCCTCAGTTGGGCAGGGCGGAGAGTGCACTTGCAGTGGTGCAGTACAAGGCACAACGACACGGAATAGTTGTTCTATTCCAAGGAGTTGTAACGCCGTAATGTGCCGCCGCAAGTGTGCTATCCGCCTTGTAGCGTAATTCATCTGGAGAGTGAAATAGGCAATCGCTGTCAATGCAATTAAAATCAATGCGTTGTCCGTAGAATGGAGCGGTCAACTGAGGATTCTAGGATAATACGAAGCCCAACAAAGCAGGCGGAATTCACCGGCCTTGTTGGGCTTTAGGTTTCTCTCTACGCTTGGCGTATTACTTTCTTAGGCATTTCCCGTATCTTTTACCCCAATTGCCTGATCACGGGCAAAATCGAGCATCCGCTCAATCGGCACCAGCGCCCGCTCTCTGACCGCCGGGTCAATATGAATCTCGTTGTTCTGCTTCTCCAGCAGTTCCAGCAGGTTTTGCAGTGAGTTCATTCCCATCCACGGGCAGTGGGCGCAGCTCTGGCAGGTGGCGCCTTCGCCGGCAGTCGGTGCCTCAATCAGGTTTTTATCGGGTGCCAGCTGCCTCATCTTGTGGAAGATGCCGCCGTCGGTGGCGATGATGAACTCGCTGTTTTCCATCGAGGTGACGGCGTTGATCAGGGCGGTGGTGGAGCCTACTACATCGGCCTGTTCTACGATATCGTCAGGGGATTCGGGGTGCACCAGTACGGCGGCATTAGGATGGAGACGGCGCAGCCGCTCCAGTGCCACGGTCTTGAACTCTTCGTGTACTACGCAGGATCCTTGCCAGAAAAGCATCTCTGCACCGGTCAATTTCTGTACATAGTGCCCCAGGTGTTTGTCTGGACCCCAGAGAATCTTCTCGCCCTTTTTCGCCAGATGCTTAACGATCGGGAGGGCGATACCTGATGTGACCACCCAGTCGGAGCGTGCCTTTACTTCTGCGCTGGTGTTGGCGTAGACCACCACAGTGTGTTCTGGATGCTGGTCACAGAATTGGACGAACTCCTTCGCCGGGCAGCCTTCATCCAGTGAGCAGGTGGCGTTGAGATCAGGCATCAGCACCCGCTTCTCGGGATTGAGAATTTTTGCCGTCTCACCCATAAAACGTACACCGCATACTATGAGTGTTTTAGCCGCCTGTTCGCTGCCGAAGCGGGCCATTTCCAGTGAATCGGCAACGCAGCCACCAGTCTCTTCCGCCAGTTCCTGCAGATCGCCGTCGGTATAGTAGTGGGCTACAATTACTGCATTGCGCTCTTTTAGTAGGATTTTTATTCGGCTTTTTAGTGTCTCTTTTTCCTCCGTGCTCAGTGTCGGCCACTGGGGATGGGGCGGGACAGTGATTGGGCGGAGTGCAATCTCCTCGGGGGATGTTTTGTTGCTCATCTGATTACTCTTTAGAAAACTGGCGAATGATTCCAATATGGTTGGGATTTATCAACTGACACACCTTGGTAGCTTCTGATTAGAAGTCAATGGGTTATGTTTTTTTTAGAGGCTTCCCGGGGTGAGTTGATGAAATAGCGGTACATCCTTGTACCGCTATGAATCGGGGTGAACCGACATTATACGCTGGAAACAGACACACTGGCGGAGGAAGGGGCTTCTCTGCTCTCTTCGGTAGCTTCCGGTTTTGGCTCCATCTGAACCTCTGCAAGGTTCTCTCCCGATGGGTTGGTGAAGCCGTCGTTTAGAGTCTGTATGTAGTTATCGGCATCGGCCAACACGTGGGCGAGCCGTTTTTTGGCACCGCGACCCCAGCCGGCGGGTGACTTAGCAAAGATACTGCGCCAGGGCCGGGTACTGCGCCGGAATGCACTAAACAGTGAGCCTCGAACACTTAGACTTTGTTGCTGTTTCTCAAGCTGTTTTGCCATGCTTCGTGCCGCCAGGGTACGTACCAGGTAGTGCAGGCCGAACAGAACGACTACTGCTGAGACAGCCACTGCGTAAAGTGCGCCTGCACTGCTCAGTAGACTCTCCAGCCAGGGTGGTGCAAAGCTGAATCCATCCCAGTAGTCGAGTTTAAGTGTTAGGCCGAACACCAAGGCAAAGAGAAGGCTGAATGCCACTCCGTCACCCCAGAGTACGCGTTTCTTCCACTGTTCTACGGCCTTATTAATGGCGGGCACTGCATGTTCTTCGATATCACGGACGGTTTTTTCAAGGGCTCCGACAATGCGATAGGCCCGCTCGATCTCCACCTCCTGCATGCGGCTGTGGATCTCGTTTAGGTCAGCATCCCGTTTACGCTCAAAACGGTCACGCAGATTGTCATCATCGATAGGGACTGCTGCATCCGGGTTGTAGATGGTGTAGAAGCGGCCGGCTGTAAGGCCGCGCTCTCCGAGCGCCCGTTGCCATGCGGCGACCACCTCTTCGGGGTTATCTTCCCTGGCCGTGGTGTCGATCTGGTTCAAAATATAGAGGAATTTACCCGAATCCGGCCGCCCGATGGTATTGCTGACCAGGTGATCGAGGGTGTCATTCATCGCTCCCGGCTCGGGGTGGCGGGCGTCGAACAGCACCAACACTAGATCGGAGAGGTCGATGATGTGATCGGTGATGCGCAGCGTGGAGGTGCGCTGGGAGTCGGCGTCGAATCCTGGTGAGTCGATCAGTATCTTGCCCCGTAGTGTCTCGCTTGGGCAGGTCTTGAGTTGGAGATAGGCATCAATACGTTGCCCCTCACCAGCGGCGACCTGTTCGATCTCGTCACTCATCTGGTAGAAAGGAAAGCGAGGATCGGAGTCGAGTGCTACGCCGGGTAGGGCGTGAGCCGTTTTTTCTCGGCTGTAACACATCACCGTGAATTTATCGTCAACTGCTTGGTTGCCGGTACGCTGCAGTTTGTACCCCAGGTAGTGGTTTATGAAGGTCGATTTTCCCGAAGAGAAGGTTCCCAGGATGGATATCAGTGGCCACCAGGGGATCTGTGTTGCATAGGATTCGTCTGCCTGCAGCAACCCCATTTTATAGGCGATTTTGTCAAGCTTTCTAAAGCTCTGGACAGTGTTCAGGAGTACCGGGTTCTCCTGTTGAAGATGGGTCTCCAGGTGTTTCAGGCGACCTTCGATAAGCCTTCTTGCGGTATTCATGCATTACTCCTGCGAAGTTGAGTACCTGTTTTATTCACACATACTAACCTGCTGGAATTTTATCCGGTAGTCTGGGATTTAGAGGTAGAGGGGATCAGTGGTCGATACATTGCATGGCAAAAATGTCTCAACTCCATTTATAGCAGCGAATTCTATGGAAAACACGTAATTGCCCAATTACTTATAAGGCTTTACGGCCTCTTGAAATCACCCCTTAGTTTGTTGCATTGATACATTCCATAAGGGATACTCTCATGACTAAACTGTCGGCCCGATAGGGACTTAGACCGAGTCTAGGATAGGCTATATTGGTGAGCCGACGATAAGATAATTTTTTGGAGGTTGTAATGGCTGAACTGTTTTCTCAAGATTGGATGGCAAGTTTCGCGGAACAGTGGAATGCGGATACTGAATTGACCGGAGCCCTCGCGCAGATCAGTTTCAGCAGTGTCATCGGCTATGGTTTTGAAGGTGACGATCAACCAAGTGGTGTGCTGGTTGTTGAGAACGGCACAGCGGCTTCAGGTGGCGCGTATAATGGCGAGGCACTGAACTGGGATATCCGCTGCAGCGATGCTCAATGGAAAAAATGGATCGGCAAACCCCCCGGCATGATGGGACTGGGTATGGCATTCACCTCAGGAAAGATGAAATTCAAGGTGGGAGATTACGCTTCCATGCTGAAAGATCCCCGGATGGCCGGACCTTTCATAAAAAGCTTTTCCGTAATGGGTCGTGCCTGATTTATTTCCTAAGAGTGGAGTTGGGTGTGGCTTTAATGACCATAAGCTTATCGTAATCCGATACGGCAGTTCCTCCCAACACTCTGCCATAGTGGAATCTTCCGTTATGGCAGTCCTTAATTTGTAGTTTAAATTCAGTAGGATAACAATAAGATGGGAATCAAGATCCATGCTCTGGCACTGGCTGCAGGTGTTGCCGTCACGACATGGCTACCTGCAACGGTCACGGCCCAGGTTGGTGGCGGAGACTACTTTACAGTACAGCAGGCCCATGGCGCCCCCACTGTCTCCCTCGGTGGTACGGTCATCCCCTACAAGGAGGTGACTCTCTCAGCCCAGATACCGGGTAGAGTGAAACTGCTGGCCGGTATTGAGGGTGATGCCTTCGATAAAGGCGCCCTGTTGGTGTCGATTGACAATACTGAGCTGTTGGCCAAACGCAATGCGGCAATGGCGCAGATGGCGACTGCTGATTCTCAGGTGCGTGCTGCAGGTGTTCAGTACAACCGTGAGCTATGGTCGCCCCAGTCAAAGAAGGCGATGGGTGGTATGGGAATGCCTAATCTGTTTGATCAGATGTTTACCAGCCCAATGGAAGGTTTTTCAGGTACCCGTAACCAGGGTGTTGAGCGCCGGGCTGATATCTATAGCTCTGGGGTGCAGATCACCCAGGCTCAGAATGCGCTGATGGCGGCCCAATCACAGATCCAGGCGATAGATGCCAAACTGCGGGATGCTCAAAGTCAGGCCCCCTTTGATGGCGTGATCGTCAAGAAGTATGTCGAAGAGGGAGACACCATGCAGCCGGGACAACCTCTGCTGGTCTTTGCCGATGTAGAGTATTTGCAGATCATGGTGGATGTACCCGCCAGGCTGCGCCCTGGTTTGAGCGAGGGCATGATGCTTAAGGCGCAGTTGGATGTGGGCAGTCAGGTCGTTCCCGTACGTGTAGCCCAGATATTTCCTATGGCTGATGCCCAGCGTCATACAGTGAAGGTTAAATTCGACCTGCCACAGGGCGTTTCCGCTCCGGGCATGTATGCAAAAGTGCAGGTTCCCGATTTTACCGCCCCGTCAAGAAATTATCCTGTCATACCGGCCAGTGCTATCCGGTACAACGGCAGCCTGCCGGGGGTTTATATTTTGGGAGAGGACGGCAACAAGCCTGAGCTGCGCTTGGTTCGAGTGGGAGAGAATCTCAGTGACGGCTACGTCAGTGTGCTTTCGGGCCTGCGTGAAGGGGAGCGTGTTATGCGCAATCCTAGTATTGGTGTGGCCTCCGGCTGGTCAACATCGGGCAGCGGCCGGTAACAAAGTAGGGACTGCCGGCGACCGCAGTTGGTGCGGTTGCTGCGGGACTTTCTGCCGCCACCGGACGAATTACAAGAAGTGTATAGAAAATGAGTCAGGACGATCTGAATAACAACAATCAAAAAACAGTCAACGCAGAGTCTGAACAGCATCTGGGCTTGGCAGGAAAGACGGCGCGTTTCTTTATCAATTCACCGCTTTCCCCCCTGTTTTTTATCTCCATGATGATGATGGGCCTGCTCGGCCTGGCGATGACGCCGCGTCAAGAGGATCCACAGATATCCGTCCCTATGGTGGATATCTTTGTGCAGTATGCAGGCGCTTCCGCCGATCAGGTGGCCAATCTCGCTATTGAACCGCTAGAGCGGATCATGAGTGAGATCGACGGTGTCAAACATGTCTATTCCGCCTCTCAGCGCGGCATGGGCATGGTCACCATTGAGTTCGATGTGGGTGAGGAGATGGTGCCTTCGACGGTGAAGGTTAACGATAAACTCGACTCCAATATGGATATGATTCCATCAGGGGTGTCACCACCGCTGGTGAAGGCCAAGGGTATTGATGATGTGTCGGTGGTCAACATCACCCTCTGGTCAAAAGATCTCGATAAGGATGGGGTGCCTGATGTAGATGACGGCCAGCTACGGATGCTGGCTCATGACGTGTTGCAGAGCATCAAAGAGATCCCCAACACCAGCAGTGGCTCGGTGGTTGGTGGTCGTGCT
Organism: Sedimenticola sp.; assembly: GCA_040505895.1. GTDB lineage: Bacteria > Pseudomonadota > Gammaproteobacteria > Chromatiales > Chromatiaceae > Vondammii. Next base: position 450,911 of record JBEVXU010000016.1, on the reverse strand, counting down.
GAACAGGTGACGATTGAGGTTTTCCCGGAGCGCCTCTCGGGTTACGGCATCAGCCTTGATCAGGTAGCCAACACTGTTCGTACCGCGAACAGTGAGCAGCGGGCGGGTGGTATTGAGTCGGGCAACACCCAATTTAGTGTAATGACCGGCTCTTTCCTCAAGAGTGCAGATGACATCAGTCGTCTGGTGGTGGGTACCCACAACGACATCCCTGTCTATGTTCATGATGTCGCCCGTGTAACTCAGGGTCCTGAAGACGCCAAACAGTTGGTGGCCTACTATACAGGCTCTGCAAGTGATACAGGGCAACACGCAGCCGGTGTGCCGGCGGTTACCATCGCAGTGGCAAAGAAGCCGGGTGTAAACGGTGTTACAGTCGCCAACAGTGTGATTAATCGGGTCAATGACCTGAAGGGCAGTCGTATCCCGGCCAACGTCGAGGTGAGTATTACCCGAAATTACGGCAAAACTGCTGACGATAAGGTCAACGAGCTGATCTTCAAACTTTTTGTTGCCACTGGCTTTGTTTTTCTGCTGGTGCTGGCGGCGTTCCGGGCGCTGCGACCGGCAGTTGTTGTTGTGATGGTTATTCCTGTAGTGCTGCTGATGACCATTTTTTATGCCTGGATCGGCGGCTACACCATCGACCGAGTCAGCCTCTTTGCCCTGATTTTCTCCATCGGTATTCTGGTGGATGACGCCATTGTGGTGGTGGAGAATATATATCGTCGCTGGCTGGAAGAGGGTAAGACTGATGCGGAGACGGCAATCGATGCCGTTCGTGAGGTGGGTAATCCTACCATCCTTGCTACTTTCACCGTTATCGCCGCCCTGATGCCGATGGGCTTTGTCAGCGGCATGATGGGTCCCTATATGGCGCCAATCCCCGCCCTTGGTTCAGCGGCGATGCTGATCTCCCTTTTCGCCGCTTTTGTCTTTACTCCCTGGCTGGCTATCTCCCGCATGCTGCGCCCGACCATGGAGTACCTGAAGACGGCGGAGCAGCGTGAGCATAAAGAGGCCGAATGGCTTGAAGGACTCTATCGCAAACTGTTGATGCCGTTGATCGAGTACCCCCGCAAGCGGGCTATTTTCCGGGTTGTGCTCTGGGGCTCCTTCTTCCTTGCTTGTTCCATGTTCTATACCAAGCTGGTAGTGGTAAAGATGCTGCCACTGGATAACAAGCCGGAGTTTTCTGTGGTGTTGGATATGCCCGAGGGCACTGCCCTGGCGGTAACTGCCAACATGGCCCACAAGATTGCGGACAATATACGTAAATTGCCGGAGGTGACTGCGCTGCAGGTCTATGCCGGCACCGCACGGCCTTATGACTTCAACGGCATGGTCCGTCACTATTATCTGCGACAGGATCCCTGGCAGGCAGAAGTTCAGGTCCAACTTTTGGACAAAAGAGAACGTAAGCGCAAAAGTCATGACATTGCCGTGCAGGTACGTAAGGAGTTAAAAGCGCTGATTAAAGGCTCGGGTGCCAAGGCCGCTGTGGTGGAGATGCCGCCGGGGCCGCCGGTACTACAGTCGGTGGTAGCTGAAGTCCATGGGCCGACACCGGAGATTCGTCGTCAGGTAGCGCGGGATCTTACCGCCATATTCGCTCAGACACAGAGTCTGGTGGACGTAGATAACCTGATGCGTGATGACTACGAGTACTGGCGTTTTTATGTTGATACGGAAAAATCGGTACGCCGTGGTGTATCGGTTGATGCTATCAATCGCAATCTCTCAATGGCCCTCGGCGGTATGATATTGGGTGATGTGAAACAGCGTGCCGGACATGAACCGGTCAATATTCTGATCCAGGTCCCGTTGGCGGAACGTTCCCAGATCACCCGTCTTGGTGATCTGCCTGTTCATTCCAGTGGTGGTATCTCTCTGCCCCTGCGGGAGTTGGGGAAGTTTGAGCGTGTTGTAGAAGAGGACATTATCTTCCACAAAGACCTACGCGGGGTGGAGTTTGTTACCGCCGATGTGGGTGGTGTACTGGCTGCGCCGGTTTACGGCATGTTCCAGGTTCAGGATTTGTTGGCGGCCCAGGACTATACTTCACCGGACGGTGTCAAACTGCATGAAGGTGGATCAGTAGAAGACGGTTTCCACTGGTTTAGTCCGCCCGAAGACGATACCAAAACCTCGATAGAGTGGACCGGTGAGTGGACCGTCACCTATGAGACTTTCCGTGATATGGGTGCGGCCTTTATGGTGGCGCTGGTGCTGATCTACATTCTGGTGGTATGGGAGTTTGGTAACTTCCGTATCCCTGCACTGATCATGGCACCTATTCCGCTGACACTGCTCGGCATTATCCCGATGCATGCCATTATGGGTGCCGAGTTCACTGCTACGTCGATGATCGGCTGGATTGCCTTAGCAGGTATTATTGTCCGCAACTCAATTTTGCTGGTGGACTTTGCAGTTCACGAAATTCAGCGTGGCATACCAGTCACCGAAGCGGTAATCAGATCCTGTAAAACCCGAACCCGTCCGATTGTAATCACCGCCTTTGCCCTGGTTTGTGGTTCCGGTGTGATTATTACCGACCCTATCTTTCAGGGAATGGCAATTTCGCTTGCTTCAGGCGTGCTGGTTTCTACGATCCTTACACTGGTCGTTATCCCCTTGGGTTGCATTAAGGCGAGTAGATCACTTTGTGAGGTGGCGGAAGTTGGTTACGATACCGGTAGCGCACCGTTGCCTGAAGTTGATGAGCCGATGCCTCAAACTCCCAGCGTGCCAAAGACCCCTATTCTGCTGAACCTCTGGGGTAAGCTGGTGACAGTGCTTTTGATGACCTTCTATGCAGTAAGAGGTATCTTTTTGCTGCTTAGTCAGATGGTTGGCCAGTTGTTTAATCGTCGTCAAGCGGCACCTCCACAGACAGTTCCTGTTCAAAACCCGGTACCTGCACCGGTTCCGACACCTGCGGCCGCAGTAGATCCGGTTCCGAAAAAAGAGGTCGTTGAGACACCGGTTTCAACAGTGGTACCGCCTGCCGCTTCAGCCGGCAATGTTGCTGGGGTTGGGAAGGTTGAGACTGAATCCACCGCCGCTCAGGAAACACCCGTTTCTGATGAGGAGCCGATTGTACCTACAGTTGAGGCGGTGCCGCCGAAAAAGGCTGCGTCTCCCGTTAAGAAAAAAGCAGCGCCAAAGCGTGCCCCGGTGAAAAAGGCGGTAGCTAAGAAAACCGCCGTAAAGAAAAGTGCTGTCAAGAAAGCTACGGTAAAGAAAAGCATTGTCAAGAAAGCTGCAGTAAAGACTCGCCCGGTAAAAAAGGCGGTTGTGAAGAAAGTGATTAACAAGCCTGCCAATACAAAAACGGCAACAAAGATAGCAGTGACCAAAGCTCCTACCAAACCTGCACCTAAAGAGGGGCGGCGTAGAGGTATCAGACTGAAATTGGATAACGATAGTGGGATTGAGTAGACGATCCCGATAGGTGGACAATAGCATGGTGGCCAGTAGATCCCAGTCAGTAACAGCACTTCTCATTTTGCTGTCATTTTTATTCTGTTGCACGGCGACAGCTGGTGACGCAGGAGTGGGGTATGGCGCGTTTCGTCCTCTTGATCCTGCTGCTCAGGGTGACCCGAGAATGAAGCAGGGCCAGACTTTCAGCGAGCAAAGCTATCGTGCTGTGGTGCCGCCGACCTCAGAGCCGATCTATTCATCATCGCCATCTCCGTCTCAGGAGTCTTCTCTCTACGGTCGAGCACCGGTTGCAACACCCGGTTATAAATTTCGACAGCTGCCAGGGAAGGATGAAACGCCTTCGGATATACCGAAATTTCGTCCAGACAGCCAATCTGGAAAATCACCTTATGCGTGGGGTGGCGGCGATGGTCGTTGGTCTCAGGGGGTGCTCGGCCCAGCACCACTGTTTCGTCCGGATAAAGAACCTGAAGAGAAGCGCCCCCTCCCAACCCCACCGCAGCATCAGTGGCCGGTACCGGGTGCCGCGACCGGTGGTTATCCTGTCAACCCCTATCCTCATCGCTATCAACGTGGCGGCTATGGTGGCCCCTCTCCCATGGGAGGTGGTTTCCCAATGCGCCCATTCATGCCTTGGTGATGGGTAAGATTGAGTCGACCTACAGGAGTTTTCCATGTTTAGATGCAATCTGACATCGTTACTGTGGGTTGCCTCCTCGTTATTGATTCATTTTGCGGCAGTGGCGGAACCCTCTGCAGAAATAGAGTTCTCCGCCCATATCCGAATGACAGGGCCTCAGGGTCAGGTCAATGAGGGACGACTCTATGTCGGTAAAGGAGAGGTAAGAACTGACCTCGAGCAGAATGGGCGGCAGTTTATACAGATCTCCAGTGAGCAGAGGCAGGTAACCTTGTTGGTTAATCCTGCGAAACAGACTTACATCGAACGTCAGGGTGTGGTGCAGGGGTTAATCGAGCGAAACAGAGATGGGGATATGGATCCTTGTCAAGGCGTTGTCAGTGCCGAGTGTCGGCTGCTCGGGGAGGAGACACTGCTGGGGCGCCCCGCGAGAAAGTGGAGTGTGAGCATAAATACCACTGAAGGAGTTGCTCGCAGTATTCAGTGGATTGATGTCGAGCGGAAAATCCTGGTTCGCCAGGAGTCTACTGACGGAGGTACACACATGGAGCAGCGGATGGTGGGTGTAGATGGGCTCAACGGGCGATCAGTTGAAAAATGGGAAGTTACTCTTTCAGAGAGCGATAGTGCTCCTCTGCGCTCATATCGCTGGTTCGACCCGGAACTTAATTTGGTGGTTCGTGAGGAGCATCCCAACGGATATGTACGAGAGATGACTAATTTCAAAATCGGTGAACAGAGCCCAAAACTATTTACCGTTCCCGCCGGTTTCTCCAAGGCGCTCTCACAGTGATCGATATCGGGTCACTTTATCTGGCGGCTGCCTAGCAATTGGTGAAAAAAGGAGCTGCTGAATGGGGTCTAGATTTGTTAGATTAGGAGCCTAGGATTTTATCCTTCCTCAGGGGGTGACTGTGATGGTCGACTCTGGTTGGATGGTGAGGCTATTTTACATTGTGTGCTGATGCGTGACACTGAGAAAAAGTATATGAATATAAGTGTGTTAAGGTTTTTCTGTATTTCCATCACCTGCCTCTTGTGGGGTTCGGCTTCTGCTTTTTCAATGCGTATGCCACAACAGTTCTCACCAGCTTACACCCCTGCATCACCAACCCACGGCGTCGCGAGTTTTACTCCCTACTACCGTCCTTCACCAACGGTGCAAGGTCTGCAACGGAGTGCGTCAGCTGGTTATCCCCAGTGGGGGCAGCGCATGCCGTCCACAAAGCGCATAGCGGCTCCCTGGCCCTTTCCGGTGAGTTACCGCCCTGTGAGACCGCCTGTGTCTGGCTACAATCAACCCATGCCTTACCGTCCATACGGTAGAAGTTTTTATTATCCGGCAGGTCCTCAGGCAGCTAATCTTTGGAAGCAGCCGTCCTATCGTCCAACTTACGGCATGGCACCCCGGCCCCTTCAATCAGGAAGAGGCATAAATATGGCTGATCAATCCAGGAGAAACAGCCCCTATCAGCGCTGGTATCCGCGTAATTATGCAAATCTACATCCCAGAGGTGCAGCACCCACCAGTGGCTACGGCTATCCTCAATATCCTCAACGGCAGGTATTTACCAACAGCGGAAAGCAGCGGTATGTAGCTAATCCTTACAGGTTTAGGCCAATGCAGCCAGCGCGTCGCTATGTGCCGGGCTATTTTGTGCAGCAGAGAGGGGCAGGTTACCCAGATGTGGCCGGTAACTACCCTATGCCAAGAAGAGCGGCGGTCAATCAATGGCGACAAACCGCCAGATCTTATGGGCAGGCCGCCTATCAGTATGGACAGAGTCCCTATCGCTTCCGCCCGGACCCCAGGTTTAGCTATCACCGTTTGCCTGCATCCATGCCCTCAAATTTCGATGCCGGCAGCAGAAGAGATCAAGCAACTAGAGGGTGGAGTACTCAAGCAACTAACGGTAATCATCAAGCATCAAACGTACGCAGGCCTCAGGCGGGTTATCCGAAGGGAGTAATGGGTAGAGATTCAAGGGTTGCTTATCGGTAAGCTCTATTCTCAATGCCTGTAAATAGCTCTCGGTGGTTGGTGTTGCTCCTGGGTGCTGAGGCTTAACTGCCTCAAAAAGTGGTGACTATTAACGTGGCATATTATGGTGCCGGATTAATAAATTACGCACAGATCATTTTTTTGCTATCAGCGGTATCTGAATAACCTCGCATTATTACCGCAAATTAGGATAAGGATAATAATATGATTACGGTAGTAGGCAGTCTTAAAGGTGGATCAGGTAAGAGCACCGTCACCTTTAACCTTGCTGTCTGGCTCACTATGGCTGATGTGAATGTTCATGTGATCGACCTTGACCCCCAGGCAACCCTGCGCGATGTGGCTGAGGTGCGAGAGGAGGAGGGATACAATCCTGCTATCACCGTCAAGGGCAAAAAAGCGCTTGAGGACTTGGCTAAGCTGAAGAAAGCGGAGGAGGTACTGATCGACATTGGTACAGCTGACCTCAAAACGATGAAAAAGGCACTGGCTATCGCAGACCGTATCATCGTTCCAGTTCCTCCCTCCCAGGCGGATATCTGGTCAACCCAGCGTTTTATCAGTTTTGTCAACTCTATTGAAAAGAAGAGTAGCCCAGAGATTATCGGTTTCATTAATCGAGGTGATACCCATCATGCAATTACAGAAACTGATGAAGCTGCAGCGGCACTGGTAGCTCTACCCGGAATCAAGTACATCAAACCGAGGCTGTCACAGCGCACCATTTTCAGGCGCTCCTTTAGTGAAGGGCTGGCGGTTTTTGAGCTCAAGGCGCGAGGTAAGGGATCAATCGAGTTCGGTGCCCTCTGTGCCAGGCTCTATCCTGACATTGTTCGGTAGGTACTTCTGAATGAACCTTCCCCCACCCTCTTCTTGTTGTCGGGCGGTTGCTCAAGGCGCTCATAAGGGGTGTGAATGTTAGATGTAAGGCCGATTCTCGGACTTTTTCTCAGACATATGGTGCTACTGGTCATAGCGCTCCTGCTTGTCATGGGTGTTATCTATCGGCAGGAGATTTTTCAGTTAGAGCCCAACACCGAAAAGATGTTGCAGGCTCATGGAACTGAGGAGCAGATAGCGGTTTCTGCAGTAGCACCTCCCATCACTGACTCTTTGCCGCCATCTCATGAAGTTGAGGAGCAGGTAGAAGTTTCTGCGGTAGCGTCTTCCATCACTGACTCTTTGCCGTCATCTCATGAAGTTGAGGAGCAGGTGGAGGTTTCTGCGGTAGCACCACCTATAACTGACTCTTTGTCGTCATCCCATGAAGTTGAGGAGCAGGTGAAGGTTTCTGTAGTATCACTTCCCATCACTGACTCTTTGCCGTCATCTCATGAAGTTGAGGCGCAGGTGGAGGTTTCTGCGGTAGCACCTCCTGTCACCGACTCTTTGCCACCATCTCGTGAAGTTGGGGGGCAGGTAGAGGTTTCTGCGGTAGCACCACCTATAACTGACTCTTTGTCGTCATCCCATGAAGTTGAGGAGCAGGTGAAGGTTTCTGTAGTATCACTTCCCATCGCTGAGTCTTTGCCTTCATCTCATAAAGTTGAGGAGCAGGTTGAGGTTTCAGCAGTACCACTTCCCGTCACTGAGTCGTTTTCATCGCTATCATCAGGGCCGGCAGATGTTTTTCAACCCCAACTTCTCTCTACTTACGATGAGGTGAATTCAGAGGCTCCTCCTTCATCTGCTGCTATCAGTGGTGTGGAAGGCGATTCTCCAGTTCGGGACCCCACATCTTTACTGCAGAATAGAGAGAATAGCCCCCCGCAACAGGTGATGAGCCTGGATAACCAAGAGAGTGGTATTCAGCAGTTACCGGTGACTGCTATGATTCCTCCCATTGAAGCTATTGACGGTAGAGGGCTTCTAAAGGCGGCACGTGCCGCTTATTGGCAGGTGGGGGTGGAGCAGGCGGAGGTGCTCTACAGGGAGGCGATAGCAGCCGATCCATCCGCTATCGATGGTCATGGTGAGTTAGCCAATATCTATCTTTCACAGGGTAGATCTGATCTCGCACGTGAGGAGTTCAGAGAGGTGTGCCGATTGATGATTGCCAAAGGTGAGCGACAGAGAGCCTGGGAGTTAGTCAGTCGCATAGGGGTGACCTTTCCAGAGTTGGTGGTTCAGTTGAAACCACTTTTTAGTAATTAACGTTTTACCGGGAGAGTCGGTTATTCTCACCAATTTAAGGGGCCTCTGACCAAGTCATGAAATGATTGTCTTGTTCTCAGGAAGCAATATCTGCATTGGACACCATGCTATTAGCTGTGATCTTCTGCTTGATCTTGCATCTCCTGAGTGCGAATTCAATTCGCCCAGACTTATTCAGAGATTCCCTGGCAACAGTTGATAAAAAATTTGATAATGGTCTGTTCATCCGGGTGTTACAGCTTGAGAGAGGACCCCTACAGAGGAGTTGGTAAGTGATGCGTATGATTAAGAACCTTTTTGCGCTGGTGGGTTTTGTTGTTGTCGTTGCGTCAGTAGTACTGGGGATAAAGGCAAAAGATATTGCAAGCGGCTTCGATCCGAAAGCACCGGAAGTCTACCTGGAACTGATCGAGAATGTATTGACGACAAAGAGCGCAGCAGAAGCAACCGTCTGGAAAGTACCTGTGGCTGAGGGGTTGTCAACGGACGAAGTGGAAGAGGCGATGAAGCTGGTCGCCAATGAGCTCAATATTGCTAATGTAGGGGAGTTGCCACTTTATAAGGATGTCACTGCAAAGCTGGGGAAGGAGTATCGCTTCGTCCAGATATACATGTTCTGCAACTCGCTCACTGCTGCCATGATGCTCGACTATAACGATACATTTTCAGCCTATCTCCCATGCCGAATTACCATGGTCGAAGACAAGGCCGGAAAATTGTGGCTGATGGCGCTTAATATGGACCTGATGATCTATGGGGGCGAACCTCTTCCTCCCACCTTGAAAGAGGAGGCGATCCGGGTGAAGGAGATTATCCTCGAAGTGATGAATCGCGCCGCCGAGGGTGAGTTCTGATAGTCCGGCCCATTTTTCACCTACGACGATCCGAATTCGTAGCTTAGATTTTCCGCTGGTTCCTGAAGGAAGTAGCCCTGGATATAGTTGACGCCAACCGTCCATAGGATGGCCAGGCTGTTGGCGTCTTCTATACCCATGGCGATTGTCTTTATATTGTGTTCCAGTGCTGTGGCATTGAGCTGGTTGAGCTGTTCCTGTTTGGCTTGCTTGGTGGCGACCTCATCCATGATCTCAGAGTCAAACTTGACGAAGTCAACCGGTAGATGCTTGAGTAGAGGCTCCACCTTGGGGTTGCAACCGAAGTTGCTGATAGCCATCTGACACTTGATCTTTTTTAGCCCTGCCACAAGTTTTTTTGCCGCTTGCAGGTGCGCTCGAATATCCTGGTCTCTTATCTGGAATGTAAGCCAGGCACCTTTCGCCTTGTTATCCCGCAGGCAGTCACATACCCAGAGAAGCAGGCCTTCATCATTCAGGGCGGCGGCTGAGAGATTGATGAAGAAGTTGATCTTGCGGCCCTGCTGACGATAGGTACTGAGTTCGGTGATGGCCCGCTTGATCACCCAGCGGTCAATCTGCGCCATCTGCTCATTATCTCCGGCCTGCTTCATAAAGAAGTTAGGCAGAATCTCCTCGTCATTTCTGCCAAGTAGACGCGAGAGAACAGCATAATTTTCTCTGCTATCTCCCTGTAGACTGACTATCGGTTGATAGACAATGCGGAATCGGTCGTTGTCGAGGGCATAGGTGATCAGGTCCTCAATCTTCGATTCATCTCCATCCCCACCACTGTACTCTTCGTGTGGTTGGTTGGAATCGTAGAGTGAGAAGCCGTTTCCGCCTTCATTACGCGCTGTTTCGCATGCCTGGTAGGCACGGTTGATATGCTCTTGGCCACTGTTTATATAGTGGTCGAGAATTGTGATGCCAATACTGCCGGTTGTCGGCATGCCGCTGTCAGAGAACTCCTTGAATGAGTAGCCTTCAATGGCGTCACGCAGTTGTTCTGCCATTGGTTCGACATCAAGGTTGCTGCTTTTTGAACTCAGGATGGTAAATGTGTGGTCACCAAATCGTCCTACCAGTTCATCTTCGCCGACGATCTCCTGGATGAGTTTGGCAAGCCCTTTCAATAGATTATCGGTGGCCTGAATACCGATTGTGGAACGGATCTTCTGTGCGTTATCGATGCTTAGGTAAAAAAGAGAACAGCTCTCTTTACTCTCATGGAGCTCCACCACCTGCTGGTCCAGATGCTCCATGAAATATTGACGATTTACCAGTCCAGTCTGAACGTCTATGTTGCTGAGCAGCTCAATCTTCTCTTCCAACTCTTTATTCTGCGAAAAATTACGTATAACAATTTGCGTGCAGGGCTCTCCATCAAGGGCAGCTCCGGTAAACTCAAGTTTTGCCTCGAAGGTCGAGTCATCAGTCCGCCGACACTCGATCATCAGTTCGGCATTCTCATTGTTGTGTGTGCGCAGAAATGATTTAAACCGCTTCTGTTCCTTACTGGAAATTTCATCAAGAATGGTCAGGCCTTCCAGTTCCTCCATATCCATATAGCCAAACATATCAAGGTAGGCTTGATTGGCATGCATATGCATGCCTTCGTGTATATAGGCGATGGCATCCCGTGAGCTTGCAATCAGAGCGGTGCAGCGGATCTCCGCCTCTTTAAGTTTCGCCTCTGTCTGCTTCAGCTGTTTATGAATTAGCAAGTCTCGCCATTCACGCTTAACCACAAGTTGCAGATGTTCGTCATCTTCCTCGGAAACCAAATCTCTAGCTCCCTCCTGCATAACCCCCAGCAATAGCTCTGGTTCCTGATCGTGGCCTATGACGATAAGTGGTATTTCGGGGCTGGTTTCAATGCATAATCTTGCCTTCTCCTGAAACTCATCGTTGGAGCTATTGGCAGAGAGAAGAATCATGTCCTGAGGGGTGTTTATCAGTGCCTCTTCAATCTCCTCCCGAGTGGAAGCGAATACCGGATGAATGGCAAGAGATGCATTCCGCAGGGTGCTCACCTTGGCTTCTGCGCTATTCAGCGAATTGTCGATCACCAGTAGTTCAATGGCATCGTCAGTTTTCGGGGTATTCATATGAAAAATTCTTTGTTTATAATTAGATGCTTGATATGGTTTATCAATTTAAAAATTATATTGGACGAGTTGCTGACGCCAATGGGCATATTGATGACTTGTTCAGAGGTTCCCTAAAGCATTGACCAGATGTTATCAAAATCCTCATCCATCTCGTTGCTCTCCTTGGTCTCACCTTCATTCTGGTCATGCAGATAGACAAACTGAAACTGCGAGAAGGCGCCGGTCGACTCCAATAGTCGGGTCAACCTGATTTTCTGTTGCCCAACACTGTCGTTGATCCAGAGTGAATCTTTAACTTTGAATGGAAGTGTCGGTGTTATAAGGGTTGCCGGTTGCCCGGCAGCCTTTAGTTCCGGCAATAGAAGGCACTTCTGCGGTATTTTGCTGTAGTCACTTTTTCCTGCCAAGCGCGCCTGAATTGCAACGGAGTTAGGAGCAATCACTTGCATGCCGATTTGAAGATTCTGCCGTGGTCCATTTTTCATCCAACGGGTGATTCCGATAGAAAATTGATGTTGGCCGGTGGCCGATTGAATCCCGAGGATCTCACCTATCTTTATTTGTGGTGCGTTTGCTCCATGCCAGTTGATACAATAACCACCGGCACTCTCATTGGTTGTCTTGCAGGAGAATGTCTCGTGCCCGTGAAGCATGTCGGGGGCTGCCCAGCTGGGTGTTATGTCACCAGGGCCTAGACCCCTTCCCCCAACCGAGCCGGAAATAATGGTCTCTTCACTAATAGGCGCATTGCTTGCCCAACTTGGAGTCGTATTTTCAGGTTGTATGCTGCCGCTACCCTTGGATTCAGTGATAGCACTGTTGTTTTCAAGTTCGAGGGTGGATGCCGTGATATTGAGTGGATTTGATTCGGTGGTGTAGATGATGGTGCTCTGCTCTTCGCTCATCTCCGACCATTGATCATCCTGATCCTGTGAATGACGGACATCAATATCTGATGACTGCAGATTCTCGGTGATCAGTGCATAGATAGCATTGAGGCCTACCGCTATTTTCAGTTCAAAGTTAAGACGGGTCCTTACGAACTCTCGTGTTGGTGTCGTGCTCAGAGCCTGGATCAGCTGTCTCAATAGGTACTTTGAGCTATGGCCATGGTTTATTCTGGTGTCACTGCTGCTGAGTTCTGCGGGTAGATCATCAAATGCCACTTTTAAAGTCTTGATCAACTCCTGCAGATTCAGCAGGCGACATTGATTGTCGATTGTATTGGTGAACAGTTTTGCATGAATCGGATCAGTGTCTGAACGAAGGTCACTAATAAAGTGCCCCGGCTGGTCGCTGACACTGGATACACTGTCGAGGGAGATAAGTGCCGCCCACTCCGGCAATCTGTTGAAGACATGCTCAATCTCTCTTTGACGTAGATTATAGGGGGCGCCGGCGGAAAACAGGAGTACCTGTTTGTAGAGCGCATTGATGCTGCTGCTCTGCTGGTCACCTGCCTCTTTAATCGGCAGATCGTGAATCTTGTTGCGTTCTGCGTAAGCGTAGAGCTTATGTATCTCCTCCCAAGTGTATTTCGGGTAAGGCTCATAGATAATGGCAGAGTGATAGAGTGTCAGCGAAAGATAACGAATTGCACGGTGAATCGAAATGATCAGCAGTTTCTTGTCAAACTTTCCGGTTTTTCCGGAAATCATGTTTTCTATGAAGATCTTGTATGCAATGGCTAGTTCGGAGTAGAGCTCTCTGTTGAGAATGGCGATTTTTCTGTTTTTTGCCGAGAGAGGAAATGAGACGTCAAAATAGTATTTTCTCAGGTTGCTTGAGATGTAACTGACCGGCCGGCGGAAGAGTTCCGCCACTTTGATGCGCGATTGGCTGGGTGTTTCCAGCCGGTTAAATTCAATCAGGGCCTTGAATACCTGTCGTGATGTTTCACCGACATTAGCCATAGGAAGACGCTTAACCCAATCTTCCACCTCTTTGGGCTTTGAGAGAAACGCATCCACAGGAGCAATGCTTCGCTCAGGTATGTGCAGTGCGAGTGTGTTCTGAGTCTCCATCGTAGGGCCGTTTTTTTTATTCCTTCTATTTTATGACCGGACAGCAGGGTGATTGAAACATCATCCGTTACCGTTCCAGAACCTAAGTATATGATTGAATCCTACTATAGCAAGCCTCTGATTGTAAGCTGAATTACCCTTCCGAGGAACGTTTTGGAGGGTACTATGCTATTTGTAACTGCTCAGAAGTCACACACCGGAGACTTGGATTTTTCACCGGCACGCTCACGCACTAATTTTGGCACTAGGTAGCCGGGTAGACGTCGACGCAAGATCTCATGCAGTTTGATGGCGTGTGACTCTTGTACTTCGAAATGTGCGGCACCTTCAACCCGGTCAAGCAGGTGCAGATAGTAAGGGAGTACACCGGCCTCAAACAGTTTTTCACTCAGGCTGACCAGCAATTCACTGTTGTCATTAACACCGCGTAGCAGGACTGATTGATTGAGAAGGGTGACTCCATTTGCTCTCAGAGGTGACAAACCCCGCACAAGTTGATTGCTAATTTCTGCGGTGTGGTTGATATGCAGCACCAGCGTCGAGTGAAGATGGCTGACACCCAGTTGGTTGGTGAGCTCAGGGGTGAGACGCTGTGGCACAATTACCGGAAGACGACTATGGATTCGCAGCCGTTGAAGGTGGGGCACTTTCCCAAGAGAGTGGATTAGAGTGGCGAGCTGATGGTCGGGAAGAATCAGTGGATCACCCCCACTAAGAATCACCTCTTTGACTTCGCTGTTATCCTGCAGGTATTCGAGTGCCTGCCGCCACTGGTCGCGGCCTGCAAAAGAGTCACTGTAGGGGTAGTGACGACGAAAACAGTAGCGGCAGTTGATTCCACAGGCTCCGGTGGCAACCAGCAGGGCACGCCCATGGTATTTATGCAGAACGCCGGGAACCACCTCGGTGGCCAGATCTCCAACCGGATCACGACTGAAACCTTGTTGGGGTAAGAGTTCATCACTCAAAGGTAGAATCTGTCGCAGAATGGGATCGTCCAGGTTGCCTTTCTCGATTAGTGCGGCAAACTCCCTGGGTACCTTGAGGCTGAATTCACTAGCTGCAGCCCTGGCTGCCGGCAGAAGTTGTCGATCGAGATCGAGGTACTCGATCAGCTCATCAACCTGGGTAAATCCATCCTTCAACACCCTTTGCCATTCGGGAGTCTGCCATGCGGTGGCGGTTCGATGTATCATCTCTGTGCTCTATCAGTGTAAAATCCACGGTCTGCAAATAATACATTGATAGGGCGCTGGTTCCAGTCGGTTGTTTGGTGAGGAAAAGATGGCAAGTTACAGCACAAGTGAGTTCAAGGGCGGTCTTAAGTTTATGCTGGATGGTGACCCTTGCTCCATTATTGAGAACGAGTTCGTAAAGCCGGGCAAGGGCCAGGCATTCAACCGGGTCAGGATACGAAACCTCAAAACCGGCCGCGTCGTCGAACGTACATTTAAGTCCGGTGAGTCCGTCGAAGCGGCAGATGTCCTGGAGATCGATCTCCAGTACCTCTACACCGATGGCGAATTCTGGTACTTCATGGACGCAGAAACCTTTGAGCAGCACTCCGCCGATGCAAGGGCTGTGGGTGACAATGTTAAGTGGTTGAAAGACCAGGATATGTGCACAGTCACGCTTTGGAACGGCTCCCCTATTATTGTTGAGCCACCCAACTTCGTTACCCTCGCCATAACCGATACAGACCCCGGTCTCAAGGGTGATACCTCAGGTGGTGGCGGCAAGCCGGCAACCCTGGAGACCGGTGCAGTAGTCCGTGTCCCCCTGTTTGTTCAGATCGGCGAGGTGATCAAGGTCGATACTCGTACTGGTGAATATGTCTCCCGTGCTAAAGAAGGGTAAGGGCTACGTCATCTGAACTCTGGAAGCCGACCGCCTCCCTTGATGCCATCAAGGCACGGGGGGTGTTGCTGGCGGCCATTAGGGCATTCTTCCTTCGGGCCGGTGTCACAGAGGTGGATACCCCGAGCTGCTCTCGTTGTGGGGTGACTGATCCTGCATTGGAGAGCTTAAAAACCCGCTATACCGGTCCCGGAGCCGCCTCTGGGGCGGACCTCTACCTCCATACCTCTCCTGAATTCCCCATGAAGCGATTACTAGCCGCCGGTTCCGGAGCTATCTATCAGATCTGTAAAGTATTCAGGGATGGAGAGGCCGGCCGCTACCACAATCCCGAATTTACCCTCTTGGAGTGGTATCGCCCCGGCTATGACCACCACCAGCTAATGGATGAGATGGATCAGTTGATCCAGGGGTTGCTGCCATCAGCGCTACCGGTACGACGGGTCAGTTATGGTGATCTGTTCAGACAGCATCTCGATATTGACCCGTTCTCTGCTACCGTCGAGCAGTTGCGTAACTGCGCACAACAGTTGCAGGGTGTGGATTCACTGAATCTGACGGATACCGATAGTTGGCTGGATCTGTTGCTGACTCATCTGATTGAGCCGGAACTGGGTGAGGGACTCTGCTTTGTCTACGACTACCCTGCAAGTCAGGCATCACTGGCAAGGTTGAGCAGCGATGATCCCCGTGTGGCGAAGCGGTTTGAGCTCTACATCGATGGCATTGAGATGGCCAACGGCTTTCATGAACTGACCGATGAGAATGAGCAGCGCCAACGTTTTCAGCTGGATCAGGAGAAGAGACAACAGCTGGATTTGCCTCTGGTGCCAATGGATGAGCAGTTGCTCCATGCATTAGCTGCGGGGCTCCCCGATTGCTCAGGTGTTGCCTTGGGAATTGATCGCCTGCTGATGCATATTGTCGGTGCAGAACATATCGACCAGGTAATTGCTTTTCCGCTGGATAGGGCTTAGGCCAGAGGGGTGGCCCTTGAAGCTTCTGCTGAGGTATTCCTCAAGCGCCCTCAGTCTCACCATCCGTCTCAGACTGCCGCTCGGCTATCTTCTCACCCATGCAGACCTCTGTGCCGGGTTTTAGCTGCTCCTGCCACTCGATAGCCTCTCTGCCGAACAGAAGAATGACGGTGGAGCCCATGTTAAAGCGCCCCATCTCCTCACCCTTCTCCAGAAAGGTCGGTTCTATGGGGGCGTTGGTGTAATTCCAACGGGTTACCCGCTGGGAGAGGGGAGTGACGGTACCGGCCCAGACTGTATCCATGCTGGAGACGAAGATGGCGCCAACCATGATTACCGCCATCGGCCCGATTTCGGTATCGAACAGATTGACCAACCGCTCATTGCGACTGAATAGTCGGGGAACGGTACGGGTGGTGGAAGGGCTGACGCTGAAAAGTCTGCCGGGAACGTGCAGCATTTTCTTCAGCATGCCGGAGAGTGGCATATGGATACGGTGATAGTCTCGGGGTGACAGATAAAGGGTGGTGTAGCTGCCCTCGGCAAACTTCTCTGTCCACTCCTCATCGCCGCCGAGCAGTTCATAAAGGGAAAAATCGTGCCCCTTGGCCTGGAATATTCGCCCGTCAACAATCTTGCCCGCCTGACTTACGGCGCCATCCACCGGGCAGAGGATGGCCTCTTCTTCTACCGCCACCGGCCGTGCGTCATCCCGCAGGCGACGGGTGAAGAAGTCATTGAAGCTGCTGTAGCGAGTTGGATCCGGTTCGGCCGCTTGTGACATATCCACCTTGTAGAGACGGATGGCCCCCCGAATCAGCTGATCCTTCAATGGCTCCCAACGGCAGCGGGTAAGCCAGTGCATCCCCTGGGAGAGAAGGTGGTGGGGCAGCAGATAGAGTAGCAAGGCAAAGAGACGATCAACCAGAGAGGGTTCACCGTCGATGTTGGGGCTGTAGTTGGATTTCATTACTGGTAGCTGTCCGCAAGTTGTTGTATGTCCGAGGCGATACTACTGGCATCCACCCTTCCGGTAAATAGCCCTACCAGTTCTCCTCTGGGGTTGATCAGCGCCATACTACTGCTGTGGATGATGCTGTAGCCGCCATTCTCTCCCATTTGTTGCCGGTATTTCATGCCCAGCTGAGATGCGAGCCCTCTTATCTGCTGGTCCTCTCCTGTCAGGGCAATAAAGTCAGTGCTGTAGTGGCCGACAAAGCTTGCCAGCTTCTTGTAGTTGTCCCGTAGCGGGTCGACCGTCAGCAGAATAAAATCAGTGCTGCTTTGAATTTCAGGTTGCACCGCCAGGCGGTTGAGAATGCGGGTGGCAAGGGTTAGCTGGTGTGGGCTGTCGCTCTCGTCACCGGTGTAGCCAAGGAACAGCAGGCTCCAGTGGCCAGTGAGATCGGCGGCAGTGAAGGGAGTGTTACCGGGACCGGTCAGCTCAAATGGTGTGATCTTCTGCGGTGCTTGCAGCAGATGAATCAACTGTAGCCCCTGATTGATCGGGACATGCCGATTTCCCCAATAATAACCACCATAGAGAGCTATTAGGGCTATGAAGAAAAGCGCCAGCTTACGGACTGGCGAAATGTTAGTCGGTTTTCGGCGCATATTGGCGGCTATTCTACCTACTATCGAATGGGAGTGTAGCTACATCTTAATCAGCGTGGATGGTAATAGATTCTTTAATCGGGCGGTAAAAGGTATGCTTGGCAGCCGACAGAGTGAATTTACCAATACATAGATGCTGCGCATTATCCATACTGCTGATTGGCACTTGGGGCATACCCTCCACGGGGTCTCCCGCCACTACGAGCACGAAGAATTTCTCGACTGGCTGCTCGACCGGATGGAAGAGCGTCAGATAGACGCACTTATCGTCGCCGGTGATATCTTCGACTCCGCCAACCCACCGACGGCGGCACTCTCTCTCTTCTACCGTTTTCTGGTAGAGGCAAAGCGGCGACTTCCCTCTATCGATCTGGTGCTGACGGGGGGTAACCACGATTCACCCTCCCGGCTGGAGGCGCCAAGCCCTATTCTCGATGCTCTCGGTGTGACGGTAATCGGCGGCATCGGGCAGAACGGGAGTGCAGCGCCCGACTATCAACGACTGCTGATCCCGCTGACTAACCGTGATGGTGAGACAGAGGCCTGGTGTCTGGCGATGCCTTTTCTGCGCAATGCCGACCTTCCCAATCTGGAGGACGAAACGCTCGATCCCTTTATCGAAGGGGTGCGTGGCCGCTATGACGATCTTCTGGCGCTGGCACTCGAACGTCGTGGTGAGAGCCAGGGGCTGGTGGTTACCGGCCACTGCTACATGGTCGGCGGCGAACTCTCTGAGATGAGTGAGCGGCGTATCCTCGGTGGCAACCAACACGCCCTGCCGGTGAATATCTTTGGTGATGATGTTGCCTATGCCGCACTTGGCCACCTCCATCTCGCTCAGCGGGTCGGCGGGCACGAGCACATCCGTTATAGCGGCTCGCCTATTCCCCTCTCTCTCAGTGAAGTTAACTACTCACATCAGGTGGTCGAGCTGGAGATGGTGGGGGGCAAGGTCAGCCGTATCAAACCGCTGAAAATCCCACGTAAAGTGGATATTTTGCGAATCCCCCAAGGAGGGGCGGCACCACTGGATCAGGTGGTAACAGCACTGGGAGAGCTAAAGCTTGATCATGGGATGTCTCATCATAGCTACCCGTTTCTAGAGGTACGGGTGCTGCTGGAGAGGCCGGAGCCAGCTTTGCGCCGTCAAATTGAGGAGGCGATCAACGACCTGCCGTTGCGTCTGCTGAAGGTGACCATTGAATACAGCGGCAGCGGCGGCAGCTTGGCAGATAAGCAATCCGAAACACGTCTAGAAGAGCTGCAGCCGGAGCAGGTCTTTCTTCAGTGTTACCGGCGTAGCCACGATGAACCGCCGCCCCAACTGCTGCTGGACTGTTTTCATCAGCTCCTTGAGTCTGTTCAGACGGAGGAGGGCTGATGCGCATATTGGCGATACGGGGGGAGAACCTGGCCAGCCTTGCCGGCGAGTTTGAGCTGGCGCTGGAACAACCACCGCTGGCCCACGCCGGGCTATTTGTTATCACCGGCCATACCGGTGCCGGTAAAAGCACCCTTCTTGATGCCCTCTGTCTGGCGCTGTTCGATAGAATGCCGCGGCTGCCAACGGCTCATGGTGTCGCCATCGGTCGAGCCGATGAGGAAGAGACGCTGCGGGTAAAGAGCAACGATGTTGGCTCTATCCTTCGTCGTGGCACCGGCAGTGGTTATGCTGAGGTCGATTTTCGTGGTACCGATGGCGTGATCTATCGCAGTCGTTGGGAGGTGAGGCGCGCCCGCAACAGGGCGGGGGGGCGGCTGCAGCCACAGACCATAACGCTTACTGATCTGGCGTCCGGTCAGGTGATCGGGGAGAGAAAAGGCGAGACGCTAAAAGCGATCAGCGAACGACTCGGCCTCACCTTTGACCAATTCCGTCGCTCCGTCCTGCTTGCCCAGGGTGATTTTGCCGCCTTTCTCAAGGCCACCGCCAATGATCGTTCGAGTCTACTGGAACGGATCACCGGCACCGGTCTCTATACCGAACTCTCAAAGGCCGCCTTTGAACGTGCCTCCGAAGAGACGACTCGACTGCGCGAACTGGAGAGTCGGCTTGAGGGCGTTGTCCCACTCGCTGCAGAGAAGAGAAGCGCTCTTGAAGCAGATAAGCAGCAGCTGGAGGAGGAGCGGAAGGGGCAGCTCAGTGAGACCAAACGGTTGCAGGGCGTGTTCGAATGGTACCGACAGTCAGATGCACTCGGGGTTGAGGTGCAGAGTGCCGAGAGCAATTTGAAGCAGGCGACAGTTGACTGGGAAGCTGCAGCCCCCCGCCTGGAAGTGCTGCGCCAGGTGGAGCAGGTGCAACCCCTACGAGGCACCTTTGATGCTTGCTTGAGGGCGGGGAATGAGTGGGCGGAAGCGACAAACCAGCTGGCTGATTCCGAGGCATCGGAGGCCATCGGAAAAATAGAGAAGAGCCAGACAGAGGAGCGCCTGAAACTACTCACTGACAAGCTGCTGACAGCGGAAGAGACGCTGAAACAGGCGCAACCCGACCTCGCAAAGTGTCGTCAACTGGATACCCGCATCGAGGCCCAGATAAACACACTAGAGGCCAGACGGGGAGAGCATCAGAGCGTGCAGGCGGGGCATACCACTGCCGGGAAAACCCTGGAGTGTCAGCAGCAGATCCTGGAAGAGCAGCGCCGACAGCAGCAACAGACGGATGAGTGGCTGGCCTCCCACCAGGCCTATGCCGCCCTTGCCGATGAGTGGGGGCGCTGGGAGGCGGAGCTGGAACGCTACACAAAGTTGAATGGCACCCTGCAGCAGACAGAGAAGGTGCGGCTGCAGTTGCAGGAGCGTGTCACTGAAGGTGAGACGGCACTGGAGCAGCAACGTCAGGCATACCGGCAGGCCGAAGCAAAGCTTGAGCAGGCCACGGCAACCCTGAAAACGCTGGAGCGGCAGCGGGGCACCTACTCCCTGAAAAGCCTCCAGAGTGAGCGTGAATCACTTGAGTTGCAACAGGATGGGGTGCGACAAGGCAGTGAGTTGATACAAGGCGCCGCCACTGCCAAGCAGCAGTTGCAGGAGGCGGGAGACGGTCTGGAAAAGGCGCTCCAAGACTCCCTTCATCATCAACAGCAGGCAGAGGATGCAACACGGCAACTGGAGAGCAGTGGCCAAGTTCTGGATGAGGTGAAGCGTGCCCGGGATATTGCTGCTCTCGCTCAAGGTGAACATGCGGAGTCACTGCGCGCCATGCTCAAGGAGGGAGAGCACTGCCCGGTATGTGGTTCAAAGGAGCACCCCTGGACCATACTGGAGAGTGCCTTTGATCAGCAACTGGAGAGCCTTAGTCGGCGGTTGGATGAACTGGAAGACCAGAGGGACGGACTGATCAAGCAGCAGGCGACCAGCCGTAGTCAACAACAGCAAGCTGAAGCCACAGCAGAGACTCTTCAAAAACGTATCGCCGGTGTGGAGACCCAAGCGCTGGAGACGGTACAGGCCTGGCAGGCCTTGGCCTTTAGTGGCAAGCCCGAGGGCGCATTGAATGATGGGGTGGTCAGGAGCGCAATAGAGACCCTTGCGCAGACCATTGAGCAGCAGCTCAAGAGAGTAAAGGGAGAAGAGCAGAAAGGAATGGCGCTGCAGCAGGAGGTGGATGGAGAACGCCGGCAACTGGAGGCCTTGCAGCAGACGGAGAGAGAGGCGCTTAATCAGCGAAGCGGAATGGAGGCGGATCTGCATCGGTCGCAGGAGCAACATGGTCGCCTTGAAGAGAAGCGGGCGGAGCAGCAACAGCAGCTGGCGGCAATCGAGGTACTGCTTGCTACTCCACTGGAAAAGATCGACCGGTGGGAGGAGCAGCTGACTACCGATCCCTCCGCCTTTACCGCTTTATGCCAAACAGAGATTGATACCTGGCAGCGACAGCATCAGAGCCACAACGAGCTTGCCGAGCAGATACGGCAGACAGGGAGTGAGTTGGCTACTGCCGCTGTTACCTGTCAGCATGCTGAGGCCGAACTGGAGCGTAGCCAAGCCGCCCTGACGACAGAGCAGGCAGCAATGGGGTCAATGCAGCAGGTACGTGGTCAGCTGTTCGCCGGTGAGCCGGCAGCCAGTGTAGAGAAACAATTGGATGGTGCCGTAGCCGAAGCCCGTCAACAGCGTGAAGAGGTACAGCAACAGCTCAACACCCTTGCTGCCAAGTTGGCGGCGGCAGAAGGGGGTGTGGTGCATTGGCGGCAGGCGGTGAAACGCCGGAAAAAGCAACAGCAGATGCTGGAGCAGGAGCTGGAGCAAGGATTGAGTCGACGAGAACTGACCCGGCCACAGCTGCAACAGCTGCTCAGCCGGGAGGCGTCTTGGCTGACAGATGAGCAGCCGGCAATTGCTGCACTAAAGGATAAGCTGGAACACTGCCGCACTCTGGTAGGTGAGCGCCAACAGCGCCTTACGGCCCATGAGAAAGGTAGACCGCAAGAGGCCCAGGAAAAAGCGATAGAAGCGGCTGAAGCCGCCAATACCCAGCTGGAGGCAACGTGGCAGCAGCTGGTCTCCACCCTGGCTGAGCTCAAACAGGATGATGACAGACGCCGCTCATCCAGTGAGTTGCAGCTTCAGTTACAGCAGCAACAGCAGCAGTGGCAGCTATGGGCTGGATTGAGCGAGCTGATCGGTTCATATGACGGCAAGAAATTCCGCACCTTTGCCCAGAGTCTCACCCTCGACTCACTGCTCGGTTATGCCAATGCCCATCTTCTTGATCTTGCCCGCCGCTACCGTCTGGAACGGGTGCCGGGAAGTGATCTCGAACTGCAGGTGATCGATACCGATATGGGTGATGAGGTGCGCAGTGTCCACAGCCTCTCCGGCGGCGAGAGCTTTCTTGTCTCCCTCGCACTGGCGCTGGGCCTGGCATCACTCTCCTCCAACACCACCCAGGTGGAGTCGCTCTTTATCGATGAAGGTTTCGGCAGTCTTGATCAGGAGACCCTGGATATCGCCATCGCCAGCCTCGATACCTTGCAATCCCTCGGCCGCAAGGTCGGCGTCATCTCCCATGTACCGATGCTGGTGGAGCGGATTGGTGTCAGGGTGGCGGTGGAGAAGCTCGGTGGCGGCAGGAGCCGGGTGACCACATTGGGGAATATCTAAGGGCCCGCCAAATAATCAGGCGGGAGTTGGAATCGATTGCGCTGAGATTGCGGGAAAATGCACAGAATTTCGCTGTAATCGACTCCGATCCGAGTATCAGTTAATACGAGACTGGTGGGCGTAAGATGTATGATTTCCCCACCTCGCCCAGTGACCCAACGATACCTCACCTTTGCCGGGAGGTGTTCCGGTAGTGGAACATCTGCTGGAATAGGTTCCAAAGGAGGTGATAGGCGAGTGCGGCGAAAATACGAAAAATGAGGTATTATCGCGGCAAGTTGGCAGGAAAAATATGTACGGACAAAGCCATGGAGAGCCGTTTTGAAGGAGCATAATGATACAGCAACTACCGCTATCCAGGCGGCCCTCTTCCTTGCTGTATCATCGAACGAACCTCCTGCCAAAAATAATTCCATATAGATCAAGCATCGGCAGACTGTTCTGGACGGTGAGTTCAACAGACATTTATACGTCATGCTGCGGACGATGTATAAATGCTAAACAGTTAGCTATAACCTATGCCGTATTATGAAGTTTGCAGTGGAGTGCTGTAAGTGTTGACTATTGGCCGTCATCTAATTATTGAATGCCAGGGTCGGCATGCCCATCTTAGTGAACAGGCGCTGGAGACGTTGCTTGTGACAGCGGCGGAGGCCGGTGGTGCCTCTGTGTTGAAGGCTCACTTTCACCCCTTTGGGACAGGGCAGGGCATAACCGGGGTGGTGCTGTTGGCTGAATCTCATATAACGGTGCACACTTGGCCGGAGCATGATTATGCAGCCTTCGATATCTTTATGTGTGGCGACTGTAGGCCACTACGGGCGGCTGAAGTGATTACCACCGCCTGCCCGGATGCGGTGACCTCTGTGCAAAGTATTGACCGTGGCCTGCCTTTTAATGCAGGGCATGTTTCTACAAACCTCTCACGTTCCCACTCTCAATCTGATCCTCTCAGTGCAGGGTGAGACGGCGGTAAAAAACTCATGATAATCTACAGGAGAGCTATGAAAATTATTTCGATGATTTGCATCCTCTTGCTTGTCCAACTGGGGCTAAGTGGATGCACTTCGGATGAAGAACTGTGGCAACAGTCGCTTCAGTTGGAGTCGAGTTCAGCAAGTGCCGATGTCAGTCAGCTGATTGGACAGGTCAAAGGCCAATCCATTCGGAATGTTAAGTTGCTGAATGCTTATGCGGATGTTGTAAAGAAGCAATCGCCGGATTTAAGAGAGATTGTTGAGACATTAGCGACAGATGCAACGGTGAATGGCCCGATTATAAAAGGGTTGAAAGCGCGGCTGGAGAGTGCAAACAAGGCCGTTGCCCAAGCAATTAAGGGTGGTGAACCGGAGGTGGTTCAGCTGCAACAGGAGTTTAGTGCAATCCAGGTGGCAGCCGATCCTGCCTTGTTTTCCATGATGCTCACCGATCCCATCAATGTACTGGCTGACATGTCCAATGGTAAGTTGGCACGTGTGGAGGCGATGAGTAAAGAGGCCACTCTTCAGACCAATCAAAGTGGTGATTATGGGGCAGGAAGCCAGTTGGTGGGTAACCCCAATTATGGCAACTGGCGGCAAAATAGCCAGGGACGCTCCTTTTGGGAGTGGTATGGAATGTATTCTCTATTCAGCAATATGTTTCGCCCACCTATTTACTATGGTGGCTGGGCGGGCAATCGTGGTTACAGCTACTACAGTGACTATGGGCGCAACTACTACACTTCGCCATCGCAACGTAAGAGTCAACAGGCTCAGGCGACCAAAACAAAACAGAAGTTTCAAAAAAACGGTAAGTCATTCAAGAGTCCCTATGCAAAAACCAGAGCCGGTGCATCAGTCTCTGCCAAGCGAAGTGCTGTTAAATCTGCCAACAAGTTTTCGAGTCAGAGCAAGCGGGGCAGCTTTAAAACACCGAGTAAGTTTGCAGGAAAAAACAGTCGTTTCAATCAATCAAGTGCTCGTAGTTCCTCTTCACGCACCAGCCGCAGCTTTAGTGGCGGAAAATAAATGAGTACCGGAGAAGCAAAATGAATAATGATTTTTCACTATGGGCGGTTGGTATCCTCTTCGTGGATTTGCTCATTGCCATTGGTGCTATCTGTGCGTTGCGTTACCTCCAAGGCCTGTTGGCGGGAGTGGATACAACAACTGAGCTGGCAACACGGGACAACTATGCCTTTGGCATCTCCGTGGCAGGGGGGACATTGGCACTCGCGTTGGTTTTGGCGGGTGCGGTAAGTGGAGAGGCCTCTGCCGGATTACTGAGTGAAGCCTGGAATGTTGCTCTCTATGCGGTCATCGGCATTGTGCTATTGAAGGTGGGGACGATCATCAATGATAAGGTGATTTTCCACCATTTTTCGCTTAAGCAGCAAGTGCATGAGAAGAATATTGCCGCTGGAATTGTGCAGGCTACCAACCTGATAGCGTTAGGTTTGATCATCAATACCGCAGCCCATTGGGTGGAGTCTGAATCGTGGTTGGGTGTATTTGCGGTGATTCTGGTCTTCTTTGTGGCACAGATCGTATTGTTGGCCGTCACCCGGTTGCGTGGGCGGATCTATGCAAAACGGCACAATGGTGAAACCCTGCAAAGTGCACTCGAGAATGGCAATAGCGCCTTGGCTATTCGTTATATGGGGCACCTATTGAGTGCGGCACTAGGCGTTAAGGCAGCCTCTGGCCTAGTTGCCTATCAGTCCCTCGCATTGGTATCGCTAGCCTTCAATTGGCTGTTTGTCGCCTTGCTGATCACGGCTGCCATCAGCGCACTTGCCGTACTGGCCCGGCATGCCGTGTTGCTCAAGATCGATGTGGTTGAGGAGGTGGATGAGCAGCAGAATATTGGGGTGGCATGCATTGAGGCTACTATCTTTATTGCCGTTGGGCTGATTGTGAGTTCTCTGCTTGGCTAGGAGCCTGTCCGAGAATAGGACGCCTACCGCGGAAACCCCATCATCCAGGCGATTGATGGGCCATGATCTGCTGCTGATTGGTGGCATGCTGGTCTTGGCTGGATGTGGGCTGATTTATGAATATCTATTGGCCCACTATGCAGGACGTATACTTGGCGCTGTAGAAAGCACCATCTACGCCATGATCGGCATTATGATTGTGGCCATGGGCATCGGTGCCTTCTTGGCCCGCTGGGTTAAATGTCCGTTTACAGGCTTTGCCTGGCTTGAGGCGGGTATCGGTCTATTGGGTGCCTGCTCTATCCTATTGATGGCAGGAATGATTGCCTTCACTTACACCCTGCCGGAGTGGCTGCAGCAAATCTACGGGTTGCACCCCTCTATCACCACGGACGGTGGTTTTATTGCGCTTTTACAAAACTTCGCTTTCTATACCCCCTTTGTTGCAGGATTTATATTGGGGGCCATGATTGGGATGGAGATCCCGCTTATTGCACGGGTACGCGAGCAGGTTCATGGTAGGCATTTAGCTCATAATACAGGCACGATTTATGGTGCTGACTATATTGGAGCAGGAATCGGTGCGGCGATCTGGGTGGGGGTCTGTCTCAATATCCCAATCATGGCCGCTGCGGTGGGAACTGCAGCGGTCAATCTGCTGATTGGACTAATTTTTCTCTGGCGTTATCAATCAGAAATTGTTCGGCCTGCCAGGCTATGGTTGGTGCATGTTGGGCTTGCCGTCGTTCTGATCGTGCTGGCCATTAATGGCAGTGGTTGGGTCCTGCAGATGAACTATACCTTGTTCAAGGACACGCCAATCTATAGCAAGGTGACACCCTATCAACATATAACACTGACCCGTCGCCATGTGGGACAGGGGCTGCCGAGTCTGTTGAGTCTCTATATAAATGGACGACTGCAGTTTTCCAGCAGCGATGAGAATATCTATCACAGTTATTTGACCTATCCTGCACTACTCTCATCTGCCCGGCATGATCATGTGTTGGTGATAGGTGGAGGTGATGGCATGGCTGTGCGGGATATTTTGCGCTGGAATCCCAAACGAGTGACGCTAATCGAGCTGGATGCGACCATGATAGGGCTCTTTAAGGGAGATGCTCCTGATGTACCGGCTGATATTCGGCAGACCCTGCTGAACCTTAATCAGGATGCCTTTAATGACTCCAGGGTATCTATCATTATTGGTGATGCCTTCATTGAAGTGGAGCGATTGGTCAGTGAGGGGCGTCATTTTGATGCCATCATTGTTGATCTTCCTGATCCCAGCCATCCTGACCTGAATAAGCTCTATTCCGACTTTTTTTATGCCCGGCTAAAAGAGTTACTTTCAGGTGACGGAGCGATTGCCGTACAGTCGACGTCGCCCTATCATGCGAAGCAGGCCTTTGTTTCTATTGGAAAAACAATGGAGGCTGCAGGCTACTTGACCGAGCAATACCATACCAATGTGCCAACCTTTGGTGAGTGGGGCTGGACGATAGGCACGGTGCGTGGGTTGACTCCATCACAACGAATTGCTCAGGTGGATCAATTACCCGTGGCAAATTCATGGCTCTCAAAGGCGGCATTAGAAGCGGCTTTTATCTTTGCGCCATCCTATTTTAAAGACACTGAAAGCATTGAGATAAATCGTCTGGGGAGCCATCGGGTTTACCGGCTTCATCACGAAGCGTGGTCAAAACAGGATGGTGTCTTTTTTGCTGGGGAAAAAAACTAGATTTGACACATGCCATAATATGGCATATCTTTTAGTCGCTCGCCATAATATGGCGGGTAAACTCTACACAGGAGCATGGCATGACCATTACGCTTGAAGAGCTGGCGTTTCGATTAAACGATCATATAACGGACGAAGGCACATCCTTTGATGCCTTGCTGATGGACAATGGTGTACTTGAGGTTGTCTGTTCAAATAACGATGAGTTCCCCATTCATCTGGCACTTACAGAGACACAACTGCTGGCGGTAACCCCGCTGTTTAGTGTGGGCGAGGTGGTGTCCAGTGAAGTTGATAATCTCAACAAAATGCTATTGCAGCTTGCTCCAGCCGTACCGCTGAGTGCTTTTGGCCTACAGGGTGATACCTACATCCTGTTCGGCGCTATAGCTTTGGGTACACGTTTTGAAATTATTGTACATGAATTGGAAGTTCAGGCAGAAAACACGATTGATGTTTTAGAGGCCATCCAACCCCTACTTGTATAATCAGAGGCTTGAAATGAGTATTTTAAAAGATATTTTTACTGCCATACGTGGCGGTGCCAGTGAAGCTGGTGAGGCAGTTGTTGATGCGAATGCAATACGTATTCTGGAACAGGAAATACGTGATGCCGAAACGGCTATTGCCAAAGCAAAACAGAGTTTGACCCGCTTAAAAGGCTCTGAAATCAAATTGAAACGCGAAATCAATAGTCTGAATACGGACTATGATGACTATGAAGCTAAAGCTATTGATGCGCTGAATGCGGGTGAAGAATCTCTGGCTGAAGAGGTTGCCGAGCGTTTGGAAGAGATCGCCAATGAGCGTGATGAAAAAGCGGCTGAGCATAGTGCGCTTGAGAGTGAAGTGAATGGCATCAATAAACTGGTCCGGTCACGTGAAAAGATCATCCAAAAAAATAAGCGTGATCTTGAAAAGGTAAAGACCATAAAGGAAGTTCAAAAGGCAACAACAAGCATCTCTAATAACGTAGCTGCCACCAGCTCCAGTCAGCACCGTGTTTCTAAGGCATTGGATCGAGTCAAAGCCAAACAGCAGAATTGGCGTGACAATATGGAGGCTGGTGAGTGGATGGAAGAACAAGAGCAGGGTGATGATCTGGATGCGCGTCTAAAGAAGAGTGGTATTGGTGGCTCAGCCGGTTCCAAGAAAAGCGCTATTCTTGAGCGGCTCAAGGCAAAACAGAAAGCGTAGTTGAATCTATTCGGCATCGTAAGGCGCCTTTGATTTAGGGTCGCTGAAATAATGTATTGCCAAAAATAGGCAGGATTTTTTGACGGTTTTTTTGCGGCCCTTGGGTATATCAGATGTTTAAAAAATTCTTTGGTGGCAATGATGCGCCTCGGACATTGACTGATCCGGTTCAGTTGCAAGTGGGGGATATTGTTGCTTTTAAACAGCGCCGCTCACTGCCGAATGGATTACAAGGCCAGCAGTTGGAAGTAACCAAGGTAGGCGGTTATCAATACGCTGAAACAGAGGTCACCAAAGAGTTAACCCTGCGCAGTGAAGATAACAAGACCTATTATCTTTCGGTTGATGATAATGATGGTGATCCGCTTCTCTGTTTCTCAGTTAAAGTGCCTGAATCAATGGTATTAACACTCTTTGATGAAGAGGGGTTTTCACAGCTATGGGGCGATGATTTTGTTACCTTGATGGTGAAAGAGAAGCCTGAAGAGCTGGCAAGCTGGCTTGCAGATAGTTATACCCAACGCATGAAAGAGGGTGAAGCCTATTACTACAATCATGATTGTGGTGGAAAAGTACCTGAAGATGATGAAGGCGAGGAGCTGCGTTATCACGAATGTGTTGGAGATGTAGAGGGTCGTTATCTGTCTGTTGAAGTGTGGGGTGATGGTGATACCGATGTCTCCCTGGTCGCTATCTGCCCTGGAGATGTGGTAGAGGAGATGTGGCCAAGTGAACAGTAAAGCGAATACTAGATGGACAAAGGAGAAGAGTGTTCTCAAGAAACTGCAGATGCACTTCTCCTTTCAACAGGACATTATGCGTAGAATTCGCTATGAAGCAGCAGACGCATCAATAATGCCCAGTGATATTATTCGCAGAATAGTTGGATTACCTTATAGAAAGGTGCAGCGACCACGTATCGGGCTCTCTTTTAATAGGGAACTGCTGGCTCAGCTGGCTGAGAAATATGGTCTGGATGTAACCGATGAGATTGAAATTCAACGCCGGATAATAGAAGAAGTAAATCAATATTATCAATCTGAGGATAAGTGTTGATAATATTTTCACGGTTGATGAGAAGGCGTTGGAAGCAGCGTCATTATAGTGAATATACCTGTCATGATACATCCAGCTTCTCCTTGAGGCTGATAAAGCTGATCGCACTTCTATTTGTGCTTGTCCTTGTTAATACGGCGGGCATGATGTTTTTTGAGGAGCAGTCGTTCGGTGACGCGCTGTGGATGGGCTTAACAACAATTACTACCGTGGGCTATGGTGATATAAGCCCAAGTACCACAGGCGGACGTTTAATTACTATCATCTGTCTGTATGTTTTAGGGATCTCTATTTTAGCCCACATTATCACAGAGTTTATTGAACATAGATTGTGGATCGGTACGGAAAAGAAGAATGGCAGATGGAGATGGAATATGAAAGATCATATCCTGATAATCAATACCCCTACTATCGACTCGGATAACTACTTACTAAAACTGGTAAAGCAGATCAGAGCAACTCCTACGCTATCAGAATATCCGGTGCAGATATTGACGGATAAATTCAGTGGAATGTTGCCTAAAGAGATTTCAGAATTTGGCGTCACTCACTTCTCAGGTAATGCAGAAAATTCAGACAACTTGCGTGCTGTAAATGTACCGGATGCAAGTTACATCATTGTCATCGCAAGCGACCATGCTGATCGGCAGTCAGATAGCCTCACTTTTGATGTTCTGGATCGTATTCGTGAGATTGGTTCTAAAGCCATGGTCTTGGCTGAAGCAATCAATGATGACAATAGAGCGCGCCTGCGCAGAGCTGGGGCAGATATCGTTATACGTCCCATCCGCGCCTATCCGGGGTTTCTTGTGCGCTCTCTGGTTGCACCTGGAACAGAGGAGGTGCTGGAGGACTTTTTTACACATGACAATGCCCATATGCATCGCTTCGATATCCACTTTCAGGATCGATGCTGGCAGGATTTGATCTGCCAATTTGTTGTTTCGGGTGCCGGTATACCTATGGCTTATGTGATTGATGGTGAAGTACGGTGCAACCCGGAGCCCACGAGAGTGTGCAGTGGTGATGCGATCATTACATTGGTTAATGAGGGTCAAACGGTAACGGAACAACAGGTTAGAGCGTGTCTGACTCAGTAGCGGCATTGCGCGTTCCCGATGCGTTTTACCTCCTTGCATTGATGTGGGTCGTACAGCTTGCACAAACCCTTTTGGGTTTTGAATTTGGAGTCTATGGAATTGTTCCACGTACCATGGAGGGGTTATGGCATATCCCCCTTGCACCTTGGGTGCATCATGGCGTTTGGCACCTGTTGAGTAACTCTGTACCGTTTCTCCTGCTTGGCTGGTTAGTCCAGAGTAAAGGGCGTGTACTGTTTTGGGAGGTTACATTCCTACTGGTAGTGGTAGGCGGCTTGGGGACTTGGGCATTTGGCTCAACCGCTTACCATGCAGGTGTCAGTGGGATTGTGTTGGGTTATTGGGCCTATCTACTTGCTGACTCCTACTACTCACGGACGCTTAAAAATATAATTATAGCGACTGTGGTTATCTTCCTGTTTGGTGGTTTGATTATAAGCCTGGTTGATATAAGACCACACATTTCATGGGTTGGACATGTCGCTGGTATGGTGGCTGGAGTGCTGGTTGCAAGGCTTGCCAATGGGGTAAAAGCAAAGCACACTTAACTCCATGATGTAAGCCACCGGATCTGCATTAGTTGCAGGAGCGCCCTGCGGGTCTGTTTTCGTGAGGAGAGTGAATTAAGGGATATGCCGGCCTCTCGTGGGCCGTGTGTGGCCTATACTTAAATGAAATCATCCCAGGCGGAGTCATGAGTATCGGTTCAACACTACGCACCCTAGTGACGGCGTTGCTGCTGGCCTCTGTGGCGGGCTGTGCCTCCTTTGCCACCCAACGCATGGCCGACAATCTGGCAAGCGCCATGCTGAACCAGGATGACCCCGACACTGTGCGTGCTGGTGCCCCCGCCTATCTGCTGTTGCTCGATAGCCTGATCGAAGCCTCGCCGGATGATACCGGCATGCTCATCGCCGGGGCCAACCTCTACGGTGCCTACGCCTCCGGGCTGATCGAAGATCCTGTACGCGGTAAGCGTTTGAGCAGTCGTGCCCTCAACTACGCCCGCAAGGCGCTGTGTGGCAAAGAGCCCAAGTTCTGCAGTCTGGAGCATGCCCCTTTTGATGACTTTATCCCAGCCGTTAACACCCTCGATCCTGACCATATCAAATCGATCTACGCCTACGCCTCCAGTTGGGCGGGGTGGATCAGGGCTCATAGCGACGACTGGAATGCTATCGCTGATCTACCCAGGGTCGAGATGTTATTGCAGTGGGTGGTGGATAGTGATTCCGCCCATGCCAAAGGGCGTGCCCAGCTCTATCTCGGTATCATGCATTCTCAGCTTCCCCCACAATTGGGTGGCAAGCCGGAAACCGGACGTCTCCATTTTGAACAGGCTATTGTCTACTCCAGCGGCAGAGATCTGATCATCAAGGTGGAGTATGCCCGCAGCTATGCCCGCCTGGTGTTTGATCAGGCACTCCACGACCGCCTGCTGCAAGAGGTTATCGCAGCCGACCCTCTGGTTCATGATCTCACCCTGAGTAATACCATCGCCCAACGTCGTGCCAAGGAGTTGCTTACCGATGACTTCTTCTAATCATTATCATCTGCTTGTGGGGATTGCACTGCTGCTTTCCACACTGATCTCACCCCAGGTTCAGGCAACCAAACTGAAGATTGCGACACTGGTTCCTGACGGCACCTACTGGATGAAGAGTATGCGTCAGGCTGCAAAAGTGATCGATGAGAAGACAGAGGGGCGGGTCAAACTGCGTTTCTACCCCGGTGGGGTGATGGGTAATGATAAGAGTTTGATGCGTAAGATCCGTGTCGGTCAGCTCCACGGTGGGGCGATTACCGGTGGTGGTCTGGCGGCGATCAATCCCGATCTCAATCTCTACAGCCTACCCTTTCTCTTCCGCTCTTATGAAGAGGTTGATCATGTACGTCAATCGATGGATCCGCAGATTGAGGCGGGTCTTAAAAAACGGGGTTTCATCAGTTACGGGCTTAGTGAAGGAGGTTTTGCCTATCTGATGTCAAACACCCAGCTCAATAACCTGGCTGATCTACAACAACAGAAGGTGTGGGCACCTGAGGGTGATCCCATCAGTCAACACGCTTTTAAGGCAGTGGGTGTCTCACCCATTCCACTGCCGCTGACCGATGTCCTCACCGGCCTTCAGACCGGCCTGATCAATACTGTGGGCACATCACCTATCGGTGCCATTACCCTGCAGTGGCATACGCGCATTAAGCATCTCACCGATATTCCTCTGCTCTATCTCTATGCCAGTCTGGTGATTCATGAGAAGGCCCTTAAGAAACTATCCAATGGTGATCGTGAGACCCTTGAGCAGGAGTTGCGTGATGTTTTCCGTAAGATCAATACTCAGAATCGAAAAGATAATATCAACGCCCGTCAGGCGCTGAAAAATCAGGGTATTCAATTCAACACCCCTGCACTGGATGATATGGATAAGTGGCGGGCAGCCACAGATAGGGCCGTCGAAGTGCTGGGTGATAACGGCTCCTACTCCAAAGCGCTATTCAGCAGGATGCAGAAGTTGCTGAGTGAGTTCAGGCAGTAATGAAATATTGTGCATAGCCTGTCAATGGAACTGAGATGAAACGGCTGACACGACTACTCACCATCATCGAAGATGGCCTGTTGGTGATACTGCTTACGGCGATGATACTGCTTGCTGGTGCACAAATTTTTCTGCGCAATTTCTTCGATGCCGGTTTTATCTGGGCCGATCCCTCTCTACGTATTATGGTCCTTTGGGTAGGACTTCTGGGAGCTATGGTTGCCACCCGTAACAGCCGGCACATAAGCATCGATGTTATCAGCCACTATCTGATGGATGGGCATAAGGCGTGGATCAACCGCCTTACCGACGGCTTCGCCGCTATCGTCTGCCTGCTGGTCAGCTGGCATGGGGTGCGCTTTGTTCTTTTCGAGATGGAAGAGGGCGCCATACTCTTTCTCAATATCCCCGCCTGGCTGTGCGAACTGATTATCCCTATCGGCTTTGTCGTCATGGGCCTACGTTTTCTACTCCATAGCCTGCAAGGCCGACCGGAGAAGGAACCGTTGTCATGATGGTGCTCACCGGGCTTCTGCTACTGATTCTGGCACTGCTGGGGGCGCCCCTGTTTACCATTATCGCCGCCAGTGCCATGCTCGGCTTCTATCACTCGGAGGTAGATCTCTCTGTTGTTGCTATCGAGTTCTTTCGCATCGCCGAGATGCCCATCCTGCTTGCCATCCCACTCTTCACCTTTGCCGGCTATCTCCTGGGTGAGAGCAAGGCGCCTCAGCGCCTGGTACGCCTCACCCAGGCACTGCTCGGTTGGATGCCCGGTGGTCTGGCCATCGTCTCGCTGATCGCCTGCGCGCTCTTTACTGCCTTTACCGGTGCATCCGGTGTCACCATCGTCGCCTTGGGTGCTCTGCTCTATCCTGCACTCACCCAGTCCGGCTACAAGGAGAACTTTGGGCTCGGTCTGGTTACCACCTCGGGCAGCCTCGGCCTGCTTTTTGCCCCGGCACTGCCGTTGATCCTCTATGCGGTGATCGCACAGCAGTTGGGGATTGGTGGTGGCATCACGGTGAACGCTATGTTCCTTGCAGGCATACTGCCGGGATTGCTGATGTTGGCTCTGCTCTCCCTCTGGAGCATCTACAACAGCCGTGGACAAGACGCAGTACCCTTCAACAGATCAGAGGCCCTGGCAGCGGCTAGGGATGCAGGGTGGGAGATACCTCTACCGCTACTGGTGCTGGGGGGTATCTACAGCGGCTTCTTTGCCATCTCCGAGGCGGCGGCCGTCACAGTGCTCTATCTCTTTATTGTGGAGGTGTTGATCAAGCGCGAGATCAGCCTCAGGCAACTGCCCAAGGTGATGCGTGAATCGATGATCATGGTCGGTGGCATACTGGTTATCCTCGGTCTCTCACTTGCCTCTACCAACTACCTGATCGATGCTGAAGTGCCTGCCCGTCTGTTCGAGACGCTGCAGTCACTGGTCAGCAATAAACTCACCTTTCTAATTCTGCTCAATATCTTCCTGTTGGCTCTCGGCACATTGCTGGATATCTTCTCCGCCCTGGTGTTGGTGCTACCTCTGCTGTTACCTATCGCCATCGGCTATGGCATTGATCCAGTACATTTCGGTATCATCTTCCTCGCTAACATGCAGATCGGCTACTTTACCCCGCCTGTGGGGATGAACCTCTTTATTGCAAGCTACCGTTTCAACAAACCGGTAATGCAGCTCTACCGGGCCACCTTGCCCTGGTTCCTGATCCTGCTTGTCGCCGTACTTATTATCACTTACTGGCCCGGCCTCTCCCTGTGGCTGCCGGGCAGGAGCTAAACTGTCCCAATGAAAATTTACATCTACGTTGAATCCGCTGACCTCGAAGAGATTGCCGAACCCATGAGCGAGGCGATCGCCCGCTGGGTGAAACAGAGTGACGACGCTGCCACCCTGGTCAATGACCGACATCAGCCGGGTGAAGATGAAACAGGTGAAGTGTTCTGGAACCTTGGCATCAACCTGGAGGCCAAGCGACGCTCCGATCTAAAGAAAGCCCTGCAGTTTCTCTATAGCCAGGCCACCGAGCACAAGTGTGAGTTTGTCGTTGGAATTGCCGCTTCAAACAAAGGACCGGCCCAGGATATCTGTTTTTTCGGTTATGAAGAGGGGAGACCGGATGCCTACGAGATCGCCAACTATATGGGGTTCAGGGTATAGCCGATGTTAAGTGTTGCTAAATGTGAGGGAAAGGATGATAGGGAAAAGATAGGGTAGGGAAGGAGCGTAGGGAAAGGACACCCATCATTTAGGTTTTACACCCTCTTCTAACCAGCCCCCTTTATTTATACCTCATGGTATGAACCCGCTTGTTCCGATTTCAATAATTGCCTCGCTCTCTTCCCGATGCACTTCGTTTCTGTTCCCTATACCGAACAACTATGAGCACTACAACTCGTCTGCTTGCTCAGTTGGTGGTTGCTGTTGTTTTAGTGATGGGTGTCCCTGTATTTTTCCCGACATAACCACCAAAACCCAGAAAAAAGAGCGAACCATACTACGGTTCGTAAAGTCATAGCGCGAAGGCTGTCAACAGCGATTGAGTTACCTTCCGTGTACAGAAAGAAGATTGCTGTCAGCACGATAAGATTGAGAACGAATATAGCAGCTGCTACATACATGCCTTGTTTAATGTTGCGCCATGCGATGATACCTGCTGCGATATACACAATACCCATTGCTGCGTTATAGATTAGCAGCGGTCGGAAAACGATGTATCCCGGATTTGAACCGAGAAGGACGCGAGTGCCTGCAAAAATGGTTAAAAGACCAAATAATACAGCTATGGTTACCAGTATGTTTTTGGTGATTTTCATTTGTCAAAGTATCTAATGTGCTTTCTATTCATTAAGGTGACTAACACCGCTAATCATGCGCCCAGCGTTTTGGTGTCGCCTGAATTTATCTGGTTATATTATTTTCTCTTCAAATCTATTCAATGCTACATTTTTGCAGGCCTGATGCGGTTTGAAAATGCGACCATTCATTGCTATATAGACACCGGGTACAAGAATCTGAACCGCAGTGACGGCGCATCCTATGTTAAAGACCGCATCGCTATCTCGGAATTGGGCGGGATACATTGAGCCAGTCATTACGATAGTTTTTCCTAAAATATTCCTAAGTGCCTTTGCGGTATCAATCATCGTATCAGTGCCGTGAGTGATAACAACTCTTTCCAATAGAGTAGACTCCACTTTCTTTCTTATCAGCTCACGGTCTTCATCTGTGAAGTCGAGGCTGTCTTTTCTAATAATAGGTTCAACCTCGTAATCCAGAACAACATTAGCCCGCTCCAAAACTCCGATAGCTTGTGGGTCTCCAACCTGATATTCAGATTTCTGGTCAAAGTAGACCTTATCGATAGTACCACCCGTAGTGTAAATTTTGATTTTCATATCTGGATTTCCAAAGGCATATAACGTTTAAATATGCTGCGCAGGTGCGGTAGCGACAGCGTCCGAGCGAACGAAAGTGAGCGACATGATTTTCTTGTGTACGCCCAGCATGGGCATGAACTAATGAGGTGAGCTAACTATTGAGGCACAGTTAAAGTCTGACCCTTCTATTTGCTTTTACTGTCTCATAACCTCTGGACGGCACTGTTGGCAAGCTCCTTCAGCAACTCAAACTGGGGTGATCCTTCTTTAATATTCAGTCTGACCGGAGATAAGGTCACCATATAATCATCTTTCACAATGCCGAAAATTGCTAAGCCGCTGGTGATTCCATACTTAGGATTCTCTTGCTGAATGGCTGCCGCAGCCTGACCACTCAATCCTTCCACATCAATCACTCGATAACCATCTCCCATATCGATACTGCTCCGCACATTTGCAGGAGCGGACAAGACTTGAAGAATCAGGCTGGGAATCCCTTCAGCGGGCCACACACACCCCTGGATATGAGGCGTCGGTGAACTGAGTCCTCCCGGACCAGGAGATTCGGTAAACAGACCATCCACCTCTTCCTGTGTGACGAGACTACAAGCATTGACTGCCTCAGTCTTTTTTTCCACTACCGCCTCAGAAGTTTTTTCACTTTTATCGCAAGCAGAAAGGATTGGCAGCATCACAAAGAACATCGCTGTAAGAAAAATATTAGACTTCTTCATTGGGGCTTCTCATTATTAAAAAAGGGCAGTAATCATTCAGCACTATGCCGTAACTGTTCAGATTGCCCCTAAAATTCGTCAGTTCAAGGCGCAAAATGTGAGTTTACAAGTGTAAATGATCATTTTGTAACACTGAAAGTACGATCTTCGGAACGAATTCGGGAAATTTTAGCCCACGTAAAGCAATCATGACTTGATCAGAGTCGCCTTAACCGACTGATTGAGAAACAAAGAAACAAAAGGAGCCCCACCATCTTTGCGAGGTCAAGGAAGAACAGGGGCACTTATCATCTTTTGTGGGTCAAGTGATGGGTGATCTGGTCTTTTTGATTGCCGCTCGATTGCTATTTTCCTATTCGATTGACTATATAGCCACCACAACTCTATTTTTCAATTACTCTGACCCCTTGGTCCTCTTTTAATGACTTCATATTTCGAATCTTTAACCTTTAACCAGCCACTATTATTAATGAGCAGGTCTGTTATTGCATTAAGAGTTAGCTGGCCATCTAAAAATATTTTAAGCAACTCTAATAAATCGAGCGTTCTCAATATTAGAACATTCATTTTTGCAGCATGCTGAATTTGTTCTTTCGCAACTTCTTGATCTTTTTCAGTAATTGTTCTGGAATTCCTAATATTCGTATTAATAATAAGTAATGCAGGAAAATCATCCTGAAAACCTGATCTTTCTCTATGTGAATCTGCTTGATTGATATATTCACGTTTTACTCCTTTATTAGTTCCCTTGACTTCGCATAGCAATATTGGATTGTCATCACTACTTAAAACTTTAAAGTCTTCTCGTAACTCGTCTGTTGTATCTACTGGAAAACCGAATCCATGAGAAAAGATTTCGCTAACACAAGCAGCTAAATCATCGCCAGACAGAAATAGTGAGGATTTATATCTACTCAGTACGCTTCTACGTCCATCAATTTCATTAATACGTGTCTCAAGAGATTGTTGTTCTGACAACAAATCTGCTTCTTCAGAAAAAGGAAATTCCTCTATCCAATCTGGAAGTGTTACTTGCAATTTGTTGTATGACGCTGTTAGACCTTTCGCAAGTAAATCAAAGAACTCGTTTATAACTTCAGGTCTGTTATTAGGTATTAAAGAAGGAATGAAGTATTCGTTTTTATTTATTATGAAACCGGAAGTTTTACCACCGGCCTCAGCTATAATGCGCCAGTCAATGTGCTTATTATAGTGATGGAAATGACTTGTCGCGGCGCCATGTATTTCTAAGAATGGCCTAAAGTCATCTGATTTAATATTTAGATGTGCAATGCGGCTTTTAAAGTTATCTCTATAAAAATCTCCGTAGTTAAGGTGGTATTTAGCTAAATCGCTGCCCTTAAAGTCTCTACCATCTTCTCTATCAATAAATGGTGCATTAAGCAAAAAGCATAAAAGCCCGCCTTTCTCTAATAATAGCTGTGCTTCTTTTTTACGCTTATCAAGTTCATTGTTATCGCAACGATGAGCCAAATAGCTTTCCATGACACCAGATTTCAATTCAAAACTTTCAAATATCCCTTGGAATAAAATAACTCCATCAAATTCATTAAAGCGACAACTAGAATTAAAAGGTTCAAAAGTCAGCGTATAATTGCGTGTTGTTATAGGATCAACTGGCGCAGCAAGACCTTGCTTTTCAATTCCGTATACAAGTATGTTGTATGTTCTTTCTTTCTCGTCTGACATATTTATATTTTCTGAGGCCTAACGGCAAGCATAACCGGGCTGGTAAAGTTGAGCGAGGAACGAGCGCGACTTTACCGGATCCGTGTTTATGCTTTTGTTAGGGGTTTGCTAGTTCCTCTACCTTATGTATCAGCCGGTTCGAAGCGTTTTCACCTAATCCCTTAAGCTCCTTCATAATAAATCGTCGCGCTGAATCGGCATCGCCTTCAAGAGCTATCAAACAGGCCTTGTAACGCTGAAATGTTCGGTAGGTCTGGGCTCTACGAGAAAGAGAAGCCTCAAGAGATGCTATTGCTTCACGCAATTTCTTGATGTCTCTAGCGTAAACGGCAAGATCTGCCTTGGTGAGCAGTGGAAAGTTGTTGTTGGTAAATCTGTCGATGGCTTTTTCTATTTCCTCGAACGCCCGCTCATAGTCATGATCGTAAAACGCTAAAAGACGTGACTTGGCAGAAATGGCCATTTCTTGCGCCTGATCCGATGGATCAATATCCAATTTATAGAATACTGCATCCAATTCAATTCGGTTTTCTGGTGTTTTCTCTTTGTGAATCAGGCAAGTGAAGTAGTTGTTAATATTGATGGGATTACCGGGGCGATCCATGTAATTGGATTTTGCCATCTCAAAGGCTTTGTCATATTCTTCTATCTGCATGTAAACACGAACCAGCTCACCTTTTGTCCGTACGTCATTCGGTCTTTTACGCAAAACACGCTGAAAATACTCCAGTGCTTTTCCGTACTGACCGGCAATACGGTAGTAAAACCCCATCAAAAAAGATTTTTCTGGCTCTGCAACTGATTGAACTTCTCCAAAAAAGTCTCTGTTAGTCAATCTGGCTAAGCATTGGCACTTTATGAAACGAACGTGGTCTACAGAATTCCTATGGATGGTGGATTCTTGCTGGAGGACGCGGTCACATAATCTCATCGCGTCCTTGTAATTTCTGTCTTCATCGTAAAGCTTTTTTATTGTCTTAATGAGGATGGAAGGGATCAAAAGCTCTTCAGGAACAGAGGCTCCTGAAAGAACAGCTTCTTGTACGGAGAACAAGTAATCCGATAGATCCGCATTTTCATCACTGTAATTTATCAAGTAATCGTTAACATGGCTGCTTATCGCTTTCTGGAATTTTTTAGGTATGCCAAATCGACCGCGACTGATGTAGTCTCTAATGACTTCATTTACACGCACATATTCGCCGTTAGAGCCAATTCTTTCGCAGACAGAAGAAACGAGTAGTTCATCGAGTAATTCAGCATGTGCATCTTCAGCAACAATGGAAAAAATCAGCTCATAGCTCATGAACTCAAACTTTGATAATAAAAAGATGAAATCTGTTACATCTGGACGACTTGAGAACTTTTCGAGGATGATTTTTGCTTTGTCAGAACTATATTCTTGGATTTCATGAGATCTTTTCTTTGCGTAAAAAATCCCAGCGTCGTCTACCAGATCTACTGCATAGATGACTTGTTCTGGGTAGCCCGTTAACAAATCAGAAAAGAATCCAAGATCTTCCCTGTTGAGGCTTAACTCCTTGAACTTGGAATACCTGACAAGCAAACCTTCTCTTTCACTGGGCTGTAGCTCTTCTACATAGACACAGTAGAAGGATTCGTTTTTGTGGTTTATTGATTTGTTTGGGCGAAGCTTACTCGCCACACAAAATGTCAAATGTCCTGCTGACTCAATTGCTCGAACTACGTCAACCAACCAGTCCACAATTTCGCCATCTCGTTGAACAATAACGCCATTGTCCTCGATGAGAATTCTTTCGCTTTCGTTGATTATCTGTTTGATGATATCGCCAGCGACTTGAATCTTTTGCTGCAGATTCCCGCGCAACTTGTCATGCAGGTTGGTTGTGTCAGAAAAGCCCAAGTCATGGATCTTTAATATGAAATCTTCAATTGAATCGGACTGTGCCAGCGTGATTAGTGGATATTCATATGAATCTCTAACGAGATTAGATTTTCTGGAGGCGTACTTTAAGAAGGATTTTCTTCCTATATAAGGGAGACCAGATGCAATCAATACAGAAGGAGGAGATTTTCGAAAATCATCTAGGCGTTCTTCGATTTCATTGATAAGCGAGTTTCTACCAACAAAAATTGTTTCCCTCTCCCTGAGCCTAGGGTGGAAATTCCATGATATTTCAATCAATCTAGAATTGATCTTTTTAGCTGCTACGGCTGGTCTAACAATATGCTGGATATTGGTTGATTCCTTGAGCCATTCCGGTATTCGGTCGTCTGTATGAGTTAAGTCTTCGTCAATCAGAATCGGATAGATACGCTGAAGTCGGCCTTCATCCAAGTACTGTTTTGCATTAGATAGCTCATGCTTAACCCAATCTGAATTTAGTGCGGTATCAGACAAGAAGATAACGAAAAGTGAAGATTCATCTAGACCATTGATAATCTCTTCTATCGGCCCCATGCCTTTTTCAAAGGTTTCCTCGTCAAACACCCTAACTTCTTTCCTTAGATGTCTAATTACGATTCGAACGTATCTTTCCTTATCTATTGAGCTGTGAGACAAAAAGCACTTAATCATTATTTATTCCTAGGTATACGATTCGGTGAGGATGGAGTCCTGTTCACCCCTAACAGTTTATTCATAGTTCGAATTCCGATATGACATTTCCGTTGATCACACTATGATCAAATCGTAACTCGATGATTAAAATTCATAATTTCAATACTTTACCCGCATTATTTTGAAAGAGCAATAGAGGGGATGTAGGAATGATTCTATATATCAAACTCTATTTGCTGCATTTTTCTTGGCTGGCTTTACTATCTACAACACCATGAAAAACAACGAGAAATATATATGTACATGCTTTTTTATGGGGATGATATATGGAATTAATCCGATGAGTTCCCTGTTTTTTGATTGTGGTGAAGAAATCTATTGACAGATTGTTTAGATTGGCTAAGATAGAGAACAAGAATAGAACTGAAAGATGGATATTCAACATGGAAGATGTTCCTCACAGCATAGATCCTGCTTCCCCTCGCTTGATGGATAGGTTTCGCCTTTTTATCCGCTCTTTACATTTCGCCTATGCTACCGAGAAGACCTATGTCCACTGGGTTAAGCGCTATATCTATTTTCATGATAAGAAACACCCCGATTCCATGGGCAGGGTGGAGGTGGGAGCATTTCTCGATCACTTGGCTCTTGCCAGACACGTCAGTATCAATACACAAAAAACAGCGCTGAATGCACTGGTCTTTTTTTACGATAAGTTTCTTCAGAAGGAGCTCGGTGAAATTCAGTTCAGCTGCGCAAAGAAGCCCAAGCGTGTGCCGGTTGTATTTACGCAAAGCGAGGCATCCTCTGTCTTACATCACCTTTCAGGTACGCATGCGATCATTGTTGAGCTGATGTATGGCTCGGGCCTGAGGATTTCAGAGGCTATAAGG
This sequence comes from Sedimenticola sp., assembly GCA_040505895.1. Taxonomy (GTDB): domain Bacteria; phylum Pseudomonadota; class Gammaproteobacteria; order Chromatiales; family Chromatiaceae; genus Vondammii. The sequence continues at coordinate 408,299 of JBEVXU010000016.1, read as the reverse complement.
CTTAGGATCAAGGATGTCGATCTCTCTCAGCTTGCCGTTTTTGTCCGTAATGGCAAGGGAAATAAAGATAGAAGGAGCATCCTCCCCAGATCGCTTGTGGATCGCCTGGTCACTCAAATGCAGTATGTTCAAACTGTTCACAAGCAAGATTTAGCGGATGGCTATGGCCGAGTTTATCTTCCCTATGCACTTGAAAGAAAGTATCCAAGTGCTGCAACCTCACCCGCATGGCAATACCTGTTTCCAGCACTTCATGTCAGTCTTGATCCAAGGAGTGGTATCAAGCGGCGCCACCATGTAGGGCAAAGTAGTGTGCAGAAATTAGTCAAAAAAGCCATAAAAAGCGCCGGTATTCAGAAACATGCAGGCAGCCATACCTTCAGGCATAGCTTCGCCACATCGCTACTTGAAAAGAATACAGACCTACGCACTATTCAAGAGTTACTTGGCCACTCAGATATCAAGACAACTCAAATTTACACCCATGTGCTTGGGGTGAATTCAAAGGGTGTAGTGAGTCCACTGGATGATATAAAGGGACACCCTAGTCGGCTGGCTCCAGCCGTACCAGAAGCCCGTTAGGTGAATCGGTCAGCAGATATATAAAACCGTCCGGTCCACTGCGGACATCACGTATACGTCCCAACTCTCCTTTCAGAAGGCGCTCCTCTTTCACTATCTTTTCGCCATCCAGCTCAAGGCGTACCAGCAATTGGAATTTTAGTGAGCCGACAAATAGATTCCCCTGCCACTTAGGAAACTTGTCACCGCTATAAAAGGTCATGCCGGAGGGGGCGATGGAGGGCACCCAGTAGTGGATTGGCTGGGTAATACCCGATTTGTGGGTGCCTTCGCCGATTGAGACGCCGCTGCCGTACTCCTCTCCATAGCTGACCACCGGCCAGCCATAGTTGTCTCCGGCGGAGATGATATTGATCTCGTCACCCCCTTGGGGGCCGTGTTCGTGAATCCACAGTTTCCCGCTGCCAGGGTGCATTGCTGCACCCTGGGGGTTGCGATGACCATAGCTGTAGATTTCCGGGTGGATGCCGGCTTCTCCGCTGAAAGGATTATCCTCCGGTACCCGACCATCAGCGTGCAGGCGTATGACCGAACCGGCATGGTCATCAAGCCGCTGCGCCCGTTTTCTCTCTCCTCGGTCACCGACGGTGATATAGAGGTAACCGGCGCTGTCGAATACCAGCCGTGAGCCGAAGTGGTGGCCTGTGCCGCTCTTTGGCAATAACTGAAAGAGTGGCTGCCAATCGATAATGCGGTTGCCCTGCAGTCGTCCACGGCCCACCTCGGTACCTATGCCTCCTTTTCCTGGGGCTGCGTAGGAGAGGTAGATCCAGCCGTTGTTTTTGTAATCGGGGTGCAGCACCACATCCAGCAGGCCGCCCTGTCCTTGTGGGGTTATTTTAGGCAATCCGTTGATTGGTTGCGGTAGAAGGCGGTCATCTTCGATTAGCCTTAGCCGTCCGGGGCGCTCTGTTACCAGTAGTCTACCGTCGGGAAGAAAGGCCATCCCCCAGGGGTGTTCCAGCCCTTTGATAACGGTGACCGCTTTGAAGTTCTCAGCAGCTTGTATGGTGGCTGACAGAGTGCAGAGTGCAAACAGCAGGAATGTGACCAGCAACGATGACGGTGGTTTAAAAAGTTTGTGCATCACGACTCCTTTTACCTATATAACCGGGACCGTGTGAGTGTAGTCGCTCTACCGTAGCTATGGGCTCTACTCCCAGCGGAAATAGCGGGCGCCGATAAACATAAACAGCAGGGTCATTACCGACATAACCAGTAGGTGGGGCCAGATCTCGACCAGGCCGGCACCGTCGATCATTACGGCACGGGCGGCGCTGATGGCGTGGGTAAGGGGGAGCAGGTTGGCCAGATGCTGGACAATCGCAGGCGATCCTTCGAGGGAGAACCAGACGCCGGAGAGCAGCATCATCGGCCAGCTCAACATATTGAGTAGACCATTGGCCGCCTCTTCACTGGAGATACGGGCGGCGATGATCAGACCGAGGCTGATCATGCTCAGTGTGCCTAGAGCCAGTACCAGCAAGAGTGTGGCGTAGGAGCCGTACATGCGGAAGCCGACAAACAGGTTGGTGCCGATAAACACCAACGAGGTGACCAGCACGATAAGCCAGAGGCGTGAGAGTACCTGGGCGGCAAGAAACTCGAGGGCGGAGAGGGGGGTTGCTTTGAGGCGTTTGAGTACACCGTTTTTACGGTAGCGGACAATCACATAACCGACGCCAAAGAGCGAGCTGAACATCACGTTCATACCGAGTACGCCTGGAATTAGCCAATCCACATAGCGGATCTCATCGCCGCTGACGGTCTGTTTCTGTAGCGTGGTTGTCGATCCGTTGAGCAGTTGCTGAAGAATATAGCCGTTGGCGGAGTTACTGTTGATCCAGTAGTGCCCCTGTTTTAGATCGAGCAGCATATCCAGCTGGTGTCGCTCCACTTTGGTGACGGCACCCTCCAGTGTTTCAAGAGGGATAAAGCGGACATGCTCGGTCTCCAAAAACTCTTGTGCCTGGGGCTGCTGCTCCAGCTGGCCGAAGACACCTACCTTGAACAGGTCGCTGTTGTCGCTGGTAAAGGCAAAGGCAAACCCCATAACGATCAGTACCGGTAGTACCACGTTCCAAGAGAGGGCGATACGGTCACGCATAAACTCGCGGTTGCGGGCGAAGAAGACGGCAAAAAAACGCTGGAGTGTCATCCTGTCAGCCTCTCAATTCACGGCCGGTCAGCTCCAGGAAGAGATCTTCCAGCGTGCGTGAACGGACTTGCAGATGGGTTAGGGAGACGCCACGATCCATCAGATGGCGGATGCTGGTATTGATGTCGTTGCTGAGAATCTCCACCTGGCCATTGCTTCGGTGCAGTGTGAGCGCCTCATCCTGGTCGAGAGTTTCCGGTACCTCGGAGGCGGGGAGGGAGATCACCGCATTGTCGAAGTGTTTCTTCAGCAGCGCCTGAGGGGTTCCTTGAGCAATGATTTTACCGTGATCCATAATCGCTATCTCATCACACAGCTCGTAGGCCTCCTCCATGTAGTGGGTGGTGAGGATAACCGTCTTGTTCTCTTTTTTGATGCTGTGGATCAGCTCCCAGAAGTTGCGCCTTGCCTGGGGGTCGAGACCTGTGGTGGGCTCGTCCAGGAAGATGATTTCGGGGTCGTTGATCAAGGCGATGGCCAGCAACAGCCGCTGGCGCTGGCCGCCGGAGAGGTGGCGAACATCCTGTGTGAGAAACTCCTCCAGGGCACAGCTCTTGATCAGCTCCTCCAGTGGCCGGGTGCGGGGATAGAAGCGTTGGAAAAGTGCCAGTGCCTCCTCGACCCTGATGTAGTCCTGAAGAGAGGTCTCCTGAAACATGATTCCCGCCTCTTCCCTGAAGCTGGGGCCAATGGGGCCGCCCTGATAGAGGATTTCACCGGCGGTTATCGCGGTGATCCCCTCCAGCATCTCCACTGTGGTCGTTTTACCGGCTCCGTTGGGGCCGAGCAGGCCGAAACAGCTGCCGCGTTCAATAGAGAGACTGATACCGTCAACCGCCTTCACTTCGCTGTAGTGCTTGATCAGCTCATTGACTTGCAGAATCGTGGTCACAGGGGGTCTCATTTACCGGAGAGGTGGAATATCTACTATTGTACCTTATAGGCGTGCTGATTAGATTAATCCTGGATTCCGCAGTTGACCACTCTTACACATCCCACAGGACTTTTCTGCAGAGCCGAACAGACTGTCCACTCTACTGCTGACGGAGATAAACCGATGCTGATTGCTGTACCAAAAGAGATAAAGAACAGTGAGTACCGGGTTGGTCTGATTCCCGCCAGTGTGCGTGAGTTGGTGGGGAGTGGTCATCGGGTGGTGGTTGAGCACAATGCGGGCGCAGGTGTCGGTTTGTTTGATGAACACTATCGTGCCGCCGGTGCCGGGATCGTCGACAGCGCAGCCGAGGTGTTCGAGCGGGCCGATATGATCGTCAAGGTCAAGGAGCCCCAGCCCGGAGAGTGTCGGATGCTGCACGAAGGGCAGCTGCTCTTTACCTACCTCCATCTGGCGCCGGATCCACAACAGACAGCGCTGCTGCTCGCCTCCGGTGTCACGGCCGTCGCCTATGAGACGGTGACTGACCACCACGGCAGACTGCCGCTGTTGACCCCGATGTCGGAGGTGGCGGGACGTATGTCTATCCAGGCGGGTGCCATGTGTCTGGAGAAATCCCACGGTGGGGCCGGGCGGTTGTTGGGTGGCGTTCCCGGTGTGGCACCGGCCAAGGTGGTGGTGTTGGGGGGCGGAGTGGTCGGTTCCAACGCTATACGTATGGCGATGGGGCTGGAGGCGGATGTCACCGTGCTTGACCGTTCTCTGGATCGCCTGGCGGAGCTGGATCAGCAGTTTGGCGGTATGCTCAATACCATCTACTCAACCAAAGAGACACTGGAGCAGTATGTGCTCAGTGCCGATCTGGTGATTGGGGCGGTATTGGTTCCGGGAGCGGCGGCGCCCAAGCTGGTCACTCGTCAGATGCTTAAAGAGATGAAGCCGGGCTCGGTGCTGGTGGATGTCTCTATCGATCAGGGAGGCTGTTTCGAGTCATCCCACCCCACCACCCATAGCGAACCGACCTATATTATTGACGACATTGTTCACTACTCTGTTGCCAATATGCCTGGAGCAGTGGCTCACACTTCCACCTATGCGCTTAACAATGCCACACTGCCGTTTACCCTTGCTTTAGCGAATAAGGGCTGTAGTAAGGCGCTGCTGGACGACCCCTGCTTGCTTAACGGCCTCAATGTGCACCGTGGCCGGGTGACCCACGTGGCGGTGGCTCAGGCACTCGACTATGAGTATCAGCCGGCCAAGGAGGCGCTGGCAGGAGGGTAGGTACTCCCCGGTGGTGTCACTTGGTGATATCGATATCCTTACCGCCGGCCAGCACCTTCTCTGTCAGCGTCTTCATGTACTTGGAGAGCTCACCAGGGAATTTCACATATCCACGTTCACCGACATAGCGCAATACACCCTGGAAGTGGTAGGTGTAGAGCATACCGTCCATGCGTATCACCTCTTTATTGCGGTCGAACAGCACTATTCCCGGACGATAGGTGAGCCCCAGTTTTCGTGCGTACTCCTTAGGTGTGGTCTTGTTGCCGTCAACATCGATAATGGGCTCGTTTGAGTCGCCGTCGAGTCTGACAAAGGTGAGGTTCTCAAGTATCGCCCGGGTCTCGGGATCTTTTAATACGCCATCGTGAAGTGCGTCACAAGTATCACACGCTTGGTCTTCGAACAGGAGCGCCAGAGGGTTGGCCGCCGCCTGCTGCAGGTTGGTAACTTTTTTCAGCTGCGGGTGATCACGAAAGCTGTAGACCTTTGCCGGTTTCTGCTCTTCGATGAATTTTGCCAGGGTGGTGTGCTGGTAGGCCTTCTGCTGAACAAAATCGAGGACGTGCTTGAATGCCGGTACTGAACGATAGCCATTGGTTCGAAGTACGGTTTTGTTTTCGGTATTGAGAAAGAGAATGGTCGGTGTGTATTGCACTTTGAGCATCCCGGCGAGCTCCTTCTCGGTTACCGTGGTGTCGGCATCGACAGCCACTTCCCGGTCACCTTTGATGTTGATCTGAATGACATCAAAGTGCTCTTTTATAAACTCGGTGTGAGGGGCGTGCTTGAAGTTCTCTTCAAGCATCTTGTAGCAATAGGGGCAGCCATTGAGGTGCATAAAGAGAATGACATGTTTGCCTTCATCTGCTGCCTCCTCTACATCATCTGCGAGTTCGAGAAAGCTCTCCTTGAACCAGTCGGGGTGTTCCGATTCGATGCCGCCGGTCACTTTCCCCCGAGGCGTGGTTTCAGCAGCGCTGTGGGCTTGCCAGGAAATTAACAGGCTCAAGGCTAGAATAACCCGAGATAGTAATTGGCTTGACGGCATGCAGTTCTCCTTTTATGTCTATTACCTAATCAGGTACATCATAGGTGATGGCCGAGTATGAGGACTACTGTGGTTTTCCTCTATAACCGGCCGTGCTATCTACGGAGAAAGACACATTGTAGGAGCGGTTTCTCGAACCGCGATGAAAGGGCCTGCTTGGTATGAGTGATCATCGCGCTTCGGGAAAGTGCTCCTTCTACAGGTGGGAATGTTTCAATATGGGTATTTATTTCCAATCCAGGCTGTTAGGGAGACTCTGATCAAGTCATGATTGCTTTACGCTGGCTAAAATCGCCCCAATTCGTCCCGAAGATCGCAGCAATAGAATGGCTATTACCGCTCACTTCGAAACAAATTGGAACAATTTTATCTCAGCCTAAATCTAACCAGACTTAATCAGAGGCTCCCTAGCGTCAGCTGAACTTGAAATCGAAGCCGGCACTCTTCAGCCGTTTCGCCTCCTGCTTCAGTTCCATCTTTGGTAGGGGGTGCGATTTCAGCCACCCCTGAGGGAATTCAAGGTTGATACTGTTCTCCTGAACCTGGATTAATACACTGGCGCGAAGGGTAGTTGTGCGGGATCGGTGTAGCAGTACGGAGAGTCGCAGCAGTAGGCAGAGCTGCATGGCGCAGAGGACAATATCCTCAGGAAGTGCCTGAAAAATATCCAGTGGGAACTTGCGGCGGTGTCCCCGGATCAGGGCACTCAGCACGGTCTGTTCCTGATGGCTAAAGCCCGCCATATCGGAGTTGGCTATAAGATAGGCGCCATGTTTATGATAGTGGGCATGGGCGACCGTAAGGCCGGTTTCATGAAGGCGTGCCGCCCAGCCGAGCATTTCGGCATACTCATCCTTTCGCAGTTGCCACGGCCCGGCAACCTGTGCAAGTAGTGCACGGGCGCTCTTCTCCACCCGTTTGGCCTGCTCTTCATCCACCTCGTAACGGCGGCACAGAGCACGGACGCTGATCTCTCTGACATCCTCGTGGTGAATGCGCCCCAGCATCTCATAGAGCAGGCCTTCTCTGAGTGCCATATCGGAGATCTGCATCTGCTCAATCATGAGCGCCTCGAAGACGGAGCACAGCACCGCAACACCGCCGACAAATACCGGTCGGCGCTCCGGGCTTAGGCCTTCCAGGTGGACTTGGTCGATATGCCCCGCTTTGATGAGGGCTTTGCGCAGTTTTTTGAGGCCGGAATAGGTGATGCCATCACGCTCCTCCGCCCAGCCGGCGGCGTGGATCACCTTGCCGATGGCCCTAATGGTACCGGAGCTGCCCACCGCCAACTGCCATCCACTGCTGCGATACTTATGTTTTACCGGAAGCATCTCAAGTGCACCGGTGAGTTCGGCTCGATGCATGGCGTCGGCTGTGATTTCACCTTCGGCAAAGTGACGCCTGCTCATGTTGACGCAACCCATATGCATACTCTCCATCTGCCTGGGTACGAAGTCATCACCGATGATCAACTCGGTGCTTCCGCCACCGATATCCACTACCAAACGGCGTTCATCTCCGGCGGCCAGGCCATGAGCTACACCCAGGTAGACCAGTCGAGCCTCTTCGCGACCGGAAATGATCTTTATCGGGTGGCCAAGTGCCGCCTCCGCTGCTTGAAGAAACCTGCCGGAGTTTCGTACCTGGCGCAGGGTGTTGGTGCCGACCGCACGGACACTTCCCTGTGGCAGGGTCCTGAGGCGTTGGCCGAAGCGCTCTAAACACCCCAGGGCACGCTCCTCAGCTTCGGCTGAGAGGTTTTTCTCTTTATCGAGTCCGGCGCCAAGGCGCACCATCTCGCGCAGTTTATCCATTACCTGGAAATCGCTACTGGAAACCCGTGCAACGATCATGTGAAAACTGTTCGACCCAAGGTCGATAGCGGCGATAGTTTCAGGGAGGGGAGTGGTTTGCTGTGTGGGAATTATCATCGGTGAATTGTACTGCTTTAGAAGCTCTTAGGGCTCACGAAACAATAACTCCCTGTTTTGGAACGTCGATCCATCCCGCCTGACTGCGTTGTGAAAACTTGAAAGATATTGATATTCCTGCGTTTTCACGCTTTGTCAGGCGGGCGCCTCGACGCTCCAAAATCAGGTCTTATTATTTCGCGAGCCCATAAATCGACTCATGAAGTAATGCAGGTTGGGCTGCTCTGTGCTGTTCCAACCTGCATTACTGCTATTTTGTTGTAGGAGGTCGGCTTTTGAATCAATAACTCGGCTTATAGGTCATGCGTACATTCTTCGCCACCAGTCCGTCACCGACATCGCTCTTTTCCAGATAGAACTCAACGACTGTTTCGCGGTTCATCAGATCCTCCACGGAGACGCAGTCGGCCAGTTCATTGGCGTGGCAGAATACGCTCTCGTAGGGTGAGTCGGGATCGCGTGGATCGGTCACCCAAAGGTTGGGGTTTACCTCCCGTATGAAGCGCAAAAATCCGTAGCCTTTGTCCGGGAACCAACGGGTGCAGACGCCACGAACACAGGAACCCGGTACTCCCCACTCATTGCGCGGCTCATAGGAGAACGGCAGTAGATCAGGGATAAGGTAGCCGCGATAGAAGTCATCCACCTGGCGCTGCAGTAGATTGGAGACATTTTTGAACGCGAGTACCTCCACTCGGCAGCCCCGGTTCTGCAGTGCTGTCACTACTTGGAGAAAGTCGCCGTCACCGGTAACCAGCAGTATCTGGTCGAGGTTTTCCGCCTGCAGCATAGCGTCTACCGCCAGGTCGAGGTCTGCATTGGCCTTGGTTGTGACATTGCCTTCGTCATCGGTAAAGCGGCGCACTGGCTTGACAATAATCTTCCAGCCAAAATCCCGTACCATCTGTTGGTAGGTGTATGATTTCTTTGCGTATTCGTTGTCTTCCTTGGCGCGCTCCTGGTCGAAGGCGAGGTAGGTGTTGAGGCGCAACAGGGTGCCGCTACGGGCAGCGAAGCGTCGCAGAATATCGTAACGTAACTGGTAACCGCCGTTGAATTTTATATTTTCGGCATCAACAAAAACGCCGACTTTAAGTTGACTCAATTTTAATGACCTCTGGTAGATTGAAATTTAGCGTTTGAAGGAGAATGCGACGGGTGGATGATTTATGCCCGGCATTGAATGAGTATGATTTAGAGTTGTCAGATGGCTTGTCAGAGCTATTAGCGCTTATATTACCGCAAATTCTTGCGGATAGCCCAGCTGTGTGTGGGCAAAATACTAATCCGAACACGGACCCCGCTATCGAGAGATTCGAACTCCGAAACTTGAGCTAGTAAAATATCACTATACGCAATAATCATGAAACCGGTCTCAAAAATGGAAAACGGCCCCTGTAGGAGCGAATTCATTTGCGATCAGGCACCGGGGCCTGTTCATCGCGAACAAGTTCGCTCCTACTTCGGGTTTCAGGATTGTTGGGGAGTGCCACCAAATATTATTACGCCGGACAAGTGAGAGGTTCTCTCTGTTTCAGCGCCTCAAGGGCATCACTCCGCTTTCACAAGGATAATATGAGCGGTGTATACTCAGGTTATCATAGTAAAAACTACGCGGAAATCAGGTATGAAAATAGAGACCAGCTCTTTTGGTGTTCAGGTGATAGATCCAGAAACCGTTATTAATTTTCCTCAGGGGATGCTGGCATTTGAGAACTGCACTCGGTTCAAGCTATTTCATTCGGAAGAGTTTCCCGATCTCAAGTGGCTGCAATCTCTGGATGATGGAGATGTCTGCTTCTCCATCATGGAACCTCATCTGTTTGGCTGTGAGTATGAATTCACTCTCTGCGATGCCGATACTGAGGTGCTGCAAACCGAAACACCGGATGATCTTCAGCTCTATTTCATGGTTTATCAGGGAAGGCCGGGAACCGGTCCTGGGCATTTTGACCGTGCTGAAGATCAGGCGATGAACGCTAACTGGAGAGCGCCGTTGCTAATCAACCCAGAGAAGCGTATTGGTCTGAACAAACTACTGGTCGATGCGGTGCGTACTGTGAAGATCACGGCAGCATAAAAAAGCAGGCCCCGAGAGGGCCTGCTTTGGTGTCACCTTTTAGTAGTAGTTGGGCTATTTATTAGCGCGGTTGTTAACCAGATCATCGACTACGCTGGGATCTGCCAGTGTCGAGGTGTCGCCCAGAGCATCGGTTTCGTTACAGGCAACCTTACGCAGAATACGGCGCATGATTTTTCCTGAACGTGTCTTCGGCAGGCCGGGCGCCCACTGAATAATGTCAACGATGGCGATAGGTCCAATCTCGCTACGCACCAGTTTAACCAGTTCCGCCTTCAATTCGTCGGTAGCTTCGACGCCCGCCATTGTGGTGACATAGGCGTAGATGCCCTGTCCCTTGATGTCATGGGGGTAACCGACCACAGCCGCCTCGGCAATACTCTCATGCAGCACCAGTGCCGATTCGATTTCGGCTGTACCCAGACGGTGCCCGGAGACGTTGAGCACGTCATCGATACGTCCGGTAATCCAGTAGTAACCATCTTTGTCTCGACGTGCACCGTCACCGGTGAAGTAGTTGCCAGGATACTGAGAGAAGTAGGTCTCTTTGAAACGTTTATGATCGCCGTAGAGAGAGCGCATCATCGCCGGCCAGGGGCGGGTGATGATTAGGGCGCCTTCGCATTCACCGCTCAATACTTCGCCGGTACCGGCGTCGACGATAGCCGGAGCGACACCGAAGAAGGGTACTGAGGCGGAGCCGGGTTTCATATCGATGGCGCCCGGCAGCGGTGTAATCAGGTGACCACCCGTTTCTGTTTGCCACCAGGTATCGACGATCGGACAGCGAGCATCTCCGACCACCTTGTGATACCACTCCCAAGCCTCAGGATTGATCGGCTCACCGACGGTGCCGAGGATACGCAAGGACTTGCGTGATGTTTTCTTTACCGGCTCTTCGCCTGACCGCATTAGTGCTCGGATGGCGGTGGGGGCGGTGTAGAAGATGGAGACGTTGTGCTTGTCGATGACCTGCCAGAAGCGGGAGACATCAGGATAGTTTGGAATGCCCTCAAACATCAGGCTGGTGGCGCCATTGGCCAGCGGCCCATAGACGATGTAGGTGTGACCGGTGACCCAGCCGACGTCGGCGGTACACCAGTAGACCTCACCCTCTTGGTAGTCGAACGTATACTTGTGGGTCATGGCGGCAAACACCAGATAGCCGCCGGTAGTATGGAGTACGCCTTTGGGTTTGCCGGTGGAGCCTGAGGTGTAGAGGATGAACATCGGGTCTTCCGCATCCATCTCTTCCGGTGCACAGTCACTGGAGGCATCAGCCATGGCATCTTCGTACCAGATGTCGCGACCTTCTGTCCAGGCAACATCGCCACCGGTGCGCTTGATTACCACACAGGTGTGGACATTGGGGCACGCTGCCAGGGCGGTATCGGCGTTAACTTTGAGTGGTACGTTCTTGCCGCCCCTCACGCCTTCGTCGGCAGTGATCAAGGTTTGGCAATCCGAGTCGAGAATACGGTCACGCAGAGAGTCAGGGGAGAAGCCGCCGAAGACGATGGAGTGGACTGCACCGATACGGGTACAGGCAAGCATGGCAACGGTTGCTTCTGCAATCATCGGCATATAGATGCAGACACGGTCGCCTTTCTTGACGCCACGCCCCTTCAGTACATTTGCGAGTTTGCAAACCTCTTGGTGCAGTTCGCGGTAGCTGATGTGCCGATCCTCTTCCGGGTTGTCTCCCTCCCAGATAATCGCAGTCTGGTCACCACGGCTCTCCAGATGACGGTCGAGGCAGTTGTAGGAGACGTTGAGCTTGCCACCCATAAACCATTTGATATCTGCACTGTAGAAGTCCCACTCAGAGACCTTGTCCCACTTTTTTGACCAGGAGACGAACTCTTCGGCTTGCTCAGCCCAGAAACCGTCCGGATCATCAATGGAGCGCTGGTACATCTCCTTGTATTTTGCTGCGTCAATATGTGCCTTGGCCGCTATCTCGGCGGGGACAGGGTAGACCTTTACTTCGGACATGGTGCGTCTCCTCGATGTTGTCTTGATTTTGTTATCTTAATATTGGCTCACGCCGGTTTCTATATTTATAAATAATACGTTCAGTCACAACGTTTGGCATCATAAGAGAATAGGTGATGCCATCATTTTTTTCGCCACTTATATCTCAAGTTTCGGGGTTCATTAGCCCCCTCTCCCTGAGGGAGAAGGGACGGTCTATCCAGGCTTTTTACATCATTTGAACTCCGAAACTTGAGTTATATATCACTCTTTTGCGCTAATCACTGTCGACAATGATGGTGGTTTCAGGCTCCTTAACTCACCACCATTTTGTTTTGCGCTGCCCTCTGCCGCTATCTGAAAACAGCTCCTTTGGAATGCGATATTTGTGCCGTTTTATAAAAACCATATAAAACAAAGTGTTGGCGCGATGGCGAATAGGCTTTTTTATGGGTATGTTACATAAAGTGACGCCCGGCTGAGTGAAAAGGTAACGATTCATGAGCGGGTGTGTTACCGCCACTTATCTGTCTACCGCTTCTGCCGGGGAATGCCGAACCTCTGCCTGCGCTCCCATAGTGCCTTACGGCTGATGCCCAGCTGCTTAGCCAGGTCTGTTTCGGTCAAACCATCCTGGTGCTCAAGAACAAACTGGCGGAAGTACTCTTCGAGTGAGAGGTTACTGCTGGATCCGTTAGTCTGTTGTGGGGCTGATAAGGTGGTCTCAATCGCCAGCAGTTCAGGTGTGATCGTATCACCGTCACAGAGTATGGCCGCCCGTTCAAGGGCGTTCTCCAATTCGCGTACATTGCCGGGCCAGTCATAGCTGGTGATGGATTCAATCGCGGAAGCGCTCAATTTCATCGGTGAGTGGTTGAGCTGTTTTCTTGCCTTTTCCAGTAGAAAATCGGCTAGCTCGATTTTGTCGGAGCCTCGCTCTCTCAGGGCAGGCAGGTTGAGTTCAATGACCCTTAGGCGGAAGTAGAGATCGCTACGGAACTCTCCATTCTGTACTAGTAGTTTGAGGTCCCGGTGGGTGGCGGCGATGAGCCGGATATCGACCTGTTTTGACTGCTCAGAGCCGACGCGTTTCACCTCCCTGTTCTGCAATAACCGTAACAGGCGCGCTTGGGCGGCCAGCGGTAGTTCGCCGATCTCATCAAGAAAAAGGGTGCCTCCCTCGGCGCTCTCTACCAATCCGGAACGGGCGCTGTCTGCGCTGGTGAACGCGCCTTTTTCATGACCAAACAGTTCCGACTCAATCAAAGTTTCCGGGATGGCGGCACAGTTGACCGTCACGATGGGTGACTCGTTGCGGTGGCTCTGTTCATGGAGTGCTCTGGCCACCAGCTCTTTGCCGGTGCCGGATTCACCAAATATCAGTACAGTGGCATCGGTGGGGGCGACCTTGGCGACACGGCGACACACCTCCTGCATGGCGCCACAGCTGCCGATCATTCCGTTGACCGGGTACTCTCGATCAAGGTCGGCTTTCAGTGCTTCGTTGCGCCGTTCCAACTTTCCATGTTTTAGTGTGCGTTCTATCAGTATCAAAAGCTCATCGTGATCGAAGGGTTTGGCTATATAGTCAATAGCTCCCAGCTTTATTGCATCCACCGCCGAACGTACACTGGCGTAACTGGTCATGATCAGGACCGGAACATCTCCGGCCGGTTTGATGATCTCGGTACCGGGAACGCCTGGTAATTTCACATCTGAGAGGATCAGGTTGTAGTTCTGAAGGTTGAATTTCAGCGCCTCTTCCACCGACTCCGCCTCTTCCACCTGATAGCCTTTGCGCTCAAGCAGGCGGCGCACGGCGCTACGGATAACGGTCTCATCTTCAATGATAAGTATTTGATTCATCACTCTTCTCAGTTTGTAATCCTTCAGCTAGTCCTATTTATTGGGGCTAGCTGAAGGATTCACGTTAGCTTTTGGGGTTTCTAAAGGGGAGAAGTTTTACTCTCCCCTTTATCCCCCCTTCAAAATCGAATTTTGGAGGGGGCTGAATAGTTACCTTAAGTTCCATGTTGGGGGAGGTGGATGACAACGCGGGTACCTACATCCTGAATGGAGTCGATTTCTATGCTGCCTTTGTGTTCGTCGATTATTTTGTTGACCATGGAGAGACCCAGACCGGTACCTTTACCAGCATCTTTGGTGGTGAAGAAGGGTTCAAAAATCATCTTCCGATCTTTATCAGGAATCCCGTCTCCCTGGTCCATAACCTCGATTTGGACCTGTTCGCTATCCTTAAATGCAAAGATCTCTACATGACCTCCCTGCTTCGATGCGTCGCAGGCGTTGGTCAGTAGGTTGACCATCACTTGAGAGAGGCGCTGTTTGTCACCAAACAGTTCTAATCCTCCGGGGCAACTGTTGTTGCACTCTACCCGTTTTCCGGCACGAGTGAGTTGAACCAGCTGTATCGCCTCTTCGACGATGTCGGTGAGGTGGAACGGTTCGAAGCTGACGCCGACGCGGCCGCTACGGCTAAAGTTCATTAGCGACTGTAGGATGCTGCTGATACGACGGGTCTGTTGCAGTATCAATTCGACACTCTCTTCGATAACAGCACTCTCTTTTTCATCGCGCAGGTTTTGGGCCAGAGAGGCGATGCCGGTGACCGGGTTGCCGATCTCATGGGCTACACCCGCCGCCAGGCGCCCAATCGATGCCAGCCGGTCGCTGTGGGCCAACTCAGCCGCCAATGTCTCCATGTCGGTAAGATCTTCCAGCAGCATCACCAGGCCGGTACGGCTCTCTCCCTCTCTGATCAATAGATCGGGGTCGGGAATAGCGGCCTTGTGGAGGTTGAACCAGTGTGTCTTGCCACCGGCTTCAATTTCCATATGGGGAATATGCCCGTCCTGGGCGACGGCAAAACCTGCCAGCAGTTCACCCCAGGGCTTGGGCAGGCTGGAGAGCTTGCGTCCCTCTGCCTGGCTACTGGAAACACCGCTCATCAGTTCCAGAGTCAGGTTCCAGATAACAACAGTGTGATCAGGTGCTACAGCGCAGACACCCAGCGGAAGGTCGAGAAGGATCTGACGGTGGTAGCGGCGTAGAGTGTCCAGGTCGGCATTTAGCCCCTCCAGGCGGCTATGGGAGCGCTCAAGGCGTTCATCCATATAGCGGAAAGAGTCAGCCAGTGCTGTTTTTGCCTTACCATCGATGCGTAACTGTTGGTTGATAATGACATGGGCCATATGGGGGCCGACCAGGCCGGAAAGGTTGAGCTCAATGCGCTGGCGCAGCCGTTTTAACTCCCGGGGGCGGGTTTCACCCTGGTCCATATTGAGATCATCAAGGGCGCGCTTGACTTCCATCTCGGCAGCCTCCTTTCCAACCATGGCGGCCAGACCCTCGGCGAACTGAGTGGGTGAACCGGCGGCCACCACGCCTGCAAGGGGAACCGGGATGGTGGTATCGCTGCTACAGGCATGGGCCGCCTCTTGCTCTCCTGCCGACTGGCGGGTGAAGATGGAGACGGTGACAAAGAGAAAACTGTTGCAGGCAAGGGACCAGAAGGTGGAGAGCTGCCACTGGTCGAATCCTGAGCTGGAACTGAGGGTTGTCAGGTCGATACCGCTATCGAGCAGGCCCGACTTTTCCAGCAGGGGTAACAGCAGAGTGATACACCACACCGCAATGCCTGCCAGCAGACCGGAAATGAAACCCTTGCGGGTAGCCCGGCGCCAGTAGAGTACACCTATGATCCCCGGTAGGAATTGGGCAACGGCAACGAATGAGATAAGACCCAGCTGTACCAGCCCCTGGTTGTGCTCCAGCAGCTGATAAAAGCCGAAACCGGCGGCGATGATCAGGGCAATCAACAGGCGACGGCCCCATAGCAGCCAGCTGTAGATATCGACCTTGGGATCGGGATAACTGGCAGGTAGCAGTAGATGATTGAGGCACATCGAAGAGAGCGCCAGTGTCGATACGATTACCATTGCACTGGCCGCAGATACGCCGCCTATAAAGGCGAGCACCGGCAGCCACGGTGGGCCGTTCTGCAGGGTGATGCCGAGGACATAGTAGTCTGCATCCATCTCGAGTTGCAGGTAGTCGCCCGCCCATAGAATGGGGGGGATGGCGAGGTTGAGCAGCAACAGAAAGAGTGGAAAAGCCCAGCCGGCAGTGGTCAGGGAGCGGAGGGAGATATTCTCCGTAAAGATCATGTGGAACTGTCTTGGCAGCAGAAAGGCGGCGCAGAAAGAGAGAAACAGCAGGGTTACCCAGGGGCCTTCCCTCACAGGCTGGTAGAGTGCTTGGGTGGCTTCCGGATGTTCAGTCAGCCACTGATTGAGCCCGGCGGGACCGGAGAAAGTGCCGAAGATGGCAAACAGACCCACCGCCACCAGCGCGATCACCTTGATTAGAGACTCAAAGGCGATGGCGGCCACCAGACCACGGTGTTTTTCCCGGGGAGAGATATGGCGGGCGCCAAAAAGGATCGAGAAGAGAATCAGCATACCGCAGAAGACCAGCGCGGGGTAACCTGGTAATTCTTCGTGAGTAAGTACCTGAACCGATGACGTGACGGCACGGATCTGCAGGGCGATATAGGGCAGTGAGCCCAGGAGCATAAAGAGCGTGACCAACACCCCTGCCAGTTGACTGCGATAGCGAAAGGCGAGCAGGTCGGCCAGAGAGGTGAGCTGATAATCACGCACCAGGCGTAGCAGGGGACGCAGCAACACAGGGGAGAGTAGGAAGGCTACCGTTACCCCAAGGTAGACGGTAAGAAACTGAAAGCCTTCCCGCTGGGCAAAACCGACGCTGCCGTAGTAGGACCAGGAGGTGGCATAGACGCCAAGGGAGAGAACATAGACGATAGGGTTTGCCGTCCAACTCTCGGGGATCCATCCCCGGTCGGTGATGTAGGCGATGAAAAAGAGCAGCAGCAGGTAGAAGAGGCTGGCCCCGAACAGCACCTCCAGCTCATAGGTCATGATGTCGATACCGGTAGCTTAGCCAGGCCGCAACTCCAATCACCAGCAGCCACAGCAGATAGGGGAGCAGCCAGGGGCTGTCATCAGCCGCCCACCAGAGAGTCAGCGGTGAGGCGAAGAGGAAGAGGGCCAGCAGAGTGAGCAGCAACGCGCTCTCTCTCTGCTGGTTGGGGTCATTTTGATCCGGCATCAGCCTAGATTAACAATTGTTACAAAAAGTAACAATGCCTGGCTGTCGGCTGGAGAGTCGTTTATAGCTTGAAATCAGGCGTCAGGATGCAACTTGTTTCAGTGCCTGATTTTTTATGATTAGGGTTGGTCGCCTAGCTGTTTCTTGCGACGACGGATACCAGCAAACCCCAGCAGTGCACTGCCGAAAAGGAGAGCGGAGGGAGGTATGGGGACTGCATGGACGCCGGCAAGTGAGTCGATGTAATAACCATCGACTTCACCCTCGGCGGTTCTCAGGTCAAAGCGAGTACCGACAAGCTTGACTCCGGCGGCATCTAATGGATCAAATACCGCCCAAGCGCCTCCATCGATACTTATTAACATCTCAAGTATTTTAGAAGATTCAGTGAAAAGATAGTGATCATCGTCACGGAAAGTTGAGTTACCAAAGTCGACTGATACTTCCCTGTCGAATTCCAGTGTCAGAAACTCCCTTAGCCCAACATTCGGTGTATTTTGATTACCAGAAACGATGCCCGCATTATCATCCGATCCCACCGTGCACTGGTTGTCCTGGCCACCTTTGGTGCTGGCTGCTGCACAGACACCCAGACCGGCAAATTTGCCACCGGACTTTTTATCCAGGTAGGCGTAGGCCGCAATATCCCCGCCGGCAACACCATCAACCAAGCCGTTGGTGTTGCCATCCAGCGAGGCACTCGCCATCAGGGTGATGCCGTCAACCTGCCAGGTAATCTGCTTGTAGGCATCTTCAAGCTGCTTTGTCGGATTGGTCAAAGGGCCGACAGTTGATCCGTCTGCATATTCACCAGAAAAGGTGCCAATATTAGTGTCTGTCTGGATCAGGCTGACGAAGTCAAATACAGCCGAGTAGGCTGCTTGTGATCCCAGAAGCAAGGTCAAGAGTAGCGTGGTGCGTTTCATTTCCAGAGGTATTTTCCGTAAAATTTGAACTAGTTAACAGATTATGAAGCGGGAGTATATTCAGAAAGGGAACAAAAGTCACGTAGAGGTAGGTAACACACTGAAAAATTTACAATTCAGTTTTTTTGTTCTTGTAATATTAAAAACCGTCAGAATGGTAAAGAAGCAAAATAGTGTTCGTACCTTTCACTTCAAGTTACCATTTTACTCTAACCTCTTTTAAGCTGCTACTGGAGTGTAAGGCGGTAGGGGCGGTGAGTGAGTCGTAAAAAATGAAGCCCGGGGTTGATAAGGTGGGTATTAATAACCGTAGGAGCGACTTCAGTCGCGACCGGCCTGGCGCCAGAAAGTGGCACTGTGCAAGATTCTATCGCGACTGAAATCGCTCCTACAAAGTATGGAGTAACTCTCGATGTGTATGGTGTAGTGCTCTAACTAGCTGGTGAGCTGTTCACTCACTCTCTTACCCCGCCGCCGGAAACCGGCCAAACCCATCAGTCCCATTACTCCGGAGCCAAAAAGGAGTACGGATGCCGGCAGTGGTACAGGTGTTGGGGCGGCGTTGACCAAGTAAATCATATCGTTGTAATCCTTATCGGAACTGGCGATCGCAGTATCTTCCCAGGCGATCAGGTGCGGATTATCAAAGGTATGCACTAGGCCAGTGGTGCCATCTGTAAAGGTTAAGGATGTACCCAGGCTGAATGCCAACATGTGATCCATTGCATCGGAATTTCCCGAATCATTGGAGTGCCATGTGCCATAACTCCAAGGCCCTAGTGCTTCCAGCTGCCATAGATAGCTACCTGCAACATCCGGTACATCGATATATTCATTATCAAGCCAGTCCTGAGCTGGAGGCTGTGTACGGACTGTGCTTACAGTAGCGTCAGTTTTGCTTTGTAGCTCGTTTGTGTTGCCTGCTGACACCCCAACCAGTGCAATTTCGGTCAGGTCGCTCCAGGAGAGGTCGTCGACATAGAGACTTCCAAGCTGGTGGTTATTGGTGTGAGTGCTGCCAGTGAGTTGGTTGATAGCTTTATACACTTGCACTGTCTCACCTGAATCTTCAAATCCCTGTACGTTTATTATCTGGTTCCACGTGGCCGAGTAAGCCATCTGTGATCCCAGTAGCAGTATCGCGAGTAGTACGATGCGTTTCATGTCCCTTTTCCTTCAGCGTTGTGGCTGGAAGCACTTATATCCTTGAGTTACAGAGGTATTGTCAGAAAAAATGTGACCCAGCTCACAGATCAATAGGCGCGAATATATTCGAGAAGGGGGTAAAAGTCACGAAAGAACAGATAATTTGCCGAAAAAATTTGCAATTCAGGCGTTTTTTTCTTGTAATGCTAAGGAGTGGTCGTACCGGATGGTACGTAAGAATTAAAGGGCTCTGACCCCTTTTAGGCCGCTTTTGATTTTCTGTGGCGACGGAAACCTGCAAAACCCAGCAGTGCACTGCCAAAGAGTAGGAGGCTGGGAGGCACAGGCACTGCTGCTGCCTGAAAGATTATGTCCTGTTTACCATCGTATGTAAGGGTGTATAGGTTGTTAAGCATGGGTCCCATGACACCATCGTTAACATAAGAGTCAAGCCATGTCTGGGCCAGTAAAATTGCGGCGGCAGATAGACCGCCGTCAGTGGTCAAGGCCCTGAACCAGACGTCGCCGGCGCCAGCTGCACCCTCGGTTACTACATAGTGGCCCAAGTTGTTATCCCGAGCGATCTCCCAAAGAGAGATCTGAATGGCCAGCCCTTCGGTGGCCGTCAGGCTTTCGGCAAAGTCTGGGTGAACCTGGTACATCAGCTCACGGATGTAGTTGGCTTTTGCTGTCCCTAGGGCACCGTCGGGGCTACTATATTGGTGTGCTTGCTCAAGGGGGGATACCTCGTACATAGTCGCGTTTGAGCCGATACTCACCCTTGGCTCCAGGCAAAAGGCGTTAAAGAAGTCGCCTTGAGTCGGGTTAAGTATTGAAGTGCCGCCTGTACGTTTAAGCAGGAACTCACCCCCAGACAGCGTGTAGGCACCAACATCTCCAGCATCATCCACATGCCTGAAAACACTTCCAGAGCTGCCTGTTAATCCCTCTGATACTACTTCCATGGTAGCCGCAAGGGAGGATGTGGATAGTGAAAGGAGCAATAATAGTAGTGTTGTGTGAATAAAGTTCATTAATGTTGTCCCTGCGATATCCTCCAAACAGAGGCGTTTTTCGTAAAACGTGAACCAGTTAACAGACAGCAAGATTTAAATATACTTAAAGATGAAATAAAAGTCACGGAATGATAGGTAATATGCTGAAACAACATCAATATCTTTTTGTTTCTGGTGAATGCTAGGTGAATCAGGTGTTGACCCCTCTTAATACCAAGTAAGGTGGGGTATCTCTTCGTTCTGGCATATTCTCGATATAGACGTATTATGTAAGCGTAGGTATTTTCCCCGGCCATTCAATAATGAAAAAGTAACGGCAGGGGATATTCAATTAATCCAAGGAGTCACCCATGAACCCCGAAAAGGTTGTCTTTGGCTTTTTCATTGTGCTCGCGTTAACCCTCAACTTTGGCTTCTTCGTCGGGGAGATAGACAATCCGGCCCACCACCATGTTTATGAGCTGTTTGCCGTGGTGGTGGTTAACCTGGTGGCGACCATTCTCAAATTTGGTGATCGTACCCAGATGGGAGCGGTGCTTCTGGCCACCAGTCTGGTGGCGGTACTACAACTGCTGGCAGCGGCGATGGTGTGGGGATTTGCAGAGCACGCCTCCAGTACCGGTCTGACACCGGTGGTGATGGCCAGTATCGTCTCTCTCTCGGGTGGTGCCATGTTGGCCAATGTGGTGTCGGTGATACTGCTTGTGATCGAGACCGTGATGCTGCGTCGTTGAGCATAACCGCTGTCGGTTAAACGATGAATATTATCTACATTGTACTGCGGCGCATGCGTCGTCCCCTGCTGACCCTGATCCTGGTCTATGCCCTTGCTGTGCTGGGATTAGTGCTGATACCCGGCCAGGATGATGCTGGCAATCCATGGCACATGGATTTCTTCCACGCCTTCTATTTTGTCAGTTTTATGTCTACCACCATCGGTTTTGGTGAGATCCCTTACCCGTTCACCGGTGGTCAGCGAATGTGGGTCACCTTTGCGCTTTATGGTGCGGTTATATCCTGGATCTACGCCATTGGTACGCTGCTCGCCCTGGTGCAGGATAAGACCTTCCAGCAGGCGGTACGTGAGAACTTGTTTGCCCGTCGCATCCGGCATCTGCCGGAGCCCTTCTATCTGGTCTGCGGCTATGGCGAGACAGGGAGTGAGCTTGTGCGTGCGCTCACCAACCGTGATCAACATGTGGTGGTGATTGACATCAAACAGGAGCGGGTAAATCTGCTGCAGTTGGAAAACACGCGTCAATATGTCCCGGCACTTCATGGGGACGCATCTCTTCCGATACACCTGCTTGAAGCGGGGCTGGATCACCCTCTGTGTGAAGGGGTTGTGGCACTTACTAATGTAAATGAGGTCAACCTCAAGGTGGCAATCACCAGCAAGTTGCTGCACCCGGATATCAAGGTGATTTGTCGGGCGGAGTCTCAAGATGTTGAGAACAACATGGCCTCTTTTGGCACCGACTTCATCATCGATCCCTTCGAAACCTTTGCCAACCATCTGGCGGTTGCACTGCAGATGCCGGGGCTCTATCTACTCCATGAATGGCTTTCGGGTATGGAAAATGAAGAGTTGCAGGAGCCGGTTTATCCTCCTCAGGAGGGGCACTGGATAATTTGCGGCTACGGACGCTTTGGCAAAGCAATTTACCATCGTCTGAGAGGTGAGGGTATTGAGCCTGTGGTGGTGGAGCTGAAGCCTGAGCTGACTGGTGCACCTGAAGGGGTGGTTCATGGCAGAGGTACGGAAGCTTCAACACTGGAGGAGGCGGGTATCCATCAGGCAGTGGGTCTGGTGGCGGGGACGAATGACGATACAAACAACCTCTCTATCATCATGACGGCAAGGGATCTGCGCGCTGATCTGTTTGTTGTGGCTCGGCAGAATCTGTTGGATAACCACTCCATCATAGAGGCGGTGAATGCGGACATGGTGATGCACTCCAGCTCTATTATTGCCAACAAGGTGCGTGTGTTGCTGGGAACTCCGCTGCTTCATGAGTTTATGAGTCTGTCGATGTATGAGAACGATGGCTGGGCTTGTGAATTGATCAGTAGAATCACTGCATTGGTCGAATTTCGCGTACCGGCGGTGTGGGAGGTGGATATCTCCCAGGATCAGGCTTTGGCGGTATGCCAATCTGTTGAACGGGGAGTCCCGGTATCACTGCGGAGTCTTATATCTGATCCCAGAGAGCGCGAAGAGATGCTTTACTGTATTCCTCTGTTGGTAAAACGTGATAGCACTATCACTATGTTGCCGCCTGAGGATTTTTTGCTTAAGCCGGGTGATCGCTTGCTATTTTGTGGCAGTGAATCGGCGCAGAGCCGGCTGGGATGGGCGCTACAGAACGAACATGCCCTAGGTTATATATTGACCGGTGAGGTGAAGGCACAGGGTTGGGTCTGGCGTCTATTTCGTAATTAGTCATACACTATGCTTTTCAGATAATGATTCAATGGGGGCGTATGCACAAATTGCTCGAAAAATTAAAAAGTGATCATCTCAACATGGAGAAGATTCTCCAGCTGTTATCGCTGCAGTTGGATCATTTCTATGCAGGCAGGGAGTCAGACTTTGACCTCAAGATAGAGCTGCTGGAGTATCTTGAGGCGTACGCCAGTCAGGAGCATCACCCCCTGGAAGATCAGATTTTTGAAGCGGCGGAAGTACACTTGGGTAAGAAATATGAACTGTTTGAGCGTCTGCGCAGTCAGCATCATGCACTTGATCAGCTGACGAGGAAGTTCCGTCACTCACTGGAAAATATTTTGCATGATGGTGTGATGTTGCGGGATGAATTGGAGACTCAGGGGCGTGAGTTTATCGCTCTACAGCAGCAACACCTCAAGCTGGAAGAGCAGGAGGCGTTTCCACTACTGGATGAAGTGATGACCGATAAGGATTGGGAGCGGACGATTTCCCATATACGGCCCCATGATGATCCGGTGTTTGAGGCACCCGACCGGATTCGCTTCCAGATATTGGTCGATTATCTGGAGCAGAGTGAGACATAGGTGTCTCTGATTAACTCAAGTATCAGAGTTCATTAGCCCCCTCTCACCGATGGGGAGAGGGGGCAATAGGCAAGCTGTTGAGTTAATACACCCTCATCCTAACCTTCTCCTTCGTAGAGAGAAGGGACGGTCTAATTAAGCTTTTTTTACATCATCTGAACCTCGAAATATAAATAATTAATTTTTGAATTCAAAGATTTCTGAATCACCATTTACTCCATCAAAAACCGGTCAGAAGCTCCGGGAATTTGTGATGCCAGGAAGAGGATCAATAATTTTTCGGTGAGATAAAATACAAGGAAAACAGTAAAATAAACAGATACTAATACTGCTTTATCTTTTTCCATCGGACAGGTATTGTCTATTCGCCATGGAGCGGCAGCCGCAACTGCAGAAGAGAAAAAATAACCCAATAACGGTTGCGGAAACTCTTCAAATTATAAACAAAATGAATAATTCCGATGGAGGAATAGCATATGGCGCATGTGGTCGTATTGGGTGCGGGTACCGGAGGTATGCCTTGTGCGTACGAGCTGCGGGAGAGACTGGGAAAAGAGCACGAAGTCACCATGATCAACGAACGGGAGGAGTTTCAGTTCACTCCTTCCAATCCCTGGGTGGCTGTAGGCTGGCGTGATCGCTCCAGTGTCACATTTGAGATCCGCCCACACCTTGAACGCAAGGGGGTGAATTTCATCGCCAAGCGCTGTGACAAGATTGATACCGAAGCCAATAAGCTGGAGTTGGAAGGTGGTGAGGTGGTTAGCTATGACTACCTGGTTATCGCTACTGGTCCCAAGCTCTTCTTTGAAGAGGTGGAAGGTGCCGGCCCGGATGTGGGTAATACCGAGTCGATCTGTACCGTAGATCATGCCCTGAATGCCTATGATTCATACAAGGAGCTGCTTGAAGATCCCGGTCATGTGATCATCGGCGCCATGCCGTTTGCCAGCTGCTTCGGCCCCGCTTACGAATTCGCCTTCATCATGGATACTGATCTGCGCAAACGGAAGATGCGTGACAAGGTGCCGATGACCTTCGTTACCTCTGAGCCCTACATTGGCCACCTCGGCCTTGGTGGCGTTGGCGACTCCAAGGGTTTTCTTGAATCAGATATGCGCGCCCACCACATGAACTGGATCACCAACGCCAAGGTGACCAAAGTGGAAGCGGGCAAGATGTTCGTTGAGCAGTTTGACGATAGCGGCCACCTGATAAAAGAGCACGAGTTGGACTTCAAGTACTCAATGATGCTGCCCGCCTTCAAGGGTGTGGATGCAGTGGCCAATGTTGAGGGGTTGTGTAATCCCCGTGGGTTTGTCTTTGTCGACAGTCATCAGCGTAACCCAACCCACCCGAACATCTATTCAGCGGGTGTCTGCATTGCTATTCCCCCCGTTGAGGCCACAGCCGTACCTACCGGTGCACCAAAAACAGGCTATATGATTGAGTCGATGGTGACCGCGATTGTTCACAATATATCCGATGAGCTTGCGGATCGTGAACTCTCCACCAATGCCACCTGGAATGCTATCTGTCTGGCGGACATGGGCGATACCGGTGCTGCATTTGTCGCGCTGCCACAGATTCCGCCTCGCAATGTCGCTTGGTTCAAGAAAGGTAAGTGGGTGCATATGGCGAAAATCGCGTTCGAAAAGTACTTTATCCGCAAGATGAAGAAGGGAACCTCCGAGCCGATCTATGAGAAGTACATCCTCAAGATGCTGGGTATTGGCAAGTTGAAATAGTCACTACTCTTTGAGAAAAAACCCGGTCACTGTGACCGGGTTTTTTTTTGTGCGCACTATTGCGCACTATATCGGTAATAATCGGGTTCAGATTATTTCCCGGATGCAATAGAATGGACGGAGCCAAATAGAAAAAACAGATTTTTGCAGCTCTTTTTCCTGACTGTAATGACAAAACTTGGTATGTGAAGGAGACTTGATTGTGGCACCCCTCTTCAAAATTAGATTTACCGGCCGGTTGCACCCGGGCGTGAATAGAGAGCATGTCATTCTTGCATTCAGCAGGCGTTTTTCAATTTCTCAGGACAAGGTGCGCCAACTGCTGGCAAGGGGTGAGGAGATCACTCTCAAGAAGGGAATGGAACACCAAAAAGCGGAACGATACCGGCAGGCAGTCGAAGAGCTGGGAATGGAAGTGGCGTTGGTGCCGATGGATACCCCTTCGTCCATGTCGGGGATGACGCTTGAAGCGCTGGATGATAAACCAGTGGAGGTGACTGCAGATCCTGTTAAGTCTGAAGAGGGTGGTGGCTTAGCAGAAAAGTTACAGCAGGCAGCCGGACTGATGTCATTGGAACCGGTGGAGGAGATAAAGGCGGAAGGGATAGAATCGAGTGGCACTCATGCAGAAGCTGATGTCTGTCCCAAGTGCGGCTCCGACTGGATCGATGCGGGGAGCTGCCGGGCGTGCGGTATTGTCATTGAAAAGTATCTGGCGGCCCAGGCGCGTATATCTGAAGATAATTCAGATGATGGTGTAGATGATAATCAGTCGAATCCCTATGCGGTTCCGCAGTCTGACCTTATCCCAGAGGGCGATCTGGGTGACTTCAGTGGCCCGGTCGCGCAGCCCATGGGGCACGGCTGGCAGTGGATATCCAGAGGCTACTGGCATTTCCGACAGAATCCATTTGCCTGGATCGGGGCTATATTGGCATGGATCCTGGCTTCCGTTGTTATAAGTATTATTCCAGTTATCGGTGCCATAGGTTCAATAGCGTCATATATCCTCTATCCTGTGATCATTGCCGGCTTTATTATTGGTGCTCACGCACAGGAACAGGGTGAAGACTTCCAGGTAAGCCATCTGCTGGCCGGCTTTTCTAATAATAGTAAGCAACTACTCCTTGTAGGAGTGATGTATACCGTCGGCTTAATAATTATTGGTGTTGCAATAGGTCTGATGGTAGGTGGTCTCTTTATGCTCAGTGGGGAGGCGCTGAGTCAGGGTGATATGCCTGCGGCGAATACCATAGTATTGGCCGTCTTGGTAGGCATTGGTCTCTCTATTCCCCTGATGATGCTCTCCTGGTTTGCTCCGGCACTGATAGCACTCGAAGGGATGTCGGCGATAGCCGCCATGAAGTTGAGCTTTATCGGCTGCGTGAAGAATATCCTGCCGTTTCTACTCTATGGTGTAATCATGCTTATCTTTATGATTATCGGATCCATTCCAGTGGGTCTGGGCTTGCTGGTGGTGATTCCGATAATGTTCGCATCTATGTATACCGCTTACAGGGATATTTATTACAGCTGATGATTAGTTTTGCCAAAGGGATGAGGCATGGCGGGTGTACGGTGAAGAAACGGTTTGTCAGTCCAAGTCACCGTGGGCAGGCTCTAATAGGCATTTCTGGATAACGGAATGCTGGATACAGCACGTCAATACGAAACCCCGGAAGGCATAGATCTTGAAATGCGTATCGCCGGTCCGGTGGTGCGGGCTTGTGCCTGGGCCATCGATCTCGTTATTCGTTTTGGTCTCTATGGGGTGATCTCAATACTCTTCGCTTTTTTTGGCGGTATCGGTGTCGCCTTTATCCTCATCGGGATCTTTCTCGTCGAGTGGTTTTACCCGGTGATCTTTGAGGTGAGGACGGGTGCTACGCCGGGTAAGAAGGCGATGGGGCTCCTGGTGGTTCATGACAACGGCACACCGGTCTCTCTCTCCTCCTCGCTGATTCGCAATCTTCTTAGAACAGCCGACTTTTTCCCTTTTCTCTACGGTTTTGGCCTGCTTGCCATGCTCTTTAATCATGAATTCAAACGGCTTGGGGATATGGCCGCCGGTACTCTGGTGGTGTATGACGATAAGCAGGTTGAACGTATGGCGCTACCGGCTACAGAGGCGCTGCGACCACCTGCCGGCTTGACCGGTGATGAGCAGCATACGTTGCTGGCTTTTGCCGAGCGCAGCACGCTTCTCTCCGATGACCGGAAGGCCGAACTCGCTGAAATCCTCTCGGATCTAACTGAAAGTCAGGGACAAGCAGGCGTGGAGAAGCTTCACGCCTATGCCAACTGGCTCGCAAGTGGACGGGGAAAATAGATGCGGCAACAGAGTTTTGAACAGCAGTACGGCGACCAATGGCAGACGTTGAAACTGTTGTTGGATGATCTGGCGCTATCCCGGCGCAAAAGCCGACTCTCGGCGGATGAACTGGAGCAGCTCCCCCACCTCTATCGGCAGGTATGCAATCACTACGCTCTTGCCCGCAGCCGACACTACAGTCCGGCGTTGGTGAGTCAACTCCATGATCTGGTTTTGCGCGGTCATCGACGGCTCTATCGTCGGCGTGGTGCCGGACTATGGCGTCTTGTCGCCTTTATCGCCTCCGGCTTCCCGGTGACACTGCGACGTAATGCACGCTATTTTTGGCTGGCGACTGCACTCTTCCTACTGCCCGGCCTGCTGGTGGGTGGCTACTGCTACTCCAATCCGGAAATTATCTACAGTGTTCTCGACAGTGCCGAGGTCGCCTCCATGGAGTCGATGTACGACCCGGCAAATCGCAAGCCGGGGCGTGAGATGGAGCGCAGTTCCGAGACCGATTTTGTTATGTTCGGAGTCTATATCTCCAACAATATCGGCATTGGCTTTCGTACCTTTGCCGGAGGCGTTCTTTATGGAGTGGGCACGCTGTTTCTGCTGCTCTTCAACGGCGTGGTGATCGGTGCCGTAGCCGGGCATCTCACTCGGGTAGGCTATCAGGATACCTTCTGGCCCTTTGTCAGTGGCCATGGATCGTTTGAGCTGACCGCAATTGTTATCTGCGGTGCAGCGGGGCTGATGTTGGCCCACGCCCTTATCGCCCCCGGTCAACTGACTCGCCTTGGCGCATTGAAGGTACGTGCGGCCGAAGCGTTGACGCTGGTCATGGGTGCGGCCTTGATGCTGGTGGTGGCGGCATTTATCGAGGCTTTCTGGTCATCCAGCAGTGTTGCTATTGCAGTCAAGTATACGGTGGCCGCACTGTTGTGGTTGATTGTGGTGCTCTATCTTGGATTTGCCGGTTCAAACACCAGCCGGAGAAATGATGGATCTTAACAAGATGACCGTCACTATCCGGCCACGCAACGCCTGGGAGGGGATCGATCTCGGCTTCGCCATGGCGCGCCACTGGCTGCGGCCGTTATGTCTGCTCTGGCTGGGGTTGGCGCTGCCGGTCTATCTGCTGGCATCACTGCTGCTCTCCGACTACCCCTGGGCTGTGATCATGCTGGTCTGGTGGCTCAAACCGCTGTACGAGCCACTGCTTCTTTTCTGGTTGAGCCGGAGGTTGTTCGATGAGGCGCCCGGGGTGGGTGAGGTACTGCGCCGCAGTCTGAGTATCGTTCGGCCGCAACTGTTTGCAAATCTCACATGGCGTCGTTTCAACCCCAACCGCTCATTCAATATGCCGGTGGCGATTTTGGAGCAGCTCAAGGGCAAAGAGCGGAAGCGACGTGTCGAGGTGCTGGGCCGGGGACAGCATGCCGGCACTTGGTTGACCATTGTCGGTATCCACTTTGAAACCCTGCTCGAACTCTCCTTTATGGTACTGCTGATAGTGATGCTGCCGGAGGAGCTACGTTGGGTGGATATGGAGAGTTTTGTTTTCACCCCGGGAGCGCTGGAGGAGTGGCTGCAACATATAGGCAGCCTGCTTGCCATGTCCCTGATCGCTCCCTTCTATGTGGCCGGCGGTTTTGCTCTCTACCTGACGCGGCGCAGTGAACTGGAGGCGTGGGATATCGAGATTAACTTCCGTCGTCTCAGGGCCAGGCGTAAAACCCCGCGACTGATGCCGGCGGCGATGGTGATGCTGGCTTCCCTATTTTTGGTGTTGCCCCTGTCGGAGGGAGAGGCTGCAGAGGTGAGCCATGAAGAGGCGAAAGTGCTGATCAAAGAGGTGCTGCAGCAGAAAGAGTTCGGCAAGCTGGAGAGCGAGAGTTACTGGAAATATATCGGCAAGGATGATGAGGCGGATGATAAGGATGCCTCCGGATTGGCATGGCTGATCGAGCAGCTTATTGATCTGATTTCGGGTTTTACCAAGGGCTTTGCGGCGATAGGTGAACTGCTGATGTGGATTGCCGCTGGGCTGGTGATAGCACTGCTGCTCTACATAATCGCAAAAAACAGGGGCTGGTTTGCATTTGGTGGTCTATCCATGGGCGGTCAAAAAAAAGAGGCGGTGGTCTCTCTCTTCGGTCTTGAGGTGGCACCTGACAGCCTGCCGGAGGATCTACCCGCCGCCATTGAACATCTACTCGGCCAGGGTGATCTGCGTGGAGCGATGAGCCTGCTCTATCGTGGCGCGCTGGTAAAGTTCATCCATCAGGATCAGGTTGAGATCCCCGACAGCGCAACGGAGGGAGAGTGTCTGCAGCAGGTGGTCGCAGCAAGGCCTGCAGATGAGGCGGCTCTTTTTCAGCGGTTGACATGGCACTGGACTGCACTGGCATATGGCCATGAGATGCCGGCGGCAGAGCTGGTGATGGGACTGAGCCGGGAGTGGAGTGGACTTATTGGCCTGAAGGAGGATGACGGTGAGGGGTAAGATCTCCATTGCCCTTGCCGCTCTTCTGGCAGTTGCCTTGGCGGGAGGGATCGCCTGGTGGTTCTTCAATAATTTTGAGAGAGCGACAAGGGAGTCCCGCAGTGAGGTCTCACCACAGGCGAGAAAGAATCCACTATTGGCGGCAGACTATTTTCTCTCACGCAGTGGTATTGAGAGCAGGAGTGTCAGCGGACGTCAGCGCCTGCTGAAGATGCCAAAAGAGCCGGGGCTTCTGCTGGTAAGCCACCTTGGCCCGAGCCTGCCACCGGAGAGAGAGTCTGAACTGCTTAACTGGATAGAAGATGGTGGTCATCTGGTGATCACACCGGAGCAGGAGAGGGATGAGGAGAGTGAGAGCAGCGGCAACCACCTGCTCGATGAACTTGGGGTGGAGTTGCTCATTATCGACTTGGATGAACTTGAAGATGCGGTCGGGAGTGTAGCTGTAGATGAAAAGAACAGAGACGGCCCGACCAGTGAGAAAGTAAAACTGACGGCCATCGACTACCCGGGGGTCGTTCTGCCGGTCAATATAGCTTTCCAGCCCCAGCGCATCCTGCTCGATTCAAAGGAGCAGGCAGAGTGGGGAGGCTGGGATGAGCAGGGCTACCACCTGCTGCAGTACGCCATTGGCCGGGGGCGGGTGACGGTGTTGAGTGATAACCGTTTTCTTACCAACAACCAGATTGAAAAAGAGGATCATGCCCTGCTGCTGTGGTTGCTGGCGCGGGATCATAAGCGCGCCTGGCTGCTCTATAGCAGCAACATGCCCTCGCTGTTGAGGCTGCTCTGGAGCAGTGCGCCACAGTTGATGGTTGCCGTGCTTATTCTGTTGTGGCTGGTGGTGTGGCACTTGGGATTGACCAGTGGGCCGCGCCTTACAGCCGGTGATTTTTTGCGGCGAAATCTACTTGAACATCTACAGGCGGCAGCCTCATTTGCCTGGCGTGTCGACCATGCTCAAAAGATGTTTGAGTCATCAAGGCGTGCCGTCGAGCAGGAGTGGCAGCGACGCCACCCAATATTGGCTCGGCTGGATAGAAGAGAGCGCTGTGAATGGATCGGGGAGCAGACCGGACTGAGTGCCAGGGCGGTTGAGTCGGCGCTTTACGGCGACTACTCCGGAGAGCAGGAATTTATCAGGATCAGTTCTGTACTGCAGAAGCTGGCGATGAAAAGGTGACAGAGATTATGAGTGACGGCGAACAGAGGGGCATTCCGGAAGATGTGCTCGAAAAGGTGCGGAGTCTGGAGGGGGAGGTACAGAAGGCGGTAATCGGTCAGCAGCAGGTGGTTCGTGAGGTGGTTATCGGGCTGCTGGCAGCGGGTCATATACTGGTGGAGGGAGTGCCTGGACTGGGAAAAACCCTGCTGGTGCGCAGTATTGCCGCCACCGTCGGTGGGGAGTTCAGCCGTGTGCAGTTCACTCCCGATCTGATGCCGAGTGATATCAGCGGTCACATCATGTTTGATATGAAGACTGACGCATTTCGGGTACGCAAAGGGCCGGTATTCTGTAACTTCCTGCTGGCGGATGAGATCAACCGGGCACCGGCCAAGACCCAGTCGGCACTGCTGGAGGTGATGCAGGAGCAGCAGGTGACCATTGAGGGGCGCTCGTTTATTCTCGATAAACCCTTCCTGGTGCTGGCGACACAGAACCCCATCGAGCAGGAGGGAACCTACCCGCTGCCGCAGGCGCAACTCGACCGTTTCCTGCTGAAGGTGTTTATCGACTATCCGGCCCTGGATGAAGAGCACCGAATGGTGCGTCAGGTGACCAACAACTCGGTGGGCGACCAACTCGACATCTCCGCTATCACCACCCTCTTGCAACCTGGGGAGGTGGTACAGCTACAGAACTATACCGCGGGCCTGGAAGTGGATGAGGAGATCGTCGCCTACGCTGTGCGTATTGTTCGAGCTGCTCGTGATTGGAGCGGCATCGAGATCGGCCCCGGTCCCCGCGGCAGTATCGCACTGCTGCGTGCCGGTCGCGCACACGCCCTGCTGCAGGGTAACCGCTTTGTCACACCGGATGATATTAAAGCGGTGGCCCCGGCAGTGTTGCGTCATCGCCTGAAGCTGACCACCGATCTGGAGATTGAGGGCTATAGTCCCGATGATGTGCTGGGGGATATTCTCGCCAACGTGGATGCCCCCAGAGTATGACTCCCAGCAGAACCCTGCTGATCGTCTCTCTCCTGCTCGCTGTAGTGGCGCTGGCGGCAGCGTTTCTGCCCTGGTTGGGATCACTCTGGTGGGGGTTGGCCGGGATCATTATGGGTGTTGTGTTGCTTGACCTGGTCACTGTACACCGCTCCATCGATGTTGAACTGCGCCGTGAGATTAGGCACAGCATCCCTGTCGGTGCCTGGTCTCAGGTCACTCTAAGCCTGATAAATAGGGAGCAGCGTCCTTTTGCTATTCGCCTTCACGATCACCACCCGGCCTGGTTCGAGGTTGAGACCCTCCCTTGTGAGTTGACGCTGCCTCAGCGGCAGAGTGCAAAGGTCACATATCGTGTTCGTCCTACGCGACGTGGGGATGGTGACTTTCCCGGTTGTGACCTGCTGCTGCTGTCACCCTTGGGATTCTGGCATAAGAAGCGCTTCCTTCAGGTGGAAGATAGGGTCAAAGTGTTCCCCAATTTTCAGGAGATCAGCCGCTACGCCCTGCTTGCCACCGATCACCGTCTCAGTCAGATGGGGGTGAAGCGGCGACAGCGTCGTGGTGAGGGCAACGATTTTCACCAGCTGCGTGAGTATCGCCCCGGTGACAGCATGCGCCAGATCGATTGGCGAGCGACCTCACGCTACCGTAAGCTAATCTCGAAGGAGTACCAGGACGAACGGGATCAGCAGGTGCTCTTCCTGCTCGATTGCGGCCGGCGTATGCGCCACGAAGAGGAGGGGCGGGTGCATCTCGATCAAGCGCTCAACGCAATGTTGCTGTTGGCCCATGTCGCAGCCCGGCAGGGGGATGCAGTGGGTTTTCTCTCCTTTGGTGGGCCCCGGCGCTGGCTGCCCCCACGCAAGGGTAGCAACAGTGCACGGGAGCTGCTGGAAAGAACCTACGATCTGGCTTCCACCAGCGAAGCCGCAGACTACCTCGCCGCCGCCCGGGAGCTGATGCCACTGCAGCAGCGACGTGCCCTGGTGGTGATCATGACCAACACTCGTGACGAAGACCATGCCGACCTGGCTGCCGCCGTGCGGCTGCTACAGCGCAGACATCTGGTGGTGGTGGCCAATCTGCGTGAATCACTGCTCGACGAATCCCTGGCCAAACCGGTGCGCAATTTTGATGATGCCCTGCAATTTCATGGTGTAAATCAGTATCTTGATAACCGCCGCCAGGGACTGAGTTCCCTGCGCCACAAGGGGGCTGTGATCCTTGATCTGCAGGCACCCCAGTTGCCGGTGACGCTGGTGAATAACTACTTGATGATCAAGGCGAGCGGGTCGCTTTGATCTGACTTCTCCTTCACCCTTGGTGCTAATTAGTCTACTTTTATGTATGTAGGGCATCAATTAAAGAATGATAAATCAGGCAGCCATCAAAATGAGGTTGTTTTCTGCGTTTAGCTCATTCAGGGATGAATATCTGTCCTGATTATCTATCGTCGGTATACGAGGAGAAGATCATGAGATCAGGTTTTCAGGACATCCACAAAGGTGCTGTCTGGTTGTTTTTATTGGCAGTGTTCGGGCTGTTGCCGGCTTGTGACAATGCGCCCACAAGCAAGGAAGTTACAGCTGCGGCTCCAACGCAAACCACCACTCCCGCCAAGGAGAAGAAGACCTCTGTCGCTTTGGTGATGAAAACCCTGACCAACCCGTTTTTTGTCGAGATGGAGAAGGGGGCGAGGCGTGCGGAAAAAGAGTTTGATATCACTTTAGTGGTCAAGACCGCTGCCCAGGAGACGTCCATTCGGCAGCAGATCGCCATTGTCGATGATCTGGTACGGGAAAAGGTCGATGCGATTGTGATCGCCCCCGGAGATTCAGTGGAACTGATTCCGGTATTGAAGAAGGCCCAGGATGCCGGCATCAAGGTCGTCAATATTGATAACCAACTCGATCCGGTATTTTCCAAGAAAAACGGCCTGATAGATGTGCCGTTTATCAGTGTGGATAACGAGTCCTCCGCATACCAGAGTGCCAAATATATCGCCGATAAGATTACACAACCCTCCAAGGCCTTGCTGATGGAAGGCATCAGGGGGGCAATGAATGCGGAACAGCGTAAAAATGGAGCAGCCAAAGCTTTCTCAGAGAACCCCAATATCCAGCTTGCAGAAATGGATTCGGCAAACTGGAAGATTGATGAGGGCAAAATCTTGATGCAGGCCTGGTTAAAAAAACATCCGGATGTGCGCCTGATATTCGTAGCCAATGACATGATGGCCCTCGGCGTGATCAGTGCTTTGAAAGAGGCAGGAAGCAGCGAAGTATTGGTTGCCTCCTACGATGCTCTGGATCAAGCCAAGCAGGCGATACGTGATGGCAAATTACAGGCGACGGTGGATCAGTTGCCGGCAGAGCAGGGTTATATGGGTGTGAAGTATGCGCTAAAAGCCCTCAAGGGAGAGGCGCTTCCCGCGATCACCCTGATCGACACCTTGCTGGTAACAGCGGACAACATAGATAACTGATAACAGTATGTTCAAGTTCTTCAGCAGGCTGAACATCACCTATAAGTATGCCATCTTTTTGGTGCTGATAGGTGTTGTTCCCCTGCTGACAGCCAGCCTGGTGGCCTATCAGACGGCGAAGGAAGCGCTGGTCGCCGGTGCACTCAAAGATCAGGTGCATATCCTTGAAGGTTACCGGGACAATCTGGTCCTCATTCAGGAACAGATCGAAAGTCTTATCGCCAATATCTCAAGCGTAGAGGCAATCGCAGATGCGCTACTTAGACCGCAGCGGGATATCACAACCTACGAGCAGCTCGCCACCGAAGCCCAGGTTGGCTATATCCTGAACGGCTACCTTAATGTAAAAGGGCTTGTTTCCATTTATGTATCCGGCGAGCAGGGTTCTAACTTCCAGGTTGGAGATACCCTCGATACAAGGACTAAAGAGACGGTAAGGGATCAGATAAAGCAGGAAGCAAGAGGATCGCAGGAGCTGGTGCACTGGGTCGGTGTGACGGAAAATATCAGTGCCGGATCGAGCCAGGATTATGTGCTGGCTGCAGCACAAACGATGTATTCAACGGACAGGGAAAGCCTCGAGAGAAAATCCATTGGAACCTTGATAGTCAATTTCAGTACTGATTCGCTATCCAAGCTTTTTGATATGGCCGATGAGACTGCCAAGTTCTATCTGATCGATCAGAATAATCGCTATATTTTTCACCC
The DNA here is from genome assembly GCA_040505895.1 of Sedimenticola sp. Lineage (GTDB taxonomy): Bacteria > Pseudomonadota > Gammaproteobacteria > Chromatiales > Chromatiaceae > Vondammii. The sequence goes on along the minus strand of JBEVXU010000016.1, from coordinate 373,133 downwards.
CGACAGGAGGCGTATCGGTCAGGATGTGGGAGATTACAGGCAAGGGGTTCTGGGAACGACTCAGCGGCATGTGTTGGTAAACTCTCCTCAGGGGAGTGTCTACCAGACTATACAATCGGTAGAGCGTAGCGGTTGGATGCTGTTGTCAGAGGTCCCACGATCAGCTCTGCTGGCCCAGGTGGTTCTCATCCGCAATGCCACTATCGGCGTGTTCACCCTCGCATTGATCTTTATGGGTTTTGTTGCAGTATATTTTTCAAATTCTCTGGTCTCGCCAATCAAGTACATAACCATGAGTTTTCAGCGCTTGAAAGCGGGTGATACTGATGTAGAGAAACTGCCGGTTCCCGGGGTGGATGAGATCTCTCAACTGGCACAGTGGTTTAATCAGTTTCTGGATGAGTTGCACAAGCGTCATGATTCAGAAAAGGCGCTACGCCTCAGTGAAGAACGATATGAACTGGTTTCACGTGCCACAAATGAAGGTATCTGGGATCTGGACCACGAAGTCAAAAGCGTCTATTTTTCAGACCGTTTCAAAGAGATTGCCGGTTATAAGCCAGATGAACTGAAAGCCTCCCTGGCCAATTTCTACAGTTTGATTCACCCGGAAGATCGCTCCTATATCCGAAGACGCCTCAAGGAATTTCTTCGATCGAAAAACTCTTCCATCAATGTGGAGCACCGGATGAGCAGGCCTGATGGCTCCTTTGTCTATGTCAGTAACAACTGTCAGGCGATACGTGATAAGAGAGGCAAGGTAATCCGGATGGCGGGTTCCATTCAGGATGTCAGTCTGCAAAAAGAGATTGAGGGAAGGTTGCGTCATGATGCATCCCACGACCCGCTGACCGGTCTCTATAATCGCCAGTGGATGCTAAAACGCATCAGCCGTGAACTGGTTGAGTACAGGGCGCATCCTGAAAAAGAGTTTGCCGTTCTGTTTCTTGATCTCGATGACTTTAAGCAGCTTAACGACACACTGGGCCACAGCTACGGCGATCTATTACTCATTGAGGTATCCAAGCGCATTGAGGAGAGTATAAGGCCGGGGGATTCACTGGCGCGCCTTGGTGGAGACGAGTTCATTGTCCTGTTGCCTAATATAAAAACTACTGATGCATTGCAGGTTATCAAACGGCTGACGGATAGCATCTGCGATCCTTATTACCTTTATCATCACGAGTGCCGGTCACACTCCAGTATCGGTGTGGCCTTCTCAAAAACAGGCTATGACAATGCTGATGAGATACTTCGAGATGCCGATACCGCAATGTATCGGGCCAAATCCATGGGCAAGGGGCGTTACGAGATCTTTGACAATGAGATGCGTAGTATTCTGTTGGCACGGACATCCATGGAGAAGGATCTGAATAAGGCCCTCGATAAGGGGGAGCTTGAGATGTACTTCCAGCCTATCTACTGCCTTAAAACAGATAGAACCATCGGCTTTGAGAGCTTGATTCGTTGGCACCATCCAAGCAAAGGTATCTCGCCGGATATATTTATCCCCCTGGCTGAAGAGAGTAATCTGATACATCCGTTGGGCCATTGGATATTCGGAGAGGTGGTGAGGCAGACGAAGGCGTGGAGTGAGCAATTTGAGCTGCCATCCGATTTTAAGGTTGCCGTCAATATTTCACCAAAACAGTTCACAGATCCCGGCCTTATCAACTTCATGAAGCAGGAAATTACCCAATATCAGCTGGATGCAAGTCATATTGCTGTGGAACTGACGGAGACTGCGATATTCAGGGACAAGTTGGCTGTGCTCGAATCTTTGACCCAACTCAAGGATTGCAGCATAAGTATTCACTTAGACGATTTTGGTACCGGTTACTCATCCTTGAGCTATCTCAGTATTTTTCCAATCAGTGCAATTAAGATTGATAAGTCTTTTGTGTCAAAAATCGCTGATGGTCGCCGTGAGGAACAGCTTGTGAATACGTTGATTCTGATGGCTAGAGAACTGGGCATCAAGGTGATTGCAGAAGGAGTAGAGAAAGCTGAACAGATGAATTATCTGAAGGCGAGGGCCTGTGATTTTGCCCAGGGTTATTACATCAACAAGCCTCTACCGGCGAATGAGGCAACAGAGATCCTCAGAGAGTTGTATTCCGTGAACGGATTCGCTGACCCTCTCCCCGATGGTGAGAAGGAGCTTGTGGAACCACGGTGACCTGATGTGGAGCCTCCGCCTCCTGGGTAATCGGATGTTTAAATTCCAGGAAGATATCTAATAAATCGCTATTTCACTTATGTTATCAGGTAGATAGCGTAAATTTGAAAAATTTATCACGCCTGCTTTGTGTCAAGTACAGGGATCCGTCAGTGCATTAGTCTGAGCGCCTCTTTTCTACCTATAGGGTGGATCAATATTGCAGGAGGTGTTTTCCATGTCGAGTGCGCAACAGAAGTATGATGCGGTATTCAGCCCGTTCAATCTTGAAAATGATGCGCTGTATAGAGAGTGGCGTGATCAAAAGCTGGAGGGATACCCGGCAAGCTTAGGTGACCTGTTGGTGGAGATTAATGACCCCCGCACCCTCACCGAAAGTGAGTATGAAGCACTGCTGCAACGTTGCCGCAAGGCGAATATGGCCCTCTATGCCGGCAACACGGGAACGGATACTGATCCGGAGATCCCTCTGGCGATGGCGCGCCGTTTTGGTCTCCAGCAGATCAATAAAAACTGGCTCGCTGATGAGACAGGCCTCACTTCGCTGACCGTCAGGGATGCCGGCGTTCGTCAGGACTACATCCCGTTCAGCAACAGACATATCAACTGGCATACCGATGGTTACTACAATCAAGCCGCAAAACAGATACATGCTTTGAATCTGCATGTTACTCAGCAAGCGGCCAGTGGCGGTGAAAATGCCCTTATGGATCATGAGATCGCCTATATCCTGCTGCGGGAGAAAAATCCCGATTACATCCGTGCCCTGATGGATGATAGTGCGATGACGATTCCGGCCCGTATCGACGAGGGCGGCAAGGTGGCTCGTCAGGAAGAGCCCGGTCCGGTGTTCAGCATCATGCCCTCTGGTGATCTGCATATGCGCTACACCATTCGCGTCAATAACGTGATATGGGCCAATGATCCGGCCAGTAGAGGGGCGTTGGCCACTCTGGAAGAGATCCTCAATAGTGACTCACCCTATATCTTTCGTGGCCGCCTTGAGTCCGGTATGGGGCTGGTGAGTAACAATGTGCTGCATGACCGTGCCGCATTCAGCGATGACGCGAGCCATAAACGCCACTACTATCGTGCTCGTTATTTTGACCACCTGGTCGGTACCGGTATCGCTGATTGACAACCGCCATAATCCAATCGGCACCTATAGGGAGACTCTGATCAAGTCATGATTGCTTTACGCTGGCTAAAATTGCCCCAATTCGCTCCGAAGATCGCAGCAATAGAATGGCTATTACCGCTCACTTCGAAACAAATTAGAACAATTTTATCTCAGCCTAAATCTAACCAGACTTAATCAGAGGCTCCATAGCGGGATGCAGTGAAAAACCCCTTCCCCTGTAGTGTTCATAACGGCAAGGACGCCGTTCCTATGGTTGATTCCGTTCGCATGACCTGCATGCCATGATGAAAGAACAGGTGTTCGCCTGTTTTTGTTGAGTAACCGCAAACAGTGTCATATCCAAGCTGTCCGATGTGTGGCAAAACCACTCTGAGGCTGTTCTCTTTGTCATGGGACTGAAGTTAACACATGTCGGCTGGGTGTATTGATCAGAAGAAACTATTCAGTGAAATATTGAATGCTGTACTTAATTATCAGGCATTTTCGCCAGACATCACATCAATAGCCCCGTGTAGTGTTGATCGCGCCGAGGGATACTTTTCTTTACCGCAATCAGTAGAGCGGTAGAGGCGCTTCACTCAACGTCAACGCCTGTTGCTCAAGGGTGGCAATATGCTCCTGCCAGTACTGGGTGGTGTTGAACCAGGGGAAGGCGGCGGGGAAGGCTGGGTCCTGCCAGCGGCGGGCCAGCCAAGCGGCGTAGTGGATCATACGCAGGGTACGCAGGGGCTCGATCAGGACCAGCTCTTTGGCATCCAATTCGTAGAAGGTATCGTACCCCTCTCGCAGGTAACTCAGCTGCAGGGCCATCTCGTTTCTGTCACCGGAGAGTAGCATCCACAGATCCTGAATTGCCGGGCCGCTGCGGCAATCATCCATATCGACGAAGTGAGGGCCGTTGTCGGTCCAGAGGATATTGCCCGGGTGGCAGTCGCCGTGGAGGCGTATGATCCGGCAGCCGGCTGCCTTATCGAATGCCTCGTTAATCTGCTCCATTAACTGTTTGCTCAAGCGATGGTAGCTGTGCTCTTGCTCAATTGGGATCCAGCCGTTCTCCAGCAGATAGCTGATGCTGTCGCCACCCATCTCACCAGCGGTGATGGTGGGGCGGTGTGAGAAGGGTTTGCTTGCCCCCAGTAGGTGAATACGGCCAAGAAAACGGCCTATCCACTCCAGAGTGTCAGGATCTTCAAGCTCCGGCCAGCGGCCACCGCGCCGGGGAAAGAGGCTGAAACGAAAACCTTCATGTTGGTGCAGGGTGTCGCCGCTGTCACTCACCAATGGGGCGACCACCGGAATCTCATCCTCCGCCAGGGCGAGGGTGAAGCTGTGCTCCTCGAGAATGCACTCGTCACTCCAGCGATCCGGGCGGTAGAACTTACCGACCAGAGGGTTACCCTCATCAATGCCGATCTGGTAGACACGGTTTTCGTAGCTGTTGAGGGCGAAGAGCCCACCGTCCGGCTGGTAGCCGACAGACTCCAAGGCGTCGAGAACGGTATCGGGTGTGAGCTTGTTGTAGGGGTGGTGGTTGTCGTCAGACATCAAAGCCCGCCTGACGCAGAGCCTGGGCCAGAGGCTTTGGGTTGAAGCCGTTGATTACACGCTTGCCTATGGTGATGACGGGAACACCACGTCCACCGATACGCTGAAACTCGCTGAAGGCGCGGCGGTTACGCTCTATATCAAATTCGGCAAAGGGTATCTTGTGTTGCTTGAGATACGCCTTCAGCACCCGGCAGTGGGAACACTGCCGGGTGCTATAGAGGGTAATCCGCTCGGCCTTCTTCATCGATTGACTCACTTGGTGAGAATCGACTCAGCTTCCAGGTACTTCTCAGACGTTTTAGTGATCACTTCCTCGGGAAGTTCAGGTCCGGGAGGGGTTTTGTCCCAATCGAGGGTCTCCAGGTAGTCACGCACGAACTGCTTGTCGAAGCTGGGGGGACTGATGCCGGGGCGATACTGGTCCGCAGGCCAGAAGCGTGAGGAGTCGGGAGTCAGCACCTCGTCGATCAGGTAGAGCGTTCCTTCGTCATCCTGGCCAAACTCGAACTTGGTGTCGGCAATGATGATGCCCTTTTCGCGGGCATAGGCGGCACACTCGGTGTAGATCTTCAGGCTGACATCTCGCACCTGCTCAGCCAGTTCCCGGCCCAGCAGGTCGACGGTCTGCTCAAAGCTGATATTCTCGTCGTGCTCGCCGACCTCGGCCTTGGAGGAGGGGGTGTAGATTGCCTCGGGCAGTTGGTCGGCCTGCTGTAGACCGGTGGGCAATTCGATACCGCAGACGCCACCACTTTTCTGGTAATCTTTCCAGCCAGAGCCGATCAGGTAACCACGGACAATTGCCTCGATTGGCAGGGGGTTGAGCTTGCGTACCACCAGGGCGCGGTCACCCAGCAGCTTGCGCTGTGCGTCGTCAGGCACAACCTCTTCCAGGGGTTTGTCAGAGAGATGGTTGGGGATAATGTTACGGGTCCGCTCAAACCAGAAGTTGGCCACACGGGTCAGAACTTCACCTTTACCGGGGATCGGCTGAGGCAGAATGACGTCAAATGCTGACAGACGGTCGCTGGTAACGATGAGCATATGCTCTTGATCTACATCGTAGATGTCCCTGACTTTGCCGCGGTTCCGCAGCTTAAGATGGGAGAGATCTGATTCAAGTAATGAGTTGGGTTGGTTCATGGCTCGTAGCGTATGTTGTATTGGAAAATTGAAATTATACCCATTTGTCCCCGGTCTTTATAATCTATGTGTGATTTTGATTAACGGTACAGAGAATATGAGTGACGTTTCAGAGAATGAACAGGTCTACATGACCGCTTTTCGCGGCAGTTTTACCTCGGCCTTACGTTGGCACCACCTGGATGACTTGTGGCAGCGCTTGCGGGAGCAGTCGGGGAGTGACTGGTATGTCTATGCCATTGGAGAGGCGCCACCGCTTGCCTGTGCCGATCGAGAGCAGTTTCACTCCTTTATCCAGGAGATGGACCTGCTGTTGCGTCAGGAGCACGATGAGGAGTACTGCGGTATCGTCTATGCCGACAACCTGAAAGAGCCGGAATTTATCAAGATATATGATCCAAATAATCTCGGTGTTTCATGCGGTTACAGTGATAATCCGCCGCTTCCCGGTTGGGTGTTGAGCAAGCTCAAACCCTGTGATATTCCGGCTGTACAGGTGCTTGCGGCAAATCGAAAACGCTGGTGGCGGCGGATATTTAATTAAACCCTATGCATTCGTAGTAAATAGGATCTCAATGCTGTGCTAATATCCTACTCAAATGGTAGGAAAATAGCGTGGAGCAGAGTTCAATGAGTGAAATGACCCCGGAACAGCACCTGATACTGACTAAGGCGACGATGAGTATTCTCGACTCCTGGAAGCTTGGAGTGGAGGATATGCGTATTTTGATGGGCCTGCCTGAGAAGACCGGGGCGCGTATTTTCTACAAGTATCGCAGTCATCAGCCCTTTCCCGATGAGCCCGAGATTAATCGTCGTATGGATTATGTGATGAAGATCGCCGGTGCACTGCATACCACCTATCCTACCAACCCCCATATGGGTAGCCAGTGGCTTCGTAAGAAACATCGTCGCTTTGGTCGGCCGCCATTGGCGTTGATGCTCGGGGGTGATATGAATGATCTGATACTGGTGCTGGCACAGCTGGACTGCACCTTTGGTTGGGATTTGTCAGGATCGAAGGCGTCCTAGTCTCCAGAACCCATTACATCCCAGGGTGATTGGGTGTGATACACCGTTTTCACTACTTCCCCTGTACGCCCGAAAAAAACTCTCGTCGGGTTATCTCATTTTGTTGCTGGTTCTTCCGTTGCATTTTTTTAAGATTCTCATTGCGAGACTCTATCACTCCGTTCCAAGCCATGAAAACTTCGCTGGGTGTCTCATAGTCGTTCATGGAAAGAATCAAGGGGTGTAGCAGATAGTGACCGAAACCGCTGGAGTAGTTCAGGTGTGCCTTCTGCGTTCCTGTCAGTAGATCCAGCTTGAAGGTGGGACCCATCACCGTATAGGCAAGCCCTTGCCGGGCTTCAGCTCCCCATGACGTAGGTAGCTCAATATCGGGTGGATTGTCCGGCACGAATACCCGTGCCAACATCCAGGGGGTAAGCACCAGAAACACCCGCCACTCGCCAAGGCGACGAAACATGTGGGTCGTGATCGGCATCTGGTGGCTTATCTCCGGTTCATCCCGGAAATATCGCTCATAGATCAGGCGATGCTCCTCAACCACGGCCGACAGCAAGGCATCATCATCCTTCAGCTCATCAGGCGCCAACTGCCATTGGACACTCGGCATGGTCATGCAGACACCCAGTCGTGAAGTCTCTTTCCCATACCACGGTAGAGCTGTAGCTTGGTTTCCTTGGTGAGTCGCATACTGAATTCCGGAAGCCAGAGGGCAAAGTGTTTCTGTTCCAACGTCTGCAGATGCATCTCCGCTTCAGCCGTTCCCTGATCCGACAACCAGGCTGCAAACGCCAACATGGTACCCAGATAATCCACCGGAAGATCTCTGGATGGCGACACACCGGCTTCGGCGTAGAGCCTGCCCAACTCCTGGCAGGCAGGCCCCTCCATCTGTCCATGACGGTAGATCGATTCAAACGGGGCGCAAGGGGTCTTGGGATGGCCGTTGATAAACAGTTGGGTATGCTCCGCCTGCCAGTGATCCAGCGGTATTCCGTCCAGCTCATCAACGGCGGATTGCAGCCAACCATGCTCGGGGAGCATCTCCTTCAGAGTCGACAGCGACTCCCGATCCGGCATCCCCAACAGCATGGCCAGCAGTTGCAACATTTGTGAAGAGAGGGTCACCACGGCCGGGCGTAAACTCCGGCAGACATGAAGTAGTATCTCAGCAGAAATCCACCCATCAGCACCAACACAGACGCGAGCATGATCGGTGCCGGCGAACTCCAACCCCTGACCACGCCCTTTAGCTCGATAAAGAAGGGTATCAGCAGGCCGAATCCGATGAAGCCAACCAACCACCCGAAATCGTTCCACAACAACTGGGCCGACACCAGAGCAGACTGGGAGCCTCGCTGCAGGTAAAAGAAGAAGGAGAAGAGGATAACCAGTTCAACGGCAATGAGTATCAGGTCGGTGCGCTCGTAAAAAACCCGTAACGGCCGATCCTCATCCCGCTTTTTGATTCCCGTATTCAGTACCAGCAACAGATACGCCAGGGCGGTGGAGAAGGCCGATACGCTGAACAGCAAAGGAACCCCGGGGTTATGCCACAGGGCCACCGCAGGGAAGGATTGAAGCAGCAGCCCAGTATAGATGACCGTGCCGATACCATTAATGGAGGCCAACCAGCCCAGGAGGAGCTTGTATTTGCTGCAGGCAGCACCGATCTTCCGAACCAAACCCCAGGTGAGGATATTTTTCACTACCGGGATGCGGCCGAAAAATTCTGACTCCTGCATATAGGGCAGCGCGTAGAGAACGCCCCATACCATCATCCAGACAATGAACTGGGTGCCCCAGGCGATCCAGGCATTGGGCTGATTGATCAATACCATTGGATTGAGCACATGAATCACCGCCAGGTGATCAAGCAGATGCAGAAACAGCATGGAAGAGCCGAGACTGAGCATGACAACGCCAGACCAGACGCCCCAGAGCACCAGATCACGATGCGGTTTGATGAACATATCTGTGAGGAAGGTCACTGACAGTACGGCTGCGCCAAGCCCACCCAGATAGAGGTAGACGGCAAACCACCAGGTCCAGACTTCCTGCGTATAAAAACCCGTTGTGACATCCATCAGCCTCTCCTCTTCAGGTCATCGATGTAATAGACATTGGGTTCCGTACCCAAATGGGGAAGGAGCGGGCGGGCGGCGCCGCTGGATACTATCCGGGCCACCGGATCATCCGCCTGATCCAGATCTCCGAACATCCGCGCAGAGCCGACACAGGTCTCCACACAGGCTGGTTTCTGACCGGCCGCCACCCGATGCGCGCAGAAATTACACTTATCCATGCCGGGCCGGCTGCGACGATAGGCCTCTTCGCCGAAAAACTCCGTGCCCTGCTCCACGTCGGAGTAGTTCACCTCGTATCTGGCGTCATAGGGGCAGGCCATGGCGCAGGCCTGACACCCCATACAGAGATCGTCATCCACCGTCACGATGCCGTTGTCCAGCTGGTAGGTGGCGCCGGTCGGGCAGACGCTTGTGCAGGGGGGATTGCTGCATTGATTGCAGAGGCGGGGAAAAAAGCGCCGCTGGATATCCTCTCCGGTACCGATCTCCTTGTCATGCACATAGGTGCGCCACTTGTTGTCCCACACCGGCGTCTGGTTCTCCATTGCGCAGGCCGCCATACAGGCGTTGCAGCCGACACAGGTATTGAGGTCTATGACCATGGCGAAGCGAGTCATGCGACACCTCCTTCTGGATTCTTGATCTTATTGACTTTGATAGTGAACTCCTGGGATTTGAACCCCGCCACCACCGGTTCCACCGTATGTGGAATCAATTTATTGGTGGCGATGCCGCCGTAAGCAAAACTGCGGCTCAACTGTCGGTTCTCGACACCGAAAGAGGAGTGAATAAACAGGGCATCACGATGCACCTTGCGGGTGACATAGGCCTTGCCGTCCTGCTGCTGGTCGGACAGGGTATTGGTCAGACGCATCCAATCACCGTTCTTGATACCCAACCGCTCCGCCCGATCCGGATGAATCCATACACCACGGTAAATTTCAGCCTTGAAGATGTTGATGGCGTGCAGAACGGGATTGTTGCTGTTGGTGGAACCGTAAGAGACGGTCGGCGTCTTGCCGTAGGTGAAATAGAACTCATCATCATCAAGAGGCTTCTCCATGCCGGCATCTTCACGGCAGATGGCCGGGATGTTGGTAGCCAGTACGCTGAAGGCCGGGCCCTCTACGCCCATCCCGCGGAGACTCTCGAACAGACCGCTGAAAAACTCGATGCGCCCGCTCGGCGTAACCGCCGGCATCTTTTCGGGGATCGCCGCATGTTTCAGGATCTCTCGCCAATCCTCCTCGTGATAGACCCCCTTATCCCGCAGAGTCTTGTCGATATGCTCCGACGTGACCCCCAACTCCTCTGCCTTGACCGCGAATGACACCTCGCGGCAGGCTGCACTGAAGGGGCTCTTGACACCCTCTTGCTTCTTCCGGGCCAGGGCCTCCTTGACCGGTTTCGCCGGCAGTCCTGTCAATGCCTCCATATAGTTCAGGAAACCATCGGTATTGCCGCTGATGATCTCAGTCAGCTTCAACAGCACGTCTGGAGACTCACGGGTATCGTAGAGATTATCGATGGCGGCGTAACGGGTGGTTATCGCCAAATCCTGATTGACGCCGTTGCCGTACAGCGTCGGTTCGTCACGCTCAAGATAGGTGCTGTTCGGTAGAATCACATCGGCGTATGGCGTGGTGTCGGAGGGCAATACATCGAGCACCACCACCAGCTCCATATCATCGTGCTGCAGCATCTCCTTCCAGTAGGTGTCCGGATAGTAGTGGCGAACCGGATTGGCGGCATTGATAAACAGCGCCCGCGTCTTGTAGGGTTCGCCTTTCCAGTTGAGCTTGCCCTCCACCGACTCCTTCAACCCCTCATCCGCCATTACCGGCAGAGCAACCCAGGGTTTGCCCGCTGCTTTCTGCTGCTGGGCATAGGCCCAGGCAAATCCTGGACGACCGTGGGAGAAGTTTTCCCCCTTGGATACGGCGCCAATCACCATGTGGGCGAAATCCATACCGGCCAGGTTGGAGAGCTTGTTGTCGATATTCTCGCCGGCCTGCTTGGACGCCCACTGTTTGGCGGCCTTATGGTGAAATTCACCACTCATAATCCAGCCCCCTTCCCGGTCGATACCGCCGTTCAGGGCTTGCAACATCGCCTGAACCCGGCGCAGCATCATCACATTGCCATAGCGTGCACCATGCCAGCCGGGATCGATGATCGCCGGACGGGTGGAGCCGAACTCATGGGCGATCTTACGAATGGTCTCCGCCGGAATGCCGGTGGTCTTCGCCGCCCACTCAGGCGTGAAGTTCTTCACCTCTTCCATCTGTGCCTGTAGAACGGTCATCAGCTCATAGCCATCCACCCCATCCGCATGGGTTCCATGGGGCACTTTCAGTGCCGGAGAGAAGGCGAACCCATTGATATCTTGTTGGTTATCGTTGGTGTAGGCGGGAAGTACGCGTATCGGCGCCTCGGTGATATCGATCACCTCCGGCAACTCATGTTCACCCGCCGCCAACGCCTCCCGCAGTTTCTGTTTTCCACCGTCATCTTTAACCATCGGACGGCCTTCACTGTCCTTGGCCAGTTGCCACTCCCCGTTGTCGTCCTTGTAGGTTAGGAAAGGCATGTTGGTATGGCGCTTGAGAAAAGCGGCATCGTAGTACCCTTCGTTCAGCATCACATGCAGCAGTGCAAGACAGAAATCCAGGTCGGTACCGGGACGTATGTTGATCCACTCATCCGCCTTTGCCGCCGTCTCCGACAGGCGGGGATCGACAACAACAACTTTGGCACCGTTCTTCTTACCCTGGGCAAAGCGCACCACCCGACAGGTGGAGACTGCGCCGATAGAGGCGTTGTTTCCGATCAACAGAATGTATTTGGCATTGTCGAAATCCGGAAGAATTTCATCGTGGATATTGAAGTTTCCGGTCACCGAATCGGTTCCGAGATGTCCGGTGGTCACACAGTGTTGCATGGGGGATGCAACGATATTCGGCACCTCGTTGGCCAGGGCAAAAGGAACCGACCAGTTCATGTAGAAGACGCATGAAGTCCAACCACCCACCATGGTCCACTCCCAGGGTTGAACCGCCGCCTTCTTGGACTTCCTGGCGATATACTCCCAGGCCTCTTCCCAGGTCGCGGAGCGGAAGGCGTACTCTCCCCGTTTGCTCCCCTCAACGCGTATCAACGGTGTTTTAATCCGGTCGGAATCATAAGTCTGACGCAGACCGGCCTGACCGCGGGCGCACATCTTGCCTCGATTCAACGTCGAATTGGGGTTGCCATCAAGCTTGACGACTCGCTTGGTGCCGTTTTTTGTCTGGCTGGTAACCTGCACATTGCACAACGAGGAGCAGAAGTTACAGATGGTGTAACTGGTCTCCTCCTTGGCCACCGCCTCCTCTTTCACCGCGCAGCCCGTCAGTAGCAGTGATGGGGAAAGTGTTAATGCAGCGCTTCCGACGCCGGATGTTTTAAGGAAACTTCTCCTTGAAAGCCGTGGGAAAGTCCAAGCCATCGTGCCTATCCTCCTCAATTCTGTAACAAGGTTCTCCCAAAATGATCCGGTGAACAGCAGATCCACGGCGACTATCCACTAAGCGAGAATAGTCGGCCAACCGAGACCACTCGTAGCAACTGTTCACGCAAGAAACTCGTCAACAGCCATCCAGGGGTCTGTCCGAAAATAGGAGAGCGAAAAAACGTATTGATTAAAGATGGAAAAACAATGGTTTCTTATAATATCAGCAGCAACTCACGACACCTTGAACCTACGCGCCATAGGGACTACGGTTTGTTTGGAGCTAAAAACCCGCAAGATCTATCCCGGCAGCACAGGCACACAACTATTATTATTTCCACGTGTACTTATTGTTATTCTGAAGCATGACGGCCAACGATTTGACTGTCATTGAAGATTGTCAATCCATATGATTTTTTTCATGGTGAGTTCTGTTTTGGTTGGAATGGAGTCCTCAGAAAACAGTCATCACTCATGACTATTCGGTTCACTGCAGCGTGATCATGCTTGTCGTTGTGAATGATTATTGATGCGGTTCACAGGTTTATCGCGGAGTTATACCCGTGAAGATTGCTTCGGCCGCTGAAATGACGGCTAAGGGCGCGCAAAATCGCTATATGTTCAGCGAGTAGTCCACGCAGGGTGAATGAGTTGAAGGGTGGCTTTTATCACTCTTTTAAATTGGTGATTTGTCACTATCTCCGTTCCTTATGCCAGAGTTACACTGCCATCGAGATAGACATCCTGAATGGCATTGAGCAACTTCACCCCTTCATCCATCGGCTTCTGGAATGCCTTGCGACCCGAGATCAGCCCCATGCCACCGGCACGCTTGTTGATCACCGCTGTCCGTACCGCCTGATGCAGGTCATCTTTTCCTGAAGGGCCGCCCGAGTTGATCATGCCCACCCGTCCCATATAACAGTTGGCCACCTGGTAACGCACCAGGTCGATAGGGTGCTCTGAGGTTAGCTCTTCGTATACCTTGGGGTGGGTCTTGCCAAACTTCAGCACGTTATAACCGCCGTTGCTCACCGCCTGTTTCTGTTTGACGATATCGGCGTTGATAGTTACCGCCAGGTGGTTGGCCTGTCCTGTCAGGTCGGCGCTGTTGTGGTAGTCCACCCCCTCATGTTTGAATGCGCTGTTGCGCAGGTAGGCCCAGAGTACCGTCACCATTCCCAGTTCGTGGGCGCGGGCGAAGGCGTCGCTGACCTCCTGTACCTGCCGGCGTGATTCAGGTGCGCCGAAGTAGACAGTGGCGCCAACAGCCACGGCTCCCAGATCGAACGCCTGCTCCACCGAGGCGAAGAGGGTCTGGTCGTAGATATTGGGGTAGCTGAGTATCTCGTTATGGTTGATCTTCATCAGAAACGGAATCTTATGGGCGTAGCGGCGGGAGACTGAGGCCAGAACGCCGAGGGTGGAGGCTACGGCATTGCAGCCCCCCTCCATCGCCAGCTCAATGATATTTTCCGGATCGAAATAGATCGGATTGGGGGCAAAGGAGGCGCCCCCGGAGTGTTCCACTCCCTGATCCACCGGCAGGATCGAGAGGTAGCCGCTGCCACCCAGGCGGCCGTGGTTGTACATAGTTTGTAGATTGCGTAAGACAGCTGTTGGGCGTGCCTTCTGCGCCACCACCCGGTCGATATAGTCTGAGCCCGGTGCTGATATCATCCCCTTGGGGATACCCTGGCACTCATATCCTAGTAGGTATTCAGCCTCATCTCCCAACAGCGTTATCAGATCACTCATGGCACACCCTTCCTTGCATAAATATCAGTGGTACAACAAGGATAGTCGGTTTTTTGGAATAAGAGATGCGGGGAGGGGGTTTCCTCAATCAGATTTATAATCTCTATGCTAGGGTTACAGAGCCAGAACCCATGCAGCAGTATGCCTACAGTCCCACGGCTCTCAACATCAGGATACCGAAGCCGGTTTCTTCTGCTAATCTCTTCTATAGAAAGTATGAGCGTCGAGATAAGTCAATGAACTACTGGGAATATTTCGCCGAAAGCAAGCCTCTGCAGAAATGATGTCAAATAGGGATTTTTTATTATGACGGATGGATGTTGATATGGGGTTGGAAAAGCAACTTGCTGGATTTAACGAGCAACTGCTTGATGGTGAAGTAGGGTTTAAGGCGCTTTTCAAAAGCTCTCCCGATCCAACCTGGATCATCAATGAAAAAAATCTGTTCGTTTTGTGCAATTTGGCCGCCGCCACTGTTTTGGGTTACGACAGTGTTGAGGCATTGCAGGCAGTACATCCATCTGAACTTTCACCTGAGTTCCAACCGGATGGTCAAAGCTCCAGGGAGAAAGCAGATGCGATGATGGCTGCCGCCCACCGCGAAGGTGTCTATCGTTTTGAATGGGAACATCGCCGCCGCAATGGTGAGTGTTTTCCGGTGGAAGTCACCCTGTCCGTTCTGAACGCCGGGGATAAGCCGTTTCTCTATTGCATCTGGCGTGACATCACTGAGCGAAAACAGTATGAACAGGCGCTTAGAAGCAGTGAACAGCGCCTGGAGTACCTGATCAAATCAACACCGGCGGTAATATACAGCAGCAAGGCATCTGGAGATTATGCCGCAACCTTTATCAGTGATAATGTCCGCCAGCAGCTTGGCTATGAGCCCTGTGAATTTACCGATGATCCCAACTTCTGGCAGGAGTGTATCCACCCGGCGGATAGGGAAGGGGTACTTTCAGAGCTGCCTGATCTTTCTGAACAGGGTGGCTATGCACATGAATACCGTTTCAGAAATAAGGCGGGCGATTACCGCTGGATGCGGGATGAGATGCGGCTGCAACGGAATGAACAGGGAGAGCCACAGGAGATCCTCGGTTATTGGATCGATATTACAGAGCGTAAGCAGGCCGAGGAGGCCATGCAACTTCAGAGCGAAATAGCACAAAATATAGCTGAGGGTATCAATCTGGTACGTGCCGAAGATGGTGTCTTTGTCTATGTAAACGAGAAGTTTGAACAGATGTATGGCTATGCCCCGGGGGAGATGGTTGGGAAGCATGTATCTACTCTTAATGCGCCAAACACCAGGTCACCTCAGAAGGTTGCCGAAGAGGTCACGCAGGGTCTGAGATCAAACGGCTACTGGAGCGGTGAACTTAAAAATGTCAGGAAGGATGGTTCTATCTTTTGGTCACACTCTGCCGTTTCGGTATTCGAGCATAGCCAATATGGCCAGGTGTTTCTCGGTGTCCAGAGGGACATAAGCGAACAAAAGGAGATGGAGCAGAAACTCCAACAGCTGAATAAAGAGCTGGAACTTCGTTCCCTCCAGGATGGGCTGACAGAGATTGCCAACAGGCGAATGTTTGATGTCGTGCTGGGGCGAGAGTGGAGTAGAGGGATGCGTGAGCGCCGGCCCCTTTCATTGATCATGATTGATATCGACTTTTTTAAACAATACAACGACTACTATGGCCACCTGCAGGGTGACATCTGCCTGAAAGAGATTGCACAACGGCTGTCTCAGATGACAAAGCGTACACTGGATCTGTGCGCCCGCTATGGGGGGGAAGAGTTCGTCTTGCTGTTACCCAATACAGATATTGAGCAGGCCGCCCGTTTGGCTGAAGAGTGCCGTGAAAAAGTTATCCAATTGGCTATCGCTCATGAGTCTTCAGAAATTTGTGATGTCGTTACCATTAGCGCCGGTGTCTGCACAGTAGTACCTTCTACTACTGTTTCATCTTCATCACTTGTTGCAGCAGCAGATGCAGCACTCTATCAGGCAAAAAGGGGCGGTCGTAATAGGGTCGAGTTAGACAATTCTGTTTAATCCATTCAATTCAGGGTCACACAGGGTCACAAAAAAGAAAAAAAGAAAAAAAGAAAAAAAGAAAACAAAAAAGAAACAAAAACGGGGTCAGGTCTCCCATTGCACATCAATCCCAGGTGATTTAGCATTTTCTTACGGTACAGAGGAGAAGTGAGAGAGAAATGGCCAGACCACTTCGATTGGAATTTTCTGGTGCGCTGTACCACGTTAGTGCACGAGGTAATGAGTGGAAGGCGATCTTTCTGGGGGACGGTGACAATGACCGATTAGCTTTCCTGGAAATTCTTGGAGCAACATGTGAACGCTTCAACTGGATCTGCCATGCCTATTGTCTGATGACGAACCATTATCACCTCGTAATCGAAACACCCGATGCCAATCTCTCACTGGGCATGAGACAGTTGAATGGCGTATATACCCAGTACATCAATCGCACCCATCGACGGGTTGGTCACCTATTTCAGGGAAGATACAAGGGGATTCTGGTAGAGAAGGAGGGGTATCTTCTGGAGCTGGCTCGGTATGTAGTACTCAACCCCATTCGCGCTCAAATGGTACGTCACCCTGAAGAGTGGCTTTGGAGTAGCTATCGGTCGACGGTGGGATTGGTTGAAGCGCCGCCCTTCTTGACTATCGACTGGCTATTGAGGGCATTCGGCAGAGTCAGAAAGCGGGCAGTTACCTCGTATCGGCAATTTGTCGACGAAGGAACCCATGCAACCAGCCCCTGGGTTGAGCTGAAAAACCAGGTCTACCTGGGCTCTGAGGAGTTTTTGGAGAGAATGCAATCTCTCATCGAACCGAATCGTCCGCTTCGTGAGGTGCCGCAGAAGTAACGGAGACCTGTCGCGAAGCCACTGAGTTATTTTGCCGATCAACATAATGATCGTAAAGAAGCGATGGTGTATGCCTACCGTACGGGCGCCAACAGCATGCAGGTGATTGCGGATTATTTTTGTCTTGGGCGCATGACGGTGAGTCGTGCCATCAAACAGTTAGAAATTGAATTACATAATGAGCAATGGGAGACCTGACACTCTTCCTTGTGACCCTCTTCCCTGCTCTTCCCCTTTTCCCTTCTCTTCGCTTTCATCAAGGCGTAACATTTGTTTAGTATAGCTAAACCGGTTGGTAGACTTGGTTTGGGCATCCGGCCACCACTGGTCGGCCGGTATTGAGAGGATGACGGGAACAATATGAAGAAATTAATTGCGCAACTGAACATCGCAGAGAAGCTTTTTCTCAGCTTCGGTTTTGTCGGCCTGCTGTTCCTCGGCGTCATCTGGCAGTATCACGTCACCCTGCAACGTGCCTTGGCCGACCACCAGACGCTGCAGGAGGTCCACGGGGCCAAACGGGGCTATGCCCTAGCCATTGAGAACAGCATGCTGGCAGCACGTCGGGCGGAGAAGGATTTCCTGCTGCAGCGCAAAGAGCTCTTTGCCGAAGAGGTGGCGGCCAGGGTTGCGGACGTGCTGGATCTGGCCGGCAGTCTGGAGCAGATCGACTCGCAGGGGGCGCAGACCAGCCGGCGCATCGCAGAGCTCATCAAGACCTACCACCAGCGCTTCCAGGTCATCGCCGAGGCCTGGCGCAACAAGGGGCTGGATCACAACTCTGGGCTTCAGGGGGCGTTCCGTGACTCGGTGCACGAGTTGGAGTCCCTGGCCGCACACTTCAAGGTCGGGGGCCTCTACCGGCAACTGCTGCAGATCCGCCGAGGGGAGAAGGATCTGGGGCTGAGGCGGGAGGCCCAGTACCTGGACAAGGTGCGTGGGCTGTTGCAGGAGTTCGAGGTCCGAATGACCGCATCGGAGCTGGACGTGGCCGTGAAGGAGCAGTTGCAGCAGGAGCTGTCGAGCTACCGTGAGGCCTTCGAGGCCTATGCCCGTGGCGTGCTCTCCCAGCAGGATATCCATGGCGGTAAGGGGCCCTTCCGCCAGGCGGCCCATCGTATCGAGGCGCTGCTCACTGCCCACTATATTCCGGATCTGGAGAGCCATATCCTGCAACTGCGGCGGCGGGAGAAAGACTACCTGCTGCGTGGTGAGCGGGCTCATGTAGATCTGGCCCTCGAGGAGTTGGCAGGCATGCACACGCAGATCGGCGCATCGGCCATCGCACCGGAGCACAAGGTGAAACTGGAGGGGCTGCTAAGCGACTATGAGCGAGACTTCCTGGTGCTGGCGGAACAGAATACGAAAATCGACCGGTTGCAGGCCGAGATGCAGGAGGCGGTGCTGAAGATTGCCCCCATCGTGCGACAAAACGTGAGTGATGCGGATCGCTCCATGCGGGAGACGACACAGCAGATCCTCACCTCCTCTCAGGCCGATGCCGGGGGCGTGCTGTGGATTGCCGTGGCGGCGGTCCTGCTCGGCATGCTCTCCGCCCTCACCATCTCCCTGAGCATCCGACGCCCACTGCTGCGGATGGCCGGCGTGTTGGGTCAACTGGCCTACGAACAGCCGGTTGATCGTATCTCTGCGGTCACCGGTGGACGGGATGAGGTCAATTTCATGGCCCAGTCGGTGAATACCATCGCCGACCATCGGGCCCGTTTCATCGACTGGTGGAAAAAGTCCATGCGGGAGGTGGAGAGCGAACAGCAGCTGCAGGAGGTGGCCGGTGAATCGCAGCAGGAGTGGGAGGCCGCCGCCGATGAACTGCGCCAGGCCAGGGAGGAGAAGGAGCAGCTGCGCCAGCACACCCTGGGTGATATTCGCGCCCAGGTGGAGGATATCGTCAGGAATGCCGAGCATCTGCTGCAGCTTCATCCCCATGGCGAGCGTTATGAGGATACCCGGATAGTGGAGCAGTCGGGCCGCTCGGTGCTCTCCCTGTTGGAGATGCTGCGGCGGCATGATGGAGCGGCGGATCGGGAGGTAACCAAAGAGCACGTCTAAACGTAAAGTTCGCGGAAACTATTCAGGTAACCGGTTAACACGGAGAGACAAAATTTAGCGAGCGTCATTGTGAGAACAACCACGATGTGGTTCGAAAACTCAGCGACATCCTACGGTCCTACCCGCACCCATGAGCTTGCGGATGTGGTGAGGATTACAGCCGACGGTTTAACCGGAAAAAAATCTGGTACTGCAGTGGACTAAGTAGCAGTCTGAAATATTGGATTGTTAGAATGGATCAAAGAGCGTTACCCTGAAAAATGGGTAACGCCCTTTAATTCAAGTTGATGTATCAGATGAAACTGGAATGATTAAAGCATCATACCTCTGATCATGAAAAAGATACTCGCAGAAAGAACCGCTGCAACAGGCACCGTAATAACCCATGCCGCAATAATCTTTTTAAACGCATCTCTTTTTACATATTTTTTCCGCTGTAAAGAGTCAACAATTCGCTGCTCTTCTTCACGAACCTTCTCCTCATTCTCTACCATCTCGTAAAGTTTACCGATCTGCTTGTAAACTTTTTTGTCTTTATGCTCTTCCGGTAGATCTAATAATTCCTGAAGGTTTTCTCTGTATTGCTCCAGTCTATTTTCTTCTTTCTCCAGTTTCTTTTCTTCTTCATCCAGCTTAACAACTTGTTTATGGTTCTGTAGGTATTCCCGTAAGAAACCAACACCAAAGATACCACCAAGTGCAATGTGAGTAGAACTAACTGGTAGCCCAAGCTGGCTGGCAATAATGACAGTGATAGCGGCGGCCATTGCAATGGAAAAGGCTCTCATCTGATCCAGTTCTGTTATTTCTGAACCGACTGTTTTAATCAGTCTTGGACCATAAAGTGCGAGGCCAACCACAATGCCAAGTGCACCTACGGACATAACCCAGAATGGAATGCTGGCCTTTGATGTAATACCACCGGTATTGACAGCATCACTAATCGCGGCCAGTGGTCCAATAGCATTGGCGACATCGTTTGCGCCATGAGCAAAACTCAGCAGAGCCGCAGCAAAGATAAGCGGGACTGTGAATAAAGCATTGATACTGGTTCTGTCGTTCTTTATGTTTTCTTTTAGTGACACACTCTTTTTAACAATGAAAAAAATGATTGCTGCGAGTATCAGGCCAAAAATAGACGCGATCAGAAAACTTGGTTTCTTCTCATCAGGCAGGAATGTAAGAATGTCTACAATATGTGGCCATATTTTTTTAAGACCTTTTAACGTCAGATAAGTGACAAATGCCCATGTCATAATAGCGACGTAAACTGGAACCCAGAATTTACCAGCAGCGACTTTATCATCTTTGAAAACGATCGTTTTCTTAATAGAAAACAGGAATAGTGCTGCAATTATGCCACCCAGCACAGGGGAGATAACCCATGAAGAAGCGATTTTACCCATGGTGGGCCAAGAAACGATAGCAAACCCGCCTGCCGCAATACCGGCACCCATCACGCCACCGACGATAGCGTGGGTTGTTGAAACGGGTGCTTTAAACTTGGTGGCGAGGTTTAACCATAAACCTGCCGAAAGCAGTGCAGCCATCATTGCCCAGATAAAACTATCGGTATCACCACCGAAAGCCTCAATATCGATAATGCCTTTTTTAATGGTACCAACGACATCACCACCGGCTATATAAGCACCTCCAGCTTCAAATATCCCCGCGATGATGATTGCACCACCCATTGTCAGGGCTTTGGAGCCGACGGCGGGGCCAACATTATTGGCAACATCATTTGCACCGATATTCATTGCCATATAGCCACCAAAAAGTGCGGCTATAACCAGGAATACACTCGTCGGTAATTCTCCCGTAGAGTTATAACTCAGAAGGAGTACCGCTATCATGAAGAGGATGACAATACCAAATCTGAGAAAATCTCCCTTATTGGAGGTTTCTGCTGCATCCTCCATTTCTTTGAATAAGCTAAACATTTTTATACCATCTCCTTGTTTAATCGTGAGGGGGTGAACACTAGCCAATACAAAGTATTAGAAACTTGTTACAGATTTATTACAGTCAATGACTCTGTTACAGAGTTGTTACAGAGTTATATGATTTATGACATTGTGTCAGATCGAGATGGCCGTAAGGCAGGCTGGAATAATATTTGCCGTAAGGTTTGCGAGTTAATATCGGCAACTTGGGTGTCCACCGGACTAACTCGACTCAGCAGGGAATGAAGTGCTTTGCGCTCTCTGCACCCCACTGTTTTAGATTTCGGTCAGAAAATTCTATTCAAACCATTGAGTGCCGCTACGCGATAGGCCTCGGCCATTGTCGGGTAGTTGAAAGTGGTTTCGGTAAAGTAGAGCAGGCTGTTGGCCTTGCCCTGCTGGGCCATTATCGCCTGACCAATATGGATGATCTCGGCAGCGGTCTCGCCGAAACAGTGGATACCAAGGATTTCCAGTGTATCGCGGTGGAAAAGGATTTTCAGCATACCGACGTTGTGACCGGTAATTTGTGCCCTGGCGATACTCTTGAACATCGCCTGACCCACTTCATAGGGGATTTGTTGATTGGTTAGCTCTCGCTCGTTACGGCCGAGAGAGCTGATTTCAGGATTGGTGTAGATGCCGGTGGGGAAATCCTCGATCAGGCTCCAGTCACACTCACCATTGGCGATATGAGCACCGATAAAACGTCCCTGGTCGTAACTCGCGCTGGCCAGCCCGGGTGGGCCGGCGACGTCACCGGCGGCATAGATATGTGGCAGAGAGGTCTGGTAGCTTTTGTTGACCTTTACCTGTCCCCGGTGATTTACCTCGACACCGATATCGTCACAATTTAAGCCCGGGGTGTTGCCGGAGCGGCCGTTAGCCCAGAGTAGAATGTCTGTTTTGAATTTTTTGCCCGACTTACAATGCAGTACCACGCCATCATCCAGTACCTCCACCTCTTGGTACTCTTCATTGTTGCGGATCACCACCCCTTGGTGACGAAGGTGATAACTGAGGGCATCGGTGATTTCATCATCAAGAAAAGAGAGCAGTCGGTCCCGGGTATTGACCAGATTTACCTTGACGTCGAGATTGCAAAAGATGGAGGCGTATTCACAGCCGATCACACCGGCACCGTAGATGGTCAATGATTTGGGGGTATGTTCCAGGGCAAGTATGCTGTCACTGTCATGGATACCGGGGTGGGTGAAATCGATGTCTGCCGGGTGGTAAGGGGATGAGCCGGTGGCGATAACGAAGCTGTCTGCCGTGACCGCATCCTCTGTGCCATCGTTGTGGACCACGGCCATGGTATTAGGGCCGGTAAATCGTGCAGTACCAAAGAGTACATCAACACCATTTCTTGAGTAGAAGCGGTAGCGGGTGCTTACCTGATCCTGAATAACACCACCGGCGGCTTCGAGTAGCTGTGGGTAGTCAATCTTTGCCTGTCCGCTGATGTGCTGAAACAGTGGATTACGTTTGTAATCCACCAGCATCTGTATGTTGTGCCGCAGCGCCTTGCTCGGTATGGTGCCCCAATGTGTGCAACCGCCCCCCACTTGGCTATGTTTCTCTATTACCGCTACCTTACGGCCTGATTTTGCCAGCTTCATAGCGGCGCCTTCACCGCCGGGTCCGCTACCGATAACGATGGTGTCGTAGTGTGAGGTGTTCATGAACAGCTATTCCAGGTGGGAAAACAGGGAAAGTATACGATATATTAATGGGTATATTAGTATATCTTTTGAGCGGCTGCTGGATCGGTGTTGTGGTGCCCTTAAGCAAGTGATTCTGTCCAGATTTGCACGCGTGGAGCACAATGCGAGCGTTCATGAACCATCCTCTTTAATTAGAGTCAATATAGCATCCAGGGTAGAGCCGCTTCGTCATGAGTAGTGATTCAAATATAGCTTCTCCAAACAGCCTGACAATGCCTATCGAAGGTATGACATGTGCCGCCTGCTCAGGCCGTCTTGAAAAGGTGTTGAGCAAGCAAGCCGGAGTGATTGAAGCGAGGGTTAATCTCGCCTCAAACAGTGCATCGATTGATTTTGACACCACTGAAACATCCTCCAACGAAATCGTTTCAGCTGTTTTCCGTGCAGGTTTTTCCGTACCTACAGAAACCATGGTGTTGCTCATTGAAGGGATGACATGTGCCGCTTGTTCCGGCCGACTTGAGAAGGTGTTGTTGCGGCTGCCCGGTGTAGAGCGGGCGGCGGTTAATCTGGCGACCGAAAAGGCGACAGTGAGTGCACCTGCCGGTACCGTCTCTCAGCAGCAGTTGATTGATGCGGTGAGTCGTGCCGGTTTTACCGCCACACCGGCCGTCAGTGCCGGTGAACAGCAGGCGGCAATGGATGCCAAGGCTCAGCTACGGGCCAGGGCCGAGTTTAGGCTGCTGCTGATTTCCGCCGCCCTGACCATTCCACTGGCTCTCCCCATGGTGCTGATGCCGTTCGGTATTGATGTCTCTCTACCTGCCTGGTGGCAACTTCTTCTGGCCACTCCGGTACAGTTTTGGATCGGTCAGCGTTTCTATGAGGGTGCTTTCAAATCGCTTAGGGGTGGTGCCGGTAATATGGATGTGCTGGTCGCCATGGGTACCTCCGCTGCCTGGGGTTTGAGCTGCTGGGTGACTGTGACCGGTGGAGGAGGGGGGCACCTCTACTTCGAGGCATCCGCTATGGTGATCACCCTGGTGCTGTTTGGTAAATGGATGGAAGGACGCGCCAAGCGCAGCGCCGCCTCAGCCATTCGCGCATTGATGAAACTACAGCCCGATACCGCCCATGTTGAACGGGATGGTGTGCTGGTGGATGTGCCGGCAGAGAGTGTTGTACATGATGAGATTGTGCTGGTTCGGCCTGGTGAGCGTCTGCCGGTCGATGGCGTGATCCTGGAGGGTGGTAGTCAACTGGATGAGTCCCTGATTACCGGTGAGTCTCTTCCTGTGGCGAAAAGCGTCGGTGATTCTGTAACCGGAGCCTCGGTCAATGGCGACGGGTTGCTGCGTATTTGTGCAACAACGGTGGGCGCAGAGTCGACGCTGTCACGCATTATTCACCTGGTGGAGAGTGCCCAGGCGAGTAAGGCGCCGGTGCAGAAGCTGGTTGATCAAATCTCTGCGGTCTTTGTGCCTGTAGTGGCTCTGATTGCACTGCTGACGTTTACCGGTTGGTGGCTTGCCGGTGACCTGCAAACGGCCTTTGTCGCTGCGGTCTCTGTGCTGGTTATCGCCTGTCCCTGCGCTTTGGGTCTGGCAACGCCAACAGCCCTGATGGTAGGCACGGGTGTTGCGGCCCGCCACGGTATACTGATCAAGGATGCGGAGGCGCTGGAGCGTGCCTACAGCAGTGATACCGTCGTTTTTGATAAGACCGGCACGCTGACCCTGGGCTCCCCCTCTGTTGAAAAGATTCTCTCTCTGGTGGGAGAGTCTGAGCAGCTGTTACAACTTGTGGCATCTGCACAGCAGGGCAGCGAGCACCCTCTGGCGAGTGCAATTCTAAAGCAGGCGAAGGGTGACGGTGTGGTGCTTTTGCCGTTAACTGAATTTACCAGCCTGCCGGGTATGGGCCTGTCAGCCGAGGTCGCCGGTCGGAAGCTCCTGATCGGTAACCGGCGCCTTATGTCGGAGCAAGGGGTCGAGTCGGCGGTGCTGGCTGAACACTCGCTGGAGATCAAGCGGGACGGGACAACCCTGATGTGGGTGGCGGAGATGGGTGGTGCTATCCATCTGCTGGGCTTCATCATGGTCAGTGATCCGGTGAAGGAGGAGGCGATTGCCGCCGTTGCCATGCTGCGGCAACGTGGTGTGGCAGTGGTGATGCTGACGGGTGATAACCCACACGCTGCGGCAAAGGTAGGGACTACCGTTGGAATTGAGCAGGTGATTGCTGAGGTTTTGCCTGGAGACAAAGCCAAAGAGATTGAAAAACTTAAACAGGCGGGCAGGCGTGTCGTTATGGTAGGTGACGGCATCAACGATGCCCCTGCGCTGGCGGTTGCTGATGTCGGCATGGCCATGGGAACAGGAACGGATGTAGCGATGCATACCGCCGGCATCACCCTGATGCGTGGTGATCCCCGTCTGGTTGCGGATGCACTCTCGATCTCAGGGGCGACCTACCGCAAGATCAGGCAGAATCTCTTCTGGGCACTGATATATAATCTGATCGCTATTCCTCTGGCCGCCTCCGGCGCACTCAATCCGGTCATTGCAGGAGCCGCCATGGCGATGTCATCGGTGAGTGTGGTCTCCAACTCATTATTGTTGCGGCGCTGGCGGCGTGAATAAGGAATAAAGCTCTGCATAATGATTTTGTAATCGATAGTAGGAGCGAACTTGTTCGCGAAGAACGTGCCACGGAGTCAATCGCGAACAAGTTCGCTCCTACTCAGCGTTTCTCAGTGTTCTCTGTGATCCGCTCTTTATAACCAACCTGTTTCAGAAATTTAGAATTTGAGGTTTGAAATGTCCAAAACGTACAAGGTAGAAGGTATGAGCTGTGGTGGCTGCTCCAGTTCAGTTGAGCAGGCGATTAAATCGGCGGCACCGGGTGCCGGCGTTCAGGTTGAACTGGATGGTGGGCTGGTCACTGTTGACGGCGTGGATGATGATGCCGTGGTGGCAAAGGCGGTGGAGGATGCCGGTTTTACTTTTGTCGGCCCAGCTTGATTGAAATTACCCGGTCTCTTTTTGCGTAGGAGCGGTTTCCCGAACCGCGATGGAAGCGCCACTAGGGTGCGTATATTCATCGCGTTTCGAGAAAGCGCTCCTTCAATAGTGATTGGTTAAAGCCGCTTGGGTAGGTTTTTTCGGATATCGGAAATATCATGGGAGACAAGATTCTTCGATATCTCTCCGGTTACCATCTTCTGCAGTGAACTGCTCTGTTGTTTCCGCAACATACCGAGAAAGCTTGGGGATGCAACTACGTAGAGTCTGTTGAACCGACCGTTGGTACGGCCACACTCCAGTGTTTCGTCCACTTGGGCGGCAAAACGGACTGCCGCTTCATTCTTGGCATCAGCCTCATGCCCCATGTCGTGACTGCCGGTTCCGGCATTTCTGTCTCTGCCGGGACGGTCGGAGACCAGATCGCCCTGGTGCAGACGGCCTTCGGGATGGTTAAATGTGTGAATCTCTTCGAGTGAACTGGTCGGTTTATCGACGGAGAAAATCCGTGCTTGGCTTGAATCTGCAACGACTACCCAGGCTAGGCTCATAAAATACCTCCTTTCATTCAAACTAAATGGTCAGAAGCTTTGAAATAGCTATATCAGAGCGCAAGAAACCAAAATGCCCCGTCTCGGTTGCAAAAGCGGAAGATCGACTTGCTAACAGGGGTTGGGAAGTCTGGATCTGAAGACCCGGCTCATGACATATTCTGAGGCTCCTCATTAATCCGGCGCACTTACCCGCGATGCTTTGTCCCGGCGGTGCAGCCTGATGCTTGTCGGGAGAGTACCCGGAAACACCGACGTATTGCGCTGGAGAAGCTCTGGGTTATGGGATTTCCCAGTGCTGACCTTCAGTATAGAAGAAATAATAGCGTTGTCAGTGTTGTGTTATCGGACGGCTATAGGGTAATTATTCCTGCGAAACAGTTGTCTGCTCGAAATCGTCCTCATTGTCTTCCATCTCGACTGGTGGTTTGAGGTCGTAATGCTGGATCATGCGCCTTAGTCGGGGGCGGGAGGTGCCGAGAATTTCACAGGCGTGCCCTTTGTGCCATGCGGTTGCCTCGAGAACTCGGGCGATATGGGCACCCTCCATCTCCTCCAGGCTCTGCTGTTCCAGTGGCCGGTCACTCTCTTGGCTGTTTCCTGTTGAACTATTTTCTACCGCTGCATTAAGCGGGGCGGGGAGCAGGTCCCTGCTCAGTGTGTTGCCTCGGGAGAGAGCAATACTCTTCATCAGTACATTCTCAAGCTCCCTGATATTGCCCGGCCAGTCATACTGTTCCATGGATTCCAGAGCATCTTTTGAAATATGGGTGACGTTGCGGTGCAGTTCACGGTTGATGCGACCAAGTAGTACCTGAATCAGATCCATCAGGTCCTCTTTGCGTTCACGCAGCGGGGGCAGGTGGACATTGACAACCTGTAGTCGGTAGTAGAGATCCTCGCGGAAGTCACCTGCTTTTACCCGCTCAGTCAGGTTTACGTTTGTGGCAGTGATGATCCTGGCATCGGTGGTCTGGACCTGTTTCGCCCCCAGCGGGGAGTATTCTTTGTACTGCAGTACCCGCAACAGTTTGGCCTGCATGGCAGGGGACATCTCTCCCACTTCGTCGAGGAAGATGGTGCCTCCTCGGGCCAGGGTGAATTTACCCTCCTGTTTTCCTACCGCCCCGGTGAAGGCCCCTTTTTCATGACCAAACATGTCAGACTCAAGCAGAGTTTCGACCAGAGCCGCACAGTTGACCGCGACAAAGGGGCCTTCGGGTTTCTCACTGGAGCGGTGGATGGCACGTGCAACCAGCTCTTTGCCGGTACCTGATTCACCGGTGATCAGTACAGTTGCCGGGCTCTTTGCCACCATACCAATAGTCTTGAAGACCTCTTTCATGGCACGGCTGCGTCCCACCATGGTGAGATGGTTTGATTCCACGCTGCAGATGGTGGTGAGTAACTCCTTTTCCGGGTTGGTGATGGTTCTTAGCAATTTGCTGATGGCGGCATCCAGTTCGTCAATGTCGATGGGCTTGTGGATATAGTCATCGGCACCTTGTTGCATCGCCTCAATGGTACTCTCCATGTCATGAAAAGCGGTGATCATAATTACCCGGACATTGGGTAATAACTGCTTGAATTCAGGTAGTCCCTCCAGACCTGAGCGACCGGGCATACGGATATCAAGGATGATCAGCGCAGGCTGTGCCTGGGCCTTCTCAAGTCCATCATTGACGCTATGAGCAATAAGTGTCTCATGGCCCTGGCTGCGCAGGTGGAGTTGTAGAGTTCTGCAACTGGCGACATCGTCATCAACGATCAGTATTTTGCTCATACTTCTTTCAGCTCCAACTCTTGGGTGTCTGAATCAGTTTCGGTTTGGGGCGAGACAGGTAGAAAAATAGTGGCACAGGTGCCTTGAGGTGCATAGGGTTCCATCTTAATACTCCCCTGGTGCTGTTCGAGAATACGTTTAACAATGGCCAGTCCAAGCCCAGTGCCTTTGCTTCGGGTGGTAAAGAAGGGTTCAAAAATTCGTTCCCTCGCCTCCTCTTCTATTCCACCGCCGTTGTCACAAATTTCAATTCTGATGCCTGTTCCATCGGCACTAAGCTCAACCATAGCATCGATCTCTATACAGGGTTTATGGACCCTCTCGGAGGCCTGAACGGCATTTGAAATAAGATTAGAGAATACTTGCCGGAGTTTGGTGGGATCTCCCAATAGAGTGGGTAGGCCGGGGTGATAGTTAACTCTCAACTCTATTCCTGACTCATCTATACGGCGCTGGGATATGTTAATGGCCAAGTTGATGACCCGGTCTATCGTGATCCAGTCTGGTTTCAGTGCATCGGGCTTGGAGTAGGTGAGCATGTCAGAGAGGATATCTTCCATGTAGCGAATCTGCTCCAGTGCGATGGATCTCAATTCGTCGATCTCGGCATTACTTTCGATGCCGGTCTGTTTACCCAGGATCTGCAGTGTCATTTTGACCGATGAGAGTGGGTTACGCAGATCGTGGGCAATCATGCTGGCCATCTTGCCCATGGCGGCCAAGGCCTGGGCACGTGCCAGCTCTTTGTTGCGTGCCTCCACTTCCATCTCAAGTCGTTTCTGCTCGGTGATATCCTCTTTTACTGCCAGGAAGTGGGTGATTTCACCATCACTGTTGCGAATACCTGAGATGGAAGCTGACTCCCAGTAGAGCTCCCCCGTTTTCTTGCGGTTGTGGAACTCGCCGCGCCACTCACCACCTGTAGAGACGGTACTCCAGAGATTACTGTATTCGGTGCTGGAGGTTTCCCCTGATTTTAGAAGGCTTGGGCTTTTGCCTTTCACCTCTTCGAGCGTATAACCTGAAACTTCGGTGAATTTAGGGTTGGCGTACTCAATAAGTCCTTCAATATTAGTGATGAGTACAACACTCGGGCTCTGTTCCACCGCACGGTTCAGCTTACGCAGCGACTCTTCAGCCGCACGCTGCTCGGTGATGTCCTCACCGATACCGGTGACACCAATGACCTGCCCTGCGGTGTCATAGGATAGGGTGTTGTTCCAGGCGATCAGACGCAGACCGCCATCTTTTGTCTTGACATGAATCTCGTAGTGGGAGGGGAAGTGCTCCGGTATGCTCATACCGTCAATTACATTGGTAACCTCTTTCTCGAGATCTTCTGTTACGAATTGCTCAATCCAACTTGTCCCCTCAACCTCGTGGCGGTGCCAACCGGTTAGTGAAAGGAAGTAGTCGTTACAGAATGTTACTTTGCCTCGACGGTCCAGTGCGATGGCCGCCAGTTCAATATTCTCAAGGGTATGACGAAAGCGCTGCTCATAGTCACGCTGAGCCTCTGCGGCCTGATTGCGGTGGTGGGCCTGTGCGATAAACCAGGCACCAATGGCGAGCATAAAGAGCATGGCCAGGTAAAGGGAGAAGTGCTGGCGAAGAAAGAATGGTAGAGTCGCTGATAGCTCCCGTGGCGAGACACGGGAAACAATTTTCCAGCCGCCTTCGCCTCCTGAGGAGGTATTGAGATGATATCCAGCAGGGTTGGCTGCATTCTGGGCGATAGCTTTTGGATTGACGGCAGCAAAAGTGAACATGCCGCCAAACATCTCGAATTGGCCGCTCTCTTGTCGATTAATATATTGCCAGGCACGGTTGGAACGTTGTTGGAACATCTTGTTAGTCCCCAACATAAAGCCCCATTCATCCTTGCTCTTTGGACTTCTGAGCCAAAAACCATCACTGTTGACAAGCTCAATGTGGTCGGCGATATTGGCGCCTGCCCGGGTAAAGTTCTCGATCAGGTGGTCACCGAAGTAGTTGAGCAGAATGATTCCTTTTTTGCGTCCCGCCTGATCAAACACCGGAGTACCAAAGCGCATCATAGGCTTCAGCGGGTACTCAATCTCTCCCTCTTCGATATTGAGGTCAAGGGGGGAGAGGTAGATACCGTCCCGCTCCAGTGCCATAGCCTCACGGAAATAGTATCTGTTGGCCTTGTTCTGAAGTTCCCTCTGTTTGACAGCTCGGGGTTGTCCGCCGTTGAAGTTGATGCGAACAATCTCCATGCCGCTGCTGTCGAGATAGCGTATCTGATCGTAGCGTTTTTTCTTGTTGGCAAAAACGGTGAATTCATCAACAATCCGTTGTTCATCATTATATGTCAGGTCATCCAGCAGCCCCTGTCCCTCTATATGTTCGGCCAGAAACGTCAGGTCACTGACGACACCCTCAATGTCGGTGATGATCATATGCCGGGCGAGGTCGACGTTGAGTGATTCGCTCGCCTCTCTGGCCGACCGCTCTGTCGTATAGACGGTGTAGTAGTGCATCGACCCGACCACGGCCAGCACCAGACAGAGTGAGAGGAAGATCTCCCAGAATGATCTGAACATCCTGAGATTAGAGAACGGCGGCGGTGGGGGCGTTATCGGCATTGCTGGTCTATATGCTGTTGTAGTCGGAACATGTAGTCTTCCAGGGGCTCATCACTCTCCCGGGGAATCAGAAAGGTGAGACGGGCGGCTATGATATAGGGCTTGCGGTCGCCATCACCTGCGGGTCTCTCCTCTGTCAGCAGTTGCCTTACACGAGCCAGTGTCTCTACCGGCTCTTTACAGTAGCGCGGCATGGTGACATTTCCCGAATACCACTCGGCGGCACTGGATATGCCCAGTAGAATAAGCAGCACCACCAGAATAACCTTCATCGGTTTGAAGGGGGGCTTATTCTCAAGTTCCATTTCATGCATAGTGCAACACCTCACCTGCATCTATTCGCACGATACCCGATTTTTTCACCACACTATGCACTTGATAAGCGGTTTTCAGTCCCTGAAAAATACGTTCCCTTATCGATACACCATCCAGGTAGTTGGCACAAAGGTGCAGACCCGGTGCCGCCACCGCCAAGCGAGACCGTATCTCCGTGACACGTGCTTGGTAGTCGCCATGGTACATCGGCAGTCCCTGCTCATGTCGTTCCAGTCGAACATAGTCCGGCTCTCCCCGAATACCCAACAGGGGGGCGAGACTCGAGAGCGTCTCTGAGATGATACGCTCATTACTCCACTCCAGCTGATTGCGATGACGGTGTCCTCCAAGATAACTGGTCAGTAGGTGGTGACCAGTCGGTGCGCGACCGGGGAAGAGACGACTCATCCATAGGTTGCCGTTGAAACTGAATGGTTCACGGCGTGGAACCAGGAAACCGGTGCCATCCAGGGGGTGGGCGATTTTCTTCTCCTGCAGACCGAAGTGGAGAACGCCAATGGGGCTGTAGTCGATGCCTGAGAGCAGTTTGGCAAGCTGTTTGTCGGTATCTTGCAGTAGGGTTGCAGTGGTGTAGGCGGGCGTGCTGAGAATCAGTTGGGGAGTATGGCGTTTTTGGCTTCCTGCTGTAACCTGCCAGCCATCCGTAGTGCGGCCGATATCGTCGACCTTCATGCCGTAGCGGATATTTACACCGGCACTGTTGCTCAGACTATCTACCAGATCGGAGAGGCCGCCTTGAAAAGAGAAGCTCTCTGCATTATTGGCACGGCGCCTTTTGAATACGCCATTGATCATCATGCCCAGGGTCAGGCTGCCGTAGCGTTTCTCCAGAGCGGTAAGCCGGGGTAGTACTGACCGGGCTTCTGCCAGATCAGGATCTGAAGCGAGAGTACCGGCGACAAAAGGCTCCATCGCAGTCTCCAGTATCTCACTGCCCAGTCGGCGTTCGATAAACTCAGATACCGTTTCATTCTCCTTACCACCCTGCGGGATCAGGATCTCTGCCAATAGGCGCAGTTTGGCGCGTCGACTCCAGAGAGGAGAGCGTGCCATGACCGGTAGTTTCATCGGTACGGCGGCTAGTTGCCCCTTGTGCACCAGGTAGCGATTGAGTGCATCATTGCGGCTAGTTTTATCCTCGTCCATCCCCAAGGCGGTAATCAGCCGATCTATCTCGGGGCGGAAGTTGACTACCATGCCGGCTGCACGCTCGGTAAGGTATCCGGCGTCATGGGTTGAACGGATCTTGCCGCCCGGGCGCACATCAGCTTCCCACACCTCGACGTTGATGCCCTGCTGTGCAAGGTGCCATGCCGTCGAGAGGCCGGAGATTCCGCCGCCGATGATGAGTGCCTGTGGTTCGTTCATTTATCGTAGGTTATCTATCATAAAATATTGGCCGCGAATAAACGCATATGAACGCGAATATGTATGTTCACCAATCCACGTGTATGGGTAATATGGGTTGGCATTTTTTATTTGCGTATATTCGTGTTTATTTCCGGCTAAATTACTTCTTCAATTCTGCTTTCATCTTTTCCAGCAGTTCACGATCGAGCAGTCCCAGACCACCACCTTCGGGATCCTGCTTTGATTCGACATAGTGCTGGATCTCGGAGAAGCGTTTCTCCGCCTGTTCGTTCTCCTGTAATCTCGGTACCCGCTCCTTGGCAATTTCAAAGGCATCGAAGTTGAGTTCTTTCAGGCCGAAGCCTTTCATGCGTCTTACCGCTTTCATCATGGCGCGGTTACGGAAACGGGTCAGGTCGGTGGTAGTGATCTTTTCAATGCCTTCGCGGCGGGCGCTAAATTCAGCAGCCTTTTTAATGCCGGCACGAACAAAGTCCGGCGCCGATTCGACACGCGCCAGTGCATCGGCACTCCACTCGACACCAGCCAAGCTGGTCTCAATCACCTTCTGTACATCCTGTTGTGAAACCACGATGGCATTGCGACGCTTGGCTTCGCGTTCAGCGGCGGCTTCCATGGTCGGTTTAACAAACATCTTTACCTGGAATTCACGATCGGCCAGGTTGGCCTCAAGTAGGTTCTCCGCATCGCTCTCCCAGGGGAACTTTCGTTCAGGGCTATCTTCATCCTCCAAACGGTTCAGGAGTTTGATGTTGACCTCAAGGCGGCCTTCACTGTGGGCCACATCCTCGGCTACGGCAAAGACCCCCTCACGCAGAAAGGCGGGTATCTCTTCCAGGTAGGCCTTGGCCTCTTTGGTCCAGACCATGCCACTGGATGAAGCCTCATTTTCAACCTGCGTTGTGGTGGCAGGGACAGTGTCAGGACGTTTCCCCGGAAACTTGTCACCGAAGCGCTTGGCGGCCAGTGTCGCCATGTGTTCTGTGGTAACGACCGATTCTCCGAGTTCCCGGACATGGGATTCAGCACGCTTTCGTACCATTTTACGCAGGAATCCCGGTACCCGGGCCAGGCGCGTCTCGGCCTCGGGAGACCAGGTGACTTCGCCGCCGGCACCCTCTATTAGTGGCTCGATAATAGGGCGTCCACTGGGGGTGTGCCCACACCAGGGGTCGGCATCCATAATGGTGCCGCCCATAGCCAGTGGTCTGGCACGACAACCGCCGCACAGCTTCTGGTATTCACATTGGCCACATTTGCCTTCCAGACTCGGATTTCGCAGCTGTTCAAAGGTGGGTGCCTTATCCCATATCTCCCAGAAATCCTGGTCACGGATACTTCCCTCTTCATCGGGGATATAAGGACAGGCGGTTACCCCCCCTTCCGGGGTGATACGGCAGTAGTGAATGCCTGCCAGGCAGCCGCCACCCTCATAGCCCTCTGCCCGGGTAAGGGGAGAGTTGGGATTGTGTTCATAGGCCACCCGCTTGTAGTGAGGGGCGCAGCGGGCACGGATAATCAGATCCCGGGTCTGTTCCTGAGCCTCTATCAGCTGCTTCAGCACCTCTTCATAGCGGGCAGGAGTGATGTCCGACATCGACTCACCGCGGCCGGTGCAGACCAGGAAAAAGATATTGAGCACATGGGCACCGGAGGCCTTGGCGAAGTCGATCATCGACTGTACTTCGTGGGCATTTTGCTCAGTGACTGAGAAGTGCACCTGGAAGGGAAGGTCGTGTTTACGGCAGAGATCCATACCTCTGAGGGTCTTCTCCCAACTGCCGCTGCAGCCGCGGAAGCTGTCGTGGCTTTCGGGGTCGAGGGAGTCGAGGCTGATACCCATGCCCATGGCGCCTGCTGCTTTTAACGCCTTTACCCGCGTCTCATCAAGCAGTACACCGTTGGTGCCAACCACGATGGAGAGCCCCAACTGGTTGCCGTGAGCTACCAACTGTTCAAGGTCACGCCGTACCATCGGCTCGCCGCCGGTCAGCACCACCATGGTCTCGTTGCTGCGTGAGGCGATTTCATCCAGCAGCGCCTTGACCTCATCGGTGGAGAGTTCACCCTTGCCACCCTCAAGGCGTGCCTCTGCATCCATATAGCAGTGGGCACACGCCAGATTGCAGCGGCGGGTGAGGTTGACAGCGATTAGAAATAGATCGTTCATTAGCTATTCATTTAGTGGAACACAGAGGTCTCAGAGAAACACAGAGAACACAGAGGTTTTTAAAACTCTGTGTTCTCTGTGGTACTCCGTGTGCTCTGTGTTCCTTATTCACTTGTTCCGGGGATCATTGGGATCGAGGTGGAATACACCACGCTCGGCCCAGATCTGTTTAATGGCGTCTACGGCCTCTTCGCTGACGCTCTCCAGTTCTTTCCGTCGACTCCAGCCTTCGATCTCCTGGATCAACATGCCGCGTACCATGTCGGGAGCTTTGCCGATGCGCTCTCTGGCGGCTTCATTCCAGGGCATGGTTTCGCTGCTTGACTCCGAGCCGGATTTGAAAGTCTCCATCACCTGGCCGACAAATGCGGCATCCACCTGCTCCAGGCCGTTCTGTTTGGCGATGGTCTCGGCCGCCTTGCGGGTCATGTCACGGCAGAATCCGGCGGGTACGTTGCTCAGCACTGTTTCTGCTTCAGCACTCCAGGTTGAAGTTGCCTCTGTCTCAGGTGCTTTTTCCTCCTGACTCGGCATCATGTTGGCGAAGGGGCAGCCGCTCTTCTTTTCCGGCTGTGTCGTTGACGTTGCTTGGCCGGGCATACCACCACCATCCTGCATGGCGGACTCCATTGCCTTACGTGCCTCTGCCAGCCCCGCTTCAGCCACCGCCAGGGAGATATCACTGTGGCCGTTAGCCCTGGCGTAATCCTCGATCCGCTGCTTGGAGCTGTCACGCATGAAGCCTTCAGGAACACGCATCAGGCGCGCCAGTGCGGCGGCTTGCCAGTTGAGACCTTCTTCCATAGGTGTGGCTGCCTCAGTGAGACCGTTACCGGGCAAGGTGGCGGCTTCAGCGCCGGGATTAAACTCAGTGGTTCTGACCTTGTCGTCGAGAAATGCCTGGATATGCTCCGCTTCGACCATCCAGAGATCGGCGGCGCGGGCCTTTTTCTCAGCACGCATACTGAGATTACCGCGTAGGCTGAGGTCTTTGATGGTGAGCAGCAACGCGGTCGCCTGTTCACTCCAGCGCATCACCTGCTCAGCATCTGGCTTGCGTTTCAGTTCGCCCCGATCATAGGCGCCGACAATCTCTTCCATTGCCTGCTCTGCATGACCCGGCATCAGTTGGGCTGTGGCTTCGTCAACAATGCTTTCGGTGATGACGGTGTGGCCGTGCTCCTGGGCATAGCGCAGAATCGCCATCTTTGCCATAGGGCGGACGAAGGAGGGGACTCGCTCCATGCGTGTTTCTGCCTCGGTAGTCCAGGATGTGCTGACTGAAGCCAGTCGATCCACCTGGGGACGGTGTTCGTGTTGGCTCAGCAGTACCGAGCAGCTGACATCGCTGAGCAGGTACTCTGTGTTGCCACCGATATCCAGGTCGGCATCGGCGTGTATACCGGTGGTGCCGAGGATCAGCAGTGAGGGGTTGATCTCACTGAGGTAACGGTTAATCACATCGTGGGGTTTGCCGTCGAGCAATACGGTCTCAATCTCCATGTCGTAATCTCGTGCAATGGACTGAGCGACGGACAGGTGGCCCTGGTAGATCTTCGCCAGACCGGAGTCGATGATCTCCTCGTGGAGTTTCTCCTGCTCCTTGAATTTGAACACCTGTCCCGCCTCTTCCGACAGAACACCGGCGATGCGGTTGAAGGCGACGTAGTGGTAGTAGGGGTCGAAGGCGGAGATCACCTTGATCTCAACACCCCAGGTCTTGGCTAGAGAGAAGGCGGTAAGCAGGCCGCCATAGGCTTTGGTGGAGCCGTCGATAGCGACGACGATAGGGCCGTCACTGATGCTGCGAGTCGGCTCTTTAATAACTAGTGTATCGATTTTACTGCGTCTTGCGACACGTTGGCAGACAGTACCCAGTCGGCTTGACTTGATAGCGCCCAAACCCAGGGCACCCATTACTAACAGATCATATTCGCCGTTGTTGGTCTCATTGACCAGCGCACGGTAGTTCTTCCCTTCCAGAGAACGGCGCTTCACTTCAATTTTTTCGTTTTTAGCTTTTGTATCCACCTGGTCCAGATAGGAGTCGGTGATAATGGAGAGTCCCTTGGTGATCAGATCATCGTGTACATCCCGTTGTCGTTCCAACTCCTGCTCTTCGCGGAACTGCTCGGGCAGGCCACCCTCCATCTGACGAAAGCGCAGGTCATGCAGCTTTGCTGCATAGACATGAGCGGCAGTCAGTCGGCTGCCGTAGTGGGTGGAGAGAGAGACAGCCTCCAGTGTCCCCCGGTTGGAGTGGTCAGATGAGTCTACTGCCAGGAGAATTGACTTATAACTCGGCAGTGGGTCAAGTTCTGGTGGGGTGATTTTGGCTTGGCTTGGCATAGATAAGGCCTGAGGCTTAGGGGAGAAAAAACAGAGGCCCGGAGATGATGGATATCAAATCCAGTAGCTCCAGGCCTTTGATTTTAATTAGAGATAAACCAGTAACCGATGATATAGCTGATGACGATGAAATTGATGGCACCGCCGATAAAAGCCATATAGTCCATCAAGGTAAATCGTCGTTGCGGTTTATCTTCGGTCATGGTCTCTATCCCATCTACTTACTTGAAGGTGAAGTCTGCAGTGGTACTGCCACCGGCTGTTACTTTGACCTTACCCTTCTGGTTTTTCAGGAAACCGTGCCAAGCTTTGATCTTGTAGCTACCGGCAGGCACGTTATCGATGGTGTAGGTGCCATCATCGGCCACTTTGGCAAAGTAGGGGTTTTTGGCGACAAAGACAAAACCGTGCATAAAGTCGTGGGCATCGCACTCGACTTTGATGGCAGGTCCCCTCTTCATTTTGATTGTTGAGTTGACGGTGCCCGGCTCAGGCTGACTGATATTGGCCAGGGTCTTTTTTGGGCCTTTGGCATCGCCGCGAATCAGTTCGTAGGTATGGATGTTGTGCAGGATGGGATCCTTGTTTACAGCAGCCAAATTGCTTTTGTTGCGCATGATCTGCATAAAGGGTTTGAACTCGCACCCCTCCTGTTCAATAGTCGCGTCTGCAACATCAGTAGGGAATGCCTTGCCTTCTTTCACCTTCTCCAGGTAGACCACGGTATCCATCAGGTTGCCATTGACGACGCGTACATAGTCGATGTTGCGCTCACCGGTGCCGCAGACTTTG
This sequence comes from Sedimenticola sp., assembly GCA_040505895.1. Classification (GTDB taxonomy): domain Bacteria; phylum Pseudomonadota; class Gammaproteobacteria; order Chromatiales; family Chromatiaceae; genus Vondammii. The sequence continues at coordinate 335,199 of JBEVXU010000016.1, read as the reverse complement.
TTGTCCTTGCTGATCTTGTAAGTGTTGGGCGCACGGTCTTTGCCGGTAAAGGAGATCTTACCGGTAATGGTGCCACCGCCGCTGACGGTCACTTCTTTGTAAGCTGCCGACTGGCTGGCCAGGGGCAGGGCACAGAGGCTAGCCAGGGTGAGGGATACGAGCATTTTTTTCATGCTAAGACTCCTGTTGATAGGTCAATTGGTTGATTACAGGGTCAGGCTGCCTGCTGCGGCTGATCCTGGTTCGGTTGTAAAAGCTCTTCCAGCATCTCTATATGGATGCTGCGTTTAACGCTATCGCCTGCCTGATCAAGACATGACAGTAGAGTTTCGGTGGTACTTTGGCGGTCAAATGCCTGAAGCACTTTACCTATGGTGCGGGCCTCTTCGCCCCCACCCATGTTTACGCTATCGACGATCACTGCCGGCAGTCTGCCAACAAACGTTTTGTCGGTCAGGTTGGGTAGAGATTCTGCCAGTGCCTTAGCTGCTGCGACCCGCACACCGCCATCCTCATCCTTCAGCTGCTCGGTAATCTTTTTAGCGATGCTGGTGTTAGGGATATCCGCTATCACCATGTGGTCCGCTTCACTTGGATCCCGGCCGTTGTTGATCAGATTTGACAGCGCCTCAATCGCAAGAACACGGACGGTTGTCTCACTGTCCGTCAGCGCTTCAATAAGGGGTTTCACTGCAGCACGATTGCCCAGATGGGCCAATGCGCGGGCGCAGATACCCCGTTGCTCCACGCCACCAACCGTCAGTTGTGTAATAAGAGTACCAACGGCGTCCATAAGTTCCGGCATATCGAGTCGTTTCCGACCAATTTCACCTATTGCCGCTGCTGCTTCCTGACGAAGAATCTCATCATCGTCGTTGAGTGCCTGAATCAAAGCTTCGACTGCACCTTTATCCTCACTCTCTGAGAGCACTTTTGCTCCTAGACGGCGCACATCCTGCGCTGGTGAGAGCCGTTTTTTGTGGCGAATGCGCTTCATCTCCTCCTTATTCTCCTCAACGACTTCGAGGTATTCAGTGGTCTCCTCATCGTGCTCAGGCTCTTGCTGCTCAATGTTATTCAGGCCGAGGGTCGCTTCGACATTGTCCATGGCGATGGCATCGAGGGTGGACATGGCAGTTCTTACCTCGCCCTCCTCGACAATGCGTGCGGGTGATTCGGGCAGAATAATTGTACTTGCCACCTTCTCTGAGAAGGGTTCATCGGGATCCACGTTGATTCTGCCGGAGATCTCCTCCGGGGCATCATCATTGGCCTCTGACTGGGCTGTCTCATCGGATGAGGCGTCAGCGGCCATGGTGTCGCTGTCACTCTCAGTAGTTGCCTCCGCAGCAGTATCCACCTCCTCGGTAGCCGGCTTTTCATCGATCGGAGTAATATCACCTTTGACTGCGGCGATGATGATGTCGAGGGGGCGTTGTATCTCCTCTTCATCCTCAGTGAGAACGGTTTTACCTTGCTGTTCCAGCTCCATTAGCGCGACGAGAGCAGCGAGACGAACCGCTTGCTCTTTGTCGGCCACTGCTCTACCCAAGGCAGTTACGGATTCCTGGTTGATTATGCCAAGCTTGCCCAGGGTGAGTATTGCCTCACGTCTAACCATCGTATGGCCGTCACTGTTGCCTAGCAGGTCGATGAGTGTCGATGTTTTCTCGGTGGCACCAATCTTACCCAGCAGGCGGCATGCAGCGGATGCAGTCTCTGCACTTTTATCGCTACAGCTGGCAGCAATTTTATCGATGGCATCCTCTGTCAATGAGAGTGTTGCCTGTGCATCCTGGAGTGCATTGTAGAGTGTTAGTCTCACTTGGCTGCTGGGGTCATCCATCATCAGCATTAGTTCGGCTTGGAGGTCGCTGTCAGGGGCCTCTTCGGTGGTGAGTTGTAGGCAGGCTTTGAGTGCTGCGTCTCTCACTACTTCATCCGGATCCCGGAGCATTTTTGTCAGTGCGCTAAGATACTTAGTGGCGCCGCAGTTGCCCAGTGCCATAATCGACTCGGCCCGCACATCCCGCGACGTGTCTTTGAGTGCGCGTCCCAGGGCGATGATGCCTTCAGAGCTGTTTGCTCTGCCAAGGGCTTTAGCCGCACGCCAGCGGGATTGTGGGCGCGACTCCTGATTTTGCAGGCGTTCGATAAGCGCTTCGACGCCCTTTCCAGGGATTTTCGATAGTGACTTTAGAATATCGTTCTCTATATCCTGCATACTCTCGTCATCGATAATTTGGGTCAGTGTATCAACTGCGTCTTCACCGCCAAAATCCCCCAGCGCCCTGACCGCTTCGAGTTGAATATCCCACCAGGTGTCCCAGTCGTCTTCCCACTCGATGTTCTCAGGTCTTTCGATAGCCGCTTTTTTCAGTACTTCAACAACGTCGCTTCCACCAATTTTTCTCAGCGATGCCACTACGACAGTACATATTTCACCACTGTTATCGTTGGATAGAGACTCTACTAGGGCAGGGACTGCTTTCGGGTTGCCTATCCTTCCCAGCGCTTCTGCTGCATCCATGCAGACATCGATATCCTCATCCCGGAGGCATTCAATAAGACGATCTACAGCGTCCCCTGCTTTCAATGCACCCAGTGCTTTGGAGGAGTAGCATCGATCTACCTCATCTCCTGTGCTGAGTAGCTGAACGAGGGCATCAACGGTCTGAGTCTGTGTTGTCATGGTTTTTCAATCACCAGAAGCGTAAACAGGAAAGACATAGGCGATTGCACGATCTGTACCAACTTGGTAAACGACTGTTTCAAGGGGATCTGATCGTTCAATCCTGAGGAGTATGGAATGAATTGTTCACATATTCGATATTGCGTCCAGTTGTGAGTGAACGATTTCATCAATCTCAAGGGTGTACGGGAGGTTTAATCTGGATCTGGATGGCTATTTTTTTCATCAGAGTGGTTATTGAACAAAAACATACATCATTAAACCGATATGCTGAATGGATTGTTCATAATTGATGCTCGAAATGAGCGCCCTATGCCGCTTCAAATTGATCGTTAGTTAGGGGGAGCGCTAGTACCTGTCGGCTAATTATCATGGTAAGACAAGGGATTATCACGGTTGTTGTCTTGTTGCTGTGCCGTTTCCAAGGATGCTCGGTAAGAAAATTGATCTTGGCCTGGTAATTGCAAATGTCCATGGGATCAGTCAAATAAGAAATATGTACTATTCACCTTGCTACCAGGAGTGAAATATGACCCAAACATCAAAAGAGAATGAGGCGGGACAGCCGGAGGAAGAGACAACCTCCTGGGGACCGAAACTGTTTTTTGGCACCCTCGTCGCGATACTCGGTTTCTTCTATTGGCTCGTGATCTATTCGGGCGGCGTTGTGGTACATCACGGTTAGTGGAGGGGATCTGATGGAAGAGCAGAGCAGTTTAGGTGTGATGGGTACGTTGGCAGCTTTTGCCGTTGCCTTTGTCGTTGCCACCGCCGTCTTTTATGGTCTGGATCATTTTATTATGAGCATTCAGGGCTTGCCGCTGAATCTTGATTTGACCCCGGCCGGTTAGCCGGAGGAATGTAAATATGCCATTACTAAAAAATAGAAAGAGCGTTTTTAGCCTCTTCCCTCTGTTTAAGCAGTTGGGAGTGGTGCTGCTTGTGGCCCTGTTGATGAATGTGGCAGGTCTCTCTGTGGCACAGGCGTCCAGTGGTGTGAGTGCAACTGACACCCTGGAGCAGCGAATCTCTCCTATCGGTCGCGTCCATATAGAGGGTGAGGAGTTTGCCGAGGAGGAGACTTCAAGCGCAGCAGATGCCGAAGAGGTGGAGGTGGTTGTAGCACCTACGCCCAGTCGCAAGGACTACCCCAATGTCGGCGTAAGCAGCCGCGCAATCGTCTGGATTCTTGCGCAGATGCATCTCTTCTTCGGTGCCTTGGTGCTGGCGGTGCCTCTCTTTGTTCTGGTGATCGAGTTGACGGGGATGATCACCAAGGATGAACGTTACGACGATATGGCTCATGAGTTCATGAAGATCAGCCTCGTCGGCTTCTCCATCACTGCTATTTTTGGTGGCTCACTGGCCTTGGCGCTGTTCGTGCTCTATCCCGATTTCATGGGCTATATGATGCATGTTTTTGGTGCCCAGTGGCTGGTCTACGCCAGCCTCTTCTTCCTCGAGAGCTTCTTCCTCTATACCTACTACTACGGTTGGGATGCCTTCCGCTACGGCAATAAAAAGTGGCTGCATATCACCCTTGGTTTGCTGCTCAACGGTGCCGGTATGACCATCATGGTCCTCGCCAACTCCTGGGCTACCTTTATGATGGCCCCCTCGGGTGTCAATGAGGTGGGTGCGGTGGTCGGCAATATCTGGGAGGTGATGAAAGGGCCTCTGTGGAACCCGATCAACCTGCATCGCTTTATCGCCAATATCGGTTTCGGCGGCGCGGTGGTGGGTGCCTATGCGGCATTCAAGTTCCTCAGCAGTCGTGATCCGGTCAAACGGGCACACTACGATTGGATGGGTTACACCTCCAACTTTATTGCAATTCTTGCCTTCCTGCCGCTGCCCTTTGCCGGTTACTGGCTGATGGCGGAGATCTACGCTTACTCCCAGCAAATGGGTATCACCGCCATGGGCGGCATCCTCGCCTGGTTGTTTATCGTCCAGGCGGTGCTGATCGGCACCATTCTGCTGGCGGGTAACTTCTACCTCTGGTCAGGTATGTCCCGTACCGAGGGGTCGGTTCGTTATAAATGGCTGATCAAGTACATCGCTCTGGTACTGGTGGTCTGCTTCCTCATCTGGGTAACTCCGCACACCATCATGCTGTCGGCTTCGGAGATTGCGGCGCTGGGTGGCAGTCATCACCATATTCTCGGCCCGCTGGGCATTATGCCGGCGAAGAATATCGCGGTGAACCTGATGCTGATTGTGACCTTCCTCTCGTTCCAGCTCTACCGGCGCTCCGATAAGGTGGCGACGGTGAGCTGGGCGCCGATGGGTAATGCCCTGCTGGTGGCGATCTACATCGTCGCCATGGTTAACATCATCTTTGCCGGTGTCTACTACGGCTACTTCACCAACACCGTCTACAAGGTGGGTTCGTCGGTGATGCAGGTGGGAACGACCTTGGTGGTGATCATTGCCGGTATCGTTATCGATGCGCTGATGTTCAAGAAGGCAAAAGTGCTGCCTTCGCACTGGGGCAGGATTCCTGACCGCTCCCAGTATGCCCTGTTCGCCCTGCCGATCGCTTTCACCTGGCTGATGGGGCTGATGGGTTATGTCCGCTCCTCGGTAAAGACCCACTGGCATGTCTACACCGTGATGAAGGACACCTCGCCGGATAACTATATTCCAACTATCGGTTATGCCGGCAATATGATTACGATCGTCACCGTGCTGTTCCTGTTGTGTGTGCTGTTCATGTTCTGGGTAGCCAATCTGAGCGCAACAAAACAGCCCAAACCGGTGGCCGCAGCAGAGGGGAGCTCAGCATGACGGATGTTAATGAGAAGTCCGGGATGAGCGTATTGGGCAAGACCATGGGCTTCAGCCTGGGGCTGACCCTGATCTTTACACTGGTGGCCAACCTGCTACCCCAAGTGGAGGGTGAAGCGCCACAGGAGAGTAAGGTGGACCTGAGTTCTCTCACCATGGATGACTTTATTGTCATGGGTGAGGATCTGTTCAATAACAAAGGTACCTGTACTCTCTGCCATAAGCCTGCCCCCCTGGGTCGTGCACCCGATATTCAGGGGTTTGATATGGTGGCTAAGGCATCTGAGCGTCTGGCAGATGAGCGCTACAAAGGCGGTTCAAAGGATGCTGCAGGTTATATTTTGGAGTCGATGGTCGATCCCAGCGCTTATGTGGTAGCTAGCTGGGGTAAGAAGGGGAGTAATGACACGGAATCCCCTATGCCCGCTATCGACAAGGCACCGATTCAACTCTCCGCTATGGAGATAGATGCCATTATTGCCTATCTGCAGTCGAAAGATGGCAATGACGTGACCGTCTCCCTGCCATCACCTGAGGCGGCGGCGGAAGTGGCGGCTGCTCCTACCGGCGGCGCTGCACCGGCACCAGCAGCCACCGGTGAAGAGGCGCTGGGCAAATATACCTGTACCGCCTGTCACTCGATGGATAGCAAGGACACCCTGGTGGGTCCCGGCCTGGTGGATGTCGGCAGTCGTCTGAGCGTCGAGGAGATCAGACAGAGTATTGTCGATCCCAATGCGGTCCTCGCTGAAGGTTTTCCGGCGGCGATGCCGGCTGACTTTGCCGAGAAGATGACGGTAAAAGAGTTGCAGATGATCGTTGACCTGCTGGCGGAGAAAAAATAATGAAATTCAAGATACCCGCATTCTGGTCAGCGGTAGTCGTTCTTATTGTCGCTTACCTGATTTTTGATAATGCTTTTCCACCGCTGCTGCCGAAGACGCTGATGGTGCAGTACATGATCATCACGATCATCGGTGTACTGCTCTACTTCGCATTTGACGATAAGAGTTGGGCAGAGTTTAAGGCGCCGATACTCTCGACGCTGCGTGATGATAACAAGGGCGTTGTCCGCTGGGCCTTACTGCTGATTATCCCCGCCATTGTTGGCTATACCACCTACGGTATGGTCAAACCCTCCAATGATGCGCCGGTTGAGCTGCGTCAGGTGCATCCGGCGCCTCCGGCGTCGGTCAAGGCCTTTGGCAATAGCTATGATCTTGCCACACTGGAAAATCCGATAAGAGAGGATATTCTCGCCACGCTGAAATCGGATAAGGATGCAGGCTGGGAAAAATACACTGAAGCGGTAGCCGCCGGTCGTGACGTCTACTACCAGAACTGCTTCTTCTGTCATGGTGATCTGTTGGACGGTCAGGGGCCTTATGCCACCGGCTTCAATCCGATGCCGATCAACTTCCAGGACCCCACCATCATTCCCCAGTTGCAGGAGGCGTTCCTCTTCTGGCGTATCACGACCGGTGGTCCAGGGCTGCCGAAAGAGGGTACCCCTTGGAACTCCGCTATGCCGGTATGGCATGAGATGCTCGAAGAGAATGATGTCTGGAATGTCATCACCTTTATCTTTGATTACAACGGTCAGGTACCACGTATCTGGGACCCGGAAGTCTCCAGGGCCGTTACCGGCATCAAGGACGAGGTGCTGGCCAAGCGTGCCGACATGAAGGGTAAGGATCTCTACAAGTTCCGCTGCGAAGTGTGCCACGGTGAGCAGGGCGCGGGTGACGGTATCGCTGCAGAGCGGATGTATCCCAAACCCCGTGATTTCAGTCTGGCGCTGTTCAAATACAAAACCTCGCCGGGCACTGAACTGCCCCGTGATGAGGACCTCTTTGATACCATTAAACATGGTCTCACCGGCACCGCTATGCCGGGGTGGGCAACCCTGCTGACGGATGAGCAGATCAAAAGCCTGATCCCTGTGGTCAAGGGCTTCGATATTACCCTGGCCTGGCCGCCGGAAGGTGCAGATGATGATGAAGAGGCCTTCGATGATGATGGCTTCTATACCAAAACCGACTTCCGTGTCATTACCGATGTGGAGCCACTGGATGGCCAGGTAGCCTATTCAGAAGAGTCTTTGGCCAAGGGGCGTGAAGCCTTCATCAAATCCTGTAAAGAGTGTCATGGTGAAGCGGGTCGCGGCAACATCGTCTCCGGCAAAAAACTTGAAGATGACTGGGGTAACCGTATCTGGCCCCGAGATCTCACCAAACCCTGGAGCTGGCGCGCCTCTCAGTCCCGTCTGGCGGGTGAGGACGAACGTGATGCGACCATCAAGAGCATCTACACCCGCCTATCCATCGGTATCCTCGGTACACCGATGCCGGCCCATCGTGCAGTGGAGGAGGGTAACAAGGATCCGGTCAGTCTTGAGGATCGCTGGCATATCGCCAACTTCGTCTACAGCCTGCGTGACAACGATACCCCTCCGGGAGAGGGTGGCGTGGTCACCGGTCTGAAAGTGGAGGGCTCTCTGCCCGCATCCCTGGATGATGAGCGTTGGAACCAGGCCATGCCTGTGACCCTGCAGCTGGTGCCGAACATCATCAAGGATGAGCGCCTGTTTACTCCCTTGAGCGATGCGGTGACGGTACGCGCCCTCTACAACGACAAGGAGATCGCCTTTCTTATGGAGGTGGGTGATCGTACCGAGAGTCGTCCGGGTGACGAGTATTTTAGCGATCTTATGGATGAGAATCTGGAGATGCACCCTGACGCCTTCGCTATCCAATTTCCGAAAGAGAACGGTTACGCCTCCTCACCCGCAGTGGAGAAGCCGCTCTATCGTCACGGTGACGCCAAACGCAAAACCACCATCTGGTACTGGAACGCCGGTAGCGTTGAGCCGAAACGTGATGCAGCAGTCATGCTGCTTGAGGGTTCTGGTCCTGACAAGAAACTGACCATGCGTGAGAAAGAGAAGAGTCTGGAAGCGTCTGGTGAGTGGAAGGATGGCAGCTGGCGGGTGCTGATGAAACGTCCACGCCAGGGCAGTGACGGCGATATCAACTTCAACGAAGGGCGGTTTATGCCGATCTCCTTTGCCAACTGGGATGGTAGCAATGGCGAGGCAGGCTCAAAGCACACCCTCAGTACCTGGTACTGGCTGGTGTTGCCGCCGGAACTCGATGTTGCCAGGGTTTACGGTATGCCTGCTGGTATTGCACTTCTGGTGTTCCTTGCCGGTTTGATGCTGGTGCGCAGTCAAAGGAGTAAAGCGGCCTAAATAGTTTGGAATCAATGCAGGCTGTTAGACCCGGCCTGCAGTTTCTCTCAAATTTCCAGTTTGATAGCTAGGGCTGTTTTCGAAGGGAGCAGGTTTTTACCTGCCCCCTTTTTTATGGGACTGTTACGGAAATAAAAACGGAACACAGAGCACACTAAAGTAAGTACCATAGGACAGCGAACTCTGCTAACAACCAGGCTAAGCTAAATTGAATATTGTTCTATTTGACCAGCAGGATTACCTGAACGCAGAGACGATTCGCCTTATTGACCGCCGCTTTGTTCACCTGAAAAAGGTGCTGCGGGTCGAAGAGGGTGATCAGCTTCGTGTTGGCTTAATCAACGGTGATATGGGATTTGCTCGAGTCTCACAGATAGATCATGAAAGCGTTGAGCTCAAGCCGATACTCGATACACCCCGACCCCCACCTACACCGATTACACTGGTGCTGGCGCTCTCCCGTCCCAAAATGATGCGGCGCATCTACCGCATGGTGGCGGAGCTTGGGATTAAGGAGTTGATTGTTGTCAACACCCAGAAAACTGAAAAGAGCTTCTGGCAGAGTCCGGTTGTGGAGCAGCAGTATATATACAGTTACCTGCTGGAAGGGCTTGAGCAGGCGGTCGACACCAAGGTGCCCAGAGTCACTTTTAAACGGCGTTTCAAACCTTTTGTTGAAGATGAGCTGGCAGAAATTATCGGTGACCAGCCTGCTCTGCTGGCCCATCCCGGTGACTACCCATCATGCCCGATTGCGCTCAAGCAGCCGATGGTGCTGGCTATTGGGCCAGAGGGGGGCTTTATCCCCTACGAGGTGGAGAAACTGGTTGAGGCAGGGATGCAGTCGGTGACACTGGGGCCACGGATTTTGCGGGTCGAGAATGCGGTGGTGACGCTTATTTCTCGGCTCTTCGATGGTGCAGGGTAAATCTGCGGGGGAGGGCGCTTTTGTAGGGGGTAATTGGGGGCAGACACTGTCCATTTTTATTGCGAGTGAGTTAGGAATTAAGAGATGTTTAAAAGAGAAATTTTTGCCGTATTGTTTTGTACCCTGCTAATGCCCATGCTGGTGATTGCTGGTGGTGATGCACTGCAACCGAAAGACGAGGTGCCGGCTATCGAAGAGGCACCCCTAGGCGGTGATTTCACACTGCAATCGGTAGCCGGCCCTGTTTCTCTCAAAGATCTCCATGGCAAGGTAGTATTGCTCTACTTTGGTTATACAAAGTGCCCGGATGTCTGCCCCACCTCACTCTCATTTATGACCCAAGCGCTGAATGAGATGACAGATGATGAACTGGCCAAGGTACAGGGCGTCTTTGTCAGCGTGGACCCGAAGCGTGACACCGTCGAGTCTCTGAAGGAATATGTTGAATATTTTCATCCCAATTTAGTAGGTATTACCGGAACTGAGCAGGAGGTGGCCGAGGTGGCTGCACTGTATGGGGCCAAATACTACGAGGTGGCGCTGGAAGGATCAGCTTTTGGTTACTCTGTTAACCACTCCGCCGTGACCTATCTGATCACGCCTCAAGGTGATCTGCGCTTTATCTTTCCCCACGGGACAAGTCCATCGATTATTCTTGAGGCAGTGCGCTACCTGCTTGCTGGAAATTGACGCCGAATCTGTGGCGATTTAGTAATTCCTGGTGCAACCTGCTGAATCTGAAGTGAAACCACACCAGTACATCTTTCACATTTCACGGCGGGCAAGCTGACCAATTGTGTTCATTTATTTGAACGAAATAGATAGATTGATTGGGATGTTTTTTTTTGCGGAACGATTTATTCAATTTTACCGGATGGTGTTATTGACGTAGATCAATATGAAAAACCTAACACCAAGAATAGTAAGGGAAAAATAACAATAAAAAATCTTGGCCCGTATTGTGCAGTTAATGCAGAGTTCAGAAATTCGACAATTTTGTCTGCTCTCTGAATAAAACGTCGGAACACCGATAAAGCAAAAATTGACCTGGAGGAAATCCAATGGGTGTACGAGTCACGACCGGGCGTTCACTACTAGCCGCAGCACTGGGGCTGGGAGTGACAATTAGCGCTCAAGCGGGCCAGTATCCGGATATCGGTCCCTTGCCGCAGTTGAAAACCAACGCTGCAAAGGCTGAACTGGGTAAACGTCTGTTCTTTGATCGCCGTATCTCAGGCGATGCAGGTATATCCTGCTCAGATTGTCACAAACCTAAAAATGGTTATGCGCATCCCGATGCGCTGTCACCGGGCTATCCCGGCAACGGCCACTTCCGCAACAGCATCTCCCTGATCAACGTCGCACACAAAAAAGTGTGGAACCATGATGGCCGTATCGGCACCAACCTCAACGATATAACTCGTGAGATGTTGACTGAAGATTACACCATGAACATGGATATGCGGATCATGCAGGAGCGTGCCAAGCAGGATCCTGTCTATGTGAAAATGTTTAAGGATGCCGGTTACGGTGAGCCATCAAACGGCTCTATTCGTAAGGCTATTCCTGAGTACATGAAAACACTCACCTCCAGCGGTGCGCCTTTTGATAGTGGTAAAATGTCTGCTTCCGCCAAACGCGGCATGAAGACATTCAAAGGCAAGGGTGGTTGCATCCAGTGTCACAATGGCCCTCTGCTTTCTGACCAGAAGCCCCATAACACCGGTGTTGCTGAAAACTTTGATGTCTTCATGGATCCCATGAACCATCAGGCCTTCATCGCCTTCACCATGTTCCAGGGTATTCCTGACTACATGAATCTGAAGCGTGATCCTGGTTACTTCAATATCACACTCCTCGAGAAAGACATGGGTAAGTTCATCACCCCCAGTCTGCGTGAGCTGAAGTACACCGCACCTTATATGCACAATGGCACCGTTAAGTCATTGTCTGGCGTTGTAGATTTCTACAACAGAGGTGGTGGTAAGGACAGCAACAAGAGCAAGATGTTGAAGCCTTTGAAGCTGAGCACCCAGGAGAAGAAAGACCTGGTGGCATTCCTGGAGTCTCTCTCCGGCAACCAACTGACCAGTTCCAAGCATGTGTGGCAGCAGCCTTACCCGGCTGAGTATGAAGCCATCAGCAACTGGACTAAGGCCCGTAACTAAAAGGTGATAACCATGAGTATGAAGAAATTTGCTCCTACCCTGGTTGCTGCCGCTGTTGCGACCGTGCTATTCGGTTGTCAGGCGCAAGCTACCAAGCAGGAGAGTGCTGCAGTATCCAAGGCTGCACCCGCAAAAGCGATGGCAATGGCCAAAAAAGGTCCTGCTCCGCTGGCTCCACTGGGTAATGTCCCAGTTCCTCCAGATAACAAGATTACCGCGGCTAAAGTTGAGCTCGGCAAAATCCTGTTCTTTGATCCACGTATTGGCGGTGACGCCTCTACCGGTTGTTCAACCTGCCACGAGCCCGATCAGGGTTGGGCATGGGCTGAGGATTTCTCCCGCGGCTACCCCGGTACCGTTCACTGGCGTAACAGCCAGACTGTCGTGAACAGTGGTTACTACCCACGTCAGTTCTGGGCCGGTTCCGCTTCATCCAATGAGAAGCAGGCCAAGTCTGCTGCCAAGGGTGGTGTGGCCGGCAACGGCGAGAGCGATATCATGGAAGCGCGTCTGGCGTTGATCCCTGAGTACCGTAAACGCTTTAACGATGTCTACGGCAGTGAATGGCCGTTGATCTCTGATGTTTGGGGCGCAATCTCCGCTTTCGAGCGTACCCTGAACACTACCGGTAAGTTTACTACCCCTATCGATGAATACCTGAAAGGCGACAAGGCTGCACTGAGTGCTGAGCAGTTGCGTGGTAAGGCGGTATTCGAAGGCAAGGGCGGCTGCATCAACTGTCACAACGGTGAGCAGGCCAGTGACCTCGACTTCCACAATATCGGTATTCCACCGAACAAACGTTGGGAAGAGGATGGTCTTGCGCAGATCACCTTCCGTTTTGAGCAGTATGCCAAAGGCCAGACTCAAGAGGGTTATCGTACCGCCAAGTCTGATTGGGGTTTCTACTACCGTGGCAAGAACAAGTGGGATAAAGGTAAGTTCCGTACCGCTCCTCTGCGTTACACCGCTTACACCGCACCCTACATGCACAACGGTGTCTTCTACACCCTCGAAGAGGTTGTGGATTTCTATGACCGCGGTGGTTTTGATGAAGAGGGACGTACCACTCTGTTCCCAGAGACTAAGTCCAAGCTGATCAAGCCCCTGGGTCTGAGTGACCAGGAGAAAGAAGATCTGGTCGCGTTCCTTGGCGCATTCTCAGGCCCTGAGGTCACCGTGGCGAAGCCGGAGATGCCTGACTATGCACCTCTCTTCACCAAGGCTGAGCTCAAAGCCGCACAGGAGGCAAAGTAATGACTGATATAGAGAAGAAAGACGAGTCAGCTGCCGCCCACGGGCAATGCATGCTGAATCGTCGTGAGTTCCTGATGTACTCAGGCGCTGCCGCGACTGCTGTCAGCACCATCTCTCTTGGTGTGCTGCCCGGTCAGGCACAGGCGAAAGCCCGTGTCGTCGGCTACCCACGCAAGCTAGTGGCTAAGCTGAGCCAGCTGAAAGCGAATACTCCGGTTGATTTTAATTACCCGGATGACGGCCGTAACTCCCAGTGCTTCATCGTCAATATGGACGGTGCCAAGGCAGGTGGTGGTGTTGGTGGGAAACGTGATGTGGTGGCTTTCAGCTACCTCTGCACCCACCAGGGTGGCTTCCTGAACGGTAAGTATCAGGCCGTTGGTGAGCACCGTGTATTGGGCCAGTGCCCACTGCATCTTTCCACTTACGACTTGACCCGTCACGGTATCATCGTTTCCGGTCAGGCATACCAGAGTATTCCTCAGGTGCTGTTGGAAGTGGATGGTGACGACGTATACGCCGTCGGTGTCATGGGCCTGTTGTTTGGCCGTTCTCAAAACCTGATGGAATCCTAGGAGGAGTCATAACATGTCATCTAAGTACTATCTCCCTGAGGACAAAACTCCTCTGCCTCCCACGAATGCGGAAGTTTTAACCACCTGCTGCGATTACTGCATCGTCGCTTGTGGCTACAAAGTCTACCGCTGGCCCGTGGGCACACCGGATGGCGGCATGAAAGCAGCTGATAATGCTTTCAATGTCGACTTCCCTACCGGTCCTCTGCAGGCTTGGGTTGCGCCTACCCAGCATAACGTGGGTATGCACGACGGTAAGCCGCACAATATCATCATCGTTCCGGATAAGGACACCAAAGCCGTCAACATCGGCGGTGACTCCTCCATCCGTGGTGGTTGTATTGCGCAGAAGATCTACAACCCTGACAAGCCGACCCGTGATCGCCTGATGTCACCGATGCTTCGCATCAACGGTACACTGCAGCCGGTCTCCTGGGATATGGCTCTGGATATCTCTGCCGAGCTGATCAAGCACACGATCGCGAAGCACGGTGCAAATGCCTACGGTATGAAGCAATACTCATACCAGTATGTGGAGAACACCTACGCCGTTTCCAAATTCTCCAAGGGCTCTATCGATACCGCCAACTGGACGATGCACGATACGCCGGCCAACGTAACCTCTACACCAGGTTTCCGTGATGCCGGCTTCGATAACTTCGGTCCTGCCTACAAGGACTGGGGTGATGCAGACACTCTGATGATCTGCGGTACCGATCCTTACGAAACTAAGACCATGATCTTCAACCAGTTCATTCGCCCAGCGATTGACAGCGGCATGAAGACCATCTGGTTGAACGTTCGTGAGACCGCCGGTCTTGCCTATGCCAAGAGCAGAGGCAATGCGCTGTTCCTGCAGGTCGATCCAGGTACTGATACTCCGGTCCTGGGTGCTATCGCCCGTGTCATTCTTGAGAATGGCTGGGAAGACAGCGAGTGGATCAAGAAGTGGGTCAACGACAAGTGGGGTTCCAGTTCAGGCTTCGGCCAGGGTACCCGTAACACTCCTTGGCAGTGGCGTACCACTTGGGGCAAGTTCCAGACCAAAGGCTTCGAGGACTACAAAAAGTGGAACCTCTCCCAGAAGGACTGCGATCCCAAGGAAGCGGCCAAAATTGCCAACATTCCTGTTGAGCAGATCTACCAGGCAGCTGAGTGGCTGGCCAAGCCCAAGGCTGACGGTACTCGTGTAAAAGCTTCTCTGGGTATCGAGAAAGGCTTCTACTGGTCCAACAATACCGGTAACACCAATGCAGTCAGTTCTCTGGCTACTATCTGTGGTGCCGGTGGTCGTCCTGGTCAGGTTGTCGGTCGCTTCGGTGGTCACCAACGTGGTGGTACCGGCGGTGGCGGTTACTCACGTAACAAGTCTCCTCAGAAGCGTCCTGGTCGTCGTCGTCAAGCGCTCGATTGCGATCGTTACTTCTACCAGGGTAATACACGCTTTGCTCACGTTGTTGGTACCACTTGGATTCAAGCCATGTGTGGTTCTGCCGGCTTGAACGCCAAGTTCGAAGAGTTTGTCACCATGAATCCTCATCAGGTGCGCTCCTTCGACAAGGCTGAGATCATCGATACGCTGAAGAAGCGTATGGACTCCGGTGGTACCGTGGTACTCGATCAGGATATCTACCTGCGCGATCCCATCGGTTCCAAGTTCGCCGACATCGTTCTGCCGGCGGCAACCTGGGGTGAGTCTGACTTTGTCCGTGCAAACGGCGAGCGTCGTCTCCGTCTCTACTCCAAGTTCATGGATGCTCCGGGTGATTCGAAGCCGGATTGGTGGATCATTGCTCAACTGGCTAAGCGTATGGGCTTCGACGGCTACGATTGGAAAGACGCCAATCAGGTCTGCGAAGAGTCCTCACGCTTCAGCCGTGGCAACCGCAAGGCTTACCACATGATCAAGGTTGCAGCCCATAAAGAGGGTAAGACCCTGCATGAGAAGCTGCGTGAACTGGGTACCGACGGTATTCAGGGCCCAACCTTCTACAACTATGAGACTGGCGAGTTGTTGGGTACCACCCGTCTGCACGACACCACTGTGACTCAAGAGCAGATGGTGGCAGAGGGCCGTACCAAAGGCGCCAACATGGTCAACAAGAAGGGTACGCACTTCAACTCGCAGACCGGTCGTGTCAACATTCAGAAACACCCATGGAGTCTCTTCTCTGACTACTGGGCGTGGATGAAGCCTAAGGGTGATGAGCTATGGCACACCAACGGTCGTATCAATGAGGTCTGGCAGTCAGGCTTCGATGATGTGGATCGTCGTGCATACATCGCCCAGCGTTGGCCTGAGAACTGGACCGAGATTCACCCGGATGATGCCGCTAAACGTGGTATCGAGTCTGGTGATCAGGTGATGCTCTACAGTGATCGTGTGCCTAACTTCACGCAGACTGTAAAAGGTGTGCATGGATCTGACTTCAACTTTGCAGATCTGATGAAGAACGGCTGGATCAAGTTGGACAAGGCAGCTGTGACGGCAGTGGCGATTGTCACTCCTCACGTGAAGAAGGGGACCATGTACTCCTACTTCATCAACACTTCCCAGCCCAGCAACGTGCTGCAGGGTCGTGTGCCTGACCAGATCTCTGGTAACTACAACTACAAGATGGGTAACGCCAAGGTCAAGAAGATCGGCGAGTCGAAGTACAAGAGCGAGTTCCGCTCCATGTCCTTCGCACCTCGTAACATCGTCTGATCCTGACGCATACCATTAAGTGGTGATTAAGGGGCGGCCTTCGGGTCGCCCCTTTTTTATTTAAGGCGTATTTGTAACTATTCAGCTACGCCTGTTTACAAGGGTATTTTGGCCGGGGTCGGAGTCGATTGCGACGTAAAAAGGGGGATTTACCATCAATCTTGGCGCAATCGACTCCGACCCCTGGGGAATACAGTCTCAATAACAGGTATAGCTGAATAGTTATGCGTATTTTTTGTAGGGGTTAGGTGCTGCCGGAAGGGAAGAGGGCAGTTCCGGGTTTGGTGGCTTGGATGGATCGGGGGTTGCTCTTAATCCACCGATCGAAGGTTCGAATCCCTCATCCAGTAATCAATAAAAAAATGATATCTAGATTTTATGGGCCTTCTCTTGGTTATTAGAAAAATATATCTACCCATTTAATATTTTTACTGTGACGAAGTTGGCAATAACCATTATGTTATAGTATTAATATTCCCGTTAAGTAGGTTCACTTTTCTGTGGTGTGTTACACCCGATGAACTGTTTGAAAGTCTGGCACTCGGTGTGTTTTAGGAAATCACATAGCACCATTTAGTTATAACAATAATTTCATAGGGATATCCTGTATGCATCAAGGAAAGATTGCTTCATCTATTAACCTGTATCCTTCGTGTAGTGACTGCCTGGGCATAAGCTAAACATGTTCCGGCTTGTGCAAAATAATGCCTTCAAGCGCCAACCTGCTCGACGGGATATTGAGCCTGCTGATCTGGTATGGGCACTGGGTAGTCTCTGTTCCCTCTATCGCATACCGTTTGATGCCGAGCTGCTGCTTAAGCAGTTTCCACCGCCCTACACCACCGACTCACTGATCCAGGCTGCTCGTTCATTGGGCTTTCGCTTTAAGCAGGCCCACAGGGGAATCAAGGCGCTTGGCAAACTCCCCATGCCGTGCTTTGCGTTGCTGGAGCATAAACCGGCTACTTTGGATGAAGAGTCTGAAACGGACCTGTCAAAAGATACAGGGCTAGATGACAACGCCATCCTCGCGGCTACCCCAGTGCTGATCACCGGTGTCTCCGAGGAACGTGTCAACTGTTTTGAGGCTGGGACCAACACGCCGGTTGAGCTCTCAATAGATGAGTTCAAAGCACGCTATCTTGACAGCGTCTTTCTTGTAGCGAAGGAGCGGGAAGCGGTAAAAGACCCGGATGCGGTAGAAGAAAACAAGGGTTTTGGTTTTCGCTGGTTTATTCCGCCGTTGCTCAAACACAAGAAAGTGTGGCGTGATGTCCTTATTGCCTCGCTGGTGATTCAGCTGTTGGCGCTGGGTACGCCGCTATTTACCCAGACCATCATCGACAAGGTGATAGTGCACCATACCCAGAGCACCCTCATCGTCATCGCCATCGGCATGGCAGTATTTATGATCTTTTCCGCCATACTCAGCTGGGTGCGCCAATATATGGTGCTTCATACCGGCAACCGGGTCGATGCGGTGCTGGCTGCCGAAGTCTTCGATCACCTGTTCAAATTGCCGCCACGCTACTTTGAGATGCGCCCAACCGGTGTGATTGCCGCCCGGTTGCAGGGTGTTGAAACCATCCGCGAGTTTATCGCCAGTGCTGGTGTCACGCTGATTCTGGATCTCCCCTTCCTGTTTATCTTTGTCGGCATTATGTTCTACTACAGCGTTCAGCTCACCCTGATCGTGCTGGCGATTCTTGCGGTGATAGCCGTTATCAGTCTCTTTGTGGCCCCCTGTTCCAGGCGCAACTCAATCGACAGTTTCTGCTCGGTGCGCGTAATCAGGCCTTCCTTACAGAGTATATTGCCGGGGTGGAGACTGTAAAAAGCCTGCAGATGGAGCCCCAGCTTAAACACCGGTTCTCTGATTATCTGGCCGATTATCTACACGCCACCTTCAAGACCCGTCAGCTCTCCAACACCTACAACACCGCAGCCGGTACTTTGGAGCAGCTGATGACCCTGCTCATATTGGTGGTGGGAGCCTATATCGTCATGACCACAGCCAACTTTACCATCGGTATGCTGGTGGCCTTCAGATGTTTGCCGGTAGACTCTCCCAACCCATGATGCGACTGGTGGGATTGTGGCAGCAGTTTCAGCAGGCCAGTCTCTCGGTCAAACGGTTGGGTGATGTTATGAATGCCCCCACCGAACCCTATGCAGTGTTGCCCTCGCGGTTGAACGAGGGTAAAGGCCATATCGAGATCCAGGGGCTTGCCTTCCGTTATAGCGAAAAGCTTCCCTATCTCTACAGAGAGTTCGATCTCACCGTGCCCCCGGGGGTCACGGTGGCCATCATGGGACCATCGGGTTCAGGCAAGAGCACATTGGCAAAACTGTTGCAGGGCTTCTATCACCCCACCGATGGGCGTATCCGCATTGACGGGACCGATCTACAAAACCTCACGGCCAATGAGCTGCGACATTACTTTGGTGTCGTACCCCAAGAGACCGTACTTTTTTCCGGTACCATTTACGAAAACCTCAGGGCGGCCAATCCCCATGCCACCTTTGAGCAGATAGTTCATGCCTGCAAACTGGCAGAGATACACGATACCATCGAACAACTACCCAATGGCTACCAGACCGAGATCGGTGAGCGGGGTGCAGGGCTATCCGGTGGCCAGCGCCAACGCTTGGCTATTGCGAGAGCACTGACAAAACGACCCAAAATATTGATCTTCGATGAGGCCACCAGCGCACTCGATCCAGAAACAGCAGAACACTTTGCTACTACCGTTAATCAATTGAGGGGAAAGATCAGCATGATTTTTATTACCCATGCCTTGCCAAAAAGTCTACAGGTGGATGAGGTGGTGCGTATCGGTGGTGAGCGAGCAACCGTTCTCACTGATAAAAGTACTTCATCTAACGCTCAGGAAGTGCGGGGAGAGAAAAAATGAATATCCGTTTCGCGACTCTTGATGACATCCAAGCTTGTGTGGATGGTGGACGGCGGATGCACGCCATCACACGTTTTTCCACCTATGACTACAATGCGGAACGGGTGGAGCAAAACTTCAAGGCAATAATCGAGACTGGACAGGACGGCAAAGGCACCCACTGTTTTTTTGTGGCTGAGAGTAGCCAGGGAGAGATCATCGGTGCACTGATCGGATGTGTGGAGAGTCACTTCTTCTCTGATCGACTCGTGGCGAGTGTCATTCATTATGATGTCCTACCGGAAAAGCGTATGGGCGGTGCAGGTTTTCGGCTGCTGACCGCCTTCCGAAAGTGGGCGGAGAATAGGGATGCAGTTGAATTGAATGCCGGGGTCAATAGTGGTGTAGATCTAGACAGGATGGATCGGTTTTTTCGGCGATTGGGTTTTCGTATGACGGGTGGTAACTATGCCCTGGACTTGTAGGGAAATGGCTGGAATTTTATCTGGTATTCAAAAGGTAAGTAATGGGCACTTTTAGTAAAATGGTTTTGACCCCTTATATTATATTTGTGCCTTCGTAAATGGTGCTGATGAGAAGTGGATGAGTTCTTGAATAATGAGACTATTTAAAGTGAAAAATATAGTACGCACTCTATTTGTGATGGTATTTACGGTGATAGTAAGCACCGCTTGCGCCACGAGCCCTCGGCTTGTTTATCACTCGTTCTCTTTTGATGCGCGTTGGGATAGCCCAGATGCGGAGATACTAAATTACCGTTATGGTGATTCGAAGCATCCCGGGGCGCGCCCACGAGCATATTCATTAGAGAAAAATAATATTCCTCAACAGGCTGGCATCACGGGAAAAATGCTTCGTGGAGACCGGCTTTTCGTTAAATGGCGCATTAAATCTACAGGAGAAATCTATGAGGATACCGTTGACCTGCGGAGTCGGTTACCGGCTGATATCTCCAGGCATCGTATTACATTCATTGTAAATTCCTCCCAGCTGTATGTATATCTCATTTCGCCAAAAAAGAAGGTGCCTAACCCTTGCCCCTCGCGTGAACAGTTGAGAAGGCTCGGAGAATCAAGTGTGCCAGATGACAAAATATTTTCGACATACTGTCATATGCAATTCACTAGAGTTTATCCAAATTAACAATAATTAAAATTTTCTACCGAAAGAATAAATGGGTATGCATATGAATTCATTACGTAACTTACATGAAGGAAAAGGGGACGCATCTATTTTTAGAGGACAATGGAGATTGCTATGCCAAGAAAGGCGAGAGTTTTGGTACCAAACTGCCCACACCATATAGTACAGAGAGGGCATAATAGGAAAGCAATATTCTTATCAGATCAGGATTACCAATTTTATTTAGAAAATCTTAGAGAATGGAAGAATAAGTTAGGAATAAAATTATACTCATGGTGTTTGATGACAAATCATATTCATATTGTTGCAGAGCCAGGAAATGATGCTATGGCACTTTCATTGTTAATGAAGAGAGTTAATGGAAGACAGTCTGCCTATGTTAATAAACTGGAGGGCAGGAGCGGTTCATTATGGGAAGGGCGGTATAAAGCAAGCCCAATACAGCGAGATAGTTATCTATTGTGCTGCCACCGGTATGTTGAGTTAAATCCGGTTCGTGCGGGAATGGTGGAAATGGCTGAAGAGTACCCGTGGTCAAGTTACCAAGAGCGAATTATTGGAAGTAATATATCAATGCTTGACAAAGATGCCAGCTATACCGGGTTGGCTGATACTGACAGGGAAAGAATGCGTTGTTACCGAATATTTGTAGAAGAGGGAATGAATCTGACTGAAAAAATGTTTATAGATGAATCAGTCAATAGAAATCAATTGACTGGAAATTCCCACTTCGTTGATGAAATAGAGAGAAGAATAGGTGTCAGGGTTGCAAGGCGAGGGAGAGGAAGACCGAAAAATGAACAAAAATAGATGCGTCCCCTTTATTTTGGAGTTTTTACTCTGACCCCCAAACGCACCAAACGCAATAAATATGCAAGGAGATATGGCCAAAAGATGAAAACTTTACTCCGGATAATCATATATATAATGATTGTTTTTAGTGCGGGATATATCTATCTCGAATTCGCAGTCTTTCAGCCACAACTAAGAGAAGAAGCGGCATCAAAAAAGCGCTTCGATACTGCCAATTACATGTTCAAGGCGCTCTGTGAAAAGTCGGGAAAGAAGATCCACAGGACAGTAAAAGATGTGGAAGGAATCTTTCTGATGAAGCTACGGCCCAGTGGAAAAAATTATGGTGATCAGTTCAGGATGGACGATCCTTATGGGCGAGATCTGGGAGGAGATGGCTATATCGAATCCTTTCTCAGGGGGAGCTATCAGGCCAATACTACCGGCACCCCTGCACCGGGGTCACCACCTCGATTGGGGTATCACTATGTGGAGGCGATTGATCCGGTGGATGGAAAACGGTATCACTATACGGGAAAGGTAGAGGTGGTAGGTCAAAAGGACTCAAATGCACCCAATATCAGAAGTAGATTAATGAAAAATCCAGATTATGATCTAAATAATTATGGATTTGTCGTAAGAAAAGTAATTTCCTCTGAGGCGCGCCCACGCTACGGCGTTACCTATGATGATATCTCAACCCATGAAGAAAGGGAGTACTGGATTGCCGGCAGCTCATTGAGAGTGGTTGACCTGAAAACTGACGAAGTGATAGCCGAGCGGATCGGTTACATGATGGATTATGCCCAAGGGAGCCGGGCCGTCTTTAGATCACCCTGGCTGTTTGCCGCCGATAATGCCTGTCCGGGATTTCAGAGCAATCCACTTCGTCCGATTCCACGGGGTAGAGGGTCAGCAGCACAAGCAAGACAAACCCAAGATTTTGTTGAAAAAGTATTAATACCACAAAAGGAGAGTTGAGATGGCCACGCCAACGATTTTGGAGTATCTGAAGTATGCCGATTTGCAGGTGGCGTCAGAGGCATTTATCAGGAACCCAGATACAGGTGATTTGAGAACATCAGGGCAAGATTACATTGACGCCCTGACCGATGGAAATAAACACGCCTCCAGGTTCACAAAGGCTCAGGCTAAAAACTTTGCTTCTCAATGGGAAGTATTGGATCAAGAAGCTAATATAGGAACAGGTTTCAGTGGAACACTTTTTCGCCATAGAATGACCAAGGAACATGTCATCTCCTTCCGCAGTACCGAATTCATAGATGATGCTGTTCGAGATAGCTTGGCGACCAATCAAATGGAGATCTTTGATACAGGCTTTGCCTGGGGTCAGATCAGCGATATGGAGGCATTAAAAAAGGGGACGCATCTATTTTTTTAGCCAATGGAGGCTGTTATGCCAAGGAAGACGAGAGTTTTGGTACCAAATTGCGCACACCATATAGTACAAAGAGGGCATAACAGGAAAGCAATATTCTTATCTGACAAGGATTGCCAGTTTTATTTAGAAAACCTAAGAGAATGGAAAATTAAACTAGGCATAAAGATATACGCATGGTGTTTGATGACAAATCATATTCACCTCATAGCCGAACCAGGAAATGATGCAATGGCTCTCTCAGAATTAATGAAGAGAGTGAATGGAAGACAGTCTGCCTATGTTAATAAACTGGAAGGCAGAAGTGGTTCCTTATGGGAGGGGCGGTATAAAGCAAGCCCAATACAGCAAGATAGTTATCTATTGTGCTGCTGTCGTTATGTTGAATTAAACCCTGTTCGTGCAGGAATGGTGGCAATGGCCGAAGATTATTCATGGTCAAGTTACCAAGAACGAGTTATTGGTAATGAGATGTCAATGCTTGACAGAAATGCCTGCTATGCAGGTTTAGCTGATACTGACATAGAAAGAAAGCACTGTTACCGAACATTTGTAGAAGAGGGAATGGTAGTGACTGAAAAAAGGTTTATAGACGAATCATTCAATAGAAATCAATTGACAGGTGATGCACACTTCGTTGATGAGATAGAGAGAAGATTAGGTATGAGGGTTGAAAGACGGGGGAGAGGAAGGCCGAAAAATGAATAAAAATAGATGCGTCCCCTTTATTCAGCCCTTCATCAACACTTCCCAGCCCAGCAACGTGCTGCAGGGTCGTGTGCCTGACCAGATCTCTGGTAACTACAACTATAAGATGGGTAACGCCAAGGTCAAGAAGATCGGCGAGTCGAAGTACAAGAGCGAGTTCCGCTCCATGTCCTTCGCACCTCGTAACATCGTCTGATCCTGACGCATACCATTAAGTGGTGATTAAGGGGCGGCCTTCGGGTCGCCCCTTTTTTATTTAAGGTGTATTTTTTGTAGGGGTTAGGTGATGCCGGAAGGGAGGAGGGCAGTTCCGGGTTTGGTGGCTTGGATGGATCGGGGGTGGCCCCTGATCAATCTCCAGCCGAAAACAGTGAACCTACGGAGTAGAGCTTCGGCTGCCCTGGTCAGTGGAGCGCGGGTTACTGTGTGTAAGGGGCGAAGTGACGTATGTCAGGAGGATAAGTCGGTCTCGTCGAATTGCATCATGGTTGCGATCTCAAAGCGCAACCGTTTATCTATGCCCAGGCCTTGCCATCCATTATTTCCATTTAGTGCGGCCAGGGCTACAGGGAGACCTTCGTAGCTACGTATTACAAGTGTCTCGGTGATACCGTCAGTAACCTGATCGACAATCTGTCGCCCATACTCGTCTTGATAATCGATATCGCCTTCCTCATCCCACTGCATACTCTGCTTCTCATCCAGTGTGACAATAGCAAGTGGACGATCATCCATAGTGGAGATGAAAGCTTTCATCTCGTCGAGGGTGCGTTGGCGTGATACATCCTCTTCAGCTTTGTCGGTAAAATTGAGCTGATATTCTGGCATAGGTATCCTTTGTTGAGCTTGATTTGGAACGGATTGTCCAGTGAATTAGGTTATTATAAAGGGGCTGTCGTACTGCTGTATAGCAGGCCCGGTTTCAAAAATATTTAGGTAAATCTATGGAACATAAAAAGGTCAAAAAACGTCCCGGTAAAGTCATTCACAGTGCTGTATCAAAACATGTGATTGAGAAGGCAAGCCAGATCCGCTCACTTTATGGTCCCGTTATCGACTACCCTACCGTGCTACGCATTCTTGAGGATAGAAGGTGTATTCGTTACCCGGTCAGGATTGAATTCGTTTCCGATGGCATTGAGCCGGGTTTGTTTGCCAAGACAGAGGCGGTATCGGAGGCCCCGGACGATGGTTACGTGATCTCATTGCACAGCTACTTCGAGGATCGCACAGACTTACTGCCCGCACTGATCCTCTACCAGTCGGTGTTGGTCAACTATGGCGATCTTGCCACCGCAGTCGATGCCGAGCTCTTCGGCTCTGGTATCCTCGACATAGAACGTGATGCCTACTATGAACAGATTGTCGCCTTGACGGATGCTCTTTTGTCAAATTAGACGATACGGTTTTTCAGCTTCGGCCTACAGTGGCAGCATCTACTGTGCGGAAAGCCAATTTGCGATAGTCCGCATCTCCACTTCAGTGACGTTGGCCATGATGCCCGTCATTACACCGGTCTGTCCGTTATTGCGGCTACGATTTTTGGTGTCGCGCAACTGGTTGAAGATATACCCGGCATTCTGACCGGCAACTTTTGGAAAGACAGGGGTTAAAGGAGTGCGACCGTCAGCGCCATGACAAGACGCACACGCCTTTGTCAGATAGAGTTGAGCACCATCCTGTGCGGCATCCTCTGCGGTAGCGCTCGCCGAAGCTCCTTCCGGCAGGCCGGATAGCCACTCGACAAGGATAGCCATCTCCTCATCGTTAGTCATATGCATTACGTTTCTCATCGCAGCAGAGTGGGAACTGGTGCGCAAACCGTTTTTGATATCTTTCATCTGAGCCAGCATGTAGGGTGCGGTTTGTCCGGCAATCTTTGGATACTCATCCATGGCGGGTACTCGACCTTCAGCGCCGTGACAGGCGATACATGTCCGCTCTTTGTAAAGGCTAGCGGCATCGATTGCCTGTGCCGGGTTGGCCATCAGTGAAGCGGTAATGATTCCGAGGGCCGTAATCAGTGTCTTGTTAGCCGTCATTGTATTAATCCCCAAAATAGTGAAGTTGGAGGGAAAAGGGGGCGTAGAGGGCATGGTCGACCATAGGGGGTGTTTCTATCATAATATCGGTCACCCCTGCCCTCTACGCATAATCGTTGTAGTTAGCAGCGCATAACAGCTGTTTCAGGCTGGACAGATCAACACCAGACCGGCTGTAGAGACAGTCGGTCTGACAATTGAATTTTCCACCAATGGTAGTGCCGGTATGCATCGCCTATCTAGTGACCCGGTCCGTGCTTGACGCGCTCATGGTCAGCGTTAGCCATGGTTTTTGGCAAATTTGGCGCCGGTTCCGGATGTAACTGAGCAAAGCCCGATGTTCTGTCGCCCTGCTGTATATCGTGGGGGTTGTGGCATTCGGTGCAGACCCACCAACGCTTCTTTCCGCCCTTGTTCCACATACCGATACGCTTGCCGTGGATACCCTCGCGCCAACGCCTGAGAACCTGGCCGTGACACTTGCCGCAGAGTTTTTGCGGCTGGTTGAAGCTGACCTTGTTGTCGAAGTTGTCGATCAGCTTTGTCCGGTCGGTCGGGTGGTGGCAACTGAGGCACCAGATTGCACCCTTGCCATGTTTCAGGTCCATTGAATCGGGGACGATATCCTTATGCATCTTCAGCGGGCGTGGATTCTTGTTCACCGGCACCGGCACATACTCGCCGTTGTGGCAGGCTACGGCACAGATCGTCAGAAGTTTGTTTTTGTCGATCTGTGGTTCGCGTGGCTTGACCACGGCCTCTTCATGGGTGTAGTCGGCTTCTACCGCCATATCGCCCATTGGGATGGTTCCATCGAAGGGGTCGCCCCACCACAAAACACCGCTGGTGGTGGGTGAGCACTTGACGTTGGGAGTGCCTGGGGCGATCTCCCGCTGTACAACCTGACTTCTTCCGTCCCTGCTTTCGAAGCACTCTTTACCCTGCTGGGTCGCTTCTCCGAAGACAGGGGCTGTGGATGCAGCCGCCAACAGGCAGAGGCCTATGGCTGATCCAAACAATCGGTAGCTAATCATTCTCTTTCGTCTCCTAGAATCGGTGGAGTCGGCATGACCTCTCAGACGTGCCGGGATCGATTTGTCAGTGTGCTGCTCAGGTTGCCGTTGCATCTGACTTCCCTCCATAGCTGACATCTCCCAGCAAGACCCCAACTGCGCCTTTGATCAGCACAGTCAGGATAAAGAGACCAATAGCCCAGACGCCGAGGATGATCATCATCTCAATCATGGATGGACTGTATTCAGCGAATTCACCTATAGGTGTCGGAATCACACCCGGCAGCATCAGCCCCATTCCCTTATCGATCCAGATGCCGACAAAGACCCCAACGCAGAGGAAAGGCAGGATCTTCATGTTTTTTCTAACCTTGGGAATCAGCAACAGAATAAATGACCCGACCATCAAGACAATGGCAGTCCAGAAGAACGGAACCAGCATATTGAGCCCATTGTGACCAAACATCAGGTATTTCAGCCCCGCGGTGTGTTCAGTGCTGGGGTAGAGTTCGGTGACGATCTCTGAAAGAACCAGGAAAAGGGCGATACCAAGACACCAGGTGACAATCTGAGAGAGCATGTGGAATGCCTCATCGGCAATCTTCAGCGGAGTGAACTTGCGTACCAGCATAAAGACGATGATGATCAGTGACGGACCTGCCGCAAAGGCGGTGGTTATGAACTTGATCGGCATTATTGAATGGTGCCACATAGGTCGTGCCGGCATGGTGTTGATAAGGAATGCCGTTACCGTGTGGATACTCAGCGCCCAGACGATGGCGATAAATATCAGCGGTATATAGAAGGACTTGTTCAGTGGCTGGCCTGAATACTTCTTGAACAGAAAGTAGAAGCCGCCAACGAGGTTGAGGATCAGATAGCCGGTAAGTACCAGGACGTCCCAGGTCAACATGGCGTTGGGCCAGTTGTAGATGCCGATCACCGGAATGATGTGCCAAATCCTGTCGGGCCTACCCATATGGGCAGTTACAAACAGCAGACACATAATCACAGCTGCGATCGCCAGCATCTCGCCGAGAACGACTATCTTGTGCAACTCGTGGTGTTTGTAGACATAGGCGGGAAAGACCACCGTCACCGCTGCTGCGGCGACACCCACCATAAAGACGAAGTTGGCCAGATAGAGTCCCCAGCTGACCTGGTCGGTGAGGTTGGTGACAATCATGCCGTCGCGGATCTGGACAAATTCACCATAGCCCCAGAGCATGATGAAGAAGGAGAGGAATAGCATCCAGGCCCAGAACATAAGACCACCGGTAAAGCCGGCACGGATAAAATCTATTGCAAATTGGAGAAAACGTTTCACGGTATACCCCTTAGTCCATGAAGTAGAAAAACTTGGGATAGGTATTGAGATCGGCTCTCAGGCGGAAGACTTTTTTCGTCTCCAATACCTTGCGAACGTCACTCTCCGGATCCAGCAGGTTGCCAAGTTTGCGTGCGCCTACCGGGCAGACTTCAACACAGGCGGTCCAGCGGCCCTTTCTAGTGCGCTGCACACAGAAAGTGCACTTTTCAGCGACACCTTTCATGCGTGGCCGGTTACCCAGGTAGTGTGTCGCTGGGTTCATCTCTTCGGCCGGAAGACTCGGCTCACCCCAGTTGAAACGGCGTGCCCAGTAGGGGCAGGCACCAATGCACATGCGACAGCCGATACACCAGTTGTAATCGATAACGACGATACCGTCGGGATCACGATAGGTGGTTTGTACCGGGCAGACCTTGACGCAAGGGGGCTTTTCACACTGCATGCACTGCATGGGCATGTAGAAAGCATCTTTCTCCGGTACCTGCTCGGCTTCGTAGTAGTGCTGACCCTCCAGCACCACACCTGCGGGCTTGTAGGCATTGCCGCCTACCTGAATGCCATAGTCTCCCGGGTAGCCGGCGTGATCCCTGTCTTCTGCGGAGAACTGACCTTTCTCCAGACGGAGGACACGAATCCATTCAATCTGCTGTTCATCACCCCGGGACTGATTGTTTTCGGCAACACACGCTTTTGCGCAGCGCCGGCAGCCAATACATTTCTGGATATTGAGTGCGTAGCCGAAGAGGACGCCGTCCATTGCGGGTGAGCCGTCGACTGTGACCTCTTTGCCGAACTCCTCGGAGTAGCGCTTCTCAAGTCGGTCTAGCGCCTCCTGCTTCTCCTCTTCCGTCATCAGACGGTAGTTTTTCTGAAAATGCTCTGCCCATTCGACGTTTGTCGTCGCCTGAGCCGGTTTTGGATTGGACAGGAGCATGGCAGCCCCAGAGAGTGATGCTGCACTGTAGGTCCCCGCCTTACGCAAAAAATCGCGACGGGAGACGCTTTGAGCACCATTCTCTTTGTTGTCTTCTTTAGACATGAGTTACCCCCAGATCGATCTGAAATCGAGTGAAACTGAACGGTAGAAAGATAATTTGAGAGATAAATCTCAGGATGTTATTCGAGGCCGTCATGCCTGTGTAGAGTGGTTACTAATGAAAGATTCCACCATGTCCGCCTTCTCTTGCTCGGACATCAGTACATAGTCCCGATTCTTGAGTTCTTCTTCTCCGGCGAGACCATCCGTCGCATACTTATCCTGCAGATTGGGGCGTGGCATTGAATCAACGACCGCCTTTGCAACTCCTGCGGTACCTGTAATAGAAACCGCACCAACGGCTGCTCGCTTGAAAAAGCTCCGTCTTGTGGCACAGACATCGTTGTCTTGCGACGCTTGTGGATCTTGGTCGCTTTGCCGAGAAAATAAGTTTCTCCGGATTGCCGCTATCGATCGCTTCAACATACTGTAAACCCTCCTTATCGGTGGTCCTGTCTCATGGATGCACTAGGTCCATCCATCGGACCCAGGGTGGATTGTTGAATTTTTTCGAGTCTTACTGCTAAGGTGGAGTACCCGTTTTTTATCAGTTTTCCTTAAAAATTGTGGTGCTCAACCCGGGTGAACAAAATAATATTCTGGAAAAATATAGCAATTGATGTGCCACTGATTTTTGATTTTTTTCATCAGTCTGAAATATAGTGACTCTACACATTGCAAGGTTAATGCATCTTAGCAGCCATATACATGGGATGAGTATCGAGGAATACCGCAACATAAATCCTCAAAAGTCACATTTAAATGGAAATATATTAAATTTTGAAAGCATTTTTCTGCGCCTACTGATGGCATTAAACGTGACATATTGGCATGTTTGTTTTGGGTAAAGTGAGTACGTTGTTGTTTTAATAAAGAATATATTTATGCCAATTTGGCGCAATAAGTAGTGCCAAAAGGTAGATGTTTTTTTCGACTGACTTATCTTTGATATGAAGAAACAAATAGCCGGTACCATCCCTCAACTTTATTTGAGAGTCTTTTGATAAGTGCTGAGCAAGGTGGATAGTGATTTAGAGAGTCTGGAAGCAGGAAAAAACCGTGCGGGTTAGCACTCTCTTGGGAGGCGTTCAGAATACTGCCACTGTTCTTGTGAATACGAGATATGAAGTGACGAATTGATCAGGGGTTCCCAGGTGGATTGTGATAGACTTTCCGTTATTTTTCTGTTGCTAGGGGTTAGTTAGATGTATCGCGAAGAGATCAAAGTTCTGGACTGCACCATCAGGGATGGCGGGTTGATCAACAACTACCAGTTTAAGGACGACTTTGTGAAGGCTGTTTACCGCGCCGCCTGTGACTCAGGTGTGGATGTGGTTGAGCTGGGAAAGAAGCTAACTGAAAGTGATGAGTACACCCGTGAAAAATACGGGAAGTGGAATTTCTGTGATGACGATGACCTGAAGAGGGTGATCGACTCCCATGAGAGTGAGCAACGGCCTCTGGTTGCAGTGATGTTTGATGTTGGCCGAGTCGATTTTTCTACCTTGAAACCCGCGGACCAAGCGCCGGCTGACATGATTCGTACAGCCTGTTATGTGGCGGATATCGATAAGGGAATCGATTTTGCCAAACGCTCCAAGGACCTGGGCTATCTCACCACAATCAATATCATGGCGCCCTCTGCATCCATCCGCACTGACCTGATCGAGGGGCTGTCACAGATTAATGAGATTGATGAGGTAGATTATCTCTATCTGGTGGACAGCTATGGTGCCTTCTACTCTGAACAGGTTACCGATTATCTAAATCTGTACAAGAAATACGCACCTAACAAAGAGTTGGGTTTTCACGCCCATAATAACCAGCAGTTGGCCTTTTCAAATACCCAGCAGGCAATTATCGATGGCGTAAACATGCTTGATGCCACTATCAATGGGATTGGTCGTGGTGCCGGCAACTGTAACCTGGAACTACTATTGAACTTCCTCAAAAATCCGAAGTTTGATGTACGTCCTGTTTATAAAACGATTCAGGAGCATCTCGTTCCTCTGAGGAGTGAGATTGAGTGGGGTTTCAATGATATCTATGGTATCAGCGGTCACCTTAATCAGCATCCTCGTGCTGCTATGAAATGCAGAAGCGATAATGAGATCAAAGACCTTTGTCATGAATTTTATCTCTCATCTACCAGGATGGATGAGGATACACTGACTTGATGCAGAGGGAGTTGATTGACCTGCTTCAAGGAGTGTCTGTTTCCTGATTGATCTCTATTGGTGAGTTCCTATAAACCAAGAAGGGCAGGTATGAAAATCGTACTTGCCCTTCTTGGTTTTAGTGGGTGATTTTGGCTGGATTCTAGGTTAAACCAGAGTTTACTCGATTTAGAGTCCAGATTCCCATTCGGTGATATTCACGCGGAAGTGTGAAAACTTTTGTGAGGGAGTAAATAGGGCATCGTACAGTTTTTTGCATGGTAGGGAGAGGTGCCACAATTTAAGGCAGAGTAGCTTCTGCATAGTGGTTACATTACCCTTGTACCTATCGTAAAGTTCTTTGGTCTCGTCCAGAGATAAATCTGCGTCGTAGTCGTTATAGAAGCCTCTCTTGCTTGACTCTATAAAGCGTTCATCACGCTTCAGCTCTTTCGCGTTCCACCATTGAGGCTCCATCTCTATGAGAATTTCTCCGTTGGTTTTTGAGTACCCTGTAATCTTTACTGACGATGCCATGCCCGTTACCGCTAAATAAATTGTCGATAGTTAACCGAACAATTATAAAGCTGTAGCTTATAGGCGTCAATACTGCCGGCGTGTTTGCTGAGTGGTTATTTTTTCCTCTGTTGCGACTCGACAAACGCCCGCATATGAAAGCGTGCATGCTCAGGCCGGTAGCGGAATGATTGACCTTCCGGGCAGGCAAGGCGGGCCAGGCAGCCTCTATACAGGCATTCTGAGTCGGCCTCTTCTATCAGGTATCTGACACAACGGTCACTAAGGTAGCGGTGGTCGGTAAAAGCCCCAACCGGACACTCCTGCAGACAGGGTTGGGTGATGCAGTTGTCGCAGGGTGCTACAGTGATTTTGGGAGGAGCCAAATTGTAGAGTGGCTCAGCGAGTGCCAATGCAAAGCGGTAGGCGTGCCATAGACCGTATTTCGGATGAATCTTTATCAGCAACGGGGAGGTGGTCGTTGGTTCTCCCTTCTCCGCCCAAGTTAAAAATGAATGGAAGGGTGGGCCGTCGAAGGGGTAGAGTGCCAGGCCGTCGAACTGTTTAGCCATTGACTCTCCGATCCGCCTGCTCCAGCGGTCGAGGGGATCGAGTTTGCCATCCAGGTACTCCGGGGAGCGACTGAAGGCCGGCCAGATGGAAGATCCGGCATTACCAAACAGAACCAATGAGACAGTAGGACGCAGGGGGGATAGAGAGGGTACCTGATCCTCTGCTATCACCGTAAATCCGCCGCGCAAGACCAAACCGTATGGTTCGGCCTGTAGCTGCAGTTTTTTGAGCAGTTTCTCCTGTTGCATAAGTTTGGTATCCATTTTTCACATCCACCCGGGGCGCTTAAAGCAGTATACGACAAGTTGCTGCAGCCAGGCTTTGGACATGGTCGCCGCCATCTGAAACAATGCTTCGGTTCGGTTTTCACGCAATCAACTAAGGTTTATACAAATGTCATTAGTAAAAGCATTCAGGGGTTTAAGACCCGCACCCGGCTATACCGCAGATGTGGCGGCTCCCCCCTACGATGTTATGAGTGCTGATGAGGCACGTATAATGGTAGGGGGAAAGCCATGGAGCTTTCTCCATGTATCGAGAGCGGAGGTGGATCTACCTCCGGGTACGGATCCCTATGCGGCTGACGTCTATGCCAAAGCGGCTGAAAACCTACAGCGAATGAAGGCGGAAGAGGTGTTGGTTCAAGACGCGCTACCCAGCTTCTATGTCTACCGTTTGACCATGGGTAGTCATCGCCAGACCGGTTTAGTCGCTGCCGCCTCCGTTGAGGCCTATGATCAGGGACGGATAAAAAAGCATGAGTTTACCCGCCCAATGAAAGAGGATGATCGGGTACGTCAGATCGATGTTTTGAATGCCCAGACTGGTCCGGTGTTTTTGGTCTATCCGAGTGAGGCTGAGGTGGACCGGATACTCGCCGATGCTACATCCGCCGCTCCTGCGATGGATGTCACTGCGGAAGATGGAGTGCGGCACGAAGTGTGGGTAGTTGATGATGCCGAGCGGGTGGCACGGTTGACCGTTCTGTTTGACGCTATGCCGGCGCTCTACGTGGCGGATGGGCATCATCGCTCCGCTGCCGCTTCACGGGTTACCGCCGACCGAAAGGCGGCAAATCCGGACCACAATGGAGAAGAGGCCTATAATTACTTTCTCTCGGTTATCTTTCCCCATAATCAGATGCAGATTCTCGATTACAACCGTGTGATCAGGGATCTCAATGGCCATGAGCGTTCGGTATTTATCGAAGCTGTTAGTGAGCGCTTTGAGGTTACCGCCAGTGATCAGCCGGTGAAGCCGACGGGTCCGGGTGAGTTTGGCATGTACCTTACCGACCAGTGGTATCGGTTGTGCATTGATCCACAGAAAATTCCCACTGACGATCCAGTCGCCAGCCTCGACATTAGCCTGCTTACGGCAGAACTGATCGATCCTCTATTGGGTATCAGTGATCCCCGGCGTGACAACCGTATCGACTTTATTGGTGGTATTCGGGGCCTGGAAGGCTTGTCTAAACGTGTTGATAGCGGTGAGATGGCGGTCGCATTTTCTCTTTATCCCACCTCTATGGAGGCTTTGATGGCGGTGGCCGACGATGATGAGGTGATGCCCCCCAAGTCGACTTGGTTCGAGCCGAAACTGGCTGACGGCCTGGTTAGTCACGAGTTGTAGAGTTTTAAGTTGTCAGTTTGCAGTTATCAGTTGTCAGGTAAAGCAGACAGAGTGAAGGCCTGATGGCGGCGCATTTTTCTTGGGCTATGATCATGTGAGGTATCACACAATGGGTCGGTATTTTAGACATGTAGGTATGATCTCCCTTTATAGTACGCTGTAGCTTGATATTACTGGTTGCTTTATCTGTACCCACCCCCACCCCCACAATCACTGACAACTGACAACTGACAACTGACAACTGACAACTGACAACTGACAACTGACAACTCCAATTATGGTTAGTATTACAACCCATCTTCCCCAAGGCGATGCACTGGGTGTGCAGGATGTGCGCAACTGGCTGAAGGGCCTTGCCGCGAGTCGCACGGGTGAAGAGATGGAGATGATTACGGCTGCCTGCGGTCTTGCCCTGAATGTTCATCAGGAGTCGAGGGAACCGACCGGGGAGTCAACCCTTCGCCACGCCTTGGCGGTGGCAGAGATTCTTGAGGATATGGCGCTGGACTGGGAGACCCTGGTGGCCGCCATACTGCACGATGTGCTGCCTAGCGACCAGGTGGATGCCGTCGGTCTTGAGGGGCGATTTGGTTCTGATGTCGCCCGCATGGTTGGTGATATGGCTCGAATTGGTAATATCATCACGGTGCAGAGCGAAGCCCTGCACCGTGATGAAGTCGAGCATACTGAGAATATCCGGCGAATGCTGCTCAGCATTGCCGATGATATCCGTGTGGTGCTGATTGTACTGGCGGAGCGCCTCCATGTGCTGCGAATTTTAAAACATCTGCCGGGACCTCTCAGAGTGGCAGAGGCAAAAGAGACTCAGCTGATCTATGCACCGATGGCAAACCGTCTCGGTATCTGGCAGATCAAGTGGGAGATGGAGGACCTCTGTTTACGCTATCTGGAGCCGGAGAGTTACAAAGAAATTGCAGGTAATCTTGATGGTCGCCGTGCCGACCGAGAGGTGTTTATCACTGAGGTGATCAATCTACTGCAGGAGAAGTTTGCCGCCATCGGTATCCATGGGGAGATATCCGGTAGACCAAAGCATATCTACAGCATCTGGAGAAAGATGCAACGCAAGTCGGTCGAGATTAACCAGATATTTGATCTGCGTGCAGTGCGAGTGCTGGTGGACGATGTTGCTGAGTGTTACGCCGCATTGGGTGTGGTACACGGTCTTTGGCGGCATATACCGGGTGAGTTCGATGACTATATCGCCACACCAAAAGCCAATATGTACCGTTCCATCCATACTGCGGTAATTGGTCCTGAAGAGAAGACGTTGGAGGTGCAGATTCGTAGCCGCAAGATGCACGAGCACGCTGAATTGGGTGTGGCTGCCCACTGGCGTTACAAGGAGAGCGTCGGTAAGGGGGATATGGAATTTGAGCGCCGTATTGCCCTTATGCGCAGTTGGCTCGATCTACGTGATGACGCCGACAGTGGTAGTGATGAGTTTGCCGATAGCCTCAAGAGTGATTTTGAGGCACAACAAGTTTACGTTCTAACCCCTCAGGGGAGAGTGGTCGAGTTACCAAAAGGTGCCACCGCCATCGATTTTGCTTACGCCATCCATACCTCTGTCGGCCACCGATGCCGGGGTGCCAAGGTGAATGGTCACATCATACCCCTGACCCAGCCGCTGGAGAGTGGGCAGACGGTCCATATATTGACCACCAAGGAAGGGGGGCCAAGCAGGGACTGGATCAGCCCTCATCTCGGCTATATCAAGACAGGCAGAGCGCGCAACCGGATACGACACTGGTTTAAAGAGCAGGATTACGAAGCCCACCTCCATGCCGGACGGACCGGCCTGGAGCGTGAGGTGACCCGTCTTGGGGTTCACAAGCCGAACCTGGAAGAGGCGGCGAAACGGTTCAATCTGAAAAAGAGCGATGATCTGCTGGCTGCCATAGGCCGGGGTGATATATCTCCCATCCAGGTGGCCGGTATGGGGGTGGCGCAGGTTGAAGAACGGCCACCGTCACCACAAAAGCTGCCCCAGCGCCGCAGAAAAACTACGGCGGCAAAGCGGCGTAGCGAAGTGGTGGTGGAGGGCGTCTCTGATCTGCTTACCCATATGGCGCGCTGCTGCAAACCGGTCCCTTATGACAGTATCATCGGTTTCATCACCCGGGGAAAAGGGGTGACCGTGCATCGCAGGGATTGCTCAATGATCCATAACCTTAACGAGAAAGATCAGGGTAGGCTGGCCTCTGTGGTGTGGGCGGATCAGCAGGAAGAGACGACCTATCCAGTGGATATTCAGGTGATCGCCGGTGATCGTAAGGGGTTGTTGCGGGACCTTTCATCTGTCCTTACCAATGAAGAGGTGGATGTGATCGGGGTGAACACTCAGTCTAACCGTAAGACTGACCGTGCAACCATGCGTTTTACCGTCGAGATCAGTGATATGAAGCAGCTGAGCCGAATTATCGACAAGATGGCGCAGTTCCCGGATATACTGGATGTCAAACGCCGGGTGTGAGTCCTTAAGAATTGCCGCCCTCCCCGTCGCGAGGTAAACTAACCTCCGGTTTTGTAAGTGGAAAACAGAAGCCGCCTCATTTTTATAACCGGTCCGGCTGATTCTGCGGTGTAAACTTCTCCCTGCTCTCCTTTGCAGAGGCGGATCAACCGCCGCCACTATTGTCTGCTGTGCTGCCGAAAATGGTGGTGCAGTGTTGTTTTATTGTTTGAATTTCATGGAGTTAAACTAAATGGCACTAGAGCGTACTTTTTCCATCGTCAAGCCCGATGCGGTGGCAAAAAACGTCATTGGAGAGATCTACAACCGCTTCGAAAAAGCGGGATTGAAGATTGTTGCCTCGAAGATGTTGCATCTTACCCGTGAGCAGGCGGGGGAGTTTTATGCCGTTCACAAGGAGCGTCCGTTTTACGGTGAGTTGGTCGACTTTATGACATCCGGGCCAGTGGTGGTACAGGTACTGGAAGGTGAAGGTGCTATTGCCAAAAATCGTGAAGTGATGGGGGCCACCAACCCTCAGGAGGCCGTTGCGGGTACCATTCGTGCCGATTTCGCCGAGACCGTGGATGAGAATGCCGTACACGGCTCTGATGCACCTGAAACCGCCAAGGTGGAGATCGAATTTTTCTTCCCTGAAGGCGTCTGCGAACGCAGCCGCTGAGGTCTATATTGTCAGTGGAAGAGAAAATTAACCTGCTGGGCCTCGATCGCAAGGCGATCGAGGCGCTCTTTGTAGAGTTGGGCTCGAAGCCGTTTCACGGTCGTAATGTGCTGAAGTGGATTCACAAGCACGGCGTGACCGATTTTGACGCTATGACCGATCTGTCGAAGAAGCTGCGAGCCCAACTGCAGGAGGTGGCCGAGGTGCGGGTGCCTGAGATCGTTTTCGATCAGCCGGCGAGTGACGGTACCCGCAAGTGGGTGTTGGAGCTCAACTGTGGCAACCGCATTGAGTCAGTACTGATCCCGGATGACGGCCGCAATACCCTCTGTGTCTCTTCTCAAGTAGGTTGTTCCCTCGACTGCAGTTTCTGCTCGACCGCCCAGCAGGGCTTTAATCGTAATCTGACAGTGGCCGAGATCATAGGTCAGGTTTGGGTGGCGACACGAGAGTTGGGCAAACCCCTTACCAATGTGGTGTTGATGGGAATGGGTGAACCCTTGGCCAATTTTGATGCCGTGGTCAGCGCCATGGACATAATGCAGGATGACCTTGCTTATATGCTCTCAAAGTACCGGGTGACCATCAGTACCTCAGGTATTGTGCCCGCCCTCTATCAGCTTAAGGAAGTGAGCGATGTCAGTCTCGCCGTCTCGCTCCATGCCCCGAATAATGAGCTGCGGGACCAGCTGGTATCGGTCAATAAAAAGTACCCTCTGGAAGAGCTGATTCCCGCCTGTCGTGAGTATGTCAAAGACGACAAGCGGCGTAAGGTGACCTGGGAGTACGTTATGCTCGACGGGATCAATGACAGCATTCAGCATGCCAAACAGTTGATCCGCTTGCTGGAGGGGACACCATCGAAGATGAATTTAATCCCGTTTAATCCTTTTCCGGGAACAGAGTACCGCTGTTCTCCCAAGGAGCGTATCGATGCTTTTCGTGATCGGCTGATGAAAGCGGGCATTATTACTGTTACCCGCAAGACCCGCGGTGAAGACATTGATGCCGCTTGCGGGCAGTTGGTCGGGCGGGTGAAGGATCGTAGTCGGCGGGAACTGAAACAGATTAAACAGGGCGGGAGATTAAGTTGAACAATCGTATCAAGGCGTTGTTGTTACTCTCTGCATTGACTCTTGTTGTTAGCGGGTGTCAGCAGGGTGCAGTGCGTCCAGATGTGGACATGGAAGACAGTACCGGTCGGATGGGACAGGAGACGGCTGTTGGCGTCGGTGATGTCTATGTCAAATTAGCTGTTGGCTATATGCGGGAAGGTCGGCTTGACGTAGCCTTGAAGAAGGCCAGACATGCATTGCAGGTAGAACCGGGAAATGTCGAGGGGCACAATATTATTGCCCTGCTCTACGATAGATTGAATGAGCCCGGCTTGGCCGAGCGACATTTCAAACGGGGACTAAAGCTGCAGCCGCGCCACCCCTATATGCTCAATGCCTATGGGACCTTTCTCTGTCGTAATGGTCGCTACGAAGAGGCGGATAAGCAGTTCCAGCAGGCACTGAAAAACCCTCTCTACACGACACCCGAAGTAGCTTTGACCAATGCCGGAATTTGTGCCGGAAGAAAGCCCGATCCAGTTCAAGCTGAGCGCTATCTACGTCAGGCACTCGAACGTAATCCCAGGATGCCAACGGCACTGATCCAGATGGCCAGAGTGAGTTACAACAATGGTGAGTATCTCTCCTCCCGGGCGTATCTGCAGCGCTATCTGGAGTCAGCCAAGCCTACTGCAGCCAGTCTCTGGCTCGGCATACAGGCTGAGCGTAAGTTGGGAGATCGGAACGCTGTCTCCAGCTACTCCCTGTTACTGCGAAACAGCTTCCCGGACTCCCAGGAGGTTCTCTTGCTGAAGGAATCAAATAAAAAATGAGTGCCGTCGACAGAGAAGATGAAGAAAAAGTAATCGAACCTGCCGGCCCTGGAAGCCGACTAAGAGCCGCCAGGGAGGCTCAGGGCCTCGATATTGGGCGGGTATCTGCCCATTTGCACCTGGCTGAAGATATTCTCATCGCCCTTGAGGCCGATGACTACGGTAAGTTGCCGGGGGCGGTTTTTGTCCAGGGTTATCTGCGCAACTACGCCCGCATGATGGGTATGTCGGCGGAACCGTTGCTGGAGGCATTTCAGCAGGCGAACACCTACGGGAAGCAGAAGACCAAGCTCAATATCTCCAGTGTGAGGCGGGAGGTACGTAGCAGCCATGCGGTGGTGAGGAGCATAACCTGGCTCATTATCCTGGGACTGATTGCTCTGGTGGTCGTGTGGTGGCAAGGCTACCTGCAGTGGCCGGTCCAGGTGGGTGATGGTGCCACAAATTCTGTAGATGAGCAGCAGGCTGCCATCGCAGAGGTAATCACGTCTCAGTCAGAGATGCCTGCGTTGATGGGGACTCCCGAGATACGGGAAGAGGTCACCACGACAGAATCGAATATTTCCACAATGCCGTTGCAAGTGGCAGCGGATCCGGCTGAGACCGGAGAGGTAAACAGCGCAGCGCCAGTCGAGGTGGAGGTGGCCGAGCCGCTGCAGGCGCAGGAGGAGTCTATGCCCCTTGAATCGGTGGCCGCGAATCCTGCCGAAGCTGCTATGCCGGTGGTAGAGAGTGTCACTTCAGTGAGCGAAACCACCTTGGCGTCGACGGAAGTTTCCAGCGCTGCCGGAGCAGAGGTAGTGGTGACGTTCAAGGACTCTTGCTGGGTGGATATCAAGGATGCCGATAGAAGCCACAGAGTTTTCGGTGTCAAACCCATTGGAACGCGTCTCATTCTGGAGGGTAATCCTCCATACAACTTTGTCGTTGGCAACGCCGCTGCCGTGGAGATTAGGGTTAAAGGCGAGCTTTTCGACATTAGCGAATATACCCGTGCCAACGTGGCAAGGTTTACTCTGGACCCAAGTTGAGGAACTTCCAAATAGGGCTGAGCACAATTTATTTACTCGGAGTTGATACAGAGGATACTAGTGTAGTGTCCTGTACTAAACGGTAATTAAGCGAGGCGAGAAGGTATTAGCTGCAAGGCGCGTCGCGCAGGGAATGGCGCGCCCTTTACAAGAGACGCAACGCAGCAGATGATGCCTTCTCGCCTCGCCCGAAGGGAGACCCACAAAAGATCCAATCCTGCGTTACAGCCTTTGTTAAGGGGGAAACCATTAACTGCAGGCTGCGCCTTGACTTGAATCTTTTGTGGGTCTCTTAATATCCGCTTAGTATAGGACACTACACTGGAGCCTCTTCACAGCAATCTTGCG
Organism: Sedimenticola sp.; assembly: GCA_040505895.1. Classification (GTDB taxonomy): domain Bacteria; phylum Pseudomonadota; class Gammaproteobacteria; order Chromatiales; family Chromatiaceae; genus Vondammii. The sequence continues at coordinate 295,152 of JBEVXU010000016.1, read as the reverse complement.
CCAGGGCGGGGTGTACCTGCCGGTGGAACGACAATTATTTACATAGAAGACAGATAACGGGTTAATGGCAAAAAATATTCAGGCAATTCGTGGTATGCATGATGTTCTTCCGGAGCAGTCACCGATGTGGCAGTTTCTGGAGGATCACATACGTGACGTTGTTGACGCATACGGTTACCAGGAGATGCGTACCCCAATCCTGGAGATGACGGATCTTTTTAAACGTTCTATCGGTGAGGTTACCGATATCGTAGAGAAAGAGATGTACACCTTCGAGGATCGCAATGGCGACAGCCTCACACTGCGTCCTGAGAACACCGCGAGCTGCGTGCGAGCGGGAATTGAAAATGGGTTATTTCACAATCAGACACAACGTATCTGGTATCGCGGGCCGATGTTTCGGCATGAACGTCCACAAAAAGGACGTTATCGCCAGTTTCACCAGATCGGTGTCGAAGCCTACGGCCTCGAAGGTCCGGATATCGATCTTGAGATTATCCTTATTGCTCATCGTTTCTGGAAGGTGTTGGGATTGGAGGGGCTGGAGCTGCAGATCAACTCGCTCGGTACCGCCGAGGAGCGGGCAACCTACCGTAGCGTGCTGGTAGAATATCTCTCAGCCCACCGTGAACAGTTGGATGAAGATAGTCTGCGTCGACTCGAAAGCAATCCGCTGAGGGTGCTGGATTCAAAGAATCCTGCGCTACAGCTACTGATAGCCGAAGCACCTTCATTGATGGATTACTTGGGTGAGGAGTCACGGGTTCACTTTGATACTCTCTGCGCCGGTCTGAAAGACGCCGGGGTAGACTATGTGGTCAACACCCGCCTGGTCCGGGGGCTCGACTACTATGGTCGCACCGTGTTCGAATGGGTGACCGACAAACTGGGCGCCCAGGGCACTGTTTGTGCCGGTGGCCGTTATGATGGGCTGGTGGAACAGTTGGGTGGCAGGCATACCCCTGCGATCGGTTTTGCCATGGGGGTTGAGCGGCTCATCTCCCTGTTGGAGGAGCGGGACTCACCGCTTTCACTGCGGGGTATTGATGTCTACCTTGTATTGATGGGTGAAGGCCCACAAAAGGTTGGTATGACACTGGCGGAGAAATTGCGTAATGAGTGTCCGGGTCTGCGGCTGATGACACACTGCGGCGGCGGTAGTTTCAAAAGCCAGTTTAAGAAAGCGGATCGCAGTGGTGCTCGTTTTGCTTTGGTGCTGGGTGAGGATGAACTTGAGCGCGGTGTCATCGGTATCAAGTCACTGAGAGATAAGCGTGAACAACAGCAGGTGGCGCTGGATGAGCTGGCCGGCGTGTTGGGCGGACTTTTTGTAGATAGCCCCTTAACGATAATTGAATAATCACCCCGTCGAAAGGGTACTGAAGAGGATAAAAGCGGTGGATGTCAATCTTTCCGAAGAAGAGCAGGTCGAACAACTTAAAAAGTGGTGGAAGGAGAACGGTACCTCGGTGATCGCCGGTGTTGTGATCGGTCTTGGCGGTGTATTTGGCTGGCAGTATTGGACTCAGCATCAGCAATCAATCGCTGAGCAGGCTTCGGCTCAGTTCGAGCAGCTCAATCACTCAGTGGCAACTGGTGCTGAAAACTTGGCGACGGTGCAGGCAGAGGGTGTGATTAATAACTATCATGACACCTCTTATGCTGTTTTTTCTGCGCTCAGTCTGGCTAAGCTGAAGCTACAGCAGGACGATGCTGCAGGTGCCAAAGTTCAGCTGCAGTGGGTGCTGGATAACACAACGGACCAATCGCTGAAACAGGTGGCACGCCTGCGCAAAGCGCGAATACTGTTGTCGGAAGGTGACGCAGAAGCTGTTGAGGCAATTGTTGCCTCCGCTCCCGATGATAACTTCCGCGGTACCTTTGCTGAACTGAAAGGAGACGCCATCTTGCTTAAAGGTGATAAGTCTGCCGCACGACAGGCATACGGCCAGGCTCTGGAATTGCAGGCGGGTAACTCGGCTCTGGTACAGATGAAGTTTGATGATCTGACGGCTGTCGAATAGGAGTGAGACCTATGATGAAGCGATATATGATTCTGCTATCAGCACTGTTGCTGAACGCATGCAGTTCGATGAACCCTCTTGACCTCCTTGCCGATGAAGAGTCTGCGGTTCAACCGGCGGAGCTGGTTGAGGTGAGTAATCAGGTGGCGGTGACCACGCTCTGGTCCACCACAGTAGGTGGGGGTGCCGGTGAGCAGCAAATCAAGCTCTCTCCTCTGGTAATGGGTGGGCAGCTCTACGTTGCCGGGCACAATGGAGTGATCAAGGCGCTTAATGCCGCTAGTGGCAGGGCGGTCTGGTCGATCGATTCCGGGCTTGAAATCTCCGGTGGGATCGGTGGAGGTGAAAATCTGCTGCTGGTGGGTACCGCTAACGCCGAAGTGATCGCCTTCGATACGGCAAACGGCAGTGAGCGGTGGCGCACCCGAGTCAGCAGTGAAGTGCTCTCGACACCCCAGGTGGGGCATGGAAAGGTGGTGGTGCACACCATCGACGGCAAAGTGGTCGGATTGAATGCGGCTGACGGCAGTCAGGCGTGGATCTATGATCGGACGATTCCGGTACTGACACTCTACGGTAGCAGCTCTCCGGTAATAAGCGGTGATAATGTGATCTGTGGTTTCTCCAGCGGCAAGCTGGCGGCACTGGATCTGGCCAGTGGAAACCTTCAGTGGGAGATTTCAGTTACGGCACCTAGTGGGCGTTCGGAACTGGAACGAATGGTCGATATTGACGGTGATCCACTGGTACGTGATGGCGTGATTTATGTCACCACTTACCAGGGGGAGATGGCCGCGATCTCTGAGTCGAATGGTTCTGTGCTATGGCGGCGCAAGCTCTCCTCCTATACCTCTCTTGGGGCTGATGCGGATTATCTGTACGTATCCGATGCCGAGGGTCATGTGTGGGCTATCGCGCCAAGAAATGGATCGGCACTGTGGCGCAACAAGAAGATGCAGGCCCGTGGGCTCTCTGCTCCAGCGGTTGTTAGCGACTATGTAGTCGTGGGTGACTTCGAAGGTTATTTACACTGGCTCACACGTAGCAATGGCCGCATCGTTGCTCGCACTCGGGTTGGTAAAGCCCCCATCAACACCCCGCCCGTGGTGGTCGACAATGTCGCCTACGTCTACGGTAACGGCGGTGTACTCTCGGCCCTGGCCGTTCGTTAGCAGCATAGCTGCAAGATTCTAAAATTATGTTACCCGTTATTGCACTGGTGGGTCGACCCAATGTCGGCAAGTCGACTCTGTTTAACCGTCTCACCCGGAGTCGTGATGCCTTGGTGGCAGATCAACCCGGCCTCACCCGCGATCGCCAGTATGGTGTCGGCAGAATGGGGGACAAGCCTTATGTTGTGGTCGATACCGGTGGCCTCAGCGGTGAAGAGGATGGTGTCGATGTGCTGATGGAGCAGCAGGCACAGGCGGCAATAGCTGAGGCCGATCACATCTTCTTTCTGCTCGACGGCAAAGCGGGTTGTACCGGCAGTGATGAGAATATTGCGCGGCAGCTGCGTCGTACCGGTAAGCCGATCAGTGCAGTAGTCAATAAGAGCGAGAACCTGGATCAGGATATTGCCGGTGCCGACTTCTATGTCCTTGGCCTGGGAGATCCGATTGCCATTGCTGCGGCCCACGGCCGTGGTGTTAAGCAGATGATCAGTCAGGTACTCGACACCTTCCCTGATGAGGAAGAGGCGGGTGACGATGGTGTAGAGAAGGGTGTTCAGATCGCCGTGGTCGGGCGACCCAATGTCGGTAAGTCAACACTGGTCAATCGCATGCTGGGTGAGGAGCGGGTGGTTGTATTCGATCAACCAGGCACAACCCGTGACAGCGTTTTCATTAACTATACTCACGACGACAAGCCCTATACTTTGATCGATACCGCCGGCGTGCGACGCCGCTCCAGAGTCAATGAGGTAGTTGAAAAATTCAGTGTCATTAAAACACTACAGGCGATAGAGGAAGCCAACGTCGTTATGCTGGTGCTCGATGCCCACAAGGAGGTGAGTGAGCAGGATGCCACCCTGGCCGGTCATATCCTGGAGAGTGGTCGTGCTCTGGTTGTGGTAGTGAATAAGTGGGATGGTATCGATAATGACCAGCGGGCATCTATCAAGGAGGAGCTGGAACGTAAACTACCGTTTCTCGGTTTTGCCACCAAGAAGTTTATTTCAGCACTTCACGGTTCGGGGGTTGGTACCCTCTACAAATCGGTCGATGCCGCCTACGCCAATGCCGTTCGCAATCTTGCAACTCCAGAACTGACCCGTATTCTTGAGGGGGCGGTACAGGAGCACCAACCACCCATGGTTAACGGCCGTCGCATCAAGCTGCGCTATGCTCACCAGGGGGGGCAAAACCCACCGATAATTGTGATTCATGGCAATCAGACCGATGCGGTACCCGCAGCCTACAAACGCTACCTGACCAATCGCTTCCGTAAAGTGCTGAAGCTCGATGGTACCCCAATTCGCCTCGAATTCCGCTCTGGTAACAACCCTTTTGAGGGCCGTAAGAACAAACTTACCGACCGCCAGGTGCGCAAGCGTCAACGGCTGAAAAAGTACGTAAAAGGAAAGAAAAAATAGCTTATTCCCGGTTTTGTGGAGGCCAAAGGGCCAGTGAGTAGATTGCCAAGGCGATTGCATATCCGTCGGGCATGAGCTAAAAAATAACGAATATAATAATCCTGCAAGGAGGAGATATCAGTATGTCTACCTATTTTATAATTGGCTCCGGTGTTGCCGGCAGACGAGCTGCAGAGGCAATTCGGGAACGTGATGCCAACGGCGCAATCATAATGGCAGAGGCGCAGGAGAGTGCGCTCTATACACGCCCCATGCTTGGGGAGATGCTGGCCAAAGGGTCGGTGGGTTCGGCGGCTACTCAGCATAATATGAAAGAGCTCGGGGTACAGTTTCAGGCCGGGGTGAGTGCCAAAGAGGTGCGTCTCTCCTCTCAGCAGGTACTGCTTAGCAATAAACGCCTGGTTACCTACGACAAACTACTGGTCACCACCGGCAAGAGAACAGCCCTCGCTTTTTTTGATGATGGTCAGACCGAAGGTATTGTCCATCTCGACCATCTTCCTGATCTTCAACAGATTGAATCCCGTATTAAATCAACACGCAAAGCTGTGGTTTACGGAGATAATTTTCAGGCGGTAAGCGCCATCTATGGACTTCGGCGTCGTGGCATACACTGCACACTGGTGCTTCCAAAAGCACGTCTATATCCAGGGTATCTTGACGTTATTGCTGACGAGATCATGGAGACCCGACTACGCCAGGCGGGAGCAGAAGTGATTCGAAGTGCCGACGTCCAGTTGGTGGAGAGGGATGGTTCAGCACTGAGCGGTGTGGTCATCAGTGGCGGGCGTAAGTTGGCTGCAGACCTGCTGGTGATCTCTGCGGTTCAGGCCCCCTCTCTCGACTTCTTTGGCGATAGTATGCTGGGCTCGGCCCATGGTGTTGAAGTAGGTGCTAACCAGTGCAGCCGTGAAACGAATGTATATGCCGCTGGAGATGTGGCGCTAACCGCCACAGAAGGGGTGGGTGACAGTGGTGCCTTGAGAGGATGGCTGCGCGCCTGGAAGCAGGGTCATATTGCCGGTGCCAATATGGCGGGTGATTCTCTGGTCTATGAAGGCACTCCATCGTTGCGTACCAAGGTTCTGGATCTGGATCTGGTCTGCCTCGGTGAGAGTAATACGATCAGTGACAATGTCCTCCATGAGTCCGGCGACTACCCCTACGCTGAACTCCCGTATGTGTATAAAAAACTGGTCTTCCGCGACGAAAAGATCGTCGGTGCCATCTTTGTTGGTGATGTCAGCGAGGCGGGTGAAGTGGAGCAGTGGATACGTAAGGGGCTGAACAGGCGCGAGTGTGATCCACGGATTATTAATCAGATGTTCGCTTTGCAGTTCCGCAAATCTGTTGCACACAGCGTTCTCTGCCCGGTCTGTAAGTACCAGATGCAGCACACTGAAAAAGAGGAGGAGGGGGCGATAACCACTTGCCCGGCCTGTGGTATCGACTTCCAGATCGAGCGCCAGTCAAACAACGCCTACCGGGCGGTGCCTGTCGATTAGCTAATTGCAGCCACTGCTGTCCGATAAACTCCCTCTCCCCACCGGGGAGATGCCTACATGGATGTAGTTAGTAGAGCAACGCAGGAGCAGCTTGCCGAGGGCTAGGTTAGAGGGTAACTTCTTGATTCAATACACCCTCATCCGACCTACATGGACGTAGTAGTGTCGCGAGAGGGCAGGAGCCCGTAGCGACCTAACCTTCTCCCTCGTAGAGAGAAGGAACTAGAGCTTTTTACAACACCCTCACTGGGAAGAGGATGCTGCTATTTTATAGGTTTTTCACGAGGGTGGGATTGATGGCGCAGCTATGGTGACGGCAAAATGGCACTGAGTTTTTACTGGCACGACTACGAAACCTGGGGTATTGATCCTCGGCGGGACCGGGCGGTTCAGTTTGCCGGTATCCGTACCGATGATGAGTTGAATGTTATCGATAAGCCGCTGACTGTTTTCTGCAAGCCCACTGATGATATGCTGCCACAACCCGGCGCCTGTCTGGTGACCGGCATTACCCCTCAACGGGCGCAGGAAGAGGGTGTCAACGAAGCAGAGTTCTTCGCCATGATTCATCGGGAGATGGCGCGGCCAGGGACTTGTGGCGTTGGCTACAACTCTATCCGTTTCGATGATGAGTTCACCCGTTACGGTTTCTACCGCAACTTCTTTGACCCCTACGCCAGGGAGTGGCAGAACGGTAATTCGCGCTGGGATATTATCGATATGGTGCGTCTTACCCACGCACTTCGGCCAGAGGGAATCGTCTGGCCAACCCATGATGACGGCGTCACCACCACTTTCCGGCTGGAAAAACTGACCCAGGCTAACGGTATAGCCCATGAGGTGGCACACGATGCCCTCTCTGATGTCTATGCGACCATTGCCATGGCGAAACTGATCAAGGAGAAGCAGCCGCGCCTGTTTGACTATCTGTTGCCCCTGAGGGATAAGCGCAAGGTGGGTGAATTGCTCAATCTGCAAAAGATGGAGCCGGTACTTCATGTCTCATCAATGTATCCTGCCGCTATTGGCTGTATCGCCATGGTTGTTCCTTTGGCAAAACACCCGACCAATCCCAATGGGGTGATCGTTTATGACTTGCGCCATGATCCGGCACCGCTGATAGAGCTGGATCAGGATGAGATCGTCGAGCGGCTATTTACACCAAAGGACCGACTGCCTGAGGGGGTGGAGCGGATTCCTCTCAAGACCATTCATCTCAATAAAAGTCCCGCCGTGGTACCGCTAAACACGATGAGTGATGAGGTGGCGGAACGTTGGCAGATCGACCGGGATGCCGGGAGGCGCCACTTAGAACAGCTGCGTAGTGCACCGGGTCTGGTGGAGAAGATTCGCTCAGTACATTCGGCGAGGGAGTTTGAGCCACAGACTGACCCGGATCAGAATCTCTACGGCGGTGGTTTCTTTAGCAAGGAAGATCGAAAGCGCATGGATAGTATCAGGGCCTCAGAACCTGCAGTGCTGGCTTCTCTGGGGATCAGTTTTGACGACTCACGCTTACCTGAAATGCTGTTTCGTTATCGCGCAAGGAACTGGCCGGATACCCTCTCCGGGGGGGAGCGGGCAGAGTGGAATGAGTACCGCATGGTGCGCCTGACCGAGGATCAAGGCGGCGGCAGCATCACCCTGGCCCGCTTCCGCTCGGAGCTGGCGGCGCTGATGGTTGATCCGGCCAATGGAGAGCGGGAGAGAACCGTACTCTCCCAGCTTGCCGACTGGCCGGGAGTGATTGGTCTGCAGTAGTTGGAAAACCGACACCCGTAGGAGCGAACTTGTTCGCGATCAGCTCCAAGGCAGGCTTATCGCGAACAAGTTCGTTTCTATACTTTTCTCTCTGTCCTGCTTTTGACGTTTCCAGAGGGGTACAGTTATTCAGTCTCTATCCAGCCCTGCAAGGCTTCGATAATCGCCTTGGCCTGTTTTTCACTGGAGATGTTGAATTTGGACTTTGGCATGAATTCACCGTTGCGCTTCTGGTAACGGCGGATGCTGTACTTGTCCGGGCTGTACTCCTCTTTACTGCGATTCCACTCCTGGTATCGGTACATCACGGTGGACCAGGCGCCTTTGGTCAGAATGACCTTATCTAGCTCCTTGACCACGTCGATGCCGTCTTCGCTGTAGTTGATGGTGAGCTCGTCAACAGTTTCCGCCATGAGTTTTGTCCTAAATTAGATAGGCGTTATCGCCTCAAATTAAAAAATATTCGATCTGGACAATAATCCTGAAGTGCAGCCTTTATCCATCGAGATGATTTTTAGGATTACTGTTTATAGCCAGGAAGAAACAGCCTAAGGTTGGCTAGGTATCTACCGTATTCGGCCAAGAGCCGAAAGTTAACAGAAGCGGAGGGCTACGTCACTACTCTTCGGTTTTATCTGAGGGGCGCGCGCCGTTGCGGTGCAGTAATCGTATGATGTCACGATCCTGCAGTCTATTGGCTATGTCGAGAGGGCGACGCCCCCTGCTGTTCTCGGCATTAACGTCGGCACCGTTGGCTATCAGCAATTTCACCAGTACCCGCTGCTTTGCGATGATCGCCCGCATCATCGGTGTTCTACCTTCAGCGTCCCTATGATCGATGTCGGCACCCCACTTAAGCAGCAAGGGGATAATGTCACGGTCCGCCACACTCTCATTGACCACTTCATCCAGTAGTTTGTCCGGCTGGGGATCGGCCCCTCTCTTTACCAGCAGTTCGGCGATCTGTGTTCTGCCTGAGAGTACCGAGTGAGAGAGAGCCGGCCTGCCGTTGCGGTCACCTGCATTGATATCGGCTCCGTTATCGATGAGTATCTTGGTGATGACATAGCGCCCCCTGCCGGCGGCGACGTGAAGTGGACGCCTGCCATCGGAATCCATGCTGTTGATATCGGTTTTCCAGGCGATATGGCGTTCGATCTGGTCGATATCACCGCGTTGTATGGCTAGATAGAGGCCAATTGTCGGTTGATCCGGATTGCCGCAGGCACTCAGGAGTGAGAGAAGGAGGAGGGCCGCTACCAACAGCCAAAGTCTTGTCGATCTATAGCTGCACTTTGGTGATTGTTGTGTTGTCTGTTGGTGATTCATCGCTGTCAGATTGTCCTTGTTCATACTTCCCTTTATAACATAGCCTCTATCTCAACTGCATGTTAAGGTCATCGCCATGTTTTTAAAACTTTTACTCACAATACTGGTGATCGGCGGTGCTCTGATCTATGTTAGACGACGTAATCAGAGGGCGTTACTCCAACAGCCTGCATCCCCACGAAGCCTCCCTTCAGAACCACAACGTTCAAGTCTGGTAAAAGTCGCCGCTGTTGTCTCTGTTGTCTTAATGCTGTTGGGTGCCGTCGGCTATCTCTACTTTCAGTGGCAGGATAACTATCAGGTGGTTGATCTTCGGGTGGTTGATACCCGCTCCGGTAATGAGAAACACTATCAGGCCTATAAAGGTGATGTTGAGGCGAGAGGGTTTGTTTCTACGGATGGACTTCGTGTCTCTCTGGCTGAGGTTGAGAGGATGGAGGTGGGAGGCGGCAGATAAGCGGTGTGACCACAGCTGAATCTTATTCTGTTTTCAGGGAAATAGACTAAGCTTAGGAGGAATACTCAGTAGAGAGATGTTTTTTAGTAGACGCGAGAGTTACTTCCATGCCGTTGGCAAGAGTGGTTGTTCAGCACTGCTATGACCTTGAAGATTCCCCCCGCTACAAGCGGGTGAAACGCTTTTTCTTCGACTTGATGGAGAACCCGCAGTCGACGATTCGCCCCTACTTTGACATCTTTATGATCATACTGGTGCTCTCCAGTGTCTCTGTCCTGATATACGAAGTGAAGGTGGATCTTGGTACCCCGGGGGATATCTTCGAGTGGTGTGCCGTCTCTATCTTCTTGACAGAGTACCTGCTACGTCTCTGGCTCTATAACGATATCCACAAAATCTTCATCGATCATTACGAGAGGGCTGAATTTGTAGGTGGTGGTTTCCACCTTGGAGCACCACTTAAAGAGGCGCTGTTGAAAAAGTGGGACTACATGACCACACCTCTTGCCATTATCGACCTGCTTGCGATTATCCCCAGCTACCGTCCTCTCCGTTTTCTCCGTATTTTTCTGCTGTTTCGGCTCTTTAAGCTGTTTCGCTACGCCCGCAGTATCAACGAGTTCGCCAAAATTCTTGCTGAGAAACGGTTTGAACTCTACACCCTGGCAATTTTTGTCACCTTTATGGTGTTTACCTCTGCTTCCGCCTTCTACTTCTTTGAGGCTCAGCATGAGGGGGGGGCGATTGATAACTTCTTCGACGGTATCTACTGGGCCCTGGTGACGCTCTCAACGGTGGGCTATGGCGATATTACGCCACAGACCAGCGAGGGGCGTGTTATCACCTTGGTGCTGATTCTCAGTGGTATCGGTGTGCTGGCGTTCAGCACCTCTGTAATCGTTGCCGCTTTCAGCGAAAAGATGGATGAGCTGAAGGATAATCGCATCTTCTCAGAGTTGGAGAAGAAGAAGGGTAAACATACGATCATCTGTGGCTATGGCCGGGTTGGCCAGATCGTGGCTGAGCGTTTGGCAAAGGATCGGGAACATTTTGTCGTTATTGATAGAGAGCCGGAACATATCAACAAGGCGAAGCGGCTGGGCTATTTGGCGATTGAGGGCAACGCGGAGGGCAATGAACTACTGGAACAACTGGGAATAAGAGAGCGGGCGAGTCGTATCCTCTGTCTTACCGGTGATGATGTGTCCAATGTCTATATCACCCTGACCGCTCGCTACCTCAACCCTGATATTGAAATTGTCTCCCGTGCCAATCGGCAGGAGGCGGTACGCAAGCTCTATCAGGCGGGTGCTGATCATACCGTGTCGCCCTTCAAGTCGGTGGCGTTGATCGCCGGCGAATATGTGGGGCAGCCGGTCGCTTTTGAGGCGATTCACGGAATATTATCGGGTGAGAACGGGATCAGTTTGGATACGGTTGTGGTGCATGGTGGCTCCCACATAGATGGCCTGACCATTGGTGAGATCGACTTTCTTGCAAATAAACTGATTCTCTTCGGTGTCATCAGCCAGAAAGATGGTGAAAAGATAGCCGGTGGGGAGATCTATGAGCTGCGTGACCGCTCTCTCCACTTCAATCCACAGCCCGGTTTTAGCCTGATTCCCGGTGATGTGCTGGTATTGATTGGTCATGAGTACAGTATCACCCACTTCAAGGAGCGCTTGGAGAAGGGTGTGGAGTTGAGCCGAGGATGACAAAAAAATATAAAATTATCATATTTGGCTGTAACTCACTCAGTGTGGCGGTAGCTGAGCAGCTGAAGGAGCGCTCCTGGGATCTGCTGTTGGTGGCTCGGGATACACAGTGTATCGAGGCCATGGCAGTCCGTGGTTTTGACACACTGTCGGTGGACTATACCGATGATGATGAACTCAGAGCCTTGGGTATAGGTGAGAGTGTAGAGATTATCTTCACCTTTTTTGAGGATGATGCACAAAATGTTTTTCTTACCATCAGTGCCAAGGATATCGACCCACAACTGAAGGTGATCTCCTTGACCCAGTCTGGTGATTCATCCCAAAAGCTGCTTGCGGCTGGGGCGACCAAGGTGGTGGACCCTTATGAAATTAGTGGGCGAAAGGTCTACGACATGCTGAAGCGCCCGTTGATCGCAGAGACTATTGAGAGTGTTGTGTTCGGTCAGGACTATCTTAATCTCGCTCAGGTGACGATAGAGGAGGGGGCGTTCATGGATGGCAAGCGGCTAGGTGAGTTAGCGCTATCGCACCATTATGACTTGGTTGTCCTTGGAGCCATAGACAGAGAGTTGAGTGATGAGTTTATCTTCGCCTGTAGTGGTACGGACCACAAGCTCGACCAGGGTGATGTTCTGGTGGTGATTGGTCAGGCTGATGCTATCAATCGGTTAAAACAGGACGCCCTGCAGTCCGCTGCAGAGCCTTGAATTTTGTTGTGTCAGGCGGGCGCCTGGGTTAGCAGGCCGGTCGCCTGTTCAGCAGAAATTTTTCCATACACTTCCAGTGCCTGGGAACCGGCATCTCTAAGCTGATCACGTACCCGTACTGCAAGGGCAGACGCCTGATCAGGATCATGGAGGGATGTTCTGCTGTTCTCTGCGGATATCTGACTAAGTGATTCACCCGCCTGGCTCAGGCTGACGGTATCGCCCACTGTCTCTGCTGTGGCAGGGGGAGCAGTTTCAGTCGCTGTTTCTGTGACAGTACTCTTTTTGCTCGTTTTGTCGCTGTCTGAAACCTGACTGCGATCAGGTATCTGCGATGAGATTTTGTCACTCGGAATTGGTCCGACCATCGTTATTCCTCCTGAGATGCCATTTAAATGGCACTCGCTTCGAAGTTATCCTCTATACCCTGAGTTAAGCAAAAGCAGGGCCAAAAAGCTATGTCTATTCCTGCCTCGCCCGGTTGAGACCTTTTCTGATTATAGTCGATTCAGCAGATATATCAGATCACACTGTTGCCCTATTTACGCCTCTCTCTAATGAGGGTGTATTAAATCAATGAGTTACCTACTGATCCCCCTCACCCTAACCCTCGGCAAGCTGCTCCTGCGTTGTTCTACTACCTACATTTATGTAGGCATCTCCCCGGTGTGGAGAGGGGACTATTACAACACTTTCATAATAGAGAAAGTGTAGTAATAGCTCCAATCCCTTCTCCTCACGAGGAGAGTGTCGTACCAGAGGCTCCCTAAGCATCATCAGGGTCATCAAGTTTTAGTTCACTGATGTCGGGAATAGGCGTCGGCTTAGGCTCAATATGACAATCTTCAAGGCTTCCTGAGTTGGGTGGATTGAGTGTTAGCCCACTGGTATCGATCTCTGCAGTGGCGGGGGAAGGGGTTTGATCAAGTTCGCTGCCGGCTGGAGCGAGGTTGATACCGGTGATATCAGGAATTACCACAGGCTCTTTTTCGACAGCAAAGTCAGCAAGGCTTCCTGTACGAGGTGGGAGTAGTGACACCTCTTCCGTGGCGGCAGGGGTGCTGCTTTTTGTTGTTACCGAACTGTTGCAAGGCCTGATATCCACCAGCGCCCCCACATTGCGGAAGGCTACGCGGTATTTAATGGCGGTGTCCTGGTCTACCTCGCCCTTTATTTTTACCGGCGTGCCCGAGAAGAGGTGGCCTAATTTTTCCTCGTCCATTTTAAATATTCGGGCAATGTTGCTACGCACCTCGTTCGGATCTCGATCTTCCATGATCTCTCCAGAAAAGAAGAGATCGTATAGCGGCTCAGACATAATAGATTTCCTCAGGCCGGATGATTTATCCGGTATTTTCACTTGCTCCACTTCTTCAATGCAAGAATAGCGCCTTTGATTGACTCCTCAACATAGTAGTAGAAGAAGTCCGGGGTGGTGTAACCTACGATACTCTTGTGCAACTCGCGACCATCGGGAGAGAGGAATAGGAGTGTCGGGGTGAAGTCTGCGTTGTAATCGGCAGCGAGGTTCATACCGCTGCGTTTTGTCCCCGAGAAATCCCGCACTTCCACTCCAGGATCTATAGAGAGCTCCCTGATCATTAACTGACCCTTGAAGTCTTCTCCACGGATCATCGGTCTGATGACATCCCGTTTGATATCCTCGCAGAAGGGACAGAACTCCTGGGATACCAGTACCATGAGAACCTTTTTCTCATGGCCGGCTGTTATACCGTCCACCACCATATCGGATGCCTCCACTACAGTGACTTCAGGAAGTGAAGGCTCCTCCTCATTATCAGCTGCCTGCGCCATAAGGGAAATAGAGAGCAGTAACGTAATGAGGAGAAAGATCAGTCGTGATAGGGCTGGTTTCATTATCTCTCCAGTAGTTTTCGTAGATCGTTCATCGCTTGGTATTCACCGACATCGATCCCTGCAGCTGCAAGGTTTATCGCATCCGGGTAGCCACTGGCTTCCCGCCCTCGTTGCTCGGCATCGTAACACCAACTCTCCAGCCAGCAAGAGAGCTGGTGGTATTCGCTGTCTGTCAGCTTTTTGCTCGCCCTCCCCAGGATATCGTGGAAACCATTTCGGGATAGCTGTCGATGAAGGCGCGCAATCTCATGGCTGCTCTCTCTGTGAAGGGCGGGGAGTAGTTCATCGGTATACTCCTGTAGCAGGTCAGAGCGTGTTTTTTCTGAGAATACATCTATTATATCAAGTAGTTGGTGATAGATCGTAGTGTATTTTCCTGTTCCGGAATGTTGGCTGATAAAGCCCTCCATAGCGATCAGTGCAGCATGTTTTCTTGCTGTATTGCTGCTGTTGTTAGTGATCGTCCGGCAGAAATCTGTCATCTCCTTCACTGAAATGCGTAGGGTCAATTGTTGGTTATCGGATTCCATTCGGTTGAGATTACCCGTTTCAGGCGGCTGATGGAATGGTGCCTGCTAATTTACCGAATCAGCTAGCATGGAGGGCATCTTTGATGCGTGGGAGGCGGTGCTTACCACAACCACCTATTGATGGTTTTTAAGGTACAATCGGGAATATAAAGAATTTACTTTCTTGCATGGCACCGCTATGCAGGGTGTGGGTCGCCTAATGGGAGCCTCCCACCGCCGGTTGGTACAGGGTTCCAATAAATTATTAAAATGATCAGAAAAATAGTTCTAATGCTGCTGCTGCTGCTTCCTCTTACGGCAGCCGCTTTGGGTATGGGAGTGATAACCGTTAACTCCGGCCTGAATCAGCCCCTCAATGCACGGGTTGAGCTGGTGGCGGCGGATCCCGAGCAGCTTGAGGACATCAAAGCGGAGCTGGCATCGGCGGCACTGTTTGAGAAGGCGGGGTTGGAGAGGCCCTTTGTTCTCTCAAAACTTCGCTTTCAGCCCCGGATTTCCGAAGGCATGGGTGTGTTTGTTCAGATCACCTCACGCCAGGTGATAGTTGAACCCTTCCTTAATTTTCTACTTGAAGTCAATGTTAACGGCGGGCGTTTTTTGCGGGAGTACACCATCCTGCTTGACCCTCTTCCCTTTCGAACAAGCACTGAGAGTAGTACCTCCAAGAGACCCTCCCGGTCCGTCGGAGAGCGTTATGGACCGGTTATTGCCGGTGAAACCCTTTGGGAAATTGCACAGGCGACCAGACCCGATGCTGGTATAACCGTTGAACAGATGATGCTTGCCCTTCAGCGGCAGAATCCGAAGGCGTTCAGCGGCGGCAATATCAACCATCTGAAGCGTGGGGTGGTGCTGGATATTCCACAACGGAAGACTGTTGTTACGATGGGAGCTGCCGAGGCTGAGCGTGCATTTCTGCGGCAGACACAGCGGTGGCGCGCACAGTCCAAGCCTGAGAAGGAGCGATCTCCTTCTCCCGTGCAGGTGGCTACGAAAGCAGCCGAGGATACAGCTCAGGAGGGTGAGATGGCCCTTAAGGTGGTGGAGAGCAGGGAGCCTCTGCCGACCTCCAGTGAGGGTCATATCACCTATCCCGCCGGGGAGTTCGAGAAACTCCGCGAGACAATTTTGGATACAGAGGGTGATCTGGCTGCTGCACGTGACATCAATAACGGCTTGACTGAACTCAAAAATAGGCTGGAGCTGCGAATTGGAGAACTTCGTCAAGCAATGGCAAAGCGAGACGATGTGATTGAGGCGCTGACAAGGCAACTGGATGAGCTCGAAAGAGCGGGTCGCACACCTTCGCCGGTAGAAACCCGGGCGTTGGAGCCATCGACAGATGAAGGCTCATCCGCTCTGCAGTTGTCACAAGTTGATTCTGAAGAGAGAGGCCAACTCTCTTTGGCAGATCGGATAACAGACTTTTCTCTCTCTTCTGAGAACGGAGAGCTCTCCTGGATTAATAATTACTGGCAGCTTTTAGTTGCTGTGGTTGTTGTGATTGCCACCCTTGTTTTTGGCATATTGTGGCGTGGGGGTAGGCGCAATGAGTTGGGTGATTTGCACTCAAATACGGAGCTTTTTCATGCAGTTCAGGTAGATATGCCGGATGCGCAGGACCCACTTCTGGTTGAGACGAAGCCGGAGACTCTTGAGGAGACGGTCTCAGCAGTGGTAGAGAGGGAGTCTGCCAACTCCAAAAGTGATGTCGCTTCGGTGATGATGGAGGTGGATATCTATCTTGCTTACCGGAGATTTAGCCAGGCCGAGTCACTGATTACTTCGGCAATGGTGAGTTTTCCTGAGAGTGCTGAGTTAAAAGCGAAGCTACTCGAAATATACCTGTTCCAGGGGAATAGAGAGGCATTTTCTGACTATCTAGACGACGTTTATATGTTTCTCTCCAGGACATCTCCCGCCCTGTGGGAGCGTATTGCCGAGATGGGACGAGACCTGGTGCCTGATCATCCCGCTCTGGTATCTGTGGCTACAGCGCGGCAAAGGGGTTCAGGGGGGATAGATAGCCCAACCTCGGATGCTGGAGAGAGTATTCACAGTGAAGGGGTTGATGATCTGGAGATCGATATAGACTCTCTCCTCGATACCGACTCAGTGCTGGCGGATTTTGTCGATGACGGGGAAAGAGCGCATGCCTGGGATATTGGTACTGTAACGGCAGGGGATGATCCTGATCTCTCAGCTGACGTAGATGAGCAGGCAGCCACGGCTCAAAAGCCGATAATTGAAGAGTTAATCTCTATCGATGACCTGGATCTGACGGATGTGGAGGAGATCGATTTTGATTTCGACCTGAAACAGGATGGTGACACCTAGGAGCCTGTCCGAGAATAGGAACCGTAGCGAGGGATGCTCATTTTGAGTCCATTTTTTCGATCATTTGAGGCGAATATTGGGCATATTTAACGAAAATGATTGGAAAAATGGGCCAAAAGGAGCATTCCGCAGTAGGCTCTCTATTCTCTGACAGGCTCCTAGTCAGGCCACCACTTTTCGTTTGGACTCAGATGTAGTATACCTACACTCCCCCTGTGTGAAATATGAGAAAATCTCAGGGGTATAAACTGGCCAATAAAGAAGAGCCAGGATCGATAGGAACTATAAATCAAAGAGGATGTACCTTATGCAGGTTAGAGAAGTAATGAGCCACTCGCCGCGGACAGTCACACCTGATACACCGCTGCTTGAGGTGGTATCGCTTATGTGCCTTTATCGCTACAGCGGTCTGCCGGTGATGGAGGGAGATCAGATGATCGGATTTATCGCCGAGAAGGACGTACTGAATCGGCTATTTCCAACTCTTGAGGATATGATGACCGACGGCCTTGGTGGTGTGGATTTTGAAGCGCTGATGTACAGCTACAAGGATGTGATCGGTATGAAGGTTGAAGAGGTGATGGTAAAAGGTGTTATCACTGTTTCACCAAATGAGCATATTTTGAAAGCGGCCACCACCATGACGCGTCATAAGTTTCGCCGTATTCCCGTGGCTGAGGAGGGGCGTCTTGTGGGCATGCTCAGCCTGGGTGATGTACACAAGGCGGTTTTCCAGGCCAATATACACAACGGTATGTGCAAATAGCCCCGTTTTTCTGTTTGCAAAATTGCCCCGTCGGCCGGTATTGATATCAGCTGGCGGGGGCTACTTCTCTGCTGAGATGTAGCAGATCCAACCGGCGTCCGCCTCGCCCTCTTCAACGGGCTCAAATATTCCATCGGCTTCGCCGTCTTCATCCCAGCCTTGCCAGTAGACGGTCACATTGCGGAAGCCCGCTTCGTCGAGCAGTTCTTTTACTTCCGGTAGCGTCCACAGGCGCCAGTCATAGCTGAAAGCGCGCTCTATCTGTGATCCATCTGGAAAGGCAAAGCCGATATGGCATATCAGCCCACCGCTGATCGGTTCGTACTTCTCCTGTTCCCAGATATAGGTGAATTCGCCGTCGTTGATCTCACGCTCTTCCCTGATTTCACGAAAGGAGTCGTAGCCGCCATAGGCATCCATAAAGAGAATACCGCCAGAGGCGAGGGCTTGGTGAACACTGGTGAAGTAGCGCCTCAGTTGAGAACGCTCTTTGAATAGCCAGTAGCTGAAGTTCATTGCCGAAATGATATCCGGTGCGTCGGTCTCTGCCTTCAATACATTTGCTTCAAGCAGTGATACCCGCTTCTGCTGCTCGCGGCTAAGTTTTTTTACCCGGTTCTTCAGCCCCCAGCCCAGTACTTCAGAATCGATATCAACACCGATGGACCGATTACTCTTGCGCAGGCGCACCCATTCGCAACAGACATTGGCGGTCCCGCAGAAATCCTCTCGAAGCAGTTTGGCCCTGCGTCCACGAAGCAGCTTATAGGTGTCGTCGACAAATTCAATCTCAGAAGCGGCATATTGCACCGAGAGCTCATAGAGAGTGTGGCGGTCTGCTTGTTCCGCTATGCTTTTTATACTCTTTTTCTTCTTTTTTCGTTTACTTGGCGCCATTTTTTATTCCTAATGCATTAACGCTATGGCGAACTATACTCGAAAGTGAGAGGGAGTGTGAGGTGGCTATTCAGTAGATTCCTACACAATCCTGTGATCGTGGTAATAGCCCGTTATCTATACATGAGAACTCACGTTCTTTGCTGAATAGTTAGTGCGGCCAGAGTAAGAAGGAGAAGTGCAGATGGGTATTGCAATCACCTTGAAAGAGTTTTTCGAAAATCATCAAACAGCCTATGAACTGATTCCTCACCCCAGAACCGCCTCCACCCTGGAGAGTTCGGAAGTGGCGCATATTCCGGGTGATCGAATGGTGAAGGGTGTTCTTCTTGGCGACCAGGATCAGTACATGTTGGCCCTGATTCCCGCTACCCACCATTTGAATATCGGTCGGGTTAATCAAATTCTCGGACGTAAGCTGGAACTGATCACAGAGGATGAACTTGCCAGCGCTTTTTCTGACTGTGAAGTTGGAGCTATTCCCCCGGTTGGAGAGGCTTATGGTATAGAGACTCTGCTCGATAGTAATTTGGCTGATCAGGCTGAGTTGTACTTGGAATCGGGAGATCACAGTGTATTGATCCGTATGGAGAGAGAAGCTTTCCTGGATATTGTGGGCGGAAAAGAAGGGTTGGCTATTAGCGAACATCTCTAACTAAACCGGTTTTTTAATAGAGTATTTGCACAGCGTGCACTTCTGGTATACCCTTGCGCCTCCAAAATTTGGAGAGCTGTCCGAGTGGCTGAAGGAGCACGCCTGGAAAGTGTGTATACGTTAGTAGCGTATCGAGGGTTCGAATCCCTCGCTCTCCGCCAAGCATAAAAAACCCCGCCATCAGGCGGGGTTTTTTATGCTTGGGGTCGAGCGAGGCTTTGGTGAGAACCCTAAGTTCGATAAAAACGGCAGGAAGCCGTTTTGAGCGCGCGTCAGCGCGATCCCGCAGGGGTGGCGCACATGGAAGTGCGCCATCATAAAAACGGCAGGAAGCCGTTTTGAACGCGCAATAGTGCGACCCCGCAGGGGTGAGCGCCAAGGATGGCGCGAATCAATCCCTCGCTCTCCGCCATACAGTCTGGTCTCAGCAGAGAGTCTCTGCTGAATAACCAGAAACCTCAAAGAAGTTAGCAGGTTGCATGATATATGGGGCTATCTTAAGCCCCTGTAACCGAATTAATTACCCCCTGTACCTAGAAATATCCTGTTTGTCTCAAACCGCTATTTTTCTGGTTCGGTTTGGATCTGTCATGACAGAAAGCCGATGCTTACTCGCTTGATCCAGACTTTTAATAGGACTATCTGTTGGATTGGCGAAAAAACATCCCAATTCTTTGCCATTATTGTAGCCTTCTCGATAAGTTCACCACTTCATTTGAACGTGCCTCACAATGAGACTGTGGGGTATCAAAAGTACCGTGGGCAGTCCCAGTTATCGACTGATATTCATTGAATAGCCACCGTATTAATATTACAAAGATATGATAAAGTGCCGCTGCATAAGAGTTAGGGGTAATGCTAGCAGTGCTTGCTCTTTTTCAACAACCAAAGTGTATATACGAAGGTATGCATAATGACCGACAAAACATTACTGGTATTGAATGGTCCCGGGCTGGCTGAGCTAGGTGATCACGATGGGAACACCTACGGAAATCTCACATTGGATCTGATACGTGATGAATGCACATTGTTGTGTGAACAGTTAGGCGTCAAACTAGACTTTCGCCAAACAGATGACGAAGAGGAAATGTTTCGTTTTATCGCAAAAGACAGTGAAGATTTTGATGCACTAATAATTAATCCGGTTGGATACTCACGTGCTGCATCGGTTGAATTTGAGATGTATCGTATGGCAATCAAGACGATTGCTCATCTAAAAAAGCCGGTAATTGAAGTCCATTTGGAAAATATTTTCCAAGAAGGTGCTGAAATTACCAAGCCTTTACAAGCTCCTGAGGGTGAGATGGGTTTTATATGTGGGCTTGGTATCAACAGCTACCTACTTGCTATTAAAGCAGTTGTGCGAAGGCTGAGTACATAAATATTTCGCTATTTGATCAATTTAACTGACTGATCACAAATGGATTGTCACATGAAAGTATTTGTTATTAATGGCCCTAATCTGAACCTACTCGGTACACGCGAGCCCGAGATCTATGGCTATGACACACTGGATAGCATTGCAGAACGCTGCCAGGAACTGGGTGCGAAAGAAGGACTTGAGATTGAGTTCATGCAGTCCAATTATGAGGGACAGGTCGTTGAGTGGATTCAAAAAGCCATCAATACCGTAGATGCAATCGTGATTAATGCAGCTGCGTACACACACACATCAGTCGCAATACACGATGCATTGAGAGCATTTAAAGGCTATAAAGTTGAATTGCATATTTCAAACCCACATTTGCGGGAATCTTTCCGACATATCTCTTATGTATCACCTGTAGTAAATGCTGTTGTGGCAGGACTTGGGGTAAATGGGTACGAGGATGTTATCGAAATGTTGCCCTGTGTGCTGAATCGCGAAAGTGGTTCAAGCGCTGCGTAATGAAGCTTCTCAGTAAGCTAGCGGCCCTTGAAAATCCGGCATTAAATTTGGTAATCCCTACCTAATCAGACAAATGCCTCATCAAAGGTTGGCGGAGAGCGAGGCTTTGGTTGGAACCCTAAATTTGCTTACAAAGGGTGGGAAACTACCCTGTTTTCTCTATTTACCATACGATTTCTCTAGTTTTTCACCCCTATGAATGGTGGAAAAAAATCCACGGTTTCCCTATTCTTGGGTTGCAGTTCCCAACCATCGCAAGGCTGACCAACTTCTATGCTCATCGTTATCTCCCCCGCCAAGACACTTGATTACGAAACACCGGCCCAGACAGGCAGCTTTACACAACCAGACTACCTGAAGTCATCAGGCCAACTGATTGAGCAACTGCGCCGGCTCTCAGCCATCGATATCGCCGAGATGATGAAGGTAAGCATGAAAATAGCGGAGCTCAACTTCGACCGCTTCGAGGCGTGGAGGAGGCCGTTTACCCTAAAAAATAGCAAGCAGGCACTGCTCGCTTTTAAAGGGGATGTATACACAGGGCTCAACGCAATAGACTTCAGTGAGGATGACCTGGCTTTTGCCCAGGATCACCTGCGTATCCTATCAGGACTTTATGGACTATTGCGGCCACTGGATCTGATGCAGCCCTACCGACTGGAGATGGGGAGAAAACTGAAGACGGCTCAGGGAGGCACCCTCTATCAGTTTTGGGGAGAGATCCTGACAAAAGGTCTGAACAAGGTGCTGGCAGAACAGGAGAGTCAGGTGCTGATCAATCTTGCCTCCAATGAGTATTTCAAAGCGGTGAAGCCGGCACTGCTAGAAGGGCGCCTGATCAATCCGATATTCAAAGAGCGCAAGGGAATGGAGTATAAGATCATCGGCGTTCATGCGAAAAAGGCCCGTGGCCTGATGAGCCGCTTTATCATCAAGAATCGTCTGCAGCAGCCTGAGGCGTTGAAGGCGTTTGTTGACGCGGACTATTGTTACAATGCCGACCTCTCAAATGAGAGAGATTGGGTGTTTACACGCGGTTGATCTCTCTATCGAATAGATCGGGGAACCTCTGAATAGCTTATGGTCTATGCATATGTGCGTTAAACGCAGGAGATATAGCTATTCGAACAGGGCTGCGTGTTCTTTGAACGCCTCCTCTGAGGCATTCAAATAGATTTCGCTAATCTTGCTTTCATCAAGGTTGTTAAAGCGTACCGCCTCCCAGTCGTTGTGCTCATAGGCAAGAGTGCAGGTGAGGGCCTCCCCTGTCGGGCCTTCGCCCTTGAGCAAGGCATCATGAATCTCATCCGCTAGTGGTAGTTTACTCACCACTTGCTCAATGGTCTCTCCCATGAGTACATCCAGATTTGACAACAGGCCTGTCATAAAGCCAGTGGTCTCCAGGTGCTGTTGCCCACTTTCAGTCAGCAGCAGTCTACACATGTGAGCGCGTACCAGTGCGGTATTGAAAAGCTCATCAGGTACGGCGGCGATGCCGGAGAGGGCAATGAGATTGGCCCAAGACTGGATCTGGCGAAGCCCCAGGTAGATGATTGCCTGGCCGATGGAAGCCACCTTGCGCGGCATTCCCATGGCGGCAGAGTTGAGGTGGCGGAGGATTCTATAGCTAAGCGTCGAGTCTTGAGTGATCAACTGCACCAGCTCTTTTTGGGTTGTTTTTGGATCATTCAATGATGCCAGTAGCCTGATCGCCACATGACGGTTGTCCTCCAACCGTTTTCCCTTGATCATAGTCGGCCGGGAGAAGAAATAGCCCTGAAAATAGTCGAAACCCAACTCAAAAAGACGGTTGTATTGGTCTATGCTTTCGACCTTCTCTGCCAACAGCTTGATGTTATATTGGCGCAGTGGAACTATCGTTTTTTCAATGGTCTCCCAGTCGATCAGCGGTACCTCAATCTTGATGATGTCGATGTAAGGATAGAGTGGCGCCCACTTCTCCTCAAATGCAAAATCATCAATGGCGATGCTGCATTCGTCCTGGGACAGGGTACGTACTCCATCGATGAGAGCCTTATCAACTTCAATATCTTCAAGAATCTCCAGTACCACCTTTGACCTCTCCAGAGGAATAGGGGCTTCCTCCAGCAGAAGGTTTCTGGTCAGGTTGAAGAACGCCTTGGATTTACCAACCAGGCGCTCAAGACCAATATCACTGAGGGCGTTGAGGATGACCAGTGATGAGGCACGGTCACCATCCTCCACTTGAGCTGAATTGACATCCGATTCCCGATAGAGAAGCTCGTAGGCAAATACCCGCATCTTGCGATCGTGTATAGCCTGGCGGCCAATAAAGAAGTTTTCCATCAATTCCCCGTGATTATGGCTGTGCACTCCCCAGTGTCACTTTATACTGTAGTCGGTTATCTGGAGGATTTCCTGGTAATGGGAAAGCTGCCAGAGAGTTGGCGTTATGGAATAGAGAGAGGAGTGGATAGTGGCAGGTGCTGTAGAAGGCAGTCTGATAATTACGCTAACGGGGTGGGACAAGGGTGAGCGGGGGGTCTCCATCTGTTCCACCCGGCCGCTGCACACGCCGAAGATTTTTGTCGGCAAGGGGGTGGATGAGCTGATCAGAACCCTGCCTCTGCTCTATAGCGTCTGTGGTACCGCCCAAGCCTGTGCTGCGGCTGAGGCGTGTGAGCAGGCGCTGGGGATAGATGCTGACACAGGGCGGCGGGAGGCACGGGAGATGCTGGTCTGGTTTGAGACGGCCCGAGAGCATATCTGGCGTATTCTCCTTGATTGGAGCGCTTTTCTGACTCAACCGCCGGACTCCGCTACGGTAGCCGATGCTATGGGCCTGTTCAGCGATTTTCGCAATGCCCTCTACCCGGATCGGGAGCCCTTTCGTATCGGCTGGCGGGCCATTGAGCCGGACCGCTACAAGTTGGAACAGGTGATCGGACGGTTGGAGCAGTTGTTGGAACGTTCCTTATATACCTACTCTCCCGACGAATGGCTCGGAATCGATAGCGAAGAAGCACTGTCGGCGTGGATAAAAAGATCAGAATCGATACCGTCTCAACTACTTCGACAGCTGTCCGGCAGAGGGTGGAGTGGTATCGGCTCAGCAGCATCGACTGCTCTGCCCGAGGTGAGTGTAGAGACACTGGAGGACCTATTGGGTGGCGGTGAGGTAGAGGCTTTTATCGCTACACCAACACATGAGGGCCACTGCTGTGAAACTACCCCTTATACCCGGGTGAGAGGGCAGCCGCTGGTAAAATCACTCTCTGCTGACTATGGCAGCGGCTTATTACCGCGTACGGTGGCCCGGTTGGTGGAACTGGCCGGTATACCTGCACGGTTGAAGCGGGGCATCAGTCACTTGGGTGGGAGTAACACTCCTCTCTTTGACCGGGCAACGACTGACAACATCGGCATTGCTCAAGTCGAGGCTGCAAGGGGACGGCTGGTTCATCGGGTGGAGCTTGTCGATCAGCGAATAGCGGACTACCGCATTCTTGCTCCTACCGAGTGGAACTTTCACCCCCAGGGAGTCGTGGCCCAAGGGCTTATGAGCCTCGATGGGAGTTCTCATGAGGAGTTGAAGCAACAGGCGACCTGGCTAATCAACGCAATTGATCCCTGTGTGGGGTATTCGCTGGAGATCGTGTAATACCTACTCGTCAGATACCTCAAAAGCGGAACGCAGAGAAAAACTTTGTCTTTCAAAAGTAAATCAGCGTGCTTCTCTGCCTCAGCGACCTCTATGTTTCGCTTTTGGTGTTTCCCTACTGACGCACTATTCAGAAAAGCATCATCTGATCAGCGGTGATGCGCTCAAAACTGTCATCAACAAAGTGTAGTATGCCGTCTGCTACTGGTGCCAACTGGCGATCTATATAGTGCTGATAGTCGATGGGACTGACCTGCTCTGTTACCGGCTCCGGGCCGTTGAGGGTGATCAGGTAGCTGATTGAGCGTCCTGCTTTTTTCAGCTTACGTGCCGCCTGGACATGGGGTGGCACATTGCGGGTGTAGTCATCCAGCTTGCGGCGCAGGCGCTTGCGATAGACCAGTAGGTGGTCCAGCTCCCCTGCTTTTAACCGTGTGGCTGTCTCAGCAACATAGGCCTCATAGGGTTGGTCGAAAAAGATACGATGATAAAGCTCCCGCTGGAACGTCTGGGCCAGGGGTGTCCAGTCGCTGCGTACACTCTCCAGCCCCTTGAAAATCAGCTGATACTCTCCCTGTGCATCTCGTATGTAACCTGCATAGCGTTTCTTGCTGCCGGTTTCCGAACCGCGGATGGTGGGCATGAGGAAACGTATAAAGTGGGTCTCGAATTCGATTTCCAGCCGGCAGGTGAGCTGGTACTCCTCTTTGAGTGTTGCCTGCCACCATTGGTTGAGTTCACCAGCGAGCTGTTGCCCGGTGGTTTGGGCCTGCTCTTCCGAAAAACCTCCACCGAGAAGCACGAATACCGAATCGGTATCGCCATAGATCACCCGGAAGCCCTGCTGCTCCAGCCAGTCACGACTACGGGTGATTATCTCATGACCACGCCGGGTAATACTGCTGGCCAGGCGAGGATCGAAGAAGCGGCAGCCGCTGGAGCCGAGTACGCCATAGAATGAGTTCATGATGATCTTGACCGCCTGGGAGAGGGGCTTGTTGCTCTCCCGTTTGGCCAGGTCACGCTTGTACCAGAGGTCGGTAATGATACCGGGCAGTATCCCTTCACTGCGGGAGAACTCTGCCTCAAGAAAACCGGGAACGGGATTCTTGCCTGGGCGCGCCATTCCCAGGGGATCGATCTGGAAGGTGCGAATGATGCTGGGATAGAGGCTCTTGAAGTCGAGTACCAGTACGTTGTCGTAAAGCCCGGGCTGGGAGTTCATTACATAGCCGCCGGGGCTGGATATGTTGTGCTTGACGGCGCCGATATCATGAGCAACTGCACCGGCCCGATGAAGGCGGGGAAGATAGAGGTTGTCAAAGGCGGCAACCGAACCACCCTGCCTGCCAAGGGGCAGACCGGTCATAACGCTACGCTGAGTGATGAAGTTGAGCAGATCGGTCTTGTGGAAGATATCTTCTACAAGGTGGCAATCCTCCAGGTTATAGGCGGCGAGGGCGGGGCGGTCTTCGCGGTAGAGACGACGGATCTCTGCGATTTTCTCACTACTACTGCTCTCTATCAGCTTTGTTCGTCCCAGTAGTTCAGCCGCCACATGCCCAAGGGCAAAGCTATCAAATGACCAGAAGGCGGCGCGCAGGTTGTCTATACCGTCCAGAGCTACCCGCCCCGGAATGCTTGCAATGCGAGGCTGCCCCGGCTGCTGGGGTTGCAGTACGGCGGCAGTGCTTCTACCCCGCCCAAGGGTGAAGGGAATACGGTATCGACGGCAGCGCTGCTCCAGGATATTGAGATCGAAATTGATCAAGTTCCAACCGAGAATCAAATCGGGATCAAGCTGTCCGAAACGATGGAGAAAACCTTTTAGCAGCACTGCTTCATTGTCGAACCAGAAAAGAGGAAGATCGCAGGGCCACTGACTCTTCTCTCCCTGCATCAGCACCTCTTCATGACCTTGACCACAGAAAGCGATAGAGAGTATCTCCCCATCGATGCCATCGGTCTCGATATCGAGGCTGAGATAGCTCAAGTCGGCAAGGTACTCTCCCTGCTTTATCTGTGGCAAGACCAGCTCCAGGTAGCCCGCTTTTTCCTGTGCCTCGCCACTGACCTGCATCGGTGCCGTGATAAAGCGCTCCATCAAGTAGCGGTCGGCCGGTTTGATATCAGATTCAAGCAGCTGGATGCCTTGGGTGGTAGCTCTATCCCTTAGCTGGAATAACTGCCGCTGCTGATGAAGGTAGAGTCCATCCACCGGCTCGCCGGGAAGAGAGCAAAGGTCGAGTGGCTTACGCTGAAAGGGAATGTTGCCACCATCGATGCTGCAGTGCCGTTCAATAAAACAGACAGCCTGTTGACCGGGTATGACCAGACGTAGCACCCCTTGTTCACTGCCGGCCCAGAGTTCGAGTTCAATACCAGCTGGTGTGTCCCGCCACTGTCTGGTAAGAAGAAAAGCTGGTTGGTTTATCAGCTGCATCGGTTTTATCAAATATGGAAAAAGCGGAACGCATGGGAGCAATAGAGGGTGTAGTACTGTGTGTTGATTGTATCCATTCGGCAGGGCATTGGATACCGTACGCACCTCCAGGTAGTCAATAAATACGCACCTCCAGGTAGTCAATAAATAGGTGCCCACAAAACTGCTTAAGTGTCAGTGGCACAATGTAATTCAACTTGACCCTTTGCCTTTCGGCGTCCATAAATAGTCTATGGGTACTAGAAAATATCACTTCTTCTATCTTCTGTTGCTTGGGTGGTTGCTCTTCTCCGCAGATGCAATGGCTGCGTCCAGTGCTCTGCAGAAGGTTGATGTGCTGCTGTTTCAGGGGCAGGTAGAGCGGGCGGCCCAGCTCTGTAAAACGGAGTTGGAGCGTAATCCAGACAATCTTGATATCCGTAACAACCTCGGCAATATCTACCTGCTTCAGGGGCGTATCTCTGCTGCTCAGAAGGAGTTCGAGGCGATACTCAAGCAGCAACCTACCTATGTTCAGGCACGCAATAATTTGGGATTGTGCTACCTGAGACGTGATCGTCCAGCTCAGGCCGTTGAGGCGTTTCGCAAGGTGCTGGACCACCAGCCGGATCATCTTCAGGGGATGGTGAATCTGACCGAAGGGTTGATCGCCATGGGTGATCATGAAGAGGCTGGTATGACGCTGACCTATGCCCTGATAGTGCATACAGAGATCCCCTCGCTACACTATCGTATGGGTACCCTGTCGGCCCTGCAGGGCGACTTTGCCGAGGCGATGAAACACTATACCCGGGCTCTTGAACTCGATCCCAGGCATCTGGCCAGCTTGATACAGGCGGGGTTCGCGAGTCTGGCTCTTGATCGGCTGGAGCAGGCGTTGGGGTTCTTCGCTCACGCCAATCGTCTCAAGCCTGATGATCCCAATATTTACCATGGCCTGGGCCTCTGTTTGCTACGCCAGGGTCTACTCGATGATGGTATCGACGCCCTCAATCACTCACTACGACTGCGTCCCGGTGATGATCGTATTCATGCTCAATTGGCTCAGGCATGGGAACAGCATGGGAACTATGATGCAGAGGATCGGGCTCTGAAGCACTACCAGCGGGCATTGGCTCTGAACCCCCAAAACCAGAGTGCCACCTTCCATCTGGCGCTGTTGATGGAGGAGCTGGTTCGCAAGGCTGATGCTGAACAACTCTATGTGACGCTACTCAAGCTCGATCCCCAGCATCTGGAGGGCAAGACACGGTTGGCTCTTCTGCTCAAGGGGCGGCATGACTATGAACCCGCTGCACAACTGCTGGCGCAGGTTGTGGAGGCGACACCAACCAACAGTTTCCTGAAACTGCAGCTGGCCGGGCTCTATAAGCAGTTGGGACGCAAAGCACTTGCAGTGGCGCTGGTTCAGGATGTGAGAGATGGCGCGACTGATCTCCGCCACCGCGAGCAGGCGGATAAGATGCTTGAAGGGCTGCAGGCTGATGAATAATCTGCGTATATTCTGCCTACTATTGGCCTGGGTCTGGAGTGCACAGCTGGGAGCGGTTGCCGGCAAGGTTGACTCCCTGGTGGGTGATGCTGCGGCTGTGGACCAGGATGGCAGTCATCGTGAGATGGTGGAAGGCGATGGTGTAGATCGGGGAGATACCCTCTACACCTATGATGGTCGAATGGAACTGGCTTTTACCGATGGCGGAAAGATCAAGCTGGGTCGCTACACCATCTTCAAGGTTGATGACTATCAGTACGCAGCACTGGACGGTGAAGATACGGGGGTATTTAGCCTGCTTAAAGGGGCTCTACGGGCTGTGAGTGGCGCTATTGGTAAGAAGCGTCGTGAGGAGTACCGGATCAATACCCCAGTTGCCACCGTGGGTCTGCGCGGTACTGAATTCTATCTGCGCTACTGTAAAGGAGACTGCCTGCGTCTCTCAGATGGACTCTACTCGAGTGTTTCCGATGGGGGCATTTTTCTGCGCAATAAAACGGGTACCGTAGATGTGTGGCAGGGACAGGCCGCCTTTGTTGCTGATCCGGCAACCCTACCACGACTGATTGTGCCACCCCCGCCGTTCATAAAGAGTGATTTGGCCGCCGCAGTTCAAACTCAGGCCATGCCCAACTTTCAGCCCGTTTGGTCGGGGCAGTTTCAGGGGGTGGTGAAGCCGCCGGTAGCAAAACCACAAGTAAAACCCAAGTCCAAGCCCAAGCCAAAATCTTCATCTGGGTATAACCCTCTCGACGATCCCGGTATGGGAACCCCCGGCAGTCTCGACACCGGTCAGATTAGTCAATTGAGTCAGGCGTTTCAGGCGGGGAGTATTCCGAGTAAACCTCCCGGCCCTGGAGGGAGTCCGGGGGTGATGATTCCTCAAGATTATACGACGGCTCCCATACCACCGGCCCCGGTGGTGGATCCCGCCACCCAGCAGCAGTTTCCCCAGGCTCCTCTTGATGATTTTGGCGACCAGTTTATGAATCCCACCCAGTATCTGCCGTCACAACCTTCGCAACCGACAGCGTCGGCTTCCTCCAGTCAGGGGCTGAGTGATGTTACCGTGGGTTCCCGCAATGTGACCGTCTCTTTCTGGGATCATGGCAGTGAGGATGGCGATAGAATCGATATCAATCTTAATGGGCAGCCCCTGCGTCAGAACATCTCTCTGACCAAAGCCAAGCAATCGTTCAACGTTACCCTGCAGTCGGGAACCAATCAGTTTGGTGTAAAGGCACTCAACGAGGGCAGCGCTTCACCCAATACTGCTTCTGTGGAGATCTCCAATGTGACCAGTGGTCGTGCCGTTCAGGTCTACAGCATCAAGAATGGACAGAGTACGGGCATGAACCTGATTGCTCCATCCAGTGTGAATAGTGGGCCGAGTGACTACAACAGCTGGTAGTCGGCGCTTACTTGGTTATGAAGGTAAAAGCACCATCCCAGTCATCACCGGGTGGGTGCCGGCGATAGTGAGTGATGCGCTTTAGAAGCAGGGTGTAGAGGAGCTCTTCTGTGGTATCTGTTAGCAGTTCTCTGTAGATGGTTTCTGCCTGGGTCCAATCCTGCCGACGGTAGTAATCCAGTCCCTGCTGATGTGCATCCAATCGACGGATAACCTGCGAGCTCAGTTCTGTGGTGAGACCGATGGGCTCATAGATGGAGACGGGCTTAGTCTTTCCTTTCACCCGCACCCGGTCTAGTTCACGGAAGGTGAAATCGGCTAGCTGTTTTACCAGCGCTTCGCCGACGATGATATCCACCCCGTACTGACGGGTAAGTGCCTCTAGTCGTGAGCCCAAATTGACCGCATCTCCCATTACGGTGTAGGCCATGCGAAACTGGGAACCCATGTTGCCGACATTCATTATGCCGGTGTTGATGCCCACACCCATGCGAATGGAGGGGAGACCGATGGATTTAAAGTGGGGGGCCAAATGTTGTAGCTCCTGCTGCATTTCCAAGGCCGCCTGAAGGGCATGACGGGCATGCTCCGGATCCTGCAGCGGTGCTCCCCAAAAGGCCATGATGGCATCACCCATGTACTTGTCTATGGTACCCCGGTGGTTGTGAATGATACGGGTCATGGGGGTAAGCATCTCGTTCATCAGAAGTGTCAGCTCTCTGGGCTCAAGATTTTCTGACAGGGTGGTAAAGTTACGGACATCTGAGAACAGCACAGTCAGCTCTCGTGCCTCGCCCTCCAGCCCCAGGTTATCTTTCTGCTCCACTAATTCATCGACCAATTCAGGCGGGACATACTGCCCGAATGTGTGCGCAATTTGTCGTTTATTGCGAGACTCAAGAAAAAAGCCAAATCCCATGTGTAGCAGATAGAGTATTAACAGTAACAGTAGAGAAGAGGCGATCGGCAGTACCATCTGTAGCTCCTGCCAGGCGTAGAGATTAAAGCCCAGTGTGACCAGCGTCAGGAGCAGAATGGCCGTTGAGGTGTGTATTGCTGAAAGACGGGGTAGTAGCAGGGATGCCAGTAGCCCCAAGGTGAAGAGTTGCAGCAACTCTAAAGCTGAAACATAGCCAGGTTGCTGCAGAACTCTTCCATCCAGCATCCCCGAGATCAGGTTGGCATGCAGTTCAGCGCCGGGAAGCACGCTCTGCACCGGAGTGGCAATCTCTCGTGTCAGCCCCAGGGCGGTGGTGCCCAATAGCACTATTTTACCCTTCAGCAGCTTCGGGTCGGTCTTGCCATGCAGTACGTCCACTGCCGGTATGTAGGTAAAACTGCCGGGAGCGCGGAAGGGGATAAGGACCGCTCCCTGGCTATCGACAGGAAGCCGAATGCCATCCAGGCGAAGCCACTCCAGGTTTGGTTCATCAAAGATATCCGATGCTATTTCCAGCATGACCTGAGGTGAGTTTTGGAGATGACGAGTCATGGCCAGAGAGAGGGAGTCGTAGAGTGCAGTTCCATATTTTTGAATCAGCGGAATACGTCGCTGAACGCCGTCAGGGTCGATCAGCGGGTTATCAAAATAACCTGCAGCCTGCGCATTTTTCTGCAGTATTGGCAGGTTACCACCATAACTATGGGGCTGCAGAAAAGGGATGTCAGAGAGTGCCGTCTCAGGAAGTTCCAGCAATGGTGGAGGTAGGGAGCCGATGCCGGTAACTTCTCCATTACTCTTAAAGTAGTAGCCCAACACAATTGACCTGTCTGCCAGGCTATGGGCAAATTGGCGGTCGTGATCGAGTAGTGGGGTAAGAGTCTCCAGAGCCTGTATGAATGGCTCTGCATCATTCAGGTACTTATGGGCCAGGTCAGGCAGCGCCTCTAGATGGGTCATCTTCTCTGCTTCTGCAAAGACCACGTCGAAGCCCAACAGACGAATTTTGTAGTGTTCGAACAGCTGATTTGTCAGCGTTGCCAGCTGACGGCGAGGCCAGGGCCAGTGTCCTAGTTCACTCAGGCTGCGCTCATCAATATCCACAATGACAATGCGTGGATCTGCTGTGCGGGGCATGGTGAGCCGCACCCGGGTATCGTAGGCCATCGCCTCCAATTGGCTAATTAATGGCAGGCGGCTACTGTTTGCAACCATGCCGAGAAAGAGCAGGGTGATCAGGAGGCTGGAAATCACACGGAACAGTTGGTGACGCAAGATCCCCCCCCTTTTTATTGTTGGATGGAACGATTACAAAAAATAGCGCTTCATGAGGTGATTATAGACTTAGTTATTCTGCAGGGTGCGTAGTGGTGGCTGGATGGTGAGGTGGTAGCTGGCGAGCACTCCGGCTGTACCGATGGCTATAGCACTACCCAGGACACCAACAATCCATACCCAGGGGTTGAGGTGGAAGGGGAAACCAAACACCTCGCCGGCGAGCAGCCAACCGGTGAGGCTGGCGCAACCGCTGGCAAGTGTACCGGCCAGCAGGCCGAGGGTGGAGAACTCTACCCAGGCTGCCATCAATAGTCCTCTCCGTTTCATGCCGAGTGTGCGCAGGATGGCAGACTCCTGCCGACGGTGCTCACGGTTTGCCTGAATTCCGGCATAGAGCATCAGTAGGCCTGCACCGAGGGTAAAGAAGAATACATATTGAACCGCCAGAGAACCACGGCTGATGATCTCTCTGATCTGCTGCATCAGGCTGGTGACATCGATGATAGTGACGGCTGGAAATTGAGTCACCAGTTCGGCGAGCAGCTTTTCACGCCCAGGTGGCAGGTGGAAACTGGTGATGTAGTTACTTGGAAACTTTTTCAGCAGACTGGGGGTGCCGATAACGAAGAAGTTGGGTTTGAACGAGTCCCACTTTACCGTTCTCAGGCTGGTGACCTCACCACGAATTTCAGAACCTGCCAAATTGAAGGTGAGCAGGTCATACATTTCGATACCCAGGGTATGGGCCAGATCGAGCTCTACCGAGAAGTGCGCCTTTTGCTGATCATTCTGTCCCCACCACTCACCGGCAACGATGCGGTTATCTGACTGCATCTGCTCTGCGTGGGAGAGGTTGAATTCGCGGGTGGTGAGTCGCTGAGCACGACCATCCTGGTAATCGTCTACTGATACTTGATGGTTGTTGATGTGGGTTAGCCGGGCGCGCAGCATTGGGTAGATGTTCTGCTCTGGGATGCCCCTGTTGGTGAGGAAGCGGTTGAGTGATTCCACCTCACCGGGTTGTATGTTGACCAGAAACTGGTTTGGTGCGTCTGCCGGGATGGTGCGTTGCCAAGCGGCGAGTAGATCGAGGCGGACAATGGCCAGCAGCAGCATGGCGAGGATACCCAGGCCAAAACCGGTGAGTTGCATGGCAGTCATTCCCGGATTTCTCGCCAGCCCGGCGAGACCGTAACGCCAGAGTGTGCCGCCACGTTTGCGCAGTGGGGCAAGCAGGCGCACCAGTCCCCATGAAACCAACAGTAGCAGGCCGGTTGCAAGCAGAGTACCCAGCAGCACCCGAATGGCGAGGGCAGGATCACCGGCTTGCTGAAACATCAGCAGAGAGATGGCGCCGACACTAAACAGGGCCACCACCCAGGCGGCGGGCGGTGGTGCGCCCAGCTCACGTCGTAGCACCCGTAATGGTGGCACCGCAGCCAGGCGTATCGCAGGCGGCAGGGTGAAGCCGATAAGTGTGACCAGACCGGTTCCCAGGCCGATCATCACAGGTTGGAGGCCGGGCGCGGGGAGACCGCTGCCGAATTCGTTTTGTAGTAGGGTTGCCAAAAAAAACTGCGCGAGGTAACCGATTAGTGAGCCGAGCAGGCTGGCGAGAGTGGCCAGCATCATCAGCCTAAATATAAGCACTTGAAAAATCATTCGGCTGCTTGCGCCGAGACAGCGCATGATGGCACTGGTGTCGGACTGGCGCTCGACAAAACGTCGGGTGGAGAGGGCTACCGCCGCACCGGCGACCAGCACCGCCGCCAGTGCAGCCAGTCCGAGAAAACGGCCCGCTCGATCCAGGGCGCTGCGCAGCTGCGGGCGTGCACTGCTCATGTGTTCGAGCCTTGCCCCTTTGGGAAGTCGAGCTTTGCTCCAGACAAGGAACTCATCGACCCCGCTTTTTGATCCGGCGATAAGTAGCTGGTGACGCACCCGACTTGCGGGGGTGACCAGCCCGGTTGACGGGATATCCCCCAGGGAGATCAGCACCTTTGGTCCGAGGCGCAGAAAGCCGCTGCCCTCTCCGGTATCCCTGCTGAGCACTCGGCTGACCCTGAATTTTTTTTCACCCAGTGAGATCTCATCCTGGGGGGAGAGGTCAAGGGCGGCCAGGAGGCGGGCTTCTGCCCATATCTCTCCTGATGTGGGTGTCTTTTTGGTTGCCTGCTCCAGTGCGCCTGGGTTTGCGCGAAAGCGCAGTTCACCACGCAGCGGATAATCAGCATCCACCGCTTTTACCTCCACCAGCTGCGTGGCATCTCCATGGAGTACGACACTGGGAAAGCGGAGAGTCCGTGCGCTCTCCAGCCCCAGCACTGCAGCCTTGGCTGGAAACTGCGATGGGATTGGATTGCTGCTGGAGAGCACCAGGTCAGCAGCCAGTATCTCTCCGGCCTGGAGCACCATTGCACGTTCCACCCGATCGGTAAAGAAGCTCACGGCGGTGACTGCCGCCACGGCGACCATCAGCGCCAGCGACAGTAGACGGAGTTCACCGCTACGCCAGTCCCGCCGGAGAAATCGCAGTGCCAGTGAGAGTGTCTTCACTCCCCATCCTCCAGCCTGCCGCCCTCAAGCCGAAGCCGACGGTCGCAGCGTGAAGCCAGCTGTTCGTCATGAGTTACCAGCAGCAGTGCAGCACCTGTCTGCTCCCGCATGGTGAACAAGAGTTCGATCACTCTGCTGCCAGTGGCCTTGTCCAGACTGCCGGTGGGTTCGTCGGCAAACAGCAGCTTTGGCGAGGCGGCAAAGGCGCGGGCGATGGCCACCCGCTGCTGTTCACCACCGGAGAGTTGCCCCGGATAGTGGTGGAGTCGCTGTTCCAGTCCTACATGCCCCAGTGAGTCGGCGGCGACAGCTGCCGGATCCGAATGCCCTGACAGCTCCAGTGGCAGCATCACATTCTCCAGTGCGGTCATACCGGGCAACAGCTGGAATGACTGAAAAACGAAACCGACCCGCCCGGCGCGCAGCTCGGCACGGGCGTCCTCATTCAGCCCCTGGAGTGACTGGCCAAAAAGATTGATCTCTCCGCTGGTCGCCTCATCCAGACCGGCCAACAGCCCAAGCAGTGTCGATTTACCCGAGCCCGATGAGCCGACAATGGCGGTAATTTCACCCGCTGCAAGTTGCAAGGTGATCTCTTCAAGGAGGGTCAGTCTGCCGCCGGGGGCATCCACCACTTTGCCGAGGCGGTTGGCGCTCACCAGAGAGGTGGTAGAATCGTTGGTCATGAAGAGACTGCTCCTAATATTGCTATTACTGTCCGGTATCTGCCGTGCCGAGTCACCGGTGATTCTTGTGCTGGGTGATAGTCTGAGTGCCGCCCATGGTATCGCCCAGAGCGCCAGCTGGGTCAACTTGCTGCAACAGAGACTGCAGGAGGAAGGTTATCCTCACCGGGTGGCCAATGCCAGTATTTCAGGTGAGACCACGGTGGGGGGGTTGAACAGACTCCCGCCGCTACTGGCACAGCACCAGCCGCAGATAATGATTGTTGCTCTTGGCGGTAATGACGGCCTGCGCGGGCTCAGCTTCGGCCGGATGCGGGATAACCTGTTGCAGATAGTCCAGTTGGGTCAGAAACGCAATAGCCGGGTGCTGCTGCTTGGCATCATGCTTCCCCCCAATTATGGCAAGGCGTTCAATGACAAGTTCTTGGCAGTCTTCCCAGAGATTGTCGGGCAGACAGATATCCCTCTGGTACCCTTTTTCCTCCAGGGGGTCGCTGACAGGCCGGAGTGGATGCAGATGGATGGCCTTCACCCCAACCGCTTTGGTCAGCCGAGGATATTGGAGAATGTCTGGGAGGAATTGAAACCACTACTGTGAGTGGGTGCCGCCACCGAGTAGTTTTCTGATTGTTTTTATAGTGGCTCGGTACAATAAATTAGAAGTCTGTTGTAGGAGCGAACTTGTTCGCGATTGGCTTCTAGGCGAGTTCATCGCGAACAAGTTCGCTCCTACAAATGTAACTTAATTCCTATCGGGATGATTTTTAGAATTATGGTGCACGACCATGTAACTAAAAGTTTTTCTCTGCGAACTCTACGAACTCTGCGTTTCTCTGTGTTCTCCGCGTCTCGCTTTTTTACACTTGTCTGAGCTTCGAAGCCAACAAAGAGTCTTGAAATAGCTGTACAAAATGGAACAGGATACAGGCCACCAGTGCAGGGCCGGTAGATCGATCCAGTGCGGTGAGGGCCGCTATCGCCAATGGCAGGGTCTTCTGGGATGCGGTGAACAGCAGTGCCAGCCACTCTGTACGTTCTGAAGGGTGGAGTAGTCTTGACAGCCGACCGAGCAGCAGCAGTGCGGTGTGAATCACTGCCGATGCCAATACGATCAACCCAATCTCCTGCAAGCTGATTGTTTTCAACGTCTCCGTAGAAGCTGACATCGACATCCATACGGTACCCAGTACACAGAGGGAGGGGAGATAACTCAGGAGTATGTTTTTGGATGAGAAGTTGGTCAGCTCTCTTACCACCATGCCGATGAAAAACGGCAGAAGTACGATCAGCATCAACTTCTGCAGCAGGGGCCAGGGGGAGAGTTCGATAATGCCACCACCCTCCAGCAGAAGTTTCAGGGTAAAGGGGAGGGTAAAGACTCCTATCAAGTTGAGCAAGATTGTCAGCATCAATGCTTTCACTGCATCACCACCGGCGATTCTGGTCAGTACGATAGCAGATGAGAGCGTAGTGGGTACGGATGCGACAAGGATCAACCCCAGGGTGGCGCCTGCAGACAGGTTGATGAGAGAGGCAACACTGAAACCGATAAGAGGGCCGAGGATAAGATTGATCACGATTGCGATAAGCAGCGTCTTGATAAG
The DNA here is from genome assembly GCA_040505895.1 of Sedimenticola sp. GTDB lineage: Bacteria > Pseudomonadota > Gammaproteobacteria > Chromatiales > Chromatiaceae > Vondammii. The sequence continues at coordinate 258,051 of JBEVXU010000016.1, read as the reverse complement.
ACCCGACTGCCCAGCCAACTGATGCAGTTGGGTCTGGTAACCGTTGACCAGGAATATGATGACCACCATCCAGGGGATGAGTCCCTGCTCCTTGAGCAGTGCACCGGGTTCGGGAGAGAACCAGGCAAAAGCAAAGGCGATGATCAGGCCGATGGGTAGAAAATAGTTACTGATACTGAGCCTCCATTGTTGTGCTATTTTTTAATTGATCAGCGTACTATAAGGCGAGCTGTGAGAGAACCGGAAGTGATGTGCAAGCTATGAATACCAATAAAACTCGGCTTGAAGAGGCAGTCGATCCTGTTGAGTCGTCAACTTACCCTCTGACACCGTTCCAATCCCTGATGTGGCTGGACGGGGAGATTCACCCAGGCGTACCGGTTACCAACATGGTGACCCGGCTGGATATCGGTGCAACCGTCGACGTTCCAGCTTTTCAGGCAGCATTCTCTTCTCTCGTCACCCGTTATGATGCCATGCGTGCGGTGGTATCGAAGGCACCTGCCGGCCCGGTACTGCGTATCAATGCCCATCTGGATCATGATTTGATGTTCCATGATTTTTCCTCCGTGGATGATCCGGAAGAAGCCTATGTCAATTGGTCCCAAGAGATGGTGAGCAGAACCTTCTCATACGATCAACGTCTTTATGATGCTGCTTTGGTCAAGCGGAGTGAGAACAGATTTATCTTTTTCATGAATCAGCATCATCTGGTGACTGACGGGCGTTCTTGTGCTCTGCTGTTGAACAAGCTGGAGCGGTGTTATTCGGCTACTGTAAACGGTCATGTCAGTAGTGAAGAGGAAGCATCTTGCCCATTCACAGACTATCTTCAAAATAGGCATGACTATTCCATCTCCAATGCCGCAACGGCAAGCGAGGCCTACTGGTCAGCTCGGTACAGCAAGCCTGTTGAAGCGGTTACTTTTTACGGCAGGAGCTGTGAGAATAAAACTGCTTTATCCAAGCGACTGCAGGTCAAGCTGACTGCAGATATCAGTCGAAAAATCCTGGGCCTGAAACCAGCTATCTCCCCTTCTTTTGTCTTTACAACCGTCCTGTTCGCATACCTGAAACGGGTCACTGCCAACAGTGATCTCTGCATTGGTGTGCCACTGCTCAATAGAACCAGAGAGTTTATGGATACGGTCGGTCTATTGATGGAGGTCTGTCCCAATCGCATCCATGTTGAGGATAGGGATACCTTTGCTGATCTGCTTGGGAAAGTTCGTGAAGAGATTGCATCCGTCAAACCTCACCGCAGTCATACGGTGACGACACCTAATGCCAGATATGAGGTGCTGCTCAATTACAGGCTGCCAGCTGATGTACAGTTTGATGGAGTACCTGCCGGATTGGAGCGCAGCTCAGCACTCAACCTGCTGGAAAATATTCAGATAGATGAAAATAATTTCTATGACTGGTCGAGACGTGACAGTCTTACCGTCGATATTACGCATATACCAAGTCGCGAAGAGTTCATTATAAATTTTGATTTTAATCTTGGTGTGTGGCCGGATGAGATGGGCCGACAGCGTTCAGCTGACCATTTCCTTTGCCTGTTGGAACAGTTCCTTGCCCATAGGGACAGGGTGATTGATGAGGTGGATCTATTAACCCGGGATGAGAAAGCGCTACTGTTTCCTGAAGAGAAAAGTGCGTTACTACGAGGTGAGAAGGTACCCAATGTAGTGGAGCTGTTTGACCGGCAGGTTGCACAGCACTATACGAAGCCTGCTATAGAGTATGAAGGCGATATACTGACATATGGGGAGATCTCTTCCCGGATAAATGCTTTGGCAGCTAAGCTCAGGTCGATGGGGGTGATGCCAGGTGTATTGGTTGCTGTATGCCTTCACCGTTCTCCAGAGGTAGTTATCACACTACTGGCAATTATTCGTGCCGGTGGGGCTTATGTACCGATTGACCCGGATTATCCGGAAAAACGAATCAAGGCCATTGTTGAAGATGCCAAACCAGCGGTATTTCTGACAGAGAAGACACTCTACAAAAAAGTTGCAAGTTACCATCAGGGGGAGGTTTTCTGTGTTGATAGCTTAGATCTCCAACCGTCTGTTGGAGATGACCATGACGTATATGAAATATATGGTGATCTTGCTTATGTGATTTTTACATCAGGATCAACCGGCAGACCAAAAGGTGTTCAGGTAACAAATCATGGCCTTGGGACTTTTCTACTGGCAATGGCGAGTAAACCCGGTCTTATCGCTGAGGATAGACTGCTCGCGGTAACAACAATCTCTTTCGATACTTCAGCATTGGAACTCTTTTTACCCCTGGTTGTGGGAGCAACAATTAGGATAGTACCCCATGAAACGGCCATTAACGGTAGGGCGCTGAGTAGTATAATTGAGGAAGCTGGTATCACTGTCCTGCAGGCAACACCAGCCACGTTCCGTATGTTGATTGCCGGTGGCTGGCAATATACCCACAAACTTCGCGTTCTCTGTGGCGGAGAGACTCTGCAGGATGACTTGGCACAAGAGATACTCACCCGTTGTGATGCCTTATGGAACATGTATGGTCCAACTGAAACAACCATATGGTCCTCAGTAAAAAGAATTACCCGTGATACTGCCCCGGTTACCATCGGACATCCAATCGATGGTACCCAAATGTATATTCTTAACAGCTCAATGCAGCCTGTACCGGTAGGAGTGGAGGGGGAGTTGTATATTGCAGGTGATGGTGTGGCGCAAGGGTATCTTGGTAAGCCCAAGCTTACAGCTGAGCGTTTTATCCCTAATCCATTCTCGGTAATCCCCGGTGGTCGGATGTATCGGACGGGAGACCGTGTGCGGGCACACGGAAATGGAGAAATTGAACACCGTGGACGGACCGACTTTCAAGTGAAAATCAGAGGGTACAGAATTGAGCTTGGAGAGATTGAATCGGTTACAAATAGGTGTGGAGAAGTACAGCAGTGTATCGTCACTACAAAGGCGAATAGTTCTGGTGAACAGGCACTCGTAGCCTACGTTCTGCCAATAAGCGACAACCATCAATTTGATGTCGGAAAACTAAAAAGTTTTATGGGGAGCAGCTTACCCAAATATATGATTCCGTCAACGGTTGTTATTGTTGATCACTTTCCCCTCACGCCAAATGGAAAGGTAGACCGTAACGCACTGCCTGAACCTGATTATCAGCTTTCTGATGACAGTAGAAATATCTCCTCGCCAGAGGATCAGCTAGAAAATCAACTGCTTTATCTCTGGGAGAAGGTTCTAAATATACATCCAGTGGGTGTCGATGAAGATTTCTTTGAGCTTGGAGGCCACTCTCTGCTTGCTATGAATCTCATTGGGGAGATTGAGCAAGCTTTTGGCGGGGGTGTACCTGCAACGGCACTATTTCAGGCGCCCACGATAAAACAGTTTGCTGAAATGTTGCGTAGTGGTGGATATGAAGCATCCTGGCGCTCACTGTTGCCTATCCAGCCACATGGCACACGCCCCCCACTGTTCTATATCGGTTCGACAAATAATGCAGGCAAATTGGTGCCTTATCTAAGTGCGGAACAACCTGTTTATGGCCTCAATATTTTTGGTATCACTCTTCCTGAAATGGGTTTGGCAGACCTTGATGTGGCGTGGGTTGCAGGGCAGTTTCTGGAAGAAATTAAACTGGTACAGCCATTGGGTCCTTACAAATTCTGTGGGTATTGTGGTGATGCAAAGGTTGCCTATGAGATTGCCCAGCAACTGATTGATCAGGGAGAGTTGGTTGAGCTGTTGGCTCTTATTGATGGGGTCTGGGAGTATGATCTTGGAACTTGGTATTTTCGATATCGTCGCCGGCTGAATAACATACTCAATCTGGGGATTGGCTATCTGCGCTACAAGTTGAGTAGGAGGTATAGGCAATTCAAAAAACGTGGCTTGGCCAATTGTAGGGAAGAGTCTTCCACACCGGGGCCACAAGAAGTTTTGGAGCTGGTTAAACAGCATAAACAGCTGATCAAGGCGTACCAGTCAGCAAATGCTCAATATGAAATCAAAGATTACCCAGGTGTAATTACTCTCTTCCTCTCAAAAGAGTGGCAGTTGAGAAGCAGAGAAAAAATGGAGCATTTAGCAAAAGAAGGTCTTTTGGTAAATGAAGTGAATGGTTTTCATCACAATCTGTTTGATGCCGGTCAGATTGAACATCTAGCTAGCTTGCTGGATAACTGTTTAATTGATTGATGCGGTGTAGCTCCAACCCTTGGTTGGATATCTCGCCAGTAGGCCGAGCCTCTTTCTTGCCTCAGCGGGTGTCGCAATCTCCCTGCCCATCGCCAGAGCTGTCGCAGCCGCCCGTTTTACCAGCATTTCATTGGTTGCTAGTACGGTGCGTTCATAGTCGTACCAGATATTATCCTCAAGCCCCACACGGACATGGCCGCCTATTGCAATCGCCATATTGTTGACAAGCATCTGAAAGCGACCGATGCCCGTTGCACTCCAGACACTCTCTTTGGGAAGTGAGTTTAGCAGTATGGATAGGTTGTTTGGTGTAGCACTCATAGATCCGAGAGAGCCTAGAAACAGATTGATGTGGGTGGGTTCTTCAATGAATTTCTTTTCAATCAGGTGGTGGGCATAATCGAGCATTCCCAGGTCAAATACCTCAAGCTCCGGTTTTATACCCCTCTCTTTCATCAGGGTGGCGAGAGACTTTATGATATCAGGCGGGTTTATCGATGCCTGCTTTGGAAAGTTGAACGACCCTAGGGTGAGGGACGCAAGGTCTGGTTTCAAGTCGCCTTCGAGAAAGAGAACGGCAGAGCGCTTCTCCAGCTCCTGAAAATTTCTACCACTTGTACTTGCGCAGATGATGAGATCCGGACACTTCTCCCTTATTCCACCTATGATCTCTGCATAGGGTTCGGGCCGCCAGGTGGGTATGCCATCTGCATCCCTGGCATGTATATGTACAATGCTTGCCCCTGCTTTATGGCAGCGCTTGGCATCTTCAATAATCTCTTGTGCCGTAATTGGCACTTCAGGGGTGTCCTTCTTTTGCGGAATCATGCCGGTTAGGGCGGCATTGATAATCAGCTTTTCGTACTTCCAGCCGGCTGTTACGGGTTTCATAGCGTATTGTACACCGAGTTGTTGATAGGCATCAGAGGATAGGCTTCTCTATGGCATTGCATCTCTACTACGATAATAGTCAGTTATCTGTGTAGTTCAAAATAGATCATTTGTGTGCTGGCCCAAGGCATATTGTTGTCATCACTTACCATAAAAAAGCGGTTTCCCTGGTGACGTGTTAACCCCTCAAAATTTTGTGTCCGCCAGCCTTTGGTGGTATCAAATTGTGCAACGGTCTCTAGCGAAAGTCTCTGATGCTGCTCAAGTTCCTTCAAACGAATCCTGGAGAGTGTGACAACCAATGGCGAGAGCAGCCCCCTATAGGAGCGTTGTAGTACCAATAGCCCTCCATCGGGCAGGGTTTCCAGTGAGACCAGTGCGTTGTGCTCATCATTTGTGGAGTAGCTCCACTGTTTTCCTTCTGAGCTGAATAGGTAACTTGTTCCTGGGGTTTGAGGTTTTTCTGTGCCGGTGATAATTCCAAGTTTTGAGTGGAGAGTCAGGGCTTCCATTCCTTTGTTCCCTGTAGGTCGAAAAGCCGGTTTTTTTAGGCCGGGCGGAATATCGATTTGACCTTTATGGCGCCCATCGGGCATGTGGCGGATGATGCGGTGGTTGCGCTCGAATGAGACCAATAACTGGCTATCACCACGAATGCCGTTATAGCTGTTCTCCAGGGTCAGCCCCTCTGCATCCTGCCTGCTTCCTGAGGTTGCTTTCCCACCCTTCTCCAGCAGGGGATAGTGGGTGAGTAGTTCCATTCCCAGTAATATGCCCTCTTCGATCCGTGGTTGCAGATGCAATAGCCGGCCACGGTCTGTTATGCCGTAAAGTATCTGTTCATCCTCGTCCCAAGCGAGGTCAGAGAGTTCAGCAAGGGAAGCATCCCCTTTCAGTGTCAACGCTCCCCGAAGTTGTAGTTTCATGTACTCATCATTGCTTGCCACCTGGTCGGAAAGGGTGACGGGGGTACCTATCTCCAGGGCCTGTAGAGCGAGTGGAGATGAGAGGAGACAGCAGAGAAAGATGTTCCTCAATGCATTACTGATAATCTGTTTGCTCACGATGAAGAGTTATACCTGTTAGGAGCTAAAAGGAGTTTATGGCTATCTCCTGAATTAATTATGCCATCGTATTGTCCGAAGAGGCGTGTTCCTTGACCTATTGAATTATAATTATATGAAAAATAATCAGGCATCCTGATCATGTTCAATAATCCTGAAAGCTGTCCAGGTAGAAAAAGTTGTACTTGTAGGAGCGAATTTATTCGCGATCAGGCTCCGGGGCATGTTCTTCGCGAACAAGTTCGCTCCTACAATCAGGTTCCCTGATTATTGTGTGAAGCCATTTTAGGTATAAATACTCCCGAGGTGTCGGGATTGAAATTGTAACAATATCCCTCTATCGTTCATCTTACCTTAACGTTAACGGAAGATAATAGTAGTGCCCCTACCCAAACCAGTAGAAAGAGAACACCTCCATTCACGCCGTATCCAATGTGATGGTTTTCGACGTAGTGATGGTCTTTGGGATATTGAAGCCCGGATGGTCGATGATAAGACCTACGGTTTTCCCAATGAGGACCGTGGCGGACGGATAGAAGCCGGTGAGGCGATTCATGATATGAGTCTGCGGGTGACCCTTGATCTCGACTTTGTGATCCATGACATGGTGGCTGTTACTGACTTCACCCCATTCACGGTCTGTGGAGAGGTAGCTGAAGGGATGCGGCGGCTGATCGGTCTACGCATTACTAATGGCTGGATGCGGGAGGTGCGTGCACGGGTAGGCAGAACCCTGGGCTGTACTCATCTTGTGGAACTGCTTGGGCCCTTGGCTACAACGGCATACCAAACTATGCACTGGGAGCAGGAGAAGCGGGACAGGAACCAGGAGGATCGGTCACGACCGAAGGTTATTAACACCTGTCACGCTATGGCCGATGATGGCCCTATAGTAAAAAGGGAGTGGCCGGAATTCTATGTAAGCGAAAAGAATAAAATGGCTGTGCACAATAATCCGGGAACCGGGTGTAGGAGCGAACTTGTTCGCGAAGAATATGCCCCGGAGCCTGATCGCGAGTAAATTCACTCCTACAGATGCACTTTTTTCTATGGAGGTTGTGCTTCAGGACTATTGTGCATAGCCACTAAGAATAATGAGTGAGTTTCAAAGCCCACTCATCAACTGAGTTGAGCAGTCAGCTCCTGGTAGGCGGAAGTCAGCCTCGCTTTGACCTCGTCAGATAGCGGAGGCTCAGTGCTCTCCACTATCACCAGGCACTGCTGATGATAACGGTCAATTGCCTGACGTAACGCCACCGGGTCCAGCGTGGCTGTTTTTGTGGCTTTGGATGCTGCACCCTCTGCTTCCAGCAGCTCCACAGCAGCAGAGCGCATGATCATCTTATGGTTGCCACTACCCTCCGGTATCGCTTGCAGAGGACCGGATTTGCTATAGATCAGGCCGTTGAGGCGGAATCTCTGGCCCACCTGCAGTTGGCTGAACTTCATCTCTTAATCCTTGGAAGGCTGTTTTTTTCGGGTGTCCGGTTTCTTTCCCTTGAGTTTCGTCTTCCCACCTTTCTTCCCTTTTGGTGGCGAGTTCTCATCGGCCAGTCGTGAAATATTGAGCTGACGGCCGGATACCCAGACTTTTTTCAGGTCACGAAATACATCCTTTGGCATTCCTTCCGGCAGATCAATGATGCTGTAGCTGTCCTGTATGTTGATATGGCCGATATACTGGCTATCCAGCCCCGCTTCATTGGCGATGGCGCCGACGATATTACCGGGCTGAACCTCGTGCTCATGGCCCACTTCGATACGAAAACGCTCCATTCCTTCTTCAACTTCATTGGGTTTTCGTTGTGGTCTCTTGCCGGCGGGTTTCTCTCTGCGAGGTTTTTCATCCCTTGTCCTGGGGGTCTTTTTCGGCTCTCTGACCGGTTTATTGGTGAGCAACATCGGGGTATCACCCTGCAGAAGCATCGCCAGGGCGGCGGCGATATCCAGCGCAGGGATATTGTGTTCCAGCTGGTACTGCTCAAGCATCTGGTGATAGAACCCCAGCTCTTCTGTGGCCAAGGTGTCGGTAATGCGTTGTTTGAAGCCGGCCACGCGCTTGTCGTTGATTACCTCGGTGGAAGGGAGTTCCAGAGGAGTGATCTTTTGCCTGGTGGCGCGTTCGATATTGTGCAGCAGCCGTTTTTCCCGGGGGGAGGCGAAGAGAATCGCCTCGCCCTTTCTGCCGGCGCGGCCAGTACGGCCGATGCGGTGAACATAAGCCTCAGTATCGAGGGGGATATCGTAGTTGATGACGTGGCTGATACGTTGAACGTCGAGTCCGCGAGCCGCTACATCGGTGGCAACCAGGATATCCAGCTTGCCCTTTTTTAGCCGATCAATGGTGCGTTCGCGCTGATTTTGGGCGATATCGCCGTTAAGGGCTGCGGCTTCATAGCCACGTGCCTTCAGTTTCTCTGCCAGATCGGCGGTGGCAATCTTGGTACGGACAAAGATGATCATACCATCGAAGGTCTCTGCCTCAAGAATGCGTGTTAGGGCATCCAGCTTATGCACGCCGCTCACCATCCACACCCGCTGACGTATGGTGTCGGCGGTAGTGGTGGCCATCTTGATGGTGACCTCTTGCGGATTGGTCAGGTGCTTCTGGGCAATACGGCGGATGACTGACGGCATGGTGGCGGAGAAGAGGGCGACCTGACGCTCATCAGGTGTCTGCTCCAGTACCCACTCCACATCATCGATGAAACCCATGCGCAGCATCTCATCAGCCTCATCCAGCACCAGGCAATCGAGCTCGTCCAGCATCAGTGTGCCGCGACGCATGTGATCCATCACCCGCCCCGGGGTACCGACCACTACATGCACACCGCGCTTCAGCTGCTGTAGCTGCCCTCTGTAGTCCTGTCCACCATAGACCGGTAGAACATGGAAACCCTTCATGTGGGAGGCGTAGGTCTGAAATGCCTCGGCCACCTGGATAGCCAGCTCTCGTGTAGGTGCCAGCACCAGTACTTGCGGCTTTTTCTTTTTCAGGTCGATGCGCGAGAGGAGAGGGAGAGCAAAGGCAGCGGTCTTGCCGGTGCCGGTCTGTGCCTGACCGATAACATCAGCTCCCGACATGACATGGGGAATCATCGCCGCCTGAATCGGTGAGGGGGTTTCGTAGCCGACCTCATTGAGTGCTTTGAGCACAGGCTTGGAGAGTGCCAGATCGAAGAAGCTCGGCAGCTCGGGGGTATCGCTTGACATCGGGGGTACCTATGGAGGTGAAAGGAGGAAAATCAGTCCTTAAATCAAATAGCTATGGTTCAAGAGGGGCGCGGATGATAGCATCCCAAGGCAACTATTGCACACCCTAACTAGGGCCTTTAACGATATAGAGTATAGTTCAGCCTTCATTTGCAGATGTTTTTTCTGGAGAGAGGGGCTAGGAGCTTGTCCGAGAATAGGCATCGTAGCGAGGGAATTCCATTTTGAGCCATTTTTTTTGGTCATTTGAGACGAATAGTTACTCTTATTCAACGAAAATGAGCAGAAAAAAGGGCCAAAATGGGATTTCCGCAGTAGGTGTCCTATTCTCGGACAGGCTCCTAGTTACGATGGTAGCTTGCCATTAGGGCGGCAGCACCCATAAACATGCCGCCGAATATTCTATTCTGCCAGCGTTGGTGGTGTTCACTACGCATCCAGCGGGAGAGGCGGAAGGCGAGGGTGGCATAGCCAATCATCACGGCGATGTCTACCAGTAGCAGGGTGCTCCCCATGATGGTGAACTGTAGTGTTTGTGGTGCCTGCAGATCCATGAACTGGGGGAAAAGGGCGACCAGAAAAATGGTGGCTTTGGGGTTTGTCAGGTTGACGAAAGCGGCTTGCCAGAAACGGCGGCTACCGCTCTCCGGTTTTTCAGCGCTCGCTTCAATCCGTAATGGGCGCTGCCGCCACTTACTGATACCGAGCCAGACCAGATAGGTAATCCCCAGCCATTTGATGATATTGAAGGCGATATTGGACGAAGCAAGCAGCGCCCCCAAGCCGATACCGACGATAACGATCTGGATACCATAGCCCAGCTGTAGACCGAAAATTGCCGGCAGAGTGTCAACTACACCGTAACGTACGCCATTACTCATGGTATTGACCGCCCCGGCACCCGGTGAGATAGAGATCAATATCGATGCGAGGAAGAAGGCGAGCCACAACTCTATACTCATGTTTTTTTCCGAAAAATTGGATACAAAAATACGAGGCCACAATTTGGCCGGCGACTTATGAACTCGAGTTTCGGAGTTCATTAGCCCCCTCTCCCTCAGGGAGAAGGGACGGTCTATCCAAGCCTTTTACGTCATTTGAACTCTGAAACTTGAGTTATGTGAATTATAGCTGCTGATAGGTGATTAGCCGGAATTAGCCACCACAATAGCCCGTCGCGGGGCGGGATGACCTTCGATGGTCAGTTGTGGATTGGCGGGGTCGAGATAGTCAGAGAGGGACTCAAACTGCATCCACTCTGTCTTCCTCTGCTCCTCTACCGATGTGGTGGTGACATCAATCAGCCGTACCTCATTGAAGCCACAACGACGCAGCCAGCCGCAGAGCGTTTCAGGAGATGGGATAAACCAGACATTGCGCATCTTGGCGTAGCGGCCGTCGGGCACCAGTATCTGGCCCTCACCACCTTCAATCACCAGGGTCTCCAATACCAGTTCACCTCCCTGACGCAGGCAGCTCTTGAGTTCATAGAGGTGGTCGATGGGGGAACGGCGGTGATAGAGAACACCCATGGAGAAGACCGTATCGAATGCTCGCAGGTTAGTCGGCACCTGCTCCAGGGTCAGGGGAAGCAGGTGAACCGGATAGTCTTCCCCAATAAAGTGGCGGACGGCAAGGAACTGGGCAAGAAACAGCTGTGTCGGGTCGATACCGATAACCAGCTCGGCACCAGTCCCCGCCATGCGCCAGCAGTGGTAGCCGTTACCACAACCGACATCCAACACCGTGCGACCTTCCAGGGGGGTAATGTGGGGTACAAGACGATCCCATTTCCAGTCAGACCGCCATTCGGTATCAATGTCGATGTCATGGAGCCGATAGGGACCTTTACGCCAGGGGTGAAGCGCCTTGATCAGCTCTTTTGTATGAGCCAACTGCTCCCCGCTTATTGTACTGTCACTCTTTACAGCCACCCTAGCCTGATTGAGCTCGACTTTATCTGGTGACCAGGTTGGAAGCTGCTCTATTGCATTGAGCCAGCGGGCAAAATCACCATGCCTATCTTCGCTGAAAACAGTCTCTAACTGTTTCGGTAGCTGCTCAGCCCAGGACTCCAAAGCTGAACCTCTCATCTGTTTGTATAGCGGGCCGTAGTCGATCACTTGCGCGCTACCAGCGAGACAAAGTTGAAACACTGGAACCAGAGGTCGGCCCGGCTGAAGCCGGCTGCATCCAATCGCTGTTTGTGAGCTGCGAGCGTCTCCGGAATCAGTACATTTTCCAGTGCACTGCGTTTGCGGCTGATCTCCAGGTCGTTGTAACCGTTGGCACGTTTAAAGGCGTGGTGCATCTCCATCTGCAGCCGCTCCTCCTCGGGATCATCAAAAGTGATCTTCTCTGACAGGATCAAAATGCCTTGGGGCCGGAGTCCGTGATAGATCTTCTGCAGCAGTGACAAGCGCTGTTCGACAGGAATGAACTGGAGAGTGAAGTTAAGCGTAACCAGAGAGGCATCACTGATCTCAACATCTTGAATATCTGCACAGACCAGCTCAATCGGTATCTCGTTCCTGCTGGGTTCGATGTGCTGTTTCGCCTGTTCAAGCATCGCGGCTGAGTTGTCCACGGCAATAATGCGGCATCCCTTGGTCTGAGTGCCCTGCTGTATAGAGAGTGCCGTTGCACCCAGAGAACAGCCCAGGTCGTAGCAGTGGCTGTGGGGTTGTACATACTCGGCCGCGAGTACCCCGGTCATGCTTATCACTGTGGCATATCCAGGTACTGAGCGCTGTATCATGTCTGGAAATACGTCCGCAACCCTTTCGTCAAAAGTGAAACCGGTTGGCTCACTATGAGAGGCGGCGTATATCTGGTCACGCTCTGGTGATCTGCTCATAACGGATAGAGTGATGGAACTCAGTCAAGGGTGTGGGGTGATTATAGGCTGGAGATGGCGCGCGGCCAAAAAAAAAGCCCGACTGAGGAAGTCGGGCTGAAGAATTACCACCAAAGGAGGATGGAGGTTCAGGTGGTCAAGAGAACACGACACCACTGCGATACTGCCTTTGGCCGTGCTCTACTGACCTTAAAACGGTTCAATCAAGGTGCAGTAACTACTGCATCTGCTCGAATTGAAAATAATAATATTCTAATATAGCCAGATTGTCAACTACCATTCCGTTTCATTTTTATAAAGTCCATTTGTGTTACGTATTGCTCCAAATATCCATGTACCTGGAAAAAGGTACAGTTATGGCTCATGATGCCTTTTTTTGAGCAGTGGAACGACGCCAAGATGGAAAAACTAGAGTGCTTTAAGGCCTACGATATCCGTGGCCAACTGGGTACGGAGCTTGATGAGGATGTCGCTTACCGGATTGGCCGTGCCTTTGCTGCTTCGATTGTGCCGCAATCGGTGGTGGTGGGGGGCGATATGCGGCTCTCGACAGAGTCTTTGAAACAGGCCCTGAGCAATGGACTGCGGGACTCCGGTGTCGAAGTTCTCGATATCGGTCTGTGCGGCACCGAAGAGATCTATTTTGCCACAGCTCATTTGGGTGTGGATGGCGGCATTATGGTGACCGCCAGCCATAATCCTCAGGACTACAATGGCATGAAGCTGGTTCGTGAGGGCTCCCGGCCGATCAGTGGGGATACCGGTCTCAATGAGATTGAGCGCTTGGCCCGTGAAAATCGTTTTGCACTGGCAGACCCACTGCAGAGAGGTGGCCGTAGGGAGGTGTCACTGCTCAATGCCTATGTAGACCATCTGCTGGAATATATACAACCGAATGAGATCAAGCCGGTCAAGTTGGTGGTGAACGCCGGCAACGGAGCTGCAGGCCATGTGATCGATGCGCTGGAGCAGCGCTTTGAATCAGTTGGTATACCGATAACCTTCATCAAAGTGTTCCATGAGGCCGATGGTACTTTCCCAAATGGCATACCCAATCCGTTGCTGCCGGAGAATCGCCAGGATACCACCGATGCCGTGCTGGCTAATTCAGCGGATATGGGCATTGCCTGGGATGGTGATTTTGACCGCTGTTTTCTTTTTGATGAGCGAGGTGAGTTTATAGAGGGCTACTATATTGTCGGCCTGCTGGCTGAGGCATTTCTCGAAAAATACCCGGGAAGCCCGATTATTCATGATCCCCGCCTGACGTGGAATACGGTAGACATTGTCACTGCCGGCGGCGGTGAACCGGTGCAGAGCAAGACTGGTCACGCCTTTATCAAAGAGCGGATGCGGGAAGAAGATGCCGTCTATGGTGGTGAGATGAGTGCCCACCACTACTTCCGTGACTTCAACTACTGCGATAGTGGCATGATCCCCTGGTTGTTGGTGGCTGAACTGATATGTAGCAAGGGGCAGTCACTGTCACAGTTGGTGGAAGAGCGTATCAATCGCTACCCCTCCTCAGGGGAGATTAACAGCAGACTGGATGATCCCAAGAGAGCCATTCAGTGTGTACTGGATCACTACCAGTCAGACGCCAAGGTTATTGATTATACGGATGGCATCAGCCTGGATATGGGAGAGTGGAGGTTCAATCTTCGAAGCTCCAATACCGAGCCAGTAGTGAGGTTGAATGTGGAATCACGGGGTGATGCTGAACTGATGCAGACAAGGACGGATGAGATACTCTCCATACTGCGTAGTTGACGGACATTCAGAAAGTGATAAAAACCAGTACTGCGCCAAGCAACAAGCGGTAGATGACAAACGGCAGCATACTGATCCGCTCTATCAATTTCAGGAAGTAGTGGATGCAGAGATAGGCGGAGACAAACGACAGCAGTGCGCCGAGGGTGAGTTCGGTCCAGGCGACCGCCTCGGAACCGCTGATCAGATCGTAGGTGACCAGAGTTCCCGACATCAGAATAGTAGGGATTGAGAGCAGAAACGAGAAGCGTGAGGCAGCCTGCCTGGTCATACCCAGTATCAACCCGGCCGTCATGGTGATACCGGAGCGGGAGGTGCCCGGAATCAGGGCGATAGCCTGTAACAGTCCGATAAAAAGGGCATCCCGCCAGGAAACAGAGTATTCATCCCTTCTCTTGGCTCCTTTCATATCCGCCCAGAGAAGTAGCAATCCAAAAAGGATGGTGGTTGCGGCGATCACGGCAATGGAACGGAGATCATTCTGCACAATCGATTTGAGTAGCAGACCGGCAACCATCACCGGCAGGGTAGCCAGAATGATCATCCAAGCCATGCGTGAGTTCTCGGTCTTCTCACCATTGGCGCTCAGTGATGAGAAAAAGTCCCGAATCATGGCAAACAGCTCATGGCGGAAATAGGTGGTGACTGCCAGCAGTGAGCCGAGGTGAACGGCAACATCAAAAGCCAGTCCCTGATCCTCATAGCCGAACAGCATCGGGGTGAGAATCAGGTGGGCGGAACTGGATATGGGCAGAAATTCGGTCAGCCCCTGAACCAGGGCGAGAAGTACTATCTGTAGGTTATCCATGGTTCGTGCGGGTTTTTTGTGGTTTATGTTTTTGCCAGTATAAGGCAACAGAAAGGGCAATTATGCCGCCGATTAAATCGGAGGCGATATCCTCTATCGAGGCGGTACGGCCGGGAATGAACGACTGGTGCCATTCGTCAAGGGTGCCAAAGGCTGCTGTCAGGCTCAGCACAGCGATAAATGCCCACGCCATATTCTGGAAGTGGTGTTTTATTCCAAGCCAGAGCAGGAGTGCGAAGAGGCCAAATATAGGTAGATGGAGGAGATTTTTGATCTCACCCGGGAGCCAGGGGGTTATCTCATCCGGCCCGCTTCCAGGCTGGTGGGAGAGGTAGGAAATAGTGGCCGCCCAACAGAGTGACAGCAGAAGGTAGTGTATGGGCTGGACTCTTTGGTGGTGCATTTGGCGTGATCCTGTCAAAAGGCTTTCGGGTAATCCTTTCCTGTTGGTTGGCACAAAATAAAACAGTCGGGAATCATACAGAGGATTATGGTTTTATGCATCCACCCTCATTTATCCACTCGTGAGATCTCTGTAGGATATATCCTACATGGTGTAGATCCCCCTTGGTTGATGCCCTGTAGCGCTAATTTCTATACAATGGCTGGTTGAGATGGATCGGTGGTGTGCTATGCGCCAATTCCTGATACTTACGATAAAAATTCACCGGTAATAGATGAAAATTTTAGTTTGCGGTGGAGCCGGTTATATCGGCTCCCACATGGTCAAAATGCTTGCCAGGCGGGACCATGAGGTGGTTGTTTTCGACAACCTCTCAACAGGTCATCGTGAGGCGGTTAAGTGGGGCACTTTTGTACAAGGTGACCTACTCATTCCAGAGGATCTATCACTCCTCTTTGAGAGCCACTCATTTGATGCGGTGATGCATTTCTCGGCACGCTCTTTGGTAGGGGAGTCGATGACGAATCCAGCTCTCTACTACCAGAATAACGTTATCGGTACCTTCAACCTCCTGGAACAGATGCGGCAGAAAGAGGTAGGTAAATTTATCTTCTCTTCAAGTGCTGCTATTTTCGGCAGTCCAGTGGCAGAGCAGATTGGTGAAGAGCACCCCAAAAACCCCATCAACCCCTATGGGCGGACCAAACTGATGGTAGAGCAGATGCTAAAGGACTATGCCGATGCCTACGCCTTAAACTCCGTCAGCCTGCGTTACTTCAATGCTGCGGGGGCTGATGCGGAAGGTGAACTTGGTGAAGAGCACGATCCTGAGACCCATCTGATCCCCAATATTCTAAAGGCTGCCAAGAGAGTTGCCGGTGCCGAATTACGGGTTTTTGGTAGTGATTACGCCACCCACGACGGTACTTGTGTAAGAGACTATATCCATGTTGAAGATCTCTGCAAGGCGCATTTGAAGGCGGTTGAGTTTCTTGGGAAAAACCGTGGGGCTCACGCATTCAACCTGGGTAACGGCTGTGGGTTCAGCGTTATGGAGGTGCTGGACTCGGCTAAAAGAGTGGTGGCCAGTGAGATACCCTATCAAATAGATGATCGGCGGCCGGGTGATCCAGCAACTTTGGTGGCTGATAGTACCCGTGCTATGGATGCACTTGACTGGGTGCCCACCTACAAAGATATGGACCGTATTATCCAGACTGCCTGGGACTGGATGAAACGGGATGATGAATAGAATTATAACTGGCTATGTACAATAATCCTGAAGCCATATTGATGGAGAAACGTGCTCCTACACATGGTTTCAGGACTATTGTGCATAGCCACTAAAGTATAAGGATGAGTTGATGACAACAGCAAAAATCAGAAAAGCAGTATTTCCTGTAGGTGGTTTGGGTACCCGCTTTCTTCCTGCGACCAAAGCGACGCCGAAAGAGATGTTGCCCATAGTGGATAAGCCGCTCATCCAATACGCTGTGGAAGAGGCTGTTGCCGCCGGTGTGGATACGCTGATATTTGTTACCGGGCGCAATAAACGAGCGATTCCTGATCACTTCGATAAGGCTTATGAACTGGAACATGAGCTTGAGCTTAAGGGCAAGGATAAACTCCTCAGGCTGGTGAATGAAATCATCCCCCCTAATGTTGATTGCATCTATATCCGGCAGAGTGAAGCCATGGGGCTTGGACATGCTGTTCTCTGTGCTGAGAAAGCGGTTGGGGATGAGCCTTTTGCCGTGATATTGGCGGATGATCTGATTGATGGTAGTAGCAATCCTTGTCTGAAACAGATGGTAAAGCAGTTCGATGAGGCGGGGGAGAGTGTTATTGCAGTAGAGACGGTCGATAGGGATAAGACGGATCAGTACGGTATCGTCAAGGTAGATAACCCGGATGCCAAACTATCACGAATAGATAGTATCGTGGAGAAGCCAAGGCCTGATCTTGCACCCTCAAATCTGGGTGTGGTCGGACGGTATATTCTCTCTCCAAAGATCTTTGGACTGTTGCATGAAACCGGCAGAGGCGCCGGGAACGAAATACAGCTTACCGATGCAATCAGTGCCCTGTTAGCTCAAGAGAGTGTCAATGCTTATAAGTTTGATGGAATTCGTTACGATTGCGGGTCCAAAGCCGGCTTTCTTGAAGCTAATATTGAATACGGCCTTCAGCACCCGGAATTGAGAGAACAGTTGATTGAATACCTGGAGACTCTTGGGCAACGACTACAAGAAGAGAAACATTCTTCTTGAGCAGCGCCTACTATCCCATAGCTATCTTCTTCTAATAATTTTAATAGTATTTATGCTTACCGATGACACCCAATAATTCAAATGAAAAGAGGGAGTACCACCTTGCACCGCATGGTGGAGAGTTGTGTGACCTGCTTGTCACACCCGATTTGGCGGAGGTGCTAAAGACCGAGTCCGAAACCTACCCTTCAGTCACACTTACCCGCCGCCAGCTTTGTGACCTTGAGTTGCTGATGAATGGTGGTTTCTCCCCACTGAAAGGGTTTATGGGAAAGGATGCCTATGAATCCGTATTAAGTGATATGCGGCTCCCTGATGGCAACCTCTGGCCTATTCCGATCGTACTTGATATCGCAGAATCTGTTACAGAGCAGGTAGCTGTGGGTGAGAAACTCGCCTTGAGGGACCCGGAAGGTTTCATGGTGGCGGTATTGTCAATCACTGATTTGTGGAAACCTGATAAGTCTGTTGAAGCTGCTGCAGTCTATGGTACCGAATCTGAGGATCATCCGGGTGTGCACTATCTGATGCATGAGGCACATCCGTACTATGTGGGTGGTGGTATTCAGGGAATTCAGCTTCCAAGTCATTACGATTTTGAAAATCTGTGGGACACACCTGCAGAGCTGAGGCATTCGTTTGAAAAGAGTGGTTGGCGCAGGGTGATAGCTTTCCAGACCAGCAAGCCGATGCATCGCATCCATCGTGAATTTACTTTGGATGCAGCCAAGCGTGAGGGTGCGCACCTGTTATTGCACCCCACAGTGGGTACTACCAAGCCGGGTGATCTCCAGTACTACGCACGGGTACACTGCTATCAAGCGATAAAAAAGTATTTTCCCCGACACCTTACCAAACTCTCCCTGCTACCGCTGGCAATGCGTATGGCGGGACCAAGAGAGACCCTATGGCACGGCTTGATACATCAAAATTATGGTTGTTCTCATTTTATTGTTGGGCCTGACCACGCCGTTCCTCCCAACGGTAAAGGTGGTGATGATTTCTATGCCACCTACGCTTCTCAGGAACTGACTAAAAAATATCAGGATGAATTACAGATCAAAATGGTACCCCTGGAAGAGTGGCGCTATGTACCTTCCGGCGATCATTTTCTTCCAGCATCTGCAATTGATGGGAGTGATGTTGAAAGCCTTCGCTTCAGTGAACCGGCTTTGCGGGAAAACCTTCTACATGATGAGCCGGTTGCTGAGTGGCAAAGCTATCCCGAGGTGATTGATGCGTTGCGCAAGGTATACCCACCTCGTAAAAGGCTCGGTTTTACCCTGTTTTTTACCGGTTTGTCCGGGTCGGGAAAATCTACACTGGCGAAAATTGTCTATGCCAAGCTGATTGAAGAGGGGGGCAGGCCGGTTACGCTTCTGGATGGTGATGTTGTCCGTATGAATCTCTCCAGTGAGTTGGGGTTTTCCAAGGTTCACAGGGATCTCAATATTCGCCGTATCGGTTTTGTTGCCAATGAAATCACGAAAAATCGTGGGGTTGCCATATGCGCCCCCATTGCACCTTATACGGCGACACGCAGGGCTGTTCGGAGCATGATCGAGCAACATGGTGACTTTATCGAGATCCATGTCGCTACACCACTTGAGGTGTGTGAAGCACGTGACAGGAAAGGACTGTACGCCAAGGCACGGAAGGGAATTATCCCTGAGTTTACCGGTATCAGTGATCCGTATGAAACTCCAGAAAATCCGGAATTTTATATAGATACCTCCCAGTACAGCCCAATGGAGGCGGCCCAGGAGATTTTTCTCTATCTACTGGGAAAAGGCTATCTTGACAGCAATGATTAGATCGTGATTTACGGTTGCTACATTTAGTGAGTAGTCGAGGTAATACCAACTGTTTTATGTAGGAGCGAACTTGTTCGCGAACAAGCTCGTTCCTACCTCTCATTCCACACAGCAAGGCAACTATGACAACAATTGATGTATTTAACGGTGATGCAGATGGTATCTGTGCACTGCTTCAGTTACGCTTGGCCGAGCCCAAAGGATCCACCCTTGTTACCGGAATAAAACGTGACATAAAATTGCTGGAGAGAGTGTCAGCTCGACCCGGTGATGAAGTGACGGTGCTGGATATCTCCCTGGCTAAAAACGCTGTAGAACTGGAACGAGTTTTACAGCAGGGTGCTTCTGTTTTCTATGTCGATCACCATATGCCTGGTGAGATCCCTGATCATCCTGCATTAAAGACGATGATTGATACCGACCCCAATGTTTGCACCAGTCTCCTGGTTGATCGATTTCTAGAGGGAGCCTATCGTGGCTGGGCGGTCGTGGCAGCATTTGGTGACAATATGATTACAAGTGCCGAGCAAGCCGCCGGACAACTCGTTATCAATAGTGACCAGCTGTCAGAGCTAAGAACACTGGGTACCTGCATAAACTATAACGGCTATGGCAGCTCTATTGATGACCTTCATTTCCCACCGGACATCCTATTCAAAGAGCTGCTTCCCTATCAGAGTCCACTCGATTACATAGCAGACAAACAATCAAGCTTTGCTGCTTTACAAGCCGGCTATTTTGACGATATGGCAAAGGCTGAGGCTGTTTCGCCGGAGCATAAGTCAGCAGTAGCTGCTGTGTACATCCTTCCTGATGAAACATGGTCCCGTCGGATCAGTGGGGTGTTTGGTAATGATCTTGCCAACCGGCACCCTGACTCCGCCCATGCAGTATTGAGCTACAACCGGGAGGGGGGGTATCTGGTGAGTGTCCGTGCGCCGCTAAACAATAAAACAGGTGCAGATGAGCTCTGCAGTGAGTTTCCTACAGGCGGCGGCAGAAAGGGCGCTGCAGGCATTAATCATTTGCCGGTGAGCGAGCTGGACAGGTTTATCGATAATCTGAACAAGCGATACGCCGCCTGAATTTGGTGACTGAATATAGAAAGGGGTTGGAGATAATGGAAAAAAACTACAAGGGGATCATCCTTGCGGGTGGATCGGGTTCACGACTGCATCCTTTAACCCACTCGGTAAGTAAACAGCTGATGCCTGTTTATGACAAGCCGATGATCTACTATCCACTCTCTGTTCTGATGCTGTCGGGAATTCGTGAGGTATTGATTATTACCACTCCTGCCGATCAACAGGCCTTCATCAACCTCCTCGGTGATGGCAGTCAGTGGGGAATGGTGATTAGCTACACTGTACAACCCTCACCCGATGGCCTTGCCCAGGCATTTTTGTTGGGTGAAGAGTTTATTGGTAATGACCCTGTCAGTTTGGTGCTGGGTGACAATATCTTTTTTGGCCACGGGATGGATGCGCTTTTGAGTAGCGCCACAGAGAGAAAGTCAGGGGCCACGGTCTTTGGATACTATGTAAAGGATCCGGAACGTTACGGTGTCGTAAGCTTTGATGACAAGGGAAAGGCTGTCAATCTTGAGGAGAAACCAGCGCATCCAAAGAGTAATTATGCGGTTACCGGTCTCTACTTCTACGATAATGATGTAGTTGATATCGCAAAAAGTATTGAGCCCTCTCCACGTGGTGAGTTGGAAATTACCGATGTCAACAAAGTCTATTTGGAAAGGGGAACACTCAATGTACAGGTCATGGGTCGGGGATTCGCCTGGCTGGATACAGGTACCCATGATTCACTCCTCTCCGCCGCTAACTTTATCCAGGTAGTGGAGGAGCGCCAGGGACTAAAAATCGCCTGCCCTGAAGAGATCGCCTACCGTATGGGGTATATTAATGCTGAGCAGTTGGCCGGTCTGGCACAGCCGTTGAGTAAAAATGGCTACGGCCAATATCTTTTGGACCTCCTCAGGCAGGAATAAGCAGCATGGAGTTTATCGAGACAAAGTTGCCTGGTGTGATGATTATTGAGCCAAAGGTGTTTGGTGATGAACGCGGTTTTTTCCTGGAAACATTCCGTACAGGAGCCTACTCAAAAGCAGGTATTACCGAGCCGTTTGTTCAGACGAATCATTCACGTTCAACCAGAGGTGTTCTGCGCGGGCTCCACTACCAGTTGGTTCAGCCCCAGGGGAAACTGGTGCGTGTGGCTAGGGGCAGCGTATACGATGTGGCGGTGGATGTGCGCAGAGGCTCTCCACACTTTGGTGATTGGTACGGTGCCACACTGGATGATACCGATATGCGAATGATGTATATCCCGCCTGGGTTTGCCCACGGTTTTGTCGTCCTATCCGAGGTTGCCGATTTTATCTACCAGTGTACAGACTATTACCACCCGGAATCGGAGCAGGGAATTGCCTGGAATGATCCTGCCATTGGTATTGAGTGGCCCTTGCAGGATGTTTCACTCTCGGAGAAAGACCGTCAGTACCCAACACTGTCAGAGCAGAGTGAGGCTAATCTTCCGCTGTACCCCAGCATGTAACTATTAACCAGACAACTTGAATCAATAGATGGTTAAGGTCGGTAGAGTCAGTAAATTCGGGAAAAACTTCAACGAAGGGTCACCTCTCCCTCAGGGAGAGGGGATTAGTCCGGTGACTATATATTTATAAATTCTGTGGAAGATCTATAAAAATGAGATTTAACCCTAAGGTGGGTGTTAGATGAAAATTATGATAACCGGCTCCAATGGGCAAGTTGGCTCTGAACTGAATGTTCGGGCACGGACAATGGGGTTTGATGTGATAGCTGTTGACTGTGATCAACTTGATATCACTCAGCGGGATGCGGTAAATGATTTTATTTCTAGGTATTCCCCTGATCTTGTGATCAATGCGGCTGCTTATACAGCAGTCGATAAGGCTGAAGAAGAGGTAGCAATCGCATTCGCTGTTAATCGGGATGGTCCGTTATACCTTGCTAATGCTTGTGCTGAAAGAGATATTCCCCTTTTCCATATCTCAACAGACTATGTGTTTGATGGAGAAAAAGAAGCCCCCTACACAGAATCAGACCAGCCAAATCCCCAGGGTGTTTATGGCCAGAGCAAACTTGAAGGTGAGCTGGCAGTTGCTAGTGCCTTGGTGCAGCAGATTACGCTACGTGTTGCCTGGGTGTTTGGAGCCACGGGTGCAAATTTTGTTAGAACGATGTTACGTCTTGGTGGAGAGAGGGCGGAGTTGGGTGTTGTTGCTGATCAATATGGTGGTCCTACCTACGCTGGGGATATTGCCGAAACACTATTGATGCTTGCGGAAAAGATTGATCGAGGAGATGCGCTGCAGTGGGGCCTCTATCACTATATAGGCTCGCCTGCTACCTCCTGGCATGGATTTTCTGAAGAGATTTTCAAACAGGCAGTAAGTCATGGCCTGCTTGAAAAAGCACCTAATGTGAATAGAATTACCACTGAAGAGTACCCGACTCCAGCCGTACGGCCAAAAAATTCGGTACTCGACAGTCAAAGAATCAACAAAATACTTGGTTTTGCGCAGCCTGACTGGCACCAGGGCCTAGATAGGGTTTTAAGAGAATGGAAAAATAAATGAGTTACAGCCCAGAGAATATACTGGTAACCGGTGGTGCCGGCTTTATTGGTGCCAATTTTGTTCACTACTGGCTGGAAAATAATCCAGGTTCACGTGTTGTAGTGTTGGATGCGCTCACCTACGCCGGAAACAGGGCAAGTTTGGCTGAGGTGGAACAGAATAAAAATTACCTCTTTGTACAGGGTGATATCAGTGATCAGTCATTGGTAGAGAATCTGCTGCGGAAGGAGGGGATTAATACAGTTGTTCATTTTGCTGCTGAGAGTCATGTAGACCGCTCCATACATGGGCCGGATGCATTTCTGGATACCAATATAATGGGTACCCACTCACTGCTCAAAGCGGCGCAGGCGGTATGGCTTGATGAGAGTGCGCCTTTTCGGAACAATCACCGTTTTCATCATGTCTCAACCGATGAGGTCTATGGCACCCTGGAGCCTTCAGAACCACCATTCAGTGAGGCTAACCAGTACCTTCCCAACTCACCTTATGCAGCGAGCAAGGCGGCATCTGATCATATCGTCAGATCTTATCACCATACCTACGGGTTGCAGGTGACCACCAGCAACTGCTCCAACAACTACGGTCCCTATCAGTTCCCGGAAAAATTGATCCCGCTGATAATAGCCAACATTCTGGATGGAAAGCCACTCCCGATCTATGGTGATGGCCTGCAGATCAGGGACTGGCTCTATGTTGATGACCACAACCGGGGTATCGAGCTGATCATAAAAGGGGGAAGAGTAGGGGAGACCTACAATATCGGCGGCAACAACGAGTGGGCCAATATCGATATAGTACGCCTGGTGTGTGAACTGATGGATGAACGTTGTTCATCCCTCCCGGTGACGCCTTCCTCCTCCCTGATTACCCATGTGAAAGACCGGCTGGGCCATGATCGCAGGTATGCGATTGATGCAACCAAGATCACATCTGAAATGGGCTACCAGCCCCAGGAGACCTTTGAGACGGGTATCAGAAAAACCGTAGATTGGTATCTTGCCAACGAACCCTGGTGGCGCTCGGTGATGGACGGTAGTTACCAGCAGTGGGTTGCTGCGAACTATGACTAATCACCGATGCCCTTCTATCAGAGGAAGATATCGCAATGGCCCAGTCCCTTCTCCCTACGAGGGAGAAGGTTAGGTCGCTACGGGCTCCTGCCCTCTCGCGACACTACTACGTCCTTGTAGGTCGGATGAGGGTGTATTAACTCAAGTTTCGGAGTTCGTTAGCCCCCTCTCCCTCAGGGAGAGGGGACGGCCTATCCAAGGCCTTTTACGTCATTTGAACTCCGAAACTTGAGATACTAATAAGCGCTCTTCTGAAAAGGAGCGCTGAGAGTACGAAATAATATGCTGATATCAAGCCAGATAGACCAGTTGTTGATGTACTCAAGATCACTTTCCACCCGTTTTACCATCTGATCCAGCTCTTTTGTCTCTCCGCGGTGCCCTCGCACCTGTGCCAGACCGGTGATACCGGGCTTGATTCTGTGGCGGGTGAGATAGGCCACGATCTGTTTTGAATACTCTTCATTATGACTGATGGCATGGGGGCGGGGGCCTACCAATGACATGCTGCCATCCAGTACATTGAACAGTTGTGGCAGTTCATCAATACTGGTCCTGCGGATAAATTTTCCAATACGCGTGAAGCGTGAATCATCCCTGGTTGCCTGCTGTACTACACCCTCCTCTGGGTTATGGGAACGCATACTTCGAAATTTCAAGATCTTGAAACTCTTGCCATCCCAGCCGGTTCTTTCCTGCTTGAAAAAAACAGGCCCGCGTGAGTCGAGTTTGATCGCAACGGCTGTCAGCAACATTAACGGGGAGAGGAGTAACAGCACGAAGAGAGAGATAAATTTATCTTCAACCGTTTTGAAGAGGAGGCTGGTTCCCGCCAGCGGCGTCTCCGAGAGTGTAATGAT
This sequence comes from Sedimenticola sp., assembly GCA_040505895.1. Taxonomy (GTDB): domain Bacteria; phylum Pseudomonadota; class Gammaproteobacteria; order Chromatiales; family Chromatiaceae; genus Vondammii. The sequence goes on along the minus strand of JBEVXU010000016.1, from coordinate 233,186 downwards.
CGGGATGCCGGAGAGCTCTTTGACGCTGTGGTTGAGTAGATTCAGAGCAAATATATTTGGCGCCCAGTGAACATCTACATTCTTGTCGAGAAGTGAAAAGTAGATGTCATTGATGAGTGGTGAGCTATCCAGAGAGACCGCGATGTAGACGGTTCGGATATTGTGCTGATCTACCAATGCGGTGACTTGGGTCAGATTGCCAAGTATGGGAAGTTGATCATCATCCTTTCTTTCACTTTTCGGGGCGTCGGAATCTGTCTCTATAAGACCGATAACATGTTCTCCCAGCCAGGGATTTTGATTGATTCGCTGGTAGAGATAGCCGGCCAGTTGATCTGTTCCGATGATAATAGACTGGCTCTTGCTTTGATTGGATTTAATCAGTGAGTGCAGGTAGCGAAGAGTGATGTGGACCAACTGTTGCCCGATAAAACCGAGGAAAAAGAGCATGGCCAGGAACTGTCTGGAAAAAAGCTCTGATGTTTTTGACAGAAAACCAATCGTAAGAAGTATGGCAAAGGATATCGTCCATGCCTTGCCAATGAGCAGGGCTTTTTTAGTGTATCCGCCAAAGAAACTGTAGACGCCGAAATGGTCGTAAACGATGGCGGTTATGGCCATAAGTGCCAAACCAAGCATTAGGTACAGGGGGGGGAGGTGCCCAAAATTGACTAGAGCCATGCCATAGACAAGCCCAATAATTAAACTGCCATCAGAAAGTGACTGTATTGTGGAGAATATGGAACTTCTGCGCTGTAGTAGAGATCTTTGTCTATGCTTCATAACATACTGAAATTAAAGTAATATATTAACCGGCTTATTGAGTGCTAAAGATATGGAGATTGTTGGCTTGCCCTGGGAAAATCGTAACATGCGCATACCGGTGTTGCACTATGCGATCTTGATGATTCTACGATTAACTAAGTGGGCTGTTGATGCAAACAGTGCAAGGCGCTCAATTGGACGCGAGTACAAGATGTGCATGAATCCCAAAAATATGTGTGTGTGATTAGGAGATGCCTGGTTTGTGACTTTGAAATCCCACCTGGAGCCCAACCATTATTTGAACCCATTCACGTTTTTCGGTAAACTCCCCTGCCACTATGGGATGGGCGAATTACCGGTTTAGAGGGATCTTAGCTTGCCAAAAGGATGTAGCCATGAATATATTGCCATTCTAATTTCAGTTGTGGCACTTTCATCTGTTGCCACAGCTACTCTGCGACTCCGGCATCCAATGACCAGGATCTCACCTCAGTGAGTCAGCTGCTATTAACGGATCACTTTCGTGATAGTCGAACTGTAAATATTTCTCCTGAACCGAAGAAAGAGGTCCCGCTTCCAGCTGCGCTGTGGCTGTTTGGGTCTGCTTTGGCAGGCTTTGTAGCTATTAGCAAGCGTCGCAGGGTCTAAGCTTTGTGTCAATGAGCAGACTTTCAAACCATTCAGGGTGGTGTGGGTTAGATGATGAGAGAGGGGTTTATACCGCTCTTTTTTTTGGTTAGTATTCTCCCTTACCTTAAACTATATACATGGAGTAGTGGTGTGCGGACAGTTTTCCGGTTCATAATCAATGTGTTACTCGTAGGGACGATCTGTGTCTCTACACCTCTTCTGTCTGCTGAGAATACGGGATATCGCCTGAAACCAGGGGATCAGTTGGAAATTTCCGTCTGGAAAGAGACTGACCTGCAGCGCCAGTTGCTGGTTTTGCCTGATGGCTCGATCTCATTTCCTCTGGTTGGGATCGTGGGTGTTGCCGACAGAACCCCTGCTGAGCTCCAGCAGATTATTACGGCAAAGCTTAAGGATTACATTCCTGATGCGGTAGTTACCGTACTGGTGACAGCAGTAACGGGAAACAGGGTCTATCTCATAGGGAAAGTGAATAATCCTGGAGAGTATGTGGTCTCTTCACCTATAGATATACTGCAAGCTTTGAGTCTTGCTGATGGCCTGGCAAAATTTGCCGACGAGGCGGGTATCAAGGTATTTCGGAGAGAAAATGGTGTGCAGAAGGCGATTCCATTCAACTATTCAGATGTTGTGAAGGGACGCGCCCTTGAAACGAATATTGTACTCCAGAGCGGTGACTTGGTGGTTGTGCCCTGATAAATGAAGATTTCCGGCGAAGATCTGAGTGTCTGATGCGGAAAAATAGGCGTGATGGACTGCGATGGGCCTCCTTTGAACTGTTTCAGACAGAGATGAATATAAGAAAAATGAGAACATTAGATAACAGGTATTTCACCCCATGTCGCCTGGCATACCCTCTCTTTGTCATTGCCATGGCGCTGAGTGGAAGCGTCCATGCGTACGAATGGACACTTGATCCAACGTTGTCTGCTGATCTTATGCATACCGATAACTTACAGATGTCCGTCACTAATAAACAATCCGATACGCGATTACAAATAAGGCCGACTCTTACTGCTACAGCTGAAGATGAGACAGAGGTGCTCAGTGTCAATGGTGGACTGGTTATCGAACGCTACGACCAAGCCGGGCAGAGAGATAGAAATGATCCTTTTCTCTCATTAAGTTGGGATCGTTTCCAAGAGCAGACTACCTATGGCCTGGATGCGAGTTTTCGTCAGGAAGCAACGCTAACCAGTGAGGAGGAAGATTCGGGTATCCTCAATGTGTCAGGAGAGAAACGAAGCTTCAGTGTCAGCCCCCATTGGACTGGTGAGGTGGATGATAAGAATAGTATAACTGTTAGTGGCTCTGCTTCTGATGTTTCATACGATATAGCCAGTTTCACTGATCGTAGAGATTACAATATTACCGCAGCCTGGAACCATGAGCTTGATGCTCAGCGCGTGATCAATTATAAGGCAAGTGCGACTGCCAATAGACCTGATTCAGTCGATGCAGACTCCAACTATTACGGTTTGACCGTTGGAATAACCCAGGAAATATCAGAACTGATGAGCTTTAATGTTTCCGGTGGTTTGAGTCATGTCGCACCAGAAACTGGTAATAGCACGAATGGATATCTTTTTGATGCCGGTGTTAATCGGCAGGGGCAGTACGACTCTGTAGGCGCTGGTTTTGTTATTAACTTGAGTCCCAGTAGTCTCGGTACTGTTAGAGAGAACTATCGACTAAATCTCAACTACAGTCGTGAACTGACGCCTTATACCAGCTTCACCTTTGCCGCAAATGCCAGTAGAAGTAAAACAGCCGGCGATAATGGTTCGAGTGAAAATACGAGCTATTCTATACAGCCGGGATTAAAGTGGCAGCTGAATGAAGAGCTGTCGCTCAATGCATCATATCGATACCGGCGCAGTGAGCTTGGTTCCGTAGGTGATTCGGCCGTAGCAAATTCCATACAAGCGGCGATTCAGTATTCACCAAAATATTAGACTACCCTCAGGTGTGAGCTCCTGTTTGCACCTTTGCACGGAAAGAATATATCAATATTCAGTTACACTTGTGAGTGCTATCAGTTTTTGTAAATAGCCACAAGCCACTGTTCATATAGCAATAACCCAAGCCTTAATGTAGAGGATTTAATGGAAGAAGAAGTCAAAACAATTGGCGATTATTGGCTAATAGCAAAACGAAGAAAGTATCTTTTCGTCATCCCATTTGTACTGCTAATGGCTGTAACAGTCGTCATTGCGCTTGTTTTGCCTGCAGTTTACCGCTCCGAAGGGGTTATTCTTGTTGAATCTCAGCAGATCCCATCAGATCTTATTCGCTCTACGGTGACAAGCTATGCGGAAGAGCGTATTCAGGTGATTAAGCAGAGAGTAATGACCCGTGATAACCTGCTTGAAATTGCCAAAAAATATAAAACAATGGGAGCGAAGGGAAAGAGTTCGCTGGTAACTGAAATAGTTGAAGATATAGAGTCCCGGATATCGATAGAACTTGTCAGTGTAGGAGGAAATAAGGATAGAAGAAGAAAGGGTACACAGACCCTCGCATTCACTGTTGCTTTTGAGCATGAAAGTCCCAGCGTTGCACAACAGGTGACTAATTCCTTGGTGACGCTGTTTCTCGATGAAAACCTAAAGGCAAGAACAGAGCGCGCCACCGAAACAACAGAATTTATTACTAAAGAAGCGGATAAACTCAAAGCCGAAATTGAGGCTATTGAGGATCAAATTGCAGAATATAAGGAGCAGAATAAAGATAGTCTGCCTGAGCATCTTGATCTTAATATGAAGGCGCTTGAGAGAGCCCAGTTGGCACTTAGTGAGATCGACCGGGAGATAAAGTCCCAGAGAGAGCAAAGAACATATCTGGATGTAGAGTTGACCTCACAAAAATCAATGATGCCCAGTGTCCAGGCTAATGAAGTATTGACTCCTGCTCAGAAACTGATGTTGCTCAAGGAGAACTACTCTCAACTTTCCGCTGTATACGGTCCTGCGCATCCAGATATTAAAAAAGTTAAAAGAGAAATTTCTATTCTTGAAGATGAAATTACAAAGAGTGGGAATGAATTACCAGAGGCCGAATCAAACACAGCTGCAGCAAACCCAACAATCATGTTGCTGGAGGCAAGAATTGCTGCATCAAACTCTAATATAGCTTCATTGAATGCACTAAAAATTAAACAACTTAAAAAACTCGAGATGCTGGAAGAGCGTGTGATAAAAACTCCTCAGGTTGAGCGCGGCTTTAAAACGCTGGGGAGGGATTACGAAAATCTTCAGAAAAAATATGCCGGTTTAAGGACAAAGCAGACCGAGGCGCAACTCTCCCAAAGTATGGAAGAACAGAGTAAAGCCGAGCGTTTCTCTTTGCTGGAACCACCGGTTCTGCCAGAGAAACCGGTAAGACCGGATCGGGCAAAAATCATACTATTGGGCTTTTTTCTCTCCGTCGGAGGCGCATTCGGGCTTGTTCTTCTTGCCGAGGGTGCAGACCACAGTATTCGCGGCTCAAGACACTTGGCGAGGATTGTCAAGGAGATGCCTCTCGTCAGTATCCCCTACATAATCAACCAGGGTGATGTCAATAGGCGAAGGCGAATAAGATTGTATATTTTGCTGGCATTTGTTCTATTAATTGCAGCAGCATTGGTGCTGGGGCATTTCTACTACAAGCCGCTGGATATGATCTGGTATAAATTGCTGAGGCTGTCGGGATTGCAGTGATATGCCAGGCCTATAGAGTTGGTCTACTGATTCCCAACGATAACCATTTATGAAGAGATATCCAGCATGGATCGAATAGAAAAGGCGTTGCAGCAGGCTAAGGCAGAGCAGGCCAAGAGTAAGCGTGGCGGAACAGTAGATGTTCTGGGTGGGGCGGATCCTATCAATGAAACGACCTCTGATGGCAATGCTAAGGTGCAGCCGCAATATATCTCATATAGCAAGACAAAAGTCATCAAGGCTACCCCTGAAGTTTATGCAGAAAGCAGGCTTATTGCAGCGCTGAAGCACGACCCCCGTAGCACCTCCTTTCGCATGCTAAGAACACAAATTCTCAAGACTCTCCGCAAAAACCAATGGAACTCCATTGCTGTCACTGCAGCAACCCAGGGAGCAGGCAAATCATTTGTTGCAGCAAACCTGGCTGTCAGTATTTCTACAGAAGTGAATCAGACGGTAATGCTTGTAGATCTTGATATGCGCCGCCCAACCATTCACAGGTATTTTGGATTTAAGCCGGAGCACGGCCTTCAGGATTATCTTACCGGAAAGGTTGAGCTGGAGTCTGTGCTGGTCAATCCCGGCATGGAGCGGCTCGTCGTTCTGCCGGGACGTGGGACACATCCCGAGTCATCAGAACTGATATCGACACCAAGGATGCGTGATTTAAGTCATGAGCTTAAGACGCGCTATAAGGCAAGAATTGTGATCTATGACCTACCTCCTGTTCTGGCAGTGGATGATGCCATGGTATTTATGCCTCATGCAGATGCTGCGCTCTTCGTTGTTGAGAACGGAGTGAATACAGAGGATGAGGTACGTAGGTCTATGAATCTGTTGGGTGCTACCAATTTACTTGGCACCGTGCTGAATAAAGCTGAAGAACGTAATTCAGACTACTATTACGGTTATAACTAGATTCCCCTGCAGTCAGAGCAACTGTAACAGTACATAGATCAGACTATTTCGAATGGATGACTTTGATAGAAATGTATGGTGCATACTGGGGCTTCCGTTCGATGCGGTAACCATTGATGATGCGGTAGCTAGTGTACGACGATCTGTCAGGGATCGTCATCCACGTTTCATATCTACCCCAAATGTAAACTTTTTGGTTGCCAGCCAATCTGAACATGGTTTTCGAGACTCTGTAATCAATAGTGACCTTGTTCTGGCTGACGGTATGCCGATTGTATGGATTGCCAAGCTCCTTGGATTGCCCGTTACACAAAGAGTGCCGGGATCAGGCCTGATTGAGAGGTTATGGTCTGATACTACAAGTGATGATGTCCCGATAAGGGTGTTCTTTTTTGGGGGTGAAAAGGGTGTTGCCGAGACTGCCTGTGAAATAATGGGTAAGGAAAAGAAAGGGCTTGAGTGTGCCGGGCATTACTACCCGGGCTTTGGTTCTGTTGAAGATATGAGCAGTGATGCAGTTATTGATACCATCAACCAAGCCAGCCCCGATTTTACCGTCGTCTCTCTCGGGGCAAGGAAGGGGCAAGCCTGGATTCAACTCAACAAGGATAAACTCCAGTCTCCTGTCATAAGTCATTTAGGAGCGGTGGTGAATTTTGTTGCAGGCACTGTTAAGCGGGCACCAGTGTTGATTCAGAAATCTGGCCTGGAGTGGTTATGGCGAATAAAGGAAGAGCCTGCACTGTGGCGACGTTATCTGTTTGATGGTCTATTGCTGACAAAGCTGATCATAACAAAGGTGCTGCCGTATTCTGTTCTGTCGTGGCGCTGGAAGAGGGGGATCTGTAATAGTGAGCCTACTGTTACTGAGTTAACAGAGAGCAGGGAGTCGATAACTATCTTCTTGAATGGGGCTCTGTTATCCAGCACACTGGAGCCATTAAGGGGCTGCTTTCGTGACTCTGCCTCATCACGCAAAGATGTAATCCTTGATTTCAGCAGAGTAAGTTATATTGATAGTGCGGCTATTGGGCTTTTATATATGCTCAAGAAAAATCTCATGATAAATGAGAAAAGAATGATAATCAGATCGCTATCAAATAGAGTAAACACTATTTTCTCGTTCAATTGTGCTTCACACCTTTTAACAAACGGTTGATTGTTTTGAGCGCTATGTAGGTGAAGAGACTACGTTTACTACCCTCATGGGAGGATGTGAAAGCACCTGTTCTTTCTCCTTACTGTGGGTGTTGTAAAAGCTCCAGTCCCTTCTCCCTACGAGGGAGAAGGTTAGGATGAGGGTGAATTAAGTTACCTATTGATCCCCCTCACCCCAACCCTCTCCCGGTGGGGAGAGGGAGCGAATAAGCTCTGGAACTTGAGGTTATAAGTATTTTTATGGATAAAGGTTCAAAATGAAACATTGGAATATCACCAATTCCACTACTATTCTAGTTACCTTAGCCCTGCTTTCATTGATTGCTGCCTACTGGGGGGGGGTAGAGAACCTGATCTTCAGGTGGACCTCGCAAGAGGAGTACAGTCACGGTTTTATGATTCCCTTTGTTGCCGGCTACTTTGCATGGCAAAAACGCTATCAGGTGATTGAGTGCGACTTTCAACCGGCATGGTCTGGGATTGGACTGGTTTTATTCGGTATTGCGCTACTGGTGCTTGGTGAATTAAGTGCTATCTATATACTGATCCATTATTCACTTTTGCTCGTCATCGCTGGTTTGATCGTGGCCATGTATGGCTGGCGAGTACTAAAAATTATACTTGTACCTCTACTGATCCTTCTTTTCGCAATACCCTTACCCTATTTTATCGATTCAGCACTCTCCTGGAGGTTGCAGCTGATCTCATCGGAACTTGGGGTCTTTGTTGTCAGGGCATTTGATATTCCAGTCTACCTCGAAGGCAATGTGATCGATCTGGGTGTCTATAAACTGCAGGTGGTGGAGGCGTGCAGTGGTCTCAGATACCTGTTCCCTCTGATGAGTCTCGGGTTTATTGCAGCCTACATCTATAAGGCGCCATTCTGGCAGCGTGCGACGGTTTTTCTATCGACAATACCCATCACCATCCTAATGAATAGTTTCAGGATAGGCGTGATTGGTCTCCTTGTTAATGGCTGGGGAGTCGGGATGGCTGAAGGCTTCATTCACGATTTTGAGGGATGGATAGTATTCATGGCCTGTTCAGCCGTTCTCGTGGGAGAGATTTGGTTGTTGACAAAGATGCGCCAGGACAAGCCGCAATTTGCGGATGTATTTGGAATCGAAATTGTTGAAAAGGGCAACTATGAAGCCGGTAGCAGGGCTGGTGGTAATAAGCCGCTCGCCGTTATAGTTGTGCTGATGTTGACTTCCGCCCTCACGGTCAATTTTGTTGCAGAAAGGGATGAGCTTAAACCCGGCCGTCAGGAATTTTCTTCCTTTCCCCTGGAACAAAAGGGCTGGTCTGGCGTTACGAGTGAATTGAAACCGAATGTAGAGCAGAAACTCCAGGTGGATGATTACCTTCTCGCCGACTTCCGAAAAGAGAGAGAGATTCCCATTAATCTCTACCTGGCCTACTATGCTTCTCAGAGAAAGGGGGTTTCTCCTCACTCTCCCAGGGTATGTATTCCCGGTGGCGGTTGGCAGATATCGGGGCTTGATGAGATGAGCATCCCTGTTGGCGATGGGGAAAGTATTTCTGTTAACCGGCTGATAATTCAAAAAAATGATGTAAAGCAACTGGTATACTACTGGTTCCAGCAGCGTGGCAGGAAGATTGCGAACGAGTATTGGATGAAGTGGTACCTGCTGTGGGACTCTATCACCATGAACAGGACGGATGGGGCATTGGTAAGATTTACAACATTCATTCCCCCTGGGAGTGATGTGGCGGTATCTGAAGGGAAGTTGCTTGAGTTTATTCGAACTGTCTACCCATCTCTACCGGGATATATACCGGATTAGTAGACTGTAGCCGCACTAATATTGTGTGGTTGGGTACTGGTAGCGGCAGGTTTTTTGGACCCCAATGACAGCTGTTGTTATAAATTAAGTACTGGAGTTAATTTATCCCCCTCTCCCTCAGGGAGAGGGTTGGGGTGAGGGGAGAAGGAACGGTCTATCTGAGATTTTTACATCTGTTGAACTCCGAAACTTGAATTATTACATTGATAGTTGAGTTATCTAGCAAGGACAAAATTGGAAAGCTAATAGATATGTCATTTCATAATATAAAGATCCTTTTGATTACTGTTTCTCTGCTGCTCCTTCTTTCAGGCTGCAGCTCCCCTGACGAGAAAGCCGCCGAGTATCTTAAGAGTGGCCAGGCACTTCTTGAAAAAGGTGAATACAAAAGTGCAATTCTTGAGTTTAGAAATGCACTCCAAATCAAGAAAGATCTCGTGCCTGCCTGGTATGGTTGGTCTAAGGCTGCTGAGAAACAGGGGCAATGGAAACAGTCATATAAGCTGTTGAACAATGTGGTCAGCCTTGATCCCAATCACATTGATGCCAGAATCAAGCGTGGAAAGATCAGGCTCGCTGCAAAACTCCTGGACAAAGCGCTGGAAGAGAGTGATGAAACGCTTAAACTTGCACCCGATAATCCGGATGTAAGAGCCTTTAGAGCAGCGGTACTGTTTAAACTCGGTGATACAGACGGGGCAACAAGAGAAGCAGACAGAGCACTTAGCCTTGAACCTGGCCATGTCGATGCATTGATCGTACGCGCTACCGAGCGACTCTTAGCGGGAGATGCTGAAGCCGCCATAACCTACCTGGATAAAGGTATAGCCTCACATGAGCGCAATGTTGCTCTGCAGCTGATCAAGATTAAAGCGTTGAGCAGCCTCGATGCGGGTGATAAAGCCGCGGATGTATTCAAGCGCCTGATTGAACTCTACCCTGAGAATATTGCATTCCGGCGTGCATTTGCCCAGTTCTATGTTTCGAATAAACAGATCGATAAGGCCGAAGCTGTTTTGAGGCAGATAGTAGTCGATTTCCCAGCTGACTTAGATAAAAAGTTGAGCCTGGTGAAGTTCTTACTTGCCAACTACGGGTTAGATAAAGCGGTTACAGAGCTCGACAAATACATTTCAGAGAATCCGGATGAGTATAAATTTCAATTTGCATTGGCTGAGATATACATATCTCAGAAGCAGCAAGAGAAAGCCAAAGAAGTTCTAAATAAAGTTGTCGCCAAAGATGCTGAAGGCGCAAATGGAATAGCGGCAAAATCACGCTTGGCAGCACTTGCATTAAGTGCAGGGGATAAAAGTGAGGCTCTGTTGCTGATAGAGGAAGTACTTGCACTGGAGCCAAAAAATAGCAGTGCGTTGCTCATCAAAGCAACCATGCAACTCATGGATAGAAAAATTGAAGATGCCATCGCTACCCTGCGTACTGTTCTTAAAAATGATTCTGGATCAGTCAATGCCCTGGCACTTCTTGCAAAAGCGCATTTGAGCAATAAATCCCCTCAACTGGCAAAAGAGAACTACAAGAGAGCGATACAGATCGACCCAGTCAACCAGAAAATTGTGTTGGAATATGTGCGTCTTTTGATTAAAGGCGGTGGGACTGACCAGGCCGGGGAGGAGTTGCAGAAGTTTATCGATCGTGTGCCGGACTCTATTGCAGCCCTGCAGATGATGGCACAGGTCAAGCTATCCCAGAGAGATTGGGCGACGGCACAACAGATTGCAGAGCGGTTGCGTGATCTTGATAGTAAGGCGTTATCAGATCAAATTTTGGGAGTCGTGTATCAAGGGCAGCAGCGATATGACCAGAGCATTGAGGCGTTCAAGCGAGCCCATGAGGCATCGCCCTTGGCCGTGCAGCCGATTGTTTCGCTGGTAAGGACCTATGTGCGCGCCGGCAAGCAGGATGATGCCGAAAGATTTTTACAATCAGTCCTGAATATCCATCCGGAGAATCTGTTTGCCCATATTCTGATGGGGCAGCTCCACCTACTCGCAAAGGATGCGGACAGTGCAGAAGCATCGTTTGCGCAGGCCATTTCACTTAACCCGAGCAATGATATCGGCTACAGAGCAATGGCCAATGTTCTCCTGGCCCAGAAAAAACCGGCGAAGGCGTTAGAGGTTATTGAACAGGGTTTGGGAGCCATACCAGATAATTTGAGTCTGTCACTGGCCAAGGCAGGTATTCTGGAGCAGGAGCGGGAGTACGATCAGGCGATAGGCGTGTATGAAAAGATACTGAAGAAAAATCCAAATATAGACCTTGCGGCAAATAATATCGCCAGCCTGTTAACTGATCACCGCACGGACAAGGAGAGCCTGGAAACCGCACTGAAGTATGCCAAGCGCTTTGAGAAATCTAAAATGCCCTATTTCAAGGATACTCTGGGTTGGGTCCATTACCAGTTGGGAAATACCAAGGATGCCACGCCACTGCTGAAGAGCGCGGCCGATGCGCTGCCCACTATGTCGATATTCCACTACCATGTGGGCAAGAGCCTGCTTGCCGAGGGCGACAAAGAGGGTGCTAAAGAGGCGCTTACAAGAGCTATTTCCCTTTCAGATCAATCGTTTATTGAATTGGATGATGCAAAGCAGGCTCTGGATGGGCTATGACATGCATAGCAGTGAGCAGCTAGATTTCTAATCATACATAGGAAGAGCATCATAAAAGCTCCAGTTCTTTTTCCCTGCGGAGGGTATCGTAAAAGCACCAGTCCCTTCTCCCTACGAGGGAGAAGGTTAGGATGAGGGTGTATTAAATCAATAAGTACTTATTGATCCCTTCACCCCAATCCTCTCGCCGGTGGGGAGAGGGGACTTTTGCGGCACCCTCCTGCGGAGGTATAGCCAAAGCACCAGTCCCTTCTCCCTACGAGGGAGAAGGTTAGGATGAGGGTGTATTAAATCAATAAGTATCTATTGATCCCCTCACCTCAACCCTCTCCCCGGTGGAGAAGAAGAGCTAATGAACCCCGAAACTTGAGTCACTAAAGAGCGGCAAAACTTCAATAATCATGTATTCAGCATTCTACGGCTTCCAGAAAAAGCCATTCTCTCTACTGCCGGACCCCCATTTTCTCTACATGGGGAAAAAACATACCATGGCATTCACCATGCTTGAGTATGGAATGATGAATGATGCGACAATTTCAGTTATTACAGGAGAGATAGGGTCAGGCAAAACCACCTTGATCAGACACCTGCTCAACAAGGTCGATGAAAAGACCACCATGGGTGTAATTAATAATACACAGGAGGAGATGGGACCCCTACTCAAGTGGATCTTGATGGCATTTGGATTGGAGTACAAACAGAAGGATGAGGTGGAACAGTACGAAGAGTTCCAGGATTTTCTGCAAAGACAGCAGAAGCGTGGCCTTAATACGGTACTGATCGTGGATGAAGGGCAGAACCTCAAAGAGAAAAAACTAGAAGAGCTGCGAATGATCTCCAACGTCAACTTTGACGGGAGCCAACTGCTGCAACTGATTCTTGTCGGTCAACCGCAACTCAGAGATCTATTGCATACTCCTGAACTCAGACAGTTTGCCCAAAGGGTCTCTGTTGACTTCCATCTTGACGTCCTGGGATCTCAAGAGACAGTGGATTACATCCATCATCGCACTGCAGTTGCCGGTGCAAAAGTCACTATTTTTACCGATCACGCCTGCAGAATGGCTCATCAGGCAGCACAGGGAGTACCAAGACTTATCAACACACTCTGCGATACCGCCCTTGTCTATGGATTCGCTGATAAGAAACGCACCATTGATGAGTCGTTGATGAGGGATGTGATCCGAGATAAGTCACAGTCAGGTATATTGGAGTTGGCAAAGATATGATCGTTCCTACAATACTCTCAGGTGGTTCAGGGACACGCCTCTGGCCACTTTCGCGCAAGGCATACCCGAAACAATTCCTGCCGTTAGTCGATGACCTCTCTCTTTTTCAGTCCACGGTCCAACGTGTTGCCGGGTTTGCAGATAGTTCAAATCCACTGATTGTCTGTAATGAGGAGCATCGTTTTCTCGTTGCTGAGCAACTACGAAATATAGGTGTAGAGGCAAGCGCTATTTTATTGGAGCCGGAAGCAAAAAATACGGCTCCTGCTTTGGCCTGTGCTGCGCTATCTGCCCAGGAGATGAGTGAAGATGCAGTCTTGCTGGTGCTTCCCTCGGATCATCTGATTCAGGATGTCGATCTTTTTCTGCAGGCTATCGAGGGGGGACTGAGTTCAGCCACCCAAGGAGAGTTGGCTACATTTGGAATTATTCCTACCTCTCCAGAGACAGGCTTTGGCTACATACGGTACACAGCGGAAAAGCTCGAGCAGATTACAGCTTACCCAGTAGATGAATTTGTTGAGAAACCCCCTCTTGAAACTGCAAAAGAGTACATCAAATCTGGTAATTACCTCTGGAACAGCGGTATGTTTCTATTTAAAGCGGCGACGTATCTGGAAGAACTGCAGAGGCATGCCCCTGAAATTCTGCAACAGTGCCGTATCTCTTATGACAATCGAGGCCGTGATCTTGATTTTGAGCGACTGGAAAAGTATGCCTTCTCCGCATGTCCCAGTGAGTCCATTGATTATGCGGTCATGGAGAAGACGGATCGCGCTGCAGTAATCCCCCTCGATGCCGGCTGGAGCGACGTAGGTGCATGGACCGCATTGTCAGATGTAAGTGATCCAGATAGTAACGGCAACGTGATGATTGGTGATGTCGTTGCCGAGGGAGTATCAAATAGCTATCTGCGTAGTGAACATCGACTATTGGCTGGTATTGGTCTTGATCAATTGGTAGTGGTAGAGACAGCTGATGCTGTCCTTGTAGCAGACAAATCCAGAATCCAGGATGTAAAACGAATTGTAGATCGACTTAAAAAAGCGGGTAGGGAAGAATGCTCTGATCACGTGCGAGTCTACCGGCCTTGGGGTAGTTACGAGACAATCGATGAATGCAGTCGCTTTAAAGTGAAGAGAATTCTGGTCAAGCCAGGAGCGAGTCTCTCACTACAGATGCACCACCATAGGGCCGAACATTGGGTGGTCGTAAATGGAACGGCAAAAGTCACCCGGGGTGAAGATGAACTTGTTTTGTCAGAGGATGAATCGGTTTATATCCCACTGGGCACGAAGCATCGCCTTGAAAACCCAGGCATCATCGCTTTAGAAATCATTGAAGTCCAGACGGGAAGCTACCTGGGTGAAGATGATATCGTCAGATACTCTGATGTCTATGGGAGATAAGAGATCATTGCAGAGAGCCAGTACTTAATATCCATCACATAATATCTATAGTCCAGGGGGCTTCGTGAGTGTGATAATGGATACTTTCAATCATCTAAACTGAAGTCACTATTTCAATTACTAACAGATATATTTGCACAATAGGTTTTAATATATGAGCAGAGCAGCACTGGGAAGATGCTACGGTATTATTGGAGTTATATTACTGTTTTGCTCCTACACTCTCAGCGCCGCACCCTCATGGTCACTCAGTGTCAAAGAGAAAGATGGCCTTCCCATCGTAACTGCAGGTGGGGTCAGTGCCCTCACCACATCTAATATTTATTGGGGTAAGAAATGGCGATGGGCAGGCCACAATAGCAAGCTACTAGTCAAGGAGCCATTCCATTACGAAATAACAGGAAGTAATAAACAGCTTGGCTTTGATCTATTAGGGACAGCTACCAAGACTTCAAAAAGCCAGATGGTATGGGATTTTGAATTTGATGCAAAGAGAGACAGGGATGGCGTCATTGGTGGAGGGCTAGTCTTTAAATTTGACCTTGAACGGTTCGGTAGAAAGATGGGGCAACCTGAAATCTTGCCGGACAGGGTAGGTTGGCGCTGGGGGAGCGGTAACAGTCCGAAATTGGAAATGAGCTTTGATCCGCCAGTGAAGGCACTCTATTTTGAGAGAGGCCGGAAAAATGAACTGCGTGCTTTTTTCTATAAAGGTCAAATTAGAAGAGGTAAAAGCCACTATAAAATCAAACTTACTGTATCGCCTGATATATCATTTACTCCGACCACTACAGAGCGTTTTGGCTTAGCTGATATTAAAAAGTGGCCCAAAGCGTCCCTTGACTGGCGGCGATCCCCCGTTGACTTGTCATTCCTTAATGATCCAGAAAAACCTGCAGGTAAGCACGGTTTTCTCAAGGCGGTGGGAGATAAGCTGGTATTTGAGGACGGTACACAGGTGCGTTTCTGGGGTACAAATCTTTCCGCATATACCCTTTTTCAAACGCCAAAAAGTGAAATAAAATTACAGGCAAAAAGGCTATCGGCTTTGGGCTTCAACCTGGTCAGATTACATCACCATGATTCACCTTGGGTAAACCCAAATATTTTTGGCGATAGTAAAAAGGTGAGCGATACTCAGTTACTGGATAAAAAAGCGCTAGAAAATATCGACTTGTGGATCAAATGCCTGAAGGATGAAGGGATATATAGCTGGCTGGACCTGCATGTCCAGAGGGCATTTAAGTCAGATGACCAGATATACGGCTATGATGAAATTAGGAAGGGAAAGCAGCATGCGGATCTAAAAGGATACAATTACGTTAATCTTTCGATCCAGCAGGCGATGAAGCGTTTCAATGAAGCCTATGTGACACATCGGAACCGTTATACCGGCATTCAGTATAAGGATGATCCTGCTATCGCAGCAGTCATGATCACCAATGAAAATGATATAACCCACCACTTTGGCAATGCACTGCTTCCAGACAAAAAGGTTCCAAAGCATAATCGCCTCTACATGGATGAAGCGAAAATATTTGCAAGGAAGTATGGTTTGCCTGAGAACAAAGTTTGGCGATCATGGGAGCATGGCCCATCAAAGCTGTTTCTTAATGATCTTGAACACCGTTTTAACGAGAAGATGATTGGGCATCTTAGGTCACTGGGTGTCAAAGTGCCGATTGTGACTACCAGTACCTGGGGGCGTAATCAGCTCAGTTCTCTACCAGCATTGACAGATGGGGATATTATCGATGTTCACTCATATGGTGGAGTGGGTGAATTGGAGAAGTCGCCACTAGTAGTGCCCAATATGATGCATTGGATAGCTGCAGCACAAGTAGGAGGCAAGCCATTAACTGTTACAGAGTGGAATGTATCACCATTTCCTATCCCAGACCGTCATGTTGCACCTCTCTATATGGCAGCGATGGCGAGTCACCAGGGATGGGATGCACTCATGCTTTATGCTTATGCCCAAGGTCCTTTAAAGAGTGCGGGCAGACCCTCCAATTGGCAGGCTTACAATGACCCTGCGCTAATCGCAACACTGCCAGCGGCAGCCTTGCTTTATAGGAAGCAGCATGTAAAAGAGGCTGTTACCACATATCTCATATCACCTAATAAAGCGGCTATTTTTTATAAGAGCCTATCACCTGAGACCTCAGTTGCAATACGTACTGCAGCTGAAAAAGGGAAACTACTTATAAGGCTACCAAAGGTAAAGGAGTTGCCTTGGCTCAACACTGATCAATCACTATCCGCTAGCGCGATAGTGGTTGATGACCCAGGTAGAGCATTACTGAATCATCAGGATACATCTGTGGCATCAGATACGGGTGAGTTGTCGAGGAATTGGGCTGATGGCATGTATACAATCAATACCCCTCGGACTCAGGGTTTACTTGGCTGGCTTGGAGGTAGAGATCTCGGCCTAAAGGACATACAGGCGAAACTGATCACGAGAAACGCTTCTATTGTTGTGCAGAGCCTGGATGAGAAGCCTATAGCTGAATCTGGACGTATTCTGGTGTCGGCAGCAGCACCTTCAGTGCCAAGCCTCAAGAATAAGCTACCCTTCTATACCGAGCCAGTGGAGGGAATGCTTAAGATTCGTGCATTGAAGGGAATGCTGTTATCTATCAAATCTATTGCAGGTGAGAAAAATGTTCCGGTGGAATATCGAGATGGATTTTATAGTATCGACCTTGGTCTGGTTATGAGAGGTAGAAGTCAGGCAATGTTGACGGTGAGGGAGGCGGCTCAGTAATGGGTAACCGGTGGAGTACCCGTCACCTCATTGGTGCTGTCTAGTTTGGTGGAATGAGTGTTATATTTCTTGATCATCAGAGTATAAGCTACCCCAAGCGCCGCCACTGACCAGTAAATGATCGGAATGATGGCGATACTACTTACGGTAGAAATGATTACCAGGATGGCAATTAGGGTAGCCAGCAATGAGCGCCCGAGAAGATACTCATCACTTTTCTTATCTGGTAAGCGCCGTAAACTGGAAATGATGCCCAAAGATATCCAAAGGAAGAAACAGGAGAATAAAGTGACTCCTACTAGGCCGCTTTCTAAAGCAATCGCGATATAGGTGTTTACGATATCGATGATTCCCTGCCCCTGTCGCATGGACTCCATCTCGGCGGTTTCTATGTAATTGACTGAGCCAAACCACGGATTACGTTTGATAACGATCCAAGAAGTTTCGATTAGTCTCTGGCGGTATGTGATATTAACGGCTTCTGTTTTACCTATAAAAGGGATAAGGTTGATTACCTTTTGTCCACCAGGCAAGACGGCCAATAGGGGTAGTGCAATCATGGCAGCCAAGGCTAGGGTAGCCAAACGGCGTGATGCGTAGGGGCCTGTGGTGATAAAAACAATTATTAGTGCGGCAGCTCCAAGCCAAGGGCCGCGTGACAATGGTGCAATAAGTCCGGCAACCAATAGAGCCAATCCTAGCCGTCGGTATAGCTTGCTTTTTATCGACTGCTGGAGGTATAGGTAAAAGCCTATTGCAACCACAATTACAGATCCCAAGGCAATGGGATGGCCGGCGGCGGCAATCGCCCGTAACAAATCTGCCCGTTCAAGATAGCCAAGCATACCGCCTTCAAGAGATAAAGCCCCGATTACAGGCTTATATAACAGCCAGTGTCGGGTGGCTTCAAATATCCCGATAAGTGCGAGAATCATGGCGGCAGTCACCAAGCTCAACAGCGCATCACGAAAGCCTTGGATGTCCTTCAGTGAACGGCTGATGACGAAGTAGGGAAGATATATATCGGTAAATAGGTAGAAACTTTGCCGGAGTGTGTCAGTAACGGTAGTTTCACGTAAATAGAGCGCTGCACTGAGAAGCATATAGCTTGCCAGTAGCTTGTCTGGCGTGGTTCTGCCAAACGGTAATTTCTCTCGCTGGTTAGACAAATAAACTAATGCAGGTAGAAGTATAACCAGTGCTAACAGGCGAGGGTATGAAAGGGAAAAAATATAGTTGACGAGCCCCAGGCCGGGAATGTGAGCAGTGGCAACGGGTAGGGTAAAAAGTACAAAGAAAAAAAGTGCTACTTTGTTAGGTTCCTGCTTGGATGAGTAATGCAATAAAACTCCAGAGATAACAACGTACAGCCAGTAGTTGTGAGCAAGAAATGCGGTCAGTGTCAACGCGAGCCATAGGTTCCTTCTTCTGGTAAAATCCCCGCAGCTAATCAGTTTGCAGGCAGGGCGCTTGGCAAATGCAAAAACAACAGTGGATAGGATCAGGATAACAATTAGACTACGGATATGTTCAGGCATTTTGTTGCATCCATGGCGGGGGGTGACTCAACGCCACTTCCCAAAAATCAGGCTTGTATTCTAGTGCATGCTCATCTCCTTTAGAAGAGAGACAGAATCTGTACACTAGCCCTGTAAAACTTATAAGTGAGGTATGCCAATGATTGTTATGAGAGTCATGCAGAACCTTAGGGGTTACTTTGAGTGCTGACAGGGCAGGTGGTCGGTATATACCGTATTTAAAAGTAATTTAGATCCTATTACTTCTGTCGCAGACCATTTGGCAGTTAGTATTAGTTAATATGCTGTCAATAGGACAGTCCACTGCTGTTATGTACAGGATTTCGATAGGTTATCTCGCAGAGCAGTCGCGAATGCAATTCTGTATTGCTGTACGCCCTAGGGTGCTTTGGATTAGACGGAATGAATTGATCAAGCTCTTTAGATGTTTCTTTACTTTGTAATTTGTGTCATCAAAGTCAAGAAGGGTGAGAGATAAACGTTTTTTAATTCTAATAACATTCCTAGCAAAATATCACATCGCTTGATACTCAATCTGATATGGAAACAATGCCAAGTAATCCTAATGTAAAAATGTTTCGCAGTCGCATAATAAATGCGGGTGTCTGGTCTATTAGTGGTCATGGGCTAAGCCAAATAATCCGTTTAGCCAGTAACCTGGTGATGACCCGCCTGCTTGTTCCAGAAATGTTTGGAATAATGGCAGTTGCCAATGTGTTCTTGGTAGGGCTAGCACTTTTTTCTGACATAGGCCTCAAGCAGAATATAATTCACAGCAAACGTGGAGACGATCCATTATTTCTCAATACTGTTTGGGCTATCCAGATAATCCGTGGGGTAATAATCTGGGTGCTGGCTTTGATAGTTAGCGGTGCTTTGATTTTTGGCAGCTATACCGGTTGGCTGAGTGGTAATACAGTCTATGCAGATCCACTCTTGCCGTTTGTAATTTCAGCAATCTCTTTTTCAGCTGTTATCAATGGATTTGAGTCTACTCGACTGGCAACATCGATGCGGCAACTTGCACAGAAGCACATTACATCAATGGAAATAGCCAGCCAGTTGGTGGGACTTATCGCGATGATTATCTGGGCATCTATCGATAGGAGTATTTGGGCATTAGTTGTAGGAAGTATTGTGGGAAGTACTGCTAAACTAGTCTATAGCCATACCCTGCTGCCCGGCCTCCCAAATCGATGGGAATGGGATTCCGTAGTATTCAGAGAAGTTCTGAATTTTGGTAAGTGGATATTTCTTTCATCAATTACCGGTTTTCTTTTCAGTAATGGTGACAGATTGCTGTTGGGCGGATTGGTTAGCTCAGAAACACTGGGTATTTACTCCATTACATTTCTTATGGTTAACGCTATCCAGCTAGCTGTTTCAAAGTTGAGTGGTGCAGTTGTATTTCCAGCATTGAGTGAAGTACATCGGGATCAGAGCTGGAAGCTAAAGGATACCTACTACAAGTTTAGAATGTGGATAGATGCCGGTATATTATTTATTGTCGGCTTCTTAGTGGTGGCTGGGGATGCAATAGTTGATCTGCTTTATGATGAAAGATTTGCAGCTGCTGGCCCGATGCTGCAGGTGCTATCTTTGGTACTTGTGACACAAAGATATGCACTTGCCGATCAATGTTATTTGGCTATCGGTAAGCCAAAATATATGTCATACCTGATTATAGTGCGAATGATTTTTCTCTATGTTTTTGTTATATCAGGATTTCATATGTATGGAATGGATGGTGTATTGTGGGGGATTGTGTTGAGCAATTTTGCGAGTGTACCTGCATCCATGTATTTAAAGTCAAGATGCAATATTCTCGACGTAAAAAAAGAAATAATTATACTTCCGATGCTTATGCCGGGTGCAGTATTTGGCATGGCAGTGGTGTTATTGGTTGATTAAGTAGCTCTCATTCTAATACTGCTTAGGAGTTATCTGTGCTTAAAAGTAAACCCACGAAATGTTATTTTGATGAAACTATAGAGATCGCAGGAAGTGTAAATACAGAATCTCTGTTATTGGAGTGGTCTGAAGCGCCATGGGACACTTCTGTTATGGGTTATCCCGTCATACAGATAAGTCGACTATCTGTTCGTGGTCCGGCTGCCAATTCGGATATTGTTGCATATGAGACTGTCCGGGATAGAGTTGGATGCGGGCTTGTAAGTTGTAGGTTACCTAGTGATAGTTTGTGTGAATCGATGTTCTTAGAAGAACACGGGTTCAAGTTTATTGAGCTGATATATCAACCTGAGCTTTCTGGACTTCAGGATAACTTAAATTTCGATTTTTCTGGTTTGACTGTGCGACCTGCGTGTGATGATGATATATCATCAATTTTGAATATTGCAGATAATGCTTTCCATAATGAGCGATTTCACATTGATCCGCGTTTGAATCCACGGTTTGGTAATCAACGTTATTGTAATTGGATTAAGTCTAGTTTATTGCATAGAAAGCAGGAGCTATATGTTGTTCTTGAAAAAAGTTTGTTAGTTTCATTTTTTATCACAGAATTACTTCCTGATAGAATATGTTATTGGCATTTGAATGCTGTCTCTCCGAATCTTCAGGGGAAAGGGTATGGTCGTCGTTCATGGCTGGCAATGCTGGAATTATCAAAAGAACAGGGTGTAGAGAAAGTTCGTACCAGCATTGTCGCTAGAAATTACCGTGTTCTAAATCTTTATTCGTCGCTTGGGTTTCGTTTTTCATCCCCAAAGATGACATTCCATTGGGTACGCAGGTCGTAACCAATTGTACTTATGAAATATTATTTTAAATAAGATGGTTGGTATATATGATACCTTTTAATAAGCCCTACATGACAGGAAAAGAACTCTGGAATATTGCCCAGGCTCATGTAAATGGCCATATGGCAGGTGATGGACCCTTTACCAGGAAATGTCATACCTGGCTTGAAGAACGTACGGGTAGTCGAAAGGCACTGCTGACCCACTCTTGCACTGCAGCATTAGAGATGGCTGCAATTCTGGCCAATATTGGCCCGGGCGATGAAGTGATTATGCCGTCATATACGTTTGTATCAACCGCCAATGCTTTTGCTATGCGTGGTGCGGTACCCGTATTCGTCGATATTCACTCCACCACATTAAATATAGATGAAACGAAAATAGAAGCAGCTATTACCGAGAGAACAAAGGCTATTGTTCCTGTTCATTACGCCGGTGTAGGGTGTGAAATGGACACGATCATGGAAATTGCACGTAAGTTCAATCTGATAGTAATTGAGGATGCAGCACAAGGGGTGATGGCCAGTTATAAAGGTCGGGCGCTGGGTAGCATCGGCCACATGGGGACACTTTCTTTCCATGAAACGAAAAATATCATCTCAGGTGAAGGTGGTGCGCTTCTTATTAATGACCAAGAATTGATTAATCGTGCAGAAATAATTCGAGAAAAGGGAACAAACAGGTGCCAGTTCTTTCGTGGGCAAGTGGATAAATATACATGGGTGGATATCGGTTCATCCTATTTGCCTGGTGAAATAATAGCGGCATTTCTCTACGCGCAGATGGAGGAAGCCGATGAAATAACCAGGCAGCGGTTGAATATCTGGAATATCTATCATCGTGAGCTTGCTATTGCCTGCGCTGAGGGGAAGTTTCGAAGCCCTATAGTCCCAAATTACTGTCATCACAATGCACATATGTACTATCTTCTACTTCCAGATCTTAAGTCGAGAGGTCGGTTCATAGAAAAACTCAAGGAGCGAGGAATTGGTACAGTATTCCACTATGTGCCTCTGCATAGTTCACCTGCTGGCCAACAGATGGGGCGTACACATGGTGAATTGTCTGTAACAAATAAGCTTTCAGATTGTATAGTCAGACTTCCATTGTGGATTGGGATAGAGGGAGATCTTAATTCTGTAATCAAGAGTATAAGAGAGATTGTTTGAGCATGTAACATTCTGGTAAAACCACTCTTTATTTTTTGATATAAAATGCCCTCGATGAAATTGTCAGGGTAATATGGCAAGTAAAAATTACTCAATGAATAGCAGGTTCGCAGGCTGAAGGATGATGAAGCCAAGCAACTCGGCTTTGTCAAGGAGAAAGGGCATATTTGTGTGTATAGAAAATTCGTTAAGTTGGTGGTTAGGGCGTGTTCAGAGTGGGCTTGTGCGTCGAATAAAGGCGGCTAATTCCTATTTTCATGCTTTGGTTGGCGTGCCTATGCGATTACCAGCCTGGGGAGAAAGTAGGCGTATACAGCATGATGCTTTTAGGCAGCTAGGCTATGACACCTGCAAAAAAATGGTCATCTTCTTTATTCCTGGTTACCAGGGGGTTACTGGGGGCACGTTGCAGATATTTACACTGCATCGACTGACACGAGAGTTGTTTAAAGATAAGGAAACTGAGGCACTTATCTGCTGGATCCCAGGGGAGGCATGGGATCTGCACCACTTTGGTGGATTCAAAAACGATGTAACTATTTTTCCTTTTGAGATGGTCTTGAATTCATGTCGATCAGACTGTGAACTGATGTTTCATCTACCTGAGTATGCAGCCATGCGAATAGTTGAGCGTATTGGATGGCAGCGACTTGCTGAGCTTAGAGAAAAACGTGGTCTTAAGATAAATATTCTGAACCAGAACATTGAAGTGATGCTTGATAGTAGTCAACTTGACAAGATTAAGGAAATCACCCCTGAGCTTACCTGTACAGCCGGAAACCCGGCATGGGCAACTGAGAGTGAGCGGCAACGACTCAATATTCCAATTCATGTATTGCCTACATGGTACTACCCAGATGATGCACCTTGGCAACCATTTGAGTCTAAAAAAAACCTGATTATTGTATCGCCTGACAAGAATCCATATAGAAATATTGTTCTTGGCACTTTGCGTAATGCGCTCCCTGAATTAGAGATTAAGGTAATTCAGGATTTAAAATACGAGGAATATCTCGAGTTCGAGAAATCGGCAAAATGGTCATTAACATTTGGAGAGGGCCTTGATGGATACTTTTATGGCCCTGTGCTTCGTGGTGGGGTATCCTTCGCGGTTCGTAATTGTACATTTGATCTACCAGATCTTGAGGCTATAAGAACTGTATATAAAAGTTACGATATAATGGCAGCTAGAATCGCTGAAGATATTCGTGCACTGAACAATAAAGAAGCATACGAGGGTTATAACAATATCGTGCGTGAACCCTTAGTTCGCGTACTTGGATCTAAACGTACATTTGATTCTTTGGCTGCTTTTTACCGAGGCGAATTGAGCCTTCTTTAGTATTTGTTAAGCTCGGGAGAGATTGCTCAAGTGATGATTGCCTTGCACAGACTAAACTTTTCAAGATTCGCCTGTCGATCGCAATACATAGAACGACTATTACTTCTCAATTCTAAATATATTGTAATTATTGTTTTTCAGGGAATATATAACCAGACTTAATCCATATTCAATATATGAATTGCATCTTATGAATTATGTTTATGTTGTTACCTATAGAGGTAGTTGATATTTTCCTGAAATGGCTGCAGTCTCAATACAGACTTTACAGTTAGTAAGTAGCAATGTTTATATTGCAGTTGTAATCGATAGTAAGGCTGATATTGAGTCATCACCTGGGCTTGACCTCATAGAATCACTTGCTGATGAAAGGATTGTTGTTGATGAAAAATATCTGGATGTGATAGCAAGCAGCAGATACATAAAGCTCCGTTTAAGAAATATTGTACCAGGGGATTTTGTTTACCTTGATTGTGATGCTCTGCCGATAGGAAGGCTAGGCGAGATATGGTGAAAAGGCGTTGATTTAGCAGCATGTTTTGATGAATATAACGCCGACAATGTATAAATATTCAGATGCACAGAGATCTGTATACCATGAAATGGGATGGCCATTTCCCCAAAGATCTATTTAAATGGAGGCGTTTTTCTGATTAATGATCAATATGCATTTAATCATTTATTGGACATGGAGAATCTAAAAATCCGTTGCTTACCGAACAGGTTTAATGCGCAAATTATTGCTAATCCTCTCAATGCTAAAAATACAAATATCGTACATTTATTTTCTGGTGACTATTTAAAATAGAAACGACACAATACTGCATTTAGCACGTAGCATCTTAAGAAAAGCGGATTCATTGATAAACGGATGCTGATATCCCTGCTGGAAAATCGTAATCCATGGGCGATATTATATTCAGTAAAAAAATATTGCTCTATTGGCCATTATAGAGGTGCTATGAAGCACATGATAACGAGATTAATATATGGAAAATATGTCTCTAGAAAATAAAAGCAGCACATTGCTTCTATGCCCTTCCGTAGGTATTTGGCAAATAAAAGGTGGCCTGTTTTTTGATAGAAAATTTCACGATGGTGTACTGGCATATGTAAATAAATGGCCAGGTGAAGTTAAACTGGCGATTCGAACAGAAGATACACCTCCGCCAGCGTTTGGTTTGGTTCCTTTTTGCGAAGCTAATTTCCCAGCAAAGGTTACAGTCCTCGATTCTGAAGAAACGGTTGACTCAAAACACTTAGCAGGTGTCGATATCGTTTTAGCATCTGGCGATGAGTATCGCAATCTACATATTTCTAAGATTTGTAAGCAGCAGAATATACAGTGCATTTATACTATTGAGAATATTTTTGAAACCCGCATACAGATTGTATCCCTTTCGCATGATAGCCTGTTAAAACGGCTCAAAAGCAGTGTCTGGCTACTGCTGATGGAACGAAAGCGTCGACAAGCTTTTCGACGTGCAAATGGGCTGCAGGCAAATGGAGTGGCAGCCTATGATCAGTATTCTCCACTCGTACCTAACACGCTTTTGTATTTTGATACCCGCTCGACTGAAACCTCACTTATTACAGATAATGTATTGTCAAAGAGATTGGATTACCTGGATAAAGAGGAACCGCTTCGCCTTGCATTTTCTGGCCGTCTGATTGGGATCAAAGGGGCGGACCACCTGATTGACGTTGCATATATTTTAAAAACCCGTCAGGTCCCTTTCGCCTTTGATATTTTTGGTGCTGGAGATCTTGTTCATACAATGCAGGAAAAAATAGATGAATATGAGTTAGGGGGGAAGGTGATTATGCATGGTAATGTGGATTTTTCTCTCGAACTGATTCCTTTCATAAAGAGCAGCGTGGACATGTGCGTTGTTTGTCACCGGCAGAGTGATCCTTCATGTACCTATCTGGAGACCTATGCATGTGGTGTACCCATTGCTGGATATGCTAATCGGGCTCACCAAGGTATTCTAGATCGTAGTGATGTGGGTTGGTCAGTACCACTGGGTGATGTTGATGCTTTAGCAGACCTTATCACCAGACTTGATCATCAGCGAGATGAAATTAAAGTGAAATCCCTTAATGCAGCACTTTTTTCCCATGCTCATACTTTTGAAAATACTTTTGGACGGCGCATCGATCATTGTCTTAAAACCCTAAAAGGGAACTTCTCATGAGTACTCATATTTTGCCCATTGTTATGACCTCTAACAGGACGGTTTTCACTCTATTGACACTATATTTTGAGAGACGGGTGCATATATGCCGAATGATACAGTGACCACCTTATCTGTCGTGATCGTTAATTTTAGAACGCCATCGTTTGTTATTGATTGTCTAGTGACACTATTGCCCGAATTGGATGGCATTGATGCCCGGATTGTGATCGTTGATAACTGCTCTGGTGATGATTCGTTTGATATTATCAATTCTTGGTTGATGCAGTATGATACTGAGCAAATAGTGTTGTTGCACCAATCCGATCACAATAGCGGCTTCGCTGGTGGTAACAATATTGGCATCAAGGCACAGAAGGCGAATTACTATCTGCTGTTGAACAGCGATACACTTATTAGGCCCAATGCAATTCGGATGATGATTGATACGGCTAGGGATTTTCCCGAGGCGGGTTTGGTGAGTCCTAGGCTGGAATGGCCAAATGCAGCAGGACAGGAAAGTTGTTTTCGTTATCATACTCCTGTCAGTGAATTGCTTGGGGCTGCCCAGACCGGTCTGGTTGATCGGTTACTAGGACAGTATTTAGTCCCACTTCCTGTACAGAGTGGAATTGCATGGCCTGAGTGGACAAGTTTTGCCTGTGTGCTTATTAATGATGAGCTATTTCAGCAGATTGGATTGTTGGATGATGGATATTTTATGTATTTCGAAGATGTTGAGTTCTGCTACCGGGCACAGAAATCCGGATGGCGGGTTGTTCATAATCCAGAGGCTAGGGTAGTTCATCTTCGGGGTGGTAGTTCTCCGGTCAAGGAACAGGTGCGACTAAAGAAGAGGGTGCCTCGCTATTTCTATGAGTCACGGACGCGTTTCTTTTATCAGGCCTACGGTAGACTAGGTCTGACTGCAGCAAATCTTTGTTGGTGGCTTGGGCGGCTGCTTTCAAAGCTACGGCAATTATTGGGCCGTACCGATAAGGCTGCTATTGCAGGGCAATGGTTGGATATTTGGACAAACTGGCTGAGACCTTCTGCACCCTACATCCATCCACAGTCAAAAGTATAAGATGGGCAGTTGGTATGTTTTAGGACCACTGATGTGGTTGTTGCCCGTGGTTGATAGGCACTTTATTTGGGAGACGTAAACAACATTTTTGCTACGTTGATAATTAGAGTCTGCTCATAAAATATAACTGATATGGTAATAATAATAGGTGTATTTCAGGTATAATAATGCACGAAAAACAAGCCACAGCAGCAGAAATCATGCACCTATGATGCGTTATCAGAGCCACAAGCAACTGCCCCTCGCTGAATTCGACTGGCCTTTTCAAGCAAAGCTCGACGAGAATAATCGATGGGTTGATCTAAGCAAATGCATCCCGTGGGATGAACTGGCCGAAGCCTACTATCGTGGCCTATCAAAAAGGCGGGGCCGCCCAACTAAAGATGCACGTCTGGTGATCGGTGCGGTGATCAACAAACACAAGCTCTGTCTCTCTGATCGGGAGACGGTGGTCCCGCAGGCAATTTGTTATCCGACCGATCTGAGTCTTCTGAATGAGGCCCGCGTGTTCAGTGAGCAGATTATAGACATCCTTTATCCGAAGACAGAACTGAAGGCCAAGCCCCGGACCCATCGGGTAAAAGCTCGCCAGGCCCACCTTGCCATCGCGAAGCAGAAACGACCCTCCGGAAAAGCAAGTCGTCGAGGCATCAAGCAGCAGTTGCAGTACCTGTGTCGTAATCTGGGGCACATCAAGCGCTTGATGAAACACTGGCCGGAAGGGATGCCAAATCCTTTGCCACGCTGGTTGATGTATCGCTACTGGGTGATCCAGCACCTCTATGAGCAACAGTGGGAAATCTACCGGGGCAAGAGCTGCCTCTGTGATGATCGCATCGTTAGCATCAGCCAGCCGTATGTCCGTCCGATCATCCGTGGTAAGTTGACTAAGCCTGTAGAGTTTGGTGCAAAGCTGAGTGTCAGCCCAGCTGGTGAGGGTGTGGCCTGTGTCGATCATCTTCGCTGGGATGCCTTTCATGAAGGGCAGGATCTGGTAAGCCAAGTCGAAGCATATCGTAAACGTCATGGTGTCTATCCGGGAGTGGTATTGGATGATCCGATCTATGGTACAAGAGACAATCGCCGTTATCTGAAACGCCATGGAATCCATTTTGCCGGCAAGCCACTGGGCAGACCGAAGAAAGTCACAGAATCTAATCGAGAAGAGCTCAAACGTTTGAAGGCACCGCGACGTGAGGAGTATCTGCAGCGGATCCCAATAGAGGGCAAGTTTGGCCAGGGGAAGAACGGTTATCGGTTGAACTACATCCAGGCGAAGCGTGCTGATACCTCTGTTGCCTAGATCAACAGCATCTTCCTGGTGATGAACCTGCTGATCCTGGTGAGGATCTTTTTTTGGCTTTGTAGAAATGTGGTTGCCGCAGCCTTTGTCGCCTTATTATGGATGAAAAACAGATGGCTACAGCTCGGATCGAGGTGCATATCACGGGCTGGCGGTGTAATTCATTTCCATCCGGTGAAAGCTGGATAAATGAGCAGGCTCTAATTAGGTAAATCGTAGATTATACAGTTTAGTATGTCACTGGTAAGGCTGCGGATGTAGCCCCATTTATTGGGTAGAACAATCTACATGAATATGCTTTACAAAAAGATAAATATTCTGTGATGCGGAGAGCATACTGACAAGGGTTAAAATCTAAGCGCTGGTCGACATAATAAACTTAGCTAAATCCCCTCCAACTAGTAGTTAAATACGGTAATATTCTCGTATACAGACTGGCAAGGTAAAAGAAACATGAATGAAAAATATTACTCATTGCAAATCTTAAGGGCGATTGCCGCTTGGATGGTGTTTTATCATCATTACATGCAAATATTTTATGACTTTAAATACGAAAGTATCATTGGGCACTTCTTTAGAAGTTATGGTAGTTTTGGAGTCGATATTTTTTTTGTATTGAGTGGGTTTGTAATGTATTTTTCAGCAAAACAGCCAGGCATTGATGGGCTATCATTTTTTATAAAACGATTTTTTAGGGTCGCACCAGTGTATTGGTTTTACACCATGCTGATGGTGGTTTCTATCGCTGTTTTTCCAATTGAATTTGACTATACAAGTTATGATGCAACAACACTATTGTCATCCTTGGTTTTTTTTCCAATTGAGAATCCATCTGGGTTAGGGTATATGCCCTTGCTTACAGTAGGGTGGACGTTAAACTTTGAAATGATGTTTTATACAATACTTTCATTGTCCATTATTTTTTCAATGAAGTATGCTACGTTGGGTTGCTTCAGTATTATCTTGATATTTCCTCTTATATGGCCAAGTAGCTTTCCATTCTCTCAGGTATTATGTAGTACTTTATTATATACTTTTCTTGCTGGATTTGTTGTTGCATCTATAGTTTCAAGTAAATATCTTAAGAATTTCCTAAAATATAAAGTAGTACTTTCTTTTGTGTCATTAGTTATAAGTTTAGTATGCTTTAAATTATTTGGCGTACATATTTTATTTAAAATGATATCAGCTAGTTTTCTTGTTTTCTCCGCGGTTTTATTGAATAGCTATTTGGATACGAACAATAAAATCATCAGCTATTTTGTTAAATTAGGAGACTTTTCATATTCTACATATTTAGTTCATGTTTTTGTGCTTGGGATTGGGCTGCATTATTTTGGGAATAAATTAAACTCTTCACAAGAGATAGTTCTAATTATTGGTTTATCTATCATCCTTTATGTTACATCAAAGTACAGTTATCTATACCTAGAGCAAAATAAATATATTCTTTTGGTGAGGGAATATTTGCTAACACCTAAAAGAATAGTTCATAAATAACATGATAATTATCACTGTTACACATAAAATGTACGGCTATATGCTGATCCAGTCGGCAGTTGGTGTGAGGCTAGACTGGCATCTAGCGTATCGTCTTCTGCGTTGGGGATTGGGTTACCTCCGGCGCTTACCAAGCCAGGAGTTTTATGCCCATGATGGCGAGGTTTTACCATTTAAGTACAATGCCTGCTATGTCTAACCTTCCTCACTTCATCATTATTGGTGCCATGAAATCGGCTACCTCCTCACTACAGGAGCAACTGGTACAACAGCCGGGTATCTTCATGTGTGACCCGAAAGAACCCAACTTTTTTAGTGATGATGCACAATATGCCAAGGGTATGGATTGGTATAGTGGCTTGTTTTCAGAGGCGCCGAATGGGAACCTGCTTGGTGAGGCCAGTACTCATTACACAAAGCTACCAGTACACCCACACTCTGTTCCACGCTTGAAAGAGCATCTTCCACATGCACGATTTATCTATGTGATGCGCCATCCTGTTGATCGTTTGGTGTCCCATTACATTCACGAGTGGAGTATGGGCGTGTTTCGCTGTGATATGGATAAGGCTGTTGAACTGCATTCCGAGCTAATCACTTATGGCCAATATGCCATGCAACTAGAGCCCTATTTTGAGGCCTATGGTAGTGATGCCATACTTCCGGTATTTTTTGATCACTTGATCAGGAATCCGCAAATGGAACTGGAACGCATCTGTAAATTTATTGGATATAGTGGCGAGCCTCTATGGATAAATGATTGTCAGCCTAGTAATGTGTCTAGCGAACGTATTCGCCGCTTTCCTTTGTATAAACTGGTTATTGAGACTGAGGTTGCAACCTGGTTGCGGCGAAAGTTAGTTCCAAAAGGATTGCGTAATGCGGTAAAGAGTGGATTGACGATGCGACATCGACCTGTTTTGAGTGATAACTCACGGACAGAACTGGAAGCACTTTTTGACCAAGATTTGAATCATCTTGGCGATTGGTTAGGAACCGAACTTAATTGTAGTAATTTCAAGAAAGTCACTGCTAGCAGAGTGTTAAACTGGGCAACTATAGATGGGAAGTGACTCTAACTCGGGTATCAATTTCGGTGTGGTGGTTATTGGTCGGAATGAAGGCGATCGACTGAGGGTCTGCTTGGAGTCTGCTGTCGGTCTGGCCGAACAGACGGTGTATGTGGATTCTGGCTCTACTGATGGATCGGTGGGGATGGCTTGTAATCTGGGTGTTGAAGTTGTCCAGTTAGATATGTCTATACCCTTCACTGCTGCCCGCTCCCGCAATGAAGGATTCCAGTGCTTGCTGGAACTGTTGCCCAATGTAAGCTATGTACAGTTTGTGGATGGTGATTGCGAAATCCAACAGAACTGGTCGGATGTTGCACTTGGGTTTTTGCAACATCATGAGGATGTTGCGGTTGTGTGTGGTCGCCGCCGGGAGCGTTTTCCTGATCAGACTGTTTACAATCTGTTGTGTGATATCGAATGGGATACACCTGTAGGGGAGACCAAGGCCTGTGGGGGGGACGCCATGATGAGTGTGCAGGCTTTTGCTGAAGTCAGGGGCTTTCGTGATGACTTGATAGCCGGGGAGGAGCCTGAGTTGTGTGTGCGTCTTCGGCAAAATGGTTGGAAAATCTGGCGGCTGGATGAGGAGATGACGCTTCATGATGCGGCGATGAATAGATTTTCACAATGGTGGAAGCGATCGGTGCGTGCAGGATACGCATTTGCGGAAGGGGCGGCTATTCACGGAGCACCGCCGGAGCGGCACTGGGTGAAAGAGGCACGCAGGGCGCGATTGTGGTCAGTGATCATTCCCTTTCTTATATTGGCAGGTACGGTACTGGATAATTATGCATTACTCGCCCTTCTCATCTACCCCTTGCAAGTTCTTCGTGGCTGCATGAAAAGTGCGCAGAAATCCAGGCGTGTAGCCGGACTGTATGCTTTTTTTATAATGCTGGGGAAATTCCCCGAGTTTGCTGGTCAACTAAAGTATTTTTGGGGGCGTCTGAGCAATAAAAGATCCCCCTTAATTGAGTATAAATAACTCTTGTCGATACTGGTACGCCCGAGGACGTTAATGAAAGTCGCTTATTTTATCAATCAGTATCCCAAAGTCAGTCATAGCTTTGTTCGCCGTGAGATCCTGGAGTTGGAAGCACAAGGGGTTGAGGTGGTTCGCTATGCCCTGAGGACTGATTCTGACGAGCTCGTGGATGCCAAGGATAAAGGTGAGCTGGATAAAACACACTATATTCTCCAGGAGTCGCCGCTCTATTTTCTTCTATCGTTCTTCATGTGTCTGGTAGCTACTCCTAAGAGTTTTTTTAATTCACTCTCAACAGCGATAAAGCTTGGGTGGAATTCTGATCGTGGGTTGCTACGGCATCTATTCTATTTTGTGGAAGCAGTAGTGTTGGAACGCAGAGTGAAAGAGGCCTGTGTTGAGCATATTCACGCACACTTTGGCTCCAACTCTGCAATGGTGGTTATGTTAGCTAGACTGCTAGGCGGACCTGGCTATAGTTTTACAGTACATGGACCGGAAGAGTTTGATAAGCCACAGTTTCTTTCACTGGCTGAAAAAATACAGCATGCTTCTTTTGTGGTGGCTATCAGCTCTTATGGTCGCAGTCAGTTATATCGCTGGGCAGCATATGATCAGTGGAACAAGGTGAAAGTGGTGCACTGTGGATTGGATGCCGCATTTCATAGTGTGGGCACAGCACATTCAGAATATAACGCCTCTCGAAAGCTTGTCTGTATAGGTCGGCTGTGTGAACAGAAAGGGCAGTTGCTATTGGTTGAAGCTGCTGCACAGTTAATTGATGAGGGAGTTGAATTTGAACTGCTTCTGGCGGGAGATGGCCCTATGCGGGGCGAGATAGAATCTCTGATTACACACTATGGCCTCGATAGTCATGTGAAGATTACCGGCTGGGTGAGTAGTGAGCGGGTTAGAGATGAGTTGTTGGCGGCACGTGCGATGGTTCTCCCAAGTTTTGCCGAAGGCCTTCCTGTAGTTATTATGGAGGCGATGGCACTTAGTCGGCCGGTACTGTCAACCTATGTGGCAGGCATACCCGAACTGGTTCAGCCCGGTGTAAATGGCTGGTTGGCGGCGGCTGGAAGTGTGCCGGAGTTGATCGAAATGATGCAGGATGTGCTGAGTAGGGATGTAGATGATTTGAAGAGAATGGGGATTGCTGCCCGTGAACGGGTACTGCAGAGACACAATATTAGCATTGAAGCTGATAAACTGATCGGTCATTTTCGAGAGGCATTGGAGAAACCCGCTGGGTAAGAAATATGGCGGTTCTTTTTGATCTGTTACTAACATTGTTGATTCTTCCGATTGCACTTTTGGTGGTAATCTTCGCTATTGAGGTGCTGGCAGCAATTCTTCCTACCCCCAAGCGCGAGCATGAAGACTCTCCCGGTACTCGGCCAAGCATCGCGATCCTTGTACCTGCCCATAATGAAGAAAGAAATCTGCTTGCCACGTTGGAAAGTGTGAAGTCGCAGTTGTGGACGGTAGATCACCTTCTTGTAGTTGCAGATAATTGTGCTGATGGCACTGCCGGGATTGCGGCAGATTTTGGCGCCGAGGTGATAGAGCGTCACGATTCGGAACAGCAAGGGAAGGGATATGCCCTTGATTTTGGAATAAGGCACCTGGAACGATATAGACCGGATGTAGTCATCGTTATAGACGCAGATTGTCTTGTTGACCCCGGTTGCATTGATAGGCTTGTGATTGCCTGCGCTGATAGCGGTCGCCCTGTTCAGGCGCTATATGCGATGTATGCGCCAGAGGGTGCCGGTTTAAAGCTCCGTATTGCTGAGTTTGCCTGGCTTGTAAAAAATAGGGTACGCGCATTAGGGCTACGAAAGCTTGGCCTTCCCTGTCAGTTGATGGGAACAGGTATGGCTTTTCCATGGGCCAATATATCCAAAGTCAAAGTGGCTAGCGGTAACATTGTGGAAGATTTGGAGTTGGGGCTTAGTCTGGCTCAGCAGGGAGTGCCGCCGATGTTTTGCCCGGAGGCAAAGGTATCCAGTATCTTTCCTACCAGCACTGATGGTGTGAATTCTCAACGCACCCGTTGGGAGCATGGTCATCTCGGGATGATAATACAGCAGGCCCCCGGCCTTTTTGTTTCCGCATTGAAGTCCCGCAATCTGGGGCTGATGGCATTGGTACTGGATATGTCTGTTCCCCCTTTAGCTTTGCTGCTGCTGATGGTTTTGGGGGCAGGAGGTGTGAGTGCTACCTTCTGGTTATTCTCTGATGCCGCTGTATCGGCCACAGTGGCAGGGTCTGCCATTGTTGTCCTTGTCCTTTCCGTATTGTTGGCTTGGGGACGGTTTGCCCGGGATGTAATCTCGTTGCGTGATCTGGCATATGCACCCGTTTATATGCTGCAGAAGATTCCTTTGTACCTGAAGTACTTGATAAAACGTGAAACGAACTGGATACGTTCTCGGCGTGATTAGTAACGGGTGATGTAGTTGGTGGTGGTACACAAAGAGCGCATCCGAAACGCCGTAGAGTCATTGAGGGAGTCATGATGGGGTAGTGCACAAGCAGCTTTTCTGCAATGTGCAATATGGAATCGTGACAGACGCAGGACGGTCAGGGCATAACGGCTGTCGCGTAGGCGAGTTGATTTTGGGGACTTGGATGTCCCAAAATCTTTCACGAGGTAGCGACACTCTTGTAATTTTCGCCAATGATTTTTTGTCGATTTCGTTTCATCAAAATAAGGTCGTTTTTAAAATTAAATTCGGGGCCATTAATGGAGCCGTCGTGTATATCAATAGTAATAATTTAAAGTTCACTCTAAAAGGTATGACGTTTTATCTTCCGTATGCACTGCGGTCTTCAATATATCGCATACTTAATAATAAAAGGAGCTCGGAAGGAATTCGCAGAAAGTTTCGTGACGGCTATCATCGATATGGTGGTATATTTTTTCATATACCAAAAAATGCAGGTACATCAATAAATCTAACCCTTTATGGCAGTAAAGATACCTACCATACGGGTATTTTTGATGTAATGGAGATGTTTTCTGCGAAAGAGTTTCGAAAAGGCTTTAAGTTTGCTTTTGTCAGACATCCCCTTGATCGTTTGGTATCAAGCTATCATCATTTAAAAAAGGGTGGTTGGAAGACAGGTCATGATGTTGATTTTTTCAAATCTCATGGAGATGTGACTAGCCAAGGATTTTCGGAATTTGTTAGGTGGCTTTCCCGGGAAAATAATTGTTATGAGCACGTTGTATTGATTCCTCAGCATGAGTTTATATGTTTAGGTAATCATATAATGGTTGATTATTTGGGGCGTTTTGAGTCATTGGAGAAAGATTTTTCATATATTTCAAATCAACTCAGCATTAGTCAAGAGCTTCCAAAAAGCAATGTTACTAAACATCGTCGCTACTCAGAATATTATGACGATGATCTAATAGAGAATTGTAAGAATATATATCGAAGAGATTTTGAAATCTTTGGTTATGATATATAGGCCCTAGGCCACACTGTGGCGAGAAATTAACATTTTCACCTGAAAAATCAAGATGCATTGTCCATGCGGCGTTGGATAATATACAATTTTCCATTTACATACGTCTTGGCTGCATTTGTAATGGCGGACTACTGTTCCTGTTAATCAATGGATCGCCATTTTCGACCTCCTCTTATATGTCGTTAATCTTCTATTTATGTTGAATTTCAGGGTATTACATGATCAAAATCAACGAGAATTATAAAAAACTCCAGGCCTCCTATCTCTTCTCTGATATCGCAAAACGGGTAAACGCCCACGTAGATGCAAACCCCGATGAGAAGATTATTCGCCTGGGTATTGGTGATGTCACTCGCGCACTGCCGGATGCTTGCATCAAGGCATTCCATGCAGCGGTGGATGAGATGGCCAGCGATAGCGGTTTTCATGGCTATGGCCCGGAACAGGGCTATGACTTCCTGCGAGAGGCCATTGCCAAGGGTGATTTTCAGTCCCGTGGTGCCAATATTGATGCTGATGAGGTGTTTGTCAGTGATGGTGCCAAGTGTGATTCTGGTAATTTCCAGGAGATATTCTCTACTGATATCACGGTAGCTATCCCTGATCCGGTCTATCCGGTTTATGTCGATACTAATGTCATGGCTGGCCGTTCAGGCGATTGGAGTGAGGGGCGTTATCAGGGCTTCGTCTACCTGGACGGTAGCCGTGAGAACGGCTTTATTCCCGATCTTCCTAAAGAGCCGGTGGACCTTATCTACCTCTGCTTCCCTAATAACCCTACTGGTGCCATGGCGACAAAAGATCAGCTGAAACAGTGGGTTGATTATGCGCGTGATAACAAAGCATTGATTCTTTACGATGCGGCTTATGAGGCATTTGTTCAGGATGAGAATATGCCGCGTTCTATCTATGAGATCGAGGGTGCACATGAGGTGGCGATTGAGTTCCGCAGTCTCTCCAAGACCGCTGGCTTTACCGGTACACGCTGTGCCTACACAGTAGTACCGAAAGCGTGTATGGCCTACACCGAGTCTGGAGAGAAGGTCTCCGTGCACTCACTATGGAACCGACGTCACACCACCAAGTTCAACAGTGTCTCCTATCCGGTGCAGCGCGCAGCAGAGGCGGTCTATAGTGATGAAGGGCAGGCCCAGGTGAGGGAGTTGATCTCCTACTATATGAATAATGCCGCCTATATCCGTCAGAAGATGGAGGGATTGGGCTTCGACTGTATTGGTGGAGAGAACTCTCCCTACATATGGGTGGATGCCAAGGGCAGCTCTTGGGACTTCTTTGATAAACTGCTCAACAATGCAGGTGTTGTCTGTACCCCTGGTGCAGGTTTCGGTACCTGTGGTGAAGGCTATATCCGCATCAGTGCCTTCAATAGTCTTGAGAATGTTCAGGAAGCGATGGAGCGTATTGCCAAGGCGTTGTAATATCCATCTTTTCCTGATCCGTAGGGCGTATCGCTAACGCCTTTATGGCTGGCCGTGAAGGGTGACGTTTGAGCACCTTTCACGGCCAAAACCGTTTATGAGTCCAAAT
Source organism: Sedimenticola sp. (assembly GCA_040505895.1). GTDB lineage: Bacteria > Pseudomonadota > Gammaproteobacteria > Chromatiales > Chromatiaceae > Vondammii. The sequence goes on along the minus strand of JBEVXU010000016.1, from coordinate 196,174 downwards.
TTTCATGGTTTTCGCTATGGAGCGGTTGCGAATATCTATGTGAATGTACTTTTGATTCTTATCTCACCGTTTTATGCAGGTAGTTAACGATGCCGATGACCAATGATTTCCAAAACCGTCTCTCCCCAATAGTGGAGAGTATTGCCAAGCACTACGGAACCCCCTTCCATATCTATGATGAGAAAGGGATGCATGAAACCGGCCAGGCGATGATAGAAAAATTTTCAGGCATAGCGGGATTTAGGGAGTATTTTGCAGTCAAAGCGAATCCTAATCCGCGCGTCATGGAGATCATGGCCTCCATGGGGTTTGGCTTTGACTGCAGCTCGGTGGCGGAATTGTTGCTCAGCCGGGGGCTTGGTGCCGAGGGCGAGTCGATCATGTTTACCTCCAACAATACCAGTCAGGATGATTTTTCCGCTGCGGCAGCTGATGGTGGCTGTGTCCTTAATCTGGATGATATCTCGCTGGTGGAGAAGGTACCTGAGATGCCGGAGCTGATCTGCTTCCGCTATAACCCAGGGCAAAGGCGTACCGGTAACAGCATTATCGGTACGCCGGTGGAGGCGAAGTATGGTGTTACTCATGATCAATTGCCGGAGGCGTACCGGCAGGCGATGGCGAGAGGCGCCAAGCGTTTCGGTCTCCACACTATGCTGGCCTCTAATGAGCTGGACTACAGCTACATGGTTGAGACATCTCGGACACTGCTGGAACTGGTGGAGTGGGTCTCTGGTGAACTCGGAATTACCTTCGAGTTCATCAATATTGGCGGCGGCCTCGGTATACCCTATAGACCGGAAGATGAGGGTCTAGATATCGACTCTATGGCAAAAGAGATCACTGAGTTGTTTGATGATTTCAAGACACGTAACGGCTATGCGCCGAAGATGTATATGGAGAGTGGACGTTACTTTGCTGGCCCCTATGGTGCGCTGGTGACCACCGCGATCAACCGCAAGGAGATCTATCGCACCTATGTGGGTGTGGATGCCTGTATGTCGGCACTGATGCGCCCCGGTATGTATGGTGCTTATCACCACATCACCGTGCCTGGTAAAGAGGGCGGTGAGCAGGAGGTTGTCGATGTTGCAGGATCTCTCTGTGAAAACAATGACAAGTTTGCCATCCAGCGATCTCTGCCAAAGATGGAGGATGGAGATATTCTCTGCATTCATGATACCGGTGCCCACGGCCACGCTATGGGATTTAACTATAACGGAAAGGTACGTCCCAAGGAGTTGTTGTTGAGGGAGGATGGGAGTGTTGAGTTGATTCGTCGGGAGGAGACGTTGGATGATCTGTTTGCCACCCTGACATTCGATGATGATATATTCAGGCCTTGAATAAAGCCTAGTGTGGAGGCTATTGATCTCCTTTTGGGATATGTACTCAAGTGAATGAAGAGGCTGTGTTGTGGATTTAATCTCAGAGATCTAGTGGCAAGCAGAAATAGGTGATCCATCATTAATGGGGTGGGTCACTGTCGCAGCCTATTTTTTTACAGCTGCTCTTGCCTTCAAATTATACCTCTCGGCAGGGCATATATTTTTTGAAGATGTTGTTGTAAAGCAGAAACGGTTTTGGCTGGTTATCGGATTAATCATGCTGTTTCTGGGTGTGAATAAACAGCTGGATCTGCAGTCATTTCTAACAGCATTTGGGAAATATTATGCACATAGAGATGGCTGGTATCAACAGCGTAGGGTGGTTCAAGTTGCTGTAATAATAGGTATTTTGCTAACGATATCCCTAATGGTAGCGGTGTTTTTTTATTATATGAAGGTAGTGCTGGAGGATAATTGGCTGGCGGTGGCAGGCTTATGTTTTTTGCTTGTTTTTATCATAGTCAGAGCAACTTCTTTTCATCACATGGATGTCCTAATCAATACATATATCTCGGGTGTCAGGATGAACTTGGTGTTGGAGTTGTCTGGTATTCTTTGTGTTACTTATTCGGCTTTTCTTATATTACTAAGGCGGGCACATCGATAGCCTATGCCTGCACTGTCACTGGCTTGGTGGGTGTCTCCAACATGATCTCTTCAGTGCCATACTGCTTCAAAAAATATGGCAAACTGATACCTTTCTGAAATTGAACCTGATTTTTTGCCATGATTTTCTCCTCGATTGGCTTCAGGTTCATAGTGCTCCACCCACAGGCTCAATAGCTGAGCTTCGGGGGTAATCAGGTAATTTTTAACTTTCTTAGGCTACCAACAATATTTCTAATCACAGGGATTTTATCTTTCCATCCTAAGTCATGGATGTCTGTACGAGATGAGCGTTGATAACCGAGTTGTGGATTTGCAGCAAGGGTTACAAATGAAGGGTGAGATCTCCTAAACCAACTGTACGCTCCATCTACATGCATGGGGCCTCCATTAGGATCACCAGCTTGGCGGCTAGCTAATGCTTCTAAGTAAGCCACAGATTTGGCTATGGCATTACTATGGAAACAAACAAAATGTGTTGTCCTGATTTCTGTATCGGATGGAATTTCTATTAGACCATATTGTGATTCACTTTCTAGGTTTTTTTTGAGTTGGTAACCACCATAAAAAATAGACCAATTGTATGTTCTTAGGTGTTTTATCATGGAAGGAAATAACACATTAAAATCATTGCTAAAATTTAAATCATCTTCAAAAATTGCAACACGGTTAAGCTTTCTTTTCATTGCATCCTTCAATATTCCAAGATGGCTCATAAAGCAGCCTTTTGCACCAATCGTCGGAAACTGGCTGGGATCTTCAGGTCTGCATGCTGCATAGAATTCCAATCGTTCATCATCTGGTGAAATACCAATTTTCTTAAGCTGATTAATCATCTCTTTTCGACGATCTGTTCGAGCAGTGAGATTGATTATGTAAATTCGATCAAAAACTTCGAATAATTGGGATTTCATGGGGGCCTCTAAGAAATCTATAGTAAGTATTGGTTTTATAAAATTCGTTTTTTCTTCTGATGCTGATTTGGTTGTTTTGACCCTATCCAACAAGTCTGAATACCACTTATGCTGTTTGTGAGTAAAGAGCTTTATTCATCGCTATAGTGCAGTATGTGATGGTTTTACTTGGTGTTGCTTTCATATTTATTACGGGTATCCATCCAGTTGAGTGTTTGGTGGGATCTCTAGATTGAAACAAATCATGCAGTTTATTACACATCCTTGGTTAATAGTAACCATCTGTAAAACTACTGGACTTACCTCCACCTCTGAATACCAGAATTTCCCATCTATTGGATGGTATTTGTACGGGATGTGGCAAACTTTAATTATCTCCTTGATAATAATCAGCAGCAACCTACATAACAAACAAGCAGTGCTACTCAAGAATTAGATATATTTATGAAAACGTAAAGCTAGGCTCTGAAAACCAACAATAACTTCACCGCCATCTATCACTACCGGCCGCTTAATAATAGTAGGTGTCTCCAACATAACCTCAATAGCACTCGCCTCATCAATATTGGCCTTTGCTTCATCTGACAGCTTACGCCACATCATCCCTCGGCGGTTTAGCAGCGTTTTCCAACCAACCTTTTTGACCCATTCAAGCAGCACCTCTCTCTCCAGACCCTGTTTCTTGAAGTCATGAAAGCGATACTCGACACCACGCGCATCCAGCCATTTTCTTGCCTTTTTCATGGTGTCGCAGTTGGGTATGCCGTAGATCACTACCATCAAATATCCCGCAGCAACTCGTTAATGCTCACCTTGCCACGGGTCTGCTCATCCACCTGCTTGACGATAACGGCGCAGTAGACACTGTGGCTGCCATCTTTGGCGGGCAGGCTACCGGAGACTACAACCGAACCAGGGGGAACTCGGCCATAGATGATCTCTCCTGTGTCACGGTTGTATATCTTGGTCGACTGCCCAATATGGACACCGGTACCAATAACAGAGCCTTCAGCGATCACTACACCTTCGACCACAGAGCAGCCGGCACCGAGAAAGCAGTTGTCTTCGATGATGGTGGGGCTCGCCTGTACCGGTTCAAGTACGCCGCCAATACTTACATTGCTGGAGATGTGAACATTTTTACCCAACTGCGCACAGGAGCCGACTGCAGCCCAGATATCGATAAAGCAGCCACTATCTATATAGGCTCCGACGTTGACGTAGCTAGATAATAGGAGAGTGCTGGAGGCGATATAGGCACCCTTGCGGGCTGTTGATGGTGGCACCACGCGCACACCACATTCACGAAACTCCCGCGAACTGTAATCGGAGAACTTGGATGCAAACTTATCGTAGTAGTTGGTGAAACTGCCTTTGCAGAATTGGTTGTCCTGGATACGGAATTTCAGCATTACCGCTTTCTTCACCCAGTCGTTGACAACCCATTCATTGCCTTGTTTTTCTGCTGCCCTAATCTCTCCCCGATCCAACATCTCTATGGTTTCAAGAACGGCATCTTTTACCACGGTATCGACGCACCGTGGGGTGATTTCAGCCCGCTGCTCATACGCTTCTTCGATAATTGCCTGAATATCACTCATGGGTGCCTCCCGATGGCTAGGATAATGGCCTTAACTTTGAGCTATTTTCACAGTCGGCGTCAAGGTGTAATGCCGGTTCTTACTTACTCAAGTTTCGGAGTTTCATTTGCCTTATCTCCCCACAAGGATGAGGGGGATCAATAGGTAACTTATTGATTTAATACACACTCATCCGACCTACATGGATGTAGTAGTGTCATGAGAGGGCAGGAGCCCGTAGCGACCTAACCTTCTCCTTCATAGGGAAAAGGAGCTGGTGTTTTTATGACATCCTCCTTAAGGGAGAGTGGTGGTGGGGTTTTGCATGTACCTCAACGTTGTTCCAACGATCAACTTCTCGAAACTTGAATTACTCAGCAGTCACACTATCTGGCCAATTCGTTCATGAATCGATTTCTCGATGCATTGGAGTTGTGTCGGCTTTGTGATGGGGCGATTTTCATCATCTGTTATAAAGAATGTATCTTCCACTTTGGCACCAATGGTGGCGATTTTTGCGTTTATCAGACGTATTTTACAGTCAATAAAGGCATAACCTACTTGCGATAGCAGTCCTGGGCGATCGTCTGTCTCCAGTTTCATGATGGTGCGCAGATTACTGGCGTCCAGCGCGAAATCGATTCGGGTTGGGATTGAGAAGTGTTTCAACTGCCTGGGAATGCGCTTGTTGACTACCGCATCGGCAGTTTTGGGGGAGGCCAGAGCATGGCGCAGTATGCGAGTTATCTCATCCTGTCGCGGAGCACCAATTACCGCCTCACCATCCTCTTCCAGTACCAGAAAGCTGTTGAGAGTATAACCGGTGTTGGTGGTCTCAATGCGGGCGCTGACGATGTTCAGGCCGAGCTGAACCAGTAGGCTGGTGGTCAGGGCGAAGAAGTAGTCCTGGTCCCGGCTATAGAGAAAGACCTCGGTACCGCCTCGGGTATTTGATTTGCGTACGATGACTAAGGGCAGTTTGTCTGCTGTGGCAGTAAGTGCCATCCTGGTCTGCCAGGCGATCTCTCCCCAGGTGTGGTGTAGAAAATAGTCGAGGCTGAGTATTGCCCAATGAGCGTTAACTCGCTCAATATCGATACCATCGGACTTAAGCAGGTGGCGCGCTCCGGCCTGCTTGTTCTGGATCACCTCATCCTGCTCCTGTGGATTGTTTAATCCGCGTAGCAGGGCATACTTGGTATTCAAGTAGAGTTCACGCAGTAGTGAATTTTTCCAGCTGTTCCACTTTTTGGGATCGGTGGCCATCATATCGGCAACAGTCAGCAGATAGAGGCAGTCCAGATGCAGGGTGTCCCCAACCTCACCGGCAAACTCGCTGATCACCTCGGGATCGCTGATATCTTTTCTCTGGGCGGTGATTGACATCAACAGATGGTTTTTCACCAGCCATGCCACTAGCTTGCACTCACTCTCTTCCAGGCCGTGTTGCCTGGCGAAGTTCCAGGCATCCTCTGCTCCCAGCAGCGAGTGGTTGCCTCCGCGTCCTTTTGCGATATCGTGAAAAAGGCCGGCAAGGAAGAGCAGTTTCCGTTTCGGTAGCCGTTCCATGATGTCGTTCAACAGCGGGAATGTAGAGCGCCACTCAGGTACACAGAATCGGCGCAGGTTGCGGATGACTATCAGCGTGTGCTCATCGACGGTATAGATGTGGAATAGATCGTACTGCATCCGACCGACGATATTGGCAAAGGCGGGTATGTAACGGGCGAGAATTCCGTAGCGGTTCATGCGGCGAAGTTCATGGGAGATGCCGGCGGGGCCGTGGATGATCGACATGAAAACTTCTTGTGCTTGCGGGTTGTTACGGAACTCATCATCGATCAGGTAGCGGCAACTTCGCGCCTGGCGTATGGTGCTGGCGCGCACCCCTTGAAGCTCTGGATGCTGCTGCATTACCCAAAACAACTCCAGCAGGGCAAGTGGTTGTTTCTCAAAGGTATCTTCATTTACCACCTCCAAAAAACCACTGCGTGACTGAAAATGGCGGCTGATCGGTTTGGGTGGATCAAGATGTGACCTGAGCAGGATTACCTCTTGAAAGAGCTGTAACAGCATCTCATTCATTCTGCTGACGCGTAGGGCGGTTAGGTAGTACTGCTGCATGAATTTCTCGACACCCAACTGCTGCTTATCGGCAACATGACCAAACTGCTCGGCCAGTGTGTGCTGATAATCGAAAAGAAGGCGGTCTTCATGGCGACCGGTCAGGAGGTGAAGTGCGAAGCGAACCTGCCAGAGGAACGTCTGGGCGCCCATCAGATCCTGGAACTCCTCTTCGGTAAGGAAACCGTGAGAAACCAGGTCATGCATAGTAGCAGCCCCAAAATGGCGCTTTACCACCCAGCCGATCATCTGAATGTCACGCATCCCCCCTGGGCTCTCCTTGATATTGGGTTCAAGGCTGCTGACAGTGTCGTCGTATTTTTGGTAGCGCCGCTTCTGCTCCTCCCATTTTGCTTTGAAAAAAGCAACGCTCGGCCAGATTTCCGCCGGGCCTGTGGCAACCTTCAGTTTCTCAAGACGATCTGCCGGTCCTGCCAGCAGGCGGCTCTCCATCAAGTTGGTGGCCGTTGTTATGTCCTGTTTAGCCTCTTTGACGCATTCATTGAAGGTGCGGACACTGTGGCCGATCTCCAGCCCAATATCCCAGAGAAAGGTTACCAGCTCTCCCAGTGCTTCAAGGAGGGTGGGGCTGTTCTCAGTCTCCAATAGAATAAGCAGGTCAATGTCTGAAGATGGGTGTAGCTCACCACGGCCATAACCGCCAACGGCAATCAGTGCCGTGTCACTGTTGGCGGGTATTTTGAGTTTCCACGCCTGCTGAAGAATATGGTCGATATGGCGAGCCCTGGCCCTGACCAGTTCATTGACATCCTTACCCTGATCAAACAGCGTCTTGAGCTGCTTATTGGCCTCTTTAATAGATTTTTGGAAAAGAGGGAGTGGTTCCCCGCCCTTGCTGAGTGCCTGTGGAATGGTGTCGGAATCAAAGAGTTGCAGTGGCATTGTCGGTTTAACCTAGAATCCGCAGTTGGACGGCGTGAAGTGTGCGTTTGCGGTGGTGCAGGGCAAGGCACAACGATGCGGAATAGTTATCCTATTCCAAAGAGTTGTAACGCAGCCATGTGCCGCTGCAAACGTGCAATTCACGACGTAGCGTGACTCACCCCGCTGGTAAAAGGGCATATCGAAGTCGATGGCTTTCATATCAGCAACTTAGCCTCAGAATAGAGCGGTCAACTGCGGAATCTAGGTTTTACGCTCTTCGTTACGCAGGGTGAGTACCTCATAGCCACTGTCAGTGACGAGAATGGTGTGTTCCCACTGGGCGGAGAGTGAACGGTCTTTGGTGACCACAGTCCAGCCGTCGGGAAGCATCTTTACATGCCGCTTGCCGGAGTTGACCATCGGTTCTATGGTGAAACACATCCCTGCCTGTAGCTGGATGCCGGTACCTGCTTTGCCGTAGTGCAATACCTGTGGCTCTTCGTGAAAGCCCTTGCCGATACCATGGCCGCAGTATTCGTGAACCACGGAGTAGTGGTTTGCTTCGACGTATTGCTGGATAGCGTCTCCTATATCTCCGAGATGGGCGCCGGGACGGACCTGCTCAATGCCGAGCCACATAGACTCCTGGGTGACCTTGGCCAGTCGCTGGGCGAGGATAGGAGGCTGTCCAACGGCGAACATTTTGCTGGTATCGCCATGAAATCCGTCCTTGATCACGGTGATATCAATATTGATGAGGTCACCGGTTTTTAATTTTTTCCCACCGGGGATGCCGTGGCACACTTGATGATTGACTGAAGTACAGATCGATTTTGGAAATCCACGGTAGTTGAGTGGCGCAGGAACAGCATTCTGAACATTGACGATATAGTCGTGACAGATGCGGTCCAGCCCATCAGTGGTCACCCCGGGGATCACATGGGGTGCAATCATTTCCAGTACCTCCGCGGCCAGCCTTCCGGCTACGCGCATCTTCTCAATCTCATCGGTGGTCTTAATGATGATGCTCATGCAGTTGAATTCCCGGGAAAAAATATGAAATATAGGCCCCCGTGATTGTGGCGGCAAGCGGGTTATGGTATAAAACGCGCCCCGGAATCGCAAACGACTTCGTGGCACCGACCCCCGCGGGGGCGGTGAAAATCACACACACATACCGACACAGTTATCGGGGTGCCTGGGAAACCGGGTCGACAACTGGGGTATGTGGAGGCCTAACCCGTACAATTCGGAGTAATTATGAGCAAAGTATCCATGCGCCAGATGCTGGAAGCAGGCGTGCATTTCGGTCACCAGACCCGTTACTGGAACCCCAAAATGGGGGCCTACATTTTCGGTCATCGCAACAAGATTCATATCGTCAATCTTGAGAAGACCCTCCCTCTCTACAACGATGCCATGAACTTTATCGGTTCTCTTGCCGCCAACGGCGGTAAGATTCTGTTCGTCGGCACCAAACGTGCCGCACGTGACACCATTAAAGAAGAGGCAGAGCGTTGTGGTATGCCTTACGTCAACCATCGCTGGTTGGGTGGCATGCTGACTAACTTCAAAACCATCAAGCAGCGCATCAAGCGCCTGAAAGATCTTGAGGCAATGTTTGAAGATGGCTCGGTTGAGCGTTTCAACAAGAAAGAGGCCCTGGGTCTGAGCCGCGAGATGGAGAAGTTGGATCGCAGCCTGGGCGGAATCAAGAACATGCCGGGTCTACCCGATGTACTGTTCGTGATTGACAACGGCCATGAGAATATCGCCATTGCTGAAGCTCACAAGCTGGGTATCCCGGTAGTTGGTGTTGTTGATACCAACAACGACCCGGAGCATATCGATTATGTCATTCCCGGTAACGATGATGCCATGCGAGCCATTCAGCTCTACGTGCAGGGTGCATCTGCAGCTGTTCTGGAAGGGCGTGCAAGTGCAGCCCATCTCGGTGGTGAAGAGACGCCCGCCGCCCCAGCTGCTGAGCCGGCCGATAAGGTGGAGGCTCCAGCTGCTGAGACGACCGATGAGGTCAAGGCTGCAACTGCAGAGCCAGCCGATAAGGTCAAGGCTCCAGCTGCTGAGTCGACCGATGAGGTCAAGGCTGCAACTGCAGAGTAATCACTCTGCTGAAGTAGCTTCAGCGATATTTTCTTAGGGCCTATTCCCGGTTTACGATTCTGCGTGACCGGGAATACCCGTTAAAAACTAGTTAAAAGAAGAGGACAACAATCATGGCCATTACAGCGTCTATGGTTAAGGAGCTGCGTGAGCGTACCGGCTCTGGCATGATGGAGTGCAAGAAAGCACTGGTAGAAGCCGACGGCGATATCGAGGCTGCAATTGAACAGATGCGTAAATCCGGGCAGGCGAAAGCGGCAAAAAAAGCGGGCCGTACTGCTGCCGATGGCATCGTTGCTATCAAGTTTAGTGCCGATGGTAAAAAAGCCGCGATGGTCGAGGTCAACTGTGAAACCGACTTTGTCGCCAAGGATGATAATTTCACCTCGTTTGCCGACGCGGTAGCCGAGTGTGCGCTTAATTCATCAGCGACCACTGTCGAAGAGCTACTGGAGCAGCCTCTACATGATGGTGAGGAGACCACCATAAACACCGCACGTGAGGCACTTATCGTGAAGATTGGCGAGAATATGAATGTTCGCCGTTTTCAGCGTTTTCAGACCGAGAGTGGTCAGCTAGCCAGCTACCGTCACGGTGTTCGCATCGGTGTAGTGGTTGAAGTCGAAGGGGGTGATGACACCCTGGGTAAAGATATCGCCATGCACGTTGCTGCAACCAATCCAACCTGTGTTTCCGAAGACCAGGTACCGGCTGAAACGGTCGAGAAGGAGCGTGAGATCTTTAAGGCACGTGCTCTGGAGAGTGGTAAGCCAGAGAATATTATCGAAAAGATCATCGGTGGTCAGATACGTAAATTCCTTGCTGAAATCACGCTGGTTGGCCAGGCTTTTGTTAAGAATCCTGATACTACTGTCGAGAAACTGCTGGCTGAAGCGGGTGCCAAGGTGAATAGCTTTACCCGTTTCGAGGTGGGTGAAGGTATCGAGAAGAAGCAGGAGAACTTTGCTGACGAAGTGATGGCGCAGATTAACGGTTAATCGGCTAATCCCTGCAACATAATTTTTTACACGTAAGAGGTTCTTGTGAACCCAAGTTTCGGGGTTCAAATGACGCAAAAGGCCTTGGATATGTCGTCCCTTCTCCCTACGAGGGAGAAGGTTAGGATGAGGGTGTATTAAATCAATAAGTTACCTATTGATCCCCCTCACCCTAGCCCTCTCCCCGGTGGGGAGAGGGGACTTTTGCGACACCCTCCTCAAGAGAGAGGGGATTGAGGGGTTTTGCATGAACCTCGTAATATAATGAGAAAAAAGGGAGTGTTATGTCAGCGATAGCCTACCAGCGGATTTTGCTAAAGCTCAGCGGTGAAGCCTTAATGGGTGGAGGGAGTTTCGGAATTGATCCGGATGTGATCTCCCGGGTCGCGCAGGAGATAAAGGAACTGGTGGATGCCGGCGTCCAAATCGGTCTGGTGATCGGCGGCGGTAATATTTTTCGTGGTGAAGGTTTGGCCCGGTCGGGCATTGACCGCGTTTCAGGTGATCACATGGGTATGCTCGCCACCGTTATGAACTCTTTGGCCATGCAGGATGCACTGAATAAGAAAGGTGTCCCGGCAAGAGTCCTGTCGGCCATCAGGATGGATCAGGTGTGCGATTTTTATGTCCGTCGCGAAGCTGTTAGACACCTTGAAAATGGCGAGGTGGTTATTCTCTCAGGTGGCACAGGTAATCCCTATTTTACTACAGACTCAGCCGCCGGCCTGCGTGCGATCGAGATCAACGCCCAGGTTCTGATTAAGGCAACCAAGGTTGACGGTATCTACTCGGCCGATCCCATGAAGGACGAAGATGCAGAGTTCTACCCCCGCTTGAGTTATGATCGGGCACTATCCGAGGGGCTAAAGGTGATGGATGCGACTGCAGTCGTACTCTGCCGTGATAATAAGATGCCGCTTCGGGTAATGAATATCAACGAGCCGGGCGCCCTTATGCAGTTGATGCAGGGTGAGGAGATCGGTTCACTGGTGGAGAGTGGTGGAGATTGAAATGATCAATGATATTAAAACTGACGCTGCAACACGCATGGGCAAGAGTGTGGATGCACTGGGTCATGAGTTGGCAAAGGTAAGAACCGGGCGAGCGCATCCCAGCTTGCTGGATCATATAAGGGTCTCTTACTACGGTTCTGAAACGCCGCTTAACCAGGTGGCCAATGTCACTGTTGAAGACGCTCGTACACTGGCCATTACTCCATGGGAGAAGACAATGGTGCAGGCGGTTGAAAAAGCGATCATGAACTCTGATCTTGGGCTCAACCCCAACACTGCCGGTACCGTGATACGGGTGCCGCTGCCACCGCTGACTGAAGAGCGACGCAAGGATCTGATCCGTGTGGTACGCGGAGAGGCGGAACACTCCAAGGTAGCGGTTCGTAATATTCGACGCGATGCCAATCACGACCTCAAAGATCTGGTAAAAGAGAAACTGATCTCTGAGGACGATGAGCACAAGGGCCAGGAGATCATCCAGAAGCTCACCGATCAGCACATAAAAAAGGTTGACGAAGTGCTGGCGGAGAAAGAAAAAGACCTGATGTCGATCTGATCTCTCTTTCGTCACATTTTCATCGTGAGTAAAGCAGGCACAGAGGCCGGTGACGCCAATCTCCCGCGTCAACTACCCCGGCATATCGCTATTATCATGGACGGCAACGGTCGCTGGGCTCAGCAACAGGGCCTACCTCGCCATGCCGGACATAAGGCTGGCGTTAAATCTGTCCGCACTGCTGTCGAGCAGAGTGGATCACACCACATAGAAGTCCTCACCCTATTTGCCTTCTCAAGCGAAAACTGGAAGCGTCCGAAGCGTGAAGTCGGGCTGCTTATGGAGCTGTTCTTTACTGCACTGCATCGAGAGGTGAAACGACTCCACCGTAACAATGTGGTGTTACGAGTCATCGGTGATCGCAGCGCATTCAGTGAGAAGTTGCAGAAGCGCATCAGTCAGGCTGAAGAGAAGACTGCAGAGAATACCGGACTGATTCTGCAGATTGCCGCCAACTACGGTGGCCGCTGGGATATTGTCCAGGCCGGCCGCACACTGGCCGGGAAAGTGGCCCGGGGTGAACTGGACCCGCAACAGATTGATGAAGAGGCGATCAACGCAGAACTCTCTTTTGCCGGTCTGCCTGATCCTGATCTCTTTATTCGTACAGGTGGTGATCAGCGCCTGAGTAACTTTATTCTGTGGCAGTCGGCTTATGCTGAGCTCTACTTTACCGATACGCTTTGGCCGGATTTTGATACTGAGGCGTTTGACAAGGCGTTGACTGCATTCTCAGGCCGGCAACGACGCTTTGGCAAAACCGGTGAGCAGGTCAGTGCGGCGGCGGGTCAGGGCATGAACTCAGAGGGTGAGGCTTAACCTATGCTTGGTCAACGGATAATCACGGCACTCATCCTTTTTCTGTTAGTCCTTGCCGCCATCTTCTTTCTGCCCACACATCTGCTGGCTCTGTTGTTTGGTGCCGTCATTCTGATAGGTGCCAGCGAGTGGGTGGCACTTGCCGGTCTGCAGACGTTTGGGGAGAAACTGGCTTTTATTGCTGCGACCGCTGCCGCAATGGCTTTTGTTTATCCTCTCCTGCAGCATCCTGAAGGTAGTGCTTTCTGGCTCTTTTTAGCCGCTGTCATCTGGTGGTTTATGGTGACCTTGTGGATTCTCAGATACCGCCCGGAGAGATCTTTCGTACCCGGAAAGCTCGTAAAGTCAGTAATCGGTTTGTTTGTGCTTGTGCCTGCATGGGCCGCTTTGGTCACCCTCCACGGTTATGGAAGTGAAGGCCCTCTGCTGATGCTGTTTACCATGTCCCTTACCTGGGTGGCCGATACCGGCGCCTACTTCTCCGGACGCCGCTGGGGGCGGGTGAAGTTGGCGCCGGCCATTAGCCCGGGAAAGACCCGGGAAGGTGTCTATGGTGCGCTTGCGGGAACGGCCGTTTGGGCGGCACTCTTTTCACTGTTCAGGCCCGAAATAGCAGGGGTGGTTGAGTTGGTGCTGTTCTGCCTGCTGGTCTGTGTTGTATCGGTGGTGGGAGATCTTTTTGAAAGTCTTCTAAAGCGCCAGGCCGGGATCAAGGATAGCGGAAAACTCCTGCCCGGCCATGGTGGTGTGCTTGATCGTATCGATAGCCTAACAGCTGTTGCGCCGGTCTTTATGTTTGGTTTGATGCTGATTGGCGGTGGTAAATGATTGGTTTGACCGTTCTCGGTTCCACTGGATCCATCGGGGTTAGTACCCTGGACGTGGTTGCCCGCCATCCTGAGCGGTACAGGGTGGTGGCACTTACCGCTAATCGGGATGTCGATGGGCTGTTTCAACAGTGCAGCAGATTTCAGCCGGCTTATGCCGTAATGGCTGATAGCGATAGTGCGCTGGCGCTGGAGCGTCGCATTGTCGATGCTGGACTTGCTGTCAGGGTAGTTACGGGTGTTGAAGGTCTGGAGTCGGTAGCCTCACTGGATGAGGTCGACTATGTTATGGCGGCTATCGTCGGTGCCGCCGGGCTACTGCCAGCTTTGGCTGCGGTACGGGCAGGAAAGCGCCTTCTTCTTGCCAATAAGGAGGCGTTGGTTGTCTCTGGTCACCTGTTTATGGATGAGGTGGAGCGATGTGGTGCAACACTGTTACCCATCGACAGCGAACATAATGCAGTGTTTCAGTGCATGCCGAAGGGCTATCAGCAGGGGCTGGAAAGCGTGGGTGTCAATAGGGTGCTATTGACCGCCTCGGGTGGGCCTTTTCGTACCTTTTCCCGGGAGCAGTTGGCTGAAGTGACACCAACCCAGGCTTGTGCCCACCCCAATTGGGATATGGGACGAAAGATATCGGTCGATTCCGCTTCCATGATGAATAAAGGGTTGGAAGTGATTGAAGCCTGCTGGCTATTTCACACATCTCCTGAAAAGGTTCAGGTAGTACTGCACCCGCAGAGTGTTATTCACTCAATGGTCGAGTATGTAGACGGTTCAGTACTTGCTCAGCTGGGTAATCCGGATATGCGCACGCCTATCGCACACGCCCTTGCCTGGCCTGAGCGGATGGCATCCGGTGTCTCTCCACTTGATCTGTTTAGTGTTGCCAGATTCGATTTTGAGCCACCCGATATGGATCGTTTCCCCTGTCTCGAACTGGCGTACCGGGCTATCACTGCCGGTGGTGGTATGCCGGCGGTGCTAAATGCCGCCAATGAGGTGGCGGTGGATGCTTTCCTCAATGATAGATTAAGGTTCGTCGATATACCTCGACTTATAGAAGAGACCATGACGGCGCTGCCGGAAACCGGAGAGCGGGACCTGGAGGGATTGCTGGCTCTGGATGGCGAAGCAAGGGGCATGGCGGAACAATTGATCAAATCGATGATCCAATAGTTGGCAGTTGGCAGTTGGCAGTTGGCAGGATGGTTGGATGTTTTATGGGCAATCGGGTACCTATAAATTGGTTAACGAAACCCCCACTCTTTATGGTGTCCCTTTAAAAACAGGTTTTTTATTATGCGTTCTCCAACATATATGTTTGCAAGGCAAGGCACAGTGGCCTCCATGCCACCTCCGACCACTGCCAACTGACAACTTTTATTAAAAAAATGAGCTCACTACTTTTTACCCTCACCTCTTTCATCGTTGCCTTGGGTCTGCTGGTCAGCATTCACGAGTACGGGCACTTCTGGGTTGCCAGAAAACTGGGTGTGAGGGTGCTGCGTTTCTCCGTTGGGTTCGGCAAGCCGTTACTGCGTTTTCGAGGTCGCCCTGAAAGCGAGAGTGAGCAAGGCACCGAGTATGTTATTGCCGCCATCCCGTTGGGTGGCTACGTCAAAATGCTCGATGAGCGCGAGGAGGAGGTGCCCGAGGGTCAGTTGCACCGTGCATTCAACCGGCAATCTCTACCGGTGCGTAGCGCTATCGTTGCCGCTGGACCCGTGTCTAACTTTCTCTTTGCCATTTTTGCCTTCTGGTTGATCAATGTCACAGGAGATATTGGCGCCCGGCCTCTGATCGGGGAGGTTACTGCCGGTTCGGTAGCGGAGCAGGCCGGATTTCGACCGGGAGATGAGTTTGTCTCTGTGGGTGGTAAGCAGACGCCTACCTGGGAGAGTAGCGTGTTTGCCCTGCTTGAAGAGGCCACCAATGGGGAGACACTTTCGGTGAAGGTGGCTGATGATGCCGGCTATGAGCAGCAGCATCAACTCTCAAGTAGTCAGCTTCTGCAGTTAGCCGAAGGAGGACGGCTGCTGGAGCGTTTGGGGCTGACGCCCAAACGGCCTGAAGTTGAGCCTGTTGTCAGTGAAGTGGTGTCAGGAGAAGCGGCCGACAGAGCAGGCATCCGCGCTGGAGATCGCCTGCTCTCACTTGATGGGGTTGCACTGGAAACCTGGAGTGACTTGGTACAGAGAATACGGAAAATACCGGGTAAGCGTGTCTCTCTTGAACTGGAACGTCAGGGTAGGATTGAGACGGTAGAGATGACAGTGGGCGGCAAGCAGGTCGATGAACAGACGATAGGTCGGATTGGCGCCGCTGTGGAAATCCCTGAGGGCCTCTATGATGACTACCGTATTGAGATCCGTTACGGACCCCTGGACGCGGTTGGGGTGGCCGTTGAGAGAACCTGGGATATGTCCCTCTTTATGCTGAAGATACTTGGCCGGATGGCGGTCGGTGAGATGTCGGTAAAGAATCTTAGTGGTCCCATCTCCATCGCCGAGTCCGCCGGTAAATCAGCAAGCTATGGTTTTACTTCGTTTCTCAAGTTTTTGGCCCTGGTGAGTGTCAGTCTGGGTGTGCTCAACCTACTGCCGATCCCGGTGCTGGATGGAGGGCATCTGCTCTTCTTTTTGATCGAGGCACTCAAGGGGAGCCCTCTCTCCGAAGGAGCCCAGGCCCAGGGTCAGCGCATCGGTCTGATGATTATGCTGGCTTTGATGGGGCTGGCGTTTTATGTTGATCTCTCCAGGCTGCTGGGATAGCAGGCCAACTTTATTTATACTATAAGCCCTGCATTCCATTGTAACCTGGTCAGACTCTGGACTGGCAGCAAAAAGTGTAATAATAACAATGCGGTTAGGATGCTTTGTGAGTGCCGGCGCTAGTGTTTCAGTGGAGACTCTGTGAGCTTGGACGACCCGGATGTGGTGCGGCCCGATGGCTACATCTACCTGATTATGGATAGTTGAATAAAAAACAAGTTGATAAGAAGAACATGAAACTTATTCTCAAAAAAAGTCTGTCACTCCTTCTATTGTGCCTTACCTTCCTCTCTCCGGGTGTAATGGCGGAGAACTTTGTCATCGATGACATACGCGTGGAAGGGCTTCAGCGGATCTCCGCCGGCACGGTATTCAACTATCTGCCGATAAAGATAGGGCAGGAGATTGACAGCGTCGAGACCGGTTCAGTGATCCGTGCGCTCTATAAGACCGGCTTCTTCAAGGATGTACGCTTGGAGAGAGATGGGGGGGTTCTGGTTATTTTTGTCAATGAGCGCCCGGCGATTGCCAAGATCGATATCAAGGGTAACAAGTCGCTTGAGACAGAGACGCTGCTGCTGGCACTCAAGGATATCGGCCTCGCTGAAGGGCGGGTATTTAACCGTTCTATCCTGGACAAGATCGAACAGGAGCTTCAGCGCCAGTTTTTCAATCAGGGCAAGTATGGCGTCAAACTGGACTCTCTGGTAACACCGCTGGAGCGTAACAGGGTGGCGGTCAATATTGATATTGCTGAAGGTCTCACTGCCAAAATAAAAAAGGTCAATATCATCGGCAATGAGAGTTTTGATGAGGATGACCTGCTGGATGAGTTCAGCCTCAGCACCAGTGGTTATCTCTCCTCCTTTACCAAAGATGACCAGTACTCCAAACAGAAGCTATCAGGTGATCTCGAAAAACTGCGTTCCTTCTACCTTGATCGTGGCTATATCAACTTCAAGATTGTCTCCACTCAGGTATCTATCACCCCTGACAAACGTGATATATACGTGACGATCAACCTCTCCGAGGGGGGCGTATACACCATCAGTGATATTAAACTGACCGGTGATTTGGTTGTGCCCAAGGAGGAGTTCTTCCCGATGATTCGCCTCTCGCGTGGTGAAGTCTTTTCACGCAAGACGGTTATCGGTAGTGCAGACCGTATTACCGGTCTCCTCAGTGACAACGGCTACGCTTTCGCCAATGTTAACAGTATTCCTGAAGTTGATGAGGAGAAGCAGCAGGTTGCTATAACCTACTTTGTCGACCCTGGTAAGCGTGTCTACGTCCGCAGAATCAATATGCGTGGTAACAGTGACACCCGTGATGAGGTGCTGCGCCGTGAGATGCGTCAGATGGAGACGGCATGGTTCTCCGGCGAAAAAGTCCGTCAGTCTCGTGAGCGGCTGCAACGTTTGGGCTATTTTGATGACGTTAATGTTGAAACTCCGGCGGTACCTGGCTCTACAGATCAGGTGGATGTCAATATTTCGGTAACGGAAATGCCAATGGGTAACCTGATGGCAGGCCTCGGCTTCTCCCAATCATCAGGATTTGTTGTTAGCACCAGCATTACCCAGAATAATTTTCTGGGTACCGGTAAACGGGTCTCTTTCGCATTTGATAATAGTGAGTCGAATACTCACTACCGACTGGGTTACACCAATCCCTACTATACAGTTGACGGTATAAGCCGTGGTTTCAATCTTAGTTACCGAAAGAGTGACTTCGATGCTGTCGATACGGCGAAGTACCTCACCGATACAGGGCTTGTCGGCGTCAATTTTGGTATTCCGATCACCGACACCGATCGCATCAATTTTTCACTCGACCTGGTTTCCACAGACTATAAGGTCTCTTCGGCGGCCTCTACAGAGATTGCTCAGTTTGAGACGGACAACGGCAACAGTTTTCTCGATTATAAACTGGGATCCAACTGGACACATGACTCCCGCGATTCATCAATGCTGCCGACCAAAGGTGGACTGCAGAGATTCAGCGCCAGTGCCACTTTGCCGGGTAGTGACCTAAGCTTCTACAAAATCGCCTACAAACATAAACGCTATTTCCCATTGAGCAAGATGCTTACTCTGGCACTGTCAGGCGATGCAGCTTTTGGTGACGTCTATGGTGATACCACCCGTCTGCCATACTGGGAGAACTATTTTGCCGGTGGCGTCAAGTCGGTACGTGGTTTCAAGGACTACAGTCTGGGCCCGCGTGATTCAAGCAATGACCCTCTTGGCGGTAACCTGAAAGTCGTTGCCAACGGCGAGCTATTTTTCCCCGCTCCCTTCAAGTTGATGGAAAAAACCATCCGTTTGGGACTGTTTGTTGATGCGGGGGCTATTTATGATACCAGTGGCGGTAGTGATATCGATCTGGGAGAACTGCGGTATTCAACCGGTGGCTCGGTTTTCTGGCTCTCTCCTATGGGAGCGCTGGGTATGAGCCTGGGTTATCCATTGAATGCCAAGTCGGGTGACGATAAGGAAGTCTTTCAGTTTACCTTTGGTTCAGCATTTTAGTACTGGAGAAGTATCTTGAATATATTTGTTCGTATCTCAGCACTTTTATTGTTGCTTGTGGTATGTGGTGCGGTTGCTGCAGAGTCTTACAAGATCGGCTTTGTAAATGTGGACAGGGCGGTGAAAAAGTCTCCACAGTATGCCGATACCAGTAAGCGGCTGGAAGAGGAGTTTAGTCGCCGTAACGAAGAGTTGATTGGCCGGCAGAAGCAGCTGAAAAAACTGGAAGATAAGCTGGCCCGGGATAGCGCAATAATGAGTGACAGTGAATCCCGGAACCTAGAGAGTGATATTCGCTCACGCCGTCGGCAATTGAACAATTTTCGCGAGGAGTTTCGCGAGGATCGTAATCTGCGCAACAATGAAGAGCTCAATAAACTACTGCGCAAATTCTCCGAAGTGGTGATTCAGGTGGGCAAGGAAGAGGATGTTGACCTGATCCTTAACCAAGAGAGTGTGATCTTCTTCAACTCGAGAATTGACCTGACGGGTGCTGTGCTGGACAAAATGAAAGCACTTCATCAGGCTTCGGCCAAGTAGACTCAGGGAACGCTTTGAACAGGTCATGAGCAATTGCCTTGTACTTGGCGGATGTGATCGCTGCCTTGATAATGCAGCTGATAGCTTGCTATTAGCTACGATTGCCTCCTTTACCCTGCACCCTCTGAGAGCACCCAATTTGTCCAGTGCTCATTCAGAACTGCTCCAATATCAGCCAGGCTCCTAGTGAGTTTTCTTCTGGGAGAGTTGGCGCACCGTACCAATGTCACCCTGCAGGGTGATGCTGATTGCAGTATCACCCACGTCGATACGATTCAGAATGCGGGACCTGGTGCAATCTGTTTCCTTGCAAACAGTCGCTATCGTAAATACCTTGCTGAGACAGATGCTTCTGCTGTTATTTTATCGGGTGACTTGCTTGGCCAGTGCCGGACCAATGCGCTGGTGTGCGATAACCCCTACCTGATCTTTGCTCGTATTGCCGGCCTGCTCAATCCTGAAGCGGCACGGGCACAGGGGGTGCACCCCTCCGCCGTTGTTTCACAACAAGCGAGGGTAAATGCAGATAGCTGGATAGGACCTTGCTGTGTAGTTGAGGCGGGTGCGGTGATTGAATCAGGCGTCTCAATCGGCCCCGGCTGTGTCGTGGATCGAGATAGCATTGTGGGGGCGGATTCCCGCTTAGTCGCTAATGTCACCCTCTGCCGAGGCACTGTGTTGGGCCGGCGTACCCTGATCCATCCCGGGGTGGTGATCGGAAGTGACGGTTTTGGCCAAGCGAACAACCAGGGGGTGTGGGAGAAGGTGCCCCAGCTTGGCAGTGTACGTATTGGAGATGATGTAGAGATCGGCGCCAACACTACGATCGACCGTGGCGCTCTTCAGGATACCGTGATCGGTAATGGCGTTAAACTGGATAATCAGATCCAGATTGCCCATAACGTCCATATTGGTGAGCACACCGCCATTGCCGGTTGTGCCGCTATTGCCGGGTCCACCAAGGTTGGCAGTCACTGTACCCTGGGAGGTGGGGTGGGAGTGGTAGGACACCTTGAGATCGGTGATAATGTCCACTTTTCCGCCCAGACACTGGTTACCCGCTCGTTTAAGGAGCCAGGGTATTACAGCGGTAATCTACCGGCCTTGGCTAATGGTGCCTGGCGAAGAAGTGTCGTCGAGATCAGACGGCTGGGTGATATAATAAAGCGCCTGAGAGTGCTGGAAAAACGCATTCAGTCTCAGACTGATGAGTGACAAAATGTATGTGGCTGTTCAGTGCTATCCTGGATAACTGCGGGAATACTTGATTTTTTATCACAAAGCATGCTATCCACTGGCTCCTGTCGGTGGCGGGAGGGGAGTCTTGATCGTGATGGATATAAACAAGGTGCTGAGTCTGTTGCCGCACCGTTATCCGTTTCTTCTAATTGATCGCGTATTGGAGTTTGAAAAGGACAAGCGCCTGCTGGCACTGAAAAATGTAACCTATAACGAACCTTTTTTTAATGGACATTTTCCAATACGCCCGGTTATGCCTGGCGTACTCATTGTTGAGGCGATGGCCCAGGCGACCGGCTTGCTGGCAATGGAGTCTGATCCTGAGAGCATGACTGAAACCACGGTCTATCTGTTTGTGGGTATTGATAAGGCCCGCTTCAGGCGACCCGTCGAGCCGGGTGATCAGGTGATGATCGAGGTGACTCAAAAGACGATGAAGCGGGGTATTGGTAAATTTATCTGCAGTGCGACTGTCGATGATCAAATAGCGGCAACGGCTGAAATTATGTGTGCTGCACGGGACTTCGCACCTTGATTCACGCCAAGGCAATAATCGACCCTTCCGCCGAGTTGGATGAGGGGGTGAGTGTTGGGCCGTTTTCCGTTATCGGCGCGGATGTTCGTATCGGCAAAGGGACAACAGTTGCCCCACATGTCGTGGTTAACGGCCCAACCCGCATCGGAGAAGATAACCATATCTTTCAGTTCGCCTCAGTAGGTGAAGACCCTCAGGATATGAAATACACAGGTGAGAAGACCTACCTGGAAATCGGTGACCGTAACGTTATCCGTGAGTTTTCGACAATCAATCGTGGGACGACACAGGATACGGGTGCGACCCGTATTGGCAGTGATAATCTGCTGATGGCCTATACACACGTCGCTCACGACTGTCGGATCGGTAATCATGTGATTATGGCCAATGCGGCTTCCCTGGGCGGTCATGTGAAGGTGGGTGATTGGGCCATCCTGGGTGGCTTCACCATAGCACACCAGTTCACCCAGATCGGAGCCCACAGCTTCTGTGCCATGGGAACGCATATTACTAAGGATATTCCACCATTCGTCACCGTTAGTGGTCAGCCGGCTAAACCCTATGGTATTAACTCTGAGGGATTGCGGCGGCGTGACTTCAGCGCTGATGCCATCACCTGGATCAAGCGCGGTTATAAACTGATATACAAGCAGCATCTGAAGCTTGATGAGGCGCTGATGGAGCTGAAAACTCTTCTGGATGAGTGCCCTGAACTGGCGCTCTATGTGGATTTCCTTGAGCACGCCGAACGCGGTATTGTGCGCTGAATAGTTGCACCGAAACAGAAGTGAAAATAACGTTATGTTGAGGATTGGCATTGTTGCCAACGAGCCTTCGGGCGACCTGCTGGGTGCCGGGCTGATCAGAGAGATTCGCAACCGCTGCCCTGATGCGAGCTTTGAGGGCGTGGGTGGGCCTTTGATGGAGGCGCAAGGTTGCCGCAGCCTGTTTTTAATGGAACGGCTGTCAGTCATGGGATTGGCAGAGGTGCTGAAGCACCTGCCGGAGCTGCTGTCGATACGCCGTCAACTGGTGGCCCACTTCAAGGCCAATCCTCCCGATCTGTTTATCGGTATCGATGCTCCTGACTTCAACCTGGGGTTGGAGAGGAGATTGAAGTCCACCGGTATCCCCACGGTTCACTACGTCAGCCCCACTGTCTGGGCGTGGCGTCCAAAGCGGGTAAAGAAGATACGCAAAGCGGTCGATCTTATGCTCTCTATCTTCCCCTTCGAGGTTGACTTTCTCAAACAGCACCGGGTTCCCGTGGTCTTCGTGGGACATCCCCTGGCAGATGAAATTCCACTGGAAAGTAGTCGCTCCAAGGCACGAGAAAGAGTTGGCCTGGAACAGGCGGGGAGGGTGATTGCGCTGATGCCGGGGAGCAGAATGAGTGAGATTCACTCCCTCTCCGAGGTATTTCTGAAAACTGCCGAGCGGTGTCTGAAGCAGTACCCGGAGCTCAAATTTCTGGTACCAATGGTTAATGAAAGAACCCACGAAGCGTTTACAGAGTACTGGAAAAGCTTGGCGCCTGAGCTACCGCTTATACTGCTAAAAAATGGCGCGAGGGATGCAATGGAGGCTGCCGACCTGGTGTTGACCGCCTCGGGTACGGCAACACTTGAGGGGATGCTAATAAAGCGTCCTATGGTGGTGGCCTATCGTTTGAGCCGTTTCACCTACTGGTTGGTTAACACCTTCAATCTGGTGAAAATCCCCTATGTGGCGATGGCTAACCTGTTGGCAGGAGAGGAGCTGGCACCTGAGTATATTCAGGATGCGGCAACCCCCGAAGCACTCTCTTCAGCCATAATCAAATTTCTAAACTCTCCGGAACAGGTGGCCCAAATTGAGCGACGCTATGCCACCCTGCATCAGGAGATGCGGCAAGACTCCAGCAGTAAGGCGGCAGAAGCGGTACTACAGTTGATTAAAGGGGGTTGTAGTGAATCAGCCTAATGAAAAGCAGTATATAGCCGGTGTCGATGAGGTGGGCCGTGGCCCCTTGGCGGGACCGGTAGTGGCTGCTGCGGTGATTCTCAATCCGGCGCGGCCTATTACAGGGTTGGCTGATTCAAAAAAATTGAGTGAAAAGCGTCGTGAGGCACTGGCGGAGGAGATCAAGCAGAAGGCTCTGAGTTGGGCCCTCGGCCGGGCTGAAGTGGAAGAGATTGATGAGATCAATATCCTCCAGGCGAGCCTGCTGGCAATGCGGCGGGCGGTGGAGGCTTTGGGACACTCTCCTGATCACGCCCTGATCGATGGCAATCGCTGCCCCTCAGGCCTTCCTTGTAGTGCTGAGGCCATTGTTGGTGGTGACGGCTGCGAAGAGGCGATTAGTGCCGCCTCGATTATCGCCAAAGTGGCCCGCGATCAGGAGATGAAAGAGCTGGATGCTCACTATCCCGGCTATGGTCTCGCCAAGCATAAAGGTTACCCGACAAAAGTGCATGTGGAGGCGTTGAAAACATTGGGGGTGAGTGATATCCATCGTCGTTCATTCGGCCCCGTCAAGCGGCTCTTAAAAGGGGTCAGTACCCTTTAATCGTTTCATCTACACATGAAGTTTGACCAAACCTATTTCCAATTAAAGGGTACTGCCCCCTTTTAGCTGACCCCTTTTAGCTGCTCCGTGTTCTCTGAGTTCTGCTTTCGTATTTGTCGAAGTGATAATGAGCTATCGCAGCAATCACCTCACTGAGGTTAGAATAAACCCATCATGAATCCCGTCTTCGTTCATCTCAGAGTCCACTCCGAATACTCCATGGTTGATGGCATGGTGCGTATCAAGCCGTTGGTGGCAAGGGTGTCGGAGTTGGGTATGCCGGCGGTGGCTGTAACTGACCAGTCAAACCTTTTCTCTCTGGTCAAATTCTATAAAGCCTCCATTGGTGCCGGGGTAAAGCCGATTAGTGGCACTGATATCTGGATACGAGACCCTCTCGATGCCAATAACCCCTATCGACTGCTGCTACTGGTGCAGAATGTCGACGGCTATGCCAACCTCACGCGTCTTGTCTCCCGCAGTTACCGTGAGGGGCAGCATCTTGGTCGTGCCATGGTTGACCGGGAGTGGCTGAATGAGGAGAGTTGTTGTGGTTTGATTGCTCTCTCTGGAGGACGCTCGGGAGATATCGGCAGAGCGCTTCTCTCTGACAATAGGGATGAGGCGGTTGAACTATTAGCCGCTTGGGTCGGGTTGTTTGGTGACCGCTTCTATCTGGAGTTGCACCGCACAGGTAGAGAAGGGGAAGAGGATGCCCTTCACCGCAGTATTGAGCTGGCCATAGCCCATGATGTTCCTGTGGTTGCCACCAACGATGTCCATTTTTTGAGTCCTGAGGATTTCGAGGCCCATGAGGTACGTGTCTGTATCCATGAGGGGCGTACGCTCGATGACCCCAGACGCCCGAAAAACTACAGCGAGCAGCAGTATCTGAGAAGCCCCGAGGAGATGGCGGGGCTCTTCTCTGATATCCCCGAAGCGCTTGAAAACAGCATTGAAATTGCCAAACGCTGCAATATCGAATTGACCCTGGGCAAGAACTATCTGCCTGACTTCCCTGTGCCGGATGGGATGACCATTGAGACCTTTTTCTCTGATGAGTCGCGTAAGGGTCTTGAATTACGTCTGGAGACTATCCTCGAAAGTACAGATCAGGAATATGCCGCCAAGCGCAAGATCTATGATGACCGTCTCCAGATCGAGCTGGATGTGATCAACCAGATGGGTTTTCCCGGCTACTTTCTGATCGTGGCGGACTTTATCCAGTGGGCCAAGGACAATGATATTCCGGTGGGGCCGGGACGTGGCTCCGGTGCCGGCTCGATCGTCGCCTATGCACTCAAAATCACAGACCTCGATCCTATTGAGCACGACCTTCTGTTTGAGCGCTTCCTTAATCCCGAACGTGTCTCCATGCCCGACTTCGATGTTGACTTCTGCATGGATAAACGTGATCTGGTGATCGACTATGTAGCGCGTAAATATGGCCGTGATTCAGTTTCCCAGATCATCACCTACGGTTCCATGGCTGCCAAGGGGGTGGTGCGTGATGTTGGACGGGTGCTGGGCCACCCCTATGGTTTTACCGACCGCGTCGCCAAGATGGTGCCATTCGAGATCGGTATGACTCTCGACAAGGCGCTGAAGGAGAGCGAAGAGCTGGCTCAGGCTTATGCCGAAGAGGAAGAGGTGACACTGCTTCTCGATATGGCGAAAAAGCTGGAGGGACTGACCCGAAACGCGGGTAAGCACGCAGGTGGCGTAGTGATCTCCCCCGGTCTTCTGACCGACTTTACCCCGCTCTATTGTGAAGCGGGGGGTGAAAACCTGGTCACCCAGTTTGACAAGGATGATGTCGAGCAGGTGGGGCTGGTCAAGTTTGACTTTCTTGGCCTGCGTACACTCACCATCGTCGACTGGGCGCTGAAGACGGTTAACCGGCAGCGTCAGGCGGATGGTCAGCCGGCAATAAATATCGAAAGCATCTCTATGGAGGATGAAGCCTCTTTCCGATTACTGAAAAATTGCGAGACCACTGCTATATTCCAGCTTGAGTCCCGCGGCATGAAGGAGTTGGTCAAGAAACTCCAGCCTGACTGCTTTGATGACATTACCGCACTGGTGGCCCTGTTCCGTCCCGGTCCCCTACAGTCGGGGATGGTGGATGATTTCATTGCCCGTAAGCATGGTCTCCAGGAGGTGGTCTATCCCCATCCGGATCTGGAGCCGATCCTCAGTCCCACCTACGGCGTCATTCTTTACCAGGAACAGGTGATGCAGATCGCCCAGGTGCTCGCCGGCTACTCCCTGGGTGGCGCTGATCTGCTGCGCCGCGCCATGGGTAAGAAAAAGATAGAGGAGATGCAGAAGCAGGGCGAGCTCTTCCGCAAGGGAGCGGTGGAGCGCGGTGTTGATGAGGATACGGCGACCTACATCTTCGACCTGATGGAGAAGTTTGCCGGTTACGGCTTCAATAAGTCACACTCCGCCGCCTATGCGCTGGTCTCCTACCAGACGATGTGGCTTAAGGCTCACTACCCCGCCGAATTTATGGCGGCGGTACTTTCGGCAGATATGGATACCACCGAAAAGGTGGTTACCCTGATCGAGGAGTGTCGCAGCATGGAGCTGACGGTGATGCCGCCCCACGTCAATCACTCCCAATTTATGTTTACCGTCACCGGTGACGATACCGTAATTTATGGTCTCGGAGCCATCAAGGGAGTAGGTGAATCAGCCATTGATAGCATTATCGACTCCCGCCCTGAAACGACCGGCTACCGGGATCTGTTTGAGTTCTGCCGTCTGATAGATCTGCGCAGGGTTAATCGTAGGGTGCTGGAATCCCTGGTCCGTGCCGGTGCCCTTGATGAACTGGGCTGTAACCGTGCTACCTTGATGTCCCAGCTCCCTTTGGCGTTGAAAATGGCGGAGCAGTATCACGCTTCTCAGGCTGCGGGTCAGAACGATCTCTTTGGCTTGGCCGACCCGGACCCTGTGGTTAGCAGTGACTCGCAGGTGATTCCTGCTGAGCTGGAGGAGTGGGAGGATGAGCTTCGCTTACAGGGTGAGAAAGAGACCCTCGGGCTCTATCTCACCGGGCATCCCATCGACCGCTATATCGACGAATTTCCCGGGCTTGGTATTACACAGATCGGTAACCTCTCTCTGGAGAGTGGGGGAGGTGAAGGGAAGTATCGACGACGCTCGAATCAGCGCGTGATGGTGGCGGGGTTGGCACTCTCTGTCAGTCATCGGCAGACTTCAAGGGGAAAAATGGGGACCCTGGAGCTGGATGATCGCAGTGGTCGAATCGAGGTGATACTCTTTTCCGATGCCTATGAGGCGTATCAGGAGCTGTTGGTCAGCGACCGTATTCTTGTGGTGGTGGGGAACCTCAATTACGACGAGTATCGTGGCGGTCTAAGTGTCCGGGTGGATCAAGTGGTGGAGTTTGAAAATGCCAGGCTTGCCAGTGCCGGTTGCCTCAAGCTGGAGGCAGACTGGCATTTGCTGGAAGATATGAACTACACACCCTCGATGTTTACCAGAGAGTTTGAAAGCCTCTGTTCCCCCTATAGGGATGGGCACTGTGAACTCCAAATCAGCTACCAGGGGCGGGAAGCGAGTGGTACCTTGGTTTGTGGAGAAGCTTGGCGAGTGTCGCCAAAGGATGAACTCCTGCGAAGGTTGGAGCGGTTTTTAGGGGTTGATCGGGTAAAGGTGATCTACTCTCATCGAGGCCGTGGAAGCAGGGATATGGATGAGGCCGCCACTGCTTGAGTTGAGGTGCAGTAATATGACCTGAATCCGTGGCTCCATGACGGCACAGAGCACAAGCTCTTGATTCCACAGCGGTTCAAAAAATGCCCGTTTAACCTACGGGTGAAACTAAGATTTTTTGAATCCACTGTGAAACCAATATCTTACACTCTGTATCCGCCCTGGAGTCACGGATTCAGGTATGATTCATCCTATTCACTTTTTGTAGGCAAAAGTGGCTAAACCGCACTGTCATATCCCAGTCGAATCCGGTATATTTCGCCCATGGATCTGAACTTCCTTGAATTTGAACAACCTATCGCCGAACTCGAGGCGAAAATCGAAGAGCTGCGCCTGGTTGGTGATGATAACGAGATCAACATCCAGGATGAGATCCTCCGCTTGGAGGGCAAGAGCCGCTCCTTGACCGAGTCGATATTCTCTTCCCTTAAACCATGGCAGATCTCACAGCTGGCGCGGCACCCATTACGCCCCTATATGTTTGATTATATTGAACATATATTTGATGATTTCCAGGAACTTCACGGTGACCGTGCCTATGCAGACGACCATGCTATCGTCGGCGGCGTCGCTCGTTTGGATGGCCGGCCGGTCATGCTGATAGGGCATCAGAAGGGCAGAGATACCAAGGAGAAGATCCACTGTAATTTTGGTATGCCCCGCCCGGAAGGCTATCGCAAGGCGCTAAGGTTGATGGAGACTGCAGAGCGTTTTAAGTTACCGATCCTCACTTTCATTGATACCCCCGGTGCTTATCCAGGTATCGGTGCAGAAGAGCGTGGTCAGAGTGAGGCGATTGCTAAAAATCTGATGGTGATGGCCGGACTGAAAACACCTATTGTCTGTACAGTGATGGGCGAGGGAGGTTCTGGTGGTGCTCTGGCTATCGGAGTCGGTGATCGGGTGATGATGCTGGAGTACAGTACCTATTCTGTTATCTCTCCTGAAGGCTGTGCCACCATTCTTTGGAAGAGTGCCGAGAAGGCCTCTCTGGCGGCGGAAGCGATGGGCATAACCTCGGGCCGTTTAAAAGAGCTGGGTTTGATCGATACCATCGTGCCGGAGCCACTGGGTGGTGCACATCGTGATATTCCGACCGTTGCCCGCAACCTGAAGCATGAACTGCTCAATACACTTGAGCATCTGCAGGCGACACCGATCGATAAGCTACTGGATGAGAGATACCAGCGCTTGATGGGCTACGGAGAGTTCGCCGGCTGACGTCGACAATGCACTGTAACGAATAGTATGCACATATCAGCGGCCGCCCTCTATGAGCTTCTGAAGGAACTTCCTCAGCCTGCATGTTATTGGATCGCCTATAGCGGTGGTCGTGACTCCCACGTACTTCTCCATGCCATGGCTAGCCTGTCTGGCCGGCTGACCGTCCCCCTTCGTGCCATCCATATCAATCATGGGCTACAGTCTGATGCCGATGACTGGGAGAGGCACTGTATCGCAACCTGTAAAGAGTTGGGTGTTCCTCTTGAGACTGTTCGTCTGGCTCTGTCGCCAAAAAAGGGGGAGAGCCTTGAAGCCCTGGCTAGAGAGGCGAGATACAGGGCGATTCTGCAGCTGATCAGTGAAGGAGATCTTCTGCTGACCGCACATCACCAGGATGACCAGGCGGAGACACTCCTGCTACAGCTCCTGAGGGGAGCAGGTCCCGCCGGACTCGGGTCGATGCCGAAGATTGATAGATTTGGTGACGGTTTTCGAGCAAGACCGCTGCTGGGATTTCAGCGGAGTGAGCTGGAGGCTTATGCTACCCAGCAACAACTAAGCTGGGTGGAGGATAGCAGTAACCTTGACCTATCGTTTGATCGAAATTACCTGAGAAGCGAGATATTCCCCCTGTTACAGGCACGTTGGCCTGGTGTCGCACGTACTTTTTCACGTAGTGCCGGCCACTGTGCTGAGAGCCACGAGCTGATTGAAGCGCAGGCAGCCGAGGATCTGAAAACTGTGTTGGGCTCCAAAGTGGGAACCCTTGAGATACCTCGCTTGTTGGCGCTCCCAATGGCAAGAGTCAGGGCGCTTTTACGCCACTGGATAACCCGCTCGGGTTTCTTCCTGCCCAGTACGGACAAGCTTAACCGCATTATCAACGAAGTAATCAATGCGGGTGAGGATAGGTCACCGTTGCTGCAGTGGTCAGGAGCGGAAGTAAGGCGCTATCGTAAACAGCTCTATCTGATGACTCCATTGGTGGACGTTGATGCAGCCGACGTGGTGGTCTTAGAACCGGATATGAGATGGCGCTTGTCGCCGGGTATGGGTGATTTTCAACTGCTGGCGGGAGAAGGGGGAGTTGATCCACGGTTACTTGATGGTGCAAAGCTGCAGATCCGCTATCATCCCCTGGATGGGCGTCTTCACATCCAGGGAAGAGCTCACTCGATGAGCTTTAAAAATTTCTACCAGGAGAGAGGAATCCCTCCCTGGATGCGTGGTCGTCTGCCGCTGCTCTACGCCGGTGAGCAGCTGGTAGCAGTGGCCGATTTTTGTATCTGCCACCCCTTTGGTATCAGTAAGAGTAAGAGTAAGAGTGGGAGTGGGGTGTTACCAAGCTGGAAGCTGGAAGCCCAGTGTTAGCGTTGGTTGTCGGCTATTTTCCCAAGGCCGGGAGGCCGCCCTGCAGAAGATAGGCATCAAATCCCAACTTGTTCATTAAAAAGGCGGCGGCTGAGCTGCGCTGGCCTGTATCACAGCAGAAGATGTACTTGAGAGATTTATCCATCTCATTGCATCGGCTGCGCAGTAGATGCAGGGGAATGTTGACTGCTCCCTCCACGTGGCAGTTCTCAAACTCATCTTCCAAACGGACATCGATCCTGACCGCCCCTGCGCGCACCAAGTCAGTGGCGGTTTCCAGGTCAATCGGCTTTTGTAACGGCGCTTCCATCAGATCTGTAAAATCCTCCTTGGAGAGACGCATCAGCTTGCCATCTGTCAGCATGGTGACTTTCGCATTACGAGGAGCATCTGAGATCAATGCCTCCTCACCGAAACTGTCACAGCTCTCCAGTTCAGCAAGAATCGCATCGCCTGAATCCATAGGGTGGGTGACGCGACAGCGCCCTTGAGCGATGATGTAGTAGTAATCTCCTGCTTCACCCATGTCGATGATCACCTCGCCAGCCTTGGCCGTTACCTCTTCCATACGAGTGAAAAGCATCTGGATGTTGGCCGCCGGTAGTTTCAAAAAGGTGTTTGTCTGCAACATCGCCATCATCCATGCGCTCTCTTCCACGCTTGGACCGGTCGTTATACCGCCATCCAAAACAGAAGCGCCAGGCAGCTGTGTCTCGGCAAACTCCCCCCATGCCAGTAGTTTCCCCAGTAGGCGCGCATCAACACTGGCTATAACGGCACTATCGGAGAGCACTGTAGCCTGATGTTTTCGCGGTTTCTGGTTCGAGAGAGCATAAAGGGCCTGCTCTGTGCCCGAAGCAATTTGTTGCTGCCGCTCACCATCATCGAGCTGGATTTCACCGCTCATAAGAAATATTGCAGTGTTGTCCTGGTCGCCCATCTGGAACAACTGTTCACCCTTCTGGTAGCGCTGTAAATGGGTGTTTTCGGCCAAGTGCTGCAGGCTCTCCTCGTAGAGAGCGTGTATCGGTGTCAGTGTGCGAAACTTATTGAGGTCGAGATTCATGATGGTACAAGGAAAAATCTATTATTGTCTGGCTTATGGGAGAGATAGGCGGCTGTTGCCCGTTTCATGACTAACACTATGCAATTATTGTGAGTCGCACAAGTAGTATCCGAGAATTTCAGTGTAGCCCGCCTTGAACATGTGAGCCAAACCCCTGAAACACCTCCGGATGGGGGTTTCTGGGCTCTAACTTAGGAGCCTGTCCGAGAATAGCGACCGTAGCGAAACTGTGACTGATGGAGTCAGATTTTTCGATCCTTTGAGGAGAATAGTGGGCCTATTTGACGAAAAGGATCGGGAAATCTGACCAATCAGACGCAGTTGCAGCAGGTTGGTCTATTCTCAGACAGGCTCCTAGTGTAACATTCGCGCTCAGTTTTGTGTGAGGTAAGCTATGCAGGATCTCAATCCGATCACCAACAAAATCAGTGAATTACAAGGACGCTCCCAGACCTTGAGGGGGTACCTTTGACTACGATGAGAAGCAGGAGCGTCTGACCGAGGTTCTGCGGGAACTGGAAGATCCCGGAGTGTGGAGTGAGCCTGACCGTGCTCAGGCCTTGGGCCGCGAACGTGCAGCACTGGAAACGGTGGTGATCACTCTGGATGAGTTGAGAGGTGGTCTCTCCGATGTGGGCGATCTGCTAGAAATGGCCTTTGAAGAGGAAGATGAAGAGACTGTTGACGGGCTGATCTCAGATCTGGAGGGCTACGAGGTACAGGTGTCTGAGCTGGAATTCAGGCGTATGTTCTCGGGTGAGATGGACCCCAATAACGCCTTTGTCGATATCCAGGCGGGTTCCGGTGGCACCGAAGCCCAGGACTGGTCGGAGATGCTGCTGCGTATGTATTTGCGCTGGGGTGAACATCGAGGATTTAAAACCGAGTTGATGGAGGTTTCTGCCGGTGATGTAGCTGGGATCAAGTCCGCTACTATTCGTGTAGTCGGCGATTATGCCTTTGGTTGGTTGAGAACCGAGATTGGTGTTCATCGACTGGTGAGGAAATCCCCCTTCGACTCGGGCAATCGTCGGCACACTTCGTTTGCCGCCGTGTTTGTCTCCCCGGAAGTCGATGACTCGATTGAGATTGATATCAATCCGGCCGATCTGCGCATCGACGTCTACAGAGCAAGCGGTGCGGGTGGGCAGCATGTGAATAAGACCGAGTCAGCTGTGCGAATCACCCACAAGCCAACAGGTGCGGTGGTGCAGTGTCAGAGCGGCCGCTCCCAGCATAAGAATAAAGACCAGGCGATGAAGCAGCTCAAGGCAAGGCTCTATGAGCTGGAGATGCAGAAACGCAGTGAGGGACAGCAGGCACTGGAGGAGACCAAGTCAGATATCGGCTGGGGCAGTCAGATCCGCTCCTATGTACTGGATCAGTCTCGTATCAAGGACCTGAGAACAGGTGTAGAGACGGGTAACACCCAGGCGGTGCTTGATGGCGGGCTGGATCTGTTTATTGAGGCGAGCCTGAAAAGCGGACTGTAAAATACAGTAGGAGCGAACTTGTTCAGACCTCTATCGCGAACAAGTTCGCTCCTACTCCAATAGAACATTGAAAGACGAGTTGAAGAATGACTGATCAAATCCAGGACGAGAACAAGCTCATAGCCCAACGGCGCGAGAAACTGGGGCAGATTCGCGAACGTGGTATCGCCTTTCCCAATGATTTTCGCCGTAACGTGGTGGCGGGTGAACTTCATGCTGAGTATGGCGAGAAGGAATCTGAAGAATTGGAGGCGCTGGGTGTCCGGGTTCGGGTTGCCGGCCGCATGATGAGCCGCCGTATCATGGGTAAGGCGAGCTTTGCTCATGTGCAGGATATGTCGGGCAGCATTCAGCTGTTTGTTCAGCGCGACTCTCTGCCTGAAGGTTTCTACAATCAGCAGTTCAAAAAAGAGCTGGATGTGGGTGATATTGTCGGTGCAGAAGGGCAGCTCTTTAAGACCAAGACCGGTGAGCTGTCGGTACGCTGTGATGAATTCCGGCTGCTGACCAAATCCCTGCGGCCGTTGCCTGAGAAGTTTCACGGTCTCACCGATCAGGAGCAACGTTATCGCCAGCGCTACCTCGATCTGATCATGAGTGAAACTTCACGGGAGACTTTTAGAATTCGCACTCGCACCGTGCAGTTTATTCGCAGCTACCTCAATGGCCGAGACTTCATGGAAGTGGAGACCCCTATGATGCAGGCGATACCGGGCGGTGCCACAGCGAGGCCCTTCCTTACCCATCACAACGCCCTCGATATGCAGCTGTTTCTGCGTATTGCACCGGAGCTTTACCTGAAGCGCCTGGTAGTGGGTGGGTTTGAGCGGGTCTATGAGATCAACCGCAATTTTCGTAATGAAGGGCTCTCCACCCGGCATAATCCTGAGTTCACCATGCTCGAATTTTATGAGGCCTATGCTGACTACCATGATCTGATGAACCTGACCGAGGATATGCTGCGTAAACTAGCCATGGAGGTAGTGGGCAGTACGCTGGTCAGCTACCAGGGTGAAGAGTACGACTTCAGCAAACCATTTGATCGCATGACAATCAAAGAGTCAATTCTGCACTTTAACTCGAATATCAGTGAAGAGGCTCTGGGCGATATCGATAAAGCGCGAGCTATCGCTGAGGGGCTGGGTATTCATCTAAAAGATAGCTATGGCCTTGGTAAGGTGCAGATCGAGATCTTCGAAAAGACAGTGGAGCATCGGTTGATGAACCCAACCTTCATCACTGCATACCCCACCGAGGTCTCCCCCCTGGCACGGCGTAACGATGATGATCCCTTTGTTACCGACCGCTTTGAGTTCTTTGTCGGTGGCCGCGAGATCGCCAATGGTTTCTCCGAGCTTAACGACGCCGAGGATCAGGCGGAACGTTTCAGACAGCAGGTGGAAGAGAAGGAAGCGGGTGACGATGAAGCGATGCACTATGACGAGGATTATGTACGTGCATTGGAGCACGGGATGCCCCCGACAGCGGGTGAGGGCATAGGTATCGATCGCCTGGTGATGTTGTTCACCGATGCTCCATCAATCCGTGATGTGCTGCTCTTCCCGCATATGAGGCCGGAGTAATAGTCGTTTAATAATGGATATTAAAAAAAGGGGGCGTCAGCCCCCTTTTTTATTGGTCAGCTAACTCAGGAAATTAGCTGCCGGCGATTCGGCAGTTGTTCATAAAGGCTTCCAGGCCCACCTCTTCGGCGTAGGCTTTGAGTACCTTGGGCCGGGGACCTTTCTCCTTGACGGTAAATACCTTCTCCGGCTCTGCTGGGATATTGCTGTATTGGCCTGCGGGAATCTTTACTGTAACGGTTGCCTTGATTTTGTGGCCACGACGTTTCTTTACTGTGGCTTTAGTGTGTTTGACCGTACTCTTTGCCGTTTTCTCTCCTTTCTCTTTCTCCTTCTCACGCTCAATCTTTACCGTTACTTTGCGAATGTCGCGGTAGTTGCAGCGAATGAAAGAGTCAAAGGAGATGCCTGCCTCTTCCAATGATGAGAGAAGCTGTTGGTAGATTTTTTTCTGTGCTTCACGCTCTTGCTCTTCTTTTTCATGCTCAGCTTCCAGAGAAGCGAGCTTGGCGCGTAGTGATTCGATCTCTTTTTTACGTTGACTGGTCATATGTTTTTCCGAAGTCGTTAATTGTTTTACTTTGAACTTATGGCGCCAATTCTAGCGTCCTGCATAGGCGCAGGTAAATAGGTACTTCTGGATCAAAAAGGATTGCTGTGTAGAATAATCCTGAAACCTATCTCCGTAGGGAAAAAACAGCATCCCGTAGGAGCGAACTTGTTCGCGATTAGCTCCGAGGTCTATTCATCGCGAACAAGTTCGCTCCTACACCGGATTGCTGGATTTTTGTGTACAAAGCCACTTAAGGAGACTCTGATCAAGTCATGATTGCTTTACGCTGGCTAAAATTGCCCCAATTCGCTCCGAAGATCGCAGCAATAGAATGGCTATTACCGCTCACTTCGAAACAAATTAGAACAATTTTATCTCAGCCTAAATCTAACCAGACTTAATCAGAGGCTCCCCAACAAGGAGTTAAGTGGCCTTCAAAAAGCTGCTAACGATCAAAGCAGGATATCTTCAACCTCCCCCAGATCTTCCGCTACGCCTTCTATGGTGACAATATCCACTTCAGGTTCGAGACCTACCTTGGCAAAGGAGGGGATCTGGGTAATATCAATCTCTTCCATCTGGTGTATGTCTAGCGCCTGGAGTCGTGCTACAAGGACAACATCGACATAGTCGGAATCGTTGCTTCCATCATAGGCGAAGTCTTTATAGTGCTCGGCCACTTGCACAAGGCTGTTGGGAAAATTCCAAGCTTCCAGGATCTGCTTACCAATAACCGGGGAGAGCTGGTCGACAAAATAGTCGAGGCGTGAGTCGTTTTCGATCAGCTGTGGGTAGTTTTCCGACATGATCAGAATCGGAAGGGAGCCGATATTGTGGATCAGTCCCGCCAACATCGCTTGATCCCTGTCCAACTGGGGAAGAGGATGAGCCAGTACTCGGCTGATGGCGGCTATCTGAACGCTCTGAGCCCAGTTGGTGCGCAGCTTTTTGTCCAGCGTATCGGAGGTGGCCTGAAAGATCTGTTTCATTGCCAGACTGACCACCAGGCTGCGAACCAGTTTGTTGCCGAGTCGGGTAATTGCTACCTGGATACTGTCTATGGGGGATCTGCCGCGATAGAGCGGGCTGTTGGCAACCTGAAGCAGTCGCGCTGAGAGGGCAGCGTCGGTGGCTACGAGTTCGGCAACCTGTACGGCAGTGGTATCTTCACTCTCCACAGCATCCCGCACTTGAAGCGCCACCTCCGGCAAGGTTGGCAGGATAATTCGATCTTCACTGATAGCGTTTTGTAGTGCGTCCTGGAATTCGAGTTCGCTGATCATCTCTTCTCAATCTTGGTAGTGTTGGTGGTGGATCACTTTTCTCAAATACTATACGGACAGTATAGGCTGACATTGTCGAGTTATCAGTGCCGTTCGTTGGAAGCTGCTTGACCGTGAGCTTTGGAAAGAAACAGTCTTTCTGCCAACTGCCAACTGCCAACTGCCAACCCTGTTAGAGGATCTCACTCCTCATCAAATACATAAGGTAGCTCCCGGAATTCAAGCTTTGGCCCCTCTTCACTTCCAAGGTGCATGTCATTCCCCTCGTAGCCGCTGATCTCCATCTCCGCCAACAGCTCATAACCTCCATAGGGCGAGGGACGTGCATCCACCACTTTGCCGGCACCCTTCCCGGAAGTACTGCTGCTGGAGAATAGGTCATCCCCCGGAAGAGGGCGTTGATCATCATCGACATGCGCCAGATACATGCGCCGCTTCAGTTTTCCCAGGTACTTCATGCGGGCAACGATCTCCTGGCCGGTATAACATCCTTTGGTGAAACTGACGCCGTCAACAAGATCCATATTGGCCATCTGTGGAATGAATGCCTCTGAAGTCTCCTGAAAGATGGTGGGTATGCCTGCGCGCAGGTCATAGAGAGACCAGAGATCGGGGCTGCCTGGGGCGGCAGCTGTGGCCAATGCGCCCCAGAGATCAATAATGCACTCTGCCTCGCCGATGACTTCAAACCGGCTGGTGGATCCAGGGTGTTTGATAAGGGTGCAGTTTTTCTCCTGGGTTACCTCTCCACTGTTGGTGGGGAGGGTGGAGAAATGCTTCTCCAGTAGCGCCGGCGCACAGTCACCGGCCACACCAATTCGTGCCAGCCGGTCGCCGGCATCGGTGATAACCACTTTTGACATCAGAATGTACATAGAGAGCCGTTTCATAATGGCTCTGTGGGTCGACATCGGCAGCTGCAGAAGATAGGCATCATCTCGCATCAGCAGACGGAAATTGGCCATCATCCTACCCTTGGGTGTACACAAACTGCTTAGCTGGCTCAGCTGGGCCGTTAGCTTTGTTACATCGTTGGTGGTCTGGCCCTGAATAAAGGTCTCTGCATCATCCCCCTTAATCTCGATGAGACCGAGGTGGGAGAGATCGAACAGTGCGCACTCCGGAAAATCCTCTGCCTTACCGAACTCTACCGCCCCATCCTCACCGATAGTGGTTGACTGGGTTTCCAAAAATGCTTGCCATTCGAAGTTCATCTTGTTTGATCCTGAATTAATTGGTTGGAGCTCGGCGTTATGCTGTATCCGTATGGAATATTGCCGGCTGGTGCAGAGTATTGGGCACAACTTCTTGAAAGCAAAGGTTCTTCTCTGCGTTCTCTGTGCTCCTCAGCGTCCTCTGCGTCCCGCTTTTTAAGCTTCTCAATCGCTAAAAGGGTATCATAGCGCTCTTTTCTTTCGCCACAGTGGTTGTCCGGATAATCGGTTCGGGCAGTGGCGGCTGATCTACCTCTAATGGGGCCTCAATGCCGAAATACAATCCAGCACCTGGTGCGCTTGCGCTTTATAAGATTCGCCCGGCGCTAGTCACCCAAGTCAGCGACAAGATTGATATCGAACTCGAAGGGGGCAAAAGCAAACGGGTACGTTCAAAGGATATCGAAATCCTTCACCCTGGCCCTCTTAACAGATTGAGTGATCTGGACTCACTCTCCGGCAATGTCGAAGAGGCGTGGGAGCTGCTCGAAGATGGCGAGACTCAACTGGATGAGTTGGCCGAATTGATTTATGGCGACTTCACCCCGGTAACTGCATGGGCTGCTTGGGAACTGGTATCGGAGGGGCTTTACTTCGAGGGGTCACCGGAGAGAATCTGTGCGCGTAGTGAGTTACAGATTGCAGCTGACCGTGCTGAGCAGGCGGAAAAAGCCGCCGCTGCACAAGCGTGGGATGACTTTCTTGGGCGTATGAAACAGGGAAAGATGGACCCTGAGGATCGGCAGCGACTGATTGAGGTGGAGAAGCTTGCCCTTGGTCAGGCGTCTAAAAGCCGAATTCTTCAGGCACTGGAACGCCAGGAGAATCAGGTCAACGCTCACAAGATGCTAACTGGTGTCGGCTACTGGCCCTCACTCTATAACCCCTATCCACAGCGCCAGTCGTTGCCGCTGAATAATCCAGATCTGGCAATAGAGGAGTTTCCTCAAGAGGAGCGGCTCGACCTTACCCACCTTGCTGCCTACGCCATCGATGATGAGGGTAGCGAAGATCCGGATGATGCAATAAGTCTCGATGGTGAGTGTATCTGGGTTCATGTGGCCGATGTTGCCGCCCTTGTGGCACCGGACTCTGAGCTGGATTTGGAAGCGCGGGCGCGATCCGCCAACCTCTATCTGCCGGAGAGGGTGCTCCATATGCTGCCACCCGCTGCCACCCACAAGCTAGGGCTGGGGCTACAACAGGAGTCAGCGGCGCTCTCCATCGGGTTTACTCTTGATGAGGGGGCTGGGGTTACCGATATCACCCTCGCCATTAGCCGAATCAGGGCAACGCGCTGCAGTTATGATGAGATTCAGCAACGTCTCCAAGAGGAACCTTTTGCCGCCTTGAAGGTGCACTGTGATCGTTTCCGCCAGCGCCGAATGGATGCCGGAGCCGCAACGATTAGCCTGCCAGAGGTGAGTGTCCGAGTGAAGGATGATGATATTCACATCAAACCCTTGCCACGCCTGGAGAGCCGGCAGATGGTGGCTGATGCGATGATGATGGCGGGGGAGGCGGTGGCCCGTTATGCCCTGACCAATGAGCTGCCGATCCCTTTTGCCACCCAGCCACCACCAGAGAATCCGGGGCGTCCCGAAGGGATGGCGGCATCATTTGCTTATCGCCGCCAGCTCAAACCCTCACGCCTGAAAACCCAGGAAGAGCCTCACTCCGGCTTGGGGCTGGAAGCCTATGCCCGGGTTACCAGCCCTCTGCGCCGCTATCTGGATCTGGTGGTCCATCAGCAGCTGCGAGCCCACCTTCAGGGACGGGAGCTTATGTCTCTGGAGCAGATCACAGAACGCATCGGCGCCGCCGAGGCGGTGGGCGGCGCAGTGCGCCGTGCCGAGCGCCTCTCCAATAGCCACTGGAAACTGATCTACCTGCAGCGCAATCCCGGCTGGCAGGGCAGGGCGGTGGTGGTGGGAATGAGCAATAACCGGGCTACCCTTATCATTCCCGAGTTGGCGCTGGAGACCAAGATCCGTGTACGTCAGGATATGCCCCTTGATGCTGAAGTCGAAGTGGCTGTGCGGGAGATCGACCTGGAAGATTTGACGGCCTGGTTCAGGTTGATTGAAAATTAGCCTTCATGTGGAAGCATTGAAAAGCTGAACACGGAGAACACGGAGAACACGGAGAACACGGAGAACACAGAGAACACAGAGAACACA
>JBEVXU010000016.1:0-156362 GCA_040505895.1 Sedimenticola sp. | reverse complement strand
GGGAACACAGGGAACACAGGGAACACAGGGAACACAGGGAACACAGGGAACACAGGGAACACAGGGAACACAGGGAACACAGGGAACACAGGGAACACAGAGAAGCGCGGAGAGCGCAGAGAAAACTCCATATCATTATGATTGTCTCGATGATACGTGGTTTGTACAGGTCGGCCGTTCGAGAGCAGTAGGAGCAATTCAATTCAGCTCACTACTCTTCAAGTAAACGATTCTCTCTGCGTCCTCTGTGTGCCTCAGTGTTCTCTGAGTTCCGCATTTGAAGCGATCCCTCGATTCACGGGGATGCTACCTCGCATTTTCCCGGGCCACTCCTTATACTTGGTTTCGCGAAGATAAATATAGATTGATGTTGGAGAACGATATGGCAGGAGAATCTGTCGAAAGCCCCGTCGAAACGCTGGAAACAGGGAGTCCCTCTGAGGATTTCAGAGCCTACTGCGATGCTGAGTTTGAGCAGCGGAAAAATTCAGGCGAGACGTTTAACGAAGCGGACTACCGTGAAGCGATGGAGATGGTGCTGGTCAAGCTGCGGGCGATGGAAGAGGAGGGCTACGCATGATTATCACCGATATCTCTGCCAGAAATTTCCTCAAGTATGGCGAGCTTGACCTTAAAGACCTGCCGGAGAGTGGCGTTATCACCATCGCTGGTCCCAACGAGTCGGGAAAGAGCAGCATCGGTGAGACCGTTTGCTTCGGTCTGTTTGGCCGTACCTTCTCCCTTGGGGTCGATGAACTCAACAAGCTGATTCGCTGGGGTGAGACCCATTGCTCGGTCAATCTGCGTTTTCGTACTGAATCCGACGAGATCTTTGAGATCGCCCGTTTTCTTGATCGTGACGGCAATCACGGTGCCCGTTTGAGTCGCGCCGGGGAGGAGGAGCCGTTTGCCCGGGGTAATGACAAGGTCGAGGATGCGCTCTATGAGCTTCTCGGCTACGGCTACGATGAGTTTATCGAATCCTACTATCTCGCCCAGCGTGAGATCACCACACCCCATCCTCATAGCCATGCGGTGAAAACCATGGCTGGCGTCTCTTCACTGGAGTATGTCGCCTATGAGTATGAGCAGGAGATCGAGCAGGAAAGCAAAGCAGTTGATGCAGCCGGTGTTGAGGTGGATGAACTCGATCAGACGCTTGCTGAGCTGGATCTGGATGAGGGGGCTCTGGCGGCGCTGGAGGCGGAGCGTAACGACTTGGTCTCTGCATCGTCAACGCTGCAGAGGGAGCTGGATGGCTTAGATGCGGCATCAATCGCTTATCAGGACAGTGCCCCAAAAGTCCGTCGTGCCAGAAGTGCTCGTGGCCGTGCCCGTTTTCTCCGTTTTGTAACCTTGCTGTTGGCGCTGGTACCGGCAATCTCTTGGGGGCTTATTGAGCGTCTGCCGGGCCATGACTACACCCTGATGCTGCAGGACTATCTTATCCGCTTCATCCCTCAGTGGGGTGACCAGTATGTCCCCTGGCTGATCTACGGCGCAGGGGGATTTGCACTGCTCTTTATGCTGCTCTGGCTCCGTGTGGCCGGTAGAGGGGCGGCTATTACCAAACTGCAGACGCTCTCCAACGAACTCGCCGAGTGTCTAAAATCAGTAGATGGTCGGGCATCTGAATTTGCTGGTTATCTGCCAGGTGATGAGGCGTCTGCTGACGAACTGCAACAGCGGCCGGAGACTGCTGAGGTAGCTGACTTCGGTCGTAGAGTTACCGATTCTCTTGCGACACCCACCGAGGTGCGGGACTTTACCGGTCGTGAGCAGGCGTGGATGCGTCTGGTGCTACAGAAGCTGCAGGAAAAGACGGTGCACAAGGATCAGGCGATCCGCAGCGAGAGTGAGCGACGGCGCAAGTCTGAGACGCTGCTTAATGCACGGGAGGGCGTACTGCAACGTATAGCCGACCATGAGCGGAGGGTGCAACTTCGTGAGCTGGCTATGGAACTACTTGAGGGTTCCTGCCGTCATCTTTCCCAGCGCTTTAACCGTGATCTGCGCGATCTGGTCGGCAAGACCCTGCCGATGTTCACCGACAACCGCTATGAGCACCTGCAGATCGATGAGGAGCTGACCGTCAGAGTCTTCTCCAGCGATAAGCGCGATTTTCTTGACCTCGAAGAGATCTCCAGCGGCACCCAGCGCCAGATTATGCTGGCGTTGCGACTGGCCCTGGTACAGAAACTGGTTAACAGTACCCAAGGCGGGCGGCAGTTCCTTTTCCTTGATGAGCCCTTTGCCTTTTTTGATGAAGAGCGTACCCGCAACGCACTGAAGGCACTGCCGGAATTGAGTAACGAGATCAGCCAGATCTGGATTGTTGCTCAAACCTTCCCTAAAGATCAGACGTTTGATCTTACCGTCTCGTGTGAGAGGGATCAGGCGGCGCTGGTTCTGTAAGGGGCCGGTGGTTTAAACCAGAGGCTGAATGCTGTAGACTCCAGCCGCCCGCGACAGCTCCTTGTTGGTACGTCGCCTGTGGCTGGAGCAGTTCCAGCTGAATATCCACTTTAAGGATTCATAGTGTTCATGTGGCCTCTCGTATGGGTCACCACTGAGAGAGAGTTAAGATGCCTGTTATCACCCTTCCTGATGGCTCCCAGCGGAGCTTCGATGATACTGTTTCCGTTTATGATGTCGCTGCATCCATTGGCCCTGGTTTGGCCAAGGCCGCTCTTGCGGGGCGTGTTGACGGCGAGTTGGTCGATACCTCTTTTACTATGGACGGTGACGCCGAACTGGCGATTATTACCGATCGTGACGTGGAGGGGCTGGAAGTTATTCGTCACTCCACCGCCCATCTGCTGGCTCAGGCAGTGAAGCAGCTCTTTCCTGATGCTCAGGTTACAATCGGTCCGTCTATCGAAGATGGCTTCTACTACGACTTTGCCTATAAGCGCCCCTTCACGCCGGAAGATCTAACAGCGATCGAGGCGAAGATGAAAGCGCTGGTGAAAGAGAACCACCCAATTTCACGCTCTGTCATGTCCCGGGATGATGCGGTCAAGTTCTTCCGTGATCAGGGCGAGGCGTACAAGGCTGAGATTATCGAGTCGATTCCGGCGAACGAGGATCTCTCCCTATATACTCAGGGCGAGTTCACCGACCTCTGCCGTGGCCCCCATGTACCCGGCACCGGCAAACTAAAGGCATTTAAGCTGATGAAGCTGGCGGGTGCCTACTGGCGCGGTAACTCCGACAACGAGATGCTGCAGCGCGTCTACGGCACCGCCTGGAAAGACAAAAAAGAGCTCAAAACCTATCTTTACCGTCTGGAAGAGGCGGAGAAGCGCGATCATCGCAAAATTGGCAAGATTCAGGACCTGTTTCATACCCAGGAAGAGGCGCCGGGCATGGTCTTTTGGCACCACAAGGGGTGGAGCATCTACCTCACCGTGGAGCAGTACATTCGTGACAAGATCAGTATGGCGGGCTATCAGGAGATTAAAACCCCCCAGATCGTTGAT
Source organism: Sedimenticola sp. (assembly GCA_040505895.1). Taxonomy (GTDB): domain Bacteria; phylum Pseudomonadota; class Gammaproteobacteria; order Chromatiales; family Chromatiaceae; genus Vondammii. The sequence goes on along the minus strand of JBEVXU010000016.1, from coordinate 152,880 downwards.
CGCACCCTGTGGGAGAAGTCCGGCCACTGGAGCAAGTACCGGGCTGATATGTTCACCACCAGTTCCGAGAATCGGGACTTTGCTATCAAGCCGATGAACTGCCCCTGCCATGTGCAGGTGTTCAATCAGGGACTGAAAAGCTACCGCGACCTGCCTCTGCGTCTGGCGGAGTTCGGCTCCTGTCACCGCAACGAGGCGAGTGGCACCCTCCATGGCCTGATGCGGGTGCGCAACTTTGTTCAGGATGATGCTCACATCTTCTGTACCGAGGATCAGATCCAGGATGAGGTCTCCGCTTTCACCGATCTGCTGTTCGAGGTCTATCAGGATTTCGGTTTCACCGATGTGCAGATTGCCCTCTCCACCCGCCCGGAACAGCGGGTCGGAGCTGATGAGGTATGGGACAAAGCGGAGAACGCCCTGGAGCAGGCACTCAATGCCAAGGGCCTGGAGTGGACCCTACAGCCGGGAGAAGGCGCCTTCTACGGCCCGAAGATCGATTTCTCCCTGCGTGACTGTCTTGGTCGCGTCTGGCAGTGCGGCACTATGCAGGTCGATTTCTCCATGCCTGGACGTCTCGATGCCACCTATATTGCAGGTGACAACAGCAAGCAGGTGCCGGTGATGTTGCACCGTGCCATCCTCGGTTCTTTGGAGCGTTTTATCGGAATTTTGATTGAGGAGTACGCAGGTGCGATGCCCCTCTGGCTTGCTCCGGTACAGGCAATGGTGATGGATATTACCGATCGACAGGCTGAATATGTCGAAAAAGTGGCCGGAACATTGAAAAAACAGGGTTTTAGGGCCGAAATAGACTTGAGAAACGAGAAGATCGGCTTTAAAATTCGCGAGCACACATTAGCACGGGTGCCTTACCTCTTGGTGGTAGGCGACCGTGAAATGGAAAATGGGACCGTGGCAGTCCGCACACGCAGTGGTGAAGACCTCGGAAGTATCACTATCGAGGCGTTTACCGAGCGCATGCAGGAAGAGGTGGATCGCCGGTCTAAATAGAGGCTTGTCCTGGAGCGCCGTTGGATGGCTGCATCCTGCTATGACAAGTTTTGTTCTTTGTGGAGGAACTGAGTTATCGCTGCACCAAAAAAGAATCGCCTAAACGGAGACATTTCCGCACCTGAAGTACGTCTTATTGCGGCCGATGGATCCCAGGCAGGAATCGTTTCCATTGCGGAAGCGTTGAAAGTGGCTGGGGATGCAAGTATGGATCTAGTTGAGATTCAGCCAAATGCGGAACCCCCTGTCTGTCGGGTGATGGATTTTGGCAAGTTTGTCTTCGAAGCGAAGAAGCAGAAGGCGGCTGCCAAAAAGAAGCAGAAACAGGTTCAAGTCAAAGAGATCAAATTCCGTCCTGGGACGGGTATAGGGGATTATCAGGTAAAACTGCGCAACCTGATACGTTTCCTAGAAGATGGGGACAAGACCAAGGTAACCATGCGTTTCCGCGGTCGTGAACACGCTCACCGTGAGCTGGGTCTGGAGATGTTGCAGCGTATCGAGGCCGATCTGGCTGAATACGCAGAAGTTGAGCAGCACCCTCTGATGGAAGGCCGGCAGATGGTGATGGTTTTACGTCCCAAAAAGTAACTAAACCTTTAACAATGCGAGTTGAGTAACTATGCCTAAGATTAAGACAAATCGCGGCGCCGCCAAACGGTTTTCCAAAACCGGTTCCGGTGCTATCAAACGGGGTCAGTCCCACCGCCGTCATATTTTGACGAAGAAATCTACCAAGCGTAAGCGTCAGCTGCGGTCACCCGCACAGCTGCACAAGTCCGATGTGGCAGCCGCCCGTCGTATGATTCCCTACGCCTGATTATTTGGAGACTGAGAGATGCCCCGTATAAAACGTGGTGTGACAGCACACGCCAGACACAAAAAAGTGCTAACAGAAGCTAAGGGTTACTATGGAGCCCGTAGCAAGATTTACCGAGTTGCCAAACAGGCGGTAATCAAGGCAGGCCAGTACGCCTACCGTGACCGTCGCCAGAAGAAGCGCCAGTTTCGTGCTCTGTGGATTGCCCGTATCAATGCAGGCGCCCGCATGAACGGCCTCTCCTACAGCCGTATGATCAACGGTCTGAAGAAGGCAAATATCGAAATCGATCGTAAGATGCTGGCCGATCTGGCCATCTTTGACAAGCCGGCTTTTAGCGTCTTGGCAGAACAGGCCAAGGCCAGTCTCGCTAGCTAATAGCTTGTCATTGCACCGACGCGCATCGGTGTCTAAAGGAACCACTGAGTGAATCGTGATCAGATTCACCCAGGGGCTCCTGAAATGACGTAGACGGGGAAAGGCCTTATGGGCCTTTCCCCTTTTTCTATTCTGAGGACCAAAATAATGGGTGCCGAATCCAACCTCAATCTTTCACAGCTCGTCGATGAGGCAACAAAGCTGATTGCCGACGCTCAACAGCTACCCGAGCTGGATGAGGTGCGTGTTCGTTACCTCGGTAAGAGCGGGCTGATCACTGCGCAGCTCAAACAGCTGGGTAAACTGCCTAAAGAGGAGCGGCCTCAGGCGGGGCAGGCGATTAACAGGGCTAAGCAGGCGCTACAGGTCGAGATAGAAGCTCGTCGCGGTGAGTTGGAGCAACAGGCGCTGAACCAGCGGCTTGCTTCCGAGCGCATCGATGTAACACTGCCTGGACGCGGTGTAGGGCAGGGTGGTTTGCATCCGGTAACCCGCACTCTGGAGCGGATTGAGCGACTGTTTGCCAACTCCGGCTTCAAGGTCGAAGAGGGGCCTGAAATTGAAGATGATTACCACAACTTCGAAGCGCTGAACATTCCGGCCCATCATCCGGCCCGTGCCATGCACGATACCTTCTACTTTGATGCCCATATGTTGCTGCGAACCCACACCTCACCGGTACAGGTTCGCACTATGGAGAATGCCGGACCACCGCTGAAGGTGATCGCACCCGGGCGGGTCTACCGCTGTGACTCGGATCTGACGCACACCCCCATGTTTCATCAGGTGGAGGGGTTGCTGGTGGATGAGGGTGTCTCCTTTGCCGACCTTAAAGGCGTTATTTACGACTTTTTGCAGAGCTTTTTTGAGAAGGATCTAAAGGTGCGTTTTCGCCCCTCTTACTTTCCTTTCACCGAGCCATCGGCAGAGGTGGATATCGGGTGTGTGATGTGTAGCGGTAAAGGTTGCCGTGTATGCGGTCACACCGGCTGGCTGGAGGTGCTGGGCTGCGGCATGGTTCACCCGGAGGTGTTCCGTCACGTTGGTATCGATAGTGAAAAGTACACCGGCTACGCCTTTGGTATGGGAGTCGAAAGATTGACCATGTTACGTTATGGAGTCAATGACATACGGCTCTTTTTTGAGAATGATTTGAGGTTTTTGAAACAGTTTGCCTAGTTTGTGATGGCGTTTGGATCACAGAGAACACAAAGAATCACAGAGGTCACAGAGAGGGAATTACTCCTGCTACTGTTTCAGATATGGTTCAACGGCTCTGTGTTTAATAAATATGATGAAGAACTGCAACTCAAACAAACTCTGTGATCTCTGAGGTCCTCTGTGCCCTCTGTGATCCTTGTGGTTTTGAATATACGGGATAGAAAATGAAATTCAGTGAAGCCTGGTTGCGTGAATGGGTCAACCCTGCTGTCAGCACAACAGCGCTGGCAGACCAGCTCAGTATGGCGGGTCTTGAAGTGGACTCGGTTGAACCGGTAGCCGGAGAGTTTAGCGGTGTCATGGTGGGTGAGGTGCTTACCCGTGAGCAGCATCCCAATGCAGACAAACTCAGCCTCTGCACAGTCAATATAGGGGGTGACGAGCCCCTTCAGATCATCTGCGGCGCTGCTAATGTGGTAGCAGGTATGAAGGTGCCGGCAGCAGTGATTGGTGCTGTTCTTCCCGGAAACTTCAAGATCAAGAAGGCTAAACTGCGGGGTGTCGAATCACAGGGGATGATCTGCTCGGCTTCAGAGCTGGGCCTTGCCGAGTCGTCTGACGGTATTATGCCACTGGCCGCCGATGCACCTATCGGCAGTGATTTTCGCGACTATCTGCTCCTGAATGATCAGGCAATTGACGTTGATTTGACTCCGGATCGCGGCGATTGCCTCGGTCTTTCCGGTATTGCCAGAGAGGTGGGCGTGATCAACCGCTCACCACTTACACCGCCGTCGATGGAAGCGGTTGCAGCCACTCATGACGCAAGTTTTCCGGTCAAAGTTGAGGCGCCCCAGGGATGTCCGCGCTACACCTGCCGGATTATCCGTAATATCGACCCCAAAGCCGTTACGCCGCTGTGGATGCAGGAGCGTCTGCGTCGAAGTGACCTGCGTCCAATCCATCCGGTGGTGGATGTCACTAACTATGTGATGTTGGAGCTGGGGCAGCCAATGCACGGTTTTGACCTGCGCCAGCTTGATAGCGAGATCTGTGTACGCATGGCGGCACCAGCGGAGAAGCTGATGCTGCTCGACGGACAGGAGATTGAACTACGCGATGACACCCTGGTGATTGCCGATGCCTCCAAGGTGGTAGCGATGGCCGGCATCATGGGAGGAGAGCACTCGGGAGTGGCTGAAGATACTTCTGATGTTCTGTTGGAGTGTGCCTTCTTTACCCCAACCACCATTGTCGGCAAGGCCAGAAGCTACGGCCTCCATACTGACTCGTCTCATCGTTATGAGCGAGGTGTCGATCCACAGTTGCAGCGTCAGGCGATGGAGCGGGCCACACGCCTGCTACTGGATATTGCAGGTGGCGAGGCGGGGCCGGTGAACGAGGTGGCAGATGAGTCGCAGATCGAACAACGGCCGGAGATCCTGCTGCGTCGTCAGCGTGTTGCCCTTGTCCTCGGCGTAGAAATCGACGACGACACCATTGTCGATATTCTCACGCGCCTGGAGATGCAGGTAGAGGTTTGCGCCGAAGGTTGGCGCGTAACAGCTCACAGTTGCCGCTTCGATATCAGCATTGAGGAAGACCTTATCGAAGAGGTGGGCCGCATTTATGGTTACACCGAAATTCCTACCAAGCGTAGCGCTGCTGCTGCTGCCATGGAGGGTGAGCCTGAGACAGCCTATGATCTCCACCGGGCCAAGCAGGTGCTGGTCGACCGCGATTACCAGGAGGTGGTCACTTACAGCTTTATCAGCCCCGAGATGCACGATCTGATGGATCCGCAGCACGGTACGGTGGAACTGGCCAACCCCATCTCTTCGGATATGGCAATCATGCGCACCAGCCTCTGGCCCGGCCTGTTGCAGACCGCTAATTACAACCAATCACGACAGCAGAACCGTATTCGTATCTTTGAGTCCGGCCTGCGTTTCGTGCAGCGGGATGAGGGGATTGATCAGGATATGATGCTTGCCGGGCTGATCACCGGTGCGGCGGCTCCTGAGCAGTGGGGTGATCCCACTAAAAAAGTCGATTTTTATGATCTGAAAGCGGATCTCGAAGCCGTGTTGGCCCTGACCGGGTGCCCAGGTACCTTCACTTTTGTTGCTGCTGAGCACCCCTCGCTGCACCCCGGCCAGAGTGCGCGGATCATGCGTGGTGATGAGGCGCTGGGCTGGATCGGCATGCTGCATCCGGAGTTGGAGAAGAAACTGGGTCTGAATGAGAGAGCTTACCTGTTCGAGGTGAAGAAGAATGGTGCCCTGGATGGGTGCTTGCCGGCGTTCAAACCACTTTCAAAATATCCCTCTATTCGCCGGGATATCGCAGTTGTGGTGGATGAATCGGTCTCATTCGGTGCTATTCGTGATGCTGTCAGGGAGATGGCACCCAAAATTCTTCAGGACATACTGATTTTTGATGTCTATACTGGGGAAAAGGTAGACTTAGGGCGAAAAAGTCTCGCTTTAGGCTTGATTTTACAGGAAACTTCCCACACCCTTACGGATCAAGAGGTTGATGATGTGATGGGCAGGGTGCTCGAAACACTGACTAACCTGTTCAGCGCACAACTGAGAGATTGATATGGCACTAACCAAAGCTGAGATGGCTGAGAAGCTGTTTGATGAGATAGGACTTAATAAACGCGAAGCCAAAGAGATGGTCGAGATGTTTTTTGAGAAGGTGCGGTTGTCTCTGGAAGATGGCTCTCAGGTCAAGCTTTCAGGCTTCGGTAATTTCGATCTGCGTGAAAAGCAGGAGCGCCCGGGCCGTAATCCCAAAACCGGTGAGGAGATCCCTATCTCTGCCCGGCGGGTGGTAACTTTTCGCCCCGGACAGAAACTGAAAGCGAGGGTAGAAGCTTATGCTGGAAGCGAGCACTAGCACGGTTGATTTGCCGGCAATACCCGGCAAGCGCTATTTTACCATCGGTGAGGTGAGTGAGCTGTGCGGCGTAAAACCCCATGTTCTGCGCTACTGGGAGCAGGAGTTTCCCCAACTCAAGCCGGTCAAAAGGCGCGGTAACAGGCGTTACTATCAGCGCCATGATGTGCTGATGATCCGTCAGATTCGCAGTCTGCTCTACGAACAGGGATTCACTATCGGTGGTGCTCGGCAGCAGTTGTCGGGTGATGTTGCAAAGGAAGATGGCAGTCAGAGTCAACAGATCGTCAAGCAACTTTGTACTGAACTTGAAGAAGTTCTGAAGATCCTGAAACACTGAATTCTTGGGGCTCAACCCAAAGACACCCTTATTCAAGAACCCTCATTGACAATAACGCGTAGACAGCCTAGTATGCGCGCTTCTTACGGGCGGTGGCGCAGTTTGGTAGCGTACTTGCATGGGGTGCAAGGGGTCGCTGGTTCGAATCCAGTTCGCCCGACCAATACAAAAAAGCGGAATGCAGAGATGCGTTCCGTTTTTTATGCGCCGGTGAAAAAAGGGAACACTGAGAACGCGGAGAACACAGAGAGAAGCTTGGGCTTTTATCTTTCTCGGTACCCTCTGCGTTTCTCCGTGTTCTCTGTGATCTGGCTCTAGCTGGCTTTCACTACCTCGGAATACCGGAAGCAGCTGGTGAGGTGGTCATTGACCATGCCGGTGGCCTGCATGTAGGCGTAGCAGATGGTGCTGCCGACAAACTTAAACCCTAAGCGCTTTAGCTCCTTCGCCATGGCGTCAGAAGCATCGGTCGTCACCGGTACCTGATCCATTTTCCGCCAGCTGTTCTGTACCGGTGCACTCTCTACAAACTGCCAGATAAAATCTGAAAAACTGCCATATTTCGCCTGAATCTCTAGAAATAGCTGAGCATTGGTGACAGCAGATTTTACCTTGAGCCGGTTGCGGACAATTCCTGGGTCGGTGAGTAGGGCATCGATCTTCTGCTGTGAGTAACCGGCGATCTTTTTTGCATCGAAGTGGTCAAATGCCGCACGGTAGTTCTCCCGTTTACGCAGAATGGTTATCCATGAGAGCCCCGCCTGTGCCCCCTCTAGAATAAGAAATTCAAATAGTGTCCCATCATCACGGCAGGGCACTCCCCACTCCTGGTCGTGGTATCGCTGATAGAGTGGATCATCCCCGGCCCAGCTGCAGCGGTTTAGGTTGGCACTGCACATCATCTTCCCCCGCTTAAAATCTGTGATTGGCTACACTAACTCAATAGCGCTGCACAAACATCCTGTAACACGATGTAGGAGCAAACTTGTTCGCGAGGAATAGCTCAAGGTCTGATCGCAAACAAGTTAGCTCCTGACAGGTATAGAGCTGCATAGCCGGATATTTGTATTGATCTTACCTGATGGCGGTGTTTAAATAAATACCAAGTAAAATACTAAAGAATATACTCAATAGAGGTTTTCATGAAGATCACGATTATCAGCGGTAGCCACCGCGAACCTTCACAAAGTATAAAAGTGGCCAGGCATATCCAGAAAACAGTGCTGGAGAAGTCATTATGTGATGATGCAGAAATCTTCTCTTTGGCAGGCAATCCTCTGCCGTTGTGGGATCAGGGCGTGTGGGAGGGGGAGCCGCGTTGGAAGGAGATTCTACAACCCTTGAGTGAAATGCTGCAGGCCAGTGATGCTTTTGTGGTGATTGCGCCCGAGTGGCATGGCCAGGTACCTGCCGGGCTAAAGAACTTCTTTCTACTCTGCAATCGATACGATGTAGGTCATAAACCGGCGATGATTGTAACGGTCTCTTCTGCTGATGGTGGTGCCTATCCGGTCGCCGAGTTGCGTATGAGCAGCTACAAGAATAACCGTATCTGCTACATCCCTGAGCAGGTGATCGTACGCAATGTTGAGAGTGTGCTGAATGAGGAGAGTGCAGATAATAACGCTGATGCTGACCTCTATTTCAGAGAGCGAATAGAGTGGAGCCTGGGGATACTGCAGCAGTATGCGGTGGCTCTCAGACAGGTGCGGGAGAGCGGAGTAACCGATACTGAAAAGTTTGGAAATGGAATGTAGTCCCGATGGATGAAGTGGATAAGCAGGTTGTAAAAGATTACTTCATCGCGTTGCAAGCTGAAATCTGTTCCACCCTTGAAGAGGTGGACGGCAACGGACGTTTTGTTGCAGATGCCTGGCAGCGGGATGGTGATAGAGACTTGGGTGGAGGGGGCATTACCCGGGTGCTCAGTGACGGCGATGTAATAGAACAGGGCGGCGTCAACTTCTCCCATGTCGTGGGTGCCTCATTACCTGCTTCAGCCACTGCCGATCATCCCGAACTTGCAGGACGGACATTTGAGGCTATGGGAGTTTCTCTGGTGATACATCCGAAGAACCCCTACGTGCCTACCTCCCATGCCAACCTGCGCTTCTTCATCGCAGAGAAGGAAGGGGAGTCTCCCGTTTGGTGGTTTGGTGGCGGCTTTGACCTCACCCCATACTACGGCAACGACGAAGACTGCAGGGAGTGGCACAGCAATGCCAAAGCTGCTTGTGAGCCTTTCGGCGTGGATATCTATGACAAGTATAAGAAGTGGTGTGACGACTATTTCTATCTGAAGCACCGTGATGAGCCACGGGGCATAGGGGGGCTATTTTTTGACGATCTCAATGAGTTGGGGTTTGAATCCTGTTTTGAGTTTGTGAAACAGGTCGGTGGTCACTACCTGCAAGGTTACCGGCCGATCATCCAGCGGCGAAAAGATACTCCTTATGGCGAAAGGCAGCGGGATTTTCAACTCTATCGCAGAGGGCGCTATGTGGAGTTTAACCTGGTGTTTGATCGTGGCACCCTGTTCGGCTTGCAGACAGGGGGGCGTACCGAGTCGATCCTTATGTCGATGCCGCCTCTGGTGAAGTGGCGCTATGACTGGCACCCTGAACAGGGATCAGAAGAGGCGCTGCTCTACGAACGGTATCTCAAGCCGAGAGACTGGCTGAGAGCTGGATAATCAGCCGAGAATAAACGCAAATAACTCTGGTAATTAGAGAGATGCGAGTATCAATTTGCGTCTGTTTGCGACTAAATAGTGTTTCTCTCGATTCAGCGTTTCTTCACTCTGCCTTTCAGCGGTTGTATCAGATATTCAAGCCCATTGATCTTTATCTCCAGGGCAAGCTTCAGCAGCATACCCAGTTGGCCATTGGGGAACCCCTTCTTTTCAAACCAGAGCAGGTAGGGTTCGGGAAGGTCTATTAGCAGGTGTCCCTCATATTTGCCAAACGGCATTATCATGGTGCCCAGTCTGACTAAATCCTCTTTTTCAAACATCGATTTTTTCCCAGTGGAGACAGAGCAAGTATACCGGAGCTCACTGGGGTAAAATCGGTACAATAGATTTTTTCAAACGAGACCCCCAATCCAGTGAGCCACTACGACGTAATAATTATCGGTGCCGGTGCTTCCGGGCTGATGTGTGCCATGACTGCCGCACAGCGTGGGCGTCGTGTGCTGGTACTGGAGCATGCCGCCAAGGTTGGTAGAAAGATTCTGATATCGGGCGGTGGTCGTTGTAATTTTACCAACCTCAATGTCGAGGCTGACAATTTCCTGTCGGCCAACCCCCACTTCTGCAAGTCAGCATTGAAACGCTATACCCAATGGGACTTTATCGCCCTGGTGGAGAAATATGCCATTCCCTACCATGAGCGTGATCATGGGCAGCTGTTTTGTGATAACTCTGCAAGGGAGATTCTCGATATGCTGCTGGCCGAGTGCAGGGGGGCTGCGGTGACAATAAAAACCGAATGTGAAGTGATGGCGATAACCCATCAGGAGCGGTTTCTTCTACAGACCGAAGGTGGTGACCTCTCGGCTGACTCCCTGGTAATTGCCTGCGGCGGACTCTCTATTCCATCCATGGGTGCTTCTGACTTTGGCTTCCAGGTGGCACGGCAGTTTGGTCATGAAGTGTTGCCGCCCCGCGCGGGACTGGTGCCCTTTATGTTTAGTGATCACTATAAGACGATATCGGAGCGTCTCTCGGGAATTGCCGTAAAAGCAACGCTCACCTGTGGGGCTCACTCCTTTACGGAGAATATTCTTTTTACACACCGTGGTCTGAGCGGGCCGGCGGTGTTACAGATATCCAACTATTGGCGGCCGGGAGATATCGCCTCTGTAAACCTGTTGCCCGGGCGGGACGCCGAAGACCTTCTTCTCGATATTAAACGTCAGCAGCCGAAGAGTTTGTTGCGAAATCCTCTTACCGAATATCTTCCCAAGCGACTGCTACTGGAGTTGGAGCAGCTGCTCTGGCCTGACTTTGCTGACAGGCCGGTAGGTGATTTTCCCAACAAACTTCTGCTGGATATAGCCACCGGAATTAGCGACTGGCAACTGAAACCATCCACCACGGAAGGCTATAGAACGGCGGAAGTAACCCTCGGTGGGGTGGATACGGCTCAACTCTCTTCAAAATCCATGGAGAGCCGCTGTCGCCCGGGGCTCTTTTTTATTGGTGAAGTGGTGGATGTGGCTGGACACCTTGGTGGCTACAATTTTCAGTGGGCCTGGTCGTCAGGCTATGCCGCCGGGGTATTTGTTTGACCTCTAGGGAATCTCTGGACAAATCATGACCGACTGCCTTGCACTCCAGAGATGCAATATATGTGTTAAAAATCTTTACTGCTGCCCCGTTAAAGATGCTCATTTACCAACTGCTGAAGCCTCGCCATGACGGCCAGACCCTGTTGCGGCTGACACCGGCAGAATTTCTTGACCGGATTGCCACCCTGATACCTCCACCACGGAAACATCGGCACCGCTACCATGGGGTGTTGGCGCCCAATGCGCCACTGCGAAAACTGGTCACTGAGAGGGCCGGATTACCGGTCATCGGGGAGGTGGTGGTGAGTAAGGAGATGCCAAAAGCAACTGCAAAGGAGGGTGGTGAAGAGGTAACCGGTAACCTCTTCGCATCGGTTTGGGCGATGCTGCTGGCGAGGATCTATGAGATCAACCCGTTGGTCTGTCTAAGGTGTGGTGGTGAAATGAGGATTATCGCTTTGACGTACAGGGAAGTACTAATGCTGCGGGAGGCAGGATGCCGGGAGCGGCCATAACCGAAAGCGAACCTATCGGGCGTATCCTGCACCATATCGGAGAGCCGGATGGTGCTCCGGTGATCACCCCCGCCCGAGGCCCACCGGATCTCTTTCTGGAACTGGGTCAGAGTCAGACGTGGTCTGATGATGGGGTAGATCCGGTTGCGGAATTCGAGTATGACCAGACGGTGAGCTGGTAGCTGGCTTATCCGTCATGAGTATGCAAAATCTGCAGGTCATTTTAGGACCTGTAGGGTATCTCTTGTGCTGTGTACCCCTGTCAGCGGGGGATAGAGGCATCCAGCCCCATGTTCTTGGTGTTTGCCCGTGTGTTCGCAGCATTACTACCGCCAGAATTCGGTTTGTCAGGGCGTGAACTCCCCTTCTTGTGACGGGGAAATTGATTGACTTTGGGGGTTGAAATTCCTATCCTCCCTCAAACCATAACCCTGTTTTTTCCCTGCTGTTTGGCGCGGTATAAGGCAGTGTCAGCCGCTGTTATTAAGGCTTCCGTCGTAGGCAAACTACCGGTACACATTGTCAAACCGATGCTTATGCTAAGTGGCTGACCCTCAAATCGTTTGGCCAACTGCTTTCCCTTTGCTTCAACCGCTTTTCGTAAACGCTCAGCAAACAGCACGGCTTCATTCTCAGTAACACCTGTCAGAGCGAATATGAATTCATCGCCGCCATAGCGGCCAATCAGGTCACTACTTCGATTCTCCGCGTTCATGGTATCAGTGATCAACCGTAGTACTTTGTCGCCGATAGTGTGGCCAAAGCGGTCGTTAAACTGCTTGAAGTGATCGACATCCACCATGCCGATCGCAAGGGAGGGGGCTGTATGTTCCAGCTGCTCAATAATCTGGTCCAGGTGCGCAAGAAATGAACGCCGGTTGAAAATACCCGTTAGCGGATCATGATCGGCCTGGACCTTGACTGTGGTGAACAGTTCGGCATGCTCAAGAGCAAGGCCCAGTTCACCCGCCACGAGCGCCAGACCATTGAGTTCCTCTGTACCCGATAACGGGATACCAGAAACAGGTATAACGGCCAGTATACCCATAAGCCGGCCGCTGCCGGTCACCGGTGCCAAACCGAGAAACTCCGTATTCAGAAGCGACAGGGCTTTCTGTTCAGCCGGTGTTCTGCCATCTGCCACGGCAGGTGAGCGTAAGCGCAGGCAATCGAGAAATGCCCCGGAAGCCGCTGTAAGCTCCATTTCAAAGTCACTGTATGCATTCACTGAGTCAGGGGGAAATGAACGCTTGAAAGTGAGTTTTCTGCTGCCGGGCTCAGTAACGAGATAGAGGAGGGTTTTGTATGGAAGCTCTTTATGGAGGGCCTCAAGAGTCATGGAGAGGATGCTTTCAGCATCCAGACTACGATGGGGTGTAAGCAGGCTCTCCTTTACCGATGCTGCGTTTGAATCGGTGGATTGTAGCGGTGCACCAAAATAATAGCTCGAATTAATGCGATTAAGCTGGAGGGTCGCTTGCAAAAGATTCGCACGCAACTGATCGCTGGTGGGAAAATGCAGTTGATAGAACTGCCCGATTTCCGATACTTCACGGTCCAATTGTTGCACTATCGCAGAGAGGTCGAGTTCGTCCAGGTCGATATACTGTTCGACTTCCGGCTGAAGAACAATACGGCAGCGCTGATTCACCGAGCCAATACCCTGAGTCCAGGCTATAAAATTAGCCAGGGAAACTATTGCGACAAGTTTCTCATCCTCAGCTGAGAGCCCCTGCTGTGTAAAGCTGCGATGATGCAGCCGGACAACCGTCGTGATATTCTCGGGCAATCCCCACTGCCTGCAGATAATGTCACCGATGTCATCGTGACCAATCCCCAGTACCTTCCGCTCTTCTTCGATGAGAAGTTCACTATTGCTCCTGAAACTGCTCAAGATCTCGCTGTAGCTGATTTTGCCGTATGTTTCCAGAATCAGCTTACCTATATCGTGAAGCAGGCCTGCCACATAGGCGGCATCCGGGTCAGTATGGGCAGATGCCCTGGCCAGCGATTTGGCAATTGTCGCCACAGAGAGGCAGTGCTGCCAGTAGTGGAACATGTCAAAGCGTGGGGAGCCAAGGTGGCGTCTCAGATGCTGAAAGAGTGAGAGGCCAAGTGCAACCTGCCGAATCCTTGAGAACCCGAGGATAGTCACTGCATGCTGGAGTGAGGTGATGCGCTTGGGTAATTGGTATGCCGCTGAGTTGACCAACCTCAGAACCTTTACTGCAAGGGATGGGTCGGTTTTAATTACGCGGGAAAGGTCTGCAATAATTACATCTTCAGCTGCAGTGAGCTGCAGCAGTTTGATGGCGACTGCCGGAATAGGAGGCAATTCCTGGATGTCAGCGGATATAAGCGCCTTGATCCGCTGCTCATCTGGGACGTCTTTGACTATATCCATAACGCCGACCCTGATTCTGAACAACCAGTTCTACTCTACAAACATGGCAGTCGAGCAGAGGCTGTTCAAGGTAAAAAGTCCTGAACTGCAACCTTCATCACAGGGATATGGATAAACAGTAAAGAATCGTTGAGCAGTGAACCGATTTTGACCAAGTGAGTTAGAAGTTACAGTCTAGGAAGCAGACAATTCAGCTTAAAATTCCTTCATGGGTTGTGGATAAACGCATAAGGGATCTCGCCTATAAATGCTGCTTAGGGCTCAAAACAGCCTTACCGGCTGCAGCCAGGGCCCGCTCCAGATCCACCTCTGTCAGTTGATCAAAGGCAAGTAACCCTCGGTGGGGTGGATACGGCTCAACTCTCTTCAAAATCCATGGAGAGCCGCTGTCGCCCGGGGCTCTTCTTTATTGGTGAAGTGGTGGATGTTGCCGGACAACTTGGTGGCTATAACTTTCAGTGGGCCTGGTCGTCAGGGTATGCCGCTGGGACCTTTGTCTAATGATGTCGTGGAGCGGTTAGAAGCGCGAAGGGTTTCGGCCTTCGTTTGATGCATCTGGGCTATTGTCGTCCCGATCGTGTTGTAAGGACATTGGCTGCAATGGCATCGCGTGGTAAAGACATCGAGCGTCGTCTCTTGTGATCATTCAGGTCTGTGCGAGAAAACAATGGCTCCCATTGCCGCAAGGCCTGGATGCTGGCTTTAAAACTGATCTGCCGTGGTGATTTACTCACCTTTTTGGCTGCATTGACTATCAACAGGCGAATGGCGTTGTAGGCGATTAGGTGCATCTTGTCACAGGCAGAATTCTTTCGATTACAGTGTAAGCAACTGAATGAAATCGAATACATGGGGGTTCTGCCTTTTTATTGGTGAAATATTGGGGCTGGGCATCAAGGGCAATCAGATTCGGTTAGGTCAGCTTCAATAAACTTTGCTCTATTGTGACGGAGATCTCTCCCAGGTGTTGTGGCTCGATTCGTTTCCTCGCGTTTGGAATTACAGCGGTGGTGCATTCGGCTATCATTGAACCTCCCATACAGATATGGAATTTACTGGAGGTGGCGTATGAGGTCTGAACTTCTCCCTGGAGCTTTTTTTCTGATAGTAGCGCTGGCCTGTCTGTTATTCACATCGACTGTTCCGGCCGAGCCGCCACTTCTGCCCTTCACCCCTGTCGATGAGGGTGTTGAGCTCTCAGAAATCTCCTTCTCCGCCTCGGCATTCGATACTTTCTTGTGCAAAAAACCGGGGCAGCCGGATCGTGCCTGTGAGATCTATGGCAACCGCTGGAGCTTTTCCTACCCTTGGCAGGCGCGGGAGGAGGGGCGGCAGGTTTTAATTGCACGTCTCAAGCAAGCGGGAGCCCTGCTCCTGCGCTCAGATGAAGAGCTGTTGCTGGCGCGGATCGATGAATCCGCCGGCAGTCGTTTGTGGATGCGTTTCTCTCTCTCATCCGATTCTGTCAACACCACCCTGGTACGTGAAAGTTTGTTGCGCCCCGACAGCCCGGTGACATTCACTCTGGATGATGGAGAACGCAACGAATTCACTTTCTATACTGAGCATCCGGGACTTCGTTTTCAGCGTATGGATGTAGAGAGTGACAGAGGGGCGATCGATTTTAAGGGCGTGTGGCTGAGAGAGAGCGGCAAGATGCGCCACGCTATTGACTACAGCCATGTCTGTCATCAGGAGCACGGCCCACTCCATGAACTTTACGGTATTCCCCAGTTCAAGGGGCGTTATCGCTGGACCGCTTATCTCAACGAGGGTGAAGGTGCGCATGAGGTGACGGTGACACTGCACGGCAATGGTCCGGTGTTGCCTGAAGTAAAGAGTGGTGAGGCTCTGGGCGGCCTGCTGCTGCGCAATGTTCCCTATGGCGCCGCCCTCGCCCTGCCGGAGTTCGATGGGGAGTACCAGCACCCGGGTTTCTCCGGTAGTGAACAGATTGGCGATAAAAATCCAGAGGGCGAAGCGGTGTTCTGGCTGCCGCCGGGATTGTGGAAAGTGCAGGTCAATCCCAACCGTGAGCAGAGTGTCATCTTTCTTGAGACGCATCTGGTGCCGGTACAGCCGGGAGAGATCACTGAGTTGGAGTGGCCGGGCTCACTGGCCGAGGCATTTGCAGAAGAGGGGAGTGGGCGGCTGGAGATTCTCGGCAGTCGTGCTGAAGCAGGAGCGGCGACGGTTGATATCTCACTGCTGGGTACTGAGCGTACCCGCGTGACTCCACGACTGGATAATACCCGGATTATTGAGTCGGGCGTGGAGACGCAGGTCACTGCCATAGAACGCATCGAGACAACCCTCGATGTGGTGGTGCTGCTCGACTCATCGGGTTCCATGAAGGGGCAGATGAAGGTGGCGCTTACAGCCACAGCGGACTTTATTCAATCGCTCCCCGCTGATGCCGGCGTCACTGTTATCGATTTCGATACCAAGCCCAAGCCGATACAGGCAAAAAACAGAAAGGGGTTGCTCAAGGCGTTGAAAAAGGTCAGGGCCAACGGTGCAACCGCCCTCTACGACACCCTGCTTGAAGGGTTGGCTGACCTGGGTGGAAAGAATCGTCCCGCCCTGGTGCTCTTTACCGATGGAGTGGATGCCAACCATAACGATACCGGTCCCGGCAGCGTGGCGACCAAGGATGAGGTGCTGGCCCGGGTCGCAGAACAGAACATACCGGTGTTTACCATCGGCTTTGGTGGCAAGTCCGATGTCAACACGCTGGGCAGGGTGGCGGCGCTCAGTGGCGGCGAGTACTACACCGCTGACGACCCGGAGGGACTGACAGCGGTTTTCGACAGCATCCGGCAGAATCTCGGCAGCCAATACCGTATCAGCTACCAGCGTCCGCAAAATGCGATAGCAGGCAATCAGCCAGTATTGAGCCTGGTGATAGATAACAGCGGCTCCATGGATACCGATCCTGAAGTGGGTGCGGGATCCGACTATCGCATTGAGAAGGTGCGCCAGATCATGCGACGTTTTATCAGCAAATTGCCGGAGGAGTACCTGGTGCAGGTGATGACCTTCTCGGGTGACAGTCAGATCAGGCAGGTGATGACCCGCGATAAAGCGGCACAGTTGCGTGCGCTCTCTGCTATGGAGGGAGCGGGATCTACCGATATTCTCGGTTCCGTGGAGGTATCACTGAAGACACTGGAATCGGTGCCGTCCACACGCCGCACCCTGATCTATCTGACGGATGCCGCACTGCGGGTGGATGATGATGAGCAGCAGGCGTTTGAACTGTTTCTGGGGCAGCTGAAAGATGCCAATATCTCCACCGTCTGGGTGGGCATGGTCGAAGAGGATACTGATGGTGTTTTCAGTCATGCAGCAAAGGTCAGCGGCGGCCGTACCATCATCGCCCCAAAGCTCAATGACCTCGATAGCTTTTTTGAAACACTCAGTGATGAAATGCGGGGGGCGCCACCCACCGTGAGAAAAAGCCTGTTGCGCGTGGCGGTGACCCACCGTGATGAGGCGGGGAAGAACCGGCTCTTCTCCGCCGCTGAAGAGGTCGAATTTCCCGCTCTGGAAGAGGGGAACCAGAGCGCTTCGCCAGAGCAGGTAAGGTGGCAGGCCGGTGCTGAGTTGACACCCTACGATGGTTCGATCTCGCGGCTGCTCTCCGGCAGTGATCGGGTGGTTCAGGAGGTGCGCATCTCCAAGCGGCTCCCTCTTGATCTGGAGGCGCGCAACAGCGCCGCCGGCTTCCATCTCAAGGAGGCTCTGTTTCTCAGTCGACTGCGAGGTATCGATGCTCCTGAGGGGTTTCGTTATCTTGCCCTGACACTCTCAGCAGAGAATCTGCTGCCACCCCAGAAGGTGGCGATCTATGCTGATGGCGCCAATCACCCGGCCGCCTGGGTGGGCGGTGGAGATAAACCGCTACGTTATGAGCAGCGGGTGCCCACCTATCTGATTCCCGATCTGCGGCGTCACCTTTTCCTGCGTTGGAACAACCGGCGTTCGCTCCCTGTGTCTGAAGTCACCTGGTTGGCTGAAGAGCCACTGGTGCTGCCGGGGAGTAACGAACTGGCGCTGGAGGCGGGACGGAAGGTTGAGGGGAGTCTGGTGTTTCTGGTGCCCTCAGAGATGATGCAGCAGACTTCCCTGCACCTCTACGATACCAACTATGGTCACCTGGATATCCCCATCTCAGGTGTTATGGAAGGGGGCAAGGCCACTATTACGTTGCTGCCTCAAGAGGCACCGGTAAAACTCTCCGATGCTTTTTCACTGGAGGTGACAAGCGTTAAGGATGTTGACCGGATAGAGATGATAGAGGCGGGTGATGGCGCGCTGTTTCGCATTGTCGATGGGCTATTCAGTTCACGAGTCCAGGCGCTGCTCGATATCAGGCCTGCCGATCGCTTCAAGTTGGCCATACCGACAGCACAAGGTAGCCGTTTCTTTGCACTTCATGGAGTAACCGAGCTGATACCCCTCGGTTTTTACCGGCCAACCCTGTTGACGCCGGGGGCGCGCAATCCCGTCCGTTTTGTTTTCCGTATACCCCGCTCTCTGGCAGAGACCGGCGAGAGTGGGAAGCTTATTGTCGATGTGGCGGGCGGCGGTGTCTCTGTGCCGATTGACAAGGGTGGACTCAAAACCATACCGATCAAAGATTACGATGCCACCGGTGATGGTGTGGCAGTGAAAGTGCTGCAGGCGGGGCGGGTTGATGAGATCTCCGGCATCGGCAGTCGCCTGATTGCCGTGGAGGTGGTGGTCGGTGATGAGAAAGGGGGAGGCCACACTCAGATTGGTGATCTGATCGTTCTGAAAAACAGAAACTTCGACCCGGAGGAGGCTGCACGCCGACAGGAGACTCTTGAACGACTGTGGGCGGAGGCGGCGCGACTACCGACAAAAACCCTGGGAAACTTTGCCGCAAGCGGCATCTCTATAGTCCCCGGCATGCTTGAACCTCTGGCTGTCGAGTATCTGCTCCCTTATGGGCTTGATAGTGAGAGCGTGGTAGTGGATGGCGAGCAGCGCCGAGGTGTACTCTTTTTTGCACTTCCCGAAGAGACAGAGGCGACAGAGTGGGAGGTGGGCTCGCTGTTGTTAAACACGCTCTCACACCCGGTTCAGGCCGACAACATCGGCGAAAACCTTGATCTGATGGAGCGGCTCACCCTGGAGGATGCAGGAGGGAGCTGGTTTTGGGAGCGCGTTGGTGAGGTGGTGAGTGAGCTGATTGCAAAGCGTCAGCAGCGGGATTACCGCAAACCGGGGAGTCTGTTGTCAAAGCGGGTTGACCTCGGTGAAGAGACGGAACAGGGGGAACAGATACCTGCTCCGGCCATCACCTCTCCCGGTGGCCGATTACTGAAAAATATAGTGACCCTGTCAGACCTGAAGAAACAGTTCGCCAACATCAGCTGGCTGCCGCTGAGTGGGCTCCCCTGGCAGCAACGTTATAGCCCTGAGGCGGTGTTAACCCAGAGCTGGGGGAGTGAGTCCGATTTTGCCAGAGTGGCTGAAGTTGTGATCAATCGCAGTGGTACTGAGACACGACGCATCAGTGTTGAGGTGACGGATAAGGGGCGTTTGGCTCTGGCCAAAAAGGCGGGAGTGGAGCAGGTTGAGAAGGATCAACTTCCTGCGCTCTGGTTCAGAAACAGCAAAGGCAGGGAGCAGGTGTTGGTGGCGCCCTTTATGAAAGACGCTGCTGAGCTGGCCGGGCTGGTTGTCTATAAACCGGGGCAGAGCGAACTTGAGGAGAGTACCGAAAAAGCGGATATCACTATCCGACTACTGGTTAAAGCCAAAGGGAAAAACCGCCAACAGCAGACGGCGGATCTGGCAGACGCACTGGCGGGGGATAGTGAAACGCTTGAGGAGATTGACCTGCTCTCAACCTCTATCAAACTCTCTGATCTGAGCCGTGATGCGGTGGATATCGGCTTTACCAAGGCGGCGGTTAACGGCCGTATTGTCTATCAGGCAGTAGTTGATGGGCCGGCAGGACGTATCAAAACTGCCACTGACGAGGGTATTGATTCCAATGAGTATGAAGTGGTGGGAGAGGTGCTGGAGATTGGCGTCGATTATGAGACCTACAGTCGGCGGCGCTTCCTCGACAAGGGGGTGGATATCACCGGCGTCTTTCACACCCTGGGTATCAATCTGCCTGATCTTGGGGCCGGTAGTGTAACGGCACTGCAGCAGGCCGGTGAGGAGGCGCGCAAGCAGGTTATCGGTAAACCCGATACTCTCTCGACGCTACGCTGGTATGGACGCAATATCCTGGCCCGCTTTATCGCCGCCCAGAGCACCTATGAAAAGAACTACGCTAAAACCCTCGGTCTGGTGGTGGGACGAACAGAGAAAGGACGGGTGTTGCTGGTGACAAATTCCAAGGCGGACGCAGAAGGGAGTGCCCTGGTTACCACCATGGATCTGCTCTACCCATTCAATCAGATCCATCAGGCATCAGACCCCCGTGCTGCCAATGCATTCAATATTCTCACCGGCATCGCTGCAGCAAGAGTAGAGGTGGGGGCGATCTCAGGGCAGGAGGCGATGGGCCTTTTCGATTTCTGGAAAAAGAGCCCGGAGGATACCCGGCTGATCGCCATCGACCATGAAAATCGCAGTGACTTTATCGATGACCTGAAAGCCAGGGGTTATCCTGAAACGGTTATACAGCGTCTGGAGTCTACCGAACGGGTGGTTCTCTTCCCCAGCAAACCGGCACTTATCAATGATCAACCCCGTTGGGCCTGGCTTGAGATAGATCCCCGAAACTACCAGACGATATCGGTTCTGGATACGGGCGATCATGGATCACTGGTTGAGAAGTTTGTCGGTGATATCTATCAGGACGCCACCAGCTATATGGTGGGGGGTCTGGTCGGGATAAGCTCCTCCATCTGGGCGGTATCCGCCTACTCACTGGAGCTGGATAACTACCAGGAGATTCTCAAAGAGTCGAAAAAGTTTGTTGAAAATCTTGGCAAGCGCTTTGGTGTTGGCGTTCAGGCCGGTGCCGCCCAAGCCGGGGCCGGGGTAGGTGGAAAGCCGGGTGGCAACATAGGTCGGGTGGTAAAGCTGGAACTTGAACCCGGCAGCTATGCTTTCGGTAATAATCTGCTCGGTTTTGGCAATGGTTACAACGATGGAGTGGCGCTCTATTTTCAACGGGCCAAGTGATGGTTATCGAAAACCCATAACAGCTCATGATTTATCACGAATGGTCGATAAGCGTATACAGGTTGAGACCTGCGTTGCTATTCTTTAACCTGTTTGGACAACAGCCAATCCTGGAACAGAGATGTCGATAATCAATAGTCAGCCAAGTGGAGGGGTTAGTTCTCAGCAGCAGATGCTGATGTTCAAGCTGTGGGAAGGGCATACTTACGGTATCAACGTGCTCAAGATCAGGGAGGTGATACCCTACCAACCCCTGGACCGTGTGCCGGGGTCCCATCCTACTGTAATAGGGTTGGCAAATTTGCGCGGCAGCAAACTGCCGGTTATCGATCTTTCAGCCGCCATTGGCCTCTCTTCCCCCGGGGATGAAGACCTCTCCCAGAGCTCAATTATCATCTCCGAATTCAATCGTTCGCTACAGGGCTTTCTTGTCAGTAAGGTTGACAGGATTATTTCTATTGGCTGGGATGCCATCAAGGCGGTGCCCAAGTCGGCTGGGCGTTTCAACTATATTACCGGGGTGGTAAAGCTCGAAGATATGTTGATGGAAGTACTTGATGTGGAGCGTGTCCTCAATGAGGTGGCACCACCGACTGATAGTACCGGGCACGGTGTCAGTCTCAATGAAGAGCAGCTACAGACCTTGAGTGAGAAACTGGTGCTGGTGGTGGATGACTCCAACATGGCACAAAACCAGACATCAAGCACGCTGGGTATGATTGGTATCGATAACCTATCGGCGGGGGACGGTGTTGAGGCCCTGGAGATGATGGAGTCACTCTACCGGGAGGGCCGTCTTGTCGATATGGTGATCTCTGATATTGAGATGCCGAGGATGGATGGCTATACCCTCACCCGGAAGATCCGCAACAATCCTGACTTCAGCGATACCTATGTTTTACTCCACTCATCTCTGGCCGGGGCGGTCAGTGAAGAGAACGCAACAGCCAGCGGTGCAGATGCGATGCTGACCAAGTTTGTCACCGAAGAGTTGGCGCAGGCGGTACTTAAGGGTCTGCTCAAGACTCGATGACAAAACAGCAGCGTGGCGAGCAAATCCGGGTACGGGGCTTGGTTCAAGGGGTCGGTTTCAGACCGACAGTCTGGCGTCTTGCAGTCGCCTGCTCTCTTGATGGCGAAGTGTGGAATGATGCCGAGGGGGTGTTGATCCATGCATGGGGCTCAGAGCAGTCCCTGGATCAATTTATCGATAGTTTGCGAAGGGAGGCTCCACCACTTTCTCGCATCGATACGATAGAGCGTGCTCCACTCGACCGACAGCCGGTTGATGCCGGTTTCTCAATTATCCCAAGCCGTGGCGGCCGGGTGCAGACAGGCGTGGTGCCGGATGCCGCCAGCTGTAAAGCTTGTTTGCAGGAGGTGATGGACCCGGATAACCGTCGTTACCGTTACCCCTTTACCAACTGTACCCACTGCGGCCCGCGCCTCTCTATCGTACATTCCATCCCCTATGACCGCGCCACCACCAGTATGGCACCCTTTATCCAGTGCCCCGTCTGTCAGTCCGAATATGACGACCCGGCGGATCGACGTTTCCATGCCCAGCCCAATGCGTGCGGTAATTGCGGCCCCCGGGTTTGGCTAGAAGATACGGACGGTGCCGAAGTTAAACCTCTGGCGGGAGAGGATGTTGTAGCGGCAACAGCCAGGCTGCTCCGGCAGGGGGAGATAGTGGCGATCAAGGGAATTGGCGGTATCCACTTGGCGTGTGATGCGACCAACCAGGAGGTCGTGGCGCGGCTGAGGCAGCGGAAACGCCGTTATCACAAGGCGTTTGCCATGATGGCGAGAGACCTGGAGATGGTGAGGTGTTTTGCCTCCGTCAATGGCGAGGAGGCGGACCTGCTGAAGAGTCCGGCAGCTCCCATCGTCGTGTTGGAGGGTGCCGGGATAAGAGTTGCAGATGCAATAGCGCCGGGGCAGAGCACTCTCGGCTTTATGCTCCCCTACACACCACTGCACCAGTTGATTATGCAGGCTCTGGAGCAGCCGATTGTACTCACCTCCGGTAACAGCTCTGATGAACCGCAAGTCATTAGCAACGAAGGTGCACGTCAGCATCTTCGGCAAATCGCAGACTATCTCCTGCTTCATGACCGCGATATCGTCAATCGGCTGGATGACTCTGTGGTGCGCCTGATGGATGGCATACCTCGGGTGTTACGACGGGCGCGTGGCTATGCACCGGCGCCCCTGGCTCTGCCTCCCGGCTTTGATGCTGCGCCTCAGATTCTCGCCATGGGAGGGGAGCTGAAAAATAGCTTCTGCCTGTTGCGAGCCGGTGAAGCGATCATCTCCCAGCATATGGGTGACCTGGAGGATGGGGCTACCCATCGGGACTACCGCCATAATCTGGGGCTCTACCGGCAGCTGTTTGATCACCAGCCGGAGATTGTGGCGATTGACCGACACCCCGATTACCTCTCCAGTCAGTGGGGAAGGAAACTGGCCGAGGGGCAGGCCTTGAAGCTGGAGACGGTTCAGCACCACCACGCCCATATCGCCGCCTGTATGGCAGAGCAGAGGCTGGCGCTGGATACACCCCCACTACTTGGCATCGCCCTGGACGGTCTTGGTTATGGTGATGAAGGTGCGCTCTGGGGTGGAGAGTTTCTCAAAGTCGATTATAAGGAGTCGACCCGGCTCGCCTGTTTCCAGCCGGTGGCGATGATCGGGGGTGCCAAAGCGATGATGGAGCCCTGGCGCAACAGCTACGCCTATCTGGTGCAGCTGTTTGGCTGGGAGAAGATCCTTGCCGATTACGGTGATCTGGAGTTGATCCGTTATCTCCAGAGTAAACCGGTAGCCAATCTCAATCAGATGCTGGCCCGTGGCCTCAACTCACCTGCCGCCTCCTCCTGTGGTCGGCTGTTCGACGGGGTGGCGGCGGCTGTGGGGATCTGTCGTGAATCGGTAAGCCATGAGGGGCAGGCGGCCATCGAACTGGAAGCGCTCGCCTCAGCAGTGAATGACGAGGCCGTGACCGGCTATCGTGCAGAACGTCTTATAGAAGAGGGCAGGGTACAGCTCTCTTGGCAGCCTCTGTGGCAAGCGCTGTTGGATGATCTCCAGAGTGGAACATCAGCCGCAACTATATCGGCACGCTTCCATAACGGTTTGGCAGCAACGGTCGCCTCTCTCGCTATCGATCTCTGTCATGAACAGCAGCTAGAGACAGTAGTGCTCTCAGGTGGTGTTTTTCAGAACAAGCTGCTGCTGGAGGGGGTGAGCCAACGCCTGCGGCAAGCAGATCTGTCAGTACTCAGTCCCGGTATACTTCCCGCCAACGATGGCGGTATCTCTCTGGGACAGGCCGTTGTGGCTGCGGCTCGTTCACTGCCCTAAGCGGTATCAGCTCTCGAAGCAGTGCTTCTCCGCCTTTAGCCGCCTGAGCCGTTCAATACGCAGCTCCACCGTGGCGATATTATTTCGTTCTTCGTAGCCAAGGTACTCCTGATAGCCAACCACACCATAGGCCAGGGGGAAGATCATGGTGCCCACAGTGATTGCAGCACCACGTACGGGATCTTCATAGAAGTCGGGTTGTCGTGCGTAGGTGAGTGGTGCGAGGGTAGTCATCTCCTGTTCAAGATCGATACAGGTTTTTCCGTAGTCGTCATCGGCAAAGTTAATGTTGTCCGGTAGGGCTCCATTGTCCATGGCATAAGCGCCGCTGGATATGACTATAGATAGAAGGGAGAGCAGAAACCAGAGCGGTGAGAACAGTTTTTTCATTACGGCAGGATCCACGCAGTGAGTCTGTAGATATACTCTCTGTCGGCAGTTGAGCTTATTTATTGAGCTTCAATAGCCTCTTTTATCTCCTGTTCCTGATTATTCAGGAGCAAGTCAATGTCTCCCTCCTGTGAGCTGGACTCCAGGTTCTGCGGTGATTCAAAATCAAGGTTTTGAGGGGCATAGAGCGGTTGGTAGGATTCACTCTGCTTGTCTTCAGGAGGTTCAATGGTTAGTAAGTTATCGTTTTCTTGGCCAAAGACAGGCACGCTTCCTGCCCAGCTGTTGCTGAGTGTCAGGATTAATCCGGCCACGATAACTATTTGATTTTTCATCAATCAACCCTCCACTGGTCGCTGCCATCTGCTTCTCAACTCAAGTCTCGGAGTTCATTAGCCCCCTCTCCCTCTGGAGGGTGTCGAAAAAGTCCCCTCTCCCCACCGGGGAGAGGGCTAGGGTGAGGGGGATCAATAGGTAACTTATTGATTTAATACACCCTCATCCTAACCTTCTCCCTCGTAGGGAGAAGGGATTGGAGCTTTTACGACACCCTCCTCTGGGAGGGGGTTGGGGTGAGGGGAGTTGAAAAGCTAACGCTGTGATTCTTCTAATTTCCCTCATCCTGTCCTTCTCCCTGAGGGAGAAGGGACGGTCTATCCAACTCTTTTACGTCATTTGAACTCCGAAACTTGAGTTCTCAAGAAGATAACTACCATCCTACACCCGGGGCAGGAGAAATTGAAAGAGTCAGCGTGGAAGGGTGATAATCGCTTTCAAACCGCCTGAATCACCCCGCTGCAATATCAATTCGCCGCCGTGGGCGCGGGCGATATTACGGGCAATGCCGAGGCCGAGTCCGGTGCCACCACTCTCTCTGCTCCTTGAATTCTCCCCCCGGTAGAAAGGCTTGAAGAGCATATCCAGCTCCTCTTCAGAGATTTCACTGCCCTGGTCGGTGATGGTAATGGTCAGCTGGTCGTCTCTGTCCTCGACATGAATAATCGCCTCCTCCCCATAACGGGCGGCGTTCTCTATCAGATTACCGAGGCAACGCTTGAGTGCCAGGGGGCGGGCGTTGTAGGGTGCGGCTGTGGGATTCTTCAACGTCACTTGCCAGCCCATCTCCTCCATATCGCTCTTCATCGACTCCAGCAGGGCGGTGATATCCACCAGCACCACCTTCTCGCTGTTCTCTGTACCACGCATAAAGTCGAGGGTGGCAATGACCATCTCTTCCATGGCGTCGAGGTCACCGGAAAACTTCTTCTTCAACGCCTCGTCATTGAGCATCTCGGTGCGTAGGCGCAGGCGGGTGATCGGTGTCTTTAGGTCATGAGAGATGGCAGCGAGAATCTGACTTTTATCCTCGATATAGCGTTGTAGGCGCCCCTGCATGGTGTTGAAGGCCTGCGCCGCTTTTCTTACCTCCAGTGGGCCGCTCTCATCCAGTGGTGGATGCTGGATATCCTTGCCCAGATGATCTGCGGCCTCGGCCAGTGTGTTCAGTGGTCGGGTGGTGAGTCGTACGGCCAGTAGGGAGAGGGCGGTAACAGAGACCAGCAGTATCAATAGGTAGCCGAGTAGTTTTACCGGCCAGATCAGGCTCTCTTCCGGTAGGGGGCGGCGGAAGGTGAGCCACTCTCCAGTAGAGAGTTGAACCTGGGCCTGGAAACCGAGCATTCGCTGGGGCATCCAGCGCTGCATCATCCGTGTCTGTGCTGTGCTGTGCTTCATCCAGGGTGGCTGATGCCGGTTACTATTTTTACTGAGGGGGATAGTGGTGACATCGAGCTTGGACTCTTTTTCCAGTTCCCGGCCCAGCATCATCTTAAGGTGGGGTGCTGATTCAGCCTCTGATCCTGTTCCCAACGGCTCCCGGGTAAGTGTGATCCGAAGTGAACGGGAGTCGAGGGCGGTGATTATTTTACTGTGCTGCTGTGGCGGCATCCCCTCCACGAGGTTTACCACAGAGGCGATTCGCTGGATCAGCTGCAGTCCGATGTTGTCTCTTAGTATCCGGTGGCGGTCCCGGAAGGTGAGGGCGGTGCCGAGCACCTGAGTGAGGATCAGCCCGAGGGTGAGAATTAGCACCAAGCGTCCAAACAGGGAGCGGGGCAACAGTCTCATGCCGTTGTCACCTTGGCTGCCAAGACATAGCCCTGGCTGCGGACCGTCTTGATAATAGTGGGTGATTTCGGGTCATCATGCAGGTGGCGGCGAAGACGGCTGATCAGTACATCGATGCTGCGATCAAAGGGCTCTGCCTCCCGTCCCTGAGTGAGTTCCAGTAGCTGGTCGCGGTTGAGTATCCGGTTGGGGTGAGTGAGTAGCACCCGCAACAGCCGGTACTCAGCGCCACTGAGGGGCACGACCAGACCACTCTCCGCCTCCAGGTGACGGCTCACCGGATCAAGTTTCCAGCCGGCAAAATTGAGTGGAGTGAACTCCAAATCCTCTATAGCCGTGGGTAGCGAGACGGTGCGTCTCAATACCACTTTGATACGCGCCAGTAGTTCTCTGGGATTAAAGGGTTTTGGCAGGTAATCATCCGCCCCCATCTCCAGCCCTAGTATGCGATCCAACTCATCACCGCGGGCGGTGAGCATAATTACCGGAATCTGTGATTTGACCCGTAGGTTACGACAGAGCACCAGGCCGTCATCGCCGGGCAGCATCAGGTCGAGGACGATCAGGTCGATGCGGCTGTGCTCCAGCTCACGCCACATCGCCTTGCCGTCGACGGCGGTGGTCACCCGGTAGCCATTCTGCTCCAGATACTCCTGAAGTAACTTGAGTATCTCCCGGTCATCATCGACAACCAATATTTGCTGTGCTCGTTCCATGCCTTAGTTATACCCCAATATGGCCGAGATGTTGTAGCACAATGTAACTGCTGTCACAGGGTTACATTAGCTTACAAAATTGTCCCCCGCTGAAACCGGAGCGTTACATTCTGGTGCTTTGATATAGACAGGCCAAGAGAGAACTCGGGCTGCTGATTATTTCCAAAGGAGTACAACATGAAACGTTCAAGTAAAATTCTTCTCGCGGCTATCGCTGCAACCGGCATTACCTTTACGGCTGTCTCATGGGTATCGGCTCATGGTGGCTGGGGTGGCAACTGCTATCGGAACAATCCGATGCAGGGCCAAGGCTATGGGCAGATGAATCCACAAGGTTATGGTCCGGGCATGGGAGGCTGCCCAATGCAGTCCGCCAAAGGCTACGGGGCCAATGGAGGCCAAGGTGCGGGTTGTGCTACCAAGGGCCGTCATGGTCATGGTCATGGCGGTGGCAATAAATTTGGTGGTATGCAGGGCGGTCCCGGTGCAAACAGTGCCACGCGTCTGGAGGCGTTGAAGACTCAGCTACAGATTACCACCGAGCAGGAGCCTGCCTGGAATGCATTTGAACAAGCGATCGCCAACAAGTCCGCTGCAATGGGGAATCGTTCAAAGCAGCGTGGCGCCATGATGTCACTGTCAGTTGAAGATCGGGTCAAGCTGATGCGTGAGAGAGCAGGCCATATGACAGTAATGGCTGATGCAATCAGCAACCTTAACACCACCCTGACAGAGGATCAGAAAGCACTGCTTGGCCGTATGGGTGGGATGGGACGTCTGCACTGATACCAAGTATGATGTGAGTGAAACATAGTCACGCCGTCTACACGTTGCCCTTTGGCGACGTGTAGGCGGCGTGACCTGTTAACCACTTTAATAATTCCATGGAAACAAATAGATGAAGAAGATTATTTTATTTACCGCTCTGTTGTTACCGTTAGCGTTTTCCGTTTCGGCGGAAGAGGGTGAGAGGGGTAAAGAGATATTTACCACCGTCTGTATGGCCTGCCATAAGTTTGACCGCAGCCCGGATATGGTTGCACCGCCCATCTTTGCTGTAAAAAATCACTACCTGGGGCCTAATCCAGACAGGGATGATTTTATAATGCGCCTCTCTTCCTGGCTGGAGACACAGGATGTTGAAAAATCTTTGATGTTTGGAGCTATCAGGCGTTTCAAAGTGATGCCGCCGGTCGATCTCTCAGAGAGTGATCGTAATGCAGTTGCCGCCTTTATCTATGATGCCGATTTCACTGAGCCCAAATGGTATACAGAGCACTTCCAGAAGATGCATGGGGTGAAGTGATTTAAACTGAAAACGGGTTCTGCACAATAATCCTGAAACCAATTGTAGAAGCGAACTTGTTCGCGACTGGCTCCGCAGCAGGTTCTTCGCGAGCAAATTCGCTCCTACAAATGCAACTTTTTTCAATCGCGATAATTCTCAGGGTTGTTGTACATAGCCCGGTAAAACAATATCAGCCCAATAAAAAGCTCACAGCCACTACTGCCGCGATCACCCCTGCCAGATCCGCCGTCAGCCCCACCGCCAGGGCGTGACGGATACGGCGAATCTGCACTGCGCCGAAATAGACTGCCAGCACGTAGAAGGTGGTCTCCGTTGAACCCTGCAGTGTCGATACCAGATAACCGGTGTAGCTGTCGGGTCCAATCGCCGGGTCATTGATGATCGAGGCCATCACGCCATAGGCGCCTGAACCTGAAAGCGGCCTCAGCAGCGCCATAGGCAGTGCCTCTGCCGGCATCCCCATGGGGGAGGTGACACTCCCCAGTCCGCCCACCAGCCAATCGAGAGCACCGCTGGCCCTGAACATGCCCACAGCCACCAGTATGGCCACCAGGTAGGGGATGATCTTCAGTGCCACCTGAAAGCCCTCTTTGGCACCTTCGACAAAGGCCTCATAAATCTTGACACCACGGAGCAGTCCAAAGAGCAGAAAGCTGAGCATAAGCCCCGGCAATATCCAGGGGGAGATAACGTCGCCATAGAGCACAGTTAGCGGAATCAGGCAGAGAAAACCCACCAGAACGGCATAAGAGACCCAAGGTGAATAGCCTTCATGCTGATCAGGGGGTTCAGAGGGGGAACTGGTCTCATCAGTGTCGATATGCTCTGCGTCGGCATCATCCCCCCTCTTGGCAGGGAAGAAGTGGCGATAGGTCAGTGCTGCGATAATCGCGATGGCGGTGGAGCAGACCGTGGCAAACAGTGTTGTCGGTAGTATCGCCGCCGGGTCAACAGAACCCGCAGAGGCACGCAGGGCGATTACGCCGGTGGGCAGCAGGGTGATACTTGAGGTGTTGATGGCAAGAAACAGCACCATGGAATCGGTGGCGGTGCCCTTGATGGGGTTGAGCTTGTTTAGCTCCTGCATGGCGCGGATACCAAAGGGCGTTGCCGCATTCCCAAGTCCTAGAATATTTGCCGACATATTCAGGATCATCGCCCCCATCGCCGGGTGCTCTGGCGGTACATCGGGAAACAGCCTGACCATCAGGGGACGAATCAATCGCGCCAAAATGGTCAGCAATCCACCCTCTTCGGCGATCTTCATCAAGCCAAGAAAGAGCGCCATGACACCCACCAGCCCAATTGCCAACTCAACAGCACCACCCGCTGAATCGATCATCGCTTTGGAGAGTGCATCCATTGGCGTGACATCACCTGTCGCACCGAACTGGTTCCAGGCAGCCGTTAAAAAGGCGATAAGAACAAGAGCAAAGAAAACGGCATTCATTGGTGATCCTAATTGTTATTGGAAGCTGGAGCGTATGCCTGCCCAGTGGCTCCTAATGTACCGAAAAGCCACTCGGCTGGATAGATAGCCAGTATCAGTTACTTCTTAAAACGTAACAGGAAATCCACCAGATAACGCTCGCTCGCATCAGAGTACACCCGCTCTTCACGGTAGATGGTCAGCAACCGGCTGACGAAAGCCATGGGTTTGCGACGGAAGGTGAGCGCACTCACCTTCGCGCTGTTGCGATGGTAACCACGGATGTCTGTTCTATTGACCAAATGAATCCCCTCTACAGCGGTCAATCGGCAGAACCTTTCCACTGCATGAATAGGAAGCAGCAGGTAGAGGAGCCCCACGTCGGTGAGCAATTTGTCCACCGCCGTAATCAGGTTGGGGAAGGGGAGCTGGTCGGTATGGCGGGCGGTACTTCGTATGGCGGTGGCCGCTTTCATGTGATCCTCGAAGAAGGGCGGGTTGCAGATGATCAGGTCATACCTCTCCTCGGTGGCACGGGCAAAATCCCCCACATCACCGTGCACGGCCCGAAGCCTGTCTGACCAGGGGGAGGCGGTAAAGTTGTCTACGGCCTCGTGGTAGGCATCACTGGTGATCTCAACAGCGGTGATGCTGTCTGCCCCCAACTGAGCGGCCATCAATGAGAGCAGGCCGGTGCCTGTGCCGATATCCAGCACCCGTTCACCACCAGATACCGGAGCCATCGCACCAAACAGGGTGGCATCGGTACAGACCTTCATTCCAGAGACGTTCTGAACCACTGAAAACTGCTGAAAATGGAAGGTCGACATCTGAGGCGCCTGACGGTTGTTGGGGTGTATCCGCTCTAATCTACCAGAGCTTTTCTAAAGGTGCTTCTGTTGCGGTGAAATTCAACAATGTTCAAATGGTCACAATCTTCTTGCATTCCCACCCCGTCACCACTATTTTCAGCACATACCCGAATGGTACTAACACTTAAGCTCAAAAAACCGTCATCCCGGCCTACGCCGGAATGACGGGATAGATATTCCATGGGAATACTCTGCTTAAGTTAAGTTTCATTTAACCTATAGCTTATTAATTCTGTAGTGAGAACCTTATGTCCCTAAAAGCCGAATACAAACCCTTTGAAAAATTTCTTCAGCAGGGGCGTAGTTTTATCGAATCTCCCGGTGCCATCAGCGGCATGGAGTTCGATGATGCCGTGGTTTCCTACAAGCGCTATGTCATCTCACAACTCCATGACGAGGAGTTGTCGTTTAAGCTCAATGATCTGGGTAAGGCGGTGAGAAATCAGGAGATGGAAGCTGCCGCTGCGCTATTTGAAGAGGTTATTGCCGACCGCCCCACCGGGGAGTAGAGAGGAAGCCATAGCGGCATTATGGGCAAGGTGGTGCACAGGTGGATCATGCACATCGACATGGATGCATTCTTTGCGTCGGTGGAGCAGCGCGATCACCCTGAGTACCTTGGCCGTCCCGTGGTCGTTGGGGCGCAGCCCGGCAAGCGGGGTGTCGTCGCCGCCTGCTCCTATGAGGCCCGCCGCTACGGCATCCGCTCCGCCATGCCTATCTCCGAGGCCTACCACCGCTGCCCGGATGCGGTCTATGTGCGCCCCTCCATGGCGCGCTATAGTGAGGCCTCCCGCCGGGTGATGGTGGCGCTGGAGGGGATATCCCCGGTGATCGAGCAGGTCTCAGTGGATGAGGCCTACGTTGATATCAGCGGCCTTGAACGGCTGTTTGGCACCCCCCGGCAGATCGGAGAGCGAGTCCGTCAACAGGTCAAAGCGGCAGTGGATCTCACCTGCTCGGTCGGCATCGGTCCCAATCGACTGATCGCAAAACTGGCTTCCGATTTCAACAAACCCGACGGGCTCACCTTTGTTCCTCCTGAGCAGGTTTACGCCTTTCTCGACCCCATGCCAGTGTCACGGCTGCGGGGTGTGGGGAAACAGACCCTAAAGACAGTACAGCGCCTGGGAATACGCAATGTAGCCCAACTGCGCGGCTACAGCCTGGAGTCACTGCAGCACTACTTCGGTAACAGGGGAGGGGAACACCTCTATCACCAGGCCCGTGGTATCGCATCAGACCAGGTGGGAGGGGCCGAAGGAAGAAAGTCGATCTCCAAAGAGACCACATTCAACCAGGATGTCACCGACACACGGCTGCTGCGCGAACGGCTACGGACGCTCTCATCAGAGGTAGGTGCCACCGCCCGCAGGGAGGGATTGAAAGGGCGGGTGGTCACCTTCAAGCTACGGCTGGGTGGATTTGAGACCCTCACCCGCCAATGCCGCCTACCGGAGGCGACAGATGCAGACAGCGTCCTCTTCACCCAGGCGTGGCAGCTCTACAACGACAGTGGACAGGTCGGCAAACCAGTGCGGCTGATCGGCCTCGGTATCACCGGCTGGGAAGAGGGCGAGCCGGCGCGGGACCTGTTCGATGATCCAACCGAACGGCAGCGGCAACAGCAACTCTACGCCGCCATCGACCAGGTAAAAGATCGCTTCGGCCGTGACAAACTGGCCCTGGGCGTGGAGAGCCCAAACGATGAGAGTTGAAGTCTGCGCCACCATCGACGATGTACCCGCCGAGCAGTGGGACCGGCTGGTAAAGGGCCACAACCCGTTTCTCCGTCACGCCTTTCTCGCCGCTCTGGAGCACAACAATTGCGCCTCACCCACCTTCGGTTGGCGGCCAATGCACCTGGCAGCCTGGGAGGGTAAGCAGCTGGTGGCCGCCATGCCCCTCTACCTGAAAGATAACTCCTACGGCGAGTTTGTCTTTGACCACGCCTGGGCCCAGGCCTATCAACGCCAGAGTCTCGCTTACTACCCCAAACTGGTCTCCTCCATCCCCTACGCCCCGGTCACCGGACAGCGGATGCTATTGGCTGATGAACTCCCGGCAGCCGAACTCTCCCAAGCACTTCTTGATAAAGCAATAGAGGTGGCCGGGGAGGTGGGGGCCTCATCACTCCACTGGCTCTTTATCGATGAAGAAGAGAGTCGGCTACACCACTCCATGGGACTGATGCTACGCAACGACGTACAGTTTCACTGGCACAACAGAGACTACGCCGACTTCGACGCCTTCCTCGCCGAACTCAACGCCAAGCGCCGCAAAAACATACGCCGTGAACGCCGTTTGGTGGCGGAGAGCGGCCTGCGCCTACAGCTCTACCACGGAGATGAGGTCGATGATGCTGACTGGGAGCTCTTCGCCCGTATGTACGAGGTGCCATTCGAGCAGCGCTACAGCCTGCCCACCCTCAATAGCGGTTTCTTCAAAGAGACAGCAAAAGCGATGGGGCGGCAGGTGATTCTGGTACTGGCCTATGACGGCGATGAAGCCGTGGCCGGTGCCTGGATGCTACGCAGTGATGACACCCTCTACGGCCGCCACTGGGGCTGCCTCAAGGAGTATGACAACCTCCACTTCGAAACCTGTTTCTACCAGGGTATCGAATACTGTATTGCCAACGGCCTTAAACATTTTGAACCCGGCGCCCAGGGCGAGCACAAAATCTGGCGCGGATTTCTGCCCACCCGCACCTACTCCAGCCACTGGATCAGCCATCCCGAGTTTTCTGAGGCGATTGCTGATTTTCTCCGGCGGGAACAGACGGCCATTGATGACTACAAGGCTCAGCTTGAGCAGGGTTCACCCTACAAGAGAGTATGATCCGGCCTCATCGACGCCCACAATTCGCCAAGCTGATGATTGAGTGCAACGCTTGGTGAAGCGGATTAATTGTGCCTTCTGGGTGAGCCAAACACGGAACAGATAGTCTATGAGCCGAATAACTGCTATATTCGGCTCATTATTTGATTCGAATAAGGCGTAATAATCGGCTCATGTATATCTGGGAACGCCCAAACTGGCCCAATTTTATCTGGCAAAGCGAACGGCTGCAGCCCCGGTTGGGTGCTGTACGCCTGTTGCAGGAGCAGTTGCTCGGCCAATCAGAGGGGTTATCACAAGCGCTCGATCAGCAGGCACAGATGGATGCCCTGATCCAGAACGCCATCCGCACCAGCCAGATCGAAGGTGAAGCGCTGAATGTCGAATCGGTGCGCTCATCGGTGGCCCGGCGCTTGGGGCTTAGCCGTGCCGGTATGGCTGACAAAGCTACACCGCAGACTGACGCACTGGTCGGCATGTTGCTTAATGCCACCCAAAACTACGCCGAGCCGCTGACACTGGAACGCCTCTGTGATTGGCAGGGGGCACTCTTCCCCAAGGGCGCGGGCCCGCTTGCCGATATCAATATCGGCACGCTACGTGGTGACGATCCGATGCAGGTGGTCTCCGGCCGTGTGGACAGGCCCACCATCCACTTTGAGGCCCCACCCCGCGAACGGCTTGAAGAAGAGTTGCAGGCCTACCTCGATTGGTTCGGCAACTCCCCTGTAGGGGGGGATGCCCTACTGCGAGCCGGTATCGCCCACCTTTGGCTGGTTACCCTACACCCCTTTGATGATGGCAATGGCCGCGTCACCCGTGCAGTGACCGATATGGCTCTGGCCCAGACCGAAGGGCAGTCGATTCGTTTCTACTCTCTTAGTGCTGCCATTATGGCCCGGCGACAGGAGTACTACACCCAGCTCGAAGCGGCACAAAAGGGGGCGCTTGATATCACCCCCTGGCTTGAGTGGTTCCTGCTGGTACTGGAAGAGGCGATGCAACAAGCGCTTGCCCGTTTCCAGCGGGTACTGGCCAAGAGCCGCTTCTGGCAAGATCATGCACAAACCATATTAACCGAGCGCCAGATCAAGGTGCTCAACCGCCTGCTCGACAATGCGGGTGAAGAGTTTATAGAAGGTATCAACGCCGCTAAATACAGGGCACTCGCTAAGGTAAGTAAACCAACCGCAACCCGCGACCTGGCCGACCTGCTGCACAAGGGGTGCCTGAAAAAACTACCCGGCGGTGGGCGCAGCACACGCTATGCCGTTGCCCTGGAAGATGATTAGCACCTCTCCATAACCTTGCAGTCGTCATGTGCGGTGGAGTGGTGATAAGTGGGATAACCAACCCTATTCATGAGGGTGGGGCGTTATGCCCAATATTGATAAAGGAAGAATAATAAATGTTCCACTGGAAAACTATTCAATGAGCGAAACCCCCAACAACCTTGCCGCCTACATTTGGTCCCTGGCCGATCTGCTGCGCGGTGACTTCAGGCAGAGCCAGTATGGCCGCATCATTCTCCCTTTTACCCTACTGCGCCGTTTGGAGTGTGTGCTGGAAGAGAGCAAAGCCGTGCTGCTGGCTGAGTACGAAAAAGTGCTCAAGATGGAACTGCCGGAGGAGGCGCAGGAGAAGCTACTGCTGCGTGCTACCAACGGCATGTCATTCTTCAATACCTCTAAGATGGATCTCTCCAAACTGGGTGAGGCGGGTATCAAGAACAATCTCGAATCCTACCTACAGGGCTTCTCCAAAGATGCCCGCGAGATCTTTGAGTATTTCAACTTTGCCGAATTTATCGGCCAGCTCAACGATGCCAACCTGCTCTACAAGATCGTGCAAAAGGTACGGCAGACCGATCTCAGCCCCAAGGCTATCTCCAACCACGACATGGGCAAGGTGTTTGAAGAGTTGATTCGCCGCTTTGCAGAGAGTTCAAACGACACCGCCGGCGAGCATTTCACCCCGCGAGACATCGTTCACCTCACCACCTCTCTGGTCTTTATGGAGGATGATGACGCCCTCACCAAGCCGGGCATTATCCGCACCATCTACGACCCCACCGCGGGCACCGGCGGTTTTCTCTCCGAGGGGATGGAGTATGTGGCAGAACTCAATCCGCAGGCCGTCATGCGTGCCTATGGGCAAGAACTCAACCCGGAGAGTTATGCCATCTGTAAGGCCGATATGCTGATTAAGGGGCAGGAGGTCAACAACATCAAACTGGGTAACACCCTCTCCAACGACCAGCTCTATGCCGATCAGTTTGACTACATGCTCTCCAATCCTCCCTTTGGTGTTGATTGGAAGAAGATCGAAGGCGAGATCAAAGACGAACACAGCCTCAAGGGCTTCGACGGTCGCTTCGGCCCCGGCCTGCCCCGCGTCTCCGACGGCTCGCTGCTGTTCCTGATGCACCTCATTAGTAAACTCAGGGACAGCAGTAACGGAGGAGGGCGCATCGGCATCATCCTCAACGGCTCACCCCTGTTTACCGGCGGTGCCGGTTCCGGCGAGTCGGAGATCCGCCGCTACATTTTAGAAGCCGATCTGCTGGAGGCCATCGTCGCCCTGCCCAACGACATGTTCTACAACACCGGTATCGCCACCTACGTCTGGGTGCTCTCCAACAAAAAGGCCAACCAGCGCAAGGGCAAGGTGCAGTTGATCAACGGCGTCAACCTCTGCGGCAAGATGCGCAAATCCCTCGGCTCCAAGCGCAACGTAATGGATGATGAAGACATCGCCATAATCACCCGCAGCTTCGGTGCCTTCGAGGTGGTTGACGCAAGGGAACTCGATAAGCCCGCCGAGCAGAAGAGCAACCGTGGCCGCCAGTCAGCCAATCCAAAAACCGAAGCCCCAAAAACCTTCTCCAGCAAGATCTTCGCCACCCACGAATTCGGCTACCGCCGTATCACCATCGAGCGCCCCCTGCGCGAGTCTTACCAGTTTAGTGATGAGCGTATTGCTGAGTTGCGCTTCGCCCCAAAGCCCCTCAACGCGGTGATGAAGTGGGCCTATGCCGAATACGGCGAGGAGTGGAACGACGAGGATGGCTGCGAACACTACGGCCGGCTCACTGAGCACGAAGAGGGGATTCGCAACCGCATTAAAAGCCACTTCAGCGAGCTGAAAGAGAAACATATCAAAGACCTGCTCGACCCAAAGAGCTGGCTGACCCAACGGGCCACCCTGCTCAAGGCCGAGCAGTTGCAACAGGTCGTCGGCAGTGAACAGCACGATGACATGAACGGCTATGAGGCGAAGTTAAAAAAGAGCGGAATCAAGCTCGACGCCAAAGAGAAAAAACAGATCACCGCCGCCGTCAGCTGGAAGAATCCCGATGCGGAGAAGGTGATTAAGAAAGTCCATAAATCAAAAGCAAATCCTATCTACGGACTGTTTGAAGTGGATGGTAGGGTGGTGGAGTACAAGCCTGATGGCGACCTGCGTGATAACGAAAATGTCGCCCTCGACCTATCAAGGCCGGTGAATGCGATTAACGAGGCCTACTTTGCCAAAGAGGTACAGCCCCATGTCCCTGATGCCTGGATCGACGCTGGCAAAAAAGACGACAAGGATCAGGAGATCGGTATTGTGGGTTATGAGATACCGTTTAACCGTCACTTCTATGTCTATCAGCCGCCTCGGGCGTTGGAGGAGATTGATGCGGAGCTGGATTTGGTGAGTGGGGAGATTATGGAGTTGTTGCGTGAGGTACATTCGTGATGGGGGGGAGGTATCAGGCTTATCCTGAATACAAGGATTCAGGGATTGAGATGTTAGGTGATTTGCCTTCTGTGTGGAAAACAAAGCAGGTTCGATATCTGTTAAAGGATGGCGCAGAAGGAATAAAAATAGGTCCTTTTGGTAGTGCATTGAAACTTGAGGATATGGTTGATTCTGGTATTCGGGTATATGGTCAAGAGAATGTCATAAAAAAAGATTTCTCATTAGGTAAGAGAAGAATTAGTAAGGACAAGTTTGAAGAAATGGAAGTGTATCAAGCTTTCACTAATGACCTACTTATAACAATGATGGGTACGAGTGGTAAGTGCGATCTTGTTCCAGATGATGCAGAGATTGGGATTATCGATTCTCACTTGCTGCGGTTAAGAGTTAATGAGTCTGAAATTCTTCCTGGATTTTTCAGATTGCTGATAGATGAGTGCCATGAGATTGAAAACCAGATCAAAGTTTCTGGTAAAGGTTCGATAATGCATGGGCTTAATTCGAGTATCGTAAAAGCCTTGGTGTTGCCATTGCCAAGTAGAGATGAGCAGGAGTTAATTCTAGGATTCCTCGACCACGAAACCGCCAAAATCGACACCCTGATTGAAAAACAACAACAGCTCATCAAGCTACTAAAAGAGAAACGCCAGGCGGTGATTAGCCATGCCGTCACCAAAGGCCTTAACCCCGATGCCCCCATGCGCGACTCAGGAGTTGAATGGTTGGGTGATGTACCGGAGCATTGGACTGTTTGTAAGATAAAACAAGTTGCAACAATGGCAAGTGGTCACACTCCAGACAAGAAAAAAGAAGAATACTGGGTAAATTGTGACATTCCTTGGGTATCGCTTAATGACTCTTCACAACTAAAGGGAGTGGATTATATTAGGAAAACTGCTTTTTACTTAAATGATAAAGGGTTGGCCAATTCATCGGCTAGAAGATTGCCGGAAAGGTGTGTCGTTTTTACTAGAGATGCAAGTATAGGCCTGGCAGCAATCACGATCGAAGTGATGGCTGTATCTCAACATGTCATAGCATGGATTTGTGATGAAACTAAAGTCATACCAGAATATTTGCTACTTATTTTCTATGCTATGCAAGATGAATTGGAACGCTATACATTTGGTGCGACACTGAAAACAATAGGTATGCCTGATGTAAACAAGCTAACAGGTGCTTTTCCTAGTGTGACAGAACAGAAAGAAATTATTGAACATGTCTTTTCTGAAAAGGAAAAATTTAGTGTATTGATTTCAAAAGCAGAGAAGGCTGTCGGAATTATCAATGAACGCCGCACAGCCCTAGTATCCGCAGCTGTCACCGGCAAGATCGATGTCAGAAATTGGGAAGCACCACAACAACTCAACAAGGAAGATGCTGCATGACAGACAGTACACCCCAAGCACCCAACGGTGAGTTCGTGCTATTCCAGGCCGCTGATGGCTCCACGCGTGTCGAATGCCGTTTTGAATCGGATACTTTGTGGTTAACACAGGCGGCTATGGCAGATCTGTATCAGATTAGTCCTCAGGCGATTACACAACATATCAAGGCGGTGTATGAGACGGGTGAGCAGGATCAGCAGGCAACCTGTAAGTCTTACTTACAAGTTGCCATAGAGGGTATCAGAGAGGTCAATCGCAATAAGCTGCATTACAGCTTGCCGGTGATTATTGCTGTCGGCTACCGGGTGCGCTCTTCGCGGGGAACGCAATTCAGGCAGTGGGCCACATCCACCTTGCAGGAGTATCTGCTGAAGGGCTTCGCCATGGATGATGAGCGCCTGAAGAACCCGGACAGTAGCGTCTATTTTGACCAGCTGCTGGCGCGGGTTCGTGATATTCGCTCCTCGGAAAAGGTATTTTGGCGAAAGGTGTGCGACATCTATGCGACCAGTATCGATTACGATGGCAAGGCTGAAGTGAGTCAGGAGTTTTTTGCTCAAGTTCAAAATAAAATGCATTGGGCCGCCCATGGGCATACTGCTGCCGAGGTGATTCACCAGCGGGTAGGTGCCGATAAACCGCATCTTGGGTTGACTCACTTTGTGGGTGAGGAGCCGAACCGATCTGAGGTGAGCACGGCGAAGAACTACCTTTCTGAGCAGGAACTCAATCTGCTTAATCGTGTCGTGACCGCCTACCTGGAGTTTGCAGAGTTGCAGGCTGAACGAGGACGGTTGATGAAAATGAACGATTGGATCGTTAAATTGGATGATTTTCTCAAGCTGAGTGACCACGATATTTTAGCCCATGCGGGAAAGATTTCAGCCACCCAGGCCAAGCAGAAGGCACAGCTTGAGTATGACCGCTTTAAACGTGTTATTGATGTTAAACCCAGCCGTGTGGATGAGGACCTGGAACGGGCCATAAAAAACCTGCCGAAGAAGCATTAGTCCTATAGAGAAAATATGGATATTTAATGATGAGTAGTAAATCTAACGAACTCACCTTCCAGAACGACATGATCCGACAACTGGTCGCCGGCGGCTGGTTGTTGGGCAAGCCGGAAGGCTACAACCGTGAACTGGCCCTCTATGAAGCCGATCTGCTGGGCTTTGTGAAGGAGACCCAGAATACCCAGTGGCAAAAATTCTGCAAATTATATCCTAACAATCCCGAGCAGAAGTTTCTCGAACGGGTCGCTGCCCAGCTCAACAAGGCCGACCCCAATGCCCCCCATAAAGAGATGCGTACCTTTGGCACTCTGGGGGTGTTGCGCCATGAGCTGAAGGATCGTGGCACCCGCTTTAGCCTCTGTCAGTTTAAGCCTGAGCACGACCTGAATCCCGATACCCTGGCGCGTTACCGGAAGAATCGCCTGCGGGTGGTGCCGGAGTTGGTCTATAGTCCGTGGGCTTCTATTTCCCCCTCACCCCAGCCCTCTCCCCAAGGGGGCGAGGGAGTCAAAACGGCGAAGAGGTGGCGTATCGATCTGGTGCTGTTTGTCAACGGTCTGCCGGTGGCAACGCTGGAGCTGAAGTCGGAGTTCAAGCAGGCGGTTCAGAACGCCATCAAGCAGTATAAGACCACCCGTTTTGCCATTGACCCCGCCACCAAGAAGCCGGAGCCGCTGCTCACCTTTAAACGCGGTGCGCTGGTCCACTTTGCGGTGAGCCAGTATGAGGTCTATATGGCTACCCGCCTGGAGGGGGATGGGACCTTCTTCCTGCCGTTTAACAAGGGGACAGCTGGCGGTGGTGCCGGTAACGATGTACCGGAGGATTTGAACCAATACGCCACCGACTATCTGTGGAACGAGGTGCTGCTGCCCGACAACCTGCTCAATATCCTCGCCCGCTATGTGCATCTACAGATTGAGGAGAAGGAGGACTGGGAGGGGCGCAAGTACAAGAAAGAGACCCTGATCTTCCCTCGTTATCACCAGTGGGATGTGGTCAACAAGCTGGTGAATGCCGCCCGCACCGAAGGCACCGGCCAGAAGTATCTGATTCAGCACAGTGCCGGTTCCGGCAAGTCCAACTCCATCGCCTGGACTGCGCATCAGCTCTCCTCGCTCTATGATGGATTGGGCAACAAGCAGTTTAATTCGGTGATTATCGTTACCGACCGCACCGTGCTCGATGATCAGTTGCAGGATACCATCTACCAGTTTGAGCATGTCGATGGGGTGGTGGGACGTATCAACCGCAAGGAGGGGGAGGGTTCCAAGTCGGAGAAGCTCGCTAGCGCACTGGAAGGCTCGCAGCCGATCATTATCGTCACCATTCAGACCTTCCCCTATGTGCTCAAGGCGATTGAGAACAGCACCCGCCTCAAGGAGCGCCACTACGCCATCATCGCCGATGAGGCGCACTCCTCACAGACAGGCTCTACCGCACGGCAGCTGAAAGAGGTGCTGATGATGGAGGGTTCGGATAGTGATGAGGAGCTGGGCAGCGAGGATATTCTCGATGCCGCCGTCGCCTCGCGCCGTGTCTCGCCTAACCTGAGTTACTTCGCCTTTACCGCCACCCCCAAGACCAAGACCCTGGAGCTGTTTGGCCGTCTACCCAATCCCGCTGAGCCGCCTTCAAAGCGCAACAAGCCTGAGGCCTACCATGTATACAGTATGCGCCAGGCGATAGAGGAGGGCTTTATTCTCGATGTGTTGAAAAACTACACCAACTATCGAGTGGCCTATAACCTGGCGATGGCGATTCAGGGTGCTGATGAGGAAGTGGAGAGCAAAAAGGCCAAGGTGAAGCTGAACCAGTGGGTGCGCCTGCATGACTACAACATCGCGCAAAAGGTGCAGGTGATTGTCGAGCACTTCAAGGATAACGTGATGGGGCTGATGGGTGGGCAGGCCAAGGCGATGGTGGTGACCAGCTCGCGCAAAGAGGCGGTGCGTTACAAGCTGGGGTTTGATAAGTACATTAGCGAGAAGGGTTACCAGAAGATCCATGCCATGGTCGCCTTCTCTGGTGAGGTGGTGTTTGATGAAAAAGATCCAAATGCCACGGCGCTGCTGGGAGAGAAGTTTACCGAGACGGGGATGAACCCCAACCTCAAGGGCCGTGATATGCGTAAGGCCTTCGACTCCGACGACTATCAGGTGATGATCGTCGCCAACAAATTCCAGACCGGCTTCGACCAGCCCAAGCTCTGTGCCATGTATGTAGACAAGAAACTGGGTGGTGTGGAGTGTGTGCAGACCCTGTCGCGCCTCAATCGTACCTACCCCGGTAAGGCTGAGACCGGCACCTTCGTGCTCGACTTTTTCAACGAGCCGGACGATATCCTCGCCGCCTTCCAGCCCTACTACCAGACCGCCGAGCTGGATGATGTCTCCGATCCCAACCTGATCTTTGAGCTGGATGAGAAGCTGCGCGCGGCGGGAATTTTTTTGTGGCAGGAGGTCGAGCAGTTTTGCGAAGCCTTCTTCGTCAAGAATAAAAGCAACGCGGCAATTGCCAATATCTGCAAGCCGGCGGTAGAGCGCTGGCAGAAACGGTACAAGTCAGCCATTGAGGCCTTCAAGCAGGCCAAGGAGATGTTCGAGCGCACTAAGAAGACCGGCGATGCGGTGTTGATCGCCAATGCCGAGAACAGCTTCAAGGAGTGCAAGCAGGAGAAGGATGCGCTGGAGATCTTCAAAAAGGATCTCGGTACCTTTGTGCGCTTCTATGAGTTCATGTCGCAGATCGTCGATTATGATGACAAAGGTCTGGAGAAATTGAGCCTCTATGCACGCAATTTGCGCCCCATGTTACGTGAATCGATTGTTGATGAAGATGATATCGATCTGCATAACGTGGTGCTCAGCCACTACCGCCTCTCCAAGATCCGCCAGCAGGAGATTAATTTAAAAGAAGATGCCGGTGAGTACCTGACTCCAGGTGAGGGACTGGGCAGTGCCAAGGCCAAAGATAAAAAAGAGGAGTTTCTGTCGCAGATTATCAACCGACTGAATGAGCTGTTTATTACAGACCAGCTTACTGAAAAAGATTTAGTGAATTACGCCTACACAATAAGGGATAAGGTGCGCGAGAATGATCTGGTGATGAAACAGATCGCCAACAATACTCCGGAACAGGCATTGTTGGGCGACTTCACCAAGGCGATTGATGATGCGGTGATGGATAGTAGTGGGGCGCATCAAAACCAGATGATGCAGTTGCTCTCTGATCCTGCTAAAGCAGCGAGTTTTGCACGGGTGGTGTTTGATTTGCTGGTTCAGCGGTCATAGCCATGGTTATGCACAATAATCCTGAAGCAATATTTAAAGAGGAAATTGCACCTTGTAGGAGCGAATTTATTCGCGATCAGGCGCCAGAGTCTGTTCTTCGCGAACAAGTTCGCTCCTACGCCCG
Organism: Sedimenticola sp.; assembly: GCA_040505895.1. GTDB lineage: Bacteria > Pseudomonadota > Gammaproteobacteria > Chromatiales > Chromatiaceae > Vondammii. The sequence continues at coordinate 109,266 of JBEVXU010000016.1, read as the reverse complement.
ATTTCAGTAGTATTGTGCAGAGCCAGTATTATTTATGGACAGCAGACAATAGGGAGTGAACGTGTGGCAGAGATTATCCCCCCACTGAACAAACAGACCCTCAGCCGCATGACTTCCGGTGAAAAACGTCTGGCACGCCGTCTGCAGGATCTGCTGGAAGATGATTACCTGGTCTGGTACGACATTCCCATCGGCAGGAAACGACGCTACCCCGATTTTATTATTCTTCATCCCTCAAGGGGGCTGCTGTTTCTGGAGGTGAAGGACTGGAAACGGAGTAGCATCAAGACGATCAGTAAAAAGGATGTCTCCCTACAGACAAATACCGGACTGGTCACCAAGCCGCACCCATTGGAACAGGCCCGGCAGTACACCTATGCCGTGGTGGATATGCTGTCACGCGATCCACTGCTGCGTCAGCGATCTGAAGCCTACAAAGGGAATCTGATCATGCCCTACGGCTGGGGTGTGGTCTTTACTAATATCACACGCAAACAGATCGAGAAGGCGATTCCAGAGGATAGGCGTGAGGGACTGTTGCCGGATCACCTGATGATCTATCAGGATGAGATGACCGAGAGCGCCGATGCTGAGAAATTTCAGGAGCAGCTATGGGGAATGTTCAACTACCAGTTTGGTGGTGCGCTGACTCTGCCGCAGATCGACCGTATACGCTGGCACCTGTTTCCCGAGATACGTATTGATGATACAGGGCAGGCCGACCTCTTTGGTGTTGATGAGGATGACTCCGCCACCGCCGAGCGGGCGCTGCCCGATATCATTAAGATCATGGATATACAGCAGGAGCAGCTGGCACGCAGCCTGGGGGAGGGACATCGGGTGATTCATGGGGTGGCAGGCTCCGGCAAGACCCTGATCCTTGGGTATCGCTGTCTGCACTTGGCGCAGGCGCTGAATAAGCCGATTCTGGTGCTCTGTTTTAATGTCACCCTTGCCGCTAAGCTGCGGGCTTTTATCTCCGCCAAGGGCATCGGTGGGCAGGTGCAGGTCTACCATTTTCATGATTGGTGCGGTCAGCAGCTCAAGACCTACCATGTGGATCTGTTGGAGTCTGATAAGCAGGTATATGAGCGCCAGGTTGAGACGGTTATCGATGCGGTGGATAAGGGAGATATCCCCAGGGCACAGTATGGTGCTCTGATGATCGATGAAGGGCATGATTTCGATTCAGATTGGTTGAAGCTCGTGGTGCAGATGATCGATCCAGAAACCAGCTCTCTGCTGATGCTCTATGATGACGCACAGTCGATCTACAAGAGAAGCTCGGGGCTTGGTTTTACACTATCCAGTGTGGGCATTCAGGCACAGGGGCGCACTACCATTTTACGCCTCAATTACCGCAATACCCGTGAGATTCTCCGCTTTGCCTATGACTTTGCCAGTCACTACCTCAATCCCAAGAGTGCGGATGATGACCATATTCCGTTGATTGAACCTGAGGCGGCGGGCAGCAGTGGACCTGAGCCGGTGGTGCGCAAGTTCAACACCCTTAAGGAGGAGGTTCAATACACCCTCAAGTGCCTGAAAAAATGGCATCAGCAGGGTGTGTCCTGGCGTGATATGGCGGTGGTCTACGTTGCCGGCTATCAGGGTAGAGAGATAGCCGCACAACTCAAGGCAGCCGGTATTCCCCATCTATTGCTTGATAACAAGAAGAGCAAGAGTGCTTACGATCCGGGTAGTGATCTGGTCTCGGTTCTCACTATTCACAGCAGTAAGGGGCTGGAGTTTCCCCGCGTCATCATGTTGGGGATAGGCCGGCTGGCTGATAAAGAGGAGCGGCAACAGGATAGCGCCCGCCTGCTCTATGTAGGCATGACACGGGCTCAGGAGTGCCTGTTGGTGAGTACCTCTGCGGAGAATGCATTTAGTCGTATGTTGCTGAATGTGCCGTAAGGATATAGCACAAATGGGACTATGGCTGGCCGCCAGATGAGCTCAGGGCAGGGAGAGCAAGCCTCCGATTGTTCTTACTATTGCTCGGTTATTTAAGTGCTGTGAATACCAGACAAAGGAGCTGTTGCCGGTTGCCTCTGTTATTCTCCGCGGCTTTGGGTCGATGACTCTTTTTCGCCACCCTCAGCCTGAATCTCTCTATCGTGCTTTTTCACCCCGCAAAAGTAGCGCCCCTTTTTCTCCAGTGCAGTTTCAATTGGGGTGTCCATGCCGCATGTAAAGCAGCGGACCGTCTCATCCGTAGCTTCAGGTTGATGTTCAGGAATTTTATTATCTTTTTTACTGCTGCCTCTCTTTATTATTTTAACCAGCAGATAGATGACCAGAAGTGACAGGCCGAGAGTAAAAAACATAATCAGTTTCATATTGACCAACCCTTTTGCGGGTAGTGAGTATACCGTATCGTTATGACTCAGCCTCAGTACCCCGGCGGTATGAGGATGAAGGGTGTTTTCCCAGGTCGGCATTTAGTGCTCCGACACTTGTTCAGGGGTTTTTTGGTCTATGAGCCGAATATAGACCCTTATTCGGCTCATAATTTGATTTAAAATTAGGTGTCTTAGTTGGCTTATATACATCCTGGAATAGACAAACTGGCCAAATTTTACCTGGCAGACTTGCTGGATAAGGACTGTATCAAAAACCACCCAGTGGCAGGTGTAGCATGTGCTGCGTCGTTAATATCGGATAAGATGAATGATCACCCGGTATGCCGTTACCAGGTTCTGAAACCATGATGAATAACATTCCCAGTGATAACAGTAGTAAACAGATGAGAGAATCAAAAGTCAGTATCGGCCTGTGTAACCCCAAAAGCCCGGAGAACGTTGGCTCGGTGATGCGCGCTGCCGGTAACTATCGTGTCGACTCGGTTTTTTATACCGGGCGGCGCTATCCCCGTGCCGTTGAGCTTAATCCCGATATTCCGAGGATGAGCCGTAGTGTCAGCCAGGATATTCCCCTCTCTGGCGTAAACTGCCTTCTGGATGAAGCGGCTGATGATATGCAGATTGTCTGTGTTGAATTTGCCATGAACGCCACGCCTTTGCCGGAGTATCAACACCCGGAAAATGCTTTTTATATATTTGGCCCTGAAGACGGTACGCTGAGTCAGGAGGTGATAGATAGCGCCGATGCCGTTGTCTATGTGCCTACCGAGGGGTGCATGAATCTCTCTGCTACGGTGAATGTACTGCTTTACGATAGGATGATTAAATCTTATCAAGGCGTTGAAGGTAACGCGGTAATACGTAAGAGCCGGGATAGAAATAATAATGTGAAGGTTAGGGCGGTTAGAAAGGGCTGATCACAGGCATGTGTTTTGTAGGTGCCACGTATTGACCTTCTGAATATCTGAACCCTTAATCCCACTATTTCTTTGGAAGCGATTTATCATCGTAGATGAGTGGTGTATGGGCTACATGAGGGGAGCGGGTAAAACCTATCATTAACGAGGCCCCCAAGGTGGGACGTAATGACCCTTGCCCCTGCGGTAGTGGTAAAAAATTCAAGAAATGTTGTCTGCATTGAGCTTAAGATAGGAACAAAATTACAGTGATTGCCGAAGAGGGAGCTTTCGGTGGCTGCAATAAATTCTCAGGAAATTTTTGGCTGTTTCAAAAGAAACCGGAGTTCAATCGTCCCCATCATCGTCACCGCCATCCTCTGCACGACGGCGGTTGATGCCTCGGTGAATCTCCTTGACCAAATGTTTCCATACTTCCGGGCGACTGTTTTTACAGTTGTCCATCAGTAGCTGATTCGGCTCAGGTACACCTTGCTGTATGGCGGCGCGTTTCTCATGATCAAGTGAATAGGATTTGCTGATGGTCATTCCAAGTAGTTTGCTGGACTCTTCATGGAGAATACCCCTTTGGGCCATGGAATGCTGTACATTCATCAGGGCCAAAACCCAAGGCGTGCCATGAGGTTTTTTCAGCCAGTCAAAGAGAGCATCGGATACCAGAACAGCCCCAGGTTGAGCCAATGCACAAAGCTCGGATTCTACCGAGGGGGTTGGCCACTTACCGGCTGTGGAGGAGCGTTTCATAAAAAGTCTGTCGCTGTTGATTAGTCCGAAAAGCTGTTTCTGTTTTCCGACAAACAACTCAACACACGCCTCCTGCTCGATGGTTAGAAAGGCATTGGCTAGGAGCGCTTCCCCCAGCTTTTCAGCAGAAACCTTTATACCCTGGGGAAGCTCTATGTTCCCGATAATGCCTTTTGAAGCGAACTTGTCACCGTTGAGCAGCAGCACTTCGCTGGGTGTTATTTCTAAAACCTGTGTCATCTGAATCTCCTCAGCATAACGGATGCTCCTTACTCAATCTTAGGTTACTTTTCTGTCCTGCGGCGGACACCGGAAAAAAACATAAGGGATAGAAATAGCAATGTTAAGGTCGGTTAGAAGAAGTTAAACAGAGGAAATCTTTGTAGATGCCCGCGTATTGCCAAGCATGACTATACGAGGGTGAGACTTGAACAAAAACCAGGAAATATTTGATCCCATGGACATTCAGCCAAAGAAACTGACGGAATTTTTATTCCTGCTCTCTCTTCCATTTTTGCTTATCGGCTGCCAAGCTTTTTTTCCGGCGCCCTATGGCCAGGTGGCCATGGATTCAGATCCGGTACGTGCGGATAATCAGCCGCTGTATATCCCTCCGAATGCACCCTCTACCCTGAATGGATTTTGGGATATAGAGAATGGGCACCTAGGTATAGATGTTCTCAGTGCTGTGGGCACCCCTGTTCTGGCTCTCTCGCCAGGTTTGGTGACAGATTCATTTTTTGAACCTATGTATGGCAATACGATCTATATCGACCATGGTAGAGGTGACGATGGTCTTTATATCAGGGCGCGGTTTGTGCATCTGGACGAGCGCATGGTCAAGGTGGGTGATCGGGTCCGTCGTGGGCAACAGATAGGAGCTCTCGGGCGCACCGGTCTGCTGGCAGGGGGGATCGCGCATCTGCATTTTGAGATACAGCTTGCAACCGAGAATAAAAGTCACCTGTTCAATCCGAAGAATCCTCATATCTATTGGATGGATGGGGCGGGTATAGTGACCTGCTTCGATAGAGAGACGACTTATCCAGAGAAGCCGTTCAGGACCACCTACCCGGTGCCTTGCCTGGAGGCAGGAGAAAGATAGGGTAGTCTCTGCCATAATTTGGTAGTGAGGTGGTATCTGCATGCCGTGGGTAAGATTAATGCCAACTGCTCAACGAACGGATAGATTCATTCCAGTCACAAAATTTTTCAGGACCTGTGCCTATCCAAATGGGGCCTTTCACACCTACAATAGGTCAGCCCAAGTCAACTTAGATAAAAATACCTATGTCTCAGATTGTGATCAATAACCTTCGTATTACCGGTCTGGTGGCCGCTCTCGTGCTGCTCCTGATTCCGTTTATCAGCTTGGCGGAGAGTGAAGTTGCGGTAGTCGAGGCAGAGGTTTCTGTCGAGGAGAATACTGCTGCCACGTTGAAATCTTTTGTCGATCTGAGGAAGGGTCTGAAGCGGGATATCAAGGCCCTCAACAAGCAGTTGCGGGCCGCCCAGTCTGATGCCGAAAAGAAGGGGCTGCAGCTGCAGCTGGATCAACGCGATGCAGACCTGCAAGCCACCACGCGTAACTTCGAGGATATTGCGGCGGGTGTCGATATCTCCAGCCTGCGCCATGAGGAGGAACAGGCCTTCGATTTTCAGCAGGAGGTGTTGGGCCTGCTGAGGCCGGCATTGGATGAGATGAAGTCGATGACCGCCCATGTGCGGCAGAAGTCGGAGTTGAAAGAGAAGATTGCCTATTTTGAGCAGCGTTTGCCGGTGATCGAACAGGCCGTTAGCAACACCCATAAGCTGCTACAGGAGAGCAAGGATAAGGTGTTAAACAAGTCGCTGAAGGAGACGGTGGGGGCTTGGGAGAAGCAGCAGGCCTTCATGCAGAGCGAACTGCAGGCGGCACAGTTGCAACTGGATAAGCTGGTGGCATCCGAGACCTCTATCTCCGCGGCATCCCAGAGTTATCTCAAATCTTTTTTTCAGAAGCGGGGGCTCTATCTTACGGTGGCACTGCTGACAGTATTCGGCATCATGCTGCTCTCACGCCTCAGCTATTCAGCGATGCAGCGTTATTTGCCGGGCTTTCGTAAGTTGCACCGCAGTTTCCGTGTCCGCCTGTTGGAACTGCTTCACCGTATCTTGACCGTCCTGCTGGTGATCGTGGGGCCAATGGTGGTTTTCTATTCGGTGGAAGACTGGATGTTGTTCAGTCTCGGTATTCTATTGTTGATTGGCATTGCCTGGACTCTGCGGCAAGCCCTGCCACGTTACTGGAAGCAGATTCAACTGTTTCTCAATATCGGTCCGGTGCGTGAGGGTGAGCGGATCATGCTGGAGGGGCTGCCCTGGAAGGTCAAGCAGATCAATGTCTATAGCACCCTGGTAAATCCGGTGGCGGATATCAGTCAACGGGTGCCCATCGAAGATCTGGCGGGCCTCAAATCCCGGCCTTATGGCACCAGCGAACCCTGGTTCCCATGCAAGCTGGATGACTGGGTAATTCTAAGCGATGGGGTGCGTGGCAAGGTGTCAGGTATCTCTCCCGAGATGGTACAGCTGGTGCAGCGAGGCGGCGTTCAGGTCTCTTACCAGATGGGTGATTTTCTTGCCGCCTCGCCCCGTAACCTGGCGACAAATTTCCGCATTAAGGAGCTGCTGGGTATCAGCTACTCCCTGCAGAAGGAGAGCACCTCAACTATTCCGGCAACCCTCCACGACTACATACAACAACGGCTCCAGCAAGAGGGGTACGGTGAGCAGTTGCTTAACCTGCGGGTGGAGTTTGCCCAGGCTAACAGTTCATCACTCGACTTGGTGGTTATGGCGGACTTTGATGGTGAGCTGGGTGATCTCTATAACCGCTTACGGCGGGCTATCCAGCGCTTTTGTGTGGATGCCTGTAGTGAGTATGGCTGGGAGATTCCTTTCCCGCAGATGACGCTGCATGGCGCAATTAAAGAAAATAACACTGAGCAATAATCCTGATGTCGATTGTAGGAGCGAGCCTGTACGCGAAGAGGCCGCTTCGGAGCCAATCGCGAACAGGTTTTCTCCTACACCCGGTTTCTATACTATTGCCCGGAACCGGGTAACATATTGTCCGCGGATGGGTTTTTCACAGGGTCTTTTTGGGCGATATCACTGAGTGGTGTGTGTGTCGGCACAATCATCGCCGGCGCTTTTTCCGTGCCGATGTTCACCGTCAATGCAGACTCCGACAGCTGCCACTGCCCCTTAAGTCGGTTGGTGGGGCGCTCCCCTTCAAATACTACATAGCTGTATTTGCTGTAGTGAGGCAATTTGCGGGCGAGACCCGGCAGTGCCTTTGGACCGGCGCTATGTAGCAGCCCCATGCTCAGTTGCGGGTTGCCTGGGTGTCGGCGGGTGAGTGCGTAACTCTGTTGTGCGGGTTTGAATTCATCATCCTTCAATAGTCCGTTGAAGAGATCAGCAAAGCGGTTCTCTCTGCCGAATACCCAGAGAGTACGGTTCTTGGGTAGCTGCTTCAGTTCACTGTCCCAGACAATGTCGATGCCCTTGCTCCTCCCGCCCCAGGACTTTGCCAACTGTTGATAGTCGGCTCTGATCTCTGTGCCGGCGTTATTCGGCAGGACGACAGTAAGCCTGTCGCTACCGAATAGCTGCCCCAGACTGCTGGGGATTTCACTGGGATCGAGTTTACGAAAGAGGTCAAATCCTGGATCGACGGAGAGACGAACTGGACGTTTTTTCAGTGCAATATCAATTTGCCGTTCGTGCCCACTCATCACTATCTGTCGTTTTAGTAGTTGGGTGTCTCCTTCCATCTGGATAAATAGCGGCACCCGGAGTACGAAGGGTGGGGCGGATTGAGTCTGTTTCAGCATGGCGGTAAGGCGGTAACCCCCGTCGGCCGGGGAGACTTTTGTATCACTCAGAACCAGGGCCGGTGCCCCGCTACGTTCTGTCCATTGTTGAAAGAACTGTGATAGTGACTCATCTGTTGCCTGCTCAAATGATTTTCGTAGATCGCCATAACCGGCACTGCGGAATCGATGCTGACGGTAGAAACGACGCAGGCCATCGATAAAACGCTCATCCCCCAGCTGCATACGCAGCATGTGGAACAGCATCAGGGTCTTACCGTAACCTATCGCCTGGCTTACCTGACCGTGGCGGCCTTTAAACTCCACCAGCGGAAACTCTTTCTGCTGATCCACATAATCTGTGTAGCGTTGCAGTGTACTTCTACGGTAATCGGAACCCTTGCCACGCTGCTCTTTGATCAGGTGGTCCGCAAGATAGGAGGTGAGCCCTTCGCTCCAGTTGCCGGAGTCGTAATCGACGTAGACACCGTTACCCCACCAGTTGTGCAGGATCTCGTGAGGGTAGGAGCTGTGGAGGATAAACGGTAGGCGGATTACTTGGGGACCGAGGAGGGTGAAGGAGGGCATGCCGTAGCCGCTTTCCCAGAAGTTCTCCACCAGAGCAAATTTACTGTAGGGGTAGGGCCCCAATAGCGTGTGATAGAGCGAGAGGTAGTGCTCGGTGGCATCAAGGTAACGCTTGGCCAGTGCGGGATCTTTCCGGCGTAGATAGACCTGAGCTTCGGCAATATCACTCTGACGGTTGTAGCGATGGTAGGGAGCGGCGATGAGATAGATATCATCCTGGGGTGAGTCGATGGACCAGCTGTTACCATCGTCCCGGGCGCCGCCCTGACTGACCGCCGACCAGCCGGTGGGTAGATCGACAGACATATCGAAGCTCACAAGGCCTTCGGCAGTCACCGGATACCAGAAGCCGCCACTACTGAGAAATACCCCCTTTTCGGAGATGAGCCCGGGGCTCGACTTTCTACTACTGCTGTAATCGTCATCGATTGAACCGAGTTGATGCTGGATGATGCCGCTGTAGCCGAGTGTTACCTCACGGAATGGAGTGGCCGAAGTGAGGCGATAGCCCTGTATCACTATTTCACCACTCTTCTGTCTTACCGTAGTGGTAAGCGTGATCCCTCTCTCCTTTATGCCGGGATTGAGCCCTTGATGGAGATAAAACTCGAAATGAGTTACTGCACCGGGTAGGGTCAATTTGTCACTCACCGTCAGCTCTCCCTTATTGGGCGAGAGTTTTACCTGCAGTTGGTGGTGGATGGTATCCGGTATATCTGCCACTGCTGTAGATAACCCTGCTATCGATAAGGTCAGGGCGAAAAGCAGTGTGTAAAGTCTAAGCATCTTTTTTCCGGGGTGCTGGGTATTTGGTGTAGGCTTAATAACTCAAGTTTCGATGTAGCCGGAACATACTTTATCAGGAATCTTTCCAGCCGTTTGCGGTCATATCCTGGAGTTGGTTGTAATGGGTAGTACGATGAAAAAGAATAGACTCTTCTCAGCGCTTCTGCTGACATCTCTGGTAACACTATTGAGTGCTTGTGCCACTGTTGGTGTTCATGGGCAGGAGCACAAACCACTACCGGTGAACCATGGCACTGGCGAAGCCGATGTATCCGCCAACAAACCTGCCGACATAGCGGGGCCGATGGAGGTGCTGGATATGAGCCGACAGACTTCGCTGGATGATATAAGCAACGCACTGCTGGAGAAGCGGGTGACCTATGTCGGTGAGACCCACGACAACTATGCTCACCATCTCAAACAGTTGGAGGTGATAGAGCAGATTCATCGCGGTCACACAGATATCGCTATCGGCATGGAGATGTTTCAGCGGCCGTTTCAACAGACGCTGGATGCCTATATTGCCGGTGATCTGGATGAACAGGAATTTCTCAGAAAGAGCGAGTGGTTTGAACGCTGGCGCTATGATTACCGTCTCTACCGACCGATTATTCAATACGCCAGAGAGAATGCCATACCTTTGGTGGCACTTAACGCCTCCGCCGAGATAAAGAATCGTGTCTCTGAAGTCGGCTTTGACGGGTTAACCCCTGAGGAGCAGTCCGATGTGCCGTCTGAGGTCGACCGTTCTGATGCCGTCTATATTGAACGGTTACGTAATGTTTTTCAGCAGCACCCGGTAAGCAGCAAACATGATTTTGAGCATTTCCTGGATGTTCAGTTGTTGTGGGATGAGACTATGGCGGAGACGGTGTTTCTCTATCTTCAAGCGCACCCGGAAAGAAAAATGGTGGTGCTGGCAGGCTCCGGTCACCTGATGTATGGCTCGGGCATTCCACAACGTGTTGAGCGCAGGCTGGGTGAGGCCGGTGTTGTTGTACTTCCTGGAGCCAGCATTACGGTTGAGCCCGGTGTCGCCGATTTTGTGCTCTTTCCCAAGATGCAGGCTCTACCGAAAAACGGGCTGCTGGGGATCTATATGGATAATGCGGAGAAGGGTGTGCTGGTCTCTGAACTCTCCCCCGAGGGTGCAGCCGCTGCGGCTGGGTTAAAGAAGGGGGATACGCTTATCGAACTTAACGGCAAGCCGGTGACAGTAACTTCGGACGTCAGAATCGAACTGATGGGAAAGACTCCCGGTACTCCTGTTCGAGTGAAGGTGCAGCGCAAGAAGTTGCTGTGGGGAGAGGAGCAGCTCGATTTTGTTTTTGATCTGGGTGAATAGTTTATAGAGCATTATTCTGCTACAGGCTTGTTAAAACCGTTCAACTCGTATTAATCTTTGGGCCTGTTTGAGTCATGAGAACTCAAGTCTCGGAGTTCAGGTGATGTAAAAGCGCAGTATAGACCGTACCTTCTCCCTACGAGGGAGAAGGTTAGGATGAGGGTGTATTAAATCAATAAGTTACCTGTTGATCCCCCTCACCCCAACCCTCTCCCCAGTGGGGAGAGGGGGCTAACGAACTCCGAAAGTTGAGATGAGAAGAATAAATAATGGAAGACCTTAAGACATCTGAAACTTGGCGCATTTTTCGTATTCAGTCAGAGTTGATTGACGGTATTGAAACTCTCAACGACCTGGGACCGGCGGTAACTATCTTCGGTGGTGCTCGTTTTACCGAAGATACGCCCTACTACCAAGATGCAGTGACCATCGGCCGTATGTTGTCGGATGAAGGAATGGCGGTGATAACCGGCGGTGGACCGGGCATCATGGAAGCGGCAAACCGTGGCTGTCAGGGGGGTGCCGGGACTTCCATGGGATTGAATATTGAGCTACCCCATGAACAGGACCCCAACCCCTATCTCGACGCCGGAATGGAGTTTCGCTACTTTTTTGTACGTAAGCTGATGTTTGTAAAATATGCCATGGCCTATATTATCTTCCCTGGGGGCTACGGTACCATGGATGAACTGTTTGAGGCCCTGACTCTGATTCAGACCGACAAGATCAGACAGTTCCCCGTAGTGCTTTATGGTGAAAAATACTGGAGTGGTCTATTGAGCTGGATGAGTGAGACCATGATGGAGCATAACTGTATCTCTCCCGGAGATATGGATCTTTTCCAGGTAGTCAATTCACCCGAGGATGCCCTGAGAGTGATCTGTTCTCACCGTGATCACTTGGTCGATTCAATGAAGACCGAGCGGCGCAAGAAGTAGCGCCTCTGTTTGGAGCCAACGCTGGACATTCGCGTAGTGTTAACAGGCCCTAGCCGACAGGTTGCTGTTTTCCCGAGCTGGTTTTTACCTCATTGCCCTCTTGGTAATACGAATCCATCACCTCGAGGAAGCGTTTTGCCTGGGGTGAGAGGTACTTTCCGCGGCGTAAAACTACGCCATAGGTTCGTTTCTGGAAGTACTGATCGAGGGGGAATTTGACAATATTCTCCTCGCCGGTGAGGCAAACATCGGTAACGATGGAGATACCCAGCCCCTGCTCCACGTACTTTTTAATCACTTCCCAGCCGCCGGCTTCCAGGCTCACTTTCAGTTTCAGCTTATGCTGACGGAACACCAGATCCACCATGCCCCAGGTGGTCAGGCTGGGTGGGGGAAGAATCAGTCCATAAGGGGTGATATCTTCCAGAGTGATCTGTTTCTTATCCGCAAGCGGATGGTTTTCCGGGACGATCAGAGCGGGTGCGTAGGTGACTAGAGGTTTATAGATAATATCATCCGGCACATCGAGCATCGATCCGACGGCCAGATCAGCCTCATCCGCCCGTATACGCGATAGGCCGTCACGCCCGCCGGTGACATTTTGTAGTTTTACCCGGATCTTCGGGTGCATCGACATGAAAGCCTTTAGCGGTTCGGGCAGGATGTAAAGAATAGTCGACTCGCCCGCCGCAATATTCAGTTCCCCGGATTCCAACAACTCCTGTTGTGCGGCAAAGGTCTCGTGCAACTTATCCATCCCCTCAACCAGCGGCTGGGAGAGCTTGAACAGCACCTTCCCCTCCGGCGTGAGGCGGATCTTCGGGCCACGCCTTTCAAACAGCACCGTCTCCAGCTCTCTCTCCAGTGCTTGAATCTGTAGCGAGACCGTGGGTTGGCTCAGAAATACCTTTTCCGCCGCTTCGCTGATGCTGCCGGTACGGGCGGCATGGCAGAAGGCCCGAAGCTGCTTTAGGCGGTTCTGTTTGTAGTAGACGGGGGCAGGCGAGGCCATTGCTATCCTTTTGGTGTTGAATATATCGAACAGCATTGTATTACTTAATAATGAAGATTGAAATAATAGGGTTGTTAAATATCCAGGTAATATAATCTCCAGTATGAATGCCCCTTGAATTTTCGTATATTAGACATTATCTAAATATTTTTCGAGCAATTCAAAGTTTTCCAAATACCTAAGGGGTTAAAAATAATGGCAACCGTTACACTGAAAGGCAATCCGATAAATACCAATGGTGAACTACCTGCTGTTGGCAGTACAGCACCAGACTTTACCCTGCCGAATAAAGGACTTGCAGATGTTTCACTGTCAACCTATGCAGGTAAAAAACGGCTGCTGAATATCGTACCCAGCCTCGATACCCCGACCTGCGCCATATCCACCAAAAAGTTCAACGAGTCTTTTGCTGGGCGTGATGATGCCGTGGCTCTGGTTGTCTCCGCCGACCTCTCATTTGCTCAGGGCCGCTTCTGCGAGACCGAGGGGCTGGAGAATGTAGAGACTCTCTCTCTGATGCGTGGAAAGGATTTCGCAGAGGCTTACGGTGTACTCATTACCGACGGTCCGCTGGCCGGGCTTGCCGCTCGTGCAGTGGTTGTTATCGATGAGAATGATAAGGTTACCTACACCCAACTGGTGGGCGAAATAGTGGATGAGCCTGACTATGATGCCGCGCTGAAAGCCTTGGATTAAGTCTGAAGGAAGGCCCTGATCACCACCTGAGTATGCCTACTCTCTCACAGGCCGGGATGGATGGGATATGAGGTGGCAAGCAGTGAGCTCATTGTAGAGACGTTGTGAGTAGCTACAGTCGGGTGGGGCACTAAACGACAAGGGGGGAGAGTCCAATGTATAGTTGGACTCTCCCCCCTTTATGTTTTTAGTCCCAGTCATTTATCACGAGTGATGCAACGGCAATGTCTGTTATTGCAATCGATGATAGTATGCACTTTCTCCGATTTATCCTGATCTTAATGTCTATAGAGGCTGCGCCCGGATGCATAAATTTCTCACCCTCCTGACACTTGTGTGCTCAACCATTTTCTTTGCAATGATGCCGCTCCAGGATGCAGAGGCGAAGCGCTTCGGTTTTGGAAAAAGCTTTGGAAAACAGTCCAGTTGGTCGCGGAAGGCGGCGCCCAGCCGCTCTACAACCACCACCTCTACCAGTAAGCAGAGCACTGCTTCGACTGGGGCGCCGCGGACCAGTGGTGCCAGCCGTTGGCTCGGCCCTCTAGCGGGCCTTGCCGCAGGTGGCCTGCTTGCATCGCTCTTCTTCGGCGATGCTTTTGACGGGATACAGCCGATGGACATCTTGCTGATTATTGGAGTGGTGATGGCCGGTATGATGCTGATGCGGGTGCTGGCCAGGAAAAAACTGCAAGCGGCAGCCGGCCCGGTAATGTCGGATAACACCGCCTTTCGCAACAACAGCTTTGACCACGCGGGAGATGCCCGTTTCAGTGAAGAGGAAGGTGCTGCACCTGAGGCAGGGGTGGGTGATATGGCACCTTACGACGCTCCAGACTGGTTTGTCCGGGAAGAGTTTATCAAGGGAGCGAAGACCCACTTTATTCGTCTTCAGGCGGCTTGGGATAAAGATGATCTGAAGGATATTGCTGAGTACACCACTCCTGAACTCTATGCCGAGATACAGGCTGAAAGGCTCAGCCGGGGCACAGAGCGTCACTTTACCGAGGTGGTGACCCTGAATGCCGATCTCGAAGGGGTTGAGCGTGAGGATGATAAGGTGGTGGCAAGCGTCAGGTTCTCCGGCCTGATCCGCGAGGGTGAGGGGAGTGATGCAGAGGAATTTATCGAGCTGTGGCACGTGGTTCATCCATGGGAAAGTGCCACAGGGGATTGGCATATCGCCGGTATTCAGCAGGTCTGATAGCCTGCTTTTTCAGTAACTATTCAGCTCACCCCTAAAATTCGCCATTTCTGCGTTACAAAATGATCGTTTACAGTTGTAAACTCACATTTTGCGCCTTGAACTGACGAATTTTAGGGGCAATCTGAACAGTTACAACATAGTGCTGAATAGTTACCTTTTTCTCTGCGTACTCTGTGGTTCTCTGGGGCCTCTGTGTTCCTAAGTCAGCGCCATCCGGGTATGGAACGGATTTGAAATAATCATTGATTCAGTGGGTTACTATGCCCGCCGACTCTGTTATAGTGCGCGCCTTCTCGGGTGCGCTTCCGGTCTGCGCCCGATGCCATTTCGGCAATTTTCAAGTCTGATCTGCCTGGACCGGCCCTGGAGTTGATCCATGGGCATGGCAGACCTTCAAGAGTCATAATTCAACCATGTCATTTGATACCCTCGGCCTCTCGGCCGAATTGCTGCGTGCTGTTGCCGATCAGGGCTACAGTGAACCCACCCCTGTACAGAGTCAGGCAATCCCCGTCATTCTCGAAGGGCGGGATATTCTCGCTGGCGCCCAGACCGGCACAGGTAAAACCGCCGCTTTCACCCTGCCGCTATTGCAGCTGATGAACAGCCACGCCCAAGGCAAGGGTGGTCGCCCAGTCAGGGCTTTGGTGCTGACACCGACGCGGGAATTGGCCGCTCAGGTGGAAGAGAGCATCGTCACCTACGGTAAACATCTGCCGCTGAAATCGACGGTGATCTTCGGTGGCGTCAAGATCAACCCGCAGATTGAGCGGCTGCGTCGGGGGGTGGATATCGTGGTGGCGACACCGGGTCGACTTCTTGACCATGTCCAGCAGAAAACCCTGAATCTCTCCCATGTGGAATTTTTGGTGCTCGATGAGGCCGACCGGATGTTGGATATGGGTTTTATCCACGACATCCGCAAGATTCTCGCCTTGCTGCCGAAAGATCGCCAGAACCTGCTCTTCTCCGCCACCTATTCGGAAGAGATCAAGCGGCTGACTAAGGGTCTTCTCAAGTCACCGGTGATGATCGAAGTGGTGCGGCGTAATCTTGCTGCCGAGACGGTCAGTCAGGTGGTTCACCCGGTTGATAAGGCACGCAAACGGGAACTGCTCTCATTTCTTATCGGCTCAAACAACTGGCGCCAGGTGCTGGTGTTTACCCGTACAAAACATGGCGCTAACCGTCTTGCCCAGCAGTTGGAAAAAGATGGTCTTAGTGCTTCCGCGATCCACGGCAATAAGAGCCAGGGCGCACGCACCCGGGCGCTGGCCGGTTTCAAAAATGGCGATGTGCGGATACTGGTGGCGACAGATATTGCCGCCCGTGGCCTCGATATCGACCAGCTTCCCCATGTGGTCAATTATGAACTGCCCAATGTGTCGGAAGATTATGTGCACCGTATCGGCCGCACCGGCCGGGCCGGTAACGAGGGTGAGGCGATCTCACTGGTCTGTGTCGATGAAGAGAAGTTATTGCGGGATATCGAGCGACTGCTGAAACGGAGTATTCCAAAAGTGGTTTTCGATGATTATAAGCCTGATCCCAGCATCAAGGCAGAACCGATTCAGAACGGTAGGGGAGGAAGAAACTCCAGCCGTGGCGATCATCAACGTCCAAAAAGAGCCAAGGTCGGTGGCGGAAGAGGTCGTTCACCGCAGTCAACCGGTCGTAAAGAGGCCGACGGTAATCACCGGACGAACGAAGGTGGCGCTGCCGGTAGACCGGGGGGTGGCGTGAAAAGACCCACAGGAAACCGTACGACCAAGCCGAGGTCCAATCCCCAACGTAAAAGCGCCTCATCGGGGAGTCGCCGGGAGCGCCCCTCGCTGTTGGGCGGTAACTCCTAACTCGAGGCTGTACAGGTATCTCGTCCTTTTTCGGGGCATGCCATTCAGGTACAGACGATCTTACTGGTGCAAGGATGCACCGTTTACATATTCTGCAATGGAATCCAGTAAGACGTTGAATTTTCTGGATACCGGACACGCCGGGATGAGATAAGCTGGTCCTACCAGCGCCTAAATTGGTGCCGGGGGATTGTCAACGTGACGGTTCCCTCACTATTCTGGCGTGTCATGCCCTCAATATCGGCATCCCTGGGTAGAGGTATGCGCCGACTCATACTGCTCCAGCTGTGGAAGTAGCCTCTACCACCTTGATTATGGTGACGTTCTTCATTAGAACTACTCTCTTGGATTATCAGCTGTCCCGGCTGGACAGATATGTGGATACTGTCGGGAGACCGGCCACTGACAGTGATATGTACTTGATAGCCGCCGGGAACATTATAATTTCGTATTTGGATGTGGCTGGCGCTGTGGTGCTGGAAATTATGACTGGAACCCGAGCCCGTATAGCCTTGGCTCCAGGGGGGGGCGGCATCTGAAGGGGCCGCCATCAGTAGAAGGGGTAGTGCTGAAAAAAGTGCTATTTTAAGCTTCATTATCTCTCTCCCGCCTCTATTGCTAGATTTTCTTAGTTGCAAGTGGTAAGTCAACTATAGATCTTTTTTCAAGCCACACTCATAATCACCGTTCCATATTAAGCACCCAACAGGGCCGGTAATGATTAAGCGAACCGTCTTCTTTGTCTCAGAAAGCACGGGTATTACAGCAGAAACATTGGGGCATAGTCTACTCTCACAGTTTGAGGGGGGGGTTGAGTTCCGTGTTATCTATATGCCGTTTATCTCTACTGAAGAGAAGGCTTATAGGTTGACGGAGCAGTTTGAGCAACTGACAGTATCGGAAGGTACCCGCCCGATTGTTTTTGCCACTATGGCAGAGCCTGTGGTAAGGCATATCCTTGAACAGTCGAACTGCCGCTATATCGAGCTGTTTGATACATTTATCAGCCCCCTGAGTGAAGAGCTTGGTGTAGAACCTTCAGGTAAGAGCGGCCTGAGCCACTGCATGGAAAGTGGTGAGACCTACGAGGATCGCATGCGTATTATCAACTTTGCGATGGTCAATGATGATGGCGCCCGCCTTGACAAGTATGACCAGGCGGATGTCATTCTGGTAGGAGTGTCTCGCACGGGGAAGACACCTACCTGTCTCTATCTGGCGATGCACTTCGGCCTCAGGGCAGCCAACTACCCACTCACCGAGGAGGATTTCGAGGTGGATGAGTTTTCTGATGTTCTTCTCAAGAATAAAGAAAAACTGGTGGCGTTGACTATTGATCCTACAAGGCTCAATCGGATCCGTGAGGAGCGAAGACCCGGTAGTCCTTATGCCTCACTGGCACGGTGTTACTCCGAAGTGAAGCAGGCTCAGCGGCTGTTCAAACGCCACAAGCTTCGGGTTTTCGACACCACCAGCCACTCTATTGAGGAGGTTTCCTCAAGAATCGTTAAAAAGATTCAATCAAATGTCAGTTGACGGTTAGAATCTCTTTCCCTTACCGTTCTATTGACAGCTGGAATTTCTGAGCAATACTCTTAGTTAGAGTCTTCTCTTGGAGACTCCTGAGCCGCCCCTGATACCGGATTGATCCGGACAGGGGCGGTCTACATTGGGCTGTAAAATATATAGCCCGCAAGGATAATCAGTATGCTAACTAACTTGACGCCGGAATTGCTGCGCAAACAGACCATCGGTATCGACAACCGTTTTACCACTCCCTTTGGCGAACGGATGATGGTCTATGCTGATTACACTGCCTCCGGGCGGGGGTTGCACTTCATCGAGGATTATCTCAAGCAGTTGCAGCAGCGCTACGCCAACAGCCATACTGAGGATGACAGCAGCGGTCGCTTCACCACTCAAATGCTCCACCTGGCGGAGCAGAGGATCAAAAAGTCGGTCAATGCGGGATCGGCCGGTCGGCTGATTGTCTGTGGCCACGGCGCCACCGCCGCTATTGACCGCATGCAGCAGCTGGTGGGGGTAAAACACCCCGCTCCCAGTCGTGTAATGTTGAATGCCCTGCTGCGGGGCTTCGCCGGGCCTGATCAGGCTGAGGCTTTTGACAGTTACTGTCAGGCGCATCAACCGGTAGTATTTGTCGGCCCCTATGAACACCACTCCAATGAGATCTCCTGGCGGGAGAGTTTGGCGACTGTGAGAGAGGTAGGGCTTGCAGCAGACGGCAGTATAGATCTGACTCATCTTGAGGCTCTTCTGAATGATCCTGCGTATCAGGGACGACTGCGTATCGGCTCTTTCTCAGCCGCATCCAATGTAACCGGCATGCGCTCACCGGTGAGTAAGATTGCCCGTCTTCTGCATCGTTATAATGCCTTGGCATTTTTTGATTATGCCGCCTGTGCCCCCTATGTTGAGATCGATATGAATCCACCGGCAGATGAGGCGGGAGACGCCTCTCTGGACGCTGTTTTTATATCCCCCCACAAATTTCTGGGTGGCCCCGGCAGTAGTGGAGTACTGCTCTTCAACAGCCGCTGCTATCACAGTGAACTACCTCCCAGTATTGCAGGTGGTGGTACGGTGGATTATGTGGGGCCGGAAGGCCATGATTTTGTTGAAAATATCGAAACGCGGGAGAGTGCAGGTACCCCAGGCATACTGCAGACTATCAAGGCGGCCCTGGCCTTTGAAGTGAAGGAGGCGGTGGGTGTCGGTCTGATTGAAGCCAGAGAGCTGGAGATGACCCGGCAGGCGATGCAGCGCTGGGAGAGTCATCCGCATATTGAGATTCTTGGTAATCCAGATCCACATCGCCGGATTGGTATTATCTCCTTCAATGTCCTTGGCAGCAGTGGTGGTTATCTCCATCCGCGCTTTGTCACCACCCTACTCAATGATCTATTCGGTATTCAGACCCGGGCAGGTTGCTCCTGCGCCGGGCCTTATGGTCATCAACTCCTTGGCATCAACGATGAGCAGGCAAGTGAGTTCAGGGCAGTGATCGCCGAGGGGCACTGCGGTATCAAGCCTGGCTGGTGCCGACTTGGATTCCACTACACCTTCGACAGGCTGGAAGTGGAGTATATTCTTGATGCTGTAGATTTTGTGGGATCCTATGGCCACCTGTTTCTGGAACAGTACCGCTTTGAACATGACAGTGGTGCATGGCAACACAAAGAGTGGCAGGGCGATGAGCCTGTACTCTCACTTGTCGATGCGCTGCAGGCCACTGCAGTTATACCCGAATCTGAATCAGAAAGTAGCCGTGCCGCTCACTATCAAGAGAATCTTGAATGGGCGGGGGAATTAGCACAGCTTTTCAAAGCGGAACATTCGGATGAGTCTGTCCAGCTGGGCGGGGAGGAGGGGGAGCTGCAGTTTTTCCAGCTGCCCAGAGAGAGCATGCTGAAATCGTGAAGCTTCCAGTAAGTAACTATTCAGCTGCAAATGCCAGGATGTATGATCACAGCTTACTGCACACTCCCTGTAGGAGTGGTTTCTCGGACCGCGATGGAGCCGACACCCCGCTGCAACCGTTCATCGCGCATTGAAAAAGCGCTCCTACAACCGGCCCCGTAAATGTGATCAACAATCCCAGTCTTTGTAGCTGAATAGATACAGCTTCCAATGTTATGAGCATAGGGTTTTTTCAAAGCGCGAAAAGTACTCGATCACACTCCGGGAGGCTGCTCCTACAAGGGGCATGGCGGACTGTTATTTCTGCTTGACCGGCTTCACCCCCCAGATCTTTTTCGCGTACTCACCGATGGTACGGTCGGATGAGAATTTCCCCATGTGAGCAACATTGAGTAGTGCTTTGCGGTTCCATGCGCAGGGGTCGCGATAGAGCTCCTCCACCCGCCTTTGGCAGTCAATGTAAGCACGGTAGTCAGCCAGAAGCATGTAGCGATCTGACCTCAGCAGCTTTTCGACAATAGGTTGATATCGGTCTTTTTCGTTGGGTGAAAAATAACCGCCGCCGATCATATCAATCACCTCTCTCAGCTCTTCATCCGACTGGTAGTAAGTGCGTGGCTGATACCCTTCGGCGCGTATCTTTTTCAACTCTTTCACTGTATGTCCGAAGAGGAAGAAGTTGTCCTCTCCTACCTCTTCGCGGATCTCGATGTTGGCACCGTCGAGTGTGCCGATGGTGAGAGCCCCATTGAGTGCCAGCTTCATATTGCCGGTGCCGGACGCCTCGGTTCCGGCTGTGGATATCTGCTGGGAAAGGTCGGCGGCGGGGATGATGTCGGTGGCGGTGGTAACATCATAGTTGGGGACAAAGACAATCTTTAAACAATCTTCCACCACGGGATCGTTGTTAATGATATCGGCAACGTCATTGATCAACTTGATGATCAGCTTGGCGATGGTGTAGCCGGGGGCGGCTTTACCGGCAAAGATAACGGTGCGGGGAAGCGGGTCACTGACCCGGCGATGACGGATGCGGTTATAAAGGGTAATGCAGTGGAGCAGGTTGAGAAGTTGCCGCTTATACTCATGGATTCGCTTGATCTGAACGTCGAACAGCGACTCCTCATTCACCTGTATGCCGAGACGGCTCTTGATAAGTTGGCTGAGCCGTCGCTTGTTATCTCGTTTTACCTGGTGAAATGCGGTGAGAAACGGCTCATCATCGGCATATTTTTCCAATTTCTCCAGTTTGTGCAGTTGTGTCATAACTCCCGGCTTAAGCGTTTTGCAGATCAACTTGGCCAGGGCCGGATTCGACTGATTAAGCCACAGACGGGGGGTGATACCGTTGGTAATGTTGATGAACTTGTCCGGATAGAAGCTATCGAAGTCGGGGAACAGGTTCTTACGTAGTAGCTTGGTGTGGAGGGCGGCAACGCCGTTGACCTTATGGCTGCCGACGATGGCGAGGTGGGCCATACGGATAGTGCGCTCGCCTGCCTCGTCAATGATCGACATGCGACGTAACAGACCACCATCACCCGGATGTTTGTGCATCACCTCGTTAAGGAAGCGCTGGTTGATCTCATAGATGATTTGCAGGTGACGGGGCAGGATCTCCTCGAACAGCTTCACAGACCATCTCTCCAGCGCCTCCGGGAGCAGGGTGTGATTGGTGTAGGCAAAGGTGTCGGTGGTAACTCCCCATGCCTGCTGCCAATCGAGGTGGTGAACATCGAGGAGGATACGCATCAGTTCCGGGATGGCGATGGCAGGGTGGGTATCGTTGAGCTGAATCGCCACCTTGTCCGGCAGTTCGGTTAAATCGTCATGAAGTTTGAGAAAACGAAAGAGTATGTCCTGCAAGGAGGCGCTGACAAAGAAGTACTGCTGCTTGAGGCGCAGCTGACGCCCCATCACTGTGGTGTCGTTGGGATAGAGTACCTTGGAGAGGTTTTCGGACTCGTTCTTCTCCTCTACCGCCTTAATGTAATCCCCCTCATTGAACAGCTGCAGGTTGAAATCCCGGCTCGCCTTGGCTGACCAGAGGCGCAGGTTGTTGACGTTGGCATTGTTGTAACCCGGTGTCGGAGTGTCGTAGGCCATCGCCATTACGTCATCGGTATCAATCCAGTGGTGGTGCATGCTGCCATCGTCACTGGGATACTGAACCACGCGGCCATGGAACTGAACCGGATAGAGTACCTCCGGGCGGTGAAATTCCCAGGGGTTGGCGTAGCGCAGCCAGTTGTCAGGGTGTTCTACCTGACAGCCGTCTTCGATCTTCTGTCGGAACATGCCATATTCATAGCGGATACCATAGCCATAGCCGGGCAGTTGTAGCGTGGCCATGGAGTCGAGAAAGCAGGCGGCAAGCCGGCCAAGGCCACCGTTTCCCAAGGCGGCATCAAGTTCCAATTCTTCCAAGGTCTCCAGATTACAGCCGATTTCATTGAGTGCCTGCTTCGCCTCTTCGAGAAAGTCGAGGTTGAGTAGACTGTTGCGCAGAGTACGCCCAATAAGGAACTCCAGTGAGAGGTAGTAGACCCGCTTGGCATCCTGTTTGTAGTAGCTGCGCATGGTCTCCATCCAGCGATCTATCAGCCGATCCCGAACAACATAGGCGATGGCCAGATACCAGTCACGATCAGTGGCTGTATAGTCGTCCTTGCCTACCGTATAGGTCATTCTGTTGGCGAGACCATGTTTGATCGACGCAACATCCTGTCCCTCGTAATCGTGCTTGAGAGGGGGGGTAAGGGGGCTCTCGCTCATGCTTTACTCTCGCTGTTTTGTCCAAATGGAGACTGGTTTCCACCCTAATATGGGGTTATATCAGATTCTAGTTAAAAATAAGTGGCTGGGCGAGTCTACAATAATCTAAGGCTGTCACCTCTGCCAAATGTTCAATTTCTACTACACTTCAGACAGGGGACGATAGGATATCGACAGTTACCGCTTTATGAAAAAAGAGGTAAAAACCAGTATTGATGGTCTTGAAGCCGGGATGTTTGTCTCCCGGCTCGATAGACCGTGGGTCAAGACGCCATTCGACCTTCAGGGTGTTGTGGTTAGAAATACCGATGATATTGAGCGGCTGAGAAAATACTGTAACTACGTCTACGTCGATGTAGAGCAGGGTGTATCCCCTCAACCCCGCTTCTGGATCCTTGATGAGACTCCCAGTGTGGTCCTGGATAGAAATCCTGATCCGTTTCACAACGCAGAGAAGAAAAACAGTGATGAGGTGGCTGAGTTCGCCACTCTGCGCAAAATTACTTATGAGACCAGTACCAGGTTCGAAGGCGAGGTTGGGGTTGCCGAGCAGGTTCATGAGAAGATCGGAGACCATTTTCACCAGATTCTGGGCGATTTGAAGCGAGGTAAGGCACTGGATTTGGATACCGTCAAAGAGGGTGTTACGGATATGGTGGAGAGCATCATTCGTAACCCCTCTGCAATGATGTGGGTGGTTCATATCAGGCGGCTTGATGACTACACCTATACCCGCTCACTTGGCAGTTCGGTATGGTGCGCCACCTTTGGTCGTCACCTCGGAATGGAGGAGCGGGATATCGAGTCACTTGCCCTGGGCGGCCTGCTACTGGATCTGGGAAAAAGTATGCTTCCCCACGATCTTCTTACAAAACCGGGCGCGCTTACTCCAGATGAGAGAAACAAGATGGACACCCATGTTGATCTTGGTATCAGGGTCCTGGCCAAGACCGCCTCTCTGGGGTCTGCTGAAAAGCAGAAGTTACCGATAGATGTGTTACAGATGATAGCAACACACCATGAACGGTCTGACGGCAGTGGCTATCCACAGGGGCTGGAAAATAGCGCGATTCCATTGTTTGGCCGTATTGCGGGCATTGTCGACAGCTTTGATGCGATGACAAGCAGGCGCCCCTATATAAGTGAGGGTCCCAAGTCACCACATGAGGCAATTAATGAACTCTACGAGGTCAGAGGCAGCCTGTTTCAGACAGAACTGGTGGAGCAGTTTATTCAGACGGTAGGTGTCTATCCCACTGGATCCTTGGTGGAGCTCAACACGGGTGAGGTGGGTGCTGTGGTTGCAATCAATGGATTGAGAAGGCTGAGACCATCGGTGATGCTGCTGCTTGATGAAAACAAACAGCCCATCTCTCCTTTCCGCTATATGAATCTCTCAAAAATGGGTGATGATATTTTGGTTCTTCATGGTCTGCCTTCAGGGGCTTTCGACATCAATATGGAGGAGCTGTTTCTTTAGGAAAACGGCTATGCTCAATGATTTTTGACAGAAGGTATGAATTCACGAATTGACCAGAGGCTCCCAAAGTCATAGGTGCGGTTTTGCTGCATTGTTGCTTCAACCAAGCCCTCTATGTGGCTAAATCCCCTACGTCATCTACTCACAACATTTCATGCAGAACGATAGTAAGAGATCACAGAATATGTTGATTTACCCGGAGTTATGAAGGTGTTTCTTAATATCTTCATGAATGAGAAGAAGGTTGTAGTGTTTTAGGATATCCTGTGAATGAGAATTTAACCGGTCTTGCGGATCGAAAGCACTTTTTTAAGCTGCTCGGCCGTGAAGTGCGTCGGTCAAATGAGTTTAGCAGCCCCATTGCTCTGCTGGTTGTGGATCTTCAGCGCTTCAATCGTATCAACAGCCTCTATGGTTATGCTGCAGGTGACCAGGTGCTCGATACTGTTGCGGCTATTCTCCTCAAGGTTGCACGTCAACAGGATAGTGTTGCCAGGATAGGGGATGACCAGTTTGCCGTACTCCTTTCCGGCATCTCGAATCCTGAACATGCAAGGCTCGCAGCCTTCAAAATTGAACGTCTTCTGGATCTTCCGCTGCCGGCAGGAGATGATCAAATACGCTGTAGTGTAAGAATAGGTATTGCTGTCTGCCCATTACACTCTTCAGGTGCTGAGGATCTGCTAAAGACGGCCGAAGAGGCGCTGATGGCGGCAAAGATGTCGGGGCAATCGATCGGGATGGCTCAAGAGGAGACCCATGAGTTTATTTCCGAGACTTGGGATATAGAAATTGAGTTGGTCGATGCCATCAAAAAGCATCAGATGGAAGTCTATTTCCAGCCAAAGGTCTCGTTACAGAGTGGCAAACCAGTAGGCGCTGAAGCATTAATTCGTTGGAACAGTCCATCGCGAGGCCTGGTCGGGCCTGACCTATTTATTCCGGTGGCGGAGTCACTGGGTATTCTCAAACAGATCACCCTGTGGATGCTGAACAGCGCGCTGCGTCTGAGTGGTGATTGGAGTGATCAGTGGGGCCGACTGGAAGTCTCCATCAACATCCCCGCGGGGCTGCTGATACAGCCGGATTTTATTGATATTGTTAGGAGTGTTAAAGGACTCTGGCAGCCACATAACATCACCCTCTGTCTTGAGGTGCTGGAGAAGTCATTTATCAGTGATGTGGAGAGTTGTTTCGAAGCGCTGAAGCGGCTGCGTGAAATGGGGGTGAAAATCGCCATTGATGATTTTGGCACTGGCTACTCAAGTCTCTCCTACTTCAGGGATATCCCCGCAGATGAGTTGAAGATCGATCAGTCATTCGTGTTTGGTCTACTCAGCGACCGTGCTAATGCACACATTGTCAGTCTGATTATCGATCTGGCCCACAGTTTCAATCTAACAGTGGTAGCGGAGGGAGTGGAGAATCGTGAAACACTGGAGGCGATAAAGACGCTGGGCTGTGATGTTGTCCAGGGTTATCTCTATTCCAAACCTATTCCTGTGGATCAGTTCAAGCAGTGGCTGGTTGCTTTTAAATAGCTTTCACCACTCAGACTGATTCAGAGGGTCTTTGGTAAGTGATCGGTATGAAGTGGAGACTTTCTTTGAGTTGCGCTATACCGGCACCTACCATAATTTATGGAATTCAATACCTTGCTGGATTTCATCCTTGGATTCATAGATGATGTATCCTTGCTCCACTATGATCACATGCCTTAATAGTTAACAGGCATGCTAATGCTGATGGCGCCACGCAGATCACCAATTTCATAGCCCTCTTTAACTTTGCCTGCAATGTCCAACTCTCCTTTTGGATCACCATGACATTTTAGACACGCCTTTTTGATATAGATGCTCTCACGATAGCCACTGATTCTTGGATAGCCCCACAGAACCTTCATCAGTCTCTCTTCAGTGCGTAGCTGAGAGGATGGTGCCTTGAATTACAATAGTACGCTACTCCCATATCTATAATTAGTCAGCAAATGGTTTGATATAACTCATAAAAGCCAAATAGCCAAACACCACAAAAAATGAGTTAATACACCGGCTGTTTAATATGAGTTCCATTGGAATGTCATGGCCAATCAGATGGATCACCTCGGTCTGCTCAAACTAGGCAAGCTGTGCCTACGTATCAATACACTGTCGTAACATTAAACTCTTAAGTAGAACTATTAAGAAATGGCGGTGCAAAAATATTTTTTATGAGGGGGATAAATGGTCATTGTGGATAGCATTGGCGGTATCAAACGTGTCTTGATGGATTGGCTCGATCTACCGATGCTGGGGGCTAGTGCATCTGCTGAAAGCGATCTCATCAACTATCCATCTCTTATCCCCGCCTCCTTTACAGGATTTCGATCAACTGTTGTTTTACTACTCTCCACACTGTTTTTGACATCACCTCTACAGGCGGGAGTAACGGATATTCAGGATGCCATCAATAAATCCGGTAAACAGCGAATGCTCACCCAAAAAATCATGGGGAGCTACGCTATGCTCGGAGTGAATTTTCAACCAAAAAAATCTAAGCAGAGACTTCAGGACAGCATTGCCCTTTTCGATAGCCAGTTATCAGATCTAAAAGGATATCAGGTCAATGATGCTGTTAGCCGGCAATTCGATGCAGTAGAGAAGCTCTGGACGCCGCTGAAAGAGCAGCTTTCGGCTGGGCCGGAGATGGGTAAAGCTGTTGCAATAAGCAAGGGTCTGGATGTGCTTATGGCAAGCTCCGATAAAGCGGTGTTACTTATCACCAAGGCCTCTGGAACCGCCGCTGGAGAGATCGTAAATATCTCTGGACGCCAGCGCATGCTCTCTCAGCGTATGAATGCACTCTATATGTTGCGGGTATGGGGTGTAAAAGGCTTCGATTACGAGGCTGCTTTTAACCAGGCAGTCAGCGAATTTAATGTGTCTCACGCGAAACTTGTAAATTCTAAACTGACGATGGGAGAGATCAAAAAGAAGCTTGATCTCACTGAAAAATCATTTATATGGTTTGAACGATCCACAATGAAACAGACGGGTACATATGTTCCCGCGCTCGTTTTGCGTGCTGCTGACCGCATACTTGGACATATGAACGCTGCGACAACGCTGTATGCGAATTTGAAAAAGTAGATATGGCTATATATTCATATCGGTATCTTTATATCAGGCTTACGAGAAGAAGCTTTGCTTATTTGGATGCCAAAGAAAATATACGGATCTTTCCATTCAGCACGCTTGGAGTTTTTATGTGGTAGTAATTCAGCGTCTATGTTTTTTAATAGTTACGAATAGCAATAAATCAACTTTTTTACATCGTACCGGGAAAGAAATATGAATATTACAAAATATATCATGCCCATTTTATTGATACTTTTTATCGGTCTCCCATTCTCGGCTAGTGCTGCAAGTATCGATATTGCCGCTGCAGTGGATAAGGCCGGTAAGCAGAGGATGCTGTCTCAAAAAATAGCGAAAGCTTACTTCTATCTGGGTAAGCGTGTCCGCCCGGATAAGGTAAGTCAGCAGCTGCAGGATAGTCTCAGCCTCTTCAAGATGAACCACTCAGACCTCAAGGCTACAATCGCGGATAAAGGTGTGCAGGATATGCTGGCCTTTGTTGACTTCGCGGTCGATGAGTATGCCGAGCTTGCCGAGCGCCCCTATAGCGATGAGAGTGCAGCTCTGGTTCTCGATTTGAGTGAAACCATCCTGGAGGCAAGTCAGGATATTGTTGTGAAAATTGAGAGCATGTCAAAAGTGAGAAAGTCAAAAGTTGTCAATCTCGCCGGCAGACAGCGCATGCTGACCCAGCGTATTGCTAAATATTATATCGCTTACCAGGCCGGTTTTCGTGACAAGAACTCCATCGAACAGCTTGAAATTGCTGTAAATGAGTTTGAAAGTGCCCTCGACATCTTGAAAAATGAGAAGGTTAATACGCCACAGATAAATGCTCAACTGACCAAGGTCAGCAGGCTTTGGCGGCTTGTGCGTAACTTCTTCCTGGGTGTTGAAAAAGGTGGACTACCGGTTACTGTATTGGCTACAACCGATAGCATCATGAAATCGATGAATACCATTACGGGTATGTATGTAACGGTATCTGAATAACAATCGTAATTATTCAGCAGGCGCTTGGAATCGGTCTGGTATACACCGCCCCAGGCCAAACCTGCGGAACAGTTTATCCAGTCGGTGGGTATTTATCCCACCGGATTGCTATTAAACTCAATATGGACAGGGGAGGGGCTGGGGTAGCAATCAAAGGACCAAAGTAGCTGAGGCCGCGAACGGTGTTTGTCAATAAATTTGTCCGATTATTCTTACGCTGCCTTAAGCAATGTCCGCTCTTTGGCGTATGCCTATTTTGGTGGTTTCAACCTGAATTCTGCAGTATTGCGGGGTAGTGTGTACGCTGCTCTGCACTACCGCAAGCTTACCCATTCACGGTGCTCAACTGAGTGTTTTTTGTTCAACAAAAATGATCAGAGAAATGGGCCAAAAGGGTTTTCTGTAGTAGGCTCTCTACTCTCTGGATTGCATGGCCCACTAGATACGAATTCATGAATTGATCAGATCAGAGGCTCCTTAATATTAGGTTCAAGTTGATATAGCCTTATCTCCCGCTCAACACATCTAGAATCAGACCTGTTGCATCTATTATACGTACAACCCTATCTTCAACGTGTCGAATGGAAGTGCCATCTGGGCTTTGAGGTAACCTGTCGAGAATATCTCTAGGTAATCCTCTTGATGCCGCATAAAGATCAGCCTCAAGTACTTCTCCTCTGGCCACTTTTTTCTGCCAACCAGGAGGCAATTGCCCGCCACGCGCAACTTTCTTTTGTAATCCTGGCGGTAGAGATTTTTGCTTTTTTGTTTTTTTATGCTTTTTGTTCTTATATTTTTTATCGCCACCATTATCGTCATATTCCTCTTCGATACCTCGATTTCTAAGATATTCACGAAGAATAGAGCGTTCAGTTTTAGTGAACAGCCTATCCGAGACTCCAACTACCTCATCGGTTGCCTGCCAGAACTTCCACCAGGGAGTATTGCTTTCTGCTTGCACTGATGAAGACAATAATATGAATATCAATATTAAAATCTGCTTCATGAACTGATACCGGTTAATTTTGTTAAAATAAAATATATTATTTACTCTTTGATGTGAGACTTACTCCCAGAACTTCCACCACTTTTTACGGTTCTCTCTGGAGGTTTGCCCCTGATCTGAACCTTTGTCCAGTTCCTTCTGTTCCTGTTCTGCTTTTTTAATGCGCTGCTTATCCAGACCCCGGAGCTTGTCGTCATCTGTTGCCTTATCGGCTTTTCTGGACTCTTTCTCCAGAGACTTCTCCTCCTTTGACACCGCCTTGGCCGTCTTTTTCTGTTCTTTGCGATAGAGTTTTTCTTCCTTACGCTGCTCTTTTTGGTACGCTTTTTCCATTTTTTTGCCGCTGCTTCCTTTGTCGGGTTTGGCAGCTAAGGCGATTGGAGATGTGATGGCCATAACGGAGAACAGTAGGGAGATAACCAGTGGTACAGTCAGCTTTTTCATCAAAGGCCCCTCATTATTGCGTGGTTAAGGTATCTCTGATTAATTCTGGACACAAGATACGAATTCATGAATTGATCAGAGACCTCAAAATAGCACAAGTTTAGTCTACTCGGCGCCTACAGTTTTATGGATTGCCCCTAAACCTGTAAAATAGCGCCTCCACTGTTTGCGGTAACTCCTGTGTCCACTCCAACGCTTCCCTCTTTTCAAGATCTTGATAGCTGTATGCTGGCTGACCGGCATTCGTTGCGCTCGCGCCTGCGTGGCCTGCAGCGACGTAAAAATCAGGGAAAACCCTATGATCAGGGAGTTGATCGTCTGAGGGAGCAGGTGGAGAAGTCGCACTCCCTGGCTGCACAGCGAAGATCGCTATTGCCGACACCCCAGTTTCCCCCGGAATTGCCGATTAGTGACAAGTGGCAGGAGATTGCTGCTCTGGTAGAGAAACATCAGGTGGTGATTCTCTGCGGTGAGACCGGTTCCGGCAAATCGACCCAGCTGCCGAAGATCTGCCTTACCCTGGGTAGGGGGGTCTATGGTCGTATCGGTCACACCCAGCCCCGGCGCATCGCCGCCCGTGCCCTTGCCGGGCGCATCTCCAGTGAGTTGGGATGTGAGTTGGGGAGCAGCGTCGGCTACAAGGTGCGTTTCCACGACCGGGTGGGGAGTGAGAGTCATATCAAACTGATGACCGATGGCATGTTGTTGGCAGAGGTTCAGCGGGATCGCTGGCTCAACGAGTATGACACCCTGATTATCGACGAGGCTCATGAGCGAAGCCTCAATATCGACTTTCTTCTCGGTTATCTACGTGAACTGCTGCCCAAGCGTCCTGATCTGAAACTGATCATTACCTCCGCCACCATCGACCCCGAACGTTTCTCCAAGCAGTTCTGGGATGCGCCGATCATCAATGTTTCGGGGCGGACCTATCCGGTGGAGCTGCGCTACCGTCCACCGGAAGAGGAGGGGGGAAGTGAGCGGGACGATCCCATGCAGCAGGCAATCCTCGATGCCGTGGATGAACTGTCACGGGTGGATCGTGGGGATATCCTGATCTTTCTCAGCGGTGAACGGGAGATCCGTGAGACCGCCGAGAGTCTGCGCAAGCACAAGCTGCAACTCACCGAGGTGCTGCCCCTCTACGCCCGTCTTGGGCCGGGTGAGCAGGGGCGCATCTTCAAGACTGGTGGCGCACGCCGTATTATTCTCGCCACCAATGTGGCGGAGACTTCGCTCACCGTGCCCGGCATTCGTTACGTAATCGATGCCGGTTTTGCCCGTATCAGTCGCTACAGCCATCGCAGCAAAGTGCAGCGGCTGCCGGTTGAGCGCATCTCCCAGGCCAGTGCCGACCAGCGCAAGGGGCGCTGCGGGCGTGTGGCTAAGGGTATCTGTATTCGCCTCTACTCGGGGGAGGATTTCGACTCCCGGAGTGAGTTTACCGAGCCGGAGATCCTGCGCACCAATTTGGCGTCGGTGATCCTGCAGATGAAGCTCCTTGGTTTCGGCGAGATCGAGGAGTTTCCCTTCGTCGACCCTCCCGACAGCCGCCTGATCAAGGACGGTTACCGGGTACTGGAGGAGGTCGGTGCGGTGGATCGGGAACGCATGGTGACCACTATCGGCGGGCAGATCGCCAAACTGCCGGTGGATCCGCGGATTGGCCGTATGCTGATGGCCGCCGCCCACGCTCACTGTCTTGATGAGGTGCTGGTGATCGCCGCCGCCCTCAGTGTCCAGGACCCCCGTGACCGGCCGATGGAGAAGCGGCAGGCAGCCGATGAAGCACACCGGCAGTTTCGTGACGAGGCGTCCGATTTTCTCAGTTTTCTCAATCTCTGGCGTCATATTGAGGAGCAACGGCGTCACCTCACTCGGCGCAAGTTTCAGCGCCACTGCCGGGATAACTTCCTCTCCTGGACACGGGTGCAGGAGTGGCATGATATCCACCACCAGCTACGTGGACAGATGCACGAGCTG
Organism: Sedimenticola sp.; assembly: GCA_040505895.1. Lineage (GTDB taxonomy): Bacteria > Pseudomonadota > Gammaproteobacteria > Chromatiales > Chromatiaceae > Vondammii. The sequence continues at coordinate 77,719 of JBEVXU010000016.1, read as the reverse complement.
GGCTATAAGGAGAACCAGGCTGAGGCGGGCTATGAAGAGATCCACAAGGCGCTGCTCACCGGCCTGCTGAGTCACATCGGGCTGAAGGGGAGCGGCAAGAAGCGGGAGTATCTGGGAGCGCGTAACAGTCACTTCCATATCTTTCCCGGCTCGGGGCTGTTCGATAAGCAGCCGAAATGGGTGATAGCGGCGGAGCTTGTGGAGACCACGAAGCTCTATGCTCGCTCAGTGGCAATGATCCAACCTGAGTGGGTGGAGTCGGTGGCGGGCCACTTGGTCAAGCGCAGCCACTCAGAGCCTCACTGGGAGAAGCGCAGGGGGCAGGTGGCGGCCTATGAGAAGGTCACCCTCTTTGGTCTGCCGCTGGTCCCCAGGCGCAAGATCAACTTTGGTCCCCTTGATCCCGTAGAAGCACGGGAGATCTTCATCCGCTTTGCCTTGGTGGAGGGGGATTTTCACAGTCGCGCACCTTTCTGGCGTCATAACCGGGAGCTGCTGGAGCATATCGAAGCGCTGGAGCACAAGTCACGGCGTCGTGACCTGATGGTCGATGATCAGTTGATCTACGAATACTACGCAAAAAGGATTCCAGACGGCATCTATAGCACACCCCAGTTCGACAAGTGGCTGAGGGGAGTGACCCGGGAGCAGCCCAAGCTCCTGCACATGCGCATGGACGATCTGCTGCGCAAGGAGGCCGAAGCCGTATCCCATGACCAGTTCCCCGATGAGCTCAGTGTCGGTGGTATGCACTTGCCCCTGGAGTACCATTTCGATCCCGGTCACAACCGAGATGGCGTCACCCTGAAGATACCCCAAGCGGTGATCAATCAGGTGTCGGAAGAGCGCTGTCAGTGGCTGGTACCGGGACTGTTGCGGGAGCGGGTGCTGGCACTGCTGCGTGGACTACCCAAGGCGCTGAGGAAGTCATTTGTGCCGGTACCCGATTATGCAGACGCTTGCCTGAAGGTGATGGAGCCCTGTGACCTGCCGCTGACACGGATTCTTGCAGAACAGCTGAAACAGATGACCGGTGTCCATATCCCGGAAGATGCCTGGCCGGAAGAGAGCCTGCCGGATCATCTGCGGATGAGCTTCAGAGTGGTCAATGAGGAGGGTGGAGAGCTGGCCTCAGGCAGGGAACTGCCACAACTGAAGAAGCGTCATGGCGGCAAGGGTGAGGCGAGTTATCATCGTATGGACAACAGCAGCCTGGAACACGAGGGGTTGAGCGACTGGGACTTCGGTGAACTGCCGGAGAGTATCGAACTCAACCGCGGAGGTATCAAACTGCTCGGTTTTCCCGCCCTGGTGGATGAGGGGGATACGGTTGCCTTGCGGGTACTCGACTCCCAAGCCAACGCTGAGCGTAGCGGTAGGGTGGGGCTGCGCAAGCTGCTGATGTTGAAGCAGGCCAAGGAGATACGCTACCTGCGGCGTAATCTCACCGGGCTGGAGAAGATGCGTCTCTACTACGCCAAGGCCCCGAAGGCACCTGAGGGATTGGGGGAGGGAAACAAGCCAGATCTTGAACGGGAGCTGGTGGCATTGATTGTAGACCTCACCTTTATAGAGGGCCTGCCAACCGTACGGGATGAAGAGACCTTTCGTAAACGCATCAAAGAGAAGCAGCCTGGATTGATGAACCAGGCCAATGAGGCGGTGCGCCTGGTAGGGGATATCCTCGAGCAGTACCAACAGCTGCGCAAACAGCTTGCCAAGGCGAACCAGATCAACTGGATGCTCTCGATTAACGATATCAAGACGCAACTTGATCGGCTGGTTTTTCAGGGCTTTCTACAGCAGACCCCATACCCCCAACTGAAGCAGTTTCCCCGCTACCTTAAGGCACTGACCAAACGGCTGGAAAAGCTGGGCCATGCCGCCCAGCGTGACCAGCAGCTGGTGCGTGAGATGGCCAAAGCCTATCAACGCTGGCAGCAGTGGGATGAGCGCTACCGTAGCAACAATAAGGTGGATGAGCGTATCGAGGAGATGCGCTGGGCTTTTGAGGAACTACGGGTGTCGCTGTTTGCCCAGGAGTTGGGCACTGCCTATCCCGTGTCATTGAAGCGGATTGAGAAGCGCTGGAAGGAGTTGGGATTGTAATCTTCTGAAATCCTCAGGTGGCACGATTTGGAGTCACAGGCTAAAATCCCGCCATTCCCAGACCTAATTATGAACCGGGCGGTGTCCCGGCACACTCTTTCCGGGGAAGCTAATGAATGATAACGGGCCAAGCCGTAATTTTTTGCTGGGTAACGTCATACTCGGCGTTGCGTTGCTGACCCTGCTCTATATCGGCAAACTATGGGAGCTTATGGGGCCAGCCGCTATGGGGTTGTGGACTGCTATTGCCGGACTTGGGATCTACCTGCTGATGAAGGATAAGGATTGAAAAGCTGCGGTATTAGGGCCTGTTAACACTGGTATACTCCCTCCTCATTATTTTGAACCAGAGTGTCATTACAGATGACCCAGATTGATAAAGCATGAATAAAGTTGCGATTGTAGGATTGGGATACGTGGGATTGCCCCTGGCTTGTCTCTGCGCCAAAAAGGGACACCATGTTATTGGCCTGGAGACTGATCAGCGGGTTGTGGATCTCCTCAAAACAGGCAAAAGCCATATCAAGGATGAAGCGGTTGAAGGCCTGCTTGCTGAGGCTCATGCATCAGGTAACCTCCATCCTACCGTTGATATCTCTGACATTGCAGAGTGCACCATTTATCTGATCTGTGTGCCAACTCCCGTTGATTGCAACAATGAACCTGACCTGCAACCTTTGATTGGTGCATTGGAGACCATAGCTCCAGCTATCAATAAAGGTGATTTGGTGGTAGTTGAATCTACAGTGTTTCCAGGTACCTGTGAGCAGGTTGCGCTTCCGATACTCGAAAAGATCACTAGTATGAGGGCGGGTGAGGATTTTTACCTGGCCCACTGCCCCGAGCGGGTTAATCCTGGGGATGTCTTCTGGACCACAGAAAATATTCCTCGTGTGGTGGGCGCAACCTCTGATGAGGGAGTACGGTCAGCGGCAGAGTTCTATGTCTCCATTCTTGGGGGCGAACTGCTTGATGTGCGTGACATCCGGGGTAGTCTGCGTCCCAAATTTACTCTGACTGACGATGGCTATAAGACGGCTCAACTCCCGCTGGGCAGTGTCACCATGATGCGCTCCATTAGAGATGCTGAAGCGGTTAAGGCGATGGAAAACACCGTGCGTGATGTAAATATCGCCTTTGTGAATGAGCTTGCAAAGATCAGTGATGTTCTTGATCTCGACGTGGTTGATATTATCGACGGCATGTCAACCAAACCGTTCGGCAAGGGCCCTTTCTTTCCTGGTGTAGGTGTCGGTGGGCACTGCATTGCCGTTGACCCAGAGTGGTTGAAAGCGGCATCCAAAAAAGCGGGATATATGCCGGAGATCATTCAACTCTCCCGTTCCACCAACAATGGCATGCCTGAGTACACTGTCTCCATGCTGCAGGATGCGTTGAATGATCGAGGTTATGCGACTAAAGGCACCAGGGTTGTAGTACTAGGCGTAGCCTATAAAAAGAACGTAGATGACTGCCGTGAATCCCCATTCTATGAAGTACGTGAGCTACTGGAAAAGAAGGGAGCGGACATCGTCGTTTACGACAGTTGGATCTCCAGTGAAAACAGTGCTGACTCTTTAGAATCGGCGATGGATGGGGCCAAGGCCTTACTTATAGTTACTGATCATGACGACATTGTTAGCAGCATCAACAGTATGGACCTGAGTAATAGTGGTATAGAGGTTATCATCGACGGTCGTAACTGCCTCAACGGCTCAGCCATTACTGAGCAGGGCATCCTTTATAAGGGCGTAGGCCGGGGTTAAGGAACCTTGTGTAAATCATGACCCACTAGAGCAGGATGCAGTAGCACCATCTGGGCTCCTCTAAGCTATGCACTCCTTCCTTCAAGCGCCATGGCTTACCTGAAATATATTGAGCTGCTCAGATTTTCCATCACCCAACAGGGTTGAGCAAAGTAGGATTAATCGTACTTTTCACCCTATCATTAGCAGAAGCATGTGTAATAATTAGTTAGGAGAACGCTTCTCAGATCAGGGGGGACATGTATGGCCTTTTTTAATATCCTGGCTTTAGTGTCGACTGCAAGTGCAGTCTGCATGATAAGTGTGTTCACAATGCCTGCCAGTGCTAAAGATCCATTTCTGGCTCAGGCGGCTCCCACACCCTCACCCGGACATATCCAGCGTGCGCTTCGCTATGGCGATCAATTTCAAGCCCAGATGCCGAATCGCATACCACGCTATACCACGCCACCCATGGCGATACCACCGGAGTACACTCGTGTCCCCGATCCAGCCTACTGTGTACGCTACCCCTATGCACCCTACTGTATTCCCCCGGTAATCATCCCGCGTTATTCACCCAGCCCCGTTTGGCGGTGGCAGAGGTGGCATTATGATGAGACAACAGGCTGGGAGCTCCAATGAGAACTTTTTTCCGCTGTGTATCTATTCTGCTCTCAATCCACCTGATTTTGTCCGCCGGGCAGGTCTTGGCTGCTACTCCCAAACTGATGGTTGTGATGCAGGAGAAGGTGATGGGTGTGTTTGGAACAACAGGTTTTGAACAGCCCAATCAATCAGAAATCACCCTGATGCGCCATTTTGAGAGTGCAGGGTTCCGGGTGGTAGACGCCGACACTTCCAAACGCAACATCACCCAGGCAAAAGGTATGCGGATGCTGGAGGGCGATGATAAAGCCGCTGCCGCTGTCGGCCTGCAGTATGGCGCTGACTACACCGTGGTCGGCACAGCCATCAGCAAACCGGCCGGGGCCAAGCTCTACGGTACCCAGATGCAGTCCATTCACGCTACGGTCACTGCCCGGGTGGTGCGCAATAGCGACGCACGGGTTATCGCTTCAGCATCTGCCAGCGGTATGCAGGCGCATATCGACGAGGTTCAGGGAGGAGTTCTGGCTATAGAGGAGGCTATTACCCATCTGGCAGACAGGCTCAGCAACAATATCCCCATGGATTCAGGTACATCTCCAGGCGCCATTGGCGATGAAAAGCTGCTGCATTTCAGTGGCTTGGTCTCATACCGTCACATCGACTATGTGATGAATTTTCTTGAGAAGAAGGTTCAGGGAATGAATCAGGTTGAGCTGGTCAGCTTTAGTCATGGCATTGCTGAAGTGACGGTGGATTACACAAACTCCATGAGCATGTTGGCAAGGAAGCTCTCAAAAGCGAAGTTTAAGGGATTCCGTCTGGAACCCACCCATGTGACTCCTAATCGCATGGATATCAGGGCGGTAGTTCAATCAAAATAGAACAATAAACTGCACCAAGCCGGGGAAGTAAGAGATGATATGCGTTCGCCTGATGCTTACCAAAGCACTCTTTTTTCTGTTGGTCTCCTCTCCCATATGGGGCTCACCGCTAACAGATTTGGTTGATAGGTATGGCCTCTCCGGGGGCAATATCTCAATCATGCCGGAAGCCTCTGTTGAGATGCCCGATGGCGTGTTTGTGGCCCGCTTTGAACTGCTTCGATTCGGTCCCTCTCCCTTCAGTATGACTCTGCACCTTGAATATCGGGATGGCAGTGTGGGCAAAACCATTCTGGCTCCGGGGTGGCGTCTCGCCGCCAATCCGGTGGATGGCCTGGTTGCCGGTTGGGGGGTCGAGTTGGATGCCGGAGACAGGGTAGTCTCCAGGTATGATAATGCCGGTAACAGGATCGAATACAGCTATACCGGCGATGGTCAGCCAGCATCCATTATCAACCAGGCAGGACAGGGATGGCGTTACGAATATAACGATGAAGGGCTGCTCTCAAGGATCGTAGGCAGTGACCAGCGCGTATTTGAAGTCAAACGAAATGCTAAAAACAGCTTGGCTGAAGTCACAACCTATCAGGGTGCCTGGCGCTTTGAGTACGGCGATAACCTGAGGATAGAGCGTCTCCAGGGACAGGATGGTAAATGGACAAGTATCAGGCTGGATGAGCTCGGGCGTGTGATTAATTCGTCCGGGGTGGATCGTTTTACTTTCATCTATAGCGACTCAGAGAACGCGCGCCAAGTTGTCATGCGCCGCGGTATCGAACCTACCCGCACCTTTCGCTTCGATCCCAACCATCGTTGGGTGACAGGTGAAATCGAAGATGGCCCTTCCGTTACCTCACGTATGGACAGCAATGGGCAACTGACTGAGATCAGTGATTCCAGTGGCAGAAGTGAGCGCTACAAGTATGACAACAGACTCAGGCTGACGGAGATTATCGAAGCTGATGGCGCCATTACAAAGATCACCAACGGCAAGCAGGGGTCTGAGCAGATCGTCGGACCTACCGGCCTGATTACAGTTATTAAATATGATGAGGAAGGAAGGGTTGTCTCCAGTAAAGACGGCAACCGTGAAAGTCGAAAAAGCTACGATGGGCAAGGGCGTTTATCCGCAAAACAGAATCCGGCTGGAGGTACTGAAAGTTATAGCTACTCGACCAAGGGGCACTTGGGCGAATCGATAGGTTCCGATAAACAACCACTTACAAACCAGTATGACAAACAGGGTAGGCTGGAGCGTATAACAAAAGGCGTTGTTACTACGGATCTCAAACATCGTCCTGATAATCGTCTGGAATCGGTCAACGTCAATGGCACAACCTTTACCCAATACAACTACCATCCAGCAGGCGAGTTGAAAAGTGTTGAACATGAGGGGGTTGAACGGCGCTACAAGTGGGACGATAAAAGTCGGCTCTTAGAGATTCAAGAGGGTAGTGATGGATTAGTGAAGTTTCAATATGATCAGAGTGGAAAGCTGGCGGGGTATCAGCTCGGAAATAGCACGGCATCACAGTTCTGGTACAACAGAAAAGGTTTATTGGAGCTAAAGGACCTGGGGGCTACCCGGAAGACTTTCAGCTACGATAAGCTCGGGCGTATCTCAGAAGTACGCAATGGTCGTGGACAAAAGATAGCCTACGAATACGATCAGGCGGACCGTCTCATCCATGTTGTAGCTGATGACAGCACATATGCTGATCTAGCCTACGGCCCAGGTGGAAAAACCAGACGCATCACCTCACCAACGGCAGAGCAGACTACAGAACGGAATCAGTACGGTAATCCTGTTTCTATCAACGACAAACGTTTTTCATCACCGGTAGCGATTCAGTTCGCTAACGATGACCGCATCAGCCGTATCAGTTACGGTGGCACTACCACGCAGTACCAACATGAGCCCAGTGGTCTGCTTAAATCGATTCTGCTGCCCGGCGGCGAGAATATCCAGTTCGAAAATCACAACGGCAAGCGCACACTCACCAAACTGCCCAATGGTGTACGTATTGAGTATGCACGAGACAGATCAGGCCGCACGGATGGTATTACCCTTAAAAGTGCAGATGGCACCGTGCTTGATCAAATTCACTACAAATTCGATGCTTATGGGCGGGTTCTGGCAGAGAAAAATAGGTGGCAGGTCCAACGAGATGACCGTGGTCAGCTTAGTCAATTCAACCCAGCCTCCAACAATCCCGAAATCTATCGCTATGATTTGCAGGGCAATTTACTGAGTGCTGCAAACGCACAATTTGAGTATGACTCTCTCAATCGTCTGACCAAAGGCCGGAATGAGTCATTTGTCTATGATGCTGACGGCAATCTTGAGCGCCGCAGTGGCGACAACAGAATTAAATATCAGTGGGATGCGATGAACCGGCTGGTTGCTGTCAAAGGCAGTCCTTTTGGTGATGTCAGCTACATGTATGATGCCCTAGGGCGACGCATCGGCAAGAGTATAAACGGCAATCAAACCAACTACTTCTGGCTTGATGACCATGTACTGTTCCAGACCGACGAACACGGCCATATCTCTCGTCAATTTTTCTATGGACAGCGTGTGGATGAGGTATTGGCCATCAATATTGAGGGTGATACCTACTTTCCAGTGCAGGATGGCCTGGGCGATATCCGTTGGCTTATTGATATGTCAGGCAGGCTGATAGCAACCTTCCGCTTCGGTCCCTGGGGCGAACTGCTGGAGGGCAACCCCGAGTGGCTCGCGCGGGTGGGTCTTGGCTACCGCAGTCGTGATTATGATGTAGAGACCGGATTTTACTACATGCGGGCTCGCTACTACGCTCCATCACTGAAGCGTTTTATCTCCATTGACCCGGAGGATGGCGAACTTGAAAAGCCGCTCTCTTTTAATCCCTACCTTTACGCGCTGAATGCACCTCTGGACTATGTTGATCCCTACGGTACCAGCTCGGAGACTCCCTTGGATTGGGCCGGTCGCCAGATTGGTGAAGGTACCTACGCAGTCTGGCGCGGTGCGAGCTGGGCAGGAGGAAAGGCATATAGTGCTGCCCATGCTGTCTTTGAGCCAATGGTTGCCATCAAACAGGGTAAATTCAAAGAAAAGTATATAGATAAATGGCGCAAGAGCGCCCAGGGGACCGTGGAGAAGGGACTTGATGCGGCGGGAGGATTTACCTCCTACCGAGAGGGTATTGAAGACGATCCTGAGAGACTTGAAACATCACAGGCAGATCAGTTGCGACGGCTGAATCAACTGCAGGGATTCGTTAAATCCGTCGGCGGGAAGTTCAGTCCGGCCACTCAGCGCATCTATGAGGCTGCGGAGATCGCCTCCAATCCGGATACACGCCAAGCACTACAGGATGCAGCCAGCTGGGTTGCAAAGAATACAGAGGCGTTGGCCCAGGGCCTTATTGATATCCCTAAGAATGCCACTAAGGCGCAGATAAAAAATGCCATTCTAGGTGCTATCAAGGGTAATAAAACCCTGAAAGGTCAGCTTGGAAACCTTGGTGTGAGATCGGGAATGGCGGTGGATGCCGCGCTTGATAAGTTTGCGGACAAGATGACCGGCGAAATGGTTAAGCACCCTCTTGCTCCCGTAGAAGGCACGGTCAAGACCCAGAAAGTCCCCCAGAATGTTCAGCAAATGCAGCAAGCCTATAACCAACAAGAGGCACGTCTGGCGGTGCTTCAAGCCAAGGCAAACAGTGTCAAAGGTGATATGGATAAGGTAAGGACCGAGGCCGAGAGAGCCAAAAGTTTCGCTGCCAAAGTGGCTGCTTCTACGGCACAGGTTAATGCTGCTGCAGGGCTCTATGGGGCGATGAAAAGTGTCTGCGCCGAAGTAATGGCTTCTGTTCAGATTGCAAACACAGCTGCAGACAATGCTGAACGCTACGAAGCACAGGTTCAGAGAGGTATTGCAGGTGGTCAAGCCATGGCGGCAAACTGTAAGGATGCCACAACTGCCAATAAGATAAGTGAACTCTACAGCTTGTCGGAAAAACTGGCGGCGGGAGTCGGTTTACAGACTGCCAAAGCATCAGTGGCAGCCGACCGTGTGCAAGCAGGATTGGCCAAGATCCAAGCTGCCAATCAGAAAATTGCCGCAGCAAGATCTCTACTCGCAGAGATGAAAACAGACGCTACGAATGCTGAAACGGCATCAAGCCTGGCGGTGCAGGCAGCGAAAACGGCAACCACTAATCATGCGGCATTTAAAACGGCAGCAAATAGCCTTGTCGGCTCAATCGATAGAGTGGCCAAGGGTGTGCCCGAGGATAGAAAACAGCTGAAGAATCGCTTCACGGGTCTGCTCTCCCGCGCTCAAGCCATCGCCAATTCTGTTGCAGATACCAGTGCGGGTGATGTGCAAGGCGCCAGGGTGGCTGCAAATAACGCCATAACTATGGAGGCGGCGGCAAGCACCAAGCTACCGGAGGCGAGTATCGATTGCCCCTACAGTGTTCCAGATGATGCTGTAGCGAGAGCTGAAGCCGCCTATACCGGCGCGCTCATCTCCGTTGGGGCTGGTGCGGGGCTCCCTCAAGCTGCTGCAAGCTGTCTCTCTGGGGCTCAAGGAGGGGGGCAGCAGACAGGTAACGGGCAACAGTCCAATGGCAATCTGGGAGGTAATTCGGGTCAGGGCAGTGGTGGGGGGCAAAGCAACGGAGATAATTCAGGGCAGGGTAATGGTGGTCAGCAAAACACCGGAGACAGTAGTGGTGGCGATTCCGGTGGCGGAGATGATTTTGATGATTTCGACGCATCCACAGATCCCGGTATGGGATCAGGGCCGACGGGGCAGCAGGTTGCAGAGTCTGGACAGAGCGGTAGCCAATTCCAGACGGGTGTCCCGGGCGATGGGAGCCAATCGGGTGGGAGGCCACAAGGGGGGCAAGCCGGCCAGCAGATTGGTAGCGGTTACACTGATCCCGGTACAACCTCAATGGGAACCGGCACAGAAGGCTCCAGCGCCGGTGGTACCACCGGCACAACTACAGCGGGCACTACCGGATCGACAGGCACATCAACCACACCTGGACAACAGGCGGGTGACGACTGGGATAACTTCATAACCAGTGGTCCTCAGGTATCTAGCACGGGTACTGCCGGAACGACTGGGCAGAGTGGTGGAAGTAGCGGTACAGGTTCCACCACAACCTCATCGACAAGTGGAGGCTCTAGCTCGGGTAGTGGTGGCCAGTACAGTGCGGCCTGTAATAGAGGGGATGGCAAGATTGTTGTAACCAAAAGCTTCAGCTCCAGCAATCACATCTCCATGTCATCGGGTTTTGCCAGCGAACAGGAGGCGATCACATGGGTGACCAATAGTTGCTCAACATGGCGTTGCAGTAAGAGCAGTGGTGCTTGTGATACCAATCCAAGTTCAACCAGCAGCGGTGTTGGCACCTACTCAACCGGTGATGTGACAAGCACCTATGGTGCTGTCTGGAAACGTGTTGGCTGCAGTTTGGGTGGTCCCCATATCTGCTGGGGTTCAGGTGGGCGCACTATGGGCGACGGTGACGGGGATGGGCGCGTGGATATTCTGCTTCACGGCAGTGTACACTGGAAGAATGTGGGAGGTAGTAACTCGCCACTCGTGAAGTAAAATTTCCGGCACTCTTGGCGATCTCTACGAGAGAAATCGATACATAGGTATCCTGTCAGTCTCTCTTTACCACATCACCACGTTTGATATTTGAGCTTTTAGATGAGCGTTCAATCCTTCCGATGGAGTATTTCTGTTTGACCACTGTGATTACCAGGCTACCGGAAAACTCTTCGTCAGAACCCAGATTCAGCCCGGTTTCAGGATCGATCAGGCTCTCACCCTTGGAGTAGATTACGAACCGATCACCGGTTCTGATATTTGATGTCGATCCCCGATTGATATAGACCTGCTCACCGGATGCTTTGACTACGCTTGCAGTCCACTCAATGCCTTTGCTCTGCTCGATAATAAAATGGACAGCCTGCCTGATGGCATCGCGGGTCGCCACCCCCAGAGGGGTTCTTTCAAAGTTGCCGCCATTGATTTTCCATGGTGCTCCCGCCTTGGAGAAGCCAACATTAAAACCGCTGGACTCCGCTTCGGCAGACGCACGCTCTGAAGCGATAACTTGGCCACTGGTTGCATCAATCACCCTGATATCTATACCCACGTGAGCGGTCGAGCTCTTTGATCCGAAATCCAGGCCTTTGAAGGCCAATCCCATGTTTTTACCCCCCGCCTTGTACTGGAACTCGGATACCACTCCTTTGATGAGTAATTTGGCGCCTGCCAGTCCACCCACTTTTGGTGAACTTCCCCTACGCATCAATCCGGTTTGTCCCAGCTCCTGCTCCTTGAGGATAGCGCCGAGCGCTTCACGTTCGATCAGAATAAAACGATTGGTCCTGAGTAATTCAGAACTCAGCATCTCTGAGAGCCCTTCACCGAGCTCATTACTGCCAAAAACCCCTTTAGTCTTATTTTCAAATCCCAGAATTGCTATGGTTGTTTTGGCTCCACTGTAGGTGGCGTAGGATGTTGCCGGATTCACCCTCCGCCTAGGCGTCGGGGTAGCGCTTCTTTGGTCTTGGGCGGCATTATTGTTCTGCTCCCATGGATCGTTGGAAGTATCTCCAGAATCAGATTCCGTCTCACCGAATATATCCACTTGCTTCTGAAATACAGGGTCATTCCAAAAGCCCTCTGTTTCACCAAGTAGTGACCCTGACCAGAGCAAACCTCCGAAAAGAAGTGGCAGCCAAATTTTTTTATCCACTTTACGCATGAAAAGACTTCCTGTGGTTAGGGGTGGTACGTCCGCTCGCCGATGATCCATATAATCTAATTTAAGCACCATTTGACAAAGTAGGTGGGAAATAAACCATGAGATCGATCAATTAGTTATGCAACTAAAGATATATACCCCTGATATCGTCTGTTATCGATGTTGCCTACAGCACTTCTTTCATCAAGAAGTGATCATAACCACTCTCGAAAATGAACAGTGGTCACAAAATATTAGATTGTGTTGGTAGAATACATTATTTACCTTTACGTTAACGTAAAACAGAGATCATAGATATGAGTGACAAGATAGAGCGCCTACGGGTGCTCAGTGCCGGTATCCTGAGTTTGATGCTCACCATGGGTATCGCACGCTTTGCTTATACACCGATACTGCCGTTGATGCAGCAACAGGCGGGATTGGGGCTGGATCAAGGGGGGTGGCTGGCAGCGGTCAACTATATGGGGTACCTCAGTGGAGCCTTGATTGCCTCGTTGATCAGTGATCTTGTGCTAAAGGATCGCCTCTACCGGGCGGGTTTGGTCGTTGCTGTACTCAGCACCATCGGCATGGGATTGACCACTGATATCTATATCTGGGCGCTGATGCGCTATTTGGCCGGTTTAACCAGTGCCGCTGGTTTGCTGTTGGGATCGGGATTGATTCTGAACTGGCTGATTCGACATAACCACCGTAGTGAGTTGGGTATCCATTTCTCCGGTATAGGGCTGGGAATCGCTTTTTGTGCACTGGCGGTGGAGTTGATGTCCTCTTGGTTGGATTGGCATGAACAGTGGGCTCTTTTTTCCCTGGCCGGAATTGTATTTCTGATTCCTGCTTGGCGTTGGTTACCACCACCGGATACCAGCGGCCTAACCCGTAGTGGTGAAACGATGCAGGATAGACCGCCTTCCCGGCTATTTATGCAGCTGTTTATGGCGGCCTATTTCTGTGCCGGCATCGGCTATGTAATAAGCACCACCTTTATCGTTGCGATTGTGGATCAGTTGCCTGGGCTGGAGGGAAAGGGGGCAATGGTATTTCTTATGATGGGGGTAGGTGCCGCCCCCGCCTGCATAATCTGGGATCTGATTGCCCGGCGCATTGGCGAGCTGAGAGCGCTGGTGTCGGCCAGTGGATTGCAGATTTTGGGCATCTTACTGCCGGTACTGGATAACGCTCTATGGGCATCGGTAGCAGGTTCCTTCCTGTTCGGTGTCACCTTTGTGGGTGTTGTTAGCCTGGTTTTAACAATGGCGGGGCGCTATTACCCCACTCGGCCTGCCAAAATGATGGGCAAGATGACGCTCTCTTATGGCGTAGCCCAGATTATCGGACCTGCGATCACCGGCTGGTTATCCCGTTCCAGTGGCAGCTATGTGGAGGGGCTCTATATGGCCGCAGGGTTTATGGTGATTGGAACCCTGCTGATGTTTAGCTTGACGCGGGTTGAAAGTGTTAGCGGATAGCAGATAATGGCTGTGTACAATAATCCGGGAACCTGGTGTAGGAGCGAACTTGTTCGCGAAGAACATGCCCGGTCGCCTGATCGCGAATAAATTCGCTCCTACAGGTGTACTTTTTTCTATGAAGATGGTGCTTCAGGACTATTGTGCATAGCCACTTGGCAAATAAACGCTATCCAGCAAATTACACCAGGCTGATCGATAACTACTGGTATAGTTTTTTTGTTTTCATGGCAATACGGCTGATTTCCACCAGTTCGTCTAGAGGGTATTTGATGATCATACCTGCCTTGAGCAGCTCTCCAGTGCGAATTTCCGCATAGGGAAGGGTGCAGGCATCGCGAGCACTATCATCGTCCTGTACCACATTGAAACGATTGAGTATGACTGATTCATTCTCCAGGCCACAGTGGTGATGAGGGTGCGATAGTACCTTCAGCAACAGCTCGAAATAGTCATCGAGCGTTTGTAGGCCACTGGCAAGTTTATCCCTTTGTAATTTTGTCTCTTCCAATTGCTGAACAAGCGAGGGCGTTTGATCACCGGCATCACTCTCATACGTGCCAAGGAACTCAATACCACCAATCTCAGCCTTGAGCTTTTTCAGCTCCGCCTTTAGATGAGCCAGTTGTCTATCGAGTTCAGCAAGCTGCTCTTTGTGATTGGCTACCTTGAATATCGCCTCGGTAAGAAGATGCTGGAAGACGTGTTCACATAGCTCATCACGTACATCATCTTCATTGTTCGATGGCTTGACCAATGCGTGATTACTGAAGTAGACCACCCTCTGCATTACATCATTTTGTACCTGTTGTCCTACTAAGGCATGGCCCAGTCGCTGTTTATCTTTACGATCCATAATCATAAATGCATAGCAGTGAGTCTGCTCTTTCGATCGCACCTGTTTTGCATATTGAGTGATCTCTCTACTATGACTGAATAGATGCTCCAGCTGTTCATTGGAACCAAACAGTGTATGTACGCAGGGATCTGCACCATAGGTCTGGCGGCTAATCTCTAATGGTCCGGGGATATCTCGAGTCAACTCTTTGATATGCAGCAGTGCGCATTCCACTGCCGGGTGTAATCGCTTCTTGTAACGGCTGATCAGTTTCAGGCGAGGATCCATTCGCTCTACCGCCAGATCAGCCCAGTGGTCTAGCTCTTGTGCTGTAAACTTGCCGGAGAGTACAGGTTTTGGAGCAAAGAGCGATTTAAATAGTGAGAACATAGCATTTCCGAGTTAATGTTTTTTGCTTTAGGAAAGACAATATCTATATTAGAGGGTTTGTGGACAAGTTTAAATATGGGCGCAAATTTGATGTAACTTAAGTGGAGAGACTGTTGCCAAACTTACGCATGGCCCACCAGCCTGCCATCATTCTCGACAGGCTGTGCGTTCAGCAGGCAACATCAGTTGCTCTACACATCCCTCTAAACTGCCTGGTACCAATTATAGATTATCCAGTGGATTTTATTTTTATGATGGAATAGTTCATGGATATCAACTGGATGGAGCTGTTTGTTTGATGCTTATAACCACGTATAAATTGGCCCGCTAGAGGTGGGTCTACTCCATGTGATTTTTTACAATACCGCTTGCACGGTGGCTGAACGCAGTTGCTAAAGGAAGTCCTTATTGTTTACCGCCCAAACGGCAGCCTCGACACGAGATTTTAGGCTGAGCTTCTTTAGAAGATTTTTTACGTGAACTTTTACTGTTGCCTCGGCAATATTGAGGTTACGGCCGATGATTTTATTGCTTTCGCCATCACGTATATGGAGCAGGATCTCATGTTCACGACTGGTTAGCTCGCGTGCATTCTGTTGTTGCTCATTTCGCCCGGTGGCTTGCATGGATCGAGCAAGACACTCGGCAATATTAGGCGACATGACAACACGTCCTTCAGCCACTTCTTGGAATTTGGTTAGGAGATCCTCCGGATCCATGTCTTTGAGAAGGTAACCGTCAGCACCACTGCGCAGTGCACTCACGATATCCTCTTCTGCGTTTGATACAGTGAGGATAACTACCCTTGTCTCAATATCCATCTTCTTTAGTGCAGCCAGGGTTTCCAATCCATTCATACCGGGCATATTGAGATCAAGCAGTACCAGGTCCGGGCAGAGTTCTTGTACTAAAGAAAGACCCTCGGCACCGTTGTCTGTTTCACCGATAATCTCAATATCCGGACTAAGGTCGGCAAGTTGCTGTAGACCTTTCCGTAGAAGAGGGTGATCGTCAATCACTATCATCCGTTGAACCTGTTGCTCACTCATGATACTGCTTGCTCCTGATGTTCCACCACATTCGGTGTTGACCCATTGGGGCGGAACATGAGCATGATACAAGTTCCTCCTTCAGGACGGTTTTGAATAAATAGCTCGCCGTTAAGGGAGCTTGCTCGCTCGTGCATTATCGCCAGCCCATAATGGTGTGTGCGTTCTGCATTAGATGGTATACCTATACCGTTATCTTCAATACGGACCTGAACTTTGTGATCATCCAATGGCTGGATGATTACACTTGCTTGATCTGCTTGGGAGTGGTGTACCACATTGGCCAGGGATTCCCGCACAATCTGTAAAAGATGAATCTCCTGATTGACGCTGAGAGTAAAGTGTTTAAGTTGGTTATCAAGTACAATCTCAATTTCATTGCGGGCATTAAACTCACGAACGGTTTCGGAAAGTGCTGCAGCCATGCCGCGGCCATTCATTTGCAAGCGGAAAGTGGTCAATAGTTCACGTAGGTGAAGGTAAGCCGAGTCGAGACCATCCTTTAACTCATACTGAACCTCATCAATCTGCTGGCCATCGGCACCTGATTTCCGCAGCACAGACAACCGTGTAACCTGGATTTTCAGGTAGGAGAGTGATTGGGCCAACGAGTCGTGAAGCTCACGCGCAATAGCGCCGCGTTCATCCAGCAGAGCCAGGCGGCGACGCTGTGTAATTCTTCGGGTAACACCGATCGAGATGCCGATATGTTTACCCAGTGTCTCAAGTAGCTTGATTTGCCACGGTGGTAAAATATTCCCCTCCTGCGGTATCACCAGAAGAACGCCATAGTGATTCTCTGGATCCCGTACTGGGATCGATAGTACATTTGCTCCACCGCCATGCTCGGTGCCGTCGATCAGTTGCGTCAGCCCATTCCCGAGACAGACGTCGCATGCTTCTGTTTTGCACATAAAGGGTGAGCTGCCGCAGCCTGCAACTGCATGGGCAAGCTCTTTCTCATCATCACTTAAACAGAGCTTTATTCCCTCACTCTCAACTACACTGCCAATCTCTTCCAGCAGCTCTAAGTAAGTGGTTTCAGAGACAGCTGCCTGAGAGAGATGTTGAGATGCATCATAGAGGAGTTCCAGCGAACGGTTACGACGGGTTAACTCCTTGGTTTTTTCCGCGACCCGTCGCTCAAGATCTCCATACATTTTAGAGATCTCTTCGGTCATGGTATTAAACGTCTGGCCAAGACGACCCAGTTCATCCGTTCCGGTATGTCCTACTCTTACACTGAAGTCTCCTCGTCCAGCGCGCTCTGCGGACTGCAGTAGGTCACGCATCGGGCTGAGTACATCGGTATGAAGCAGGTAGAGCGTGATAACCGCCACTGTCAATGTGAACATCAGACTTATGCTCTGCATCAGCCCCAGTAGATGGATTTTTGACTCGGCATCCTCCTCCAGTAAACGCACCATCTGATCGATATCGGAGACAAAACTATCCACCGCGACACGGAAGGTAAGGGCGGTTTGGCGGATGGTCGCTTGTGGAAAAGGCTCCCTGACCTGATGAACGTACTCATTAATCAGAGGAAGCATGGTTTGCTTCCAGTCAATTTTTATTTGACGGTATGCCGTCTGTAGTGATGCACGGTCTGTATCTGATACTACGTCTGCCAACTTTGGGCTGTTGAGCCGCTGTTCAAATTCTTCTATTAGTAATGAGACATCATCGAGGCGGTCTATCCAAGGCGGATGTGCGGCTTCCAGAGTGGCCGTTAAACGGTAGGACTGCATGCGCAGACTGCCGGCCATATTCACAGCACCGGCCTCGCCATGGGTTATACGCGTTATATAAACCGCACTCGCCATACCGGCTATTGCAAGAGCTGTGACAACTCCCATGGCCAAACCGGCTCGTAGAAGGAGGGAGCTGTTCAAAAAACCGAACATGGTTGACCTCTCAAATAGCGATGCGACATTAGCAGTGTTTATTCTGCTCTCAGCAGCTTCTCATCCCGCAACTTTATGGTGTTAATCCTTCTGCTCCAACGTTGTATTCGCTGCATTGTCAGTAGCGTCCAAGATACACAAAAAAAACCTATATAACAAAGGGTTGATGGGAGTAGATGGCATACACCTAAAGTGGTAGCAAGGTGATTATGGCCTTGCCTCGGTTGATTTGGGTCAATAGCGTGTGGGCTTTGACTGTCGTAGGTTCTGCTGACCAACAATATAAGAGGAACGGAATATGGCCAGCAACAGACGAATGCAACTCTCTGTTCTCACCATGAATACATTTGCATTTACTGCCTGCTTTGCAGTGTGGGTGATGTTCTCCATTATCGGTATTCCGATCAAAGAGCTGTTGGAGCTGAATCAGACTCAGTTCGGTATTCTCGTCGCCACCCCTATCCTCACCGGCTCACTGGCACGTCTCCCCGTCGGTATCTGGACCGACAGATACGGCGGGCGCATCGTCTATTTTATCCTGATGTGTTGCACCATCCTGCCACTCTACTTTATTGGTGAAGCAACCCAATATTGGCAGTTCCTTGTTCTGGGGTTGTTTGTCGGTATTGCCGGCTCTTCCTTCTCGGTGGGTATCGCTTATACCGCACGCTGGTTCACAAAAGAGAAGCAGGGCTTCGCCATGGGGATTTTTGGTGCGGGCAACGCCGGTGCCGCCGTAACCAAGTTTGTCGCACCCTCACTCGTTGTGGCTTATGGCTGGGAGATGGTGCCCAAGGTGTATGCAGTCGCCATGTTTGTCACCGTCGTGCTGTTCTGGATGTTCACCTACGAGAAGCCTGAGCACAAAGTAGGTTCCCATGTCACTCTGGCTGACCAGCTTAAGCTACTGCGGGACCCCAAAATATGGAAGTACATGCAGTACTACTCCCTGGTGTTTGGTGGTTTTGTCGGCCTCTCCCTGTGGATGACCAAGTACTTCATCTCCGAGTATGGCTTTAATCTCACCACGGCGGCACTGATGGCGGCTATCTTTGTACTTCCTTCCGGTGTGATTCGTGCTCTCGGTGGCTGGTTCTCAGATAAGTATGGTGCCTACAAGGTGACCTGGTGGGTGATGTGGATCTCCTGGGTCTGCCTCTTTATTATGTCTTACCCCCAAACGGAGATGGTTATCAAAACCATCACTGGTGAAACCTCCGTTAGCCTCGGCCTCAACGTTTGGGTATTTACTGCACTTCTTTTCGTTGTCGGCATCGCCTGGGGATTCGGCAAGGCATCTGTCTTCAAGTTCCTCTCAGATGAGTATCCTGAAAATATAGGTGTCGCTTCCGGCATTGTCGGCCTCGCCGGTGGTATGGGCGGCTTTCTATTGCCCATCATGTTTGGCGCCCTGATTGACCTTACCGGTGTTAACAGCGCTGTCTTTATGCTGCTCTACGGTGCCACCTGCGTCTCTTTAATATGGATGCACTACACCTTTGCCAAAGAGCATGAGACCAAGAGTCAGCAGGTCGCCAAGGACCATGCACTCGATACCTATGTGAATGCCCACGAGAATCCAGAGACCTATGCGGCGGCTCGTGCAGCGGTGGAGCAGGCCGATTTACTGGAGGAGTTACTAGAAAAATATTCTGTAGCACGTGAGGCTGCAGAGAAAGAGGCGGAGAAAATCCGCAACAGACAGCTGCAGGCAAAAACTGTAGATGTTCTTGAATAGATCATGCTCGATGACGACATGCACCGTTTCTTTTAGTAGGAGAGAATAATGGCTGATATTAAAACCTGGAATCCGGAGGACTCAAGTTTTTGGGAGTCCACCGGTAAATCGATTGCCAACCGCAATCTGTGGATATCAATCCCCAGTCTGCTGTGTGGCTTTGCGGTTTGGTTGTACTGGGGCATCATTACGGTACAGATGCTCAATCTGGGCTTCCCTTTTGAAAAGGCGGAGCTCTTTACACTGGCGGCAATTGCCGGTCTTACCGGTGCCACACTGCGTATCCCCTCGAGCTTTTTCATACGCATTGCCGGTGGTAGAAATACCATCTTCTTTACCACGGCGCTGTTGATGATACCTGCGGTTGGTGCCGGCTTTGCGTTGCAGGATCCGAACACTCCGCTGTGGGTGTTCCAGGTTCTAGCTTTTCTTTCAGGCTTTGGCGGCGGTAACTTTGCCTCTTCCATGTCCAATATCAGCTTCTTCTTTCCGAAGAAGATGCAGGGACTGGCGCTGGGCCTGAATGCGGGGCTGGGCAATGCGGGTGTGACCACCATGCAGATCCTGATCCCTCTGGTGATGACCTTTGGTATCTTCGGCGGCGAGCCGATGATCCTGCAGAACACCTCCGGTACCCTGATCGGTAAGATCCCCGCCGGCTCCGAGACCTATATTTTCAATGCCGGGTATGTGTGGCTGCTGTTGTTGATTCCTCTGGCCTTTGCCAGCTGGTTTGGTATGAACAACATCCGTACTGAAGAGGTCTCTCCACACATCGGTTCACCTCTTGGCGCCATGTCCAAGATTGCCGGTCTGTTGATGATCGCCTTTATTACCGCCGCTGTCGGCCTCTACATCATTCTGCCGGCACCTACTGGTCTGGGCGCACCCAGTTGGGCAAAGTGGCCGGTCATTGCCGGTATCCTCTTCTCCACCATCATGCTGATGAAGATGATTCCGGGCGATATCAAGCCCAACCTGCAGCGTCAGTTCAAGATCTTCGGTAATAAGCACACCTGGGTGATGAGCATTATCTACACCATGACCTTTGGTAGCTTCATCGGTTACTCCGCCGGTTTTGCCTTGGCTATCAAGGTGGTATTCGGCTTCCAGCATGTCGAAGTGGCTGGTTTAATGACCCACGATCTCGCTAACCCCAATGGTCCATCTGCACTGATGTACGCCTGGATGGGCCCCTTCATCGGTGCGCTGATTCGTCCGATCGGTGGCTGGATGGCCGATAAGATGGGTGGCGCCAAGGTGACTCAGTATGTCTCCATCGTGATGATCGGTTCAGCCATGGGTGTGGCTTACTTCCTGAAAGGGGCTTATCAGTCAGCTACCCCTGAAGAGTTCTTCCTACCCTTCTTCGTACTTTTCCTGCTGCTGTTTGCTGCCACTGGCATCGGTAACGGTTCTACCTTCCGTACCATCGCCATGGTATTCCCGAAAGAGCAGGCCGGTCCGGCTTTGGGTTGGACATCAGCAGTAGCCGCCTACGGTGCTTTCCTTATCCCCAAGATCTTTGGTGAGCAGATCAAGGCAACCACGCCTGAGAATGCCTTGTATGGATTTGCCGTTTTTTATGCGGTCTGCCTGGTCTTGAACTGGTGGTTCTACCTCGGCCCAAAAGCTGAGATTAAGAACCCTTAATCGAAAGATTTGATGAATGTGGACGGGGCTGCCTGATTACCCCCCCCGAAATGCCCTGATTACCCCCTCAGAGCAAAGGCAGACCCGTCCCACCTCATTTATGAGGTGTTGTATAGCCAACTATAGTGAGCCTCGAAGGAGAACTCATAATGAGTCACTTTTTAGATAGATTGAAATACTTTAAGCGTACCGAAAGCACCTTCTCTGGTGGTCATGGTATCGTTACCAATGAAGATCGACAGTGGGAAGATTCCTACCGCAATCGCTGGCGCCATGACAAAGTCGTGCGCTCTACCCACGGTGTAAACTGTACCGGTGGCTGTTCCTGGAAGATCTTTGTCAAGAACGGTCTTGTCGCTTACGAGATGCAGCAGACAGATTATCCTGAAACCCGCCCCGATCTGCCCAATCATGAGCCTCGCGGTTGCCAGCGTGGTGCCTCTTTCTCCTGGTACCTCTACAGCCCACACCGCATCAAGTACCCCCTGGTTCGCGGTCGTCTGGTTGATATGTATCGCAAAGAGCGTGCTTCAGGAAAAGATCCTGTTGCCGCCTGGGAAGCGATACAGAGTGATCCTGCCAAGCGCCTGAAGTATACGGCTGTTCGTGGTCTGGGTGGTTTTGTACGCGCTGACTGGAAAGAGATGACTGAAATCATCGCTGCCGCCAATATTTACACCATCAAAAAGTGGGGCCCTGACCGTATCTACGGTTTCTCCCCCATTCCTGCGATGTCAATGATCAGCTATGCCGCCGGCTCCCGCTACCTCTCTCTGATTGGTGGTGCTTGCGGCTCTTTCTACGACTGGTACTGTGATCTGCCTGCTGCTTCACCTCAGGTGTGGGGTGAGCAGACAGACGTACCTGAAGCTGCTGACTGGTACAACTCCAAGTATCTGATTATCACCGGCGCCAACTTGCCGATGACCCGTACTCCCGATGCCCATTTTGCCATTGAGTCCCGTTACAACGGTACCAAGGTGGTTTCCATGGCGCCGGATTATGCTGAGTACGTGAAATTCGCTGATCTGTGGATGCCGGTTAAACAGGGTACTGACGCTGCTGCATTCATGTGTATGGGCCATGTGGCACTGAATGAGTTCCATATCAAAAAGCAGGATCCTTACTTTACCGAGTACGCACGTACCTATACCGATATGCCGATGCAGTTGATGCTGCGTAAAGACGGCGATCGTTATGTTTCGGATCGTTTCCTGCGAGCTTCTGACTTCGACAACAACATGGGTGAGAGCAACAACCCAGAGTGGAAGACGGTTGTTTACGACTCTAAGAGCAGTGCGTTTGTCGTGCCCAACGGTTCCCTCGGTTTTCGCTGGGGTGAAGAGGGTAAATGGAACCTGCTGGAGAAGAATGCCGCAGATCAGTCTGATATCGAAGCGGAACTCACCTGCATAGATAATAAAGATGATGTGGTTGCGGTGGCCTTCCCGCACTTTAACCCAGATGACGGTGACACCCTAGTGCGTAACATCCCGGTACGTAAGCTGAAGCTTGCCTCCGGTGAAGATGCGCTGGTCTGTTCCGTATTCGACCTGCAGGTGGCGCAGTACGGTATCGATAGGGGCCTGGGTGATAACCTGGCAACCTCTTACGATGATGAGACCGTACCTTACACCCCCGCATGGGGCGAGAAGGTGACCGGTATCAAGCGTGCCGATCTGGAGCGTACCGGTCGTGAGTTTGCACAAAATGCCTCTGAGACCAGGGGTAAGTCCATGGTGATCATGGGTGCTGCGATCAACCACTGGTATCACAACGATATGGGTTACCGCAGCATCATGAACATGCTGCATATCTGTGGTTGTGTTGGACAGAGCGGCGGTGGTTGGGCCCATTATGTGGGTCAGGAGAAACTGCGTCCTCAAGCGGGTTGGGCACCTATCGCCTTCGCGCTTGATTGGCATCGTCCACCGCGCCACATGAACAGTACCACCTACTGGTATTTCCATACCGATCAGTGGCGCTATGAGAAAGTGGCTGCCGATGATGTGCTTGGCTCTACTGCAAAGGCCAAATATCGGGGTTATCAGTTGGCTGACTACAATGTGGTCTCGCAGCGCTTGGGTTGGTTGCCATCCGCGCCTCACTTCAACAAGAATCCATTGGATATTGTCAAGGATGCTGAAGCCGCAGGTGCTACTGATGAGGCGGGTGTCTCCCAGTACATGGCTGAGCAGCTCAAGAGCGGTGATATGAGCTTCGCGGTAGAGGATATCGACGCCGAGGAGAATCATCCGCGTAACCTGTTCGTCTGGCGAGCCAACCTGTTGGGTTGTTCAGCGAAGGGTCACGAGTACTTCCTGAAGCACCTTATGGGCGCCCAGAACGGCGTTATGCAGGAGGGTGTTGAAGGTAAGAACTCCAAAGAGATCAAGTGGCGCGAGAAGTCACCGGTCGGCAAGTTGGATCTGATGGTGGATATCAACTTCCGCCTGAATTCCACCGGTGCTTACTCCGACATTATTCTGCCTACAGCCACCTGGTATGAGAAGGCTGATCTGAACACCACCGATATGCACCCCTTTGTTCATCCATTAGGCAAAGCGGTAGATCCGGCATTCGAGTCCAAGTCTGATTGGCAGATCTTCCAGACAATCGCCAAGAAGTTCTCTGAACTGGCTGAGGGGCATCTCGGTACCGTGAAGGATGTAGTCTCTCTGCCGATGCAGCACGATACGCCAATGGCAATGGCGCAGCCCTTCGGTGAGGTGAAGGACTGGAAGAGGGGCGAATGCGACCTGATTCCAGGTAAGACAGCACCGATATTCAAGGTTGTTGAACGTGATTATCCCAACACCTATAAGAAGTTCACCTCGGTTGGGCCTCTGATGAATAAGTTGGGTAACAACATCAAGGGACTTGATTGGAATACCGATCTTGAGATTGAGCAGCTTGGTGTGCTCAACGGGGTTATCAAGGAAGAGGGTATTTCAAAGGGCCGCCCACAACTGAAGGATGATGTTGCTGTGTGTGACACCGTTCTGCAGATGGCACCAGAAACCAATGGCGAGGTGGCACACAAATCCTGGCATGCGTTGAGCAAGAAGACCGGTATCGATCACAGTCATCTCTATGCCGGTCGGCATGAGGAGAAGATTCGTTATCACGATATCGTTGCTCAGCCTCGCAAGATCATTACCGCACCTACCTGGTCTGGTATTGAGTCAGAAGAGGTGAGCTACAACGCCTGTTACACCAATATTCATGAGCGCATTCCATTCCGTACCCTGACCGGTCGTGCATCCTTCTACCTGGATCATGAATGGATGTTGGATTTTGGTGAAGGTCTATGTTGCTATCGTCCGCCCCAGGATCTGGGAGCGCACAAGAATCTGCCTAAAGAGCTGGCCGCCAAGCTACAGAGTAAGAAAACCCTTACTCTCAACTGGATCACCCCGCACTCCAAGTGGGGCATCCACTCCTCGTACCAGGACAATCTGCGCATGCTGACCCTGTTCCGTGGAGGCCCTTACTTCTGGCTCAATGAAGATGAAGCCAAGAGTATCGGTATCAAGGACAACGATTGGGTGGAGGCGGTTAATGCCAATGGTGCAACAGTGGCCAGGGTTGTAGTGAGCCAGCGTGTGCCTGAGGGCATGGCAATCATGTATCACGCACAGGAGAAGAACGTTAACGTTCCCGGTTCCAACACCACCGGAAAACGTGGCGGTATTCTCAACAGTGTGACCAAGGTGATCATGAAACCTACCAATATGATTGGTGGCTATGCTCAGCTCTCATATGCGTTCAACTACTACGGTACGGTCGGCAGTCAACGTGATGAAAACGTTATCGTTCACAAGATCGAAGATGCCGATGTGGATTGGTTGGAACGTGATCTGACACCGGAACGTGAAGCACAGCTCAATCCCCCAGGGATTAATAACTGAGTGAGTTGATCGTACTGATGCAGAGTGGAACAAGATACCACTCTGCATCACGGTGGAAAGAATTGTGAGGAACAAAACATGAAAATACGTGCACAAATTGCAATGGTCCTGAACCTGGACAAGTGCATCGGTTGTCACACTTGTTCAGTGACATGCAAGAACATCTGGACCAACCGTAAAGGTGTCGAGTATGCCTGGTTTAACAATGTAGAGAGTAAACCGGGTATCGGTTTCCCCAAGCAGTGGGAGGACCAGGATATATGGAACGGTGGCTGGACCAAGAAAAATGGTCAGTTGGAGCTTAAGGCCGGTGGGCGTTTGAGCAAACTGCTGAACATCTTTGCCAATCCCGATATGCCTGAAATCGACGACTACTACGAGCCGTTTGATTTTGACTATGCAAAACTGCAGAACAAGCCCCTCTCAGAGGCTGCGCCTACAGCACGTCCGCACTCCCAGATTACCGGCGAGCGGATGGAGAAGATTCATTGGGGACCCAACTGGGAAGATGATCTTGCGGGTGCATTTGAAGATCGTGCCAAGGATAAGAACTTTGAAGGCATCCAGAAGCAGATGTACAAGGAGTTTGAGAAAACTTTCCATATGTACCTGCCTCGCCTGTGTAACCACTGCCTGAATCCGGCTTGTGTTGCCAGCTGCCCTTCAGGTGCGATCTACAAGCGTGATGAGGATGGAGCGGTTCTGATCGATCAGGATAAGTGCCGCGGCTGGCGCATGTGCGTTAGCGGATGTCCTTACAAGAAGATCTACTATAACTGGGAATCCGGTAAATCAGAGAAGTGTATTCTCTGTTACCCGCGCATCGAGTCGGGTATGCCTACCGCTTGTGCTGAGTCCTGTGTGGGTCGTATCCGTTACATGGGTGTTGTTTTGTACGATGCAGACAAGATCAGTGATGCGGCAGGTACTGAAAATGAGAAGGGGCTCTATGAGTCACAGCTCGATATGTACCTTGATCCTAACGATCCGGAAGTTATCGCCCAGGCTCTGGAAGAGGGTATTTCACAGCAGTGGCTGGATGCAGCCAAGAACTCTCCTGTCTATAAAATGGCAGTGGAGTGGAAAATAGCCTTCCCAATCCATCCTGAGTTCCGCACTTTGCCAATGATGTGGTACGTACCGCCACTGTCACCGGTTCAAAGCCAGCTTGACCAGGGCAACCTGCCGACAGAGGCCGATGGTGTAATTCCAAAGGCAAGTGCATTGCGCTTCCCGGCACAATATCTGGCCAATCTGTTGACTGCGGGTGATGAGGCTCCGATCATCAGTGCACTGAATCGTCTGCTGGCAATGCGCAGCAATCAGCGCATGAAAGCGATAAAGGGTGAGGCCAACAACGCAGCTCTTGATTCAGTAGGCATGACCGAGGATCAAGCTGAAGAGATGTATCAGATGCTTGGTATCGCCAACTATCGTGATCGCTTTGTGATTCCGACGGCTCATGACGAGATAATAAGCGAAGATCCGTATGCCATGCAGGGACAGAGTGGTTTCGGTCCGGGTAACACAAGCTCGCAAGACAGTGAGGGCGGAAAGGGTTTCACTCTCTTCCCGACACCACGCAAGCGTACTTATAACCCCCAGGGCGTCCAGCCCCGTAAGAAAACTTAAACGGGAGACATAACCATGCGTATATACAAAATAATGGCACGTCTACTGGACTACCCCAACGCGGAGTTGATGGAAAATCTTTCGGGCATTATCGATATGCTTAAAGAGGATACAGAGATCAGCGAGCAGGAGCGTGGTGCATTGATGGAATTCATCTCGTGGCTGAATATACATGATCTGACGGGTATACAGAGTGACTACGTGCAAACCTTCGATATGACGCCGGAGCATGACCTGCATCTGACTCATCATCTTTTTGGTGATGATCGTGGGCGTGGACCGGCACTTATTGACCTGTCTGAGTACTACAAGGGTGCCGGACTGGAGCTGGAGGAAGGTGAAATTCCTGACTACCTGCCCCTGATTCTGGAATATGTGTCCACGCTCGATGATATGCAGGCCAGGGTCTTTTTGGGTGATGCAGCCAAAGTGCTTAAAGTATTGGCTGAAAATCTTGAAAAGGCTGAAAGCCCCTATGCAAAGCTGCTTCGGATTGTCGAAGACCGCGGTCATTTAGCTCAGGCAGCATGAGGAGAGAATAGTAATGACATTACATGATATTGTTTTCGGGGCTTACCCCTATCTGGCAGGTACTATCTTCCTACTTGGAAGCTGGATCCGTTTCGACCGTGAGCAGTACACTTGGAAATCAGATTCCAGTCAACTGCTGAGCAACAAGGGAATGTGGCTGGCGAGTAATCTGTTCCATGTGGGTATCATCGGTATCTTTATGGGGCATTTTGTCGGTATGCTGATGCCACATAGCTGGTTCCTGGCACTGGGCGTCTCTGATGTTTCGCATCAGTATCTCGCTGTCTATGCAGGTGGTGTTTTTGGCCTCATGTGCCTGGCTGGTGCAGCTATGCTGTTTTTGCGCCGGATCAGTGAACCCCGCGTCAAGGCTACCAGCCGTAAGAGGGATACCTTTGTTATCGGTTGGATTATGGTCACTGTAACCCTGGGGCTAACGACAGTGTTTGTCTCTATGGGCCACGCCTCCCACGGTGATGTATCGCAGATGCTTGCACTCGCCGACTACGTCAAAAGCATCGCTACCCTGAGTGTGGATCCCAGTCTGATCGCAGGTGTCTCACCGATCTTCAAAATCCACATGCTCTTCGGTATGTCAGTGTTCCTGATCTTTCCATTCACCCGACTCGTTCATGTCTGGAGTGTGCCCATAACCTACCTTGGGCGCGCATATCAGATCGTTCGTGTAAAGAAGGGTTACATGAATTGATTTAGGTCACGGTAAGTAGTAATGGACGGGAGCAGTATGCTCCCGTCCTGTTTCAGAAGGTAGATATTATGAGTACAAATCCTTACGCTACGCGCATTGAATATGTCGACGTTAACGGCCGCCAAGTGGCTACGGACCAGGAAGGATATATCCAAAACATGGATGATTGGTCAGAGGAGTATGCTCTTGCTTTGGCTAAAAAGGAGTCACTGGAACTTACCCAAGACCATTGGGATGTAATCTATTTCATTCGTGAAGCCTATGAGAGAAATCGGGTACAGGCTCAGGTGCGGGATATGATTAAGCATTTCAAAAAAGCTTGGGGAAAAGAACGCGGTAACAACCATTACCTGCATGATATTTTTCCCAAGGGCGGTCCACAGAAACAGGGCAACCGTATGGCCGGAATACGTAAAACTAAAGGGGAGCACTAAAGCTCTCTTAACCCAACATATTTAGGTGTGCGATGCAGGTTTCTAAAGATAAAGTTGTTACTCTAGAGTATAGAATGATCGATGTGGAAGGAAACCTCATCGACACCAGTGATGACAGTGAGCCACTATCATTTATTCAGGGGCGTCAAACTGTATTTCCTGCTTTGGAAGAACAGATCGAGGGAAGATGTACCGGTGATAGGCTAACCTTCACTCTGGAGCCAAAACAGGGCTATGGTGAACGTGACGACACACTGGTACGCGAGATTCCTAGAAGTCATTTTGAGGCTGAAGGGGATATATGTGTCGGGATGACGTTTGCCGCTAAAAAAGATGGACGGCGGCAACCTATAACTGTAACGGCGGTGAGTGAAGATCAGATAACTGTTGATGCCAATCATCCACTCTCAGGGGTGACCATGAATGTAGATGTGGTTATCGTTGATGTACGTGATGCTGTCGAGGATGAGCTGGTAACTGGTCTGGTACAGAATATGGATGAGATCTACTCGCGTGAAGAGAAACAGGATGGTGTTCCTGTCAAAGGACTTCTTTGAAAGAGAAGCAGATAGGATATGAACAGGAATAGATACACGTTTTGATCTTCTGTTTCAGGTAACTATTCAGCTCAGCTCCATGGGTCTCCATGACTGCGTTGAAAAATCATAATTCACACTTGTAAACTCATATTTTTCATCTTGTCCTGGAGTCGCACAGGGGCAATCTGAACAGTTACGACATTATGCTGAATAATTACTATTTTAGTAGCTATTAAGTGGTATCTGTTACCAGCCTCAACCTATCAACTATGCGATTCCTTCCACCCGAGTAATAAGCTTCGGATCAAGGCGGCCATTACCACCAACCAGGCAATAACCGCAACTCCGAGCATAGCTTCAGATAAGAAAAGTAATGGTGTGAATTCTGCTGCCAATGCCAGTTTGTAGGTTGCGACGGCATACATACCAAGTGGGAATACGATACTCCATTGCATTGGTTCGTAGGCCATAGGTACCTTACGATAACCGTGTTTCCACAGGCCAAAAATGATTAGTAGTGGTATCCACCACGTGGCCCATGTCCAGATCATAATCGACAGCAAACGGACAACCGGATTAAGGGATACCAGTACCGGCATTGTTGGGTCTGTGAGCAGCAGACTACTACCGGCATTGGTACTGATTGCCGCCGCTCCCATAATGACCCACATGAGAGGCGAGTAGTCATTTAACTCCATGTGCAGGAAGAAAATCCTGTAGCAGAAGAGAGTGACGAAGATGGCGTAGAAAATCAGTCCAAGCCCCCAAAGCATATAGATCTCGACCATCATATATCCTGAAAACTGACCAAGATCACCTGCTATTTTTGAGCCCAACAGCACCAGTGACTGAGTACCGACGATCAGAATGAGCCAGCCACCGTGTACCACATTGATGTTTCTGTCAGCATGGGCAAAACAGAGTACCCCAAAACAGAAATACAGCAGGGCTGACCAGAAACAGAAGGCCACTATCCAGCAGCCCAACGCCAGCATCAGAAATCCGCTTTGATACAGTAGTAAACCGCTGATATTGGTGGCTGCTACAAAGGTAAAGAAGATGAATGTAGTGCGTGGATTAAGAAGGTTTTCGATCACCTCTTTCGGATAGATTGACAAGCGCCATGTGTAGAGAATAAACAGAAGAGACCAGGAGATCAGGGTAAAAGCCCCAAATATTTGTGACAAAGCCTGAAAATCCTGCATATCCAGCGCGATCGCAATAATACCGGTAGCCATCGTCAGGGAGAAATAACCTGGGTAGAGTTGCTTCAGCCACGGTTTATTTTCAAGATCAGTTTCCATAATTAAAAGTCTGATATGAGAAAAATATAGAGTTAGAATTGCCCTAAGCAATTTCTTAACAGGTTGTGATTCTGGTTTTATTGTCAGAATATGCTGCTTCTGTGGCAGCTAATTCGTAGTACCTAGTGAGTATTGATGCTGTTACCCGTTGCTGTTTCTGTCTGCTTGTAGCCGTCCTCATCGAGCAGCGGTTTTGCAATTGCCGGGTCAAGTTCCTCTAGTGCGCGTGAAAGATGATATGGCAGTTCAACGGTGCTGTCTGAGAGTTGTATGATCTCTGACTCAACCAAGCGCTCAATAACCGAACCGATGGTGTTTTCTAGAGTATCGGGCGCATCGCCTTCATAACTGCCGGCAAGATAGCTGATAAGTTCTGCAATGGTATGCTGCCCATCTGCAAGCGCAATAACTGTTCCCATCCAGGGTTCAACAGAGACCGTTTCACTTAGGTTGTCTTTGTTAATTAGTGAAACTTCATTATCGCGCCGTGTAAAGGCGTTGAGGCGATAGAAATATTGTTCAGTTCTCATAATGGGTTACATCCAGCCATAGGTTCTCGCCGCATGAGCGGTAAACAGAACGAGCACACTGTAAAGAATAACGCTCTGGACATAGATCATCGCCATCATTTTATTGATGGATTCTGTTAGTTTCTGCTTGGCGGCATTTTGTTCTTTGGCAGGGAGTGCTTCGATCTCCTGCCATTTTTGCTTGCGTATCCGTATCTGATCTACAGCCTGTGTAATACAGACCACCAGAACTGCCATTCCGATACCATCACTGGTAAAAACGAAGTAGTTGAGTCCAAGCCAGCCCATTAGGGCATGCATCATGATGTTCCACAACATAAGGTAAATTCATTGTCTGTAGGTGAGAAAAGTAGTTCCACACATGATGGTTGGATCTTATTGATAAATCATTACCAACAAAGATGTAATTGGTGCTACCTATAATGGAGTAGATTCTGTCTGCGTACAGTACCCGAACTGGCGGATGCTTCACCTGGAAAATGGGAAATTGTATTTTCTGATTCTGTTCAAAAAGCATCTCATTGGTGAGTGTTTATAGACTCTAACTATATAGAAATAGAAGAGGGGGCGCTATTGGCGCCCCCTCTCCATTACCTCCCTTTAGGTTGTCGGTCTATCAGCTCTCGTCGCTGATGATGTGACCGGAGCCGATCAACTCTTCCAGATCAAGATCACTCAGTTCGATGCCATCCAGGGTGATTGAGAAGGTACCGGAGGTGGCATCGGTGAAGACTCCGCCTCCATCGTATGTACCAACCTTCAGTATCGTATTGCCACTGTCCAGTGTGGCTTCCACCCCTCGATCTGCGGTATCAATATTGAGGCTGTCGAACAGGACATCAAGGTTGATGACATCACCCTCTCCCGGCATGAAGTCGTGGAGAGTGTCATGTCCCACCTGCCCAGCCGTATAGAGGAAGGTGTCGGCACCCTCTTCGCCATAGAGGTTATCACTGCCCATGCCACCATTGAGGGTATCGTCACCTTCACCACCTACCAACAGATCATCTCCTTCGTCACCGGCAAGCTCATCGTCTCCTGCGCCGCCCACCAGGTAATCGTTACCCAGGCCTCCGGCAAGGTCATCATCACCGTCGTTGCCAATCAGGTAGTCGTTGTCATTACTCGATACTTCATCGGCTTCGACGATGATTTCAGCAGTGGCGGGCTCACTGGTAGCTCCTTCTGAGTCAGTAACGTCATAGGTGAACGCTACGGTCTCAGGGAGCTCCATTTCACCTTCATTGACAGTGTAGGCTACCTCACTGACAATAAATTCACTGTCGTTGGTTCCAGACCAGACCTGTATAGCTACAATGATCTTCCCATCAGGTGCAGTGAACGATTGTGTATCTACACCGGATGTACCATCGACAGTTATGGTATGTGATGATCCATGCTCGTAGTGGAAGTTGATATTGACCTCTTCGCCGGGTGCCAACCACTCAAAGCTGACTGAAGCAGAAATCGAGTCTGGGATATCGATATAGAGCTTCTCTACACCATCATCGATTTGCTGCCATAGCAATTCACCATCACCATACTTTGCATCGCCACCATCCCAGTCAGCAGGCCGACCGGTGGTTTTTTGGTCATTAATACCTACACCTTCACTGGTATAGGTCACCTCACCATTCGGCATGGAGGTAAAAGTGATATCACCCCAATCTCCAGGAATACCAACTATCTCCCCTCCCTCGGTATAACGAACCTGTGATTCGTTGAGCGTCCATATCACCTCGTCAGTGGAAGTGAAGGCATCTCCGATTCCCAGCTCAACCAAGCCGTCTGTGCTGTTGTAACGATAAAGTGTACCCTCATCCGGCAGGATTCTGACGTTGAAGGTCAACTCATGCAGTGGGTCTTCGATATCTGCACCACCCAGGCTGGATGCCTCAAACAGGCCGTCATCCACAAAGTTGTCAACATTGAACACCTTGTAGTAAAGCGTCCCATTGGGAAGCATCTCCTCTATACCTCTGAAGTCAGTGTCTGCCAGCATCAGCACTTCACCACCGAAGTGGGACTCTGCCACTGTCAGTACGTCATCGGCCACAGGTGGATCATTGACAGGTGTCACAACGACATAGGCCTGCCCCTGTACCGGATCACCGTCGAAATCGGTGACTTCATAGTCAAGGGTCAGTGAACCGTTGTAGTTGAGTGAAGGCATGAAGGAGATTACTACTTTACCTTCACCATTGGTGGTAATCACTGCTTCACCTTCAGGCAGGCTCAGACTGGTGACTCGATTACCCGAGCCATCGACCAGCATCAGTGCACCAAAACCATCGGCACCCAAGTCCACCATCTCAAGTACATTGATCAATAGTGGCTGGCTGGGATCCTCTTCAACAACATTCCCTGGATTCACACTAATATTGTCGAGCAGGGCGCCGTAGCTGTCATCAATACCGGCGCCAACGAGTACCAGCTTCATCTCGGTTACGCCATCAGGAACGGCTGCTCCGAAGCTGAGACTCTGCCAGCCTACGGTGTCAGAACCCGGGTTGATATATTCACCATAAACCAGGGTACCTGCTGTCGGTTGCCAGCCTCCAGTGCCATCAGGTTCCCATGCCGAGGCATCGGCAGATGCGTCGATAAGATAGATCTTGAAGGCGCTGGTGTCACCGGTATCGGTTCTGCCGTGAGCTCGCGGTGAGTATGAGAAATCGACCACAAGACCGTTGTAGCCCTCGGCCCCGGTATCGATAACGGTTGTAACCACTGTATTTGTGGTACCGCCTTTGTGGGCATCGAGTTCAATGATACGGGGACCATCTGTTCCTGGAAGTACGGCACCGTCCTGGATCTCGATGTTGCCTTTCTCGACTGTCCAGTCGTTGTATGTCGGGTTAAAGAGATCCCACTTGCCTCCACCACGGCCGAGTTCCACCTCACTTTCAAAGTTAAAGTGAGACCCTTCAGGAGCAGGCAGAATTGTAGGGGCGTCATCACCGACCAGGATTGAGAGCGTTCCCGTATCCAGATCAGGCTCAGCATCTGCATCGACTGCGACTATGCCGAAGTTAAAGGTGACATCCTCATCTGGATCAGTTGGATCATAGTGATCCAGCGGTTTGATCAGCTCAAAGGTATAACCGTAGGTGCCGGGCGTACCACCATCCCCAGTGAATATCAGGGTGAATATAGTGCTCTCTGCACTGTAGTCGAGGCTGTCCGGTGCTGTGGTACCGGTATAACCGGTGTAGCTGCCGTCTGCTGTATTGAAGTAGACAGAGACCGCCGCACCACCCGACTTCAGATCAGCGGTGACATCAATGCCGTTGTGATCTTGGGCACTGAACAGATCACCACCTTTGACTGTGGCACCGATCCAATCCGCACCTTCATCAGCGTAGACCTGTCCGAAGTCAACGGTAATAACACCGGAAGTGCTCACCGTCGGTTCCATATCGGTCTCATCCGCAATCCCTGGTTCGCTGTCGGGAAGGTCGGGCACGGAGTCCACCTGTATATGGCCGCTTCCCTTGGTAGAGGCCTCGTCTGTCGGCGTGGGATTGCCGTCGTCATGGTCATATGCCACTGCGTATACCGTCAGGTCGACATCGTCGTAGGATTCTGCAGGTGGAGTGAAGTTCAAACCATCGATATTAACGCCACCGCCTACGCCATAGTCTTCAGGGGCGACAGTGTACATCCAGTAGCCGTCGTAGATGCTGCTGCTGTCATCAACGATCGCCCAGCCTGAACCCGGGTCAGCAGTGAGGCCACCGGCCTCTGGATGTGGATTTTGGACATAAAGCTCATGGAGCTCGGAGCCATCAATATAGTCACCGAAGGTAGCACTGACAATGAGTGCCCCTGTGGTGTCCTCATTCATTTCACTGCCGGCAGCCAATGCGATACTAACATCGGTCGGCTTGTCAGCCATTGCCTCAATATCGAGCATGAGAGTAACGGTTTTGGCCGACTCATTGTTGTCAAATGTGATCTCTTGGGTCGGGTCGGTCACCGCCTCACGGGTAATGACGGTGGCGTCTATGCTCAGATCCATATCAGAGTGCTGGGGTAGGCGAACCTGAAGACCTGCGTATTCACCACCCTCTGTCAGGTCAACGTTCTGGACCTGATCTGCAGGATCAAAGGTAAGGGTAAGGGTGCCTTCGCCGTCAAAACCGGCAACGGCGTCCACCAGACCTGTGCTGCCGTCAAAGAATCCGGCGCGCACCTGTACTACGGCGCCCTCAGTGATCAGCTGACCATCGATCAGCATATTGATTGCGGTAGGATCATCAGATGCAGCGAGTCCTACATCATGGGGATCGAGTATGATTCGAGAGATATTCTCGGAGCCATCGGTGTCAGTGGTTTCCGCGCTGAATCCCATGCCAAAGATTGGCTCGCCATCAACCTCTTCTCCGTAGCCATCACCATCATCTCCACCGTAGCCGGCAGCAGCCGCATTGTCTTCGTCGTAGCTGTAGAAGAAGTCCTCCTCAATAGGAGGCTGAATTTCGGCGGCTTCGGCAACGGCATCAAGAACAACGAGAGCTTCAACGGGAACGATGAGTTCACCTGAAGGGCCTGAGAAACGTGCTTCTGCATAGAGTGTGAAATCGACATCGCTGTCTTTTGGACCGATCAGATAGATCGAGTCGAGCAGGGCAAGCTGCTCTGCATCTGTCAGCCCCTGAAGGTCAACAACGTAGGTGCCACCAGTGATGGTGACCAGATCACCCGGCGTTGTGCCGCCTACATAGAGTTCAGACCCATCAGGAATACCACTCAGTGTCAGGTCGACTCTCTCGGTATCAGCATTGCCGAGTGCCATAGTGACCACTATCTTCATAGCGCTTGTGGAGTAGTCTCCAATATGCTGATTTGGTTGGCCGTCTTCATAGCCGGCGCCTACATAGCCGGAAGCGCTATCAATAACCTCAACCACGACGGTACCGTCGGTATCGGCTTCAGCCAGGTGAAGCTCATAATCAGGGCGGTCGAATTCAGGCAGACCACCGGGATCAGGTCCATAGGGACCGTGAAGAAGCTGATCACCAAGAGCTCCTGTTCCATAGGGTGTGAAGGCAGCACCACCACCCGCGCCGCTAGGGCCGGTGGGGCCTGCGGCGGGTGCCAGCAGGTCATAGTTGATCTCATCGACCAGGGCGACGATCTCCTCGCCAGGGATGACGCTACCATCGGTTAGGGTTAAGGTGGGGGGGAGTCCTACCTGGGTGAGCACCAGGTAATCGGCAAATGTTTGAGTTTCGCCACTCGGGAGAGTGGCCAGCAGGTTGGCCGGATTTTCCGGATCCTGGGTAAAGATAACCGACTGCAGCTGCGTCGGATCAGTAATTTTAAGATCGAATGCAGGCTCTGCACCTGTACCTACGACACCGGTTGTGTTGGTTGTGTCAGCCATCATACTACTCCTGCCAATTTGTAACTCTTTGGCAAGCCCTGGCACCACTCCGGCTTTTATTATTAACTTTCTACTTCTTTTTTACAGTGTCGTTAAGGCTTACCGCCTGAACTTTTTAGCCTAGGTCACCGCAAACGCAGCATATCCTTGGCTTCTAACCTTAGATATAGTCCAGTTCAGGGGATAGAACATCACTCATTTGGGGTATAAATACAGTTTTTTTGTGAAAAGTCGGGATTATAACTACTTGATATTGCATGTTAAATGAATGAAATGAGTAAGAATTTCATGTCTTATTTACGGAGCGTTCAGCAAGTGCCGTGCTACAGCATCCGTCGTTGCTGGGGTAGAATGATTCTCTTTGTTTAATGTTTCCGCCTCCAGCGGATGGAAAATAGAAGGTTGTTTGCTGATGTCTCTCTGTCCCTGTGGCTCTAATAACGTTTTTGATGAGTGCTGTGCACCTCTCCTTTCCGGCGAAAAAAACGCCCTTACTGCTGAACAGTTGATGCGGGCGCGCTATTGCGCTTTTGTTGAAGCTGATATCAACTTTCTCAGTCAGACCATTCACCCCGATGGCCGCAAGGATCATGATGCTGAAGCCACCCGCCGCTGGGCGGCTAATTCCGATTGGCTCGGCCTTGAGATCGTCTCAACCGAGCAGGGTGAGGAGGGCGATGAGCAGGGAGTTGTTGAATTTATTGCTACATTCAAAGAGAAGGGAGTGACCCGCCACCATCATGAGAGAAGCCGCTTTCTTCGCGAGAAGGGCAACTGGTACTTCGTTGATGGCGATCTGGTGTCGCCCAAGACTCAGGTGAAAGAGGGGCCAAAGGTGGGACGCAACGAGCCCTGTCCCTGTGGTAGTGGTAGGAAATTCAAGAAGTGTTGTGGAAGGTGAAGACTGAATGAGTGCTGTGCTGCAACTACTACTGTTTGCTCTATTGCTTCTGGCACAGCCCGCTTATGCAGTTATCTATAAATATCAGGATAGCCGAGGAAACTATCATTTTACTGACCGGCCAATGGCTGGTCGTGGCTATCGTTTGATCTGGAAGTCTGGAGCGTACTCTTCTCCTGCACCCCGTTCCCGTATCGATAGTGCGGCAATGCAGCGCAATCGTTCCCGCTATACACCGCTGATCGATGCTGTTGCCGATAAGTTAAGAGTTAACCGGGGACTGCTTCACGCCGTGGTGACGGTGGAGTCTCTCTATGATCCCAAGGCGCGCTCGAAAGCAGGTGCGCTTGGCCTGATGCAGCTGATGCCCGAGACGGCTAAACGCTATGGGGTGACGAATAGGCTTGATCCAAAAGCCAATCTCAATGGTGGTGCCCGCTATCTGCGGGACCTCTTAAAACTGTTTGACAATGATCTGAAGCTGGCGGTGGCGGCCTATAATGCCGGCGAAAATGCTGTAATCAAGTATGGGCACCGAATCCCTCCTTTCCCCGAAACTCAGCAGTATGTAAAAAAAGTACTCGCACTCTATCGTCAGAACAGCAGCAGAGCAGGTGCTTTAAGGAAGCTCTAAACAGGTCCGGGCAAGTTGAATTGTGCTCAGGATATTTAAGATCGGGGTGGAAATCGTAGCGGATAGCTACTCTTTCCAATCCTGGGTCAGCTGCATTATTAGGGCGGCATCTCTTTCTGCCATATCGATAATCTGTAAGCCTACCCAGCTGTGTTCCGAAGATGAGATTCTTTCAGCTTGTCATTGAAACTATCATAGATCTTCTGTAACTCGCTGATAACAAATTTTCCAAAGAGAAGGTAGATGATAAGGGGTAGGTCCTTATCGATATTCAATTTATCGGTGGCCGGCTGATAGGCGGTCAAATAGATGAAGCTTGGTAATTTACAGTTTAATAAATCTTCGCCAACGTACTGTTTTTACAGGGGAATCCACTGAGGGTATCAATTATCACCTTGTACCGGCATCTCACGCGGTGTCGTCAGGAGCTTTTCTGCTTCATTTTCATTGCTCGCAAAGATCATGCGGTAGCTGACCTGTGGATCTTCTAGGGTCTTGCGCAGGCGAGATACTTCATTCTTGGCGTCACGGTAGCCACTGAGGTTGTTCAGCAGCTCAAGTTTATTCTTCTGTTCGATCTTATAAACGTAATAGGGCATTTCGGTCCTCTCTTGAAATATTGTTAAAAACAAAGGATTGCGCGTCAAGTTATCAATTGTAGCGGGTTTATTGAATTCGTTTGTACCTGTTCAGCTTCCGTTCAGGCGACTTCGCATATTCTGTAATCAGAGAGCGAGGAGAGGGTCCATCGCTTGAGACCGGAAAGGAGAGTTACCATGAAAAAAACCATCATTATGCTGGCCTTGAGTCTTGCCTTCGCTTCAGGGAGCGCATTGGCGGACAACAGCTACTATGATACGGCTTCGGTACTTAAAGCCAAGCCGATTTATGAAACGGTACGGGTAAATCAGCCTGAGGAGCGCTGCTGGAACGAGTCTGTCCGGCATCGTGGGGGTGGCCGTAGCCACTCTTACACACCTACTATCACTGGCGCAATTATTGGCGGCGTAGTTGGTAACCGCTTTGGTAGAGGCAGCGGCAAAGACGCTATGACCGTAGCGGGGGCGCTGTTGGGAGGTTCCATAGGCAATGATCTTGGGAAACGGCCTTCTCGTGGCTATGTTACTCAGGAGCGGCGTTGTGAAACCGTGGATCATTATCAGGAGCAGGAAGAGCTGGTAGGCTATCGTGTAAAATACAGTTACAACGGCAAGACCTACTGGACCCGTATGGCATCAAATCCCGGGCGGAGTTTGAAAGTGCGTGTCTCAGTTGAGCCGAGTATCGATAGCAGTGACTCCTTCCAGGGTTATGATTGGCGGTAAAGATTACCAGCCACATATTCCTGTCTGATTGGGAATTGATCACTGCCTGGATGAGGAGATTGGTTATGGAATATCGGAGAGTGACCTTGATTGTGCCGGTGCTTTGCGGGCTTCTGATTGCGACACCGGCAGCTGCCCAGCGTTTCTCCCCGGGTGAGGGTGGCGGTGGCTCTTATCAGAACCAAAGAGAGAGCGGCAGAGAGTCGACAGGTTTGGGACGGGCGGTCTCCCGTCTGCGTAAGAGTACTGGCGGTAGGGTTCTTTCCGCCGAGACTGAAGAGCAGGAGGCCGGTCCTGTTCACTACATCAGGATTTTAACCCGGGAGGGCAAGGTACGTCGCTTTAGGGTCGATGGAGAGAGTGGACGCCGGCTGCCCCCCCGTGGTAAACGCCAATGAGGGTACTTGTCGTCGAAGATGAGTCGGCGCTGAGAGAGCAGCTGCACCAACAGCTGACTTCCCGGGGCTTCTCCGTAGACAGTGCTGAAGATGGTGAGGAGGGGCTCTATATCGGCCGCGCCTATCCTCTGGATCTGGCTGTAATCGATTTGGGCCTACCCAAACTCTCTGGTATCGAACTGATTCGTAGACTGAGGGGTGAAGGGGTCACTTTTCCCATTCTTATTTTGACCGCTCGTGGTGACTGGCAGGACAAGGTTGAGGGATTGGAAGCAGGTGCCGATGATTATCTGGTCAAGCCATTCCATATTGAAGAGCTGTTGGCGCGGCTGAATGCACTGCTCCGTCGCTCCGCCGGACATGCCTCACCTACGCTTGAGAGTGGTCCGATTCAACTTAATACCGCCTCCCAGGTACTGACTCTCAACGGTGAGATGGTCGACCTCACCGCTTACGAGTATCGGGTGTTGGAGTATCTAATGCTCAATGCCGGTAAAGTGGTTTCGAAAACAGAGCTGACCGAGCATATCTACGAACAGGATTATGACCGTGACAGCAATGTGTTGGAGGTGTTTATCCGCAGGCTCAGGCGCAAGCTCGACCCGGAGGGCACTCTGCAGCCGATAGAGACCCTGCGTGGTCGCGGCTACCGATTCTCCACCGGGAAATCAGCCAACTGATGCGTTCCATTCACTCCAGGCTGTTGTGGGCGGCAACTTTGGTGCTGGTCGCCTTTCTCGGTCTTGGCGGGTTGGCTCTGGACCGCGCCTATCGTGACAGCCTTGAGCAGGCGGTGGAAGCCCGGCTGATGGGGCATATCTACCAGTTGTTGGGTGCAGCGGAGACCGATGAAAAGGGCAGAATGAGGCTGTCCAAAAATCTTTCTGATCCACGTTTCTCCAACCCCGACTCAGGTCTCTACGCACAGGCTAAGGGGGAGGGGGGGGATTACCGCTGGCAATCACACTCGATGATTGGCAGCAGGCTGGCGCTTCTCCAGCAGGTGAAGCCGGGGCAGCAACGATTTCAACACCAGCACACCTATTACCTCCTCAATTTTGGCCTCCTCTGGGAGGATGACAGCGGCCGGGAACTGGACTACACCTTTGCTGTGGCAGAGAGTGATCAAGGGATTAAAGCCCAGATAAGTGCATTCAGAGAGTCGATACTCTTCTGGTTTGGTGGTGCCGCTCTGGTGTTGTTGCTGGCCCAGTGGGCGGCGTTGCGCTGGGGTTTGGGGCCGCTACGCCAGGCGGTGCAGCGCTTAAAGCTTATTGAGAACGGCGAGGCGGAGCACCTTGAAGGGGAGTATCCGAAGGAGCTGGTCGGGCTGGTGGATAATATTAACTCCCTTATCCGTACCGGCCGCGCCATCCAGAAACGCTATCGCAACAGTCTGGGCGATCTGGCCCACAGTCTGAAAACCCCACTGGCCGTGCTGCGGGGCGCCGAGGAGGGTGGCGACGCTGAGGAGTTAAGCACTGCGGTGAAGGAGCAGGTACCGAGAATGGACCAGATCGTCAACTACCAGTTGAAACGGGCGTCGGCCATGGGGAGGCAGGGATTGATCTGTACTACAGCGGTGGCTCCTGTGGTGGTTCGCCTAATCAACACCCTGGAGAAGGTCTACCGGGAGAAGGGCGTCCGCTCCACAACCCGCCTCGATGAGGCGGCGGTTTTCCCCGGTGACGAGGGGGATCTGATGGAGCTGCTGGGGAATCTTCTGGAGAACGCTTTCAAGTATGGCCGCTCCTGGGTTGCCGTCACAGTGGCGCTGTCTGAGTCGGAGCGACGTCTTGAAATCGATATTTGGGATGATGGAGCGGGTATTTCCCCGGATCAACGCCGGCAAGTACTGCATCGTGGAAAGCGCGCCGACCAGCGCCTGCCGGGGCAGGGCATCGGCCTGAGTGTCGCTGATGAGATCGTCCGTCTCTACGGCGGCGAACTGCGGATAGAGGAGAGCGTGCTGGGTGGTGCTGGGATCGTCGTGGTTATTCCTTTGGCTGCTTCTCAATAGTGCCCTGCCGAACAACTATCGCGATGGAAATAAAGCCACATTTTGGAGCGAACTTGTTCGCGATTGGCTCCGAGGTCTGTTCTTCGCGAATAAATTCGCTCCTGCGATCAACTCTAAAGTTACTACAAGCGAGTCAACGGCTTTTCTCTGCGCCCTCTGTGTCTTCTCTGCGCTCACCGCGTCCTTTTTTATTTCAAAACAGGCATCAACGAGCTACAACTTCGTCGCCATATGCAAATAGTTTTCCAGGCGCTGGGGATTCACTTTTCCCTCTTTTACCGCGGCGACCAGGGCGCATCCGGGATCATTACGATGGCTGCAGTTGCTGAATTTGCAGTGGCCAAAGAATTCCCGCAGATCTCTGAAACCCAGCTCCAGCCCTTGTAGGCTGAGTTTGCCGAGGCGGAAGCTGCGAACTCCCGGAGAATCGATGAGTCGTCCACCTTGGGGCAGGGTGTAGAGGATGGTGGTGGAGGTGGTGTGTTTGCCGAGGCCTGAGGCCTCAGAGAGTCTACCCACTTGTATATCGAGATTGGGTAGAAGTGCATTAACCAGAGACGATTTTCCTACCCCCGACTGTCCTACCAGAATACTGGTTTGATTCTGCAGATGTACCCGTAGTGGATCGAGGCCGGTCTCAAACTTGGCACTGATTTTTATTAGCGGGTAGCCAACGCTGCTGTAGTGGCCAAACTCCTGTTCAAAAGAGGCCAGGGCATTGTCATCCATCAGATCACTCTTGTTGAGGGCAATCAAGGGTTCTACACCGATATTTTCAGCCGCCACCAGATATTGGTCGACCAGGTAGGTACTGGGTGGTGGCTCCGGGGCCAGTACGATCACCAGCCGGGTGATGTTTGCCGCCAGGGCACGCTCCTCTCCACTGTAGTTGGGCCGGACCAGGACACTGTCACGTTCGAGGATTGCGGTAACTACCCCCTGGCCGGGAGAAGTGGGTTGCCAGGCGACGCGGTCGCCACATACCACCTGGCCGATATTCTGCCGTGAAAGGCAGTGATAGAGAGCGCCCTGGTTATCGGCCACGGCTAGATTCTGGCCATGCCTCGTGATTATCAGTCCTTCACAAAGTTTGTCTTCACCACCGTCATCCAACGCCTCCTCAACACGTACCTCAACTCTCTTTCGTCGTCTTTCCTGAATGGCCTGAATACGTTCCTTCTGGCGTTGGGTCAGTCTGCGTTTGGCCATGGAGGGGAGAGAGGGGCGCTATTTGAACTTGTAGAACTGGTGGTTGAGATATTCAGCGGTGTTTTCTACCTCATCATCAAACCACCCAAGACCTTGCGCAACTTGGCAACGGTGGACCTGGGCACTGAGGGCGGGACGGCTGTTAATACGCTTATCAGCCCGGGTGTAGACATCAGTACCATGGCAGGCGGTACAGTTTGTCTCCAACTGATCTTTGCCGGTTGGGATGTCAAAGGCCGCTGCCGGGGTGGTTGTGATGGCGGCGATAAGAGATATTGTCGTTGCTGAAATCGGTTTCATGGGGTGCTTCTCCATACTATTACTGAGCAATTTTAGCCGATAAGTTAGCTACCCGCACTGCGGCCGGTGGGTGGCTGTCATGGAACGCCGAGTAGAGTGGGTCCGGCGTCAGGGTGCTTGCGTTCTCTCGATAGAGTTTGACCAGCGCCCTGATCATAGGTTCTGCCCCCGCCTGTTCGACGGCAAAATCATCTGCCTCAAATTCATGTTTGCGTGACATAAATGCCATCAGTGGCTGGAGAAATTGGGTAAATACCGGGATTACCAACATAAACAGCAGCAGGGCCAGGGCATCTGAGGTGGCATTGACACCGAGTGCGCGGTAGAACCACTGCTGTTCAGCCATCCAGCCAAGCAGAGCGAGACCCGCCAGAGTCATTGCCGCCGTCAGCAGCAGGTGCTTGATAACGTGGCGGCGCTTGAAGTGCCCCAGTTCATGGGCAAGCACCGCCTCCATCTCGTCACCCTCAAGGCTCTCCGCCAGAGTGTCATAAAAAACCACCCGTTTATTGCGGCCAAAGCCGGTGAAGTAGGCGTTGCCGTGGCCGGAACGTTTGGAACCGTCCATAATGAAGATGCCGTTACCGGAGAACCCACAGCGCTCCAGTAGGCCGACTATTCGCTGTTTCAGTTCGCCCTCTTCCAGGGGGGTGAATTTGTTGAACAGGGGCGCGATCAGCGTAGGGAAAATCCAGGTCATCAGCAGCATAAAGCCCATCAATAGCGCCCAGGCGGCAAGCCACCAGTAGTCGCCCGCCATGCCCATCAACCAGAGGATACCCCATAGCAGGGGAAGGCCAATAATCAGCGACAGCATCATCTGCAGCAGCATGTCGATCAGATAGCGCTTTGCAGTGGTTTTGTTGAAACCGAAGCGTTCCTCCAGCACGAAAGTACCGTAGAGGGAGAACGGCAGATCAAGCAGACCGGAGATCAGTGAGAGTGAGAGTATCAGCCCGATGCCGGAAAGGATGCTGTCCAGAGAGGTCTGCTGCCATAGTTGGTTGAGGAGGTCGATACCACCACCCAGAGTCCAGACCAACAGCAGCAGTGTGCCGTAGACCAGTTCAATACGCCCCAGTGCACTCTTCGCCAGAGTGTAATCAGCCGCCTTTTGGTGCTGATTGAGCGTAATCTGATCGGTGAATGCCTGAGGAACACTTCCGCGATGGGTGCGAATGTTTTGACGATGCCGCTGCAGCAGCCATAGTTGGGTGCCTAGACCTGCCGCCAGAGTGATAAGAAAAATAAGTGTAAAAATATGCATGGAGAGAGGATACAGGGTTGCTCCGTCCTCTGCTAGAATCCCATATTCATCACACAGTCATTACGAGGGAAACACTCATGGCCCAGGCTCCAGGCAATCTGATATGGATCGATCTTGAAATGACCGGGCTGGATACCTGGAATGACAGGATTATTGAGATCGCAACCATTGTCACCGACAGTAAACTCAATATTCTTGCAGAGGGACCGATGATCGCCATTCACCAACCTGATGAGGTGATGGCGGCGAT
The DNA here is from genome assembly GCA_040505895.1 of Sedimenticola sp. Classification (GTDB taxonomy): domain Bacteria; phylum Pseudomonadota; class Gammaproteobacteria; order Chromatiales; family Chromatiaceae; genus Vondammii. The sequence goes on along the minus strand of JBEVXU010000016.1, from coordinate 33,263 downwards.
GGATGAGTGGAACACCAACCAGCATGGCAAATCAGGCCTGACTGAGCGAGTCAGGTTGAGCAGCTTTACCGAAGCTGAGGCCGAGAAGGCCACTCTCGATTTTCTCCGTCAATATGTCCTTGAGGGCAACTCCCCGATGTGCGGCAACAGTATCTGCCAGGATCGCCGTTTTCTCGCCCGCTGTATGCCTGAGTTGGAGGAGTATTTTCACTACCGTAATCTCGATGTTAGCACCCTGAAAGAGCTCGCTTCCCGCTGGGCGCCGGAGATTGCAAATGGGGTGAAAAAGAACGGCAAACACCTAGCACTAGACGATGTAAAAGACTCCATCGACGAGCTGATTCACTATCGTGAGCATTTCTTACGCTTGCCCTGACTTACGAGATTGTCCCGTTGGTCTGCACCAAGGTGCTGTGGCGAAATGAGGATTATTGCGTTCCTTTTCTCCCCTTGAATTGTCGGGATATTACGACCGGTTAGGTCTTTTTGTTGGCACAAGGTGGGGTATCGACGTGTTTTATGCTCCCCATAATCCATGTCGACGATACCCTGTGAGTATCTTGGGATTTGATGATTTTTTGGGTCAAATCCCCATCCTTATGCCCTAAAACTCTATAGATCCCAAGCATAACAGTGCGAAATTTCAATACCGTGCTAGTCTTTCGGGTAAGTGATGGCTCATTTCTTTTGAGCAGGTGATGTCTTGTTTTTCGTATTGACTATATTCAGGGTGAACTGATCACTACCAAAACAGCCGTTTGATAGTCCAATCATTGTGGGCTACCGGCATGATACTGGGCCTGTTCGGCTCCTAAATATGGGGGGAGTGATTTCATGGCAAAAGAGACTGTTATACTCACCAGAAATCAAGACGGTAGCTCTATAGAGCTGCCTCTGCATCAAGGTACCGAAGGACCACCGGCGGCGGATATCTCAGCACTCTATCGGGATATGGGGATGTTTACCTATGATCCCGGCTTTGTCGCAACCGCCAGCTGCCACAGCTCCATCACCTACATCGATGGAGAGGCGGGAATTCTACGATACCGTGGCTATCCGATTGAACAATTAGCGGAACAGAGCACTTTCCTGGAAGTAGCCTATCTTCTGCTTTACGGTGAGCTTCCATCCCAGGATGAACTGGAAAGGTTCTCTTACCTCATCGGTCACCACACCATGATCAATGAGACCCTGAAGAATTTTTTTGGCGGCTTTCATCATGATGCTCACCCCATGGCCGTGATGGTTGGGGTGGTTGGCTCACTCGCCGCCTTTTATCACGACTCCCTCGACATCCACGATCTGCACCATCGCGAGATCTCAGCACACCGGTTGATCGCTAAAATGCCGACGATCGCGGCGGCCTGCTACAAGCACAATATCGGTGAGCCTTTTGTCTATCCGCGCAATGACCTGGGATACAGTGCCAACTTTTTGCACATGATGTTCGCAAATCCTTGTGAGCCCTACCATCCTGATCCAGTTGCGGAGAAGGCGGTTAACCTGCTCTTTATCCTACATGCCGACCACGAACAGAATGCCAGCACCTCCACGGTGCGCCTTGCGGGCAGCTCACAGGCCAATCCATTCGCCTGCATCGCCGCTGGTATCGCCTCCCTGTGGGGACCGGCCCACGGTGGGGCCAATGAGGCGGTATTGAACATGCTCACCGAGATTGGAGATGTATCCAATGTTGAGCACTACTTGGCGAAGGCCAAGGACAAAGATGATCCATTCCGACTGATGGGATTTGGCCACCGGGTCTATAAAAACTATGACCCGCGGGCCAAGATCCTCCGGCAGATGTGCCATGAGGTATTGAAAACGCTGTCGGATGACGACAATCCGCTCTTCGAGCTGGCGCTGCGTCTGGAGGAGATCACACTGGAGGATGACTATTTTGTGGAGCGCAAACTCTACCCCAATGTGGACTTCTATTCCGGCATCATCTACCGCGCCTTGGGTATCCCCAACAACATGTTCACGGTGATGTTCGCTATCGCTCGTTCTGTGGGCTGGGTATCTCACTGGCTGGAGATGATGGCCGACCCGAAGCAGAAGATCGGCCGACCACGCCAGATCTATGATGGTGCATCGAAGCGGGATTATAGGCCTCTAGGGAATCGCTGATCCTCTGCTGCTATCTCGGGAGGTGTTAACTCCATCGGTTCAAGTTCCTAACCTCTATTTTACCAATGCCCGAATGGCTTTGAGCAGTTCCGGACTGTCCCACTCTCTGCCACCGACGGCTCGGTAGACCAGTGCTCCCTTCGTATCCACGATAAAGGTTGATGGCAATCCCAGTACTGGCCAGTCATTTGTGGTGCTGGATTCCAAATCCATCAGCAAAGGAAAATCTATGTCGTAATTTGCGGTGAAAGCGAAAATGGTATCTTCGTCTTCGCCAATATCTACGGCCAACATGACAATGCCGTCACTGCGTAGCTGCTCCCATGCTCTTTGCATGGAGGGCATTTCTCTACGACAGGGCGGGCACCAGGTTGCCCAGAAATTGACGATAACCACCCGTCCCCTGTAGTCACTGAGCCGGTGTTGGTTGCCATCAATATCGGTCAGTTCCAGTTTCGGGGCGGGATGATCACCGGATAATAAGGTCAGCCCTTTGACAGGCTCTACCGCCATCGCTTCAACAAGGATTAAACTCAGTAGCAGTCCAAGAATAAATTTGTAGCTCGTTGCTATCGCTCTCATTTCTCTTTATCCACGGGGCACTCAATGTTTGGTATGTGGCCGTTAATTTTTTTACCGCCGATTTGTGTAACAAGATTCAGGTCAAAGTGGTTGCCGGGGGCAAGGCCGAAGCTGGTCATCCCCCAATTATAATCTGCGGGCTCAAAGTGCTGTTTGTTGGGAAGTAATGCCCATTTAAAGGCGATACGGGAGGAGTTACTTAGGTTGAGGGTCTGCCACTTTTTATCCCATTGCTCTTTTGACGGGATTACCAAACTTTTTCCCTTATGCTGAATCCACCACTCAGAGAGGTCGTAGTCGATGGCGTGCTCTCCATCGTTACGGAAAATGGTCTGGAAGACACAGCCGGTGCCAATGGCATCTGCTGCCTCGTTACTGAAACCCCGTCCGATAAAGAAGGCGCGGGTTTGATTCGGTGAGCGCTGAATCAACCGGATCTTCACGCCCTGGGTACTCCATTGCCAAAAAGGTAGTTGCGCCTCGCTATCTACGCCGGTCGCTACATCAGCACCCACATTCATTGATATGGCTGCGGCAATAGTTATTGCTGACCATCTTTGTGTTTTGCTGACCATGGGGTTCTCTTTAAGAGGTGAGGCGATTTAGAGAATATAAAATCATCATATACTTTTAATGTCCAGCTGTTATCAGGCCTTTGGCGTGCCAACAACATTTAGGGCATTATAAGAAAAAATACTGGTGGTTGGATGCCCAGGTTATTGGTTCAAATATATTTAAAGGGCATGAGTCATGAAGTTATTGATGGGGGGTTTTTCCTTCTTGCTGGGTTTGTATTGGAGTGCTGCAAGCTTTGCCGCAGTGCTCAGCGGGGTGGTATCTGATGAGATTGCCGGCCTTGATGAAGTTGAGGTGATGTTGATCGATGCAGCTAGTGGTGTGGTTGTCGATCGCTACTATACCGATAGCACAGGCGCTTATCAGTTCACCCTTAAACCAGGAAGCTATAAGCTTGGCGCTACCAAAGAGGAGTATCCCACTATCTGGATAAAGGGGATCTCTGTCGGAGATAAGGACGTTGCGGCTGATATCGAAATGAGGCTCAACCCCTACTCATCTGAAGGTGAGGATGTGGCCGATGAGGATGATTGCGAATAGCTATTTGTCCAGGGAGCCTCTGATTAAGTCTGGTTAGATTTTAGCCAGCGTAAAGCAATCATGACTTGATAAGAGTCTCCCTAGACAAAAGTATCGACTAAAGCAGCTGCCTCTTCTTTCTTTATCGCACCGCTTCCAGTTAGTTTCTGCTGGAGCTTGTTGTTGGCGGAGCTGAATTCACTACTCTTTTCTGCAGCTTCCGCTTGCTCTTCCCTGATTTCCGCCTGTATCTCACCGCGGGCTGTTGCTGCCATCTGGGTGGCGGATGCGGCCACCTGGAGGTCCTGTCCTGATGGATTGGCAGGGGCCAGAGCCGCCCGCCGGATGGTCTCCGCCTTCTGCACGGTCGCCTGGGGGTTGCCCTGGACGCCGCCGGTATCGATCTTTACCTCACCGCCGACTGCATAGAGTCTGCCATCGGGACCTTTCTGGTACTGATAAGTAGCTCCCCCTCGCACTACACCACTGCCGGCGGCCATGTGGGCCTGCTCGTGAGCCCGCACTTCACGATCACGGGTCTGCAGTTTTCGTACCTGCGCTTTCTCCTGAGCGGTAAGGCGGTCTATGCCTAAGCTATTATCTTCACTCTCTGATGATGGTTCTGCAGTGGGGGAGGAGGTTGGCTTGGCCCCAGCCTCCCTGGCAGCGGCAGTGTGGGTGGCGCCGTGGAAGGGTTGAATGGATGAGAAGGGGATTTCCATAGAATAAAATCACATACACACCTGTCTAGAAGAATAGCAGAAAAGGCCTATTTAGCATTGGAATGGCGCACTAACGCCCACTGAACATGCTCTCTTACAATTTCTGATGGGTGTGTGGATTGGATTTGCAAAGCAGCCGTAACATTATGATTATATGATGAATTGCCTAGGGCTATAGCAATATTACGCAACCAGCGGATATGGCCGATACGGCGGATTGGAGAACCTTCGAGGCGTTTGAGAAACTCCGCCTTAGTCCACTGAAATAGCTCAACCAGTTGAGCCGAATCGAGGCCGTTGCGGGGCTGGAAGTCCACTTCAGTGGTGGGGGTGGCGAAGCGGTTCCAGGGGCATGCCATCAGGCAGTCATCGCAACCGTAGATACGGTTGCCCATCAATGGACGCAGCGCTTCAGGGATTGCACCGCTATGTTCAATAGTGAGGTAGGAGATACACAGACGTGCATCGACCTGATAGGGAGCGACAATTGCACGGGTCGGGCAGAGATCGATGCAGGAGGTGCAGCGGCCACAGTGGTCCGACTCCCCCTGGTCTATAGGTAGCGATAAATCAGTATAGAGTTCTCCAAGAAAAAACCAGGAGCCTGCTTGGCGATTGACGATGTTGGTGTGTTTCCCCACCCAGCCCAGTCCAGCCTTCTCCGCCAGTGGCTTTTCCAGTACCGGAGCTGAGTCGACAAATGCACGGTAGCCGAAAGATCCAACCACCTGTTCGATGCGCTTGGCCAGCTTCTGCAGCCGATTTCGCATCAATTTGTGGTAGTCACGCCCGAGAGCGTAGCGGGAGATAAACGCCTGCTGAGGATTGTCCAGTACAGCCTGTGGATTGTCACTATGGGGTAGGTAGTCCATCCGGACGGAGATAGTCCTGCGTGTACCCGGCACCAGCAGCTCGGGACGGCTCCGTTTCAGACCGTGCTCCGCCATGTAGCTCATTTCGCCATGGTGATCCTGGGCCAGCCACTTATTCAGTCTGCACTCAGCCTCAGCCAGGTTAGTGTTGGTGATGCCGAGCTGCTGAAATCCGAGCTCAGAGCCCCAGCATCTGATGTCGGAGACGAGGCTGGTGAAGTCGATGGTCTCACCTGTGATGGTCATGCCCGGACTATAGCACCAATCATCTACAGATAAGTTGGCAGGGGTGATACTCCATCAGCTATTTACCCTGCAAAATGAGTTACTATTATGCTGGTTTGATATAATGCTTGGAATCAATGGATGGAAGGCTTCTGTTCTGGAGGTAATGAGTATTGTGTGTTTCGGATGAGCCTTCTGAGCAGAGTCTTCGGTTACTACCGCCACTGCGTGGTGCTTTTGTTTGAAAAATATATTAAATTCATAGGGGGCTTGTGGACCGGCTGATCCTTACCTTACTTTCTGCATGACCCACTAGGAGTCAGAGATTGAGCAGCTGATCGTCAAATCAACTCAGGGTCACTGATAATCTCCACCAGCGCCGGCCCGTCATAGGCGATAGCCTCCTGCAGCGCCTTTTCCAAATCCTCGGTCTGTTCCACCCGCACACCATGCCCGCCACAACTTAGGGCATACTCGGCAAAGTCAGGATTCTGCAGTTCTGTCTGCCAAACGGGCCAATGACCTGCCCGCTGCTCCTTGCTGATCTTGCCCAGCTGACTGTTGTTCAGCAGCACATGGGTGATGTTCATTCGATACTTCACTGCCGTGGTGAACTCGGCCAGATACTGGCCAAAACCACCATCACCGCTGACCGAGAGCACCGGCCGTCCGTTAAAGGCCGCCACCCGCTGGGTGGCAGCCCAGGCACCGAGGGCCGCCGGGAAAGCGAAGCCGATGGAACCCAGGTACCCGGACATAAGAATGCGCTGGTCACGGCACTCGAAGTAACGCCCGAACGAGTAGGTGTTGTTGCCAACGTCCACCGGGATCACCGCGTTCGCGGGGCAGACCCGGGAGAGCAGGTCGAACACCACCGCCGAGTTGACCCCCTGGCCCCGGTCGCGCGCTCTCCGGCGGGCCTTCTCCTGGCGCCAGATGGACCAGCGCTCGGCCAGTTCATGCCGCTGATTATGCCAATCGCCCTGCTGCAGCCGTTCGCCCAGCAGACCGACAGTGATGCCAATCTCACCCCACACGGGGACTTCAACGGGATGAAACTTGCCCAGCGCCATGGGATCGAAGTCCACCTGGATGATGGGCCGCTTGGGGGTGATGCCGGTGTGATTGGAGAAGCTGGCGCCGAACACCAGCATCAGGTCACACTCGTTCATACACCAGCTGGCCACCGGGGTGCCACTGCGACCCAACACGCCAGCCGCCAGCGGATGGCCGTCAGATATCTGGCCCTTCGCCTTGAAGGTGGTGAGCACCGGTGCATGCAGCTGCTCTGCCAGCGCCGTCACCTCGGCCATGGCGTCACGGGCGCCATAGCCCACCACGATTATCGGGCGGCGCGCACTGTCTATCCGCGCCAGCGCAGACTGCAACGAATCGGCCGATGGGGTGATGCGGTTGTCACCCATGCGGCCATCCGGCCGCCCGGCTGCAGACCCCTCTTCCGCCGGCAGGGTCTGCACCTCGTCGGGGAAGATCAGGTGGGCCACGTCTCGCTGCACCAGGGCGTTCTTGCAGGCCAGGTTCATCAGTTCAGCGGGCTTGGAGTCGCGTAATACGGTCTGGCTGAAGGCGGCCACCGGCGCGAAGGCGGAGGCCAGATCGATCTCCTGGAAGGCGCCGGGACCCAGCACCTGGGTATTTACCTGGCCGGTCAGTGCCAGCACTGGGGCCCGATCCACCTTGGCATCCCACAGGCCAGTGAGCAGATTGGTAGCGCCGGGGCCAGCGATGGCGAGACAAGCTGCTGGCTCACCGGTGAGCTTGGCGTAGCCGGAGGCGGCGAAGGAGGCAGCCCCCTCGTGGCGGATACCAATATAGTTGAGATTTCCCGCCTCCTCCTGCAGCCGTAGGGCGTCAGCCAGCCCCAGATTGGAGTGGCCCACCATGCCAAATACCTGCTTCACCCCCCAATTCACCATGGTCTCGGCCATCAGGTCGGAGAGAGTGCGCGTATGACTGATCTGCTCCTTCACCGCCACATAGATGCCGTCGTCCCGCTGCTCCAATGGATAGGTGGGAACACCGTCATCGAAGCCACCGGGAGACTTACCAGTGGTGGGATGGTAGTCCCAGCCGTGCCAGGGGCAGCGCAGTTGGCAGTCACCATCACCACTGCACTCGATGGAGCCCTCGCCGAGGGGGCCGCCCTGGTGAGGACAGGCGTTGTCGAGCGCTCCATAGGCACTCTCGTAAAGGGTGAGAGCGATGCTCTTGCTGCCCGCCTGTACCGCACGCACCTCACCTTCCTGCATGTCGTCCAGGTCCGCCACCCGGTACCAGACGGTCTTGAGCCCAGCCTGCTCCTCCAACTCCTCTTGGCTGATCTGCTTGTGGGAACCGTCGCAGAGAGGGGGCTTCCGGGTACGCTTGCACTGGCAGAAGAAATACTTGTCGTCCGTCTCGGCAGTGAAGGCCAGTGGTGTGAAATCGGTACCCTTGTGGGCACCGTCACAGAAGGGCTGAGTCTTGGATTTGCCACAGCTGCACCAGTAGACGGTCTCCCCGGCTTTCAGGTCGATGGGCTTGGGGCGGGTATCAGAGATCTTCGGCTTGGTCATTGGAGCACCTTGAATTTGGTATCTATTTGCCATCGAGAGACAGAGAACAGCAGGGTTGGAAAATTACCTGACATTCACCAGTTTAGTAGAGTCTGGTCTATCTGTTTACTTCATTTCTCCATGGTGATTTGCAGCTGTTATGTCACCCCCGGACCTACAATGGAATAACGTTCTGATCGAGCAAGCCAGGGAAAAGATAAGAAAGCGGCTATTGCGCTACTGCGCCCGCCCCCTATTGGCCGGAGAAGGACGAAGTGCTCATCTACCGATTCTCCAAGCCCCGGCACGACGGTCAGACCCTGCCGCGGCTGAAGCCGGCGGAGTTTCTCGACCGCATCGCCCTCCTGATACCGCCACCCCGGCGGCACAGGCATCGCTACCACGGGGTATTGGCGCCCAATGCGCCACTGCGCAAACAGGTAACGGCAAGGGCGGGATAGCCGGTTACCGAAGAAAGCGTGGTGACTGCTGATAAGCTAAAAGCTACAGACTATTAGCAAGATTTTCAACGCAGATATTGCGTCTACTGAGTGCAAGGCAATTGGTCATGACTTGTTCAGAGGTTCCTTATGCAAAAGAGTGCCCGCTGTATACACCTCTAAATGCCTCATCGAGATGACATATATCTAATATTTCCGTTCATAAGCATTTATTCACAGCTATATAGAGCCCAGACTTTTCTACTATGAGCTGGGTATCATGGGTAGCCAGGAAACGAAAAGCAGGCAAAGGCTATAGACTCCACTAATATATAGTGAGGAGAGCCCAATGGATGCAGCCTATGGCTGAGACACTACGACATTGGCTTAATGCCGGACTGAGATCCGAGTGGACAGGCCGTGAGATCAAGCATCGCTATGATGAACATCACAGCCACCTTCGGAGTCTTGCTGAAGCGCGTAAAAAAGAGGCTGGCTTCCTTATTCCAATTGTTGATTTCAGAGGCTAACAGCCGGACGACTCGGTCTGTTATGAGCAATTGGCAAGGGGAGCAAAGGTGGAGTTAATATCATGTTAATAACTCTGCGCGTTTGCTGCTAACCGACCCAAGTCTATATATATGCCCAAATCACAAAGAACTTGCTGCCAGCGGCTATCAAGTAGTCGCCACGAACAACGGTCTCGAGGCCCTGGTGGCTGCCAGAGAGAACAGACCGGACCTGATCATCTCCGACATCATGATGCCGAAAATGGATGGCTTCGAGTTATGTCGCAAGCTTAAGGCAGACAATACATTAAGTACGATACCCTTAATCTTCTATACCGCTACCTATCTTGAAGAGGCCAACAGAGAGTTGGGGCTCTCTATCGGCGCAGCCCGTTACCTCTCCAAGCCGATGGAACTACCACAGCTACTCGCTGCTATCGAGGAGGTAATACGGCAACACAAGGCGGGCGAGCTTCCGATATATGCTCCCTCTCCCACAGAGAACAAGGAAATGGATGCCCAATATCAGCAGACCATCGCCAGAAAGCTCGACCAGAAGGTCGCCGAACTGGAACGTACCCGTAACTATCTGCGCAACGTATTTGATTACATGCCCTCACTTCTCATTGGTGTCGACCGTAATGGTAATGTGGAAGAGTTTAATGGAGAGGCTGAGAGTCGTATTGGTATCACGATAGAACAAGCGCGAGGGAAACCGGTGTGGCAACTGTTTCCCTCCCTCGAGGCATATAGATCCCGAATCAAAAAAACGTTAGAGAAACTGCAACCCCTGAACCTCTCCCACCTCAAGTTTACGCATGAAAAAACTAGCGGTTATTTCGACATGGTGGTCTACCCATTGGAGAGTGATTCGTCCAAGGGGGCGGTGATACGGATCGACGATATCTCTGAACGCGTCCGCATGGAGGAGAGCATGATCCAGAGCGAAAAAATGCTCTCGATCGGTATGCTGGCCGCCGGTATGGCCCATGAGATAAACAATCCTCTGGCCGGAATAACGCTTAGCATGCAGAATATCATGCGCCGCATCGATCCTGACTTAAACAAAAATATCGAGGCTGCCAAGAAACACAGGTTGGAACTGGAGGCTATGAACGCCTACCTGAAAGAGCGCAAGGTCATGGATATGTTGGAAGGCGTCAAAGATGCTGCTGCGCATACCGGTGTTATCGTCGATAATATGTTGCACTTCAGTCGTAACGCCACTGCGGAGTTTGAATTAATTGATCTGGCAGAGATTCTCGATCAGACACTGGAAATGGCGGCACTCGATTATGACCTGAAATCACAATACGACTTTCGCAATGTACGCATCACGAAAAGCTATGATTCTAATTTAGCTCCGGTACCCTGTATTTCTTCGGGGATCAAACAGGTTCTGTTGAACCTGTTTAGTAATGCAGCCCAGGCCATGCATGAGGCGGCTAGTGAAGAGAATATTCCCACGCTACTGGTTTCGACCTATAGGCGTGGTGACTCTGCTGTTATCGAGTTGGCAGATAACGGCCCAGGCATGGATCAGGAGACGCAACAGAGGATATTCGATCCCTTTTACACCACTAAAACCGTGGGGCGTGGTACCGGACTTGGATTATTTATCGCCTATTTCATTGTCACGGACACTCATGGTGGCCGCATTACGGTTGAGTCTGAACCGAACCATGGCGCAAAAATCATTATTGAGTTGCCATTGGATCGGCAGCTTTAGTGATAAAGAAACTCCATCGGCGTCAGCCGCAAAGGGGCTGACCATCAGGCCACAGGGTTTTATGCCGATGCAGCGTGAGATGTAGCTGTCCTGTTTGTTTGATCCAGGACTTAGCTCATGCGGAGCAATTAGTCAGGGGAGTGGAAATGATAGGCGTTTTTGCCCGATGATTTGGCTGTATAGAGCGCACAATCGGCATAGTGCAAAAGTTTATCTGCATCTTCTCCATGATTTGGAAATAGGCTAATACCCATGCTGGTGGAAATGGTGTACTCCCTATCTTTCACGTTATAAGGCAGGGCGACTAAGGTTACGAGCTTTTTAGCCATTGTTTCGATCTCGGCAAGCGTAGTTCTAGAGCTGTGAGGCATAACAATGACGAACTCATCACCACCAAAGCGGGCCACCGTATCTGTCTCCCGCACGGCACCTTGCAGACGTTCGGCCACTTTGCATAATAGTTGATCCCCAAATTGGTGGCCAAGTTTGTCGTTAGTCTGTTTGAAGCCATCCAGGTCCAGAAACATTACGCTGACACTTTGCTGGTCTCGACGCCCTTGAGCCATGGCATGGAACAGGCGGTCATTCAATACGATACGGTTGGCCAGGCCGGTTAGTGGGTCAGTATGTGCCTGTTGATATAGCCACTGCTGATGCTCATTTTCAGCGCGTATATGGGAGATGATCCCCACGTAGCAGTGGACTTCTCCCAGCTGATTATAAATGGCACTGACTGAGAGCCACTGAAGGTAAACTTCGCCACATTTACGCCTGTTCCAGATTTCTCCCTGCCACTCTCCGGTTGTATTCAGTGCGTCCCAAAACTTTTCATAGAAGAGTGCATCCTGACGGCCAGACCGAAGTAGGCTGGGGTTTTTCCCCATCACCTCGGCGGCGGTATACCCGGTAATCTGAGAGAAAGCTGCATTGACGTTGATGATGCGTGCAGCAGGATCAGAGATCATCACTGCTTCACTGGTTTTATCAAATACCTCAATCAGTAGTCTTGCCGTCTGGTATAGGTCACTCTTTATCGCTTCTTTGAGCTGTGCTACCGAATTACGTAACTCCTTACTCAGGTTAAGTATGCTCTGAAATTCATCAAGTTTTGGAGCTACCTTCTGCTGTTTTCGTTGTATTATTTCTCGAGTTTTTGCATGCATCTTCTGGTGTATGGCACCAATAGCCTGGAATTCGGGTAGTCTGGCCAGATCTTTATCATGGAATTGTTTGTACCAGGTGCCGAAGGCACACTTGTAGTGTGCATCTTCTGAAAGATCATTTTTCGATGGTGGCGTATTAAATGTGAGATTCAACATGATGTTGGCCAGCCAGCGATGGTGCTCCTCCAGGGCGGTATCCAACATTTTCAGTTGACTGTATATCTGACCCGATATCAATTGGTTATATAGTTGTGAGTTCATTATTAAATCCCCAAGATCAAAGATCCCTCTCTCTTCAAGTGCCGTGCACATCAACTGATGTCGGTCTTCTGGTTAGGTCTAGAACAAGTCATGAACGATTGCCTGGCATCTGGAAGACGCAATATCTGCGTTACCTACAGGGATATAGGTAATAAGCGAGAACAGGATGCGGTAGCGCTAGCTGCGATCTTCACCTCGTTCTTGTATTCCCCGAGCGTAGCTCAATTCGCCCAGGCTTACTCAGAGCCTCCCCAGGCCAATTGAGCAATAGGTATACGGAGCAACAATTGCCAACCTTTCTTTTTTGCGGGCCAGCAAAGCAGTCACTTTATCTATACTAGATTGGTTACAAGCAAAATACCATAGTAAATTACTGCGAAAATAATCTGATGCTGGCCAAAGGGCGTAATAGTCCAGTTGGCCTGCTGTAAGCGATGTGATGCTCAAAGCCCCATGGGAGACGAGGCTGGTGAAGTCGATGATCTCACCTGTGATGGTCATGGCCGGACTATAGCACCAATCATCTACAGATAAGTTGGCAGGGGTAATACTCCATCAGCTATTTACCCTGCAAAATGAGTTACTATTATGCTGGTTTGATATAATGCTTGGAATCAATGGATGGATGGTTTCGCTTCTGGAGGTAATGAGTATTGTGTGTTTCGGATGAGCCTTCTGAGCAGAGTCTTCGGTTACTACCATCACTGCGTGGCGCTCCCCTGTTGTTGGTCGAAGATGACGAGATCAATCAGGCAGTATCCCGAGAGATGCTGGAGAGTATTGGCCTCAGGATCACTATTGCTGATAATGGGATCGCTGCTGTGGAAGCGGTGAAGAGTGAGGGAGTTGTGATTGTGCTTATGGATCTGCATATGCCGGTGATGGATGGGCCAGAGGCAACGCAACGGATTCGGCAGCTTGAAGGTTTTTCTGAAATCCCCATCATTGCCATGACGGCCGCCTCTCGTGCAGAGGATTTTGATTGCTGTATTGCCGCGGGTGCGGATGAGTGTATTACCAAGCCACTGCGGCGCCAAAGTCTGGTTGAAGTGCTAAACCGGAGAATTCCTCCGGGTGATTATCAACCATTACACATGCTATCGGCCTCACAAGCCGGCAAAGGAGACTCTTCCTGTCTACCCACCGACGCTGATGCCGAGGGTATCATCGACCTGCGGCGTGGTTTGCATCAACTCGCCGGAAACAGGCAGCTCTATGCCACATTGCTCCGGCAGTTGGATATGCGGCATGGAGACTCTTCCGCTCGTGTCGCCAAGCTAGTGGCGACCTCACAGTTTGCTGATGCTTCAGATCTGTTGCATACCATCAAAGGTGTCTCTGGAAACATGGGCGCCTCTCTCCTCTATCGAGCAGCTGTAGCATTTGAGGCCGAGTTGAAAGGTGAGCGGAAGGTGGATGATCTGATTCGCCTACAGGCCGAGTATGATGAGGCTATTGAGGCAACGGGGACTTTGATCAGAAATAGTGTCGTCCTGGAGGCTGATGGGGTGGTGGACGGCGACTCGTCGACGGTGACGATGGAAGAGATTACTCATAGAGTCAGTCAGTTGCGAAAGATGGCGGTGAACTGTGAATATATCAGTAATGAGGCTGTGGCAGCGATAGTAGGCCCATGTCGTAGCCTGATTGAATCGGAGCTATTAGATCAGCTACGACAGTCCGTAGCCGATATTGATCATGATTCACTGATCGATCTGACGGACCAAATTACGGTAGAACTGGATAGGGTTAATACCGACTGATATCTATCTATTAATTTAGGTACAAAACTCAACAGAGAGGCTTCTTATTATGTCTCAGAGCAGCAGCAAGCCAATAGTCCTTATTGTCGACGATGAACCGAGTAACATTGCCGTATTGGCTGAGTCACTGCGTGATGAATGCATGGTCAAGGTGGCCACATCTGGTGAGAAGGCCCTCAAGGTTGCCAATACTTATCCTCATCCTGACCTGATACTGCTTGATATTATTATGCCGGGGCGGGACGGCTATCAGGTGTGCGAGGAGCTAAAACAGGACGAAGCTCTGGGTCATATTCCGGTGATCTTTATCACCAGTAAGGATCAGATTGAAGACGAATTGCGTGGTCTGGATAGCGGAGCGGTGGATTACATCAAAAAGCCGGTTATCCTCGATGTTGCTATCAGCCGGGTCATGATCCACCTGAACAACGCACTTGCAGAGAAGGCACTGAGGAGTAGTGAGGAGCGTTTTCGTATTGCCGCAGAGGTGACCAGCGACCTGATCTATGAGTGGGATGCCGACCGGGACAGCCTGCACTATTACGCCGAGGATCAACGCTCTCAAAGCAGGGTGCCCCAGGATAAGAATCAACTCACTCTGGATGACTGGTTACGGGGTATCGACGAGAAGGATCTGCTGCAGTTTCGTGCGGCCATCGGCTGCAAGGAGCAGGAGCAGGACAGCATCGATCTGGAGTATGTCATCGAGGACGAACAGTCCCACCCCCGCTTCTTTCGGGACAAGGCTCGAGTGATCAGAGCCCCGGACGGTAAAGTGCTGAAAGTGATCGGCAGCTGTCTGGATATTACTGAGAGTAAGCAGGCGGAGCAGCAGCTTCGCCTTGCGTCTGCAGTCTTTTCAAGTACCGACGAAGGGGTGGTAATCAGTGATTCCGACGGCAACATTCTTCTGGTCAACGAGGCGTTTTCGAGAATTACCGGTTTCTCCTTAGATGAGTTGGAGGGACGGTCGGTGCTGGTTATGGCATCTACAAAACATAGTAACGATTTCTATAAAAAGGTTTATGAGACACTCTTGGAGTCAAATTTCTGGTCAGGGGAAGTATCGCTTGGAAAAAAACAGGGCGCGGATTTTCCAGCCCGCCTGACCGTCACCCATGTTCATGGTAAGGAGAACGACAAGGTGAACTATGTGGCGGTGATAGCAGACGTCACAGAGGAGAAAGAGAACCTGGAGAAGCTTGAGTCTTTGGCAACTCGGGATACCCTGACCGGCCTGCCCAACCGCTTCTCGATCATAAATACACTGAAATCGATGATCGTGACCGCCGAGCAGTACAAGAGAAATCTGGTGGTCTACTTTATCGATCTCGATGGCTTCAAGTTGATCAATGACTCGATGGGCCACGATGCGGGTGATCTACTGCTGATCCAGGCAGCTGCACGATTCTCCTCAGCAATGCGTACAAATGATATTGTCGGTCGCTTGGGCGGGGATGAATTTATTGTCATTGCTGAGATGGACAACAAGTCGTCTGCCGCCACTGCGGTGGCCGATAAATTGATTCAATGTTTGGAGATGCCGTTTATTTTGGGTGATAGTCAAGTAACGGTTACAGGCAGTATCGGCGGCAGTCTTTATCCCGACGATGGTGTTGATGTGGGCGACATTCTGCGCAATGCTGACACCGCAATGTACTCTGCCAAGGCCTCGGGAAAAAAACTTTTTGTCTCTTTCTCCAGTGAGATGACGCGGGCGGCCAAGGAACGTTTCTACCTGGAAAACGAGCTGCGAACTGCCGTTTCAACCTGGCAGTTCGAACTTTATTATCAACCACAAGTTGAGTTGAGTGGTGGCAGAGTATTTGGCTGTGAGGCGCTGGTACGGTGGCAGCATCCTACCAAGGGGCTGGTGATGCCCATTCACTTCATTCCCGCCGCGGAGCAGATCGGCATCATCAACGAGATGGGTGCGCGAATATTGATGGAGGCGTGCATGCAGGCGGTAACTTGGCGAAATGCAGGCATTTTTGATGGTCGTATGTCTGTTAATGTCTCGCCATTTCAGACCAGGGACCCCCACTTTCTTGAGAGTGTCTATGGCGCACTGGAAGTCAGTGGAATACCCCCTGAATGCCTTGAATTGGAGGTGACCGAATCTGCGCTTTTGGAGTCAGACAGTGAATTTGTTAAATCTGCTTGGGAGCTGCGCAAATTGGGTGTACGCATCGCCATTGATGACTTCGGCACCGGTTATTCGGCGTTGAGCTACCTTAAGGATTTCCCTGTAGATACACTGAAAATTGATAAATCTTTTATCGCGGAGCTTCACAGCGGGGGGCAGAATGAGGCACTGCTACGGGCGATTGTCGATCTGTCACAGAGTCTTAATATGGATACCCTGGCAGAAGGAGTTGAAACCCAGGATCAGCAGCATATTCTACTGGAGCTGGGTTGTGCCTATGGCCAGGGTTATTACTATCTGCATCCAGAACCTGGCGAGAGATTTATCGATTACTGTCGTACCCGAAATGTACTGACGTCGGTGTGAGAGAGTGTGGGTTGGGTAATCAAGGGTAGTGTGAACACTGTTTCCACGGGTTCCAGTTGAAGAACCTGTTACGGTGATTCGATACCCGCGCTAATGAGGAACTGCCGCAGGTGTCTGATCTCCTGCTTACTTGATACTCCACTATGGTGAGGACGGTGGAAGGAGCCTTCGACACCATTAAACAGCAGTCCAACGCGCGCTCCATGGCCGGATTGAAGCTCTACCCCAAGAGACCTCAATAACGATTCGATATCCCGCCAGTGCAGGTTGCCGCTGACCGGCTCCTTGAAGAGGGCTTGAAGTGTGTGTTTCTGTTTGTGATTCATACCCTAAAGGTAGCAGCAGAATCCACTTATGTGGTTTGGTAGATCAGACCTGTCGTTGTCTACGTTCCAGAGCGGCGAGACTATTCTGCTCGATAATCTGCTGAATCAGACGGACATACTCTTTGCCTTTGGCTGAGTATTTTTCCAGACCATTAGCGAGGGCTTTACTGTTCAGGGCTGCTGCAGAGGCTCGCTGTTGACTGCGGATTTTTCGCAGCGCTTGGTAGGCGGGGTGGCTGTTAAGGCTATACATGTAGTAGCGCACCGACTCGCCTAAAGTGTCAAACTTACGAACCAGATGCTTTTTTCCTTGCTCCCTGCCTTTGGGAATAATTCCCTTACTACGATCATATGTCCAGATGCCAAACAGGTTGTTACCTTCACGGGCAAAGCGGGACTTGCCCCAGGCGCTCTCATTGGCTGCCTGAGCCAGGGTAAGGGCCAGTGGGATAATATCGACTTTCTCTATCAGGGCGTCACGGGCACTCCGCTCATTTAAGGGATCCCCCTTGATACGATATTCAACTGCAAGGGTGCTGAGCTGTTGGCTCTCTTTGGTGGAGAGTTTTTTCCCCTGGTTGAGCCGCTCAGTTTTGTTTAGAACACTCTTCCGGAGTTGCCTAATGCGCCCGTTTTCCTTATTTATCAACGGAACCAGAGTTTCGATAAAACTGCTCTTTACCGCACTGGGCTTCGCTTTTTTTACAACATTAGTTTTTTCAGCCCCACTGTTTGTCTGTGAGGTTAGTGGCTTCTCATCTGTAGCTGATTTTGCCACCGGCCGGCGTGGCGCAGGGGCAGTTTTTTCATTTTCAATCGGCTGCCGGCCAAAGGAGCCATAGGGCTGCAAGTAGCGTGGGGTGGGCACTGGGTAGTAGCCATAGGGCAGGGCATTCTGACGAAACATGCCAGCTGGAGGAGTATAGGCGGCGCGCTGAAAACCACCGGGCTGATAGGCGGATGAGGCGAGACTGAGTACCGTCAGAAGGAGTGCGGTAACGATCGAGATGGTAGCCGATGTTTTCATAAAACTAAATAATCTAAGAATTAAAACATTAGATTATACTAATATAGTGATATATCTTCAACTTAATCTTACAGCAGCGGCGAAGAGTAAGAACTGACAGCAGCAGGAGGATAGAGAAGGGCTCTGTTTTTGTCATGGGCACTAGCTGGCGACAAGGCCTGAAACTGCCGGCTCAGGGTGTGATCAGGTGACTTGATAGGCCGTCTACTCCAGCCCGTAGATAATGCCCATGTTCTTTACTCCAGTCGCCGAGGACAATACGTCTCACCTCATCTCCTCCGAGAGCAAAATGGTGGGAACCGGGGCGGTGGGTATGGCCATGTATCAGCAGAGTAGCCCTGTGCTCTGACATGGCCTGTTGGACGCTCTGCTGATTAACATCCATGATATCCGCCGGTTTCAATGAGATGACCTCACCGCTGCGTTTTCTGTACTCGGCTGCCAGGACAATGCGTTCCTCAATACTTTTCGAGAGAAAGTCATTGATAAAGTCGCTGCTGCGAAGAAATTTGCGTGCTTGTTGGTATTCCAGGTCATCGCTGCAGAGCAGGTCGCCGTGCATCAGCAGTGTCTGTTCATAGTGCAGATGAATCAGAGTTGGGTCGGGAAGCAACGAACAACCTGCCTGTACTGCAAATCGATCACCGATAAGGAAATCCCGGTTGCCATGCATCAGATGAACCGCTGTGCCGCGGGAAGAGGTGGCTTTCAGTGCCTCTCTGACGTCGGATGAGGGAGGGGTATTATCGTCATCACCGATCCAGGCATCGAATAGGTCGCCGAGGATATAGAGATTGTCGGCGCTGCCGCCCTGCTCCTCCAAAAAGCGGAGGAACAGGGCAGTGACAGCCGGTCGCTCCCGCGACAGATGCAGGTCGGAAATGAAGAGGGCATCTGCCATGGTACGCGGAATTTATGCTTCGGCTTCCGCTTCGTCGTCGTCGATAATTGCCTGTTCGATGATCAGATCATCTACAGGAACATCCTGGTGGCCCATGCTGGTGGTGGTATCCACACCTTTCATCTTGTTGACTACATCTATGCCCTCTACAATCTTACCGAAGACACAGTAGCCCCAGCCATCCTGTCCAGGATAGTCGAGGAACTTGTTGTCTGAAACGTTGATAAAAAACTGGGCACTGGCGGAGTGGGGGTCCATGGTACGAGCCATGGCGAGAGAGCCAATGACATTACTGAGGCCGTTCTTCGCCTCATTTTCAATCGGAGCGCGGGTCGTCTTTTCCGACATGCCGGGCTCAAAGCCACCGCCCTGAATCATAAAGTTGCTGATGACCCGGTGAAAAATGACACCGTCATAGAAGCCCTCTCTGACATACTGGGTAAAGTTTTCACTAGTTTTAGGGGCATTGGCGTGGTCAAGTTCAATGACGATATCGCCCTGGTTGGTTTTCAGCGTAATCATAGTTACGGTTCCTTACTGTTGCTTGGTAATACGTGAAACGGTTTCGATGATGACCGCGCTTTCAGGCACGT
The DNA here is from genome assembly GCA_040505895.1 of Sedimenticola sp. Taxonomy (GTDB): domain Bacteria; phylum Pseudomonadota; class Gammaproteobacteria; order Chromatiales; family Chromatiaceae; genus Vondammii. Next base: position 13,858 of record JBEVXU010000016.1, on the reverse strand, counting down.
TTTTCATGCCGTGGCGGGTCACGGTGTAGACATCTGCAATACGGTTGACCACCTCCATACCCTGTGTAACCCGACCGAAAACGGTGTATCCCCAACCCCTGACTGTCTTGCTGCTGTGATTGAGAAAGCCGTTGTCTGCATGGTTGATAAAGAACTGGGCGGTCGCTGAATGGGGGTCTGAGGTCCTTGCCATGGCGATAGTGCCGGTTTGATTTCTCAGGCCGTTGTCAGCCTCATTTTTGACGGGTGCATGGGTTGGCTTTTTCTCCATCTCCGAGGTGTAGCCTCCACCCTGAACCATGAAGCTGTTGATGACGCGATGGAAGATAGTGCCGTTATAGGTGCCTTCATCAACGTAACGAAGGAAATTCTTAACAGTTTCCGGTGCTTTGTCACCATCGAGTTCCAGTTCGATATCGCCCTGGTTTGTCTTCATTAACACCCGGGTAGCTTCCGCATGGACAGCAGATGCAAGGCTTAGCCCAATAAGCAGGGTGAAGAGCAGGTGGAAAAATCGTGCTTTCATCTCTCTTTTCTCCAGAATCTGTTATTGCCGACAACCGTTGGTTGCGACCTGAACCCACCATCATAAAGGGTATGGCCCTGACGAAAAAGTCCTATCCGCACTTTGTTGGCGCTGGACAATCGTTTACCATTCACCGCACGCGTTTGGCGACCCCGTTTTTTTGCCACTATCTGACCTACCGGAGCGGACATGCTGAAGATCTACAACGATCTCAATAACCAAAAAGAAGAGTTTAAACCCTTGGAGCCCGGCAAGGCCCGGATGTATGTCTGTGGCATGACGGTTTACGATCTCTGTCACCTCGGCCATGCCCGGGTTATGGTGGTGTTCGATGTGGTCTACCGTTATTTGCGGGAGAGGGGCTACGATGTCACCTACATACGGAATATCACCGATATTGACGATAAGATCATCAACAGGGCCAACGAGAACGGCGAACATTTCGGTGAACTGACAGATCGCTTTATCAAGGCAATGCAGGAGGATGCCGCTGCACTGGGGGTGTTGGTACCGGATGATGAGCCACGTGCCACCACTCATATCGCTGAGATCATCAATATGATCCAGAGGCTGATCGACAACGGTCACGCCTATCAGGCGGATAATGGCGATGTCTATTATGCGGTCAACAGTTTTGAGAGCTACGGCAAACTCTCCGGAAAATCACTGGAGGACCTACAGGCCGGTGCCCGGGTCGAGGTGGATAGTGACAAGCGCAACCCCCTCGACTTTGTCCTCTGGAAGATGGCCAAGCCAGATGAGCCCGCCTGGAACTCTCCCTGGGGAGAGGGGCGCCCCGGTTGGCATATCGAGTGTTCGGCAATGTCTACCTGCTGCCTTGGCGACACCTTCGATATCCACGGTGGTGGGGCGGATCTCTCATTTCCCCATCATGAAAATGAGATCGCCCAATCCGAGGGGGCGACTGGAAAGACCTTTGTCAACTACTGGATGCATAACGGTTTTGTACGTGTCAATGACGAGAAGATGTCCAAGTCACTGGGTAACTTCTTCACTGTGCGGGAGATCCTTCAGCGCTATCAGGCGGAAGAGGTGCGCTACTTTATCCTCACCAGCCAGTATCGCAGCCCCCTCAATTACGATGAAGAGCATCTGGATAACGCCCGTGGCGCCCTAACTCGTTTCTACACTGCTCTACGTGGCTTACCTGATGCGGAACCGGCCGGTGGCGAAGCCTTTTCCAACCGTTTCCACGAGGCGATGGATGATGACTTCAACACCCCGGAAGCTCTGGCCGCCATGTTTGAGCTGGTGCGAGAGCTGAATAGGGTACGAAAAGAGGATGAGGCACAGGCTGCCGCTCTGGGTGCTGAGCTGAAGCGCCTGGGCGCTATCATCGGTATCCTGCAGGACGATCCGGAGCGCTACCTGCGCGGCATGGCCACCGACGATGGCCTCAGCGATGAGGTGATCGAATCACTGGTTCAGCAGCGGCTGGATGCGCGTAGTGCCAAGGATTGGGGAGAAGCGGATCGTATTCGTGACGAATTGATTGAGAAGGGGGTGGTATTGGAAGATGGCGCCGGCGGAACCAGTTGGCGGCGCGCCTGACACCCACCGCGGCAGCCTCTGCTATGCGCTGTCTCTTACCGTAAACTTCAGCTGCCACACATCTGAAAACAGCACGTTTTGGATGCAGAGGGGAGCAGAGTAACTAGTGTAGTGTCCTGTACTAAGCGGATATTAAGAGACCCACAAAAGATTCAAGTCAAGGCGCAGCCTGCAGTTAATGGTTTCCCCCTTAACAAAGGCTGTAACGCAGAATTGGATCTTTTGTGGGTCTCCCTTCTCGCCTCGCTTAATTACCGTTTAGTACAGGACACTACACTAGAGATTGCCTATTGAAAACAAAGGCATTTCTCTGCGTACTCTGCGACTCCTCTGTGTTCCGCTTCTTTTACGAGCTTCCTATTTGACCGCCGCCTGGGCTGCCGCCAGACGGGCGATTGGAACCCTGAACGGAGAGCAGGAGACATAGTTCAGCCCGATGTTGTGGAAAAAGTCGATGGAGGTTGGATCTCCCCCGTGCTCGCCACAGATACCCATTTTCATATTCTCATTGACGCGCCTACCCTTGGTGATCGCCATCTCTACCAGCTGTCCTACACCGGAGACGTCAATGGATTGGAACGGGTCCTTCTCCAGGATCTCCTGGCGGATGTAGTCAGGTAGGAAAGAGTTGACGTCGTCACGGCTGTAACCGAAAGTCATCTGTGTCAGGTCGTTGGTACCGAAGCTGAAAAAGTCAGCATGTTCAGCAACCTGGTCCGCCGTTAGAGCGGCACGCGGAATCTCGATCATGGTGCCCACAGGGATGTTTATGGTACCTGCTACACCGTGCTCTTTCGCGGTTAGTGCGATGGTCCGCTCAGTACGTTGCCGCAGCAGATCCAGCTCTTTGGCTGTACCAACCAGGGGAATCATGATCTCCGGCTGGGCATCTATGCCCTCTTTTTTGCACTCGATAGTCGCCTCGGTGATGGCGGTAACCTGCATCTCAAGAATTTCCGGATAGGTGATAGAGAGGCGACAGCCACGGTGCCCCAGCATGGGATTGGATTCGTGCAGTTGGGTAACCCGAGCCTCGATTTTTTCTACCGGCAAGCCCAGGCGTTCCGCCAGTTCCGCCTGCAGATGCTTTTCATGAGTGAGAAATTCATGCAGGGGAGGATCAAGCAGACGCACGGTTACCGGAAGCCCCTCCATGGCGGTGAAGATGCCTTTGAAGTCCTCTCTCTGGTGGGGGAGTAGTTTATCCAGTGCCGTGCGCCGGTCTTCCACGGTCTCCGCGAGGATCATCTCACGCATCTCGGTGATGCGATCACCCTCGAAGAACATATGCTCTGTGCGACACAGGCCGATACCTTCAGCACCATAGCTGCGGGCACGGGCTGCATCGGCGGGGGTGTCGGCGTTGGTGCGAACCGCCAGCTTACGATGCTGATCCGCCCAATCCATCAGGGCGGTGAATTCATCGGAGAGCTGTGGATCCTGTGTCGCCACTTCACCGGCCATCACTTCACCGGTGGAGCCGTCGATGCTGAGGGTATCTTGATCACCGAAGGTACGGCCGTTGATGGTTATGGTGCGACCCGCTTCGCTGATCTCGACCTCACCGGCGCCGGCGACACAGCATTTACCCCAGCCGCGTGCTACAACGGCCGCATGGCTGGTCATGCCTCCGGTAGAGGTTAGGATGCCGGCGGCGGCATGCATGCCACTGATGTCTTCCGGACTGGTCTCTTTGCGAACCAGCAGTACCAATTCCCCCGCATGGGTGCGATCGACCGCTTCGTCGGCGGAGAAGGAGAGTTTGCCGAAGCAGGCACCTGGAGAGGCCGGCAGGCCGGTAGTCAGAACGTCACGCTCGGCGTTGGGGTTGAAAGTAGGCAGTAGCAGCTGGTTCAGGTCATTGGCCGGCACCCGCAACATCGCCTCATTCTTGGTGATCCGCCCCTCAACGACCATCTCAACGGCAATTTTGACAGCGGCAAAGCCGGTGCGCTTACCTGTGCGGGTCTGCAGCAGAAAGAGTTGTCCCCGCTCGATGGTGTACTCAATGTCCTGCATCTCACGGTAGTGATCTTCCAGAGTACGCTTGACCTCCAGTAGCTGTTCGTAGATATCTTTGCGCCAGTTCACCATCTCATTGACGTTCTGGGGGGTGCGGATGCCGGCGACAACATCTTCGCCTTGGGCGTTGATAAGGAACTCTCCGTAGAATTCGTTCAGGCCGGTGGAAGGGTCTCGGGTGAAGGCAACACCAGTACCCGAATCGTCACCCATGTTGCCGAAAACCATGGACTGTATATTGACAGCAGTGCCCAGCAGACCGGTGATCTCGTTGATCTCGCGATAACGAACCGCCCGTGGGATGTTCCAGCTCTTGAATACTGCCTCGACTGCTTTCTGCATCTGCAGGTAGGGGTCTTGTGGGAACTCTTCGCCGGTATGTTTGCTATAGACTTTTTTGTAGGCGGCAATCAACTCATCCAGCCCTGCCTCGCTGAGATCAGTATCCAGGGTAACGCGGTGTTGCTTCTTGATCCGGTCAAACTCCTCCTCGAAGGCCTCATGGGGAACACCCATCACTACATCACCGAACATATTGAGTAGTCGGCGGTAGGCATCCAGGGCGAAGCGACGGTTGCCGGAGACAGCTGCCAATCCTTCGACTGCTTGATCGGTAAGGCCCAGATTCAGCACAGTGTCCATCATACCGGGCATACTCACGGCGGCACCGCTGCGTACGGAGACCAGCAGCGGATCCTCTTCAGATCCAAACTTCTTTCCTGTCTCCTCCTCGATCAGCGCCATGTTTTTGTGCGCCTCGTCGAGCAGCCCGTCAGGTAGTTGTCCGCCCAGATTATTGTATTCAGCACAGGTTTCCGTGGTAATGGTAAATCCCGGAGGTACGGGGAGACCGATTGAAGTCATCTCCGCTAGGTTGGCGCCCTTGCCGCCAAGCAGCTCTTTCATCTCCTTGTTTCCTTCGGACTTGATTTTACCGAAGTAGTGGACGCGTTTTTGGGATTGCATTGTCATTTTTCGAACCCTTGTATTTTGCGATTACTTGATACTGTTGGTTGACGGATCAACTGACAAAAGATGCCCCATTATCCTTTTCAAACGCACTTGGTCAACTCATAAAGCGACGATTTCCCTATTTTTTATAGCGTTGCTTGATTTGTACTGATTTAGCGCATCTTTTTTTACCAAAAATAGAGGGTGTTTCCGGTGAAAAAGTATTAGCTGGAGTTGGCGGATTCAGTTAATAAGTTTTCATTTCAGAGTCTAGGGCGCTTCTGATTAAGTGACTGGGCACGATTCAGTAAGTCGCCAGAAGAGTTCATACAATTACAATCCTGATACCGTTTTTTCTCTGTGCCCTCTGCGGTTCTCTGTGTTCCGCTTTGCAGTTTAACGATCCAGCCGCTTGTAATGGATACGGTGAGGCTGGTCGGCCTCGGCACCCAGGCGGTGTTTGCGATCCGCTTCATAGTCAGCGTAGTTGCCTTCAAACCAGACGGCCTCTGACTCACCCTCAAAGGCAAGAATATGGGTGGCGATACGATCAAGGAACCATCGGTCATGGGAGATGACAACGGTACAGCCTGGGAAGGTGAGAAGTGCCTCCTCCAGCGCTCGCAGGGTTTCCACGTCGAGGTCGTTGGTGGGCTCATCCAGTAGCAGCAGATTGCCACCGCTTTGCAGCAGCTTTGCCAGATGCAGGCGGTTGCGTTCACCACCGGAGAGATCACCCACACGCTTCTGCTGGTCGGTACCCTTGAAGTTGAAACGACTCAGCCAGGCACGGGAGTTGAACTCATATTTTCCCACTGTGATCAGGTCGTGGCCGCCCGAGATCTCCTCCCAGGCGGTTTTGTTGTCATCCAGTGCATCACGGGATTGATCCACATGAGCGACCTGTACACTCTCACCAATACACATCTCACCGGCATCAGGTTTCTCCTCACCGGTGATCATGCGGAAGAGGGTGGTTTTACCTGCGCCGTTGGGGCCGATAATACCGACGATGCCACCCCTGGGCAGGTTGAAGGTGAGGTCGTTATAGAGCAGTTTGTCATCAAACGCCTTGGTGAGTCCTTTTGCATCGACCACCAGATCGCCAAGGCGCTCACCCGGTGGGATGTAGATCTCATTAGTCTCACTGCGTGTCTGGAACTCCTGGCTCTGCAGTTCGTCGAAGCGTTGCAAACGAGCCTTGCTCTTGGCATGGCGACCCTTGGGATTGGAGCGTACCCACTCCAACTCCTGCTTCATGGTTTTAATACGGGCGTGCTCCTGCTTCTGCTCCTGCTCCAGGCGCTGCTCCTTCTGCTCCAGCCATGAGGAGTAGTTGCCTTCCCAGGGGATGCCGTGGCCACGGTCCAACTCCAGTATCCAACCGGCAACATTGTCGAGGAAATAGCGGTCATGGGTTACTGCTACAACAGTGCCTTGATAGTCGTGAAGGAAGCGCTCAAGCCAGGCCACGGATTCGGCGTCCAGGTGGTTGGTAGGTTCGTCGAGAAGCAGCATGTCCGGCTTTTCAAGCAGCAGGCGGCAGAGGGCGACACGACGGCGCTCACCACCTGAGAGTTTGGTGACATCTGCATCCCATGGCGGCAGGCGCAGGGCGTCAGCGGCAATCTCCAGAGTGCGCTCCAGGTTATGCCCGTCTTTGGCAGTGATCAGGTCTTCAAGCCTTGCCTGCTTGGCGGCCAGAGCATCGAAGTCGGCGTCAGGTTCTGCATAGGCGGCATACACCTGTTCCAATTCATCCATCGCCTGTTTTACATCTCCCAGCGCCTCTTCCACGTTACCACGAACATCCTTGTCTGGATTGAGTTGTGGCTCCTGGGGTAGATAACCCACGTTGATGTCAGCCTGCGGACGCGCTTCGCCCTCGATATCGGTATCCAATCCCGCCATGATTTTCAATAGGGTGGATTTACCCGAGCCGTTGAGCCCCAGTACACCGATCTTGGCACCAGGGAAGAAGGAGAGGGAGATGTCGCGCAGAATGACCCGCTTTGGCGGTACGATCTTGCCGACGCGGTTCATAGTATAGATATATTGGGCCATGCTTTATGTCTTTTCTGGTTGAGGTGCCCAGCCACTTATATAGCAGTGGCCAATGGCAACAGTATTGAATGGGCTGACGCTTGGATTTGATTCACCGTTTATGGGGCGCTATTGTGGCACATTCTGCCGTTTGCCTCATCTAGGGAGCCTCTGAACAAATCATGAACGATTGCCTCGTGCTCATGAGACGCAATATCAGCGTTGAAAATCTTGCTAATAGACTGCTATTAGCTACGATCTTCGCCTTGATCTTGCGTCTCCTGAGCACAACTCAATTCATCCAGACTTATTCAGAGACTCCCTGGCGGAATGATGTGGGTCAAGGCTCTTCAGTTGAATACAATGAAAAATGTCGCTATGAATTCAAAGAATAAGTTTCTATTGCTGTTTATTCCTCTGCTGCTAGCTGGTTGTGGCGCTCATTCCGGTTCCGGAAACTGGCTCTCGACAGGTACGGATAGTGAGTTTGTTCGTTTGGAGGTAGGCTTTGACGGCAGAGCCCAGCTTTATGTTAAAGGGCGTGAGGATTCGGTGCGACGCTGTTTTTGGGGCGGTATCGGCAGTGACGAAATCCAGATGAAGTGCACTGTAGCTGATAACACCGATATCGAACTTAGTTACAGCTTCAGGGTGATCGATGGTGAGCAGGGCGAGTTGATGCTATCCAACCATGCGATAGGTCGCTTTAGTAGAGAGACGAAATGAGTTGTTTGCTAAATCGCCTGCTGCTTTTGATGCTTCTGTTTTTTACCGTGGCGACTAATCTGTCTGCCGGTCAGAACAAACGCAGTCGGCATCTTCATGACCTCTACTGTCGAGGGTGTCACAGTTCCACTATCTACCTTCTGGATGAACGGAAAGTGACATCGCCGGAGGCGCTTGTTACACGGGTATTAGGCTATAGCCGTGATGGCAAGGTGAAACTGACAGAAGAAGAGCTACGGGGTATCGCTGGATATCTTCGTAGCGCCTACTACGATTTCTAAACTATTTTCGAGCAGAGCATTTATACGATTTGCTTACCGGAAAACTGCTACATTGGCGCCAGAAATTTCTTCGAGACATAACCCTCCACTCCATCAGCTGTTTTGACCTGATACCAGGGAGCGCGTTTCTTGTCACTCACAAGGGCCACCTGCTCTGAGCTCTTCAATACTTTGGTAACTGAATATTTGATGCCTGGACCGGCACGTAGGTTGAGCCCTTGGGAGGTCACCCGGAAGAGGTGATTGATCCGCGCTGCAGCCACTAAAATATTTTTCGAGTCCAGGGGCATAGTGCGCACCAGACGCCTAGCCAAATCACTGGTTACACTCTCCATCTCATCAGCGTTGATGATCTGATTGGCCCTGAATACCCCAACCATCAGGTCGATAGGAGAGAGCGGTACGGCACCCTCCTGACTGGTGGCCAGATGTGAGCCCTCCCAGATGATGAAGCCATCAGCAGCACGAACAAGCTGCATTTTCGCCCCCACCTTTAGTGCGGAGTAGATACCCATTCGCTGAACGCTGAACTCAGTGATGGTTCCTCTTAGCTGCCAGCCACAGCCTACCTGTTTTGACAGTGCGGAATCTGTTGCTTTTCCACCCAACTTGGCAAGGGCCGTGTCTACCTCGTGTTGGGAAACCAATTTGATTGGTGTGGAAGCTATATGTGCCTGAAAGAGCTTTCTTACCAGCTTCCTTTTGTCTGCAGGCTTCAGCTTGTGATCATAGGCAAGCTGAGAAAATTCCTGCCCTTCTCCTAACGAGATGGAGGTAAATTCAATGACCTCCTGACTCTCGTCAGATAGATGCAGTGGCATCACTGTTACACAGGAGAGAGGGGCGCCGGTGATATCGGGATTGATCTTGTAGTTCACAACCTCCATCGCCTTTGACGAGAGGTTATCCTGGCCTGAGAAATCCTTATACGTGGGCTGACTCATACAGCCGCTTAACAGCAAAGCAACTATTCCAGATAGGCTCACAGTAATCAATTTCATACTCGTATCCCGTTTTGCGTGCTCTAAGCATAGAGAAGGTGTACGGGACAATAGTTGAATCAGATCACATGTGCAGAGGTGTGTGGGTACAAGTAGAGACGAACTGTGATAAGCCTCTCACCTATGTGGATGCAAGGGAGACCCTGATCAAGTCATGACTATTTTACGCTGGCTAAAATCGCCCAAATTCGTTCCGAAGATCGCTGCAATAGAGTGACTATTACTGCTCACTTCGAAACAAATTGGAACAATTTTATCTCAGCCTAAATCTAACCAGACTTAATCAGAGTCTCCCAAGCGGTATGGAAGGGCGGCATCACCTGGAAGACGAGATGACGCCGCCATTGTCACTGTGTGAAGGGTTATTACTTGTTGATGGGTACCAGTTCAGGAATCGCACCTTCATTTTTTGTCTCCACCTTGTGGTAGAGGTCGTAGAGCGCCGCCTGCAGTGCCTCTTCGATCACCGGGTGGTAGAAAGGCATCTGCAGTAGTTGACCCACGGTCATTTTCTGCTGGATGCACCAAGCCAGGAGGTGTGCCAGATTCTCCCCCTTGGTGCAGATCATTTCTGAGCCCAATAGTTTGCCGCTGCTCTTGTCGGCATAAACGCGGATAATACCCTTGTTTTTTCCCATGATCAGGGCGCGACCGACAGGTGGCAGTTTCACCTCACCTACGGCAGTAGTTGCCTCATCAAGCTCCGACCAGCGGGCACCTATGTGGCAGATGTTAGGATCACAGAAGTTGATAGCCAAGGTGGTTTTTCGCTCAAATGCCTGAATCTGTTCACTGGTGGCGTTATGGCCGGCTATGCGCCCTTCGTCGCCTGCCTCGTGGAGTAGGGGGCGCTCACCGTTGACGTCGCCGGCGATAAAGATATGGCTATCTCCAATCTGCATGGTGTTGCGGTCATAGGCCGGGATGCCGCGCGTATCAAGCTCAATGCCGGCGTTTTCGATTGCCAGATTGTCGAGGTTGGGACGGCGCCCGAGGCTGGCCAGCACCTTGTCGACCACCACTGAATGTTCGCCGGCGGTGACCCGCAGTTTTTCTCCTTCTTCGGTAACCTCTGCAGCAGCGCCGAGGTGGAGCGGAAACTCCTTACCGAGGATATCGATGGCACTCTTTGCCACCTCCGGATCATCGAGACCGCCAATGGTCTTCAACATATCAAAACCGGTGACCTCAACGCCGAGGCGGGAGAGGGACTGACCGATCTCCAAACCGATGACGCCGAGGCCGATGACGGCAACGGATGCCGGCAGGTCTTCCATCTCAAACACTTCATCGGTAGTGAGGATGCGGTCGCCAAATGCTCGCCAAGGGGCTGGGACGACGGGGGTGGAGCCGGTGGCAATGATGATTTTGTCGGCACGGAAGCGTTTGCCTTCTACGTCGAGGAGGTTGGGCTCAACGAATTTGGCATAGCCTTCGATGAACACCTCGTCGCTCATATGGTCGGTGCTGTTGCCAAGTACCCGATCAACAAAGGTGTCGCGCATATCCTGGACGTATTCCATGGTCTCTTCACTGTCCAGGGTGAGGGACTTGTGACCCTCTACGCCGTAACGGCCAAGAATGTTGGTGCGGTGGTAATCCTCGGCCACCTGAATCAATGCTTTGGAAGGCATGCAACCGACCCGGGCACAGGTAGTGCCGGGTTCGCCGCCGTTGATCAGGACGAAACTCTTACCCGAAGGCTTGACCTTGCCCAGGGCGTATAGCCCGGCGCTACCGGAACCGATGATGGCGACGTCTACATGCTTCTCTTCCACTGTTCTCTCCTAGAAAAGGTTGCCGGGCATTTGGCCCAGTCTGATTTTGATGGTGTGATTCTACACCCAAATCCAGTGTGAAATGAGCTTATGAAAGGGGGGGTTATTTGTGGAAGCTGTTGTGGGGGAGGGGAGCACAGGTCGCAAGCAAGCCTTAATGCTTTTCTCTGCGACTTCTGTGCTCCTCTGTCTTCTCTGTATCCCGCTTTGTTAGGCAGTCTGCCCGGCCATAAATAGCCAGGTATCGACAACTGTGTCCGGGTTGAGGGAGACGCTGCTGATGCCCTGTTCAAGCAGCCACTTCGCCAGGTCGGGGTGATCAGAAGGGCCCTGGCCACAGATGCCGACATATTTACCCTTCGCCTTACAGGCGGAGATTGCCATGCTCAGCATTTTTTTAACCGCCGGGTCGCGTTCATCGAAGCTCTTGGCGATGAGACTGGAATCGCGGTCGAGGCCGAGAGTGAGTTGGGTCATGTCGTTTGAGCCGATAGAGAAACCGTCGAAATACTCGAGGAACTCATCCGCCAGCACCGCATTAGAGGGGAGCTCGCACATCATGATTAGACGCAGTCCGTTCTCTCCGCGTACCAGACCATTGGCTGCCAGTGCTTCTACAACATTTTTGGCCTCATCCAGTGTGCGAACGAAGGGGATCATGATCTCGATATTGGTGAAGCCCATCTCGTCACGGACATACTTGAGTGCCTTGCACTCCATCTCCCAGCAGGGCTTGAAGCTCTCAGAGACATAACGGGCAGCACCACGGAATCCGATCATCGGGTTTTCCTCCTTCGGTTCGTAACTTGTACCACCGATCAGATTGGCGTATTCGTTAGACTTGAAGTCGGACATGCGCACGATGACAGGGCCCGGTGTGAAGGCCGCTGCCAGGGTGGATACCCCCTCTGCGATCTTGGAGATGTAAAAATCCTCAGGGCTTTTGTAGGCGGCGATACGTGGTGCAATCTCCCCTTTCAGGTCATCCGGCAGATTGTCGTACTCCAGCAGCGCCTGTGGGTGGATGCCGATCATGTTGTTGATAATAAACTCCATCCGTGCCAGACCGATACCGGCGTTGGGAGTGGAGGCGAAGTCGAAGGCACGATCTGGATTACCCACATTCATCATGATTTTGGTGGGGATCTCCGGCATGGCATTGAGTTCGATCTGCTTGTACTCAAAATCGAGAATACCTTCGTAGATAAAACCGGTGTCGCCTTCGGCGCAGGAGACGGTGACTTCGTGGCCGGTCTTGATCTTGCGGGTGGCATCGTTGGTACCGACCACCGCCGGTACGCCCAATTCGCGGGCGATAATGGCAGCATGGCAGGTACGGCCGCCACGGTTGGTGACGATGGCGGAGGCACGCTTCATGATCGGTTCCCAGTCAGGATCGGTCATGTCGGTCACCAACACATCACCGGGCTGGATCTGGTCCATATCATCCAGGCTTTTAATCACTTTGGCGGTACCGGCACCGATGCGTGAACCGATCGAGCGGCCTTCGGTGATCACTTTGCCGCGCTGCTTGATCTCGTAGCGCTCCATGATATTGCCGGCGCGGCTCTGTACCGTCTCAGGGCGCGCCTGAACAATATAGAGGCGGTGGTCGAGACCGTCACGGGCCCACTCAATATCCATTGGACGGCCGTAATGCTTCTCAATGATGACTGCCTGTCGGGCCAACTCTTCACACTCAGCGTCGGTAATGGAGAATTTATGGGTATCCGCCTCATCCACATCAACGATCTTCACCGGGCTGTCGCCGTCGCTGCTGTAGATCATTTTTATCGCTTTGTGGCCCACGTTGCGGCGCACTACGGCGGGGCGGTCTGCCGCTAGAGTTGGCTTGTGAACATAGAATTCATCTGGATTGACGGCACCCTGAACCACCATCTCACCCAGGCCATAACTGGAGGTGATAAAGACCGCATCACGAAAGCCGGATTCGGTGTCGAGGGTGAAGGCGACACCGGAGGCACCGATGTCTGAGCGGATCATTTTCTGGATGCCGGCGGAGAGCGCGACCAGACTGTGTTCAAAGCCCTGGTGCTCGCGATAGGCGATGGCGCGGTCATTGAAGAGGGAGGCAAATACTTCGTGAATCTGCTGTTTGATGTTGTCGAGGCCGAGGACGTTGAGGAAAGTTTCCTGTTGTCCTGCAAAGGAGGCATCCGGCAGATCTTCCGCCGTAGCGGAGGAGCGTACCGCCCAAGTGACCTGATCACCATACTCCTCGATGAGTGCGCTGTAGGCCTCATCGATCGCTTGATTCAGCGCTGGTTGGAATGGTGTGTCCATAATCCATTGACGAATCTGCGCGCCGGTTACCGCCAGTGCTTTGACATCATCTACATCTAGTGCGTCGAGTGCTGCATTTATGCGACCAGCTAGACCGTCGGTGGCAAGATATTCCCGATAGGCGTAGGCGGTGGTGGCAAAGCCGCCCGGAACCTGTACTCCAAGCTTGGTAAGATTCTGGATCATCTCGCCGAGGGAGGCATTCTTGCCACCGACGTTCTCAACATCGGACATCCCCAAGTCACTTAGCCACTGGACATAGTTGCTCATCTTTTTCCTCAAACAGTCTGAATTGGGTGGTTGGGTGCGGTGGAATGGTAGGGTTTTTGTGGGAATTGTGCAATGCAAGATCATCCCCCGATAAATATTTTTTGTGGGAGAGGGAGTTAGGCCGTATTTTGGCCCACATTAAGGGGCCTCTAAGCAAGTCATTAGCGATTGCTATCTACTCAGCCTGGACAATATCGGCGTTTAAAATCTAATCGCTATCCACAACAGTCCCGTGACATGGTGTAGGAGCGAACATGTTCGCGAAGAGTATGCCACGGAGCTGATCGCGAACGAGTTCGCTCCTGATATGGATTGACCTGTCAACTATTAGCACTGATTTCTCATTTTTACCTTCTCTGTCAATGGCTTCTGTTCAGGATATGA
>JBEVXU010000015.1:0-28686 GCA_040505895.1 Sedimenticola sp. | reverse complement strand
GGTTCCATCTAGCCAGTCATCCGAGTCTGTACCCATAATCACATTGGAGAGACTTATGGAAGAACCGTCATCGAACTGGAGCGTTTCGATATACATGTCATCACCGGAGAACTGCCCCACGATGCGGGTCAAATTATCGGGATTTGATTTCAAGCGGATCAGAAGATCATTACCCTCCCTAGAGAAATCAACATCCCCGAGATTAATTCCGCCCGTGAGCCGTATGGTATCTGTGCCTGCCTCATCCCTCACCACATTCTCAGATTTCGCCAGATCTACTAAATAGACATCATCACCCGATCCACCAACGAGGTAGTTGTTGCCAGCACCACCAATGAGCGTGTTGTCACCATCGGTTCCATCTAGCCAGTCATCCGACTCTGTACCCATAATCACATTGGAGAGACTTATGGAAGAACCGTTATCGAACTGGAGCGTTTCGATACTCATGCCATCACCGGAGTACTGCCCCACGATGCGGGTCAAATTATCGGTATTTGATTTCAAGCGGATCAGAAGATCATCCCCCTCCCTAGAGAAATCAATATCCCCGAGATTAATTCCGCCCGTGAGCCATAGGGTATCGGTGCCTGCCTCATCCCTCACCACATTCTCAGATTTCGCCAGATCTATGAAATAGACATCATCACCCGATCCACCAACGAGGTCGTTGTTGCCAGTACCACCAATGAGCATGTCGTCACCATCGGTTCCATTTAGCCAGTCATCCGAGTCTGTACCCATAATCATACTGGAGAGACTTATGGAAGAACCGTTATCGAACTGGAGCGTTTCGATACTCATGCCATCACTGGAGTACTGCCCCACGATGCGTGCCAAATTATCGGGATTTGATTTCAAGCGGATCAGAAGATCATCACCCTCCCTAGAGAAAGCAACATCCCCGAGATTAATTCCGCCCGTGAGCCGTATGGTATCTGTGCCTGCCTCATCCCTCACCACATTCTCAGATTTCGCCAGATCTACTAAATAGACATCATCACCCGATCCACCAACGAGGTCGTTGTTGCCAGCACCACCAATGAGCAGGTCGTCACCATCGGTTCCATCTAGCCGGTCATCCGAGTCTATACCCATAATCACATTGGAGAGATTTATGGTAGAGCCGTCATCGAACTGGAGCATTTCGATATTCATGCCATCACTGGAGTACTGCCCCACGATGCGGGTCAAATTATCGGGATTTGATTTCGAGCGGATCAGAAGATCATCACCCTCCCTAGAGAAGCCAACATCCCCGAGATTAATTCCGTCCGTGAGCCGTATGGTATCGGTGCCTGCCTCATCCCTCACCACATTCTCAGATTTCGCCAGATCTACTAAATAGACATCATCACCCGGTCCACCAACGAGATAGTTGTTGCCAGAAGCACTAACGAGTATGTCGTCACCATCGGTTCCATTTAGCCAGTCATCCGAGTCTGTGCCCATAATCACATTGGAAAGACTTATGGAAGAACCGTTATCGAACTGGAGCGTTTCGATATACATGTCATCACTGGAGTACTGCCCCACGATGCGGATCCAATTATCGGGATTTGATTTCGCGCTGATCAGAAGATCATCACCCTCTCTAGAGAAATCAATATCCCCGAGATTAATTCCGCCCGTGAGCAATATGGTATCGGTGCCTGCCTCATCTTCCACCACATTCTGCGAATTCGCAAAATCTATGGCATGGATATTATTAGACGTGGCTGGATTATGAGTTTTCATAAATGACCTCTTGTGACTTAAGGTCTTGATGCAATTCATCGATCTCTTCCCGGATTAAATCATGTTTACCATTAAGCGACCTCTTAATAATCATACTCATTAGAAAAACTCCTGCGCTTGTTTTAGAGAGAATGTTTTTTGTAGCTAGGTGTGCATCTACCTCAGAAAGTAACCCATATTTATGGCCTGACTTCCCTTATTGGTTCAGCAAGTTATAAGCAAACTCGTTGTACCAAAACCGGGGGGATCAGGCCTCTTTCCTTACCGGTTAACGGGACAGCAGTGATATGGTTTCGACTGTACAGATACTTGATATGGCATGGTGAACCTATAAAGCTTTTTTTCTAGTGGGCAAATAATACGAAATGATTTATGACCTGTAAGCACCCAAAGTGCTATTGAAATACGTTTAGTTTTTTGATACGGGACTCCCTCGCAATGACAGTCATGAATACACAAGCAAAGTTGATTAGTCCCGGGTAGTGATCAGGGCACCCAGTTTCAGGCACTCTCAACATCAGAGATAATGTTAAGCGTCAAACCGAGAACTTCGGTGGCCATTAGTGATGGTAGTTCATTGCGGTATACGCTGAGTTTGCTGTTTCGTGATTTAGGTAAATCAAGCCTTCTGCATGGTCAACAAGCGAGGTGATAACAAGTAGTTTGCCAGTGATAGGGAATGTCTAAGTATTTTGGCTCTTCAGGAAAATTAGTGGGTAAAAATATAGCGAATTTGTTGGGATAGAGATAGTTTTCTGGGTATTGAATGGTAGAGTATCCTGCCCCCACTCTGAGAAGATGGAAGTGCGAACTCACCATCTGACAGAGAAAAAGGAACAGGATGCAGATCAAGACTATCCTCAATCGGGTCCAGAAATTCAAATCATTTGTGTACGGAGCAGTACGATTGGTGGAAGGTGCCAAGGTACCGACACTAGAAGTAGAGATACAGCCTCGGTCAAATAGCCGCCCAGTATGCAGTGGTTGCGGCCATAAAATACCGGGGTATGATCGGTCTCCGGAGCGACTGTTCGAGTTTATCCCGATGTGGGGGCATAAGGTGTATTTTCGCTATGCGCCGCGCCGAGTTGATTATCCCAGCTGCAGGGTTCGAGTAGAACAGGGTCTTCTGAGAACATAAAGTTACCTGATTACCCATAAACCTCAGCCATTCTCAAGAAGCGATAAGGCATTGGTGGTGTACGCAACGCAACAAAGAGCAATCGCTCAATCATTTCTGGAAGATTGAAGCGACGATTAAACCGATATTCGAATTCGGCAAGATAACGAGGTACATGTTTTTTTCGTATCGCATGAAAAGTTCCCTGCAAGGAATTCTTGACGTTGCCAAGCATGGTGTTCACCCACTTGAAGGTGGAGCTCTGTGCGCTTTTTCGACCGTCACCAGTCACAATGGCCACATGATCGCATTCAGCATCAGTGACAGCTCTGAAGCAGTAGAGACCATCAGAGAATACAGTGCTACCAGAAACCAGACTGGACTTGGCATATCGAGCAATATCTGCACTACGAAAACCACGCACACGACGCAGATGAATTTTCAAAGGCCTGCCGTCCTGCGTCGTCTCAACGGCGGCTACGAAAGGGATTTTGTTGCGGGAGCCTCGTCCACGCTTACCAGGTTTTTCACCGCCAATATAGGCATCATTCATTTCAATGCGGCCAGTCAGCTTTTTCTCACCCTGGCGTTCCATCATTACCTGCATCAGTTTGTGCTTGAGCTTCCACGCAGTGTTGTAGTTCACTCCAATCTCACGAGACAGTTGCAAGGCAGAGGTGCTCTTTTTACGCTGGGTCAGAAAATAGATGGCCAGAAACCATTTCTTCAAAGGCAACTTTGTGCCATGAAAAATGGTACCCGCAGTAAGCGATGTCTGGTGATGACATTTATGGCACTGGTATATCTTGCGGCTTTTGAGTTCGCAGCACGTTGCGTTACCGCACTCTGGGCAAACATATCCACTTGGCCAGCGAAGTCGATGCAACGCTTGGCTGCATTGAGTATCGGTACCATATTTTTCCAGAAATTCGTACAAACCAAGCCCTTTTTGAAACTGGATAGTATTTTTTGGCATGATGGAAACCCTCGTATATTCAGAGGGTTCCATTATGCGGCCACCACAGGCTCAATAGCTGAGCCTGGTGGGTAATCAGGTAAAGTTATTCATGATAAGAATGCCTGACTCATGAATTTTTGTCCCAACTATAGGTATTAGAAAATGTATTTCAAATCATAGTATTATCACCTATTATGATATGGGATATTTATTTCACGCAGCAAACTCAGATCAGTTTTCCATTTGTACTCACTTCTTTTTTCAAATGTTTTAAAAGCATCTTCTATATATTCCATGGCTTTATTTTCTGAAATACCATTTATCGCTTTGAAATGGGTTATAACTTCCTTAAACTTATTTCGCTTTATAGCTAAGCCTATATGCTTAGTTTGATGACATGGCGGGCAAAGAGCAACGATATTTACTAGCGTTTGAATTTTCTCATCTTCGTTATAATTCCATACTTCATGAGCCTCAACTGGCCATTTTGGTCCAGTGCCTCCGCAAATGGAACATTTGTTGTTTGACTGCTGGTATGCTCTTTTTTTAACACATCCCAATGTCTTTTTTCTACTCTATTTCTTACGTTTGAATACCACGCAGTTTTAGGTACTAACTCTATATCAAGTTTCATAGACTCCTCCATAATTCTTGTCTGATTGATTAACCAAAATTAACGTTTAACTGAAAGCTATATGGTCGATATACATAAGCGGTTTGAATGTATTAACGGACTGCTCTACATCAATATGAAACGCCGCTAGTTCGCAGCCATCAAGCATCTTATCTCGGATGGAAAGTATGAAAATATTTATGTCTTTTTCCTTAAGCAATTGCTTCAAAGTAGTATGAGTAACAGCGGCATATCAGCGTATACAATGATTTCAATTTTCTGTCACTCTTCTTGACATCTTGAAGTCAACAAGAGTGTTATGGTTGGCAAAAATGTGATTGCGATAACATTTATCAATACAAAGGTGAGAAACTTCCTTGTTTACAGAAACCTTTAATTTTTGAATATATGGTTTAAAACTTCGTCGAAGTAATCATCAGCCATCCAGTCAACTATAATGTCGATATTTCTAAAGGATGCCATCACATCACCGTATTCGTTAGTTACTACTGGTGTAGATGAAAAGGTATCAAATTTATCTGTTTCGATATCCGTGCGACAGGCAGCCCGGGATGTCTTGTCCAGATAAATATCTTTACGTAATTTATGACTTACAAGAAGGGCATGGGAATAACATTCAGCTTGGTGGCTAAAACCCCCATGCCGTAGTAAGTTCATTTCATTTTTGTTAGACGTATCGAATGACCGAATAAAGTCAGTTTGTAAACATATATTCTTTTCTGTCTGTACAGCTACTTGAAATGGCATTGATAACCTACAAAGACTTATCTACTATTGAGTAAATTTTATGGAATGAGTTAGATCTTGTAAGTAGCCAAAGTGCTATTGAAATAAGATTTGTTTTTTGGTAACCAACACAAAAGCAGATAAGGCGGATAGGGCCTCAAGCTCTATCGGGAAGCTCTATAGTATTAAACGACGAATCAAAGGCGGCTCCACTGATGTACGCAAACAGATCCGCCAGGAAGAGAGCCGGGTGGTACTTGAGAAGCTCAGGGTATGGCTGGACAGAATCTTGCGCCAGGTACTGCCCAAAGGCGCACTGGGCGAAGCCTTGGCTATATGGACAAGTACAGGGACAAGCTTACGCTGACCGCCAAGGAAGGCTGAAAGCCGAGGCGGTTAGTCCCCGGTAGTCGCGAGGCGATACTGGATGCCCGGCGTGCGCATAGCGCCAGAGGGAATCCAAAGATCGCATACGAACGCGACGTTAAGTCATCTCGGGAGCCAGCGACGAAACAGTAACGAGCTTGCGATGTTATTGCGTAGTGCTGGAGACCAGAACGGCCGGGGCAATAATAGGCTGTCGAAGATTGAGTGAAAAAGGGGGACTTGGATGTCCCGTTTTGCATCACGAAATCAAAGACTCGCTTAGTGTTTTTCACGCTTGTAGTTTTCTTCCACACCCCAGCGAAGGCTGTAGGGCTTTTTGAACCTAAGGTCACCAAAACCTCAGTTCGGCCTTTGCCCAGCGCTACCCGCACCAATCTTACGCGCACAGGTGCCTCTGAAATATAGTATTCATTGCACTGAGTTAGCGCCTTAGCATTAGGCTTGAGCAAAATAATATCACTTTTCTTTCCACTCTCAAGAAAAGCTTTTATTTCTTTAGAATAGGTTGTTGTTACCCGGGCACAGTAGGTTTTATTCATATCTCTGTGCATGGCGAGTAGCCAGAAAGCAGCATAGCCTCGATCATATAAAACAAAATCCTGATCATTCACTTCATACAGATACTTTGCGGCTATTTCTCGCTCACCTGTATCATAGGGCTCCATATCAGCATGGACTACCACTTTGTTTAACACGTCATATAGGCGTGAAAATCTAACCATGGGGCATGTGGCGTCTGATGGGCCACCAAACTTCTTGGCAAGTCCTGCTTCGTTCGGCAAGCGTCCCGTTGAACCATCCACCGCAAGGAGGGCCTGGTAGAATCACGAAAAGCTGATGGAAAGTATGCCGTTACCGCGACCCAAATTCATCCACAATGTCTAAGAGTTTGCAGGGTAGTAAAGTTATGCATCGGAGGTGTGTTGCCCCTCTGATTACCGAGGAACCGGATGACTGAATTGGTCACGTCCGGATCTGTGGGGGGGGGATGGTCAGCGATGGCCGTCTCTACCTGGAGGGCGAAGCCCCGCTTCTCTTTTCCGGTTAGTAGTTTTAATAGCTGAAATACGGTCCAGAGTGGGAGGTAACCCGCAACAGCACCAATAATAGCCGACTGGGTGTCGTTGAAGATGGCAAAAAGACGTAGGAAAAATCCACCCCAGAGGCCGGGGAGAACGATGGAGTCGGGCAGCTGCAAATGGTCGAAGTCGGTCAACGTTAGGACTAACAGGGCCCGGGCTAGGGAAAAGCGGCGGCACACTGCCAGTTGAAGTCGAAGTGCCATGCGACGATAAGGGAGAGGATGCCCGTGGTCAATTCGACTATGGGGTAGCGTGGAGGTATGGGTGCTTTGCACTCAGAGCAGCGGCCGCGTAGCAGCAAATAGCTGATGACAGGGATATTCACTTTGGCAGGTACGGGTATTGGTTGGCCACACTTGGGACAGGCTGAGCGTGGTCTGCTGAGAGTGAAATGTGACTCATCAACATATGCAGACGGCCCCGGAAGCTCACGGCAGTGAGACTTCCACTCGCGCTTCATCATCAGCGCTAGACGGTAGGCAACGACATTAAGGAAGCTACCGATCATCAGACAAAACAGTGTGCTAAATGAGATGAACAAAAGTGTGTTATGTTGCAATAAATCCAACTATTTATTCGTCTCGAAAAAAGGTTAAAACCACCGCCTTTAGGCGGTCAGATTTATTTAAGATACTGGGAGCAGGTTAATCTAAAGGTGGTGAGAGATGGACTATCGATATGGCAGTCATACGAAATATAAGATTCGGTATCATTTTGTATTTGTAACAAAATATCGGTATCAGCTGCTTGTGGGAGAAGTTGGCTTGAAGCTGCGAGAGCTTGTTCGGCAAACCTGCCAAGCTTTTGAGATAGAGATATTGAAGGGAGTAGTGAGTAAAGACCACGTCCATCTTTTTGTTTCAGCGCCACCGAATATGGCTCCCAGTGAAATTATGCGCAGAATCAAGGGTCGTAGCTCCTCGAAGCTATTTGAGAGCTTTCAAGAATAGAAGCGTCGTTATTGGGGGAGACATTTTTGGGCACGTGGTTACTTTTGTATCACCGCAGGTGGGCTTACCGAAGAGATGATCAAAGAATATTTGGAACATCACTTTGAGCCAAAACCTGACGATAATTTTCGGACGGAAGGCTGAACGGGTCTATCGACCCGTATTCGGACTTTCAGTCCGTAATACTAACCCACCGGCTTTAGCCGGTGGTTGTTGAGTTTCTCATTTAGCCTATCTATTAAAGTACCCTCTGCGTATTGAGGGTGTGAAAATAGATACTATTTTGGAGGTTGAGCTAAAGAATGAAGCCCAACAAGAGAAGATACTATATACCGCATAGCAGACATATTTAATGGCCTGGTCAATAGATAATTTTATACCCCCGATCAATATATAAAGCCTCTGTTTGTTTCCACTCTGTTCTCAGTTACGGCAATCTTTGAGATAGTTATCTGATCGATACTCATCCCTTCAGTTAGGCGCTTGACTGTATCTCCATCGGTTACGAGTGCATATCCTTTATCGATTCCTGCTACTCTCCAGCCAGGCATTGGATTATTCTTATATCCCCACTTAAGCCATTTTATCCCCTTGGACAATTGATGATTTTTCTGTTTAAGAATCTCTACTTTATTTATTAACTCTTCTGCTGTTTCTGTAGAACAGACAACTTTATTCAAAGTTGGCTTGGGAGCAGACTCTTTTTTCTTAACCAATTGTGTTAGAGTATTGACTTTTGTCTTGGTATCGAATAGTTCCAGACTAAGTTGAGCGAGAAGGCCAATGTTTTTCTTGCTATCAGGAGAAATTATATATGAACTTAGGTTTGTTGTATTATCCTTTGTTGATTCAAAGACCGTTTTTGTATGTTTGTCCTCAGGGTCGGTAAAGAGTGTGCTATCACTATTGTCTCCCTCTGAATCTGTATTTCTAGATGCTATTCTGGTGGTCGCATGTGGTTTGTTTTTCTCTTGAAATATAATGCCAGCAGTATTTGTTGGAGTGTCATTATTTACCATCAGTTCAACCGGTGTAAGTGGATTTATTGGCGATCTTTTTTGTTCTCGCTTGATATCTCTGAATTCCGAGGTAGTGGAGCTTATTAATTTATGATCTTGCATTATAAGACTGATTAAATCTAATGAATAGAATAGATATCCAATGCCAGCTATCATCAGTACTACGAAGGCCGACATTAGATAAAATGCTATTCTATAATTGCCTAATGACGAATCTTTTGTTTCGTCATTTTCACGTGACTCTATATTTGACATATTTATTACCCTCTTGTTTGCCAGTTATTAAATTATGAATGCTCACGTACACTTTGTGATAACTAATGCTTTTGCGTTGTTTGATGCAGTTGAATCTAAATGACCGTTTACATATACCTTAATAGACACTTTCCAGTTTGACCAACTCACTATTGCTTCAGCCTTAACTCCAGATAAGCTGTATTTTTTGGAACTGCCACTAATTTCAAAGTCAACAGGTGTTACGAAGATCTCTTGTATCTCTCCAGCAGGACAGGTTGGCTTTTGTATAATTTCATTATTATTTACAATTTTAGCATCCTGTACTGCTTGAGAGAGGGTCCGATTTTTAGTGGTATCTTTAATTATATTTGCGCTAAGCTTGTCAACATCGTTGATGTTGTTGAATGACATATCAAGATCTGTAAACATTGTATTTAGGTGAGGTTTTCCTTTGATATATATATTATGTAATTGTTCAGAATATGCAAAATTATCTGATGACAAATAAAGCATACTTACTAAATGTCCTGGTCCTGGGTTGCTTATACTGTTTATGATGAAGTCATAAGACCATGTACCATAAGCACCAAATGCTTGATTGCTCGATTGGTTAGGTAGAACCCCTGTGGGTACATGCCCACCCTGTGACCCCAAGCGTCTTGCAGCAGACGGCACAACAACATTATTAATCCGGGAAGTTGTCTGTTGTCCTCCTTCAGTCATAATGAGTACCATAAGACTTTTCAAACTATTATTAATATTTAACACATAGATATTATAGGTTTGATCAAGGAGATTATTGTTGGTGAATGTTGCAGGTAATAGATCTGAAGACTGTAGGTCATTTATAGTGATGAGTTGATGTGATGTTGGTGAGCTACTAACATTTAGAACAGCGTAGTTTGCTTTTACATAGCGTTCAGTTGCTAGCATTACTTGTTTCATTTGGCTTGCTAAACCTTGCGCTAGTATATTTTCATTCGATTTTTCTATCCAGAAAATAATCGAAGTCATTACTAACCCCAGTAGGACAGTCCCTATAAGAACATCAATGAGCAAACTTCCAGACTGTTTTTTGCAATGTAAATTCATGCTATCGAACCTTTATTATCATTACAATATTGTCCCGAGGTACAATATTTGGTACTTGAATTTCGATAAATGTTGCTTTAGCAGGATTCCATATGTAAGTTTCTTTATTCAGACCGACTCTCATAAATTCACCTAATTTATTATTAATTCTGGTTAAAATATCGAATTTTTCTGGCCCCCATACCCACACTAAACCATCTACTGTAATCATATTATTCCAAGTACCTTCATTTGAATATAGTGGTGGTAAATCAAGGTTATTGTCAGCAAGACTACCAGAATATGAAGGATCTGATACAGCGTAAGTAAGTACAGCAGAACTATATATAATATAATTTTCTGCAAGAGCTTCAGAATGAAATTGTGAGCCTGGACCTGTATTGCTGTCCCGAATTAATGGCATGAACAGGAAACATAGACTTATTGCAAATATGATAAATATATTCACGATTAGTTGACCTTTGCAATAAATAAGAAGAAGTTATTCAACTAAAAGAATATATTCACTATTTAAGATAATAGTGAACTTCAAAGATTATCAGTATATATATACTATATATTTGAATGACATATACAAACCGGGGTATATGTAAATTATAGCCAGGCATAAATCAATTTAGATTCTATGCCTGGCATATAACTTAAAAGATATTAATTACCTCAGTTCTATTCAGCTTTAACTGCATATATCTGAATTTCACTGTGATTTCCAGACGATATCAACGCCATCAGCACAGTTTGCCAGAGCTTCTTTTACAGCAGCACTACGAGTTGCAGATTGGGTGATTGCTTTACCGCCCACTTCAACTGCTACCCAATCACCATGAGAAAATACTGCGAGCGACATACATGGTTCTTTATCTATGGCCGTTAGTGTGATTTTAAATATATTTGGAACAACGGTATCAGGCTCGATGTTAATTGCTCCTCCAAATGGATGAGAGATCGTAGTAGCACCAGTGACTTTTGACGGTGGTATCAATCCAGCCTTAATCACCGTCGCATTGTCCAATCCCGTAAAATCAGCTGGTGAGCCATAGAGTCTGATGATGTCGCTTTTCAGGCTCGAAAGAATGGATTCAGTTTCATTCAATTTTGTATTAGTGGTTGTGTTTTGTACTAAAGCCATCACACCTGCTAGTGCTACAAGCACAGCAATACCTCCAAGCAAAACGCTGATCAATGAAAAACCCCTTTGTTTCTTCACATTTACAGATGAAATCTTCTTCATGATAGTTACCTTTATATTTGAC
The DNA here is from genome assembly GCA_040505895.1 of Sedimenticola sp. Classification (GTDB taxonomy): domain Bacteria; phylum Pseudomonadota; class Gammaproteobacteria; order Chromatiales; family Chromatiaceae; genus Vondammii. The sequence continues at coordinate 17,491 of JBEVXU010000015.1, read as the reverse complement.
AACAGGTGAGTTTAAGAGGTTTAAATGTTTGATTTACCTCTGAAGAAATCGCCAACTTGAACTTGTAAATCTACAATTCCAATGACGAACCAAAATGCCATCAGAGCTACAATGGCAAAAATAAATGAGTTGAGCATAAGAGACTGATTCTTAATCATCTTGTCACCCTGCTCTATAAATCGATTTCCTGCTTTTTCAAGATTTTCATCAAAATGCGGCAACTCTGACAGGAGTGATAGTTTTCGAACAATCTTCTTATCTGGGAAGTTGTGGCCTGCAATATCCAAAGACTTACCAAATGAAACACCATTCTCCATGTGATACCGTACTAGAACTAGACGTTCACGTAGCCATGGATCTGCTAGGGCTTCCATTTGTTGTATGGACTGTAATGTATTCGCGCCAGATTTTGTCATTAAAGCTAATGAAACCAGCCAGTTTCCACCATTAATTATTCGATAAAATGACCATGGTGGTAGTAAATCAGCATATACTCGGAGTTTCCCCGTCCAGCTTTTCATCGTTACGGCGATAGCAATCAACAGTAGGGCAATAGTTGCTACAGGTAAAATGGACCATGGAGATTGAACATACTGTGATGTGATGTAGAGAGTCCAGGGGACACCAGTCCAATGTTCAGGTGGCATTACATCTTCAAATTTTGGTATAACTTCAAGACCCATAAAGTAAATAGAGCCAATAGAAATAATAAGCCCGGTAACTGGCATTAGTGCTCCCAATATTGCCTGGCGTTTCAGTGTCCTTGTTTTATCAATAGTAATGGATAAGCGATTTAATGTGCTGCCTAATTGACCCGCAATATCTCCAGATCTTATAGCAATCACTTCAGTACTTGGTATGTATTGAGATAGTGCTTTTGAAGGAGGAGTACCATTACTCAATTTAGAGGCGACATCATTTAGCGTGACTGCGGCAATACACATCTTTGACTCCTTTAGATATGAATCGCGAATACTCATAACTGCCTGAGTTATTGATACACCGCACTCTAGGTACTCAGATAGTTCTTCGTAGATATTCATTCTCTCTTCAGGGGATAATTTAATAATATGAGCGAGTTTTAGCATAAAGTCAGCTTCAAGAAAGAAGGTATCTGAAATCCGATAATTACGAGTAAATAAATTCATTACACAGCCTCAGTATCAGAGTTAAACTTAGCTAGAGTTTCGGTAGTGAGTAATCCTACGGCACTCTCAGCATCTCTTGGATCAATAATGCCGGCTAATACTTTGTGAATAGCATGCTGCCGTATTGATTGAATCTCTCTATTTTCATGATGTTGATCTAGCCAAAAAGCTCGAGCCTCCGGCACACCTTTTTCTCTTACGACATCAAGTAGATCTGTTTCTGTCAAAATAAACTCTGAGAGTACGGTGACACCACCAATACCCGTCATATTACATTTTTCACATCCATCGCCCATAACCGACACATTGGTATCAGCTGAGGTAATAACACTCTCAACTCTTTGCATCAAATCATTAGGTAGAGTATTTTTGAAATCAAAAAACGACTTTTTACAGTAAGGACAGAGCGTTTCTATAAGCCTTTGGTACGCCAGCCCTAACAATAAAGATGGATCGGCAACTAATTTATCTGGTCGAGGGTTTTCGGCAGTTGTTAACTGGTCAATAAGCCGTGTCAAAATGTTAAATCCATTGTTAGCATGTATAGTTGCAAACACAAGGTGGCCAGTCATTGCTGCTCGTATTGCAAGGTGGGCAGATTCATAATCTCTGATTTCACCAATCAGAATTACATCTGGGTCTGACCGCAAGGCTAGCCTAATTGAATCTACAAACGCTTTTCTCCTATCGGCCTCCGTTTCGTTCCCTGTAACAGATATTTGACGCACTCCGTTGATGACATATTCAGCCGGTTCTTCAACAGACATAATGCACAAGTGAGGTTTATCCTGGTGCAATGACTCAAGTACATGCTTTAATGTGGTTGATTTTCCCGATCCTGTGGTACCACCAATTAAAACCATTCCTGATGGTAGTTGTCGCGTATACTCAAATCCACGTATTTGAGATTCATGATAGCCAAGATATTTAAGCCTGGAACGTAAAGACTTAGCTTCCATTGTTGCATCATCATTGAGCAGCCGTATGACCATAAAGTGCCCCCCGTCTTGAGGACCTCTCGCTAAACGGAGAGAGGTGATACTAGGTGGCAAGAAATTTCTATTTGATACCCGACCATCTTGATTTGCTCTAATATTAATGTCGGTATCTGCTTCACCTTCCTGAGCTAACCTATAAATAGCAGAGACAAGAGATGTACCCTTGTTTCTCGGCATTTCCCACTCTCGCATTACAGTCATCCTTCGACGTATGCGCATAGAGATTAATGTAGAAGTCTCTTTTACATCTATGTGAATATCTGTCGCATTATTATTGCTTGCATCCATAAAAAGTTTCTTAGCCATCTCCTGCATTTCAACTGTTTTAGTGCTGTGGCTGCTATCTACAGATGCGACAGACCTATACTCCTGGATTAATTCATATGATAAGTATTCTATTTTCATATCCGGGTCGTCAGTGATAAGATCATCTATAAAAGATTTCATCAAAGGAATAGTTTGTTGATTTTCATTTATATAAATAATACTTCCATTAATATAAATATGGTCATATAAACGATTTGGAATATTGATAATTTTATCTCGCAGTTTCATGCTAAGGGCCTTAGTCTATAATTCATCAATTTGTTCAATAACTTCAAGTATATTTAAAGAGTCATTATAAATGTATGATTCATCGATAGTGATAGAAGAACCATTATCATATATAATGGCTTCTGCTGGAGCGGCACTGAATACGGATAAATGATCATGATCTTTAGTGAATGGTAAACGTGATTTCATGCCATCTTTTAGAAAAACAATTCCATCAGCATCAAATATTTCGATTTTCCCACCCATAATTTGTGATCCATTTTTTATGAAATACTTAGATCCTTTTGAATCAACTAGAACTGCATGTCCTCTACCATTTTCTTCGAACACCATTTTATCAATAAATAAAACTGGCCATTTCATCACGATAGTATTTGAATGTTTGGCAATAGAAGATTTACGACTTATAGGACTATGTGGTTTAGTGTTGACAGATTGATTTTGTTTTGGAGTCTTGATTGGCTGCGAATTATTTAAGTCAAAGTGGTGAGAGAAGTTGCGTATCTCTGTCATCGTTTTGTACAGTTCAAGCCTTTTTTTAGATTGCTCAAGACAGAAATCAACACTACTTGCATTTGCCAGACTGTTGATTGATGGGCTTCCTGGTTTACACTCATTTATCCAGCTTTCCGCATGAATAACGCCAGGAAATTGAATTATTAAAATTGCAAAAATAATTTTAGCGTTGTACATATAGTTCACCATTAGCATCCCAGATATTATTATTTTTTGACCATGAAACATTATCTAATACTACTCCGTGTATATCGGATATATCATTTAGGTAGCGCCAGGGAAAAACCCCCTTATAATTTATTTTCCAATCAAAATGCATCCATGGCGGTTCATTTTGCATGTACTCAGTATTAGTATTTACTGCTTCTGTAAAAGATACATTTTTGATTTGATGGTTCCTTGATATCTCAAGGAATTTACTCGCTGATGCCACTTTACCATTTAGTCTGCGTACCAAACGTCTATCTATTTCGTGTGGAATTCTCTTTGACGTTTGATTTGGTGACTCAAGATTAATTAGTGACCCTTCTGGTAGTTCTACATATGAACCATGTGTTCCCCGCGACCAATCTACTTGTGAATAATTTTTGTAGCACGACCATTTAGTAACATTCCACCCCCTATAGAAAACTGGAATTGACTCAAATGATAGCTTACATTTATTAACAAGATCACTCATGAATGGCTCTAAGGTCCACGGGGCTTGTTTAATCAGATTAAGTTTATTATTTTCCAGCTCTTCACTTTTTTTACGTGCTATTACTTTATCTTCATACACACTATATAGCATTTTGCTGATTGCTAGAGTTGTTATTATTAGTACTAAATTGATGATTCTTTTGACCGTATTTTTCGGTATGATGAAATCAATTGCATTAAGTTGTATTAATTTATGCGTCTCAATGTTATTTAAGTGTTCTTCTAAAAATGACACAGACTCACTTATATCATTAATCTCCATGACAGATTCAAAGTCATACTCCTTGAAATTTGTAAAGACAATATTTGCTTCTCTTTGATTACCAAAATAGTCTCCGTTTTTGAGAATGTGGTTTTCTGATATAGCAAGAACCCATGACCCTTTAGGAAGTTTAAAAAATCCAAGGAATGAATTCGGCAGTTGTGATAAAAGGGCTACAGCTAAACTGGAGTATTGCTTCTCTTTACTTCTGTCATCAAGTTTGGTAAGTGCAATTTGACATGCATTATTATCATGAAAAAAGAAATGCGTGTATTTAATATTTTTATCAGATTTAGCAAGACTTTTAGCGACATTCCTACGATTGATGTCATTGCAGTCTGCAATAAATTCCCAGTTTAGACCAACTAACCAGTGCTTTTTTGCGATTACTATATTGGTCATAGCACTGATCCTGAAATATTTGTAGCTCTGAGTGTCACAAGCACTATTTCTCTGCTACTCAAAGCAGCTTCAGATTTCCCTGTAAGTTTTGTTTCATCATTGATTTTATTGTCAATCCGATCTATGCCACCGAGTACTATCATTGACCCTGAGCGGATAGCAACACTTTGCATGAATCGTCGTGTACGTGTGTCAGGAACCTGAATATAGCCACTATCCATGTTGTTGCCGATACGAAGAACTTTTAGGTCCCTAAGGAATGACAGGTCAATAGAGTAGTCAAGCATTATTAGATCATTGTTGATAATGTGTGGTGTTGCTATTAAGGAGAGACCAGAAGTAATAAATCCTGCCTCAATTGTTACTTTCTCTGTATTTTCATCTATCTCAATCTCACGTTTTGCAAGATATCCATCTCTTGATGTAACTTGAATAGGCATTTCCCGGTTATTAAGACTAATTCCTGATCCTGATGCTGCGAGCGTTGCGCGTCCATAACTATCAAGTATTCCAAGCATAACTTTTGATCCTTCCATAAAACCTGTGCTAGCGTTTTGCGTTGGCTCAAATATTGCGGCAGTAAGCGGTGAGTTCATCCCATTAATAACAGAAGAATTAAGTTTTAGTTCAAGCTTGCTTGCAACCTCTTTAAAAAGTAAATTGAGATCGAATGAATTACTTTTATTATCCGTAACTGATACGGTATATATATTTAACTCAATAGAAATCTGGCTTAATTGCACTTGATTGTAGCTGTCGACTGTATTTTGTATATCATCAAGTATATGAGGAAGATCAGTTACTATCAGCAAACCTGCTGACTCGGCAGTTGTGACACTTCCATTTTCACTTAACATACCTTTAATTGTACTATTTATTTCACCCCAGGGGTCGACGCTAAGTGATCGTGATGTTTCCTGAGTGCTACCACCTAGTGAGCCTGTTGTATCTTCAACTGAATTTGACATTGATATTTTACCAGAGCGTTTCCCCTGAAATTCTGCGATAACAAACTTACGTGTTTCATATCTATAAAAATCGATAATTCCCTTATCATACTTCCAGTCAATGTTGAACTGTGAACTTACTACATCTAGTAATCTTTCAAGTGTTCCGAAGTGGCGAATTGGAATTAGTATATTTTCTAGATCAGATGTTCCGCCTGAACTACTGCTCATACCTAGTTTTGGAGTTATACGCGTTAGCACACCAAACTCTCTTGTAATTTCTGCCGCAATCCCTTTAAGAGATGAGGGTGGTATTAACAAACCCTTTTTTCTTCTGAAAAGTGATGGTAATACTTTTCTTTTGGAAAGGGGGATGCTTTCCCCCTTTCCGAGATATACGTAATCTCGATGATGTATAAACTTAGGCTCAATCATTTCTGCTTGAATCTTTTGAAGCCGACTGATATTTTTTTGAGTATTATCTACTTTGTCTTGAATGTGATTTGTATTAGTGCATCCACTTAATAGAGTGAGCAGAAAAAATGTTATCAGTACCAGTAGAGGTGAATTCATGAATTATCTCCAGCAATTTTTATCATTAGAATCCCCTTAGGTTTATTAGGAAATATCTCAATCGTCATATCAACATTGAATGCACGGTATGAACGCAATACCTCATTTATTACACTAAGAAAAGATCCAGTAAAATGCGCACCAACATCGACTAAAAGATCACTGTTCTTGTCATGCATCCAAATTACATCGTAATTGGCCTTTTGACCCCATTTCTCAAGTTGCGGCTTTAGTCTCCCTGGTGATAAGTGCCATGCATCAGTCTGATCATCTTTGATAGATGAGACGCTCGTTATCTTTTTACCAGTGCTATTCTTCTCGCTATTCTTGTGTTTAACTGCATGATCACTTCTTGTATGTGGTTCATACATTTCGTAATTAGAAATAACCTTTAGTATTGATGGGCGTCTACCTACCCAGACATGTTTACTGTTCCAGTCAATAACAAATGCGATTTGATGGGATATTCCTTTTTTTGAAAGAAGCGATGTCAACTCTGTTCCTGGATGCCAGCTTATTGCTAAATTTATAACATCCTCTGATTCAATCTTTATTTTCCAGTTATCAGGGAATAGCATCTTCAGTGCATACGATAATTGTAAATTTGTTCCACGGCTGGTGACGTTTATAATTATTTTTGTGCCGTACTGAATAAGAGGTGCATTAATATCCGTACTAATTGATCTTCCTGAATATGTGTTTAATTCTGACTCTCTGTTATATATGTTTTTTGATATAATTGTATTCTGATTTTGAGTCATCGCATTCACGGGTATACTTACATACGTGTCATCTATCATAGAATGTGCAAATACAATTCGGATATTAAAAATCATCAATATCATTAGCACAACATTAGTTATTGTATTCATATCACCAACTTAAAATGTTAATTAATGCGATTGTTTTGTGCATTTCATACCACCATAAAAGTATATTTACTCTAGGTGTTCGATATATTTAAGCGGTCTGAACGTACGAATAGACTCCTCTACATCGATATAAAAAACGGCAATTTTGCAGCCATCAGCCATCTTTTCAAACTTTGAAAGCATGGTAATTTTCATGCCATTTATCTTAAATAATACATACAAAGTGGTATGAGTCACAACGACAAAGCCGCGTATACCATTATTCGAGTTTTCAAGCAAAATCCCTGGCGTCAAGAAGTCAAGTACAGAGACTTGGTTGCCCAAAATATTATTGCGATAATCTTTATCGATACAAAGACGAGAAACTTCCTTATTTCCAGGAACCCTTAAATATTTGATATGTGGTTTAAAAACTTCGTTGAAGCAATCCTCAGCCAACCAGTCATACATACTATCGGTCGTTCTCAAGGATGCGACCACCTCTCCATATTCGTTAGTTACTGCTGATGTAGATGAAAAGTCATCATATCTATCTGTTTCAATATCCTTACTACCTGTGACCCATGACTTCTCATTCACATAAACTTCATTACGCAATTTCAAACTTCCAAGAAGTGTATGAGAATGGCATTCAGTTTGGTAAATTAAGTCCCCACATTGCAGAAATACATTATTATTAGACGTGTTGAATGACTGGCTAAAGTCAGTTTGTGAACATATGTATGGTTTCGTCTGTACAGCTACTTGGTATGACATTGTGACCTATAAAGCTTTTTTCTGATGGTCAAATAGTACGAAATGATTTATGACTTGCAAGTACCCAAAGTGCTATTGAAATAAGATTTGTTTTTTGATACAGGACTCCCTCGCAATGACAGTCATGAATAAACAAGCAAAGTGATTAGTCCCGGGTAGTGATCAGGGCACCCAGTTTCAGGCGCTCTCAACATCAGAGATAATGTTAAGCGTCAAACCGAGAACTTGGGTGGCCATTAGTGATGGTAGTTCATTGCGGTATGCGCTGAGTTTGCTGTTTCGTGATTTATGTAAATCAAGCCTTCTGCATGGTCAACAAGCGAGGTGATAACAAGTAGTTTGCCAGTGATAGGGAAAGTTTAAGTATTTTTTGCACCCTTATTGTCTGGGGGCATTAGACCCTAACGGAATTGGTACAGAAGTAAGCGAGTCTTCGATTTCGTGATGTAAAACGGGACATCCAAGTCCCCCTTTTGCACTCAATCTTCGACAGCCTATTATTGCCCCGGCCGTCCCGGTCTCCAGCACTACGCAATAACATCGCAAGCTCGTTACTGCTTCGTCGCTGGCTCCCGAGATGACTTAACGTCGCGTTCGTATGCGATCTTTGGATTCCCTCTGGCGCTATGCGCACGCCGGGCATCCAGTATCGCCTCGCGACTACCCGGGACTAACCGCCTCGGCTTTCAGCCTTCCTTGGCGATCAGCGTTTGATGTCAACTCCAACCAGATCATCGAGTGGAAGTGCCTATTGATGGCAGTTCGGATCAGGTGTAGGTATTGGAAGAGAAACAGACTAAAGACAGCAAACATAAGATAAATGAGTCAACGCAATGATCTGTAGACTGACTATGGCGTGTGATCTTTTAGAGCAGGGGTGGGAAAGGATACACGGCCCAAAACAAAAGAATGATCAATCCGTCGAAAATATTTTCGTGAGCCGTCAATGCAAGTTACTGTGGCCGAATGCCAACCGTTTGCTACCTGCGCCAAGGGTGTGTCAGGCAAGGTCACGAAGTAGTGGAATATCTGACCTGGATCACAATAAGGCTTCCAGACAGACAGGGTGTTACTGTCATGAAAATAAAAGCAAAGGCGGTGAGTCTCTGCTGACTAGACGGCGTGTACTTCTGCCTATGCTGCTTACCCTCTCGTGCACTATGCACACGCCAGGTAGAAATGAACCTCGATTTTCAGGCAGTCGCTTAAGTGTACTCTGCTTCCATGATTATGCTGTTTCCGGCAGCATGATGTTAATCAGCTTGCAAAACTGATTAGGCAAAGGGGGAAACAGCATACAAAAATGCTCCCCCCTGATGTCTGTCATCCTCCTGAATTTTACTGGAGAAACCTGGGGTGTTAAGCATAAAAATCATCAGCAAGATTCACTGCCGCTATCTGCCCTTATTGGAACGCAAGCCTGGTGCCCTGCGCAATAGCGCCCCTTTCTAGGACTGGAAACTACCTACCCGCATCGCAAAGATGAGCGGCTCCGTACTTGACAGGCAGAATGCATACCAAAACATGGTCGATATGAGGGTGTAAACCCTCCCATTTTAGTACCACTAAAAAATAGAGCTCTCCGGTGCATGTAGTTGCCGATATTCAACCGGTGTCAGTTTTCCGAGTGACAGGTGAGGTCGCTCTTCGTTGTATCCTTTTCGCCAATCTTCGGTTATCAATCTCACTTCATTCAAGTCTCGAAAGACGTACATGTCCAGAACTTCAGTTCGGTAAGTGCGGTTGAATCGTTCGATAAATGAGTTTTGTGTCGGTTTACCTGGCTGTATAAATTTCAGTTTGACCCCATGAGTCTCTGACCAATCAGCCAGTGCTTTTGAAATAAACTCTGGGCCATTATCCATGCGAATCTTTCGAGGATAGCCTCGCAACTCGCCAATTTGCTCCAGCACCCGAATAACGCGTCGAGCAGGAAGGTTCAGGTCTATCTCTATCGCCAGTGCTTCCCGATTAAAATCTTCGACAACGTTGAAGGTTCGAAAACGCCGACCACACAGCAATGCATCACTCATGAAATCGATAGACCAGGTTTGGTTTAAACTCCCAGGAACAGTGAGCGGCTCAGGATTCCTACTTGGGAGGCGTCGCTTTCCTTTTCGTTTGAGATGCAGTTTAAGGGCCTTGTATATACGGTGAACCCGTTTGTGATTCCAGGGTTTGCCTTCGCGTCGGAGCGTATCGAACATCAATCCGAATCCATAGGCAGGATGCTTTTCTGCCAGCATTTGAAGTGCCATTATCACCGGAACATCCTTCTCGGTATCAGGCTGATATTTGTAGGCGGTACGGCTGAAATTAAGAAGCCTACAAGCTGAACGTGTGCTGAGGCTCAGGCTTGATACCGCATAATCCACCAATGTACGCTTCTCCGCTGGCCTTAGAGCTTTTTTGTGACTATATCCTTCAGCGCTTCATGTTCTAGGCTGAGATTGGCGTACATTTGCTTCAGACGTCGATTCTCATCCTCCAGCTCCTTGAGGCGTTTAATATCCGAAGCCTCCATTCCTCCGTACTTCGATTTCCAGTTGTAGTAAGTGGCATCTGAAATCCCGTATTCTCGGCAGACTTCCTTTACTTGGCGACCGCCTTCAACCTGCTTCAAAATATTGACGATCTGACTCTCAGTGAATCGTGACTTGCGCATAATGTTCTCCTTGGGGATAGTTTACCCGGAGAACTCTAAATTTCTATGGCACTAGTATGAGGGAGGATTACAGGCCAATAGTCAGAAGGGACCGGCGGCTTATTCTTTGACTTGGGTGCGGGTTTAGCCTCTGTTTTTTGTTTTAGCACCGGATTTTTCAGTGACAGCGTTTCTTTTTTTGACTTTTTTTTAGGCATTTTTAAGTTCCCATGGAGAGCGAAGACGGATAATTCCCGGTAGCCGTGGGACCGCACTGCTTACCTGTCGTGCGCGCAGACTCGCTTATCTTTTTGGCTAGTTGAACTGAAACGCCAACTATTTCACTAACTAGGGGCAATTAGAATCAACTATTTCCTCAACCTTCCCCTAGAAAGTTTCTAGTAAAAAACCACCTCACAACCCCCTTACCTAGCACCTTTCACCTCAACTACCACCTGCTCAAACACCTCACACTAGCCTCAACCTCACCTCAACTCCACCTCAAATTCCTCCCGATTTCCTCAATTTCTCCTCGAATCTTCCTCATGGATCACCTCAAGAAACAGCGTATTGTGAATTTATATCTCCAGACAAAAGAAAACCCCAACACCTCACACGGTCCGGGGGTTTTCAACTGGATATTAACAGGGAACAACTTATATCCAGCTTGGAGACCGCAACGTATGTTGCGGATGTCACAAATAAGAGACAGGTCATACCTAAATAAGTTCAATTTATGCGGTTAAACCTTCAAAACCTTGAGCAACCTTCGTGGTGTAGAGCCAGAGACCGGGATGTCCTGTCAGGTTTCACGAGATCAAAGACTCACTGAAGTACATCTTGTATCTCATTCCCTGTCGCGTAGAGACCGAATTGCGACAGGATTGAGATAACGATCGCTTTGACATTACGTTCTGCGCGATTGAGGGGGGCAAGTGGAATGATGTTTTCTTCGATCATAAAGGCATCTCTCGTGTTTTGGTTGATACCTTTACTATTCAATACACTTTTTCACCTCCCGCAATACCGGTGATATCTCGCATGTAGCTTTTCTTGACAATGGCCAGAAATATCACCTAAAAAATTACAACACGGACAAGCAGAATGATCTTGTTACTGTGTTGTATCCACCGACGAGGTGGCCTAATAAATTGTCAGTATCGTTATTAAGATGGATCAATAGAAGATCCATTAAGCGACATAAACCAATTCAGAAATTACCACTTCCCATTGCTCACACTTAATCAACGACTGGTACTTTGCAGTGCTGTCATCCCGATAACGATGAATAACCGCGGTCGCACATACCCTTTCCAGCACCATGTTTCGTGGTGGAGTAAATGTCAGGGCCAATCGCCCAATTAGCGTATCCTGACAATCAATCAACTCCCAACGCCCTCCGTTCCACTGCAACTGAAGTTCATCCCCAGGAGTGATTAAAGCTATAGCCTCATGAACCGCGTGATTTTGAGAAAAACGACCAGCAAACCCGATATCAATGTCCTTCAACGTCAGTCGAAGGTAACGCCTATTGAGACCGGCAAGATCACGATCCAAATGCTCAGTTTCAGACCGCTCGGTAAATGGGTTGGTGCTTGTAACCAGACGCGTGAGAAATGGGTGTGACTCGGAGAGTCGTAGTAACGACAAGGTCTGCTTCGCCCGACTCATCGCAACGTAGTAAAGGCGTCGAGATGCGCCCTGATCTTCCCCTTTCCCGATCTTCTCCCAATTACCATCAAGCACGACCACATGATCGAACTCCAAACCCTTCGCTCGATGCGCTGTAAGCAACAACAAGGCTTTCTGGCTGCGACGAATCTCCCTACCCCACTCAACCAACCATTCAACAAAGTGTTGAACAGGTATCTCAGCATCCCCTACTTCCAGGCCCAGAGCCTCGACGACTTCCATTAACTGCTCCCACCAAGGCCCTGGCCCTCGAGAATGTATCCATTCTTTTACACGAGGAATTTCGATAAGACTAGATTCACGCCCCTCAATCCAGTCCATCAGCTGACGCGTTTCTCTCAAACGCCACATGGGTGGGGGTTGTTCGTCTGCCATTTGCACTGGAATACCCCTGATCTCACAGTAACTGCGAACGGGCTCAAGGAACTTCCACTCCCGGGAAATAACAGCGACTTTAGACCAATCCCATTCTGCATCGAGCGATGCTAAACGCTCCAACTCCTTCATAGCCACTACAGCCTGACCCGTTCGGCTGTTATCCGAAGACAGTACATGCACGCAACCTCGCGAAACGGGATCGATCGACTCCCATTCACCACCCGCTGGCGTCGTTTCTCGCGCATGGTCGACCGTAATTGGGTGCTTCGCCTTCATCCGGTTGTCTGCGATCTCAATTATCTGATTCGAGGCATCAACAATGTTTAAGCTCGAGCGATAGTTCTCGGTGAGATAGCTCGGTTTCGCGGCATAGTCTTCCTCGAACCGGCGGATATATTCGACAGAGGCACCATTAAACGAATAAATATTCTGGTCGTCATCCCCAACAGCAAACAAGCTTAATCGCCCATCCGGATCGTTCAAGGTCCTCCCAGCCAGCGCCGAGATTAGCTCATACTGTTCAAACCCTACATCTTGATACTCATCAACGAGAATCCATCGGAAACCGGCAAGGAGCTGCTCACGCTGCGCATCAGCTTCGTCAGGGGCTAGGCCCTCACCCTTTAGCAGTGCGATAGCCTGTCTAAGAATGTCATCGAATGTATCGGTATCAGTACCCCTATCTACGAGGCTTGCACCAACCATCCGCATTGCCAGTGCATGACACGTCAGTACAGTGACGCCCTTGGCATCATCCCCGATCAATGACACCAAACGGCGGCGTATCTCCACTGCCGCATGGCGATTATAGGCCAGTGCCAGTATTCCTCGTGGATTCTCCCGCCTGACACGGATCAGGTAGGCAATCCTGTGCACTAAGACGCGGGTTTTTCCCGAACCCGGTCCGGCGAGTACGAGCACATTTGTCTGCTCGCGTTCGTCCGACACGATCCGCTGCTGTACTGGGTTATTGAGCTCATCGACAATTCTCCGCCATGACTCCGGAGTGGTCTGCATACCGATCTCTTTCGCACGACCTGTCATCCAGCGCTTAACAAACTCATCCTCCTGCATGCTGAAATAATCCATGGCAAGATGTACCGCATCAGGCATCGCCTTCAAAGCACGTTGAGCGTACTCAGCCATCACATGGATCTGGAGAACCTGTTCCTTGTAGTGGTCTTTCAACGGAACAAAATCCGCCTTTATAAAACCACGCTTTTCATCCGATAAACTGATGGTCATTGCAGGTCGGAAAACCGCCATGCCCTTGTTCAGCCGAATAACATCCTGCTCATGGAGCCATAGCAGGGCATAGTCAATGAGTTTCGCCGGATCTCGAATATTGGAAGAACGTAAGGTTAGGTCCTCGTCGATCGCTTGGCGCAGTTTGCCCAAGGTCGTTTCTGCGAGAAGGTCATTTCCCCGAGCCCCTTCTGGCAAAGTAGATATCAACTGATTCAGCAGGGTTGCGGCGCCGGTTCGCCGCAACTTCGCTGTTTTATCCAAGTCCCGCCACTGGCGTTGCAGCGTGACCTGTACCGTTTCGCGGTCCAGTTTCTTGATTCGGATGCTTCCTAAACCACCAGCATCACTCCGGCCACCCATTGAAAGGCTTCTGAGCAATCGCCAGACTTTCTCAGGCAATGCCCCTTGATGTCCTTTGTCTTTGAGGCGCTGTGTCGCCTGGCGAAGATGTAAGAGCGACGTTTCGCCCTTGCCGAGATCAGGGTCAACTTCACGCATCAATGCAATCAAGTCGATCTCGAGACCTTCTGCATCTTCAAACCGCTTCTTCGATGACCGTACCACCCCATAATGAACATACGCGGTCAAAGCCGTATCGTTTGAGGCGAGGCCTAAATGCTCTAAGTCATACAGCGCACGACACACACCCTCTGCCGTGAGTCCAGTGGCCCCCATGAGTTCATCGGTAGAAACACCCTCATCTGCATCGGCATCAATCAAGCAACTCACTAATTCTAGAAGCTGCTCTTTGTATTCTTTGGCCATATCGGCTTTCGCAAGGCGGCTCTCCGCCTCAGCAGTGGTTGCCACGCGCAAAGAAGATGGAAATATCTGTACCCGGTTTTCTTCACGGGTTAGCAGGTGTGATTCTTCGAGCCAAAGTAACGCAGTCCGAACTCTTGTATCGTCTGTTGCCGAATCTCTCTCAAAGACGCCCTCCTCTTCTTCGGCAAGAATCTCTCCGGCTGTGGCTACGATATCCTCATCTTGGCGCTTTTTTCGGCCCAAGCGACGGAGCGATTTGAGGATAGCAGCGATATCTCGCTGTGACAGTCTAGAATGTGCGGACATACTGAACTGACGCTCGACATCTTCGATCGTATAAAGCAAGACACAACGTGCCGCTTCTCGGTCTCGTCCTGCTCTCCCCGCTTCCTGCAGATAGTTTTCAAGGGAGCCAGGAATGTCCGCATGAATAACTAAGCGTACATCTGGCTTATCAATTCCCATTCCAAAAGCATTGGTCGCTGCGATGACCCGAAGCTCCCCGCTGATGAACGCCTCTTGGATACTTTTCTTACTCTCTGGCGGTAGCTTGGCGTGAAATCTGTCTGCTGCAAGCCCCTTTTCTTTAAGAAAACCTGAAACTTCT
This sequence comes from Sedimenticola sp., assembly GCA_040505895.1. GTDB lineage: Bacteria > Pseudomonadota > Gammaproteobacteria > Chromatiales > Chromatiaceae > Vondammii. Next base: position 2,429 of record JBEVXU010000015.1, on the reverse strand, counting down.
TCGGTCTGTTTGCGTGTTGCGCAGTAAACAATCGCTCCCCCTTCATGATCCTGAGGTAGGTAGGTTTCCATCAAGCGAGTGATATCGTCGTACTTGGTACTTTGCGTAGTAGGGACAACGTCAAACTCGAGATTATTCCTATTCGCACCACCATCGAATGGTTTGAGGTTAACTCCAACCTTGTCCCGGAAATGGCTCCGAATATCGGCGATCACATCCGGCTTAGCCGTTGCGGTCAGGCAAAGCACGGGGGCCACATCACCCCCGCCAGACCATTCTTTGATAAATCGTCCGACATAGCGGTAATCTGGCCGAAAATCATGGCCCCACTTAGAAATACAATGGGCTTCATCAAGCACCCACGCACCAACTTCTCGTTGAGCCAACACTTTCCTTAGCGCAGGGCTCCGCAGTTGTTCCGGAGAAACAATCAAAATGCCAATATCACCCAAGCGCACACGATCAAGCACATCTGCCCGCTCAGGCATCGACAATAAGCCATTTAAGGCGGCAGAGGCGGTGATACCCCGCCTTTCCAGGCCCATTACCTGATCTGCCATGAGTGCTACAAGGGGAGAGATGACCAACGTCAAAGCGCCGGTCTTCTCGTAACGCGACAGTGCAGGGATCTGATAACACAACGACTTTCCTGTTCCAGTCGGTAGGACGCCCAATACGTGTTCACCACGCATTGCCGCTTCTACAATGACACCCTGTAACGGCCTCCCTTCATCATCGACAGGCTCGAACCGAAAATTATCAAAGCCAAACCACCGTTTGAGTTCCTTTTTCGGATCATGCCGTTCCCGGCACCATCTACATTCTAGGTCTTGGCATGATGTATCCCTGAGCTTCCGCACCCATTGGCCAGCCTCAGGGAATTGATGCCTCACCCAAGGTGGCATCACAGAGTTTCCACCTGCGACTGACAGCCAAGCCATGGCATAAGCTAGTGGCCAGGCATGCTTCTCAACGTCGTCAAGTGCTTCACGCGCAGCTGGCACGCAGCAGCGGTCTAAAAGGTAATGTTCGACGGCTTTATGGCCGGATTCATCAGTCGGCCGAGGCGCATGACGAACTGATGTGAAAAAAGCGTTAAGTCCAGATACGGTATCGTCACTGGTCGTTAGCCAGTGCCAGGCGAGCAGCAGGTCTGGCTCTTGCTTTGCAAGATCAATAAACGCATCGCGCTGGTCATGAAAGACATCTAGTGTTAACCGTGCATCGAGCTCTGGGTCATTCAGCCGGCCACGATGAAGTTGGCCGTCCTGGTAGTGCTTAACGAGCCGATGGTAGGGGTTCCGGGGAAACGCTAGAGGATTGAGCCATAAAGTATCCACGGCAGGCCACGACAAAATCGTCAGATTCGGCTCTGTTGCCGCAAGATGAGGTAAATCAAATGCGATGACGTTGTGCCCGAGAAGAAACGTCAGACCATCAGCAAAAGCATCCAGCTTCTTCAAGCCAGCATTGACGTTGTGGTTACCTTTGACGAAAGATCTCCCGTCATCACCGCGAACCGCGGCAAACTCGTGGATTCGGTTATCCTTAACACCAACCTCAAGGTCTAGCGAAAGGCACCGCAGTTTGAATTCCACCTGAGTTTCTCCCAATTCGCGCATCGCATCCTTAGTAATTTTGCTTCTTTTCCTTCTCAGCACCCCTACAAGAGATTGAGTGCCTACACGGGTTCGAAAATATTATTAAATTTAATGCGTTATGTCTCCTTTTTAAATGCTATTTCTACTCGGGCTAAATACTCTTCCACCTAAGCACTAATGTTCTCCGCCTTCAGGCGTTTGATTTCCTCCTTCTCCGGCGTCAACTTGCCATTGCCACGAAAGGCCTGGCCATCCTCGGATTCACGGTGTTCTTTCGCCCACCTGTCCAACATCTGCCCATTGATATCCAGGCTCTTAGCAGCCTCTCTCCGGGTATAGCCTTGATCAAGAACCAGGCTCACCGCATCCAACTTGAATTCTTTCGAGTATTTCTTTCGGGTCGTCATTGTTTCTTATCCTCAGTTAAGTCAATCTTACTTAACTGGGTTGTACCAGACCATTAGACCACTTCAGTACGCTTTCTTCTCATCTTCTGCTCCTGTCTCATGGACAATAGTGTTACAGAAGACACTTAAACTTCCCTTATTCCTGTCTGACTACTGGGGCCCGCCTCTGTATGATCTATTTAGTACTGGAAAACTATATCATCGTCAAGCTGTTTTTTTAATACGTGAAATATATTCCCATATGATACTTGGATATAATCTGTGATATATAGAACAACGATAAAACAGTATTTATTAATAGCTGAAAAAATGTTTCATATAAAAAGCCAAATAAATAGAAATTAAAAAATACTGCATGTGAAAAAGAGCGGCATAATAATGGGCATAAAATAAAGTAGCGACAGAAAATACGACAGGAAAA
>JBEVXU010000014.1:116168-135837 GCA_040505895.1 Sedimenticola sp. | reverse complement strand
CCAGGGGTTCGGCCTTATATGCGATTTCTGTTCGTCAGCTCGCAGGTTTGCACTCCGGCTTCTTTCAGACATCGGGTCGCCCCTCTGCCCTTGCCTTCGGCTAGTACTTTTTAAAGTTGTCAGAATGACTCCTTTCCGAAAAATGTACAGGGGACTTTCACCCCATAAAATCATGCCCATGCCGGGCACACACAATGTAAATCAACCTGACATTTTGTTCGCTAGCACTCTCAAAATGACAGGTTATTTACGGCGTTATGCATAAGGGAGAATACACATGGAGTGGTTGATTTTAGTAGTATTGTTTATCGGTATTGCTTTAGTCGTATTGAAGAGCAAAGGGGCAGTTCAGCTTGACTATCCATACGAGATGCAAAACACGCTATTTACAGCTGCTGAAAGATCCTTCTTTGGAGTGCTCTGCCAAGCTGTGGAAGGGAAAGCAGTGGTATTTGGTAAAGTCCGTGTTGCAGATGTACTCAGAATAAGAAAGGGGCTTAATCCTAGCGAGAAGCAAAAGGCATTTAATAAAATCTCGGCTAAACATTTTGATTATGTGCTCTGTAATCCCGATGATCTGTCAATAATAGCTACTGTTGAACTTGACGATTCGTCGCACAGCTCAAAAACAAGAATAGCCCGTGATGAATTCTTAGAAAGTGTGTGTAATTCGGCAGAAGTAAAACTGCATCGATTTAAGGCAAGTAAAGGTTACAGCATAGGAGAAGTGCGGGATGCATTATTTCCTTCTCCTGCTATTCAAAATGCTCCAGTATTACCCAGCCAAAAAATAGAGCATATATTGACAAAGGAAGTTGATAAGACGAAAGATAATTCACTAGTACAACAAAATACTTGCCCCAAGTGCTCATCAGATTTAGTTCGTAGAATTGCAAAAAAAGGGCAGCACAAGGGCTCTGAGTTTTTGGCTTGCAGCGCATATCCAAAATGCCGCTATGTTGCTAAAAATAATGCATAACAAGAAAAGGCAGGCGACGCCTAAGATTCCCGCCAGCTTTTGGCGTTATGCATAAAAAAAGGAACCACGTAAATGATTAAAGGTAGCTGCATGAAACAATAGGGGACAGACCACGGTTTATGGATGTCCAATCCAGAACATCAAACAAAACCGTGGTCTTGACCCAGCCTTTCTTTCTTATGTTCCAGCAAAAAAATACCTGAAGCCATTGCTTCAGGTATTTGAGGACCAAACAGCTACCAGTGCAGCTTATATTCAAACAATAGCGAGCAGTTCTATCTCGAATATCAATGCTTGGTATGGGCCAATATCACCCCCCGCACCACGCTCACCATAAGCCAGATTGTGGGGAATAAACAGCTTCCATTTAGAGCCCACATTCATCAGCTGTAGGGCCTCGGTCCAACCGGCGATCACACCCGTCACAGAGAATTCGGCGGGTTCGTTGCGACTGTAAGAACTATCGAATTCGCTACCGTCCAATAAGGTACCCCGATAATGTGTACGCACTGTGCTGCCGGCATCTGGTTTTTCACCATCACCTTCGGTGATCACTTCATATTGAAGGCCGGACTCGGTGACGGTCACCTCGCCTCGTGTGGCATTTTTCTCTAGAAACGCGATCCCTTCACCTGCAAATTTTTCAGCGTTGGCGGCATCTTCTGCACCTAGTCTTTCCTGAATAACCTGAAATGCGGCATTAATATCATCAGGGTTAATCTGTGGTTCCTTGCCATTGATGGCATCCTGTAATCCGGCAAGCGCCGCTACTGTTGAAACGCCAGGGAAAGCAGTGGTGATTTGCTGGCCCATTTGCATACCGATGCCGTAGGATGCTTGCTCCTCAGCTGTACTGTATTGATTGTCTGACATAATGATACCGAATATTAATTAAAAGGAGAGTGTGACAGATAAGGCAGTGGAATTTGCCGGATCGCACAACGGCAATCACTGTGCCGCGCTTTAATGGGATTTGCAAGTAACACAAATGGGCTGCCACCTCATACGGTGTATGAACTCAATTCGTACCGGACGTATTCAAAGGCTCTCGATATGAGAGCCTCCAATCCAGCACACTGTCACTCACTGAATGGTTACGAATAATTTAACTATGCACTCCACCGGGCTCACTGCAAATATGGAGTCTACTCTTCCATTCCGTACTTCTTCAATTTCCGCCACAGTGAAACACGGTCAATACCAAGAATCTTTGCTGCATGGGTACGGTTTTGCCCGCTTCTCTCCAGTACATAACGAATGTACTCTTCCTCTCGCTCAACCAACGTGGGCAGACGCCCAGACTTCTCGCGCACTACATGCACTGCACGTTCTACCAAAGCCGGCGGTAGGTTTTCGATGCTCAGCTGGGTTTCCCGGGCCAGGGTAACGGCCCGCTCCATGATATTTTCAAGCTCGCGGATATTTCCGGGATAGTCATAGTCGAGTAGTACATCTATCGCTGCAGAGTCCATATCGTCCACACTGCGCCCCATGCGCAGGGCATGTTTACGCAGAAAGTAGAAAGCCAGCAATGGGATGTCATCACGGCGCTCCGCCAAGGGCGGGAGGTGTAGCCCCACCACGTCGAGGCGGTAATAGAGATCCTGCCGAAAGCGACCGGCGGCGACCTCGTCAAGTAGATTACGATGTGTGGCGGTAATCAGGCGGATATCCACCGGTGTCATTTTGGTTGAGCCCAGGCGCTGGACCTCACGCTCCTGAATAACACGCAACAGCTTTACCTGCATCCCCAGGGACATCTCTGCAATCTCATCGAGAAAGAGCGTGCCTCCTGCAGCCGCTTCGATAAGCCCTTCACGGGCGTCTGTGGCGCCGGTATAGGCGCCTTTCTCGTGGCCGAAGAGTTCATTGGCCAGCAGGTCTTCCTGCAAAGCACCGCAGTTGACGGCCTGAAAGGTTTTATCGCTTCGACTACTGTTGCTGTGGATAAAACGGGCCAGCAGCTCCTTTCCGGTACCGCTCTCTCCGGTAATCAGTAGGTTGGTATCTGTAGGTGCTACTTGCCGCGCCGTCTCCAGCAGGCGCAACATGATCGCATCTTGAGTGATGATGGAGGTCTCTCCGCGGCCACTCTTCAACTGCTCCTTCAGCTGGCGGTTTTCCCGCTTCAGGTTGACCACTTCAAGCGCATTGCGCACAACCTCACGCACCTCATCCAGACGAAAAGGTTTGGCGATATAGTGAAAGGCCCCCGCTTTCATCGCCTCCACCGCTGAGTCCAGTGTGGCGTAGCCGGTGATTAGTACCACGGCGGTTTCCGGGTCCAGCTCCTTGGCCCGGCGCAATACAGCCATGCCATCCACTTTTTCCATTCGCAGATCGGTGAGAACCAGATCGAACCGTTTTGATTCCATCGCCTCGATGGCACCCATACCGCTTGTCCGGGTGGTAACCTCATAGCCCTCTTTGCGACACACATGGGCCATGTTCTCAACGGCGGGGGCTTCGTCATCGACGATCAATATACGTCCTGTCGCCGGCGCTGGCTCAGTCACTTATCAGCTCCTCTGTCGGCAGCAAAACAATGACCTGGGTGCCCTTACCAGGCCGGGAGGCAATGGCGAGGCAGCCGTCATGTTCACTGACGATCTCCTGAACGATAAACAGCCCCAGGCCCACACCATGTCCGGGCTCGCTGGTGGTAAAGAAGGGATCAAACACCTTATATAGGTTCTCACTCGATATACCCGGCCCATCGTCTGCGACCAGAATTTCAACGAAGCGCCCTTGGTAGTCGGTAATGCACCTGAGATTACCCGCCACCTCAGCACCATCGGGGAGCATCGAAACGCCCCGCTCACACACCGTGGCACTGACACGCACCTGTACACCCTGCCCAGCGGCATTCAAGGCATTTTGAATAAGATTGATAAAGAGCTGCTGTATACGCTGTTTATCCACTTCAACAATGAGATCTTCGGGCACGTTGACGGTGAGCGTTGCTGAATATTCCCGCAGCGATTTGCCAACAATGGTTTGGGTCTCATTGATAATATCCAGCAGCTTCTGCTTACTCTTCTCAAAGACGCTTTGCCTGCCAAAATCGAGCAGAGTTCTGACGATATGCCGCCCACGCTCAGTTTCACTATCAATTTGATTCAGCCAGATATTGAGCTGTTCCGGATCGGCTTCATTCAGCTCCTCCATAAGCAACTGGCATGAGGATGAGATATTGGAGAGGGGATTGTTCAATTCATGAGCGACGCCGGAAGCAAGGATACCCAGTGATGCGAGTTTGTCAGACTGCAGCATCCGCTTCTGGCGGATCTCCAACTCCTTCAGCATCCGGTTGAAGGCATTGGTAAATGTCATGAACTCCCGGTCACTGGATGGGGGCTTTAAATGCTTGAAGCGTCCCTCGGCGATGGGCATCAATCGGGATTCCAACTGCTTAAGTGGAGTAAGTACCACCCGCTTGAGTTGACGCCCGACAAGATAGATCGCCAGCCCGATCATGAAGAGCGATATCAACAAAAACCACTGGGATTCCTGAACCGCAGTCTGCAACATCCGGCGTTCCTGCTTGGATAGCGAGTCAACGGAGAGGTTGACCTGGTGCCCGAGCGATCTTATCTCATCTTGTAGCTGTTCGCGATCACTGAGCGGTGCGCTCTTCCACCGCCCCAACAGGAGCCGGTAGGTCTCCAGCGTTTGAGCCGTTATTGAAAGATTGGACTCAGGAATAATCGCGTTCAGAACAGCTTTGTGCTCCTGAAGGTTTTTCAGGGATAGGGCCACATATTCGTCCACCCTGGAGAGGGCTCCGTTATCGGCATAGAGAAACAGATTTTTCTCCTCACGGCGCATTTCAAGAACCGCGTCTTTCAGATCGGAAACCACCTCGCCCTCTGTTACCTGCCGTTCGAGAAACAGAAGGTCTAAAGAGGCGACTATGCCAAGCACCAAGGTTCCAACAGCCAGCACAACATAGGTGCTGGTAATTTTGCCTCGCAAGCTGGTCAGATCAAATAGTGCAGCCATAACAAAACGCAACGCCCTGTTTCAGATTGCAACAATACTAGCAGATGTGGCCAGTCAGGGCATTTTCCGGCATCCATCCACTACAGCAGGCGTTAGCTGTTTCATAATGCAACAGGCATACAAAAGACAAAAAAATTAAGGGTCTATTAAATCAGCAACTTACATGCTGGATCACTTTGGCACATCTGTTGCAGTATCAGAGATAAATAATATTAGGAATATCAGATATGGCAAAGCTCAGCGACAGCCTGAAACAGATCTTATCCGGCCTGGCCTACCAGGATGCGGGGGACTATTTACCCATGCGCGACAAAATGAAGGTGCTGGGGCAGGATACAGAGTCCAGACTCAAACCTTCGGTAACTAAACCAAGTGAGATAAGAAAACCTGCATCTCACCGTATCGCTTTGATTAGCGATGGCAGAGGCCTGGGCGCCCCCCTCGACTACGTTATTGATGCCTGTTCACGGCAGAGTGCAAAAATTGATCTACTGATCCATGGAGCGGTTGATACGGCAAGTATCTCCGCACTGGAAAACCATATTCGTCTGGCCGGCCTTGAACACCATCGCATTCAACTGGGTGTGGATGCCGTCGAAGGTATCGTCAACTACATCTGCAACCATCCCTCCCTGATTTTTATGGTGGCAATGCCGGATGATGGCGTAGCCAAAACACTTGTGGAAGAGGTGATCCCCAAGCGTGGAGGACGAATCCCGGTTCCCCTGGTGCTTATCGAGGACCGCTCACCGATGCACTCCATGAATAAATCTGCAGCCTGATACCCGCCTTTATACGAAGCATCACCCAGACAGCAACAGATTGAACATTAGACAACGAGTAAACGAATGAACAAGCTGGCAGATGAAGAACAGACTATCGCCAAACCAGGAATAATCAGCCCAAAACAGATTATCGCTGCAGTAATATTTACCGTATTAGCCCTCTTTCTGACGAGAGTGGTGCCTACCATTGAAATAGCCTGGGTCAGTGCCATTTTGGTTCTGACAATCTATCTTTTTGCATTTGAGGTGGTAGGTGTGGATGTTGCCGCAGCCACCGTCATGGTGCTGCTGGGACTGACCTCATTGCTGGCCCCGTTTATGGGCCTGGAGCAGGGACTGGTCGACAATAAACATCTGTTCGATGGCTTCTCTTCCAATGCAGTAATCTCCATCATTGCGGTCATGATCATCGGTGCCGGACTCGACAGGACGGGCATCATGAGCCGGGTTGCCGCCTTTATTCTAAAGGTTGGAGGCACCACCGAGACGCGCATCATCCCGATCATCTCCGCTACTGTGGGATTCATCTCCTCCTTTATGCAGAACGTTGGAGCAGCGGCACTCTTTCTGCCGGTGGTTTCACGCATCTCCGCCCGCTCGGGACTGCCTATGTCACGCTTGTTGATGCCGATGGGCTTTACCGCCATCCTCGGCGGCACCATGACCATGGTCGGTTCAAGCCCACTCATTCTGCTCAACGATCTGATCCTGACCTCCAACAAGGCCCTACCGGCCGCTCAACAGATGGATACATGGGGACTCTTCTCGGTTACTCCGGTGGGTGCAGCACTGATCGTCACAGGCATCATCTATTTTGTCATCGCCGGGCGCTTTGTGTTGCCAAAAACCAAAAGTGAAAGCAGCACCAAGGGTTCTGACCCTATGAAATATTTTCACGATGTCTATGGAGTGGATTACGCCATCAATGAAGTCGTGGTCACCGATGACAGCGATCTGATCGGCAAGAGTCTGGATGACGTAGAGACAAGCTACCGGGTTCGGGTCATTGCCAGCAAATACTCCGGCAAAGCGAGCCGGGTAGGCCCAGGCACTCTGGCACGAGATACCGAGATCCAGGCCGGCATGGTATTGGGCGTAGTAGCCGATCCTCATGACGTCACCCACTTTGTGGAAAAGTACAATCTTAAAAAGCGCAACGAGTTACGCTCCTTCTCCGAGGCACTCGCCGCCACCAAGGCGGGTATCGCCGAAGTGGTCATACCACCGGGATCGGGCCTGATCGGCAAGAGTGCGCGTGACGTCTGGATGCGAAAAACCTATGGCCTCGCCTTGATCGGACTGCATCGTAACGAGACCACCATGCGCGATGATGAGGATATCCGCAATATGCCTCTCCATGCAGGAGACACCTTGGTGGTACACACCGCCTGGAATGCATTGGAGCGAATCGAAAAGGATCGTGATTTTGTCGTTGTGACTACCGAATATCCTCGTGAAGAGGAGATGCGCCCACATAAAATCCTCCCCGCTGCCATCTTCTTTGGCATTGCGCTCTTTATGGTGCTGTTTACCGATATCCGCCTCTCTGTCGCCCTCCTAACCGGAGCCATGGGAATGGTGCTATCAGGTGTATTGAACATCGAAGAGGCCTATGACGCCGTCAGTTGGAAAACAGTATTCCTGCTTGCCTCACTTATCCCATTGGGACTGGCAGTGGAAACGACGGGAACAGCAAAATGGATCGCCGAACAGGTGCTCTCCGTTGTCGGAGATATGCCGATCTGGGTAATTCAGTCTTCAGTCGCTGTACTGGCCACCTTCTTCACCCTGGTCATGTCCAATGTAGGCGCCACCGTGCTATTGGTACCCCTGGCAGTCAATATTGCTATCGGTGCCGACGCCAATCCGGCGGTATTTGCACTGACGGTGGCTATCGCCACATCCAACTCCTTCCTTATCCCGACACACCAGGTCAACGCTTTGATTATGGGGCCGGGAGGCTACCGTGTAGCTGACTTCATGAAGGCCGGCGGCATCATGACCATACTCTTCCTGGTTGTGATGATGGTCATGATGAACCTGGTCTTCTGAGGGTAAATACAATAATGATGGGGCTGTTGAATAGAGATATCAGCAGCGCTTTGTTCTCCATCACTGTTAGCGCGGGGGGAGTGTTACACTCCCCCCATGCGAATCCATCTCATCTCTGTCGGTAATAAAATGCCCCGCTGGGTCCAGGAGGGGTATCAGGAGTACGCAAAACGAATGCCGCAGGAGTGTTCTCTGCAGCTGGTGGAAATTGCCCCCGGTCATCGCGGCAAGAGTGCCGATGTGGCACGGACAGTACGTGATGAGGGAGAGAGGATGCTCAAGGCGATTCCCCGTAACTGCCGTGTGGTGGCGCTGGATGTGAAGGGCAAAGCGTGGAGCACTGAGCAGCTCTCCTCCCAGCTTGGCGGCTGGATGGGTGAGGGGCAGGACCTAGCACTACTGGTGGGTGGCCCGGAAGGGTTGGCGGCTGAGTGTCTGCAACGGGCTGACAATCGCTGGTCTCTTTCACCTCTGACTATGCCTCATCCATTGGTACGGGTGGTAGTGGCTGAGCAGCTTTACCGCGCCTGGAGCCTGTTGCGCAACCATCCTTATCACCGCGCCTGACTCTCTTTCATCTTTCCAATGGTGTAGAGTGGTAAAGAAAATAGCGGCTGAATCGATGTCCTCTCCTAAAATCTATCTCGCCTCCCTATCACCCAGACGGAGTGAACTTCTGACGCAAATCGGCGTCTCTCATGAGGTGGTACGGGTTGTGGTGGATGAGCGCCTTCAAGCGGATGAGGCGGCAGCCAAATATGTGGTTCGTCTCGCCCTGGAGAAAGCGGAGGCGGGCTTGGCTGCCATCGGTGACAAACCTTACCGGCCGGTGCTCGGAGCCGATACGGCGGTAGTGGTGGATGGCCGGATTCTCGGTAAACCCACTGACCGCGATGAGGCGCTGACAATGATGGCGCTGCTCTCTGGTCGCAGTCATAGGGTTCTGACCGGGGTAGCGTTAGCCAAGGCAGCCGGCAGCGAAAGTCTGCTCAGTGTCAGTAGTGTCACCTTCCGTGAGGTGAGTGCTGATGAGGCTCTAGCCTACTGGCAGAGCGGTGAACCCACCGATAAGGCGGGGGGTTATGGCATTCAGGGGCTGGGTGCACTTTTCATCTCTCACCTGGAGGGAAGTTTCTCCGGGGTGATGGGGCTGCCGCTGTATGAGACGGGGAAACTGCTGCGGGGTGCCGAGATCAAAACTCCTGGCATTTGAGAGATACCACTTACCGTGGGTGCGCTTTCTCAAAGCGCGATGGCGATTTCATCGCATTTCGAGAAAATGCTCCTGGCAAGGGATGGTGGATATTAAATAAAATGGCTATGCACAATAGTACTGAAGCACTATCTACATAGAAAAAGTGCATCTGATAGGAGCGAATTTATTCGCGATCAGGCTCCGGGATATGTTCTTCGCGAACAAGTTCGCTCCTACGCCAGGTTCCCGGATTATTGTGCACAGCCATTTTTAATAATTTAAGAAAAATATAGATTAAAGAGTCATAGGATGAGCGAAGAGATACTAGTCAATGTCACCCCCCCCGAAACGCGGGTAGCGGTGATCGAAAACGGGGTGGTGCAGGAGATTATCATCGAGCGCGCCTTGCGCCGCGGCCTGGTGGGCAATATTTATAAGGGCAAGGTGTGCCGTGTGCTGCCGGGAATGCAGGCGGCATTTGTAGAAATGGGACTTGAGCGCGCAGCTTTCCTTCACGCCTCGGATATCTCCACCCAAAACGGAAACATTGAAGAACGCGATATCAATATCAGCGAACTGGTCCAGGAGGGTCGTGAAGTAGTGGTACAAGTGGTTAAAGACCCACTCGGCACCAAGGGAGCGCGACTCACCACCAGCCTCTCCCTTCCCTCCCGCTATCTGGTTTTTATGCCGTCTCTGACCAGCCCCGGTATCTCACAGAAAATTGAGGATGAGGGGGAGCGCAAACGTCTGCGAGCTATCATTGAGGAGTTCACCAGTGACTCCATCCTCGTCGGTAACTTCATCGCCCGCACCGCCGCCGAGGGGATGAGTCTGGAGACGCTGAAGACCGATATGCGTTTCCTTACCCGCCTGTGGCACACCATTCAGGATCGCCTCGACACCACCCCGCCGGGTAAGCTGATCCACGAGGACTTGCCACTGTTTCTGCGCGCTCTAAGAGATCTGGTCAATCCAGAGGTGGAGAAGCTGCGCATCGATTCCCGCGCCAGTTGGGTGAAGCTGAAAAAGTTTGCTGAGAAGCTGCTACCGGACAACACCGTACAGATCGAGTACTACCCCGGTGAGCGGCCAATCTTTGACCTCTATGGTGTCGAGGATGAAATTCTAAAAGCACTACACCGCAGAGTGCAGCTCAAATCGGGCGGTCACCTGGTGATCGACCAGACCGAGGCGATGACCACTATCGATATCAACACCGGCGCCTTTGTCGGTCACCGCAATCAAGAAGAGACTATCTTCAAGACTAATATGGAGGCGGCCCAGGCGATCTGTCGACAGCTTCGACTGCGCAACCTCGGCGGCATCATCATTATCGATTTCATCGATATGACCGATGAGGAGCATAAACGCCAGGTGATCCGGGCGCTGGAGAAGTGTTTGGCACGGGACCACGCCAAAACCCATATCTCCGAGGTCTCCTCCCTGGGCTTGGTGGAGATGACCCGCAAGCGTACCCGTGAGTCACTGGAGCACATTCTCTGCGAAACCTGCAGCTGTTGCGGTGGCCGCGGCTCGCTAAAGACCGCTGAAACCACCTGTTATGAGATCTTTCGTGAGATCCTGCGTGAAGCACGACAGTTCGACGTTGAATCACTGCTGGTACTCGCCTCTCAGGAGGTGGTGGACCGACTGCTGGACGAGGAGTCTTCAACCCTTGGGGAGCTGGAGGACTTTATCGGAAAGACCATCAGACTACAGGCGGAGAGCCTCTACTCCCTGGAGCACTATGACGTGGTGTTGATCTAGATGCCAGACGGAAGGCCTGTATATCCCATGACTGGGTTTATACTCGGTTATTCCACTGATAAAGGAGCCCCTGACAGCCCTATATGAGTAACTATTCAGCCACTAAGACCGGGATTGGCGATTGCGTCTACGGGTCTGGCCGTAGGAGCACTTTTTCAATGCGCGATAGATATTTTCACCATGGCGCCCGCTCCATCGCAGTCCGAGAGACCGCTCCCACAGGGAGTGCGCAGCAGTGTGTGATCACACATCTTGGTATCTGTAGCTAAAATAGTTACCTAATATGATTCGTATCTACCGCTTCTCTGCCACCACCCTCAAGCGTCTGCTGATTCTTGCGATCATCCTTGGCGGCATTGCGGTGGGCGTGGGACGGCTGCTGACCCCAAGCATCGCTGACTACCGTGAGGAAATAGAACAGTGGACCAGCCAGACACTGGGCCAGCGGGTAACCATCGGCACCCTTAAGGGGAGCTGGCAGGGTGCGGCGCCAAAGCTGATACTCCACGATCTCGCCCTCTATAGCGAAGGCCTGTACGAGCCTCAGATACGATTCTCCGAAGTCCATATCGCCATCGGGCTGATCGAGAGCCTGCGCCAGGGTCGTCCCGCCCCCAGCAGAATCACCATCTACGCGCCCAAGCTGAACATCACACGCCGAGAGGATGGCTCTGTCAGTGTTGCCGGTTTAAAAGAGATCAACAACCAGGGTGACAGCAGCGGGGCGTTCCTGCTACCTCTGCGTATCGACGTGCAGCAGGGTGAAATCACCTGGCAGGATCTCGCCATTGATGCGCCACCACTGACCCTTACCGGTGTCGAGTTGAGCCTGCACAACGACGGTGACCGTCACCAGTTGAAGGGGAGCCTGGTGCTGCCTGGAAAACCCAGTGGCCGACTCCAACTTGCCGCCGACCTGCAAGGTCAACCGGGGCGTGGGGACGACTGGTCTGCCGACTTCTATTTCAGGGGCAGCGGACTTGACCTTACCCGACTGCTCAACCGCCGCATTCCAGAAGAGTACCGTTTTGAACAGGGGCTGGGCGACCTGGAACTCTGGAGCCGATGGGAGAAGGGTCGAATGATGCGCCTGGAGGGAACGGCGGACTTGCAGCAGTTTGGTCTAAGCCGTGCCATCAACGGTGGCAGTGAGATACGCAGTCTCGATTTTGATGGCCTGAGCGGTGCTTTTCACTGGCGACGGCAACAGCGGGGATGGCGTATCGACCTGGCCGATGTAGAGATAAAGCGTCTCGGTTCAAGCTGGCCCAAAACCCGCTTTACCCTGGTAAATCGTCAGGACAAGCAGGGGAAGCGACAGCTCACCGCAGGTACCAGCTTTGCCCGACTGGAAGATCTCAATGCGGTCGCATGGCTACTACCCGCTGCCTCACCTGAGCTCAATGAAACACTGCTGGAGATCCTACCCCACGGTGATCTCCACGATGTTCGCTTCCGTTTCCGCGAAACCGATGCCGACCCTAAATGGTCGGTAAGCGGCAAGGCCGGTTCTATTCTGACCCGCCCCTATAAGGGAGCGCCGGGAATAGACAATCTCACCTTCAACTGGTGGATGGATCAGAGCCAGGGCGGCCTGCAGCTGACATCGGAAAACATCGGCCTCCAGTTTCCCGGCCTGTTTAGAGCACCTCTAACCATCGGCAGACTCAACGGCAGGGTCGATTGGCAGCAGCAGATTGATGGCAGTTGGTGGTTGGAGGCAAAGAAGATAGCCGCCGACAACCACCACATCAGCACCGAGAGTCGACTGCGACTGCAGCTCCCCAGCGTACCTGAAGAGTCGGTCTTTCTCGATCTGCAGACGGACTTTCACGACGGTGACGCCAGCGCCGTCTCCCACTATCTCCCTGCCGGTATTATGCCGCCCGGGGTGGTTGAGTGGCTCGACCGGAGCCTGCTTGGCGGCCATGTCACCGAGGGCAGTGCTCTATTCAGGGGGAAGCTCAGAGACTTCCCCTTCGAGAAGGAGCCGAATGGACGCTTCGAGGTCTTCTTTGCCATCGAGAATAGCGGCCTCGACTACCTGGAGGGGTGGCCCAAACTGGAAAAAATATCCGCCAAGGTACGCTTCCTTAACGGTCGTATGGACGCCTGGGCAGAAAGTGGCTACATCTTCGACAGTCGCATTCGCTCCCTTCATTGCGAAATAGAAGATCTCGCACACGGTAACAGGATGACGCTGAATGGCGAAGCCGAAGGCCCCTTCAGTAACAACCTGCGCCTGCTCCGCGAATCCCCATTGAAGGATGATTTCGCCCCTCTGGTCGAAGGGGTTAGCGGTGAAGGAGAGGTACGCCTGGCACTCGATATCTCCGTACCCTTTAACAGTGACCCGCTGAAACTCAACGGCAATCTAATATTCCAGGACAACCTTCTACGCTTCGAGCGTCAGGATCTAACCCTTGAGCAAGCCGGTGGTAGTCTCTCTTTCGACCAGGACCACCTCTATACCGACAACCTCTCCGGTGAAATAATGGGGAGCAAGATAGCGCTCCAGGTGTCCACTCCAAAGGAGAACCAACGTGCCACCCGCGTGGTGGCTAACGGTAAAATTCCCAGCCAGGCACTGGTCAAACGTTTCCCGGGATTATCACTATTACGGCAACTGGATGGCGCTGCTGACTGGCAACTGCAGGTCGATATTCCCCATTTAGCCGCCGGCCCGGATGCCCCCGTGCCGCTGGTGGTCAGCTCCAATCTTGTCGGCGTCACCGTTGACCTGCCTCAGCCCATTGCTAAACAGCCCCAACAATCACTCCCCTTTAAACTGAGCACCGATCTCAGCAACAAGCCTCAGACACCGTTAAAAATCAGCTATGGCTCGCTGCTGGATGTCGCTCTGCTTCTCGACAGTCACGATCCCGACAACCTCAAACTTTTTGGCGGCGATATCCAACTCGGTGGTACATCGGCGCATCTCACGCAAAAGAGTGGATTGCGGATTCAGGCAAAATTAGCGGAACTTACTCTGGACCCATGGCTGGAGCTGTTCAAGGCAGAGGGTGGTGGCACCACACCACCAACGGTTCGCCAACTCGATCTGGAACTGGGCCGCTTACTAATCAAAGGAGCTGAGTTCACCCCTTTCAAACTCTCCCTTAAAGAGAAGGGTGACCTGCTCAAGGGTAAAGTCACAAGCAACCGTCTCAAAGGCAAAATCGAAATACCTCAGAATCCCCACGAGAAGCCTCTGCGCCTCGCCTTGGAGCGGATCAACATCGACTTCGACCCCGATGCCCTCCCGGGGTCGGAAGATGAGGACGCCTCTACCGACATCGACCCGGCCCAACTACCGGCAGTGGAAGCGGAGATAGATACGGTCTTTATCAACGGCAAATCCTTTGGTCCGCTGCAACTGATCTCCAAGCGGACAGAAGAGGGCTGGAATATCCAGTCGCTTACCCTTGATTCGCCGCGGCTGCAGCTCACTGCCAATGGCCACTGGAACAAGCTTGCACGGGGTGGGCAGGAGACGGAAATTAATTTGTCACTGGAGAGTCCCAAGCTGGGGCGGCTGCTGGAGGATCTCAAGTTTGCCAGAAACATTGACGACTCAGCAGCGGTTTTTGACGGCCGTATCTGGTGGCTGGACAGCCCCCTTGGCTTCAACCGCCACCTGCTCAACGGCAGAGTGAGTATGCGTGTCGGTAAAGGCACTTTTCTCAACGTCAACCCAGGCGTTGGCCGCATCTTCGGCCTCCTTAATCTCGGCGCCCTGCAGAGACGACTGACCCTCGACTTCAGCGACGTGTTTGCTAAAGGGTTCGCCTTTGATGGTATCGAGGGCGACTTTACCCTTGATGGCGGTGATGCCTACACCTCAAACTTCACCATCACCGGCCCCTCCGCCACCACCGATATCACCGGCCGCACCGGCCTTGCCAGTGAGGATTTTGATCAACTGGTGACAGTCACCCCTCGCCTCTCATCTTCGATCACCATGGCCGGTGCCATTGCCGGTGGGCCGGTCGTGGGAGCGGCACTCTACCTTGCAGAGAAGATGGTGGGTAAAAGCTTTGACCGGGCAAACAAGATCCAATATCTGGTTACCGGCCCATGGGATGACCCTATCCTTGAGCGGATGGCAACCAACCCGCCGGAGGTTAATGGAGAGCTGCCGGATGACCACCTGTTTAAGCGGCTTCGGAAAATTAATCCAGCCCCTTCATCTGAGGTGGAGACTGAAGTGAAACGTCCGACAGCACCTGAAGCTGCTCCGGTAGTTGCTCCCGAGGAAGTCATCCCACCTAGCGATGGCAAAGAGCAGAAAAAGCCGGGCTTCATCTCCCGCCTGCTGGATGCATTAAAGCCGGCTGAAAAACCTGATGGACATGACCCGCTAAGCAACATCCCCGGCGACTAAAACCATTAGACACCGAAGCCGCCGCCATCTGGTGGGAAATCCGGGTTAGTGCTATCCTCCCCACTCGCAATTGATATCGACCTTAGATTTATAGGATAGATAGCTCGACGATACCTATCACCCGGAGTAGTTGAAAACACCATGAGCGCCCCCCATCGAAACATTGCCGCCATCCAGATGGCGACAAGCCCCAACGTCAGCGCTAACCTGCTGGAGGCAGAGCGGCTGGTTGCAGAAGCAGTGGAAAATGACGCAGGGCTGGTCGTCCTGCCGGAAAATTTTGCCTTTCTCGGAAAACGACAGAGTGAACTCTGCTCACTGCGCGAAGCGGATAATGATGGTCCACTACAAGAGTTTCTCAGCCAACTGGCAAAACGCTATGACATCTGGCTGGTAGGGGGGACTGTTCCTCTGGAGGCTAAGGATAACAGTAAGGTGCGCGCCTCCTGTCTGGTCTACGACTCAGACGGCGAGCGGGTGGCACGCTACGACAAAATCCATCTTTTCGATGTCAACCTGGTTGAGGCCAATGAGCGTTACGTAGAATCCTCCACCATTGAACCGGGGGATGAGGTCGTTGTGATAGACACACCGTTCGGTAAACTGGGACTCGCCGTCTGTTACGACCTGCGCTTCCCGGAACTGTTCCGTGCACTACTGGACAAAGGGATGGAGATCGCCTGCCTGCCCGCCGCCTTCACGGCCATTACCGGCAAGGCCCACTGGGAGACACTGGTGCGTGCAAGAGCAATAGAGAATCTCTCTTACGTTGTTGCGGCCGCACAGGGTGGTTTTCATATGAACGGCCGTGAAACACACGGCCACAGCATGATCGTTGACCCCTGGGGCAACATCCTTAAGCAACTGCCCAGCGGCA
The DNA here is from genome assembly GCA_040505895.1 of Sedimenticola sp. Lineage (GTDB taxonomy): Bacteria > Pseudomonadota > Gammaproteobacteria > Chromatiales > Chromatiaceae > Vondammii. Next base: position 119,793 of record JBEVXU010000014.1, on the reverse strand, counting down.
CCGGCTCGGTAACCTGCACCGCTGACCTTGAGTACCTTACCAGCACCCGCCGCAACTTCCCCACCATTGATCACCGCAAGATGCAGTGCAAGTGATTGCATCAATCTGCAAGGGGCGCCGCACTTGTAGGGGCGGCCCCCTTGCCGCGATGATCACTGTACCCAACACCCCATCACATCGACACAACCCCGCTTCGCATACGGTTGAAAGCAAGCAGTGACACCCGCATATTTTCACTTACTCTCTTAAACAAACTGACAGATTCTGATTAACATGCCCGATACCCTTGATATTGCACGCCATACACTACTAGCCCCGGCCGATCTCAATGAGAGCCACCTGGAGCAGGTAATGGAGCAGCTCTTTACCTCCCGACTGGATGCCGCCGACCTCTATTTTCAGGCGAGCCGCCTGGAGTCCTGGGTACTGGAAGAGGGCATCATCAGAGAGGGCAACCACAATATTGAGCAGGGCGTGGGCGTGCGTGCCATCAGTGGCGAAAAAACCGGATTTGCCTACACCGATGAGATCCATCTCTCCAGCCTGCTGGAGGCGGGTCGTACCGCCAGGGCTATCGCCCGCAGTGGTGGTCAACAGCGTATCCAGGTGCAGAGCAGCCCGACACACCAGCCCCTGTATCAACCCATCAATCCCCTGGAGACCCTCAGCGAACAGGAGAAGGTTGATCTGTTGAAAGAGCTGGATACTGAAGCACGCAAACAGGACTCCAGGGTGAAGCAGGTAACCGTCAGTCTGGTTGCCGCCCACGATGTTGTACTGGTCGCCGCCTCCGACGGCACTCTCAGCGGTGATGTTCGACCCCTGGTGCGCTGTAACGTCCATGTTATCGTCGAAGAGAACGGCCGCCGCGAGCAGGGCTCCAGCGGTGGTGGTGCACGACAGGGATTCCAGTTTTTTATCGATCAGGAACGTGCCCTCGGCTATGCCCGGGAGGCGGTGCGCCAAGCCCTGGTCAACTTGGAGGCGGTTGCCGCCCCCGCCGGGGCCACAACCGTAGTATTGGGTTCAGGCTGGCCCGGCATCCTGCTCCATGAAGCTATTGGCCATGGTCTGGAGGGTGATTTCAACCGCAAAGGCACTTCCGCCTTCAGTGGACGTATCGGCGAACAGGTCGCCGCCGCCAACTGTACCGTGGTGGATGACGGCACCCTGCCGGGACGTCGCGGCTCCCTCACCATCGACGATGAGGGCACCCCTTCTCAAAATACGGTACTGATTGAGAACGGTATCCTCCGCGGCTATATACAGGACAAACACAACGCCCACTTGATGGGAGTAGAGTCCACCGGTAACGGTCGCCGCGAGTCCTATGCACACCTGCCTCTGCCGCGTATGACCAACACCTATATGCTGCCCGGGGAACATCCTCCCGAGGAGATTATCGCCTCGGTGGAAAAGGGTCTCTATGCCGCCAACTTTGGTGGTGGCCAGGTAGATATCACCTCGGGCAAGTTCGTTTTCTCAGCCAGTGAAGCCTACCTGATCGAGAACGGTCGCATCACCCAACCGGTGAAAGGCGCCACCCTGATCGGCAACGGTCCTGACGTGCTTACCCGTGTCAGCATGATAGGCAATGATCTGGAGCTGGACTCCGGCGTCGGCACCTGTGGCAAAGAGGGACAGAGCGTACCCGTGGGGGTAGGCCAGCCCACCCTAAAAATTGATGAGCTGACCGTAGGTGGCACCAGTGCCTGATAGTAATAGAGAGATGAGCGAAGGCAACGATATGAAAGAGCGTCAGGCGAAACTGGAGCAGATGGTTAACAATCTGCTGAACGAGGCAAAAAAGCAGGGTGCAAGTGCGGCTGAAGCGGCTGTATCAAGTGACTCCGGCCTCTCCGTCAACGTCCGACTGGAAGATGTAGAGACTATTGAGCACACCCGTGACCAGGGGCTCGGGGTAAGTGTCTACTTCGGCCAGAGAAAGGGCTCCGCCAGCACCTCCGACTTCAGCCCGGAGGCGATTCACGATACCGTCAAAGCCGCCTGTAACATCGCCCGCTACACCAGTGAGGATGAGTTTAGCGGGTTGGCCGATGCCGAACTGATGGCCACTGAAACACCCGACCTGGATCTCTACCACCCGTGGGAGATCGATGCAGAGAAGGCGATTGAACTCGGCATCGAGTGCGAAGCAGCGGCACTCAGCTGTGACGAGCGCATCACCAATTCGGAAGGTGCCGGTATCAACAGTCATAACGGCCTTCAGGTCTACGGTAACAGCCACGGCTTTATCGGTGGCTTTCCCAGCAGCCGACACAGCATCGGCTGCTCGGTAATCGGCCAACAGGGCGACGCCATGCAGCGTGATTACTGGTACACCTCCAGCCGCAACGCCGAGGGATTGGAGTCTACGACAGATGTAGGACGTAAGGCCGGTGAGAGAACCCTGGCCCGTCTCGGCGCCCGACAGATTAAGACGCAGGAAGCACCGGTGATATTCCAGGCCGATGTCGCAAGCAGTCTGCTGCGCGGGCTGACCGGCGCGATTAGCGGTTCCAGCATCTACCGCCAGGCCAGTTTTCTCCTCGACCACCTGGACAAGCAGATATTTCCGGAGTTTGTACACATCCACGAAAACCCGCTGCTGCCAGGCGGTCTGGCCAGCTCACCTTTCGACAGCGAAGGTGTCGCCACCCGCGCCAGAAGCATTGTCGAAAACGGTGTACTCCAGAGCTATATTCTTGGCAGCTACTCCGCCCGTAAACTGGGGATGCAGACCACAGGCAACGCCGGTGGTGTGCGCAACCTCACTATCGATTCCGGTGACCTCGACCTCAATGACCTGCTGCAGCAGATGGGTAGCGGCCTACTGGTGACAGAGATGATGGGGCAGGGGCTAAACACCGTCACCGGCGACTACTCCCGTGGCGCTTCAGGTTTTTGGGTGGAGAACGGAGAGATCCAGTACCCGGTAGAAGAGATCACCATCGCCGGCAATATGAAACAGATGTTTACCCAACTGGCCGCCGTTGGCCGGGATATCGATCCCCGCGGCAGCATCCGTACCGGCTCCTGGTTGATTGAGTCGATGACTATTGCCGGGGGTTAAGTTGGAGCGAACTTGTTCTAGAAGAACATGCCTCTGAGCCGATCGCATACGAGCTCGCTCCTACAACTCTAATTTTTCTCTATCTTGGCAGTTTTCAGGATTGCTGTACGTAGTCTGTATCGCCTATCAACTCCCTCACACCAATCCTCGCCCCGATAGGAGGGTGTCGTAAATGCACCAGTCCCTTCTCCCTACGAGGGAGAAGGCTAGGATGAGGGTGTATTGAACCAATTTGCCTTCTAACACCCTCCCCGGTGGGGGGAGGGGGCAGGATACAGGTAATAAGTCGCCTCTAGCGCTTTTTAGCTGCTGCTTTCTTCTTGGCTACAACTTTCTTTTTAGCTACGGCCTTTTTCTGAACCGCCCTCTTCGGTGCTGCTTTCTTCGGTGCTGCTTTCTTCGGTGCCGCTCTCTTCGGTGCCGCTCTCTTCGGTGCCGCTCTCTTCGGTGCCGCTCTCTTCGGTGCCGCTCTCTTCGGTGCCGCTTTCTTCGGTGCCGCTTTCTTCGGTGCCGCTTTCTTCGGTGCCGCTCTCTTCGGTGCCGCTCTCTTCG
>JBEVXU010000014.1:0-116068 GCA_040505895.1 Sedimenticola sp. | reverse complement strand
GTGCCGCTTTCTTCGGTGCCGCTTTCTTCGGTGCCGCTTTCTTCGGTGCCGCTTTCTTCGGTGCCGCTTTCTTCGGTGCCGCTTTCTTCGGTGCCGCTTTCTTCGGCGCTGCTCTCTTCGGTGCCGCTTTCTTCGGTGCCGCTTTCTTCGGTGCGGCTCTCTTCGGTGCTGCTTTCTTCGGTGCTGCTTTCTTCGCTGCTGCCTTCTTCGAGGCCTTCTTCTTAGGTGCGCCTCTATTTGCCGCCATGATCTCAGCGATCAGAGCCTCTTCTTTGGTCAGCGCTCCAGTATCAAGTGTGTCGTAACCGATAGGCACGGCGGCCTCCACCACCGGCTCTGTTTTGATCACTGTCGGCGGGGTCTCATCGATTATTTTACGTAGTTTACGGTAAACCGCTTCGCTACTTGCCTCGGCATTCACCTGGCGTAGCTTTCCATGCACTTTGTAGTACTGTATGAGAAAACTGACCTGCAGCTCGTAGGCCCGCATGCGGTTGGCGATGATCTCTTCGTAGTCATCAGCCCTGCGTCGAACACGGCCTCCACACTGGTCACAGACCCCCTCCACCCGGGGCGGGACGGTGAATACATTGTACTTGAAGCCACAGGCCCGACAACTCTGCCGCCCCTCCAGACGCTCCATAAAGAGGTCGTGATCACCCTCCATCATGAGCACCAGATCTACCGGGAGGTTCATCGACTCCAACACCGCATCAAGGGCATCGGCCTGAATGGCTGAGCGGGGAAAGCCCTCAATCAGGAATCCATTTCGGATCTCAGGCTCCATCAGGCGGTCTTTGAGGACGTCGCAGTTGATCTCATCGGGCACATGCTGCCCGGACTCCAGGTAAGGAGCGGCCCGCTTGCCGTTTGGTGTGCCTGCCGCTACAGCTTCTCGCAGCATCTCACCGGTGGATATACGGGGTATACCATAATACCCGGTGAGTTTTTTAGCTTGGGTATCTTTTCCGGTACCCGGAGCGCCCAGTAGGACGATTCGCATAGCGGTTCCCTCCTTGTTATTTTTCTATCATCTGCAGGTTAGAGCAATTTGCGTAATTAGCTACAGTTATGATCTTGATGGCGTAAATTAGCAGCAAATCAGGAAAATCCATGGCCGCATCCAACAATTGCATTGGCCGCAGAAAAAATGGTTAGTTACAGTAATCCCACAATTCCCGGAATGTCAATTAAAATGAAAGGTTAACGAGAATAGTTTATCCTCTCACCCCCTGCAATAAAGATCCCAGAAACAAGATGCCAGAGATACCCGATATCACCGACAACGAGAACTGGATCATCCACACCACACTCATTGAGAGGTATGGTGAAGAGGTGGACCTCCAGATTGCCGATGCTGAGATCCGTCTAGAGCCGTCTGATCGGGAAGTAAGCTCCTGCCCCGTCTGGGTTTGGCAGTGGGAGGGATGCACCTTCGTCATCTTCAAAACCGGTGAGCACAGGTACCGTTGTCAGTTCTTCTATAAGTCCTACCATCAGTTCAATACCGGGGTGCGTGAGTACAAAGATCTCACCGAGTGCGCGGTCTCCCTATTGCAGGTTCAGGCCGATCACGAGGCAAAAGAGCAGGGCGATCTATGACCACAGGGCTGATCCGGCTCCGCTAACATCAGCTACCATACATATTTTTCTTTACGTAGAGAGGACACGGAAGCATGAGCATTAAGAACGCCTTCTATGCACAATCAGGCGGTGTCACCGCTGTCATCAACGCTTCTGCCTGCGGCGTCATCGAGACCGCACGCAAGAACAGCGACAAAATAGGTACCGTTTATGCCGGTCGTAACGGCATCATCGGCGCTCTGACCGAGGAGCTGATCGATACCGCTCAGGAATCTGCCGAGGATATATCCGCCCTCAAGCACACCCCATCAGGCGGTTTCGGCTCATGCCGTTTCAAACTGAAGAGTCTCGAAGAGAACAAGCGTGAGTACGAGCGCCTGATCGAGATCTTCAAGGCCCACAACATCGGCTACTTCTTCTACAACGGCGGCGGTGACTCCGCCGACACCTGCTACAAGGTGTCTCAGCTCTCCGAAAAGATGGGATATCCGGTACAAGCGATTCACGTGCCTAAGACCGTGGACAATGATCTGCCGATTACCGATAACTGCCCCGGCTTTGGCTCCGTAGCCAAATATATCGCCGTCTCCACCCTGGAAGCGTCGTTCGATGTACGCTCCATGGCCGCCACCTCCACCAAAGTCTTCGTCATTGAGGTGATGGGCCGCCACGCCGGCTGGATCGCTGCTGCAGGCGCCCTGGTCGAGGACTACGACATTCCAGTAGTCACCCTGTTCCCGGAGATCGAGTTCGACAAAGAGAAATTCCTGGCCAATGTTGACGCCAAGGTGAAAGAGCACGGCTTCTGCACCATTTGCGTCTCTGAAGGTGCCCACTATCCTGACGGCACCTTCCTGGCCGAGCAGGGTACCCGCGACTCCTTTGGCCACGCCCAGCTGGGTGGCGCCGCACCGATCGTGGCCAACATGGTAAAAGAGGCGCTGGGCTACAAATTCCACTGGGCGGTTGCAGATTACCTGCAGCGTGCTGCACGCCATCTCGCTTCCGAGTCTGATGTTGAGCAGGCCTATGCCCTCGGTCAGGCCGCTGTCGAAAAGGCACTGGAAGGCAAAAACTCCATTATGCCGACCGTAGTGCGCGAATCATCCACTCCCTACGTGTGGAGTATTGGCGAGGCACCTCTCTCTGAAGTGGCTAACGTCGAGAAGATGATGCCGATGGATTTCATCTCCGAGGACGGCTTCGGAATCACCGATAAGTGCAAAGAGTATCTCTACCCATTGATCAAGGGTGAGGCCTATCCTCCCTACGATGACAACGGGATGCCAAGCTATGTTACTCTGAAGCATGTGATGGCAGAAAAGAAGCTGGATACATTCGAACTATAAAGCCATTAAAAATATTGGGGCATTTATTGCCCCTTTATTTTGCCCAATTGACCAGAGTCAATAGAATTTAGGCTCGGAATGGGGGATATTGGTACCCTTTGATTAATGAGGGATATTGGTAACCTTCGATTATAGAGAGTAGAGTACCATTCGGATTTATACACCATTAATGAATCCACTCCATCGGCCGGCTCGTGTTGGTAACACCAAGAGTCTGCCCCATGGATTGTACTGCTCCATACATTTACAATAACGTCCTGACTGCAACAATAACTTTGAGTTTTTTAGAATAAGGGGAAAAATCGTGAGCACCGAACTACTTTTCGCCCTGGCCTGCGCTGCTGCTGCGCTTGTCTACGGCTTTGTATCCACTAAGTGGATACTTGCACAACCGGAAGGTAACGACCGGATGAAAGAGATCGCAGGCGCTATACAAGAGGGCGCCAGCGCCTACTTGAACCGCCAGTACACAGCCATCGGCATCGTCGGCGCGATCATGCTCGCTGTCATCTGGGTAGCCCTCGGTACCCCCACCGCTGTAGGCTTTGCCTTGGGAGCGATCCTCTCAGGTGCCGCTGGCTACATCGGCATGAATATCTCGGTGCGTGCTAACCTGCGTACCGCTGAGGCCGCCAACAACGGCATCAATGCCGCCCTACAGGTCGCCTTCCGTGGCGGCGCTATCACCGGCATGCTGGTGGTGGGACTGGGTCTACTGGGTGTGGCCGGTTACTATGCCATCCTCAACCAGATGGGCGTCTCCGATGCCGACGCGCTCCACGCGCTGGTCGGTCTCGCCTTCGGTGGCTCCCTGATCTCCATCTTCGCCCGTCTTGGTGGCGGTATCTTCACCAAGGGTGCGGATGTCGGTGCTGATATCGTCGGTAAGGTAGAGGCAGGCATCCCTGAGGATGATCCACGCAACCCTGCGGTTATCGCCGATAACGTCGGTGACAATGTGGGTGACTGTGCCGGTATGGCCGCTGACCTGTTCGAGACCTACGCGGTTACCGTGGTTGCCACCATGCTGCTTGGCAGCCTAGTGGTCTCCAGCACCGAGGCGATCGTCTATCCGCTGGTACTGGGCGGCGTCTCCATCATCGCTTCCATCGTCGGTACCTACTTCGTCAAGACGAAGGAGGGTGATGCCAAGATCATGATCGCCCTTTACAAGGGTCTGGCAGTCGCCGGCATCATCGCCGCTGCAGCCTTCTACTTCGTCACCGACTACATGATGGGTGACGCGGTTATCAAGGTAGGCGAAGCAACCGTCGCCAATCCCACCATGGCACTGTTTGGAGCCTCACTGATCGGTCTGGCACTGACTGCAGCCATGGTAGTAATCACCGAGTACTACACCGCTACCGAGTTCAGCCCGGTGAGACACATCGCTGAGGCTTCCACCACGGGTGACGGCACCAACGTGATTGCCGGTCTGGGCGTCTCCATGAAGTCCACCGCTGCGCCGGTACTGGCCGTTTGCGCCTCCATCTGGGGTGCTTACGAACTGGCAGGCCTCTACGGTATCGCTATCGCCGCCACCTCCATGCTCTCCATGAGTGGCATCATCGTTGCTCTTGACGCCTACGGGCCCATCACCGACAACGCCGGTGGTATTGCTGAGATGGCTGAGCTGGATGAGAAGATCCGCAACATTACCGATCCTCTGGACGCCGTAGGTAACACCACCAAAGCGGTCACCAAAGGCTACGCTATCGGCTCCGCCGGTCTCGCTGCACTGGTACTGTTTGCTGACTACACCCACAGCCTCGACACCCACTTGGGTCATCATGTCACCTTCGACCTCTCCAACCACATGGTCCTGATCGGCCTGCTGATCGGTGGCCTGGTGCCCTTCCTGTTCGGTGCCATGGCGATGGAAGCAGTTGGTCGTGCGGCTGGCGGTATTGTCAACGAGGTACGCCGTCAGTTTAGAGAGAAACCCGGCATCATGGATTACAGTGAGAAGCCCGACTACGGCACAGCTGTGGACATGCTGACCAAAGCGGCCATCAAGGAGATGATCGTTCCTTCACTGCTGCCTATCGCGGTTCCTGTGATCGTCGGTCTGACCCTGGGTGCCCAGGCACTGGGTGGTCTGCTGATCGGTACTATCGTTACCGGCCTGTTCGTTGCCATCTCCATGACCACCGGTGGTGGTGCATGGGATAACGCCAAGAAGTATATCGAGGATGGTAACTTCGGCGGCAAAGGCTCCGACGCCCACAAAGCGGCGGTTACCGGTGATACCGTAGGCGACCCCTACAAAGATACCGCCGGCCCTGCGGTTAACCCGCTGATCAAGATTATCAACATCGTTGCACTCTTGATCGTGCCACTGCTATAAGCTGGACTTACCGGCTTTAAGCAAAAAGGGGGCTTCGGCCCCCTTTTTTTGTGCCAAAACTGGACAGTTTCCAGCTCAGCCCTTACCCTTAGCGCCATCTGAGGTCGGTGAACTCACCGACCTTTTTTATTATTCATCTGAATGCTCCGTGTATCTGAATATGGTTCCCAAGGTAATCTCATGAAAGTATGTATTCTCTCCGATAGTCACGACCATATTCCGTTACTGGACGCTGCTGCAGCCGAGGCGAAAGCCAAAGGTGCAGAGGCCATCCTCCACTGTGGTGATGTGGTGGCACCCAGCACCCTTAAATGCCTCAACAAGCACGGGCTACCGGTGCATGTCATTCACGGCAATAACACCGGCGACCTCTACACCCTGGGTAAGCTGATGACTCAGCCCGGCAATATCATTGAGTATCACGGCATGGATGCCGGGGTGGAATTGGCCGGTAAAAGAATTTTTCTGGTTCACTATCCCCATTACGCCCGCGCCATGGCCACAACAGGTGACTGGGATCTGGTCTGTTGCGGCCATAGCCACAACTTGAAGATCCAGTATCTGGAGAACATCAAGGGAGGCAAAACCCCGCTGGTCAATCCCGGCACTATCGGTGGTGTCGGCGGCTCACCGGCCACTTACCTGATGGCGGACCTGGAGCAGATGACTTTTGATTCCCACGAAATATCCAAAAACATAGAGCAAAACTCATGAGCGAATTGACCCATTTCAATCAGGCCGGTGAAGCCCACATGGTGGATGTTGGTGCCAAGGAGACCACTCATCGCACAGCGGTCACTGAGGGGCGGATCACCATGGAACCCTCAACCCTGGAGCTGATCCGCCAAGGTGGTCATAAGAAGGGGGATGTATTGGGAATCGCCCGAGTTGCAGGCATCATGGCGGCGAAAAAGACCTCAGATCTGGTCCCCCTGTGCCACCCTCTGGCCCTTACCAATGTCAATATCGAGCTAACTCCTGAGATAGAGTCGTCCAGCGTCTACTGCCTCACCACGGTAAAAACCAACGGCCAGACCGGAGTCGAGATGGAGGCGCTCTGCGCCACCCAGGTCGCCCTACTGACGATCTACGATATGTGCAAAGCGGTGGACCGGGGAATGCGTATCGACCAGGTGCAGCTGCTGGAGAAGGATGGCGGCAAGTCCGGGCACTGGAAGAGGTAGTTGGCGAAACATGCCATATACGCACAGGTTAGCGTCAAAAAATAGAATAGCATCATTTAATCAAAAACCTCCCTCATCCCGGCACAGCCGGAGTGATGAATTAACTGACAATCCAGTAGAACCATGAATCACTACTACCATCAGGCCCATTTTCTCACCAGTGCCGCCAAGCTCTCCCAGGCACCGGCGGATAGTGGTATGGAGGTCGCCTTTGCCGGGCGCTCCAACGCCGGCAAATCGAGCGCCCTCAACACCCTTTGCCAGAAAAAAAGTCTTGCCCGTACCAGTAAAACTCCCGGCAGAACCCAGCTGCTCAACTTTTTTGCCCTGGATGACGATCACCGCCTGGTGGATCTTCCCGGCTACGGTTACGCCAAGGTAGCAGAGCAGGTCAAGAAACAGTGGCAGGCAGAACTGGCATCCTATCTTGAGAATAGGGACTCATTGAAAGGGATAGTGCTGTTGATGGATGTGCGCCATCCAATGAAGGAGTTTGACATCCAGATGCTGGAGTGGAGTAGTGAAATTGGTCTACCGACCCATATCCTCCTAACCAAAGCAGACAAATTAAAGCATGGTGCCGCTTCCAGCAGCTTGCTGCAGGTGAGAAAAGCATTGAAGAGTTTCGGTGATGGGAAGATCACTGTGCAGCTGTTCTCCTCCCTTAAACGACAGGGTGTGGACGAGGCTCACAGCATCCTTGACCGTCTGTTTAGTCTAGATGGCAGTGAAATCGAAACAAAAAAAGACCCCGGAGCCTAAAAGGGGGAGTCACGGCATCCAGGGTCTTACCGCCCGGCATATGCATGCCGGAGCACGGCCGCTCGGGGAGAAGCGGCCCCACGTCAGCTGACGCTTAAACCTTACGACCTCCAAGTTTCTATAGAGTTCACTCCCAGTGTAGTCCTTAATTGACAAGAGGAAAGAGTAATACGGGATAGGCGAATAGTTCGTTAAACCACAAAAATCCTGATAAAAAATAAAGGATGAAAAAATTTCAGGAGAGTGCATGCTTCTGGAATCCATAATGATAAAGTCGGAGCTTCCACATGGCGTCCAATAAAAACCTAATCGTTTACGCCGTTCGCTCTGATTACATTGTTGATGTTGAGGAAACTATTCTCCGACTTGGGCTAAATGTTCGCGCCTATGTAGACAACATGGAAGCGGAAAATAGCCCTGAGGTCACTGGACCCATTGTGAAAGTTTCCGGCATTGATCCCTTGTGGCTGGATGACCCGATAATCATTCCCTTGGTCACGCCCGGCCATAGGAAAAAAGTCGAAGAGGAGACGCGCCAATTAGGCTTTAGCAACTACCCCCCCCTAATTGATCCCACCGCTGTAATCGCCTCAAGTGTAGTTTATGGTGAAGGCTTTATGGTCAACGCTGGAGCCGTGCTTGCTGCAAAATGCAATATTGGCCGTTTTGTGCTCGTAAATAGAAGCGTATCTATCGGCCATCACGCGATAATTGAAGATTATGTTGGGTTTGGCCCCGGGGCACTATTGTGTGGAGGTTGTAAAATCAATCAGGGCGCGTTTATAGGGGCCGGTGCAATTATTACCCCCCAAACAAGCGTCGGACGAAATGCTATCGTTGGGGCGGGAGCCGTGGTGGTTAAGGACGTACCTGATAATTGTGTTGTAATCGGAAATCCAGCCAGGATCATTAAACAAGATGTTATTGGCTACAATGAAGTCTCGGTCTGAATATTTTTGCTGCGCATACTTCATGGCCTCTTCTTGGAAGTTTGTTATTTCCCCCACAGATAAAATAGATCTTTTAACTATCAACTAATTCATGATCAATATTCCAGGATTCACCCGAACTATAAACAGTCGGAGGAAAAAATATACGTCTGTAAGAACTCTGCGACTATTCTTATACAAGGGCCTAACAAAAGTACCCTTCTTGAGAAGAAGATTTTCGATTTATGTTGAAACTATCTCTCCGAATGAAGTCGGCGATGTCATCGTAAATAAGCTTTATGAGGAAACCTTTTCTCTTTCGAATGAAGAGCTTGATTATCTTGAATCTTTACCCCAAAGCAGTGGCGAGCTTGTTATTAATGGAAAATTGAATCTGAAAAAACGCTTTGAAATGACGATTGTTAACGATTGCTCTGTTCTTGGAAAAGTAAGTGTATCCCTACACCTACCGACTGAAAAACTTTTGTCCAGGAAAAAATTTGGGCGAAACATGGCAAAAATATTTCATTACCAACCGGCTGATCATATAGAACAGTTAGTGATTCCTTTCATTTCAACCCCACGTGGTCATAACCACTATTTCCACTTCATTCTTCATCGTTTTGTGGCGTTGATATATGCCCTAAAAAAAATCCCACAAGCAAGAGAGGCTGTAGTTCTTATTCGAAGGGGTATCCCTGCTTTTCAGATATCTGCATTCAATTTTCTGACAAAAAAATACCCGCGATTAATAATCAGGGAAATTTCATCTACCGAGAAGATAGATTGTGATCATCTACTGATCCTGGAGGAGACGATATGGCAGCCAATTGGAAATTTGGCGGGAGGCAAGATAATCCAGGCAGTACGCGACGCCTATATCAGCGAGTATGAATTAACCCCCCCTCCAAAATCTCGACTTCTCTATATCAGTCGAAAGAGACAGAAACAGCGCCTCATGCTGAATGAAGAGCAGCTCATTGAGCATTTGGAGCATTTAGGCTTTGAAATAATCTGTCCGGAATTGTTGCCACACAAGGCACAGGTCGCCCTGTTTTCTGCCGCCAAGGTGGTGGTAGCGACGACGGGAGCAGCGCTGACAAATCTGCTGTTTTGTCAACCGGAATGCAATGTCATTGAGATTAGACCAGAGACCTATGATTACCCACTTTTCCTTGGACTATGTAAACAGATGAGCCTGAATCATTACCATTTTAGCGGCTCAGCCACTACAGGCAAGGATATGTTCAACGTTGATATAGAGAAACTTTGTGAACTGGTCAGGCAGGTCAGTACAAACTGATATGGCGCTACATGCAGGAGACGAATTCGGGAGCCATTATTCCTATTGAGGCAGCGCAATGAAGGTGTTTTCATATTAACAACTAATGAATCTGTCGGTATTACGGACTCAGATATCCTTGCACTCCTTCAACCGCTGACAGATATAGCCTACTTCCTCATCATCAAGATAGTCGCTGATAGGCAGACTGACCACCTTTGCCGCCAAGCCGTCTGTGACCGGCCAACCATCTAGCCGAGGAATTTCTTTGGCATAACAGGGCTGGCGAAAAGGCGGCACAGGATAGTGGATATCCGTCCCAATTCCCGCTGCCGACATCTTCTCTATAAATGCCTGTCTGTTCTCCACTATCACTACAAAGTGATGCCAGACTGAGTTTTTCCCAATACCAATTAAAGGGCGAATTCCAGGATGTTGCAGCACCTCTAAAGCTTGATGATAGCGCCCGGCAATCTCTTTCCGACGTGAGTTAGTATGATCGAGATGGTGTAATTTTCTACGCAGTATGTTTGCCTGCAGCGGATCTAGCCTTGAGTTCACCCCCCGCTCTATATGTTCACTTCTACTACTGCGCCCATAATCACGCAGCACGTATATCTTCTCGATAAGTTTATCGTCATTGGTTGTAACCATTCCCCCATCACCCAACGCGCCCAGGTTTTTGGTGGGATAGAAACTAAATGCCGCTATTGTGCCCAGAGAACCTGCCCGTTGCCCCCTGTAAAGAGCACCATGACTTTGGGCTGCATCTTCGATCAGATACAGTCCACACTGCTGTGCAATGGCGGCAATGGCCTGCATGTCAGGGATAAAACCATAGAGGTGGACAACGATGATCGCCTTCGTTTTTTCTGTAACAGCCTGCTCAATCAGCCTCTCATCAATACTCCCGGTATCAGCACGGACATCAACTGCAACCGGTGTTGCTCCTGTTCTGGAAACGGCAAGCCAGGTGGCAATAAATGTATGTGCGGGAACAATAACTTCATCACCCGAGCCAATCTCCAGTGCCAAGAGTGCAAGGTAGAGAGCATCCATGCCATTACCGGTTCCGGCGGCATGGAGGGTGCCACAGTAGCTTGCAAACTCCTGTTCGAATGCTTGCAGGTATCTACCGCCGACCAAGCTTCCTGAATCAAGCACCTCAGCAATTGCACCGTCTATCTCTTTACGGAGAGCCCCCTTTAGTTGGCGCTTAAGATCGAGGAAGGGAATCTTCATCATTCAGAGACCTGTAACTAGGCGGCGGTACTCATTGTAGTCACTGATGCTTTCGTTCTTATCGTAGCGACCATTGGCTAAAACCACACAAATGGTACCAGGTTCAAAACGTTCCAAACTACGCCAGATACCACTGGGCAGATAAAAAGCTCGCCCCGGGTCATTGACGACCACCCTTTTATGGTTTTTTCCATCATCCAGGCTCAGCTGAAAAGCACCATTGTATGCACATAACAGCTCGTGGATTTTTTTGGGCGCATGCTCAGCCCTAACAGCACCTACCGGAACATCAGTAATAATGAATAGACGATCAAAATCAAAGGGAAATACCTCTTCACCATCCTTGATAACGCTTAGTATTCCACGGAAATCGGAATAAATAGGGATATCGACAAAATGACACTCATCCATGGTGTGTAGATCGATATTTTTCGGGGTGCACTTATTTGGATTGGTTTTCATAACTTACAACCACCATCCTAATAAAACAGAGTCAGATGACAACAACTGATCCTCGGGATATCCCGGCGATAACAGCGTGGTGTCTTATGTGCTCATAGTATAGTACTCACCAGGGCATGGCCGGCTGCACCCATCATCAGTGAGCCTCATCCCAGTTGTCACCGACCCCCACATCCACCACCAATGGCACCTTTAGTTCAGCCGCACCCTCCATCAACTCCCTGATCTTTGCGCTGCAGGCTTCCATCTGGTCCTCACGCACCTCAAATACCAGTTCATCGTGTACCTGCATCATCATCCGTAGTGGTGGCCGCTCTTTCTCAATCCAGCTGCTCACTGCCAGCATGGCGCGTTTAATGATATCCGAAGCGGTCCCCTGCATAGGCGCATTGATAGCGGTGCGCTCCGCCGCCGCTCGGCGCATACCGTTACGAGAGTTGATCTCGGGGAGATAGAGGCGACGGCCAAACACCGTCTCGACATAGCCTTTTTCATGGGCTTCGAGACGGGTGCTATCCATAAACGCCTGAACCCCAGGGTAGCGCTCGAAGTATAGATCAACGTAGCTCTGGGCATCGCCACGGCCGATTCCCAACTGCTTGGCCAGGCCAAAGGCGGACATGCCGTAGATCAGGCCGAAGTTGATCGCCTTGGCGGAACGGCGCTGATCACTGGTCACCTCATCGGGTGAGGTGGCACCGAATACCTCGGCGGCGGTGGCCCGATGGACATCAACACCCTCGGCAAACGCCCTCAAAAGCCCCTCGTCACCGGAGAGGTGGGCCATGATGCGCAGTTCGATCTGAGAGTAGTCCGCCGCCACCATGCGGTAGCCTGGGGCAGGGATAAACGCCTGACGGATACGCCGCCCCTCCTCACTGCGTACCGGGATATTCTGCAGATTGGGATCGGACGAGCTGAGGCGACCGGTGGCCGCCACCGCCTGATGATAGGAGGTGTGAACCCGGCCACTATCACGGTCCACCATCAATGGCAGCTTGTCAGTATAGGTGGACTTTAGTTTCGACAGCCCGCGATGTTGCAGAATCAGTGCCGGCAGATCATGTCCCTGATCCGCCAGCTCCTGCAGCACAGACTCAGCGGTGGAGGGAGCACCTTTCGGGGTCTTTGAGATCACCGGCAACTCCAGCTCCTCAAAGAAGATATGACCGATCTGCTTCGGCGAACCCAGGTTGAAGGTACGGCCTGCAATCTCATAGGCCTGCTGCTCCAGGTCGTGCATGGTCACCGCGAGCTCCCGGCTCTGCTGCTCCAGCATGGCACTGTCCACCACTACACCGGTACGCTCAATCTTCGAAAGCACCGTCAGCAGTGGCACCTCCAGCTCACTGTAGAGCCTGGCCAGAGAGGGCTCACTCTCCAGCTTTGGCCACAAGGCCTGGTGCAGTCGCAGTGTAATATCGGCATCCTCAGCCGCATAGGGCGATGCCGCCTCCAGGGGCACCTGGTCAAAAGTGAGCTGTTTCGCCCCCTTGCCCGCCACCTCTTCGAACTTGATGGTCTTGAATCCCAGGTACTTATTGGCCAAGGAGTCCATGTCGTGGCGGGTGGCGGTAGAGTCGAGGACGTAGGACTCAAGCATGGTGTCATGGGCGATACCCTGTAGTTCAATGCCGTAACGAGCGAGTACGCTCATGTCGTACTTCAGATTTTGCCCCACCTTGAGGTGCTTCGAATCTTCCAGCAGCGGCTTCATCAACCCCAGCACCGCCTCTCGCTCCAGTTGCTGTGGAGCTCCTGGATAGATATGCGCCACCGGCAGATAAGCCGCCTCCCCCGCCTCAACTGCAAAAGAGAGACCGACTATCTCTGCCTGCATATAGTCGAGGCTGGTGGTCTCCGTATCAAAAGCGAAGCAGTCGGCGTTCTCCAACCGTGCCAACCAGCGGTCAAAATCGGCCTGTTCGAGTATCGTCTCGTAGTGGGTTTCCGGCGGCGGGGGGCTCTCCACCTCGGCAATATCACTCTCCCCCTCTTCCAGAGTGGCAAGCAGGCGCCGCGCCTCGATACGGCTGTAGAGTTGATGCAGCGCTTTACGATTGGGCGGCGCCGGCTTCAGGTCGACCGGCGTAACACCCAGATCGAGATCAAGACGGATGGTAGTCAACTCGCGGGAGAGGGCAAGCTGCTCAAGATTCTCCCGCAGATACTCACCCACCTTACCCTTGATCTCTTCGGCATGAGTCACCAGCTGATCGGCGTTGCCATAGGCCCCCAACCATTTGGCAGCGGTCTTTGGACCGCACTTGGGGATACCTGGAATATTATCGGAAGAGTCGCCCACAAGGGCTAGATAGTCGATGATCTGCTCTGGGGTGACGCCAAACTTCGCCACCACGCCCTCCCTATCCATCAGGCTGTTGTTCATAGTGTTGATCAGCGTGACCCGCTCGTCCACCAGCTGTGCCAGGTCCTTGTCGCCAGTTGAGATCAGCGTTTTCATCTCAAGGGATGAGGCTTGTGCGGCGAGGGTACCGATGACATCGTCCGCCTCCACTCCGGGCACCATCAGCAGCGGCAACCCCATCGCCTCGACGATGCGGTGAAGGGGCTCTATCTGCTCCCGCAAGTCATCGGGCATGGGGGGGCGGTTGGCTTTGTACTGGTCATACATCTGATTGCGAAAGCTGCCGCCTGGAGCATCGAACACCACCGCCATTCGCTCCGGCTGATACTCATCAATCAGCTTACGCAGCATATTCACCACACCGACGATAGCGCCGGTGGCCTCGCCGTGGGAGTTGGTCAGAGGTGGCAGCGCATGGTAGGCGCGAAACAGGTAGGAGGAGCCATCTACCAGGATAAAAGGGGGGGTCACAGCCATGGTTCTCTATCACTCGGCAATCTGTCAGACCGGGCAGGATAACCCATACAATAAAATAAGCCCATGACTACCAGGAGTGACTCTTGCAACTACCAAAACTCCACCTTTCTGCGAGTACGCCCTACTGTACTATCCTTAGGGGAGTGAAATCTCAGGATAGAAGAATTCCTGCATGGCCCTAACTCTCGCATTCGATGTCTACGGCACACTGATCGATACCCACGGCATTACCGAGATGCTGGAAGAGTTTGTTGGTGATCAGGCAGCACACTTCTCCAGCCGCTGGCACTGATGTTTCTCGACATCGACCGACTCAAAATCGATCAGTCATTTGTTCGCGACCTGCCGGATAACGGCAATGATGCCGCCATCTGCCGCGCCATTATCGCTCTGGCCCACAGCCTTAATCTGCGGGTAATAGCCGAAGGGGTGGAGACTGAACAGCAGAGAGCATTTTTACAGCGGGAGAACTGTGACGAAATGCAGGGCTTTCTTATCAGCAAACCGGTCAGTGCCGATGAGATTACCGAAATGGTCCATCAAGGATACTGGCAGATTGGCTAGACGACTGTACAGGGGATTAGAAGTAATTTTTTAGTGTCAGTTCGAAGGCCGCGCCTGATGCCATAAAATGGACCTTTGCATCCAGTTGCAGCTCAATATTAATCTTTTTCAATGCCATACCCTGGCCACCGGTGTAGGCGATGTCATACCTGACCTCACTCTCATCCTTAGCAACGAATCGCCGTATCATCCAATCGACGATTTTTGACACCATATCGTCACCATACTCCTCGCCGGTGTGAGACTTTTTGGGTTTTTTGACTGACTCCCCAAAGCCGTTATCCATCACCCCGAGAACAAGCCGCTTACTGGCCTGATCCATAAACAGGATGATCTTAATTCCAGGAAAACGGGTGACATACTTTTTCTGCACAAATGCGGCATGGGAGAAGCTGTCTATGGCATTCTGAACGGCATCCTTCACCACCCCCTTTATTATCTGATCATCACCAGCGGTTGTACCCATTGGGGTGATCAGATCATTGTATACCTCAGGCATTATCACCAGATCGGAGAGGGCGTCACTCTGTTCCGATTTGCTCAAGGTGTGCCATGAGATCAATCTCGGGTCGTTATAGAGGACTGAGAACTGCCCCACTATGGTGATATCTTCACGATGAGATCTACGCTTGTGCAGATACATCTTAAACACATGGTTAAGTTCAGCCAGAGTAAGGTTCTTTTTTGCCCTGTACTCATCTATTGAATCATGTTCCGCTTGATAAATGACTGGTCCTTCCTTGAGAGATCTCCCAGTCGCAGAGAATTTGCTATTGTCTTTCAATATAACTCCTCTAGCTCATTACACGGGCCGAAGCTGTCAATCTTGTTGATAATCGGCGCTAAGGATACCACAGTGGAATCCGTTGACCGTTAGGCAGCCCCTATGCCGGAAAAAGTGTATGACATGATTAGCGGCCTATTTTTCAGGAAATAAACCCTTCAGCATCATCTTTCGGCGGATAAAGGCGATCTGGGTCTGCAGCGACAGCTCTTTAGGGCAAAGATCCTGACAACCAAGCAGACTCATGCAACCGAACACGCCGTCGTCATCTCCTATCACTTGATAGTAGTCGTCATCGTTACGATCATCCCTGGGATCGAGCCGAAAATGGGCAACCTTGTTGATCCCGACAGCACCGATAAAGCCCTCCCGCATAATCGCTGTGCCACAGGCTGTGATGCAGCAGCCGCACTCAATACAGCGGTCGAGTTCATAGATCGCCTCCGCCAGCTCCGGCTCCATCGGCGGCTCCATCCGATCTATCTCCGGCTCCTGGTGAAGATGTACCCAGTTCTGCAGCCGATGATTCATGGCGTTCATCCAGTTGCCGGTGTTGACTGAAAGGTCGGCAATCAATTCGAAGGTGGGTAGAGGCAGCAGAGTGATTTCGTCGGGCAGCGCTTCGGTAAGGGTGCGGCAGGCGAGGCCCGGACGACCGTTAATGATCATGCCGCAGCTACCACAGACCCCTGCACGACAAACAAAATCGAAAGCGAGTGAAGTGGCCTGATTTTCACGAATCTGGTTGAGGGCGATAAACAGAGTCATACCCGGCGTCTCTTCCAGATTATAGGTCACTAGTTCAGGCCGGCTTTCAGTATCTGCCGGGTTGTGCCGGAGAATATGGAAATTAAGGGTTCGACTCATTCCGGTAACTCATCCAAGCGTTCATTATCACCACGGTACTTTTCCGGCAACAACTGCCTAAATGGCAACAGCCGGTCTTGCAGGAGATGTCGGTCCGCACCGGAGGACGCTCCCTCAGCATCGACCTCTGCCTGTCTTGACGGTGTATCCGGGTGTTCAGTAATATTTTTCTCTCCATAGCCACGAAATCCCGGTGGCAGCTCCATCGTTTTGACATCGAGAGGCTGATACTCCACCTCAGGCCGCGTCGCCTCTTCGTCCCGCCAGAAAAAGAGGCTACGATTCAGCCACTCCCTGTCGTTGCGACCGGGGTGATCCTCTCGGAAGTGTGCCCCACGACTCTCGGTACGCTGCAAGGCGCCCAGAGCGACACCAATGGCGATCTTCAGCATTCGCGGCAGACGGTAGGCGAGTACCAGTTCCGGATTGGCACCGGGGCGATTGTCGGCAAGGGAGAGCCGGCGGCTGCGACTGAGTAAAGACTCGAGCGCCGCTACAGCAGTCTCCAGGTCGGTACCGTTACGGAACAGCCCGACCCTCTCCATCATGATCGACTCCATCTCTTTTTTCAGCTCGACGGCACTCTCTCCACCCTCGCGATCGCAAAGCTGCTGCAGCCGCTGCTGTTCCCTGGCAACAAACGTCTCTGCCAGGGAGACGGAGGGATTCAGCCCCCCTTTTTCATCCTCGCAGAAATCGGCGACATACTCAGAGACCAACATGCCGCTGACCACGGTCTCCGCCACCGAGTTGCCCCCCAGACGGTTAAAACCGTGCATATCCCAGCAGGCGACTTCGCCACAGGCGAACAACCCCTTGAGCCAGGGGCTTTCCCCCCGGTAATCGGTTCTGATGCCGCCCATGGAGTAGTGCTGAGTGGGGCGCACCGGTATCCACTCCTTAGCGGGATCGATACCGAGGAAGTAGTTACATATATCCTTCACTTCACGTAATTTTTTATCGATATGGGTGGCACCGAGGACCGTAACATCCAGCCACAGGTGGTCACCGTAGGGGCTCTCCACCCCCTTACCGGCGCGCATGTGCTCAGCCATGCGGCGGGAAACCACATCGCGGGAGGCGAGCTCCTTCTTCTCCGGCTCATAGTCAGGCATGAAGCGGTGTCCATCTTTGTCTCGCAGCAGGCCGCCATCGCCCCGACACCCTTCTGTGACCAAAATACCCGCTGGCACGATGGCCGTGGGGTGAAACTGTACCGCCTCCAGATTAGCCAGTGGAGCAACACCAGTCTCCAGCGCCAGCGCCTGCCCTGTACCCTCGTTAATCACCGCATTGGTTGAGACACCATATATCCGCCCATACCCACCGGTTGCCATAACGCAGGCCTTAGCCAGATAGGCACTCAATTCACCACTGATCAGGTCGCGAACAACTGCACCATGACAGCGCTTCCCGTCATGAATCAGCGCCACCGCCTCTTTGCGCTCGTGTACCGGCACCTCTTCAGCGTTGGCCCTGTCACCAAGAGCATAAAGCATGGCGTGGCCGGTGCCGTCGGAGGTATAGCAGGTGCGCCACTTTTTGGTGCCGCCAAAGTCCCGTGCAGTGATCAAGCCGTGAGCCCGGTCCTGAGCGGTCAGCGTCTCTCTCTGGCCGCCAATAACCACCTCATGGTCACCTCTGGTGACGCGATTCCAGGATACGCCCCAGGCGGCAAGCTCACGCACTGCCTTCGGTGCCATATGAGTGAACAGTCGCGCCACCTCCTGATCACAACCCCAGTCGCTGCCACGCACCGTGTCCTGAAAGTGGACATCCTCGTTATCCCCCGTCCCCTTGACACAGTTACCGAGGCTCGCCTGCATGCCACCTTGAGCCGCCACCGAGTGGGAGCGCTTAGCAGGCACCAGTGACAATACCAGCGTCTCCAATCCCCGGCGTTTGACACCAATGGCGGTGCGCATACCGGCAAGGCCGCCACCAATCACCAGTACATCGGTATAGATCACTTTCATTGATGTGCCTCCACCCAGGCGGGTGTATAAAGCTCACCCTCATGGGGGGCATGTTCAATACCGATCTTCACAAAGGCGCCAAGGGTTGTCAGACCAAGAATCAGGAAGAAGCTGGTCAGCGCCCACTTCAGCCGTTTCAGTCGCCTGCGCGTCTGTCCGGGGTCAGCTGCGGAAAACCAGCCCCACTTCACCGCCAGACGATAGAGACCCACTACACCGTGGAGCTCTACGGCAAACAGCAGCAGTAGATAAAGAGGCCAGAGGCGACCGCTCCAGACTCTGTCGGCAGATGCGTAGGGACCGATCAGTTCAGGCTGGGAGAGCATGATATAGAGATGTGCCGGGGCGAGAAAAAACATCAGGAAGCCGGTAACAACCTGCACCATCCATAGGTTGGTGTCGGCATGACTCATCCGTCCCATATGCAGCCAGAAGCCCCGATACTGACGCCAGCTGGCGGGAAACTTGCGCAGTGCAAGCAGGGCGTGAACCAACAATAACAGTAACACCGCGGCGACGAATAGACTCACCAGAAGAGGCAGTGGGTAACCGAGGAAGAAGTAGCCTTCAAAGAAGCGCGCCATCCCCCAAAACGCATCCTTACCAATGAGGATGGAGGAGACAAAGAACATGTGCAGCCACATAAACAGGGCGAGCAACAGACCAGTAGCACTCTGCAACAGATCGAGACGTGCCGGCCAGACTGAAAGTTTTTTCTTTAACAACGGTTTGATCGACATACTTCCTGGAACCTCTGGTTGACCCGACGGGGTCAATCGCACCACCGCTCGACCGTTTTTCTTATCCGCTCGATGGTTGCCGCATGAGCCTCTTTGGAGAGTATTCTGCGGCTACCATCAGCTTGGGGCTCATAGAGTCCCGATGCATCCCGATACTCCCGCAGCTGATCTTTTGCATATATGCACCTGACCTCCCGCTCATGAGCCTCTTTTTTCTTCTTCGTGGCAGCTTCCTGTTTTGCCTCACGATCCTGCCGATAACTGTCCAGCAGCCTCTGCTGCAACTGTTTGCGCTCCGCCTCAGTTTGCACCCCGTCTTTCCGGTCACCATTTTCCAACTGGCGGATTTTAACCTGTTTGGTTTTCTGGTCTGCTGGCGGACGGTCGGTAAAGTGAACTTTGCCGTTTTCGTCAACCCAACGATAGATGCCGGCCATCACCGTGGGACTAGCCACAATCACTATGCAGAGAAAAGCCAGGAGACCCGTAATACAACGGCGTACCGGCACAGCCAAGCATGGAAAACTCCGGTTAATCGAAATCATCAAATAGTGCACTCTTCTCATCCTTGCTAACCTGTCCAGCCGGCCTGGCTTCATCCAGAGCGGTATGTTCAACACGATTTCGCCCCCCCTCCTTTGCCTGATAGAGCAGGGCATCAGCTTCCTGAATAAGGGCGTCTGAGGTCATTTTGCTGTTTCTGCCATAGACACTCACCCCCATACTGACGGTCACAGAAAAACTCTCACTCCCAAGCTCTATCGGGGTATCCGCAATCGCCTGTCGCAACCGCTCAGCTACAGTGATGGCACGAGGCAGAGGCGTTGCCGGAAGAATAAGGACAAACTCCTCACCGCCGTAACGGCAGGGAAGATCCACCCGGCGCAGCAGTTGCCCGATTATATCTGCGGTCTGACGCAGCACTTGGTTACCCACCTCATGACCCCAAGTATCATTAACACCCTTGAAATGGTCCAGGTCGAGCATTACCAGGGAGGTGGGGTGACCACTGCGGCGGGTACGTTCCAGCTCCTGCTCCAGAGCCAGAAGAAAGTAGCGGTAGTTGAAGAGGCCGGTAAGTGTATCAGTATGCACCAACCCTTCGAGCTCATTGGTGCGAAGACGCAGCGCCATCAGCTCTTCGATATGCCGACACTCGCTCTCATCCAACGGACACTGAGGTTTTTGCTCGTCGCTACTATCCATTACCTGTAAAGATATGATTGGCCCGATTTAGATTCTACGGAACTTCCGGAAAGTTTACACCCTTATCACCATGTAAAACGGGCGCCTAGGCACCCGCTCTTCCCATCCACCTGAATCCACCGATTCAGGTTTTCGATGATATCTTACATGCTGGAACCCTTGGAACCGGTAAACTCAGGATAGGCTTCCATACCGCACTCACCGATATCGACGCCTTCATACTCCTCCTCTTCGCTGACGCGGATCCCCATCACCGCCTTGATGGCGAACCAGACTATGAAGATGATACTGAAGACCCATACCAGGATGGTGAGCATACCCACCCACTGACCGACAAAGGTTGCGCCATCATTGGTCAGATCCCTAAAAATTAGACAAAAAATCACTCATGTGACAGATAGATCTGTCGATATTTTCAGAGGCGTTTAGCCTTTAAGATGAGGTGATCGGGGGGAACCAGGTTTTGCGATTCCGCTTTGGAAACATCCCAAGGATGGGCGTTTCCCAGCGCTAGCTAGAGCGCCTCAACACCAGCCTCACCGGTACGAATCCGAACCACTTGCTCCAGACTGGAGACAAATATTTTGCCGTCACCGATCTTGCCGGTCTTGGCCGCCGAAGTGATGGCTTCTATCAACTGATCGACCATGTCGGAACTAACCGCCACCTCAACCTTGATCTTCGGCAGAAAGTCGACCACATACTCAGCACCACGGTAGAGCTCTGTATGCCCCTTTTGACGTCCAAAACCTTTGACCTCGACCACAGTGATGCCGGAGACGCCTATATCAGACATAGCCTCCCGGACATCATCCAGCTTGAATGGCTTAATGATTGCTGTAACCAGTTTCATCAGATCTCTCCTGTCATTACGCTTTAATACAGTTGGCTGTTCATCGCCCAGCAAATTGGGAACTACCCAATCATTGATGAGCGATATATTGCAGCTCTCATGCCAAAACATTTTTCCACTTTATATTCAAAGCATTACGGGATTTTGTAGAAAAAATATCGCTTTTATGCACCAGCAACGGTCGCACCTATTTGGTGCGCCACCCCCTTTTGCACCAGAAATGGACAGCCGTTCGCAATAGATCACTCCTGCATCACACCCATTTCATGACCGGCTCCCGGGGAAAGCGATGTAACGTGCCTAGCGCAACAAGAACGCGCCCCGGCGAAGTGGAAAAAAATAGACATACAGGGCCGGCCCGGCTATGGTTCGCCCATGATTGATCCAAAACTATTTGATGACCTTGCCAAGCGCGTCGCTGGCAATGTACCTGCCGGTCTGCAGTTCCTTCAGGAGGATATGCAGAAAAATATTCGCTCCGCCCTGGAGTCAGCCCTCACCCACCTTGATCTGGTTACCCGTGAAGAGTTTGAGGTGCAGCAGGCGGTGCTGACCCGCACCCGGGAAAAGCTGGAACGGCTGGAGGCACAAGTGGCTGAGATGGAGAGAGAGGCCGGTAAATAACCGACCTGTATACAGCAGGCAGTAGCAACCTGCAGAAGTGGCTCAGCCTGATTAAAAAATCGACAGCCCTCCGGCAAATAAATCGCTTCATTCCTTCCCTGTGATTGCTTATAGTGTTCCTCACTGCAGCAAGCCAATGTTCCACGGAAGGTAACCATGCCCCTCGCTACTCTCTATAGCCGCGCCCGCACCGGCATCAGTGCCCCGCTGGTGACGGTCGAAGTCCACCTCACCAACGGTCTCCCCTCACTCTCCATGGTCGGCCTGCCGGAGATGGCGGTAAAAGAGAGTAAAGACCGGGTGCGCGGGGCGCTGCTCAACTCTCGCTTTGAGTTCCCTCCCAAGCGCACCACTATCAACCTCGCCCCGGCAGACCTGCCGAAAGAGGGTGGGCGCTTCGATCTTGCCATCGCCCTCGGCGTCCTCGCCGCCTCAGGCCAGATTCCGCTGCAAGCGCTGTCCGGCTATGAGTTTCTTGGTGAACTGGCACTCTCCGGTGAGTTGCGGCCGGTAAAAGGTGTACTGCCGGTGGCGCTGGCGGCACGGGAAGCGGGGCGTTCCCTAATTCTACCGACGGCAAGTGCCAGCGAAGCGGCGCTGGTTGAAGGCGTAAAAGTCTATCCCGCTAACCATCTGCTGGAAGTGTGCGATCATCTTATAAAGGGTGACAGGTTACCGCCGGCTGTCCCAAACACCACCCCAACCACCACCCTCCACCACCCTGATCTGGCGGATGTACGCGGTCAATACCACGCCAGACGCGCCCTGGAGATTGCCGCCGCTGGCGGCCACAGCCTGCTGATGATCGGCCCGCCCGGTACCGGCAAGTCGATGCTGGCAAGCCGACTGCCCGGTATCCTGCCGGAGATGAGTGAAGATGAGGCACTGGAAACTGCAGCGATCCTCTCCGTCAGCAACCGTGGATTCAATATCGATGACTGGCGCAAAAGACCCTTTCGCACACCTCACCACACCGCTTCCGGTGTGGCACTGGTGGGAGGAGGCAGCAACCCACGCCCCGGAGAGATATCCCTGGCTCATAACGGCGTGATGTTTCTAGATGAGCTGCCGGAGTTTGACCGTAAGGTGCTGGAGGTGCTGCGTGAGCCATTGGAGAGTGGCTGCATCACCATCTCCCGCGCTGCCCGGCAGGAGGAGTTTCCCGCAAAGTTTCAGCTGATCTCTGCGATGAATCCCTGTCCCTGTGGTTATCACGGTGACAGCAGCGGGAAAAGAGAGTGCCGCTGCACTGCCGATCAGGTACTGCGCTACCGTAGCCGTATATCCGGCCCACTCCTTGATCGTATCGACATGCATATCGACGTACCGATGCTGCCGCCGGAAGCACTGAGCAGCACATCTAAAGAGTGTCCAGAGAGCAGTGCCGAGGTACATGCGCGGGTAGCAGTGGCGAGAGAGAGGCAACTGCAGCGCAACGGCTGCTGCAACAGCCAACTCAAGGGCAGGCAGATGGAGAGTATCTGTACACTCACCCATGAAGCCGACAAGCTGGTCCAACGGGCCATGGATCAGCTAGGGCTCTCCGCCCGTGCCTATCACCGTATCCTGCGGCTGGCACGTACCCTTGCCGATATGTCCGCCTGCGATACCATAGAACCGAACCATATCAGCGAGGCAGTAGGCTACCGTAGACTCGACCGGCGAAACTAAACCACCCAGCAGAGATAATATCCAGGTAAAGAAATTCGGCTGCCTGTCGATCTCCCTTGTATGAGCTATAAGAGAAAAACCACCATGTGGCGCAGCCTGATTCTATCTCTCACCCCTTCCCTCGTTTTCGCTTTTGGCGATATCGAACACAAAACAGGTATCCATAACTCTGAATGGGAGCATGCGGGTACACCCACAGAGTGTGTGCTGATGCACAAGATCAGCGGTTACGGCACCGCCTGGTTCATTCATCGCGCAGGCAAGGAGCCGGTGCTTGAGATCGAAGTCAACCGCCGTTACCAAAAGGAGGGGTTAGCCGCGATCAAAGAGAGCCCGCCAGCCTGGGTTCACGACACAGCCTCATCACGGGCGGAAGAGGTGCAGGTTAAAAAGGGAAGTAAGCCATTTATCATATCCCCTAGCCAGAGTATGTGGATGCTGGAGACACTGCAGAAGGGGTGGGTGGCCCAGGTCGAGCATGCCAATTGGGAGCGAAAAAACAGCAGCGTCAGAATTTCCATCAGCCCGGTCAACTTTCAGAAGCCGTTCCGTAGCTATCAGGAGTGTATAAAACAGCTGCTCCCCTACACCTTTGAGGAGGTGCGCCGACACACCTTCTATCTCGGCACCAAACAGACCGGACTAGGCAAAGAGATGCGTGAGGCGCTGGACAAAATTGCCGTCTTTCTCAATGCCAGCCCCAAACAGTATAAGGTTACCGTTGAAGCACACACCGACAATGTCGGCCGCCGCGCCGCCAACCAGAGACTATCGGCAAAACGAGCCAAGAGCATGGCGGACTACTTGATCAGCAAGGGGGTGGGAAAGGCCTCTATCAGTGCCAAGGGTTACGGCGAATCCCGTCCGAAGGCGAGCAACCGCCGCAAGAAAGGACGGGCTCTCAACCGCCGGGTGGAAGTACGGCTGGTGGAGGCGAAGAAGTAGTGCTCTCAACCTTACCTGATCACCGATGAAGTTCAGCCGGTAACTGCTTCGCAGACAATCGATAATAAGCCGGAAATAAGCGCGACCGGTAGGAACGCCACAATATTCATTACGGTGGGATAAATCTGTTAAAATCCGCCGCCATGCTCAAGTTCGATCACCTCTCACTACGACGCGGCACCCGACAGCTCTTCGCTGACGCCTGCTTTACCATCCATCCGGGTCAACGGGCGGGTCTGACCGGCGCCAACGGTACCGGCAAATCGAGTCTCTTTGCTCTGATCCGCGACCAGCTACATGCCGATGAAGGTGACTTCTACCGCCCACGTGATTGGGTGATTGCAAACGTCGCACAGGAGACCCCCGCCGGTAACCATCCTGCCATCGACTATGTACTGGATGGTGATAAGGAGCTCAGAGGGGTGGAGCAAGCCCTGGTGGAGGCCGAAGAGGGCCATCAAGGCGAACGGGTGGCGGAACTACATGGTCGGCTGGAAAATATCGGCGGCTACACCGCCCGTTCCCGTGCCGCCCGTTTGATTCACGGCCTGGGATTCAAACCGGGGGAAGAGGAGCACCCGGTAAGCAGCTTCTCCGGCGGTTGGCGTATGCGCCTCAATCTGGCCCAGGCGCTAATGTGTCGCTCCGACCTACTACTGCTGGACGAGCCAACCAACCACCTCGATCTGGATGCCGTCATCTGGCTGGAGCAGTGGCTCAAGGCCTATAGCGGCACCCTGCTACTGATCTCCCATGACAGGGATTTTCTTGATGCGGTAACCACCCATATCGCCCACATCGAGCAGGAGTCGGTAGCGCTTTACACGGGTAACTACTCCGCCTTTGAGCGCACCCGGGCTGAGCGACTAGCCAACCAGCAGGCGGCCTTTGTCAAACAGCAGCGGGAAGTGGCTCATATTCGTAGCTACGTTGATCGTTTCCGTGCCCAGGCAACCAAGGCGCGTCAGGCCCAGAGCCGCTTGAAGGCCCTGGAGCGGATGGAGCTGATCGCCCCGGCCCATGTCGATTCACCTTTCCACTTCGCCTTCAAACCACCGGAGAAGTCACCCAACCCTCTGCTGCGTCTTGAAAAGATGGATGCCGGCTACGGCGATATACGGATCATCAAACAGTTGAATCTCGGGCTCTCTCCCGGGGATCGTATTGGCCTGCTGGGACCCAACGGTGCGGGCAAGTCGACACTGATCAAACTGATCGCTGGTACTCTCGAGCCCCAGAAGGGTGAACGTGACACCGCCCAGGATCTGAAGATCGGTTACTTTGCCCAGCACCAGCTTGATCAACTGCGACCGGATCAGACTCCTCTGGAACACCTGGCCCGTCTCGACCGAAAAGCAAGTGAGCAGTCTCTGCGTAACTTCGTGGGTGGTTTTGGCTTCTCAGGGGAACGAGCTGAAAGTCCGGTCGCCCCCTTCTCCGGCGGAGAGAAGGCACGCTTGGTATTGGCTCTGCTGGTCTATCAGCGCCCCAATCTGCTGCTGCTTGATGAACCCACCAACCATCTCGATCTGGAGATGCGTCACGCCCTCAGTCAAGCACTGCAGGAGTATGAGGGAGCGATGGTACTGGTCTCTCATGACCGCCACCTGCTACGCACCACCTGCGACCAGCTGTTACTGGTGAATGATGGCAATGTCACTGAATTTAAAGGTGACCTGGACGACTACCCACGCTGGCTGGCTGAGAGAGAGCGCTATAGCACAACAACCAGCGATGCGGAGGAGAAGGAACACAGCGCCACTGCCCGCAAGGATCGGAAACGGCAAGAGGCGGAGCGCCGACGCCAACTGCAGCCCCTGCGCAACAAACTGAAAAAACTGGAGCAGCAATTGGAGAGGCTCAGTGACAGTCAGGCTGTACTGGAAAACACCCTGGCTGAAGCGGAGATCTACGAAGAGCGGAACAAGACCCGACTGAAAGAGTTACTAACGGAGAAGAGTGGTGTTGACCGCAACCTCATTGAGACAGAAGAGTCATGGCTGCATGCAAGTGAAGAGCTGGAGCAGGCGGAATCTGCAATATTGGATGCCTGATGAAGCTCAGACTCAAACAGAAAAGGGCCGATCAGCAACAGCTGTGCTGACCGACCCATAGAGAGCGAAATGGGTTAAGACTGTATGGTATAGACCCAGATCAAGGTAGCTGCCGTTACCAATGACATGACCGCAACTGCGGTCACACCACATGTGAGACAAATATTGCCTAGTGTTCTTGTTACTCTACTCATAACTATCCTCCTTAGGAAAATTGAGGCCGGACAAGTCATCGGTTCCGGCGTTACCGCCGTATCGAATTAAAACCACTAAATTCGAGATTACCCAACCGACTGTCGAACCTTTTTATTACCTGCCCCTATCCTCTTCTCTACGGAAGTTGATAGACAAGGACATCGTATAACACCTAATTTTCGGGGATAAAAACCGCGAAAAGACAAACAGGTTACCGTTTAATAGCAAATAGCCATACAACATTCAATATTATTCACTATTTGCTTATAAGCATATGAAGATAGTAGCTATTGTCTGCAGGCAGCCAAACGCCGCTTCATTTCGGCTTCTCCCAACTCCCGCAACAGTTTTATATTCCGAACGGGAATAGAGCCGGGATCAGGATGGGATGCCACTGCAGACTCGAGGTCATCCTCAAGGATCAGGTGAAACATCGGGTAAGGTGAGCGGTTGGTATAGTTAGCGGGGTCGTTGTTCGTACAGCCTACAAAACGGTAATTCGGATGAAAACCGACGACCTGAATAATACCCGTGAGACCACTCTCCTCCAGTAGATACTCGACTACACCTAAAAAGTCGTTGAACTCATCAAACTCCTTCATCCCCTGAGAGAGAATCAGGAAGCCGGTCTGCGCCGACTCTTTATTCATTCCCTGAAAGCTATCCAGAGCATCGAGCATATCTTGAAACAGCGCCGGCTCCTCCTCTCCATCGGAAACTCTATAGAAGACCTGTTTTTTCTCTACCACCGGGGAAGCAAAAGGACAGAGATTCAGATCCACCACCACACTCTTTATCCAGCACTCTGTGGCTGCAATTACTTCTTGGCTATCCATCCAGCATCCCCCTTTATCCACCTCAGATAGAGGATAGCCTATGGATGAGGAGCTTGTACCAGGAGATCACTCATGTTTTGATTGAGCAAGTATCTGACTTAGGGAAGCTCTGAACAAGTCATGACCGATTGCCTTGCACTCAGTAGACGCAATATCTGTGTTGAAAATCTTGCTAATAGCCTGCTATTAGCCGCGATCGACCCCTTGATCTTGCGCCTCCTGAGCACAATTCAATTCGACCAGACTTATTCAGCGCTTCCTTAGACCGGATTACTGGCGCACTGTAACGATGAGATATCTCTATTCTCAAAATAACACCTCAACATATTGTGTTGCCGGTCGCCTATAATCTGAGAAAAGCATTTCAACAACCAGACACGCCGACGGAGAGAACATAATGGAGATCATCCCCTATCTGAAATTGATGGTTCAGAAAAATGGCTCCGATCTATTTTTCAGTACCGGTGCACCGCCAAACCTGAAGGCGGAAGGGCGCACCATGCCGATTGGTGACACACCTCTCGGACAAGGCGAGGTACATAAGCTTGCCTATTCGATCATGAGTGATGATCAGATCTCCGAATTTGAACGCACCATGGAGGCCAATCTGGCCATCTCCATGAGTGGGCTGGGGCGATTCCGTGTCAATGTCTTTCGCCAGCGTGGCGACGTCGCCATGGTGATTCGCTACATCAAGGGCGACATCCCCACCATTGATGAGCTTCAGCTACCCCCTGCCCTGCGCGAACTGGTCATGATGGCACGCGGGCTTATTCTGGTGGTCGGTTCCACAGGCTCGGGTAAGTCGACCACCCTGGCATCGATGATCGACCACCGTAACAACACCACCACCGGCCACATCCTCACCATTGAGGATCCGGTAGAGTTTCTCCACACTCACAAGAAATCCATAGTGGACCAACGCGAGGTGGGACTGGACACTCTCTCCTACGAGGTGGCATTGAAAAACGCCATGCGTGAAGCGCCGGACGTGATTCTCATCGGTGAGATTCGTGATCGCGAGACCATGCAGCACGCTATCGCCTACGCCGAAACCGGCCACCTCTGCCTCTCCACCCTCCACGCCAATAATGCAAACCAGGCACTCGACCGGGTGGTCAACTTCTTCCCCGACACAGCTCACCACCAGCTCTATATGGACCTCTCACTCAACCTCAAAGCAGTGGTATCGCAGCGCCTGGTAAAGAGCAAGGATGGCAAGCGGGTACCCGCGGTGGAGATCATGCTGCTCAGCACCTTCGTTGCCGAGTTGATCCAGAAAGGGGACATCCATGCCGTCAAAGAGGCGATGGAGCAAGGAAGCGAGAGAGGCATGCAGACCTTCGATCAGGCTCTTCACCAACTCTACAAAGAGGGCAAAATCACTCTGGAGGAGGCACTGAGCAATGCCGATTCGAGAAATAATCTATCACTGAAAATTCGTCTCGCCGAAAGTGGTAGTGTCGATACCCCACATACTATGGAGATCAGCGAAAACGAATTTTTCTGATCCTTATGACACAAAATAGCTGTGGAAGCACTTTCTCGAAGTGCGATGTGAAATAGTGGGGCCTGTGCGGTATCCATCGTGCCTCGGAAAAGTGCTCCCACAGTAGCGCCCCTGGATTACACTACGCCGCCCATTATGTAAAAATACCATCATGATGAGCACCTTTGAAAAAATTTCCAGCTTGGAATCATTACAGCAGCAGATACGGGAGAGCCCGGCGCTGCTGGTCTGGTTCACCGCACCGGGTTGCAATGTCTGCCGTGACCTCAAGCCGAGGGTGGCTGAGATGATCGCCAACAGTTTCCCTCGTACCACCATGAAAGAGGTCAATTGTGAGGAGGCACGGGAAGTGGCCGCTCAGCATCAAATCTTTACCGTACCTTCCCTGCTGATTTTTCTGGATGGGGCGGAGTTTATCCGTAAGAGCCGTAACTTCTCGGTGCCACAGCTGGCAGTGGAGCTACAACGTCCCTACGATCTGCTCTTTTGCGAGTGACGGTCGCCGTCAATGAATGACTGGTACGTCTACCTCCTGCGCTGCCGGGACAACACCCTCTACACTGGTGTCACTACCGACCCCCAGCGCCGACTTCACGAACACAACCACACCGCCAAGGGAGCCCGCTATACACGGGCAAGACGGCCACTGGAACTGGTTTACTCCGAACAGGTTGAGGACCGGGCAACAGCCTGTCGCAGGGAGTGGGAGATACGACAATTGAGCGCCGTCGCAAAGAGGACCCTGATCGAGACCAGCAGAAAGGATTCAGTGTTAGAATAGCCCCGCAATCAGGCTGCAACAGACAAGACCTTCTATGAGCCAATCTGACAATAATGCTATCCCCTGCTGGATCTACCGTAGCAGCCGCAAGGAGGAGATGTATCTCTATCTTGCCGAGGAAGATGCTTTCGCCGAACTCCCCGAAGTATTGATGAAGGGGTTCGGCACACCTTTACTGGTGATGGAGCTGGAACTCCACCCGCAACGCCCCCTTGCCCGGGAGGATATCGACAAGGTGCTTAGTAGCCTCAAACTGCAGGGCTTTTATCTGCAGATGCCACCCAGCCTGGAACCTGAGCTCTACGAAGGAAGTGACGGGTTGTAGTATGCGCGAAATTATCCTGTTAAATGTCACCGGCAAGGATCATCCCGGCCTGACTGCGGCACTTACCGATGTCCTGGCCGATAACGGTGTCAACATCCTCGATATCGGCCAGGCGGTCATCCATGAACACCTCTCCCTGGGAATGCTGCTGGAGGTGCCCGCCGAGGCACAATCCGGTCCGGTGCTAAAGGATCTCCTTTTTCAGGCCCACCAGCTGGGGCTACAGATTAACTTCACCCCGATTGATGAGGCGGAGTATGAGCACTGGGTAAGCCTACAGGGTAGGCCGCGTTACATCGTCACTCTTCTGGGGCGTAAGCTGACTGCCCGCAACCTCTCCCACGTCGCCCAGGTAGTATCAAGAAACGGCTTTAACATCGATGGCATCACCCGTCTCTCCGGCCGCTTTTCTCTGAGCCTGCCCAACAGCCGGCGCCGTGCCTGTGTCGAGTTCTCCATCCGTGGTGAAGGAGATGATATCGCCACCCTGCGCCGGGAGCTGCTGGAGATCAGCAATACCGACGAACTTGATGTGGCGTTTCAGGCCGATGATCTCTACCGTCGAAACCGGCGGTTGATCGTCTTCGACATGGACTCCACCCTGATCCAGGTAGAGGTGATCGACGAGTTGGCGAAAGCTGCGGGAGTCGGTGAACAGGTAGCTAAAATCACCGAGTCGGCGATGCGCGGCGAAATCGACTTCAAGGAGAGTTTCCGGCGACGCATGGCCCTACTCAAGGGGCTGGATGAATCAGTACTGCAGAGAATTGCAGATGAGCTGCCTATTACCGAGGGGGCCGAGCGCCTGATCTCCAACCTGAAACGAATGGGTTATCGTATCGGCATACTCTCCGGCGGTTTCACCTATTTTGCCCGCCACCTGCAGCAGAAGCTGGGGGTGGACTGTATCTCCGCCAATGAACTCGATATAGACAACGGCCGCCTCACCGGCGAGGTGACCGGAGAGGTGGTGGATGGTGCCAAGAAAGCAGAGCTGCTACAGAAGGTGGCCGACGAGATGGGTATCAGTCTCCAGCAGACGATTGCCGTAGGTGATGGCGCCAACGATCTGCCGATGCTCAGCATCGCCGGGCTCGGCGTTGCCTTCCATGCTAAACCTGTAGTACGGGAGAACGCCCGCCACGCCATATCCACCCTCGGTCTCGATGGCATCCTCTACCTGCTGGGCGTGCGTGACCGCGAGGTTCATTGACCCCACTGCGGGAAATAGAATCACCGTACAACAGAGAGACCAGAGCCGAATGGCACTGACCTGAGCTCAAAAATTGCGCCATCCCGCCCGACATCAGCCACTTCGACACAGTAGTTAGCAACAGCGAGCTTGCTAAAGCTGGGATGCGGGAGCTTTCATCACGCGTTTGCTTGGATGAAAAGGCGTTAATCTCCACCAACGCTCCCTGAACAGGCAAAAAAAACCCCGCCATAAGGCGGGGTCTCTTTCCTGGTGGCAAGCCACCTGGTGCCCAAGTCTTACTGGGGCACGACGTTTGTTGCGCTGGGACCTTTCTGACCCTGCTCAACGTCGAAAGATACGGTCTGTCCTTCGGCCAGCGATTTGAAGCCGGCGCCCTGGATGGCACTGTGGTGAACGAAAACGTCCTTAGAGCCGTCAGTAGGGGTGATGAATCCAAAACCTTTTTCGTCGCTGAACCACTTAACTGTACCTGTAGCCATGTTTAGTTACCTCTGGTAAAAATTTAATATAAAGCCGTGTTTATGCAGACGCCTGCCTAGCACTTACGGAAGAATCTACCACGAACTGCGAGAGGGAACTGCCGAATAACTACCAAAACACTGCGCTGAAGGCATGATATTAAAATGTTTGACTAAATGACACCCTTTTTTACAAAAAAAATAGGTAAAAGGAGCCTGAACATGAAAAATATCGCCAAAAAATAGCGATTTATACAAATAAAAATAATTAAAAGCACATTACGCAGTAGGAAAAAACAGATATCGGCTGAATGTTTCAGCAGAACCACACACGTTATAGGCTCTTGCTGCCCTATCAGAAGCCACGCGATTCCTTGATCTTCACGTAGGCCTGACGAATCTCATGAGTCTTCTGGGCAGCTACCTTCATCATCTCTTCCGGTAACCCCTTCGAGACCAGCTTGTCTGGATGGTGCTGACTAAGTAGTCGCCGGTAGGCCCTCTTCACCTCAGCGTCACCGCTCTCTCTGCTGGTGCCGAGGATGGCATAGGCATCCGTCAGTGTCGGGCCCTTAGGCTCAGGTGCTCCGCGGCGCCCCGCACCCGCTCCACCACCGAAGTGCCGCTCAGCCTCAATCATCTTCTGCAGCCGCCGAAAAGCAAACTCAGGGATACCTACCTGATTGCAGATATGCAGTAGCAACCGCTCTTCCGCCGAGTCCAGCCTGCCATCGGCATAGGCGGCCTGAAGCTGGATCTCGATAAACATCTGAATCAGGGTATTGCGGCGATGGCACTCTCGGCGGAACTGTTCCAGCACCTCATCTAGGGGGAATGCCCCCTGTTTGCCCTGATTGAACAGATTGATGGCGGTCTTGCGCATACCTGCATCGAGGTCCATCTGGTCCATTACGGCCTTGGCAAGAGCAATTTCATCTCTCGATACTTTGCCATCCGCTTTGGCAATGCTGCCCATAACGGAGAAAGTGGTGGTAAAGAAGGCGGTCTGAACCCTCTCACGATCGCCAGGGGCGAACTGCTCGTCCCTGTCGATCCCACCGAGACCTTTATCCAGGTTGTGCCCCACTACCGCGCCCAGCAACGCCCCAAGGGGCCCGCCCAACATAAAACCGAAGGCACCGCCTGCTACTTTTCCCCACCAACTCACTTAAATTCTCCTATTTACCATCAAGATAGAGCCTATCGCTGAATGAATAGACCCAGTGCGGACGATAGAGCACCATCATGGTGACCGCCCAACCATTGAGAAACGCCTCCGGCATAAACATCAGCGGAAAAAACGGCATCAACCCCTGCTCCAGTTCCGCCAGTGTAAAAACTCCGCCTGCAACCAGCAAGCCCACCGCCAAATAACCGCTGGTCAGTGCTGCCAGACCCGCTGTAAGAAAGCCATTGACCAGCACATAGATAAAGAAGTTCTTTGGCAGAAGCGAGCGTACCATAACCAATGCGGTGATAGAGATGGTGGCGGGAATAACGCTGGTGGTAAAAGCGTTGACCGCAAACAGCTCCCAGCTACCGGCACTGTTGAGTGTCACGCCACCAAGGACAATACCACCTAAAACCACTGTAAGTGACCAGCCAAACATCAATGTCACTGCGGTGATACCAAGAAGATGAAAGGTGAGCTGATCATTTGTGGCCACCCGCATAGTCCACAGCAGCAGCAAAGTAACACAGCTGCCGAAGTAGACATTCAGTATCCCCCCGTTAATAAGCCGTCGCCATGGCGCTTGGTATAATGCGTAGAGAAAAAGCAGGAGATAACACACTGATATTACCCAGAGAAAGAGAGAGGGGAAAATGTCGCCGGAAAACTCCATCTATCGAATCTACTCGACTTCACACCATTCTTCCAGAGTGGCAACTATTTCTGGATATTCTGAACAAATCTTGGAAGATTACCCTGCAATCAGGATGGAGAAGCAGCGCTAAAGATCCCCTCACCTTCGCCGATAAATATAGCGAGACCGAAATAAACCGCGTCTCAGGAGGTTCGAGATGACCCGCACTTACAACATGGCTAACGGCGAGCTGCTTCAACAGCAGCACAAGGCCTACGCAACGAAGATGCCGGAACGGCACCCAGTGGACATCTCCTACACGGCAACGCAGCTTCAGGAGGTAACCCTCGAAGCCGAGCAGAGAGTCGACGGTATGCCCGCCGACCTGGCTCAGGTAGCTATCGACCAATTTCTTGATCGACAGTGAACAGGAACATGCTGTAGTAAAAAGGCCTGTGGCAACACCACAGGCCTTTTTTGTGATCCACTCACGAAACCAAACTCAACCGTATCAGATATCCCTCGCCAGTCGGAAGCCAATAACAAACAGCTTGGCATCGGCATCATGGTGGCCGCGTTTGGTTGTTCTCAGACTGGCTCCCGGTTTGTTGAAGGCTCCGCCACGCACCACACGTTCACGGCAGCCGGCATCCACCCATGCACTGCCGTCAACCGGAGCCCCCTGGTAGTTGCTGTGGTAGCAGTCGGCTGCCCACTCCATGACGTTGCCGGCACTATTGTGCAACCCAAAGGGGTTGGCTTCGAAGCGGCCTACAACCGCTGTCGATTTATGGTCCCAGCGACTCCCACAATTAAAGCAGTTAGCACGATTCTCACCTATCTGAAAACCCCACCAGTAGGTAGTATCACTACCGGCCGCTGCAGCGTATTCCCACTCAGCCTCAGTAGGCAGGCGATACTCTTTGCCGGTCCGCCTGGAGAGCCAGGCAGCATATGCCGACGCATCATCCCAGCTGACATTCATTACCGGCCGCCGCCCACGGCCCCAACCAAGATCATCAGGCAGCTTGCGATCGGTTGCTCGCACAAACAGAGCATACTCATCGAAAGTCACCTCATAACGGCCAATGGCGAAACTCCCGATACTCACTTTGTGGCTTGGTCGCTCTTCAGAGGCCAACTGGCTTCTATCGCTGCCCATGATGAACTCACCACTGCGAATGTAAACCATGTCCGGCGCCCTACCGCCCCC
The DNA here is from genome assembly GCA_040505895.1 of Sedimenticola sp. Lineage (GTDB taxonomy): Bacteria > Pseudomonadota > Gammaproteobacteria > Chromatiales > Chromatiaceae > Vondammii. Next base: position 81,459 of record JBEVXU010000014.1, on the reverse strand, counting down.
GGTCAAGCTGTCTTGTATCAGGGTGCCGGTTGCCATCTCCTTGATAACGGGAACCGCTGGTTTCACCTCAGGTTGGACAAACGTTCCAGCCGGGGCTGTCTGCGGCACCTCCGTCGATGACACTTGTGGTTTCTCTTGAACAGGCCGCTTGGCAACAGGCTGTGATTGCAACGGAACGCTACCAGGCACGGTTTGCAGTGGCGTATTGATAGGCATCTCAGCCTGAACCGGTGGTCTCTCCTGCTGAAGAATCCGGCCAACAATCTCTCCCCCCCCACTCATGATGGAAAAGATCTCAACCAACCCAAAAGCCGCCACCGCACCCACCAGACCACTCACCATTATGCTCTTTATCGGGCTTCTGCTTCCAATATCCAGAACCTGCTTCTTGCCAGCCAACCGCTCATCTGTCAAACCGTCTACGGGACGATCACTCTCAATCTTCTCCTGTGCCTTATAGAGTGCCGCTTCAACCTGTTTTTTTGCCTCCTGCGCCTCATTGCGGCTGAACTCCGACTCATCCACATCATCCTGAGATGCCTCTAGCGCGAGCTTCAGTCTGTCTATCTCACTGTTGCGTTCCTCTATCTTCTCTTCCAACAAGAGAGAGTCTTTTCGGCTATTCTCCAGCTCACGCCGACGCTCGTCCAGTGAACTCTGCAGTGAGTCCATCTCCTGGCGAATGGCCTCGCTCTCAGTGGCCTCAACCGATCCTGTCAGCTCACTCTCTCTGATTTTCGCTCGCGCCTCCTCAAGCTCCAGCTGCAGCATTACAACCTGATCATCTGATGAGCTACCCTCCAGCTCAGCGGGCTTGGCGGCCAAATCTTCCTTGGCAGACTCAAGTGCCTGACGCAGTTGCGCCATATCTTCCTCTGCCTGCTCACGCACCAATTCAAGCTCTGCCTGTAGTGCGGTCACCTCCTCTACACCACTCCCCTGTTGCGCCGCCTCTATCTGCTCCGCATACTGCTGCATGACAGAGCGAAGCTCTTCCACCTCGCCGCTGAGGCGTTGAGCCTCTTGTTCCACTACCGCCTTCTCTTCAACTACCTCATCCAGGTGTGACTGCAGCACTGATGCCTCTGACACACCGGATGACGCCTGCGCCAGAGCCTCCTCAAGTCGCCCAAGCTCTTGGCGCTGATTGTCACGCTCGGTCTCAAGTACCTCAATCGCTTCTCTTGCCGCCTTGTCTGAGGCACCGGCCTCATCAAGGGCACTGCCAATCTCCTCAAGCTCCTTCTTTAGTACAATAAGCTCTTCATGCTCGGACACCCGCAGTGCCAACTCACCCTCCCGGCTTGTGGACTGCTCTTCCAAACGGTGTTTACTCGCTTCACTTTCCGCAAGTTTTTTCTGCAGACTATCTATTTGGCGCTGCCAGTCAACGATGGCAGATTCACCCTCTGCCAGGCGGCTCACCTCCTCTTCACGCAGCGTCGTCAGCTGCTCCTCCAGCTCACCCTTCTCTTGCTCCAGGCGCTGCAGACCTTCATCACCACTCTGCCCCTGCTCCGCCAGCTCGCCCTGAAGTGACTCGGTCTGCTCGGTGGCTGTTTTCAGCGCTTCTTTCAGCGTCTCCTGCTCCTCCTGCAGGGTCACTAACTGCTCCTTCAGCTCACTCTTCTCCTGCTCAAGACGCTGTTGCTGCTCACCTACGCTCTGCTCACGCTCCGCAAGCTCACCTTTCAGGCTCTGCTGCTCTTCTCGCAGGGTTGCCAGCTGCTCTACCAGCTCACTCTTCTCCCGCTCAAGCCGCTGTTGCTGCTCACCTACGCTCTGCTCACGCTCCGTAAGTTCACCTTTCAGGCTCTGCCGCTCTTCCCGCAGGGTTGCCAGCTGCTCCACCAGCTCACCCTTCTCTTGCTCCAGGCGCTGCTGCTCTTCATTACCGCTCTGTTCATGCTCCACCAGGTCGCTCTGAAGTGACTCAGCCTGCTCGGTGGCTGTTTTCAACTGATCTTTCAGCGTCTCCCGCTCTTCCTGCAAGATTGTCAGCTGCTCATCAAGCTCACTCTTCTCCTGCTCCAGACGTTGCTGCTGTTCATCACCGCTCTGTTCACGTTCAGACAAATCAACCTGAAGTGACTCAGCCTGCCCGGTGGCCGTTTTCAGCTGACCTTTGAGTGTATCCTGCTCTTCGCGCAAGATTGTCAGCTGCTCATCAAGCTCACTCTTCTCCTGCTCCAGACGTTGCTGCTGTTCATCACCGCTCTGTTCACGTTCAGACAAATCAACCTGAAGTGACTCAGCCTGCCCGGTGGCCGTTTTCAGCTGACCTTTGAGTGTATCCTGCTCTTCGCGCAAGATTGTCAGCTGCTCATCAAGCTCACTCTTCTCCTGCTCCAGACGTTGCTGCTGTTCACTACCGCTCTGTTCACGTTCAGACAAATCAACCTGAAGTGACTCGGCCTGCTCGACGGCTGTTTTCAGCTGCTCTTTCAGCGTCTCCTGCTCTTCCCGCAGGGTCTTCAGCTGCTCATCAAGCTCACTCTTCTCCTGGTCCAGATATTGCCGCTGTTCAGCTGCGCTCTTTTCACCCTCCGCCAGCTTACCTTGTAGTATCTCGGCTTGTTCAGCTGCGACTGTCAGCTGTGTCTGCAGCTCAGCCACTTCGCTTCCTCGACGGATGGCCTCCTGCTCAAGGAGGCCGCTCAGATGCTCAACCGCATCACGCTGACTATCGCATTCGTCCTCAAGCTTCTTAACCTCCTCCTGGGTTTCCTGATCCGACTGATCTGCCGCCTCAAGGGCACCACTGAGTGTCTCGATCTCGACCTTTAGCACAGTCAACTCGTCATGTTCCTGCGCCTGTGCTTTCAGCATGCTCTCCTGGCTCGATGTGCGAGCTTCCAAACTGAGCCTGCCCTCCTCACTCTCATCCAGCTCTTTCTGCAGATCCTCCAATCGGGCTTCCAGCAACTCCCTTGCTTCTTCTGCCGAATTTTGTGCTTCCAGTTTTTTCAACGTTTGAGATAGCTCACTCTCCAGGCGTCGTTTCTCATCATTAGAAGCGCTGTTCTGCTTTTCCACCTCACCCAACTTCTCCTTGGTCTGATCCAGCACCACCTTAATCTTGCGTGCCGTCAGATTCTGCTCTTTGGCTATCCCCTCCATCCGGGTCAGTCGAGCCTTCAGCAGCTCAACCTCTATACTGTTATCACTCCCCCCGCCGATGGATTCCCCCGGCTCCCCATTCTGATCGGTGTGCAGCTGGATAATCTCTGCACCCTCATCGGCGCCCGCCGACTCCAACTGATCCGTGTCAACCGAATCCAGCCCCCCCTTGAGAATGGAAGCCTCTATTCCATGATCGAGAAGCAAATAGGCGGCGGTAGTACTGACCTGTCCATTTTTGCAATAGACGATGTAGCGCTGATCACTACTCAATTCATCCAAACGGCGACGCAGATTGTTGAAGGGGATGGAAGTGCTGCCAGGTACTCTTCCCGCCAAATGTCCTGCAGTGGGGCGTACATCAAGCCAGACAGCTCCCTTCTCCACCAGGGCCTGCGCTTCCTCATAGCCGATAGTCCCGGCAAGAGGGTACTTTACGTAGTCGACGAAGTCCTGCTTGTCCAACCGAATCAATACACCGTTGGTCAGCATGGTAACCGTGCTGCCTCTGGGTTTATCTGATAGCAGCGCATCCTCTCCAAAACTGTCGCCGGGACCCAGGCGTGCCACCTCCTTCGACTCGCCCCCATCTTCAGAAAGGCTGACCAGGCACTCACCCTTATGTATCAAGTAGAAGTAGTCACCTTCATCACCCTGGCTAATCACCACATCCCCTGCCAGGGTCTTCACCTCCTCCATACGCATCATCACATTCTGAATATTGGCGGCGGGAATCTGCTGAAAGGCCCGTGACTGAAGCAGTTGACTCATCCAGTCATCGTCAACCACCTGCTCCTCGAAAACATTGACCTCGTAAGCGGCATCTTCCATGCTGGCAAACAGATCAGCAAGAAACTCATTGTCGACACTGACGGTTTCAATCTTAGTTTTGGCTAAAACGGTAAATTTACGTGGTGACTGGTGAGCAATAGGATAGCGTGCCATGTTACTGCTCGAACTGATGGCGTCGACTTCATTCTTTCCCGACTTGATGGAGAGACTGCCGGAGAGCAGATAGATGCGTTGGAGATTCTCATCTCCCTCCTTGAAAAGGCGATCGCCCTTGTTGTGTTTTTCAAACACGGCAACGTCAAACAGCCGATCAAGACTCTCGGCCGGCAAGCTATTAAGCGGAATTAATTTCCGCATAATCTCTAATCCGTTCTGTTTTGGCACTACTGCCACGCTACCTCCTTCGAAGGGGTCATCCAAATTGGAGTTCAGCCAAAAAAGCATTACCCACCGACTGTTTGCCGGGGTAAAGCTGCTGGATCACCCTATTAAATCATTACTCTTTACGGGACACCATAATACTTTAGGAGCGTACAGAGTGGTTAGCAGCGTTCTAACAGACATATACCCCCCCGTTTTCAGAACCAGTTCACATTTCATACCCGGCATATAATGCCCCATTATTCATGGCATTAGCCGTGACGAAAAATTGAACACATATGACGCCTAAAGAAACCTCTGGATAAATCATGAGGCCTTCCAAGTCTGTTTATGCCCCTCTTTTCCCTTTATCATCCACAGTGGTGAGTTTAGCAGCAGGTGCACCAACTGTATTTGTGATTATAGTGCACCCTTCGAAAGTACAAATTTCCAAGGTAATCGATGAGCAGTCAACATGGCATTGTCGCAGCAGGTCACGAGAGTACGGCCCAAGCAGCGATAGAGATCTTTCGTGAGGGAGGAAATGCATTCGATGCCGCCCTCGCAGCACTATTCACCAGTTGTGTAGCGGAGCCTGTACTCTCATCCTTGGGAGGCGGCGGCTTCCTGCTGGCTCAGGGCGATGGGAAAGCACCACTGGTTTATGATTTTTTTACCCATACACCAAAACATAAGCCGAAGGAGAACGAAACCGAGCTCTACCCGATACTTGCCGATTTCGGCACCGCCCAGCAGGAGTTCCACATCGGCATGGGCTCCATTGCCACGCCCGGAGTGATCAAGGGGCTGTTTGCTGTTCACAGAGATCTCTGCAGGCTTCCTCTCAAAGTCATCATAGAACCTGCGTGTGAGGTCGCCCGTAACGGCGTGGTCATCAACGCCTTTCAGCACTATATCTCTGACATTGTCTCGCCCATCATTAAATCGAGCACAGACGCACTACGGATTCATCAGAGTAGCAAAACGGAGGGAGAAATTGCCGGCCAAGGTGAAGTTGTCACTCACCCTGAAATGGCAGATGCTTTTGAATCCCTGGCCATTGAAGGCGAAGATCTTTTCTACCTTGGCGAGATGGGGCGGAAGCTGATAAGCACCTGCAAAGAGCAGGGCGGCTGTATGACCGCCGAAGACCTTAGTGATTACGAGCTGGTTCGCCGCCACCCACTGCTCCTCAACTATCACGGCGCACAGCTCGCCACCAACCCGGCACCTTCGGTTGGCGGTACTCTGATTGCTTTCACCTTGGCACTGCTTGAACGAGAGCGACTGGGAAGATTTCCCGCCAACAGCTTCGATCACTTGCAACGGATAGCGCGGGCAATGCAACTGACCCAGGAACTCAGGCAGGAGAAAGGTATTGACCAAGACCTTAATGAAGCAACCAGCCGGCAAATACTTGGCAGCGAGCACCTTGAGCGCTATCACAAAATTATGCAGGAGCACAGCCGGTTTTCACGAGGCACAACTCAGATTAGCGTTGCCGATAGCGACGGCAACTTCGCCAGCATGACGCTTTCCAACGGTGAGGGATCGGGTTTCGTCATTCCGAATACAGGCATCATGATGAACAATATGCTGGGGGAAGAGGATATAAATCCTTACGGTTTTCACCAGTGGCCGGAGAACAGACGTATCGCATCAATGATGTCTCCCTCCCTGGTAACAGATGATAATGGCAGAACATTGGCGGTGGGATCAGGAGGCTCCAACAGGATTCGTAGCGCCATACTGCAGGTGTTGATTAACCTACTGGATCTGAAACTGCCGATCAATGAGGCGGTTGAACAGTCACGACTCCACTACGAATCGGGCCTACTCAATTTTGAAGCAGGCCCGGAGAAAAGTGTCATTGAGCAGCTAATGGCAGCGTATCCGGAACATCGCCTATGGCCAAACAAGAACCTCTTCTTCGGTGGTGCACACTGCGTATTACGCGACAGCAACGGCAGCCTATATGGTAAAGGAGACAGTCGAAGAGGAGGGGTCTGCCAAGAGATTTAGCTGGCTTTAGTAACGAACCAAAGCCTCTATAATCAGTAAATTATGCAATTAAAACTATTGGAAAAAAAATATTCTATGCTATGTTTAGCATGCACCTCACACCAACCCAGGAGTGTTCCATGGCCGTAAAGAAGAAAGCCGCGAAAAAATCAGTTGCTAAAAGGGCACCTGCTGCCAAGAAAAAGGTAGTGGCGAAGAAGAGAGTTGCCGCAAAGAAAAAGGTAGCCGTGAAGAAGAAAGTTACTGCCAGGAAAAAAGTTGCTGCGAAAACAGCTGCTGCCCCGGCAAGAGCGAAATCAATCACCACACGGCAGACCAAGACACAGATCATCCAGCAGATAGCTGAAGATAACGACCTCACCAGGAAACAGGTCGCTGATGTTTTCGGGTCACTCGGATCACTGATCCAGCGTCATATGCAACGTCGTGGTTCTGGTGAATTCTCCATACCTGAGACCGGCGTCAAAATTCGCCGCGTTAAGAAACCGGCCCGTAAAGCACGTATGGGCCGCAATCCGGCAACCGGAGAAACCATCAAGATTGCAGCCAAGAAAGCCACCACGGTAGTCAAGGTAAGCGCCCTGAAGGCTCTGAAAGATACCTTGGTTTAACCTGATCTCATCACATCAGGGCCGCTGTTTACAGCGGCAGAAATAAGAAAGCGCTGATATTCCGGCGCTTTTTTGTTTCCGCGAATCCGCAGAGTGTATAGGGAGACGAGCGGATACATTAAGGAGACTCTGATTAAGTCTGGTTAGGTTTAGGCTGAGATAAAATAGTTCCAACTTGTTCCGAAGTGAGTGGTAATAGCCACTCTATTGCTGCGATCTTCGGAACAAGTTGGGGCGAATTTAGCCAGCGTAAAGCAATCATGACTTGATCAGAGTCTCCTTAACCTGAACAACCGAATCAATACTGCCGCAGCTGCAACTCCCCGTCACGCTGAACCAGCTCAAGATGCTTGAGAAAACTCATTCCCAGTAACACTTCATCCTCCGGTAAAGAGGGCAGGATACTGGCTTTCACATTGCGCACCTCTATGCCGCCTAATGCCACCCTCGCAAGAGAAGTCTGCCAGGCGGTAACCGATCCATTGGCCGTTCTACTGCTGTATCTGGCACCTCGTACAAGCTTCAGCTTATCTGCCAGCGTCGACGACAGCGCAACATCGGTCGCACCGGTATCGATGAGAAAGGTCACCGGCTGATCATTTATCAATCCTGTGGCGACATAGTGGCCTGCACGATTACGCTGCAACACCACATGGCGCCCCCCCTCACCATCCATTACTGTTTCAACAGTAGCGTTCGGATTAGCCTGTTTGTCGATCAGTTTCCCAAATATCAGCGTTAACAGCGCAACCAGCACTATCCATGTCGCCAATATCATCCAGCGCCCAATCTCTCTTTCGCTTCCTGCCGCACCACTCTCCACTCTCGTCACCCTATCGACATATCGATACACCATTATCTATCAGTGACAATAAAAGCAGGAAAAAATTCTGTTGGCTATAACTGTTCTCTAAGACTATCTGATCATGGTGGGTCTAGACTGTGGCCGGCGCGACCGCAACATCTGTCTGAACTGTTGCCGATAATGCATCACGGCACTGCTTCCATTGGCCGACACATCAAACACCTTCCAGCCTGTATCATTGCGATGAAACTTAAATCCAAGTCTTGCAGGGTATCCTTTGGAATTCTCCAGCATGACGGCAACCGCCACATCCTTCTCCCCTGTGCGGCGCACTCCAACTACTCGGGCACCCTGGCCGCTATAGCCCGAAAGACGCTGCACCATGACACCCAGAAACTCATCCTTAAGACGATTTATCAGCCTGTCTTGCCTCTTTTCGTCCATCCGTCGCCACTGCCTGCCGGTACTTAACTTGGCCATATGGGAAAAATCAAAGTGAGGAACCACACCCTTTTCAACAAACTCCATCAACTGCTGTCGATCCACCCCTCCCGGCTGCCTCATAAATCGAATCAGGTTATTCAGTCCCCGCTCAAGAATTAACGCCGGACTCCCTTTCTGTTCTTGTGAGTGATGGCTTCCCCCTGGGTGGGAAAACCGCGACTGTCCATTGACACTACCGGCAAACAGCAGCACTAGAACTACAAACAGGGATATCCATCTCATAACATTACCTCTTGGATTAAATGGTGGCTCAGGAAGTTTTAATGTATGGCTACTCAGCGCCGAGCGCCAATCTATGCGTAGTACCGTTTCTGTAACGGACAGATTTCAGTGATCGGAACAAGCTCAAATATTTTTCCACAGCGTGTCAAACTGTGTCAGGCCTTCACTATCCTCAATCCGGTTTTCCAACTCCCCCTCGGTACACTGTTCAAGCTCATCAAAGCTGAACTGAATGAATGAGGATGTCGCTTCCATTACCCGGTTCAATACGATCTTACGTATCACTCTCTTCTCTACCAGTACCATTTTCGGCGTTCCAAGAGAGTAGAAAGGTGGCATAATCAGGGTCACTACCCCATCATCCTTGGTCTGCAAAAAGGCTCGATAGCTGACGTATCCCTCCTCTCCAGGCTTTTGCAGACGTACAATCGCTGTATCCAGAACACCCGCCACTACTTCTACGCCAAAGTCGAGCAGACCCGGCTTACTAGCCCTCATCCAACGAACGATACAGAGCTGGAGCTGGTCGGCGAGCTTACTCAATTGGTGACTGATGCCTATCAGCTCACCCACACGTATGCCGCTATCACCCTTCCCAATCCAGCCAAGATGGTAGCCGTGACCACTCTCATCAAAGACCATGCAGTCTCTTGTGAATCCATTATTTTCTACCGCTATCCGTTCAGATGGCGATACTTTCTCAACCACTTGCGGCGGCACTGTCTCAGTCTGAGAGAGATCCGGGGCTCCGTTGATAAAAAACTGATCATTCGCCAGATGATGAACCCCCTTCTCCTCCTCAACTTCAATGGTATCAACTGCGATATCGATATTAAAAAGCTCTGGTGACTCATCACCTCCAGACAGTGCATAGAGTGCATTGAGACCGAAGGCTGCCACCACATCACCCTGAGACTCAGCACGATCAGACGCTCGTTTTCCGCCTCCGCCCCAAGCCAGCATCAATCGAGTTAACAGATCAGGGTCTACTACTTCCAAGTCATCCTGTGGCCGCATTGAACTGAGTGGTGCCTGAGTCGTCGACAACTCCTCCATCAACCGGGCGATCACATCATCGGTACTAATAGCCCAACCCTCCTGCAGATCCATCGTCTGACCAGCGGCCAGGCGTACCGGTGGTACATCCGTTCCCAGGATCACGACAAAAGCATCTGGGGCAGCCTCATTGACGTCAATTGGACTGATACGACAACGCCTGGCCCATCGCTTGAGCACCACATATACATGATTCACCTCCCCTTGTTTCAGCTGATAAGGATCGGCCAGCGCAAGTAACAACGCCTGCTTATAGAGGTCAGAAACCGTCGAGCTGTCAACCAATAAATTATCTTCATTTTCCAATACCACATGATCAAGATGATGATGCAGTGCATAGTGATAGAAGCCATGAAGCTCCTGCCAAAGACTATCAGGGGCAGGTTGATAGTAGTGAAAAGCGTGTAGCAGAGTCCGTCCTAAAAAATAGACCACCCGATGAATGGCAGCCGCCCGTTTGCCCCGGTGCAGTAGGTGGCCAACAATAGACTCATGATGGTACTGCTCAAGCGTTATTTTGTAAGCTTGGATAATCAGCACATAGAGCGACATATCCAGCTTGTAGATAAAACGGTCACGCCGATTTTCCGGGAAAAGCTCAGGAGTCGGGTGAGCACCCAAATCATCCAGCACTAGAAGTAGTTGCGGCAGCATCAGCTCAAGATTCTCCATCCTGTCCGCCGGCGACATATCATAGTGATTCATCGCCTTTAGCTGATGATGGAGATCCTGTGCTGTTTGATCCTTGTCCCCAGTCGGTAAAGTCTCCACCCAGAACCTAAAAGACTTTGGTACAAAAACCTCACTACCAGCGTCAGCAGGCTTTCTCTGTGGCAGGTGAAATGGATTATTGGAGTGCGTCACGATACCCCCTCTACCCCTTTAAGATTTTAAATACACTTGTTTTTTTACTCTCCAGCCAGGTGGCGAGATACCTCCGCCATCTCAATGGCTATCCGCCATCGGACCACAACATTTTCAGAGTAACTCCCCCTGCCTCATGCAAAAGTATAGACGTAATCCATGCAATGCATATATCCAAACTATATGCGCATCGGAAATTTCGATTGAATTAAAGGTCGATGGGTCTAGCCGAAACAGAAGAAGAAGAGTATCTTATCGAATTCTAAAATTCGGATTGTTTTATGCCCCGGATGGCGAAATAACCAAGCACCCCAGTCAACAATTGACCGGTACTGTTTAACGAAATGAGTCCTTTCCGCGACGGAGGAATATCCATGACGGAAGTAATCGCAACCAATCAGACCATCCTGGTTGTCGGCGGCGGCATCAGTGGCATGACTGCCGCTTTGGAAGCAGCCGAGACCGGAAAACAGGTCGTGCTGGTTGAAAAGCGCCCCTTTGTTGGTGGCCGCGTCACCCAGCTCTATAAATATTTCCCTAAGCTCTGCTTCCCGACCTGTGGTCTGGAAATCAATCAGCGCCGGGCCAAGATGAACCCTAACCTGACCATTGTAACAATGGCTGAGGTGACCGGAATTCAGGGAGATGCCGGCGATTACACCGCCACGGTGAAAATCAGCCCCCGCTACGTCACTGACAACTGCACCGGCTGCGGTGACTGCGGCAGTGCAGTAGAGACTGAATTTGATAACGAATTCAACTATGGTCTCGGCAGCATGGCCAAGCGCAAAGGCGCCTACCTGCCTCACAGGATGGCCCACCCCCAGCGCTACGTTATCGATCCAGCCATTATCGGCACCGATGACGCTGAAAAGGCGAAAGCGGCCTGTAAGGTCAATGCCATTGACCTCGATATGCAGGAAGAGACCATTGAATTCAAAGCCGGCGCCGTTGTTTGGGCCACCGGCTGGCGCCCTTATGACGCCAACAAGATTCAGCCTTACGGCTACGACCGCTTTGCCAATGTAATCACCAACGTTGAGTTTGAGCGCATGGCCGATCCTCAGGGCCCCACCGGCGGCAAGCTGGTTCGTCCCTCTGACGGCAAAGAGGCGAAGAATGTCGCCTTTATCCAGTGTGCCGGCTCCCGTGACCACAACCACCTGTTGCACTGCTCTCGCATCTGCTGCATGGCCACCCTGAAACAGACCCATTTTGTTCAGGATGCCTGGGGAGATGAGGGCAAGTCGACCATCTACTACATAGATATACGCGCCATCGACCGCTTTGAGGACTTCTATCAGAGCGTGAAAGAGAATGAAAATGTCTCCTTCATCAAGTCCAAGGTCGCCTCTGTCGTAGAGAATAAAGAGAACGGCAATCCGGTACTTCACGGTGTCGACACCGAAGGCTACAACCGCTACGCCACCGAGTATGACCTGGTGGTACTGGCTGTGGGCATGGAGCCGAGCGTTGACAAGGGCAGCTTCCCGGTTGATATCGTAGTCAACGAAGAGGGCTTTATTGAGCCTGCACCTGAGAATGGCGGCGTCTTTGCCGCCGGTTGTTCTTCCGACGCACTGGATGTGAACCGTGCTGTACAGCAGGCCACAGGCGCTGCTCTACGCGCCGTCCAGGTAGTCAATCGCGTTGCTGGAACGGAGGGTTAATACAGTGGCAGACGAAAAGAAATTTGCCGGATACATCTGCACCGGTTGTGGCATAGGCGATCGCCTGGATGCCGGCCAACTCGAAACCATCGCTACCCGCGAAGGCAAGATAGCTGAGTGCAAGCAGCATGAGATGCTGTGTAACGCCGAAGGCGTACAGATGATTCGTGACGACATTGCCGCAGGTGCGACCCATATTATGGTCGCCGCCTGTTCCCGCCGCGCCAAAGTGGAGGCATTCAGCTTCAACGATGTGGCCATGTCACGCGCTAACCTGCGTGAAGGTGTAATCTGGATGCGTCCGGAAGACGACGCCAACACCGAGACCACTCAGGAGATGGCGGATGACTATATCCGTATGGCCTGTGCCGAGGTAAAGTTCATGACCCTGCCCACCGCCTCCGGCGAGCAGGAGCTGAACAAGAACCTGCTGGTTGTCGGTGGCGGTATCACCGGTATGACTGCAGCCATTGAGGCCGCAGCAGCCGGTTACCCGGTTCATCTGGTGGAGAGAAACGGCGCCCTCGGCGGCAGTGCCGCCGACTACTACAAGTCGATCCCGACCCGTTCGCCCTACAGCGAGCCCCAGGATACCGGCGTAGCCGGGATGATTGCCGACATAGAAGGTAATGATCAGATCACGGTCTACCTCAACAGCACCGTCACCAAAACCGCTGGTGCTCCCGGTCGCTTCAGTGTCGACATCGCTACTGAGTCGGGCTCAAGCAGCACCGTTTCTATCGGCGCTATCGTTCAGGCTACCGGCTTTATCTCCTACGATCCCAGCGACCTGGCCCAGTACAACTACAGCAACAGCGCCGATATCGTTACCAACGCCGAGCTGGAGAAGCTGGTTAAAGAGGCCAATGGCGGCGCCATCAAGCGCCCCTCTGATGGCAAAGAGGTGACAGCAGTCGCTTTTGTCCAGAACGTAGGTCAGAACTCCAGCGAAGAGGGGCTTCTCCCATACCACAACGGTATCGGTGACCTCATCGCCATCAAGCAGGCGATGTACTTCAAGGAGCTTAACGGCGACTGTGACACCACAGTGATGTTCGACAACCTGCGTACCCCTGGTGCTGCCGGTGAGAACTTCTATCGCGCCGGCCAGGAGAAGATGATTACCTTCTCCAAAGCGGAAGTCAGTGAAGTGGTTCCCGGTGACAGCATCGAGGTCAAGTTCCAGGATCTGATCCTCAATGAAGCCACTTCCATGAAGGTGGATCTGGTGGTACTCGATGTCGGCATGATGCCCAACTCCGGTCCTGATCCCTACGCCCAGCTGGCCTTTGATGAGGCTGAAGAGGGCTCCACTGAGAAAGAGACTCTGAGGGAGGCACTGGCGGTGGCTCCGCCGTCGATTCTCAATCTGGAGTATCGCCAAGGCACCGATCTGCCACACCTGAAGTACGGCTTCAACGACTCGCACTTCATCTGTTTCCCTTACGAGACACGTCGTACCGGTATCTATGCCGCCGGTCCGATTCGTCGTCCAATGGATATGCGCCAAGCGGCAGATGATGCCACCGGTGCCGCCATGAAGGCGATTCAGGCAGCTGAGAACGCCGGTCAGGGACGTGCAGCGCACCCCCGTGCCGGTGACCTCTCCTACCCGAGCTTCCGTAAAGAGGGTTGTACCCAGTGTAAGCGCTGTACCGTTGAGTGCCCCTTCGGCGCCATCAACGAGGACGAGAAAGGCTTCCCTCTCTACAACGAGGCACGCTGCCGTCGTTGTGGTACCTGCATGGGTGCCTGCCCGGTGCGCGTTATCTCCTTTGATAACTACTCAGTCGATACCGTCGGCCAGCAGATCAAGGCTGTCGAAGTACCGGAAGAGTGGGATGAGAAGCCACGTATCCTGGTACTCGCTTGTGAGAACGATGCCTACCCGGCACTCGATCAGGCAGCAATGAACGGCGTTGAGGTTAATCCTTGGGCCCGTATCATTCCGGTGCGTTGCCTCGGTTCCGTGAACCTCTCTTGGGTCACCGACTCGCTGAACAACGGCTATGACGGTATCGTCCTGATGGGCTGCCAGAAAGGCGATGACTACCAGTGCCACTTCGTACGCGGCTCCGCCATGGCGGCTGAGCGCATGAGCAAGGTGGGTGACACCCTGCAGACCCTTAATCTCGAGCCGGAACGTGTTGAGGTTTACGAAGTCGCCATCACCGATGTGGAACGTGCTCCCAAGCTGATCAACGATATGGCCGATACGGTCGCGAAGATCGGCCTGAGCCCGTTCAAGTTCTAAGGGGAGTTACAGATGAGTGACCTCAATACAGCAATGACTGAAAAGTATCGCACCAGCTTCCTCAAGGAAGTTGAGGCGAACGTAGAAGAGGGCGAATGGGTCAAGATGTGCATGCAGTGTGGTGTATGCGCAGGCTCCTGTCCTCTTGGTAAGCACTGGGCCCATCCTCCCCAGGAGATCTTCATGATGATCCGTGCCGGTAAGCGCGAGGAAGTCTTGAGCTCCGACTCTATGTGGATGTGCACCTCCTGCTACAACTGTATCGCACGCTGCCCCCGCGGCCTGCCGATCACCCACATCATGCACGGTCTGGCAAGCTATGGTCAGCGTCTGGGCATGGTTCCGGAGAACCAGCCGACACAACGTTTTGGTCAGGTGTTCTGGAAAAACCTGATGAAGAAAGGGCGGGTCAACGAGTTGAAGATGGGACTCTCCCTCTACTTCATCGATGGCTTCAGCCAGGGCGTGAAAAACGCACTGGCCAACCAGAAGCTGGGACAGAACATGATGAAAGCTAAACGTATGAGCCCAATGGAGATGCTGGGTGGTCACGGCGTGAAGAGCCCTGGCGACCTGCAGAAGATCATTGCCAAGGCACATGAGCTCGAAGATGCAAAGATCCAGAGCAACGGCTAACCGAGGAGCAATCGAAATGGCTAAGAAAGAAGTCTCATTCTATCCAGGATGCTCCGCTCAGAAGGGAGCCTCCTCGTCCAACATGATGCGCTCGGTCAACACCATGTGCGAAGAGCTGGACATTCAACTTAACGAGATACCGGACTGGAACTGTTGTGCCGCCTCAATCGGCTACGGCGGTGGTGGCGAACTGCCCCGTCTGACCCTGTCGGCACGTAACATCGCGCTCTCCGAGGAGCACAATGCCGGCCAGGAGATCGTTGCCGCCTGCGCTGCCTGCTGGCTCTCCACCCGAGAAGCAAAAGAGCGTCTTCACGAAGACGAGCAGATGTTCAAGGATGCCAATACCGCCCTCTCCGAGGGTGGGCTGAAGTACAAAGGCGAAGTCGATGTACGTCACATGGTTGAACTGCTGGTCGAGGATATCGGTTTCGACGCCATCAAGGCGAAGGTGAAGAAACCGCTGGAGGGGCTGAAGATTGCCGGTTACGTCGGCTGTCAGACCAACCGCCCCTTCGGTATTGCCGGTGAATCTTTCGAGAATCCCGTCTATCTCGACAATCTCATCGGAAGTACCGGTGCTGAGACCATCCCCACCTTTGAGAAAAAGGTACAGTGCTGCGGTGGCGCACTCGCCTTCTCCGAGCCTGAAAAGTCCCGGGAGATGATCAAGGGGATTGTTGAAGCGGCCTATGACCATGGCGCCAATATGATCGCCACACCCTGCCCTCTGTGTCAGGCCCATGTGGAGATGTACCAGGATCAGATCAACATCGCCTACGGCACCAAGTTTGATATGCCGGTGGTGTTCTACTCCCAGCTGATGGATGTCGCATTCGGGCGCAGCGCTTCGGACGCCGCCCTCGATGGACAGCTGATCAAATCCAAGGAACTGCAGGCAATCGCCGACAAGTAATTATCAGCAGCACTATGAAAAAGCCCTCTTCGGAGGGCTTTTTTTATAGCTCAGGATAAACCTAGAATTCTGAAGTCGGGTGTAGGAGCGAACTTGTTCGCGAAGAACATACCACGGAGCTGATCGCGAACAAGTTCGCTCCTACAAATGCAGCTTTATTTCGACCAATATGGTTTTCATGATTATCCTAGAATCCGTAGTTGGACGGCGTGAAGTACGCGTTTGCGGTGGTGCAGGGCACGGCACAACGACGCGGAATAGTTGCTCTATTCCAAGGAGTTGTAACGCAGCCATGTGCCACCGCAAGCGTGCAATTCACGCTGTGAGCGTGGCTCATCCAGGAGATGAAAGGGAAGGCTGAACAGTCACTTTGCCTCAGAATGGAGCGGTCAACTGCGGAATCTAGGATTATTGTGCATAGTCATGTATCTGAAATACTCCCCCATGTTGCGAAGCATCTGAACAAGCTCTTAGTGATTATCCTAGAAGCCTTATCTCCGAAGTGTAAATTAATAGCCCTATTTGCGTTTATCTGCGTTCATTTCCGGCGGGATTTCAGGGGTAACCAGATAAAGAAAAAGGCAAGACCACTGACGCGGTCTTGCCTTTATTTCCCAGAAAAATGTCAGGCGTGATCAGTCGTCTGACTTGTACATCTCATCATCCTGGGCCTGCTTGCGGGCGATCTCCGCCTCACGGCGCATGTCCCACACCTCCTGACGATTCTCAACCCGTTCTTCCCAGGCGTTACTCATCTCTTCGATGGTACGCTCACCAAAGAAGGCCTGCTTCATAAAGCGAACACCGAACTGCATCAGCGCCACGTCCTCTTTTTCGAGGATATCATAGGTGGAATCTTTCATGTCATAGGTGGCACGGAACTGATCACTCATGACAAACCGACGGAAGCGTTCCATATCGTAGGAAGCCATAAAGAAGAGCTGCAGAGTCGCCTCGGGAAGGTTACCCACCGCCGCCCCGGAAGAGCGCTTTTTCAGCTGAATATCCAGCCAGTCGCGGTTATAACCGTCATAGTCGACGATAAACTGGTCTTTTCGGAACTCGGCAATGGTCATCACCTGCTCCTCTTCATGCCCTTTGCAGTGCTCTTCACTGATCATGAAATAGGCGGCCGCATCTTCTGCGGCATCCTTCTCCTTGATCGCCATGTGTCCCAAGGGGTAGTAACGGCAGGCAGTAGGACGGTCTTCGTAGATAGAGCACCCTTCGTCGGTGACGAACAGGCAGGCACCCTCATCATCGGTACGCATCTTAATGCCAGGCATACCCTGCTGATCCATCTGAAATGGCACGGTATGGGCCTTGAGGAAGTCTCCACTGGACATACCACAGTGATCTTTCATGCGGATCACATCATAGGGGGTAAGTGTGACATCTGCGCGCTTACAGCAGGCATTGAAACAAGAAACACCCTTGTGGCATTTGAATTGGATCTTGGTACTCAGATCCAGTTTTTGGGGAGCCAACTGGCTCTCATGGGGAAGATCGAATTTATCGCTCATCGATAACCTCGGTAACTCATTGTGAGTGTTAAAATTTGTCGCGAATAAACGCAAATGGACGCGAATCTGGAATCGCTGACCTGAAAATCAAGGAATAGTACACCAATTGACCTTCTTTATCAGCAAATGCTAATTCATCCTCTGCGACACTTGCGTTTAGCCATGCTCAAACAGGGGGAAATATATCGCCTCAGAGACGAAAAAGCCCGGGCACCTTTCGGTGCCCGGACCCTTCTAGCCACTAGGCCGTCAAATAAAGCTTATTTGAACAGCTTGGACTTGTCGACCAGGTCAACGTGGGCGCGCTTGAAGCAGGTCCACTCTTTGGTCTCTTTGTTGTAGATGGAGTTCACGAAGCAGTGCCAGTTCTCCTCGTCAACAAAGTTCTTGTCGGCGCGGTAGTAGAAGCCAGGATAACGAGACTCCTGACGGAACTGGATGTGTTTCATGTGAGCTTCAGCGGTCAGGATGCGGTGATAGTTTTCCCAAGCACGTAGCAGCTCGTGGAGATCTTTGGCACGCATGTGCAGAGCGTCCTCTTTGAGGTCGTTCAGCTTATGCTCAGCAACTTCCAGCATGTGGGCGTTGGTGGTGTAGTAAGTAGCAACACCGGCAACGTACTCATCCATCGCTTTCTGCAGACGGAACTGAAGCATCTTAGGAGTGATGTAGTTAGGGTTAACATCAATCGCGGTGCTGTAGTCCTTGTGCTCCAGGAAGTTACGAACCGGACGGTAGATCTCTTCGACCAGGGTGTCCACGTCGGTATCCAGCTCAGGAGTGTAGTCCTGGTTGTCCATGACGTACTTGACCATGGACTTGGCACACATACGACCCTCGGCGTGAGAACCGGAGGAGAATTTGTGGCCAGAAGCACCAACACCGTCACCAGCAGTGAACAGACCGGAGATAGTGGTCATACCACGATAGCCCCAGTTCCAACCGGAAGGCAGATGCTCAGGAACACCCGCTTCAGTCTCTTCGGTAGGTGCACCAACATCTTCAGGACCAGAGGTCCAGATGCCGCAGCAGCCGGAGTGAGAACCCAGCAGGTAGGGTTCGGTAGGCATCAGCTCGGAGTTTTTCTTCTCAGGCTCGATGTTCTCACCAGCCCAGATACCACACTGGCCGATACACATATCGAGGAAATCTTCCCAGGCTTCAGCTTCCAGATGCTTAACTTCGCGAGGAGTCAGGGTCTCACGCAGGTTAGCAAGAGCGGTAACTGTGTCCATCCAGATAGGACCACGACCTTCCTTCATCTCTTTCAGCATGAGGTGGTTACGCAGGCAAGAAGCAGGAACGGCAGCCTGTCCATAAGGAGGGTAGTCGTTCAGCATCTCAGCGTTACGGGTCATGTAGGTCTCGCCAAAGGCGTTGGTAGCCTGAGACTTGAACAGCAGGAACCATGCGCCAACAGGACCGTAACCGTCTTTGAAACGGGTAGGTACGAAGCGGTTTTCCATCAGGGTCAGCTCTGCACCGGCTTCAGCAGCCATGGTGTAGGTTGAACCGGCGTTCCATACGGGGTACCAGGCACGACCCTGACCCTCACCAACAGAACGAGGACGGAAGATGTTTACACAACCACCAGCAGCCAGCAGGATAGCCTTGGCTTTGTAGATGTGCAGGGTGTGATTACGAGTGGAGAAACCAACAGCACCGGCGATGCGGTTAGGATCGTTCTTGTCGTTGATCAGCTTAACGATGAAGATACGCTCTTCAATGTTGTCGATGCCCAGCGCTTTCTTGGCAGCTTCAGCGACGATCCACTTGTAGGACTCACCGTTGATCATGATCTGCCATTTACCGGAACGTACAGGACGACCGCCGTCTTTCAGCGGGGTCATACCTTTGGAGCCGTCAAAACGCTCACCGTTCTCGTCGAGTTTCCAGATGGGCAGGCCCCACTCCTCGAACAGGTGTACAGACTCGTCAACATGACGACCGAGGTCGTATGCCAGATCATCACGGGTAATACCCATCAGATCGTTGGAGACCATACGTGCGTAGTCAGCAGGATCCTGCTCACTACCGATGTAGGTATTGATAGCGGACAGACCCTGTGCAACAGCACCGGAGCGATCCATAGCGGCCTTGTCGACCAGTTTGACTTTGATGTCTACGCCTTCTTTCTTGGCAGCGTCCATCCAGGGGCCCAGCTCGTAAGCGGTACCACAACAGGCCATACCACCGCCAATCATTAGGATGTCAACTTCTTCCTGGATGACATCGGGATTTCCAAATTCAGCCATATCTAATTCCTCAAAAAAAATCTAATTCGATTTGCTTGTTTCGGGAAACCCGATTACTTGCAGATCAGCTCGCTGGGATCACCATCACGATAGCCATTCTGCTCGTTATGGTTGAAGAAGCCAGGCTTGCCAATGTTGGCGATATCAGCCTCAACCTTGCCACCGTAAGGATCGATAGAACCCTCTGGAGTGGTACGGATGGGGAATTTGAAACGCTTCATGGTGCCGTTACGGAACTTAATGGTCCACATAATGGAGTCGGTACCGCGCAGAGGCTGTACAGAGCCACCCATAGGAACGATATCGGCATAAGGACGTGCCTCAATTGCCTGCTGAGGGCAGATCTTGATGCAAGAGTAGCACTCCCAGCACTGCTCAGGCTCCTGGTTGTATGACTTCATGGCGTGGCCGGTTTCAGAACCGTCTTTGTCCAGTTTCATCAAGTCATGCGGGCAGATGTACATGCAAGCAGTCCTGTCCTGACCCTTACAGCCATCGCACTTTTCGGTACGCACAAATGTTGGCATTGTGGTTATTCTCCTAGTTTCACTGCAGTGAATTACCCGTAATCACATACGATCACGGTTTTCTCGAGTTACACCCCACCGGAGGCGGGTGAATCCAAGCCCATCTTTCAATGGGCGCCGACAGATCTCTATCGGCTGAAACTTGTCTATCAGCCCGGTCATACCGCTTTTTTCTGACACCCGCGGGAGCCTAAACTACAGGCAGTACCGGTTCAGGGTGGTCTAACATAATGATTTGCACGCGAAAGTGCCAAACAATAGTTTTGGTCTCTCCATAAATTTGCCTTATTGTATGGGTAAGCGGAGGCAACCGAGGGAGGAGACCATAGCTATTTCTTATATAATTGGTAGGGTCATATCACTTATTATTGACCCGCATCAATTAATTACCTCGATCACAAGCATGGTTTTTTGACTAAAAGCTGATACAACAGACCGGTCATATCCTTTATCCTATGGATCCCAGAGCAACCCGCCCGTTAACAATTTAAAGCCATCAGAAGAGCCGCCCCGGAATCATGCCCAAACAACCTGACGCCAGCCTCTTCATTACCACCGGCTGCAGCCACTGTCCCGCTGTTTTTGACAGTCTCAGCCGACTGGTCAAAGAGGGAAAAGTCGGTCGACTGGAGGTAACCAATCTTTCCAGTAGGCCGCAGGGAGTGGAAACGATCATCCGCTCCGTCCCTTGGTGCCGTATCGGTCCTTTTGAGCTGAGTGGCGCTCAGAGCTACACCGAACTCGCCCGCTGGACAGAAGCCGCCACTGCGGGAACCGGCATGCGCGACTACTATAGCCACCTCCTGGAAGTCGGTGAACTCGATAAGGCTGTCGCGCTGATCAGAACCACCCCAGAGACACTCAACACGTTAATTCCTTTGCTTGCCACCCTGGATACACCGATGGCGGTAAGAATTGGAATCGGCGCCGTTATCGAAACCCTTGCAGAAGAGCGGTTACTCTCCGGTGCCGTCGAAGCACTGCTTGAACTAACTTGTTCTGAAACACCACAAATCAGGGCTGATGCCTGCCACTACCTTGGCCTGAGCGGCGACCACCGGATCACCACCACCCTGTACACCCTGCTGGAGGATGATGATCCTGAGGTGAGAGAGATCGCCAGGGAGTCACTAGAGGCACTCGAATCAGGCGAAGGCCGGCCCACTCCATAAAACCAAACTCTATTTCTACTTAGTATCAGGATCCATCTATGGCACAGTTACCGGACAGGCACCAACAGATCATCACCATGCATGCCGCTTTTATCTGCCAGGTGGTACAGTTTAGCCAGAACGAAGGGGATCGCCCAGAGTATGAGGCGCTACTTAAGGCTGCCGAGGAGAACGGCTGGACCGATCTGGTTAGGGCGATTCGTCAAATCATCGCCGGGCAGCGGGAGATGAGTGCTATTAAAGGACTCGATGAGGATGATCAGATTATCGCTGAGGCGATCATGCGTGGCTTGCAGGACCCCGCCACCTTGCCCAACCCCAATGCGAAACCTGATGCCACTCTCGCCGCCCCCGGTCTCGCCGGAATGATCCAGGCGGCGGCAAGCGGCAATGTCGAAGCACTGACCCTGATCTCAAAGATGGCGGAACAGATGAGCAGAGCCGGCGGCCCCATGACGCAACTGGCGGCCGTGATACGGCCACTGATCAACGGTGAGCGCGATCCAGACAAACTATGTAAGGGGATGAACAGCCAGACTGAGCAGATTGTCCTCGGTATCCTTGAGGAGCTTGGGAAGACCATTATTCACTAGCCCGGATGCTTCACCCGGGAACACGATAATCGTGCCGGGACGATCCTCCCACGGAAGATAGCCGGATTCATTATTATGACCAGACTGTTTCTTTTTCTCGGCGCCATTAACGGCTTCCTCACTGTAGCGCTCGGGGCCTTTGGTGCCCACATGCTGCGTGGTGAGATCGAACCACGACTCTACGAAGCCTTTCAAACCGGGGTTGAGTATCAAGGCATCCATGCCCTGGTACTGCTGTTTATCGGCATGCTGGCTGAAAAAATGACCACCCCCTGGATCAACCGTAGCGGCTGGCTAATCCTCACCGGCATCACCCTCTTCTCCGGTAGCCTCTACCTGATGGCGCTCACGGGTGTCAGCGCCCTTGGCATAATCACCCCTATTGGTGGCATCTCCTTTCTACTTGGCTGGCTTGCGTTAGCCTTCGCCGTCCTCAAGCTACCAAAGAGATGATCGATCCGGCCGGGCTCTGGATTCTATTTACCAGTAGCTTTCTCGCGTCCACCCTACTACCTGGAGGCTCTGAAGCGGCACTTGTATACGCCGCACACCAAGCGATGGCGCCGGCAGTCATGCTCTGGGCCGTTGCCACCCTGGGAAACAGCCTCGGCGGCATCACCAACTGGATTCTTGGCCGGCTACTGCGACGAAGCTTTCCCCACCGCACGCTCGACAAAGCTCGGGAACAGAAGGCGCTGGCACATATACAGCGCTACGGCAGCCCACTCCTGCTACTCTCATGGCTGCCGGTAATCGGCGACCCCCTCTGTCTCGCTGCTGGCTGGGCCGGCGTTCGCCTGCCACCGGCACTGCTGTTTATCGCCATCGGTAAAGGTATTCGTTATGCGCTGCTTCTCTACCTGCTGCCATCAATTAACAGCCTCTTTTAGGTAGATACAACCTTTGCTAAGCAGACCTTGCAACAGGAGCTGCTTTCTGGGCTATTTTCTCTGGCAGTCCACCCTGCTTAGGATTAATCTACAACTCACCCAATAACCAAGAAACTTCAAAGCAGCGATTTTAATCACCAATGAGGCGTAATGTCTTCCTCATTTATTTACGCCCCTTAACCACTGTGTGCCACCTCTTTGTATCAGGCACTATCGAGTGACAGCAGAAATCCGCTCTCCACACACGTCCTTATTTCCGGTTACACTCTAATGCACTGTTAACTGGCTGATGATGACTTCACAGCAGACACTAAAGGAACCATGGCAAGACGACTGCTGATCATTGAAGACGATGCCGGACTCAATCAGATGCTGCAATTCCATTTTGAGGATCTGGGCTTTGAAGTGACCGGTGTTCACCTCTGCCAGGATGGTCTGCAACAGCTGAGCAGTAGCAGCTATGACTTACTGCTTCTGGACCAACAGTTACCAGACGGCACCGGATTGGCTCTGCTGACAAAAGTCCGTGAGCTGAACCCGGACCAACCCGTGATCATGATGACCGGCCAACATGACTTGGAGTTGGCGATCCAGGCGATCAAGAGCGGCGCCGCCGACTTTATCCATAAACCGATCAACACCGAAGCGCTGCAGATTGTCGTTGAGCGTGTACTGGAGGCACGGCGCCTCTCACGCGAAGTGGAGGCACTTCGCCTTCCGGCTGATGATGTACCGACAGACCGTGATCTGATAGGGCGTAGCAACGCCATGCTTCAGGTGAGCAAAGATATCGCCCTTAGCGCCACCGGTGATGCCGCCGTTCTAATCAGCGGTGAGTCCGGCACCGGCAAGGAGGTGGTGGCACGCCTAATCCATCAACACTCCGAAAAGAGTGGTCCATTCATCGCAGTCAACTGCGCCGCTATTGTCGAAACCCTGCTGGAGAGCGAGCTGTTTGGGCATGAGAAGGGGGCATTCACCGGTGCTGTCGGCCGGAAACCGGGGAAATTCGAGCTTGCACAAGATGGCACCCTCTTCCTCGATGAGATTGGCGAACTCTCTTTGCCACTGCAGACAAAGCTGCTGCGCGTGCTTCAGGAGCAGGCATTTGAACGTGTCGGCGGTACCCGTCTGATCACGACTAACGCCAGAATCATAGCAGCCACCCACCGTGACATCTTCAGTGAGGTGCAGGCGGGTAACTTTCGTGAAGATCTCGCCTACCGGTTAAAAGTGGTGACTATTGAAATCCCCGCACTGCGTGACCGCCTGGAGGATATCCCACTTCTGGTACCCGCACTGCTGGCCAAGATCGCCCGTAAAACACACAAGCCGTCCTCTCAGCTCACCGATCAGGCACTGGAAGCACTGCAGGGCCATCACTGGCCGGGTAACGTACGGGAGCTGGAGAACCTCCTGACCCAGGCTCTGGTGCGTTGCCGTGGCAGCATCATCACCCCTGATCTGCTAACCCTGCCACAGAAGCTCCCGGCAGCCGCAACCGAGAGCCTGGAGCAGGTGGGAAAATCCCTTGATCAAGTGGAGGAGGAGCAGATCCGCCTGGTGCTCCAGCACACTGGGGGACACAAGGGGAAAAGCTGTGAGATACTCGGCATATCCAGGCCTGCCCTTGACCGGAAAATCAGAAAGTACTCGATCACTTTTTGAGCCGCCGCCCCGCCATGGGCTGGCTGAAGAGCCCTATAACTTAATAAGCAATCGCTTATCTCACTGAAATATAGTTATATTTCTGGCAAAATCTAAAATATTCTCCTATAGTGTACAAAGCTACAGATTATGTAATCGGCAGTTATGGTTGCTCCTTCGTGATACCCCTGAGTTCCCCGTTTCATTACCTGTACGCAACACCCTAATATTGTTAATTTTTTTCAGGTAAAAGTCATATGGCTACAGGCACAGTAAAGTGGTTTAACGAATCAAAAGGTTTTGGTTTTATTTCTCAGGATGATGGCGGTGCAGACGTTTTTGTACATTTCAACGCTATCCAGGGTTCGGGTTTCAAAACCTTGAATGAAGGCCAAGCGGTCACTTTTGAGGTAGAGAGTGGTCCCAAAGGCTTGCAGGCATCTAACGTAGTTGCGGCCTAAGCAAGATCTCATCGGATAACCCGATATCAAGAACCCCGCATTAGCGGGGTTCTTTTTTGGGAAAAAATTTACCTTAGCACCAGCCCCCCAAAGGAAAAGAGCATTGAAAAAACTATTCATTGGCAACTTACCCGCCAGCACTAAAGAAGAAGAGCTGCTCTCCCTGTTTTCCGAATTTGGCAAGGTACGCTCGGCCAAGCTGGTGACAGACGTCTTCTCAGGCCAGTGCAAAGGTTTTGGCTTTATTGAAATGGAAGGCCATGAGGCTCGTGCCGCCATTGCCGGTCTGGATGGTAAAGACTATAACGGCAAGACAATAAAGGTTAATTTTGAATCTCCCAAACTGGCCGGTCGTCGTCGACGCTAATCCTTAAGAAACCTCTGAACAGGTCAAGCAGAGGCGATATCAATTAAGCAGGCGGCTAAAGGAGATCTCACAGCAGAACCATCGCCGCCCTGTCACCTTCACTCTCGCTTCCCCCTCTCTTTATCACGATCCATAGACTGCGGCTTCCTTGAGGAGCCTCTGAACAAGCCTGAGGCTCCCAACAAACCTTGACGCATTCAACACCCTCCACCGTGTAACGAAGCAATAAACACGAATGTAACGCAACGTTATATTCTTTGCTCGCACCACACAGACAGTAATCCAGCAAATGAAATGCATCTGACTGATTCAACAGCTATTTACTCGATTCATTAAGAGTTGGCACAGTGACTGCAATATAGGGACAGAACAGGAAATTGTTGTGAAAAGCTTGGAACACTGGTGATTCTTGAGCTTTGGCATTTTGCCCATCCCCAATTTCGAATGCCACCCCAAGGAGATCAAAAATGAGCACTGTTGCCTTAAAAGATGACTGGCGCAACACCAGTCATGGACGAGAACACCTTTTCAACCAACTCATCGCCTCTTACGCCCCCGATCTGGAGCGCTACTCCTACTGGCTGGCGGGTGACCGGCATACAGCAGAAGACCTGGTCCAGGAGACACTGTTGCGTGCATGGCGCTCGATTGACCGTCTACAGGATCCGAAGGCCGCCAAAGGGTGGTTACTAACCATCTTGCGACGGGAAAATGCCCGACGCTTTGAACGAAAGCGCCTTGAACTCAGTGATATTCCGATGGAGAGTCTGGAGGCGAAACACACCCCCTACGACACCTCCACCGAGGCGTTTGTACTGCGGCAAGCGATGGATGAACTGCCTGACAAGTACCGCGAGCCTCTGATGAAGAAGGTCATTGGAGGCTACTCACAACGCGAGATTGCCAAGCAACTGGGGATCACCTCCGCCGGTGTCGGCACTCGCCTGTTTCGTGCCCGTAACAAGCTTAAAGCCGCACTGGCAGCATAACTGGCACACTACCGTGACACGTTCAGTGACCAGATTACTGATAGTCGAGGACAACCGCTCCCTACGGCAGATGCTAAGCTGGGATTTTGAGGAGCGGGGCTATCTTGTGACGGCAGTGAGCAGCTGCACCGAAGCGGAGGCAGCATTGGAAGAGCGACTTTTCGATCTTGCCCTGCTCGACTACGACCTTCCCGACGGCAGTGGCACCGAGCTGCTTGCGCGCCTCCAGCAACAGCTTCCCGGGCTACCGGTGATCCTCTGCAGCGGCCGCGTAACTGAGAACGAAGTCGGCTTAGGTGGCGCCTTCGCTTTTGTCATCAAGCCGATAGACCGCACCACTCTGCACCAGCTGTTTCAGCAAGCACTGAATGACTCTTATGGGTAATCCCTCAGAATAGTAAAGACTATTCTGATTACCCTTGATGCTCAGCCAACGATAGAAGAAAACAGGTCAATATTGGGTGCAAATAGACGCGTATGAACGCAAATATTTGCCCTACTCCCCATATTGCGAAGTACCTGAACAAGCGCTTGGTAATTATTCACGTTCAATGCCTGGCTATTTAGCTGCAAAGAGTGAATTACGAGTCATATTTATGTTGAACTGGCTCCGTACAATAATCCTGAAAACCATCTCGATAGAAATGAAGTTCGCTCCTGGAACCGACTTCAGGA
The DNA here is from genome assembly GCA_040505895.1 of Sedimenticola sp. Classification (GTDB taxonomy): domain Bacteria; phylum Pseudomonadota; class Gammaproteobacteria; order Chromatiales; family Chromatiaceae; genus Vondammii. Next base: position 54,528 of record JBEVXU010000014.1, on the reverse strand, counting down.
TTATGCATAGCCATGTATGTTTATTTCCGGCGGAGTTTCAGGGGCAACCGGGAAGAGCTATGGAGAGAAGCTTACTTCCGCCAGTAGGCGGGCGTCAGCAACACCAACAAGGTAAAGATCTCCAGCCGACCCAACATCATGGCAAAGCAGAGAATCCACTTTGCCGGGTCGTTGAGCTGACCGTAGTTGGTGCCTACCGTCCCTAGCCCGGGGCCCAGATTATTGATAGAGGCGGCAACCGCCGAAAATGCCGTCATCAGATCCAGGCCGGTGAGTGCAAGCGCAAGGTACATGAAGATAAAACTAGCCACATAGAGAGCGAAAAAGCCCCATACCGCCTCTACCACCCGGCTTGGAATCGTCTTGTCACCGACACGGATAGGGATCTGGGCACTGGGGTGGATCAGACGGGTAATCTCGCGCAATCCCTGTTTGATCAGCAGCAGGAAACGGATCACCTTAATGCCACCACCTGTGGAACCGGCACAGCCACCGACAAAGCTGGAGAAAAGTAAAATAATCGCGACCACACCTGGCCAGACTGAGTAATCAGCCGTTGTAAAACCGGCGGTCGTTCCAATGGAAACCGCCTGGAACACCCCTTTGGTCACCGCTTCATTCCACTCATAGGTGCCTGTAAGGTAGAGCACCAAGGAGACCACCAAGGCAACCACCATCAACACCGCCACATAGAAGCGAAACTCGCTATCGAGCAGGTAGACCATTGGATTGCGCCGCCGCCAGGCAACGAAGTGGAGAGCGAAATTAGCACCGGAGAGAAGCAGAAAAATTACAGCTATCATTTCGATCAACGTGCTGTCGAAGTAGCCCATGCTGGCGTCATGGGTGGAGAACCCACCGATGGCAATGGTGGCAAAAGAGTGCCCGATGGCATCAAAAAGTGTCATACCGGCCGCCCAGTAGGCGAGTGCGCAGGCGATGGTGAGGCCAAGATAGATATACCACAACGCCTTCGCCGTCTCAGTGATGCGGGGTGTCAGCTTCGAATCCTTCATTGGTCCCGGAGTCTCAGCACGATAGAGCTGCATACCACCGATACCCAGCATCGGCAGTACTGCCACCGCTAACACGATAATACCCATGCCGCCAAGCCACTGTAGCTGCTGACGATAGTAGAGGATCGAACGGGGCAACTCATCAAGACCGACAATCACCGTTGCACCGGTGGTGGTCAGGCCGGAAATTGACTCAAAGACAGAGTCCACCAGAGACATATGTGGATTGCTCGAGAGCATAAATGGCAGGGCGCCAGTCAACCCAAGCACACTCCAGAACAGCACCACCACCATAAACCCGTCTCGCAACCGCAGTTCATGCTGCTTGCCACGCACCAGAGCGCGCGCGAGGGCACCAGCTAGAAAAGTGATCAAAAAGGCGATGAGAAAATCTGTACTCGCACCGTCACCATACCAAAATGAGACGATTGCAGGAGGCAGCATGGTCAGACTGAAGAGCATCAACAGGATACCGAGAATGCGCTGCACAACATTGAAGTGCATTATTGCCGGCACTCCCTCAAAAGGACTATCGCACACTCAAACCGTAGAAGCGTTAAAGCCCCCTTGAGTGGTGGCAGGTAGAGTTTAAACAAGCCTTTCACAGGTATGTGATACCCACCTGGAACAGACGCTCAACATCTGAAATGTGCTGTTTGTCCACAAGAAACAGAATGACGTGGTCTTCCTTCCGAATCACCGTGTCATGGTGGGCAATCAATACCTCACTACCACGCACGATGGCACCAATATTTGCACCGGGCGGTAGGTCGATATTTTCAACTGCCCGACCCACGACCTGGGAAGAGACAGGATCACCGTGAGCGACTGCCTCAATGGCCTCGGATGTACCACCACGTAGGGAGTGCACCATCACCACATCACCCCGGCGCACATGTGTCAGCAGCGTGCCGATGGTAGCCTGCTGAGGCGAGATGGCAAAGTCGATAGGGCCATCCTGCACCATATCCACATAGGCACTGCGATTGATCAACGCCATCACCTTGCGCGCCCCCAATCGCTTGGCCAGCATGGCAGAGAGGATATTGGCCTCATCATCATTTGTGACGGCACAGAAGAGATCGGTATCCTCTATATTCTCCTCAAGCAGCAGGCTTTCATCAGAGACATCACCGTGAAGGACGATAGTTTTTGGCAGGTCCTCGGCTACCCTCTGAGCTCTACTCTTATCACACTCAATCAGCTTTACCTGATAATTGCGCTCCAGCGCACTTGCAAGCCGCTTTCCTATATTGCCGCCGCCTGCAAAAATAAGCCGTTTATATGGCTTTTCTAATTTCCGCAACTCACTCATCACCAAGCTGATATTTTCTGAGGCAGCGATAAAAAAGACCTCATCATCAACTTCAATAACGGTATCGCCCTTAGGAGAGATGGCCTGCCCCTGGCGGTAGATAACGGCTATACGCGCATCGACATGGGGGATATGCCAGTGGAGGTCGCGCAACTCATGTCCTACCAGCGTACCACCGTGGTATGCACGTACCGACACCAAACGCGCGCGGCCACCGGCAAAATCGAGTACCTGCAGGGCGCCCGGGTGTTTGATCATTCTCATGATGTACTCGGTGACCAGCTGCTCCGGGCTGATCAGCACATCCACCGGCAATGCATCGCCTTTAAACAGCTGTGGATACTTTGTAAACCCCAGAGCTCGTACCCGGGCAATCTTTGTCGGCGTATGAAACAGGGTATAGGCCACCTGGCAGGCGACCATATTGGTTTCATCACTATTGGTCACAGCGAGGATCATATCCGCATCCTCGGCGCCCGCCTGCATTAGTACATCGGGATGAGCTGCATGTCCCTGGACAGTGCGTAGATCGAGGCGGTCCTGCAACGCCTGAAGCAGCTCGGGATCCTGGTCCACCACGGTGATATCGTTAGCTTCAGAAACCAGATTATTGGCCACTGAAGTACCCACCTGCCCTGCACCTAATATTATTATCTTCATTTTTCTGCTTAAGCGCCTGTACCGGAACAGCCGAATAATACTGCGTAACCGCCCTGCAGGAAAACCGTTACAGAAAGTTTTCCTCACCTAAATGCCACTGAATGACAAAATCACCAGAAATAGATTGTGTTACTTAAGGAAACGCGTTGTTACCCTAAGTAACATCTTAAGGGTAACACTACATATTTCTCATCACCTATCCACTTGATATGAATAGAATTGCGCAACTGGCACAATTTTCGCTCTGTATCCTTTCCAATTTTGGATATCACCCGCCAATGGCGGAGCGATATATCAAAAATATAATTCAAAAGATCTATTTTATTACCGGCTTCGTACTATATTTTGTATTCACGGACGATATAGTGCGACACATAAGATGCGTGGCTCGATGATGTTGGATGGTGTCGAAAACTATCTACTAAATTGGAAAGGCCGCGGTATGGTAATAAAAATTTACGTCAAAAAGGGGCCTTTCGCCCCATGAGAGGAGAGATAGATGACTGACAAGAAAACCAGCGAGCTGTCCCGTCGCGGCTTTATGAAAGTTAGCGCCGGCGCTCTGGCCGCAACCAGCATGCCGATGTTCTTTATGAAAGATGCGTGGGCTGCCGATTTCCGCAACAACCCCGGTAACGCCAAATCTGCTGTCTTTGGTTTCAACGTACCCCAGACCGGCGCCTATGCTGATGAGGGTGCAGATGAGCTGCGCGCCTACAAGCTGGCGGTCAAGCACATCAATGGCGAGGGTGACGGCGGCATGCTCAACACCATGAAGCCACTAACCCTGAAAGGTGATGGCGTTCTCGGCAAAAAAGTTGCGTATGTAACGGGTGACACCCAGACCAAATCTGATGCCGCACGTGCATCTGCCAAGCGTATGATCGAGAAAGATGGCGCCCTGATGATCTCAGGCGGCTCCTCTTCCGGCGTGGCTATCGCCGTACAGGGTCTCTGCCAGGAGATGGGCATTATGTTCATGGCCGGCCTGACTCACTCCAATGACACTACCGGTAAGGACAAGCGTCGTTACGGTTTCCGCCACTTCTTCAACGCCTATATGTCCGGTGCTGCACTGGGTCCAGTTCTGAAGAAAGAGTTTGGCACCGACCGTAAAGCGTACCATCTGACCGCTGACTACACCTGGGGCTGGACTCAGGAAGAGTCAATCAAAAACACCACTGAAGCTCTGGGCTGGAAAACCACCGCCACGGTAAAAACCCCTGTTGGCGCGGGTGACTTCTCCCAGTACATCACTCCGGTACTGAACTCGGGTGCAGACGTGCTAATCCTTAACCACTACGGTAAGGATATGATCAACTCCCTTACCCAGGCGACCCAGTTCGGTCTGCGTGACAAACAGGTCAACGGTAAGAACTTCGAGATCGTTGTACCTCTCTTCTCCCGCCTGATGGCACAGGGCGCCGGCGACAACATCAAAGGCATCCTCGGCTCTACCAACTGGCACTGGTCTCTGTCGGATGAAGGCTCCAAGGCATTCGTCAAATCCTTCGGCCAGGAGTACGGTTTCCCACCCTCACAGGCAGCTCACACCTGCTACGTTCAGGCGCTGCAGTATGCAGATGCCTGTCAGCGGGCCGGCACCTTCTACCCACCTGAGGTAATCAAACAGCTGGAAGGTCACAAGTTCGATGGCGGCGGTAACGGTGCCACCGAGTATCGTGCTGAAGACCATCAGGCGTTCAAGGACGTACTGGTAGTACGAGGCAACCAGAACCCATCCTCCTCCTTCGACGTTCTGAAGGTTGAGCAGGTGGTTCCTCGCGCCCAGGTTGAGTACGATGCCAAAATCTTTGGTGGCGAACTCGGTCCTTACAAGGTTTAATAGAACCTGCCAATGGTCAGGCGGCCGCCTTCGGGCGGCCGCCTGTTATGCGGGGGAAATTACCGGTCACCGGTAATTTCCCTCGGCCCTTTCCTCCATACAGTTGTGTAGACGGTAATGGACGCTATTTTTCTTCAAATATTAAATGGTCTCGACAAGGGTGGCGCTTATGCGCTGATCGCCCTTGGCCTGACACTCGTTTTCGGAACGCTGGGCGTGGTCAACTTCGCCCATGGGGCGCTTTTCATGCTCGGCGCCTTCTGCGCAGTCTCCATGCAGAAGCTACTGACCATATCGAAGCAGATAAAAGATGAGAGCATCACCTTTTTTGATGCTTTCAAAGAGCAGCCCTACCTGGAGATCTGGTGGGGGGACTTCGGCACCTTTATAATCGACTGGTCGGTGCCGATATCGATTCTACTGACGATCCCGGTGATGCTGTTGATTGGCATCACCATGGAGCGCGGTCTGATCCGCCACTTTTATAAACGTCCTCACGCTGAGCAAATTCTGGTCACTTTCGGCCTTGCCATCGTGCTACAGGAGATCATTAAATCCTTTTTCGGTGCCAACCCGATCCCCACCCCGGCACCCGATATCGTTTCCGGTAGCGCCGCTATCGGCATACTATTCGGGCTGGGCGAATCCGTCGTCTACCCCTGGTGGCGCCTGATCTATCTGGCCTTCTCAGGAATGATCATCTTCGCCGTCTTCGCCTTCCTCCAGTTCACCACCTTCGGTATGGTGGTACGCGCTGGCATGCATGACCGCGAAACCGTCGGCCTGCTGGGTATCAATGTGGAGAGGCGCTTCACCATTGTCTTTGGTATTGCGGCAGTGGTTGCCGGCCTCGCAGGGATGATGTACGCCCCGATCCTGCCTCCCGACTACCATATGGGGATGGACTTTCTAGTCCTCTCCTTTGTTGTGGTGGTGGTAGGCGGCATGGGTTCCCTTGGGGGTGCCGTCGCCGCCGGTTTCCTGCTCGGCATCCTGCAATCATTTGCATCCATGAATGAAGTTAAAGCCATCATCCCAGGCATCGATCAGATCATTATCTATCTGGTTGCAATTGTCATCCTCCTGGTCAGACCTCGCGGCCTGATGGGACGTAAAGGTGTGATGGAGGATTGATATGAACTCGTTATCTCTCAAGAACAACTGGGTCGTCATGGCCCTCTTCACCGCCGTTGTCCTGACAGCTCCTGTCTGGCTCTCTCCCATCGGTGCCTCTTATCCGGATCTGCTGCAGAAATTTGCCATCTTCGGTATCTTCGCCATCGGCTTTAACATTCTCTTTGGACTGACCGGCTACCTGTCGTTTGGCCATGCCGTTTTTCTCGGTGTCGGTTCTTACACGGCGGTCTGGTCGTTCAAGCTGTTAACTATGAATGTTTTGCCTGCAGTGGTTTTCGGTACACTGTTAGCGGGCGTATTTGCAGCCGTCATCGGCTATGTCAGTCTACGTCGCTCGGGCATCTACTTCTCGATCCTGACCCTGGCCTTTGCCCAGATGTCATACAACCTTGCCTACTCGGTACTGACACCTATCACCAACGGTGAAACCGGTCTACAACTGACCAAGCAGGATCTGCGCATTTTTGATGGTCCGGCGGCGGAAGGACTCCCTTCTACCACCCTTTTTGGCATGGAGATGAGTGGCTACTCCGGCTTCTACTTCTGTGCCGCCATACTGATCGTCGCCTTCTTTATCTCCTTGCGTATTTTCCGCTCTCCTTACGGGCTGAAGCTACAGGCGATAAAATCCAACCAGACACGCATGCGCTACACCGGCTTCAACACCCGGCCCTACCTGCTATCTGCGTTTGTTATCTCCGGTATGTACGCCGGTCTGGCAGGTTCGCTGATGGCGGTAACCGATCCCCTGGCAGGTGCCGAGCGCATGCAGTGGACCGCATCGGGCGAAGTGGTACTGATGACCATCCTCGGCGGTGCAGGCACATTAGTAGGCCCACTGCTTGGCGTCACTATCATCAAGTATTTTGAGAACATCTTCTCCGCCCTCAATGAAGATATACTTCATCAGTTCTTCACCTTTCTGCCGCAATGGCTTGAGAATATGGCCGTCGCTGTCAGCAGCGAGTTTGTTGGAGAAGGGTGGCATTTGACCCTTGGCCTGCTCTTTATGCTGGTGGTGATCTTCCTACCGGGAGGCGTGATGGAGGGCATCCGCCGCACAACAGCCTATGTGAGAAATATCTCAAAACAATCAGACCCGGCAGACCAGCCGCAAGTGGAGAAGGAGTGACGTTATGAGCAATATCGTATTAAGCATCAAGAACGTCGACAAAACCTTCGGTGGCCTCCACGCCCTGGGAGATATCAATCTTGATATCGAAGAGGGTAAGATCCACGCCATTATCGGCCCCAACGGCGCCGGTAAGTCAACCCTGCTCAATGTCTGTATCGGCCGCCTCGAACCGGACAACGGCACCGTCGAGTTCGAGGGTAAGAACATGATCGGCATGGAGCCCCATGAGATCAACCATGCAGGCATGGTACGAGTATTCCAGACCCCGGAAATTTTCCCCGACCTGACCATACTGCAGAACGTGATGATACCGGCACTGGCAAAACGTGACGGCACCTTCAAGTTCAACCCCTTCGCCAATATGGCCACAGAGAGCGAGATCGAAGCGGATGCCATGCGCACCCTGCAGGAGATGGGTCTCGGTGATCAGGTGCTTAATCGTGCCGGCAGCATGTCACGGGGCGATAAACGCCGCCTGGAGCTGGCCATGGGCCTGGTCCAGCGTCCGCGCCTGCTGTTGCTCGACGAACCCACCGCCGGCATGGCGCGTCACGACACCAACCGCACCATTGACCTGCTAAAAAAGATCAAAGAGGGCGGTATGACCAAGATCATCATCGAGCACGACATGCACGTGGTATTCAGCCTGGCTGACAGGATAAGCGTACTGGCCCAGGGCCGTATCATCGCTTCGGGCGCCCCCGACGAAATCCGCGGTAATCCAAAGGTACAGGAGGCCTACCTGGGTGGAGCAGAGCTATGAGTAATAACAAAATGCCACATCACGTATCCCCGGTTAACAGAACGGGCTCAGATCCTGCCTTCTTCTCCTGCTGGGATATCCACTCCTACTATGGTGAAAGCTATATCGTCCAGGGCGTCAGCTTCGATATCCGTGAAGGTGAAATCGTTGCCCTCCTCGGCCGCAACGGTGCCGGAAAAACCTCTACGCTGCGCTCCATTGCGCGGGTCGACTCACCCCAGGTGATGCACGGTGAGATCTGGCTCGACCACCTGCCGCTGCACAGCATGGCTTCCCATGAAGCCGCTCAGAACGGTGTCGCCCTGGTCCCTGAGGATCGCCGCATCATCGCCGGCATGACCGTCGAAGAGAATCTGATCCTGGCGCAGATCGCCCCGCCCATTGGCTGGAGCATAGAGCGTATCTACGAGCACTTTCCGCGCTTGGCTGAGCGCCGTGAGCAGGAGGCAACCACCCTCTCCGGTGGTGAACAGCAGATGCTGGCAGTGGCCCGTGCCCTCGCCCGTGACATCAAACTCCTGTTGCTGGACGAGCCCTATGAGGGACTGGCACCGGTAATCGTTCATGAGATTGAGCGAATTGTCGATGGCATCAAGAAGCAAGGCATCACCACCATCATCGTCGAGCAGAATGCAGTCGCAGCCCTCAGGCTGGCCGACCGCGCTATCATCCTCGATATGGGTCAAGTGGTGTTTGACGGGCTTGCTCAAGAGGTGCTCGACGACGAAGATATGCGCCATCAGTATCTGGCGATCTGACCTACATCTGCACCACTGATAAAGCCACGCCCAAAGTGATTTGGACGTGGCTTTGTTTATTTCGGCACTTATATTTCTCGCGCAAAGATACAAGGGCGCCAAATTTTATTATTAACCTACCGACGAGATAGCAAATAGTATAGTGCTGCCACTTGCCGGACTGGAGTCACATCAAAATGGGCCTGTGCGTGAAACCTTTCTGACAGCTTCGGCTATTTGATTTCGCGGACGATGCGGAAACCCACTTTCAGAAAGTGGAGGTCGGGAGCCAGCTTGTTGCGCGAGGCGGAGCGCAGACTGCCTGGAACGTTGTACCAGGAGCCGCCGCGCACCACCCGGGGATTGTGGTTATCGGCAGCACGACAGGCACTGAGTTGTTCCAAGCCGTTATAGTCATTTTCATACTCCGACGAACACCACTCCCAGACATTACCGTGCATGTCGTAAAGCCCCCAGGGATTGGGTGCAAACTGACCCACAGGTGTCGTCATGCCACGCTTTATCCCCCCCTCTCCCTTGCCATAAATGAAAGTGCCGTCAAAATTCGCCTGGTCGCTGCTGATAGTTTCACCGGTTGAGAAGGGAGTGCCTGTACCGGCACGACAGGCGTATTCCCACTCCGCCTCGGTGGTCAGACGGATCATCCAGCCAGTCACCTTTCTTAACCAACTACAGTAGTCTATAGCATCCCAGTAGCTGACATTGATCACCGGCCTGTTACCGCGCCCCCAACCCTCATCCTTTGGCTTGACGATATCGTGGACATCACAATAGGCGTCATACATGGCGAAAGTGACCGGTGTTTTCATCAGCTCAAAGCTATTGACCTGCACCTGATGCTGACGCTCGTAGTCGAAGCGATACAACTCATCAACAGGTGACCCCATGACAAACTCTCCACCATGGATCAACGCCCAATCTTCATAGACGATACCAAGGGCTACTTCACGGGTGTGGTAGACCTTGCCGCGGTGGTCCTCTTCTTCCCCCAGCGGCTCGGCAAACAGCTGCTGATCCGGTGCTTTCGCCCTCTCTACAGGGGAGCCGCAACGATCACAGAAGTTGGCATTTGGCAGATAGGGTTTTCCGCAAACACAACAGCAGTCCTCTTTTTCAAGTTTTTCGCCGCAGTGTGGACAGAAGAGAGAATCTTCAGAAGGAAGGATGTGGCTGCAGCTGCTGCAATTCATTAGGACAACGGCGTATAGAGGTCAGAGAAAAAATCACCATGCCAACGTCGTAATTATACGCTGATAATGCACACTTATCACACCTGCAGGAGGTGATTTTCCCCTGTATTATTCAATACTTACTATTGCCTCAGGCGTGGGAGATTAGACGTCACAAAAATGCTGGGCGTGCCGACCTTTATCTCTCGGAAAAGATGACCGATCAACACCTAAACTTTTGGCATTAAAACTAAGCTGCAGCTCAGCGCCGTTCCTTAATCTCAATTCCCACTGCCCGCAGCTTGCGGTAGAGATGGGTGCGTTCAACTCCCGCCGCCTGAGCGATCTGACTGACGTTGCCGTTGTGCTTTTCAAGATGGTACTCCAAGTAAGCCTTCTCGAAGGCCTCCCGTGCCTGGCGTAACGGCAGGTCGAAAGAAACAGGAAAAGAGGCAACGGCCCCTGAAGTCATCTCCACGCCACCCAGTGCACCCTCCACCTCATTCTGGGTGATATCCTCCCCTGCACCGAGGATCAGCAGCCGTTGAACCAGGTTTTTCAGCTCGCGAACATTGCCGGGCCAAGTGTAGTTGCGCAGGTAGTTTTGGGCTCCCATATCGAAGTGGCGATAGGGGAGTTTCTCGTGGGAGACATAGTGATCGACATAGTAGTTGAGTAGCTCCGGCACATCCTCACGGTGCTCCCGTAAGGGTGGTATCCGCAGGGGCACCACATTGAGGTGGTAGAAGAGATCCTCACGAAAGCTACCCGACTGCACCTCTTCCTCAAGGTTATGTTGGGTAGCGGCAATAATGCGGACATCGATCTGCACCGGCTCCCTGCCTCCGACACGAAGGAAGGAGCCACTGTCGAGGGCACCAAGCAGTTGGCTCTGAGTCTCTTCATCCATATCAGCCAACTCATCGAGAAACAGTGTGCCGCCACGCGCCTGTTCCAGCGCACCGTAGTGGATATGGTCACCCTCCTCACTGCCAAACAGCTCCCGAGCTGAGTTCCCCTTGGCGATTGATGAGACACCGACATCAATAAACGGCAGCTCACGGCGCACACTCTGGGCGTGAAGGTAGCGGGCAAAGGTTTCACGACCGCTTCCGGCTTCGCCGTTAATCAACACCCAGGTATCGTGCTGAGCGATCCGCTTCACCTGTTCCTGCAGCCGCTGAATCAAGGCACTTTTACCGGTTGGTTCAACTACATGAGAGGTCTGCCGCCGCAGGCCGATATTCTCCTGCTGCAGTTTATCCACCTCCAGGGCACGCTCGACGGTAAGCAGCAGTTTCGCCAATGAGAGCGGCTTTTCAAGGAAATCATAGGCGCCGAAACGGGTCGCCTCGACCGCCGTCTCCACCGTGCCATGACCAGACATCATCACTACCGGACAGGGCAGTCCATCCCCCTCGGACCACTCCTTGAGCAGAGAGATGCCATCGATGTCAGGCATCCAGATGTCCAGCAGTACCAGATCAGGACGCCTCTCCCGTAGCGCCTTGCGGGCACTCTCCCCATCTTCGGCAACCGCCACCTGATACCCCTCATCCTGCAGGATCTCCTGTACCAGGGCACGGATATCAGGCTCGTCATCCACCACCAGAATGCGCGGTGCACTCATGCTTTCTCTCTCCTCTCAGGAATCTCTTCAACTCTGCCGGTCACCGGCAAGCGCAGAACGACGCAGGCACCTCGCTCCGGGCGATTCTCCGCCCAGACAATACCGCCGTGCTCCTCAACAATCTTCTTCACCACCGCCAGACCGAGGCCGGTCCCCTTGGTTTTGGTAGTGACATAAGGCTCAAACAGCCGACCGATAGTCTCTTCATCAAAACCGTGACCGTTATCTGTCACCCGCAGCTCGATAAAGCAGTGTCCGGCATCCTCTTTGCCATGGGAGGCCACCTGGATCCAGGGAGCGTCTACAGCCGCCACCGCCTCCCGGGCATTCTTTATCAGATTGTGCAGCACCTGCCGCAGCCGCCCAGGATCTGCCTTGATCTGCAGCCCCGGCGCCTGCAGATCGATCTCAAGCTCTGAGTCAAAACCGGCGCTATGGTAGAGGTCCAGCACCTCCGAGGCAAGGTGGTCGAAAACCAGAGGCTCTAAGTTTATTTTCGGTGGACGTGCATAGTCGGAAAAGGCATTGACCATATCCTTCATCGCATCGACCTGCTGCACGATGGTGTGGGTGGCACGATCCATTACCTCGGCGTCCTTACCCTGCATCGTCTTCAAATAGCGATGGCGCAGACGCTCTGCCGAGAGCTGGATCGGCGTCAGGGGATTCTTGATCTCATGGGCCAGACGCCGCGCCACCTCACCCCAAGCAGCATCGCGCTGGGCCGTGATCAGAGTGGTGATATCGTCAAAGACCAGGCTATACCCCTCCGACTCATCATCGGGTTGGGCCAGCGGGGTGCCGCGACAGAGCAGCACCTGGCGCCCTTCGCCGCCAAACAGAGTCACTTGTTCCCGCCAGTCTCGCAGATCCGCCTCCACCGCTCCCTTGATGGAATCGACAAACTGGGACAGCGGCTGGCTGACCTCGGCGAGGAGCTCCAGTGAGCGACCACTGAACTCCAGCAGATCGACCTGTAAAATATCACAGGCCGCCTGATTGGCGGTCCGAATGCGCCCATCAGCGTCCAGCGCCACCACACCGGATGAGAGGCGCCCCAGCACCGTCTCCAGATAGGCGTGCTGAGCCTCTACCCGAAGCTGGCTGCGTGCTGCTTCATCCCGGGACAGGGCGATGCGGCGTGTCATGGCATTGAATGACGAGACAAGAAAGCCCAGCTCATCCCCGGTCTTTGGCAGCGTCAGTTGCTTGTCGTAGTCCCCCTGAGCCACGGCACGGGTACCGTCGGCAATCTCTGCAATCGGCGCCACCAGGCGACGAGCGGTGAAAAAGGCGAGCCAGATGGCGGCCAACAGACTGAACAGGAGCACCATCGCCAAGGCCATAGTGAAGGTGTTTTTCAAGCTCTTGCGCAGGAACGAGAGCTCCTTATATCTGCTGTAGGCACCCTGCACACGCTCTGTCAGCTCGGTGAGATTAGCTGAAGTGGGATAGGACGCCTGCAGTATCCGCCCACGTAGCGCGTCACCCACCACCACCCGCACCTCCATCGGTCCGGCTCCATCGTCACTGGGCTCAAGGGTGACAAAGTCACTTCCCCTGCGCACCTGCTGTAGAGTGACGGTATCGAGTTTCCTCGGCACCAGAATACCAGGATCTGCATTGACACTGGCGATCACCCGGCCGGACAGCTCCAGCAGCACCAGTTCCGAGGCACCGAACCGTTCGCGCAGGTCGTCCAGGCTAAGGCTGATACCAAGAATTGAACTGCCTGAGACCTCCGCCAACAGCTGTGCCGTGGTCTTTAGCCGTTCACGCTTATAGAGGTCCAACGATGCCTTGCTGAGACTGAGGGCGTCCTCCATTGCCTGGTCGATCTGTACATCGAACCAGCTATCCACCCCTTGCATCAAAAACTGCTGCGAGTAGTAGTAGACCACCGCCACCGGCGCCAGAGAGATAACCACGAACATGGCGGCTATCCTCAGAGTGAGGCGGGACCCACTTGCCTGCCTGCGGTAACGTATCACCAGCTGAACAATATTCACCCCCACCACCACAATCAGTGAGAAGAGGCCGAGCACACTGGCAACAAGTAGTGGAATGAAGAGGCGGCTCAGCTCCTCCCTGCTCTGCAGAGAGCCGCTCATGAAATGCAGGGAGACCAGCACCAATGCCAGCAGCAGAAGCACTGGCAGGATTCCGGTATATTTCCGTTTTATGGCTTCAAGGACCATATGCTGCGATCACTGGAGAGATTCCAGGCAGATGATAGATAGGCCATTGGACGCAGGGGCAGAGGCAGCGCCTCGATATCCAGTGCCGATTTTAGCGATAGCCGATATGACTCCCCGCTACGCAGTTTCTCCTGCTTGATCAAGGGAACGTCTGAAAGTCTGCCAAGGGCTACCAGGGCCGCTTCCCGGGTGGCAAAATTCTGCTTCCCCTTGGACTGCAGATCAACCACTTGATAGAGCCCGGTCAAGGCGTGGTGACGAACCTGGTAACGCAGCCTCACATCCACCAGATCCGATTCCCATATCCAGGCCCGGTCACGGCGCAGCTGTAGATGCATCTCCAGCGTCAGGGGGACACCGTTTTGCAACGCATCCAATGCCTCTTCTGAGAAGTTGTAGTCGATAACCGCATCAACGACATAGGCATCGTCCACCAGGCGCGCTTCAAGGCCGCTGATCTGAAAATCATCCGCCAGCACGGCTACCGGCAGCAGCCATAGGAGCAGCCGGAGAGTACTAGTTAACCTCCACCCTATCTCTCTCAAGCACTACACCTTTTCCAGACAAGCATAGAAAAAACCATCCATCGTCGCCTCTCCCGGCAGGGTCTGCCGTCCTACCGAACGGCGATGCCCCCAGGACGCATCTATTGGGCGCTCCCGAGCATCCTCGTGAGCCGATAAAAAGTGCGTCACCTGCTCATCATTCTCCTGTGGCAACAGCGAGCAGGTGGCATAGAGGAGCATACCCCCCCTCTTCAGCAGGGGCCAGACCGCATCGAGTATCTGGCGCTGAGCCACTACCAGCGTTGCGATATCATCAGCCCGGCGCAGCAGTTTGATATCCGGGTGACGCCTAATCACGCCGGTGGCCGAGCAGGGCACATCGAGAAGAATGCGATCATAAGCCGTCTCCGCCCATGCTCCTTTGGGATCACCTGCATCCCCCTGGCTGACCCGGGCACTCAACCCCAGTCGTTGAAGGTTCTGCTCAACCCGAACAAGACGCCGTTCATCGATATCCAAGGCGGTAAGCTCCACCCCTTCAGGAACCAGCTCCAGGAGATGGCATGTTTTACCGCCTGGAGCCGCACAGGCATCCAGCAGTCGCTGCCCCGGCTGTGGATCGAGTAACACTGCAGCCAGCTGAGCACCACCGTCCTGTACCGATACCATGCCCTCATTGAACCCCGGCAGCCGGCTCACGTCCAACGGTTGCGCCAGGCACACCCCCCCCTCGGTGGCGGGGATCGGCTGTGCCGCTATCTCTGCCTGCTGCAACTGCTCAAGGTAGTCGTCCCGACTGATACGCGAAAGATTCACCCGCAGACTCATTGGTGGATGACTGTTAGCTGCCTCAACAATGGCCTGCCACTCATCGGGCCATGCACTTTTAAGCTGTTTCAACAGCCACCCAGGGGTGGCATAACGGGCTTCATCTTTACGATCCACCTCACTGAGCAGTGCGTCACTCTCACGCTGAAAACGCCGCAGTACAGCATTGATCAGCCCCACCGCCCATTTTTTATTCAGCAGGTGTGCCGCCTCCACCGTCTCACCCACCGCCGCATGGGGGGGCGTACGCATGTAGATCAGTTGATAGAGGCCAAGCAATATCAGCATCTTGACCTCCCCCTCCTTGGACTTTATCGGTGTACTCAGCAACTGGGCAGAGAGTGCCTCCAGTCGCCCCCAGTGACGGGCAACACCAAAGCAGAACTCTTTTACCAGGGCATGATCACGGGGTGATACACCATTGAGCCCGGTGTCCAGCAGCTCGGAGAGTGAGTGCCCCTGTGTCAACTGGCGCAAAATTTTTGCCGCTGCCACTCGTGGATTGCCTAGATTGCGGCCCTTGTAGTGTGATTCAGCCAAGTTGCTGCCCCGTCAGGTCGTGGGCATTGACGAAGTCGGCCGTGCTCATCGCCCGTTTTCCCGGCAGCTGCAGTTTGAGGATACGCAGCAAACCATCAGCGGTAGCCACGTCCACACCCTCACGGCTGCAAGAGACCACCCTGCCGGGCGCCTCACCTTCCCCACCGGGGACAACCACGGACTCCCAGATACGCAAAACTTTCTCCTCCAGCTGTGCCTGAGCCACCGGCCAGGGATTAAACGCCCTCACCTGACGATCCAGCTCCAGCGCAGGACGTTGCCAGTCGATCTTCGATTCAGCCTTATCCAACTTGCTCGCGTAGTTGGCCTCTGCATCATCCTGAACCTGCGACTCCAGGCTACCGGCAGCAATGCCCGGCAGTGCGTCCAGCAACGCCGCAGCACCCAAGGGTGAGAGGCGGTCGTGGAGAGAGCCTCCGGTCTCATTTTCAGCGATAGGTGTGGCTCTCTTCAGTAGCATGGGGCCGGTATCGAGTCCCGCCTCCATCTGCATGATGGTGACACCGCTTTCGCTATCCCCCGCCAATACCGCCCGCTGAATGGGTGCCGCACCACGCCAGCGCGGTAACAGAGAGGCGTGGATATTGATGCAACCCAAGCGCGGCGCATCCAGCACCCGCTGGGGCAGCAACAGGCCGTAGGCGACCACTACCATCAGATCTGCATCGAGTGCTTCGAGGGCTACCAGATCCTCCTCGGCCTTGAAATTCTTGGGTTGGTACACCGGCACATCCTGCTCCAGCGCCAACTGTTTCACCGGCCCGGCGGTGAGCTTACGCCCACGACCGGATGGGCGATCCGGCTGAGTATAGACCGCTACCACCTGATGCCCCGAATCAAGCAGTGCCTGTAGCGGCGGCACCGAAAAATCGGGGGTACCGGCAAATATGATTTTCAACTTGTCACTCATGGTGCGCCCATCTTATTCGCAGAAATATCGGTCAGTTTGCGACAGGTTTCTCAGCAATCTTCTGAAAAGCCGATAGAGTCCTGTGTTGAAGGGGCCGCTTAGTGCGGCCCATAGAGGTCATCAGATGGCGCGTTTGTCGGTGCGCTGCTGTGTCTGTTTATGGCGGCTCTCCTTTTCCAGTTTTTTGCGAATGCGCTGCCGTTTCATACCGGAGAGATAATCGATAAACAGCTTACCATCGAGATGATCGAGCTCATGCTGAATACAAACTGCCAGCAGGCCGTCAGCATCCAATTCGAAGGATTCACCGTCACGATTAAGGGCACGTACACGGACTCGCTCCGCTCTAACCACTTTTTCGTAGACGTCGGGAACGGAGAGACACCCCTCATCCGTCTCCTCCTCACCCGAAGTTTCAAGAATTTTGGGGTTGATCAGACAGAGAGGTTGATCATGCTCTTCGGAGATATCGATCACCACCACACGCCGCAGATCATTGACTTGGGTCGACGCGAGGCCTATACCGGGGGCCTGGTACATGGTTTCAAACATGTCGTCGATTAAGCGTTGTAGAGAGTCGTCAACCTGTTCCACGGGTTTTGCCCGGTTCCGTAATCGGGTATCAGGGAAATTGAGTATGTCTAGAATTGCCATTGTGCCACTGTAAATCTATAGTATGAATATAAGATAGTTCGCTAACAGTATGATGATACAGGATTCTACACCACTGATCCGGTAAAAAGTCCTGATAATTCCACCACGCTAACGCAATAGGGATCGCTATGCCTACGCTCAGACACAAGATTGTCAGCTTGATTTTCGGCCTTTCTATCGCCCTGGGGGCACTTGCAGCAGATCCAGTGGCGGTCAATCCCGCCCACCCGGACCGCTACACGGTAGTGAAAGGCGACACCCTGTGGGACATCTCCGGTCAATTCCTGCGTGATGCCTGGCGCTGGCCAGATGTCTGGCACGTCAACCCGCAGATCGAGAACCCACACCTGATCTATCCCGGCGACATCATCACTATGACCTATGTCAACGGCCAACCTCGTCTTAGCCTGCAGCGCGGATCGGTGGTCAAACTCTCGCCGCGAATACGCAGCACGCCACTTGATGGCGCCATTCCAGCGATCCCCATCGACGCCATTCATCAATTTCTCAGCCGTCCCTATGTAATGGACAAGGAAGCGATGGACGGTGCTCCCTATGTGCTCGCCTTCGATGATGAGCATGTCATTGGCAGCAACGACATCAAGGCCTATGTGCGGGGCATCGACAACAGTGACAACCTCACTTTCGATATTATCCGCCCCGGCGGGCCCTACAAGGATGCGGATAGTGGAGAAATTCTTGGCTACGAGGCGCGTTATGTCGGCCGCGGTGATCTGACACGCACCGGCGACCCGGCGACTGTGGTACTCGGTGCCATCGAACTTGAAACCCTGGCAGGTGATCGACTGATCCCCACCAGTGAAGACATACCGATGGAGGCCTTCCATCCAAAAGCGCCCGAAAGGCAGGTCAAAGGCAGCATCATCTCGGTCATGGGAGGCGTCTCACAGGTCGGCCAGTACCAGGTGGTGGTACTGGATCGTGGCGCCCGCGATGGACTGGAGCCAGGCACAGTACTGGCTATCGATCAGCGTGGCAAAACCATTCGTGACAATATTTCCGCGGACCCCAAAGACCGGGTCACACTGCCGGATGAGAGAGCAGGCACCCTAATGGTATTTCGTACCTTTGAGCGTGTCAGTTTCGCCCTGGTTATGGGTGCCAGCCGCACTATTCACGTACTCGACAGAGTGCACAACCCCTGAACCGGGAAAAACAACGGGGAAAACCCGCTTTAGCCAACGTCATGGATGACAAAGAAAAACCGGATCAAGAACTATTGCGCTACTGGCTCGCTCTGCTCTACGCACCGGGCTTGGGCAGCCGTGGCATCCGCAAACTGCTGGAGCAGATAGAGACCCCAAAAGCCCTGTTTCACGGCGATTTGAGAGAGAAACCAGCGTTGCCACAGAAGGCCCGGGAGTACCTGAAAAATCCCGACTGGCAGCGGATAGATCAGGCACTCCAGTGGGCGGAGGGAGATCAGCGCCACATCATCACCCGTCACGACCCCTACTACCCCGAACGACTCAACCAGATCAGTGACCCACCGCCACTGCTGTTTGTTAACGGCGACCCGGAGGTGCTGGCTACACCCCAACTGGCGGTGGTGGGCTCACGCAACCCCACCCCCTCAGGGCGACAAAATGCAGAGGAGTTCAGCCGCTTTCTGGCTGCCTCCGGCATCACCATCAGCAGCGGTCTGGCTACCGGTATCGACGGCGCCGCCCATCAGGGGGCACTCCGTGCTGACGGACTAACCCTGGCGGTAACCGGTACCGGACCCGACCGCATCTACCCCGGCCGCCACCAGGATCTGGCTCACCAGATTGCGGAACAGGGCGCGCTGGTGACTGAATTCCCCCCCGGCACCCGCCCCCACCCCGGCAACTTCCCCCGCCGCAATCGCATCATAAGTGGTCTCAGCCTCGGCACACTAGTGGTGGAGGCGGCGAAGAAGAGCGGCTCGCTGATCACCGCCCGCCTCGCTATGGAGCAGGGACGGGAAGTCTTTGCCATTCCCGGCTCCATCCACAACCCCTTGGCCCGGGGCTGCCACAGCCTGATCCGTCAAGGGGCAAAGCTGGTGGAGACCGCCGAGGATATCCTTGAGGAGCTAGCACCACTGCTCTCAGATATACAGCTGCCGGAAATCACGGCTACCGAAGAGAGCAGGCAAAGCGAAAAGGGTGAGGAGAGGGATGAGGAGTATCGCCAACTGTTTACCGCCCTCGACTACGATCTGCTGCCGATCGACCTACTAATAGAGAGAAGCGGATTGACCGCAGAGGCGGTTTCCTCCATGCTGCTGATGCTTGAGCTGGAAGGTCGTGTATCATCCGCCCCCGGCGGACGCTACTGCCTGGCCACAGCCAAGGGCGCCTAACAAGCAGCAACACACTGATTTTTATATATTTTAGGTTTTAGAATGAATGAGAATGTTGTCGATATCCTGATCTATCTCTATGAGAACTACATGGATAGCGAACACAGCCAGCCCTCCGATCAGGAGCAGCTGCATGATGAATTGATGCAGGCGGGCTTCCCAGAGCAGGAGGTAGAGAAGGCATTTCAGTGGATTGATGAACTGGCTCTGCATCAGGATTCCCAGGACTTTCGCCCCCATACCGAGCAGTCTCTCAGAATCTACACCGATGAAGAGATGAGTCGTCTAGACATTGAGTGCCGTGGGCTGTTGCTGTTTCTGGAGCAGAACGGCATTCTCGACCAGGCGGGACGGGAGTTGGTGATTGATCGCGCCATCGCCCTAGACACCCACGCCATCGGTGTTGATGAGCTCAAATGGGTCGCCCTGATGGTACTAATCAACCAGCCGGGACAGGAGTCTGCCTTTGCACAGATGGAAGACTTGGTGTACAACGACATCCCGGTATTTCTCCACTGACACAAACAGTCACCCATCGGTACTCAGTCAGAAAGAAAGTATCGAAACAGCTGACAAGCATCTTACGACACAATATAGAAATAGCATCTAGATGAATCTGGTTATCGTCGAATCACCTGCCAAGTGCAAAACCATTAAGAAATACCTGGGTAAGGACTACGAGGTCCTTGCCTCCTACGGCCATGTCCGCGACTTGGTGCCGAAAGAGGGCGCGGTAGACACCGCGAACGATTTCAAGATGAAGTATCAGGTGATTGAGCGCAATGACCGCCACGTACAGGCGATTGTCAAGGCACTGAAAAAATCCGACACCCTGCTGCTCGCTACTGACCCGGATCGCGAAGGTGAGGCGATCTCCTGGCACCTCTATGAGCTGCTGAAGAAACGCAAGCTGCTGAAGGACAAAGAGGTACGCCGGGTCGTCTTTAACGAGATCACCAAAAAGGCCCTCGACGAGGCCGTCGCCCACTCCAGAGAACTCTCCATGGAGCTGGTCAATGCCCAGCAGGCGCGGCGCGCTCTCGACTATTTGGTGGGCTTCAACCTCTCCCCCCTGCTATGGAAAAAGATCCGCCGTGGCCTCTCCGCCGGACGGGTACAGAGCCCTGCTCTGCGCATGATTGTTGAGCGTGAAGAGGAGATCGAAGCATTTCAGGCGCGTGAATACTGGACCATTGAAGCCGACCTACTGAAAGAGAAGCAGGGCTTTGCAGCCAAGCTGACCCAATACCAAGGTGAAAAGCTTGAGCAATTCAGTATCACCGACACCGACAGTGCAACGAAGGCCGAGCAGACCCTGTTGACGGCCGCCGCCGGCAAACTGATCGTTGAAAAGGTGCAGAAGAAACAGCGCAGACGCAATCCGGCAGCGCCCTTCATCACCTCTACTCTGCAGCAGGAAGCGGCACGCAAACTCGGCTTCACCACCCAACGCACCATGCGTACCGCCCAACAACTCTATGAAGGTGTCGATACCGGCAGTGGTGCCGTGGGCCTCATCACCTACATGCGTACCGACTCGGTGAATCTCGCCGATGAGGCACTGGCGGAGCTGCGTGAGTTTATCGCCGAACGTTTTGGTAAGGATCAGCTGCCCAAAGAGATACGGCGCTTCAAGACAAAATCGAAGAATGCCCAGGAGGCCCATGAGGCGATCCGCACCACCTCTATCCAGCGCACACCGGATGAGTTGAAGGCACACCTGACCAAAGACCAGCACCGCCTCTACGAATTGATCTGGAAGCGCACCATCGCCTGCCAGATGATCCATGCCACCATCAATACCGTTACTGCCGACCTCTCCTGCAGTGACGGCAACAACTTCCGTGCCAACGGCTCCACCATTGCCAATCCCGGCTTTATGGCGGTCTACATGGAAGGCATCGATGATGCCAAGAAGGGCGATGGCGACGAGAAGATGCTGCCACCTCTGGAAGAGGGCGAGGAGATCCCACTCAAGGCGATCCGTCCGGAGCAGCACTTTACCGAGCCGCCACCACGCTACGGCGAGGCGAGCCTGGTCAAGTCATTAGAGGAGCACGGCATCGGCCGTCCTTCCACCTACGCCTCCATCATTTCCACCCTGCAAGATCGCGAATACGTGGAGCTGGAGAAGAAGCGCTTCTACCCTACCGATGTCGGCCGGGTGGTGAAGAAATTCCTTACCCAGTACTTCACCCAGTACGTTGACTACAGCTTCACCGCCAACCTGGAGGATGAGCTGGATGCCGTCTCCCGTGGCGAAGAGGAGTGGGTACCTCTGCTGGAGAAGTTCTGGACCCCGTTCAAGGAACGCATCGACCACACCCAGGAGAACGTCAAGCGTAGCGACGTCACTCACGAGGCGATGGAAGAGGCCTGCCCACAGTGCGGCAAACCCCTCTCCATCCGTCTCGGCCGCCACGGCCGCTTTATCGGCTGCACCAACTACCCTGAGTGTGACTACACCCGCGACCTCAACGGCGACAAGAAGGAGCAGGAAGCGCCGGAGATCGTCGCCGATCGCAAATGCCCCGAGTGCGACTCCGACCTGGTGATCAAACGCGGCAAGTACGGCAAGTTCATCGGCTGTACCGGCTACCCCAACTGCCGCTACATCGAACCTCTGGAAAAACCGGTAGACACCGGCGTCAGCTGTCCCAAGTGCAACGAAGGCACCCTGATGAAGCGCAAATCGCGCCGCGGCAAGATCTTCTTCTCCTGCGCCACCTATCCCAAGTGCGACTACGCCACCTGGAACGAGCCGGTCGCTGAGCCCTGCCCACAGTGCGGCTGGCCGATCCTCACGATCAAAACCACCAAGCGCAAAGGTACAGAGAAGGTCTGTCCGCAGAAGGACTGCTCGTTTGCAGAGCCTTTTGAAGAGGCGTGAGCAGGTATCGGATTTGGGGTGTCAAAAGAATAGACAGAGTCTGGGTTGAGCTTGCGAAACCCGGGGGCATCACTCACCAAATCCGTCACACTGTTGCGGTTGGCCCTAACAGGCAGGCACTCCGTCCTATTTAAGCGCTATTCAAAGGCTCCTTGGGTTTCGCAAGCTCAACCCAGACCACTCGCGAAAAGTGAAGGAACTATAAAAAAGTTATCATGGAAGTAATCGCCTCTTCGATATCTGCGACCACCCTCGATTGACCCATCGCAATGCGATCTCCCCTCTTTAGCGGTTAATCTCTCCGCTGGAAAAAGCACAGCAACACGCTGTTACATTTCATTACTCACGGGACATCATGGGATGATGAACCATCAGCTATGATATGTGCCGAATCCGCCAGCCTGAAAAAATAACTGGAGCTATTCCCCTATGGCCACACCAAAAAAATGGGTCATCATCATCCCGGTAGTTATTGGTATTGCAGCCTTTGCCTTTCTCAAGAAGAACAAGATGGAGCCGGTACAGGAGCCTTTGCAGGAGAAAGCCAAGCTGGTGAGGGTGATCACCCCACCGACCCTGGCGGTCATTCCAAAGGCAAAAGGGCACGGCACGGTGCAGCCCAGTCGCAACTGGCAGGCGGTGGCGCAAGTTAAGGGAAAAATCATTGAGAAGCACCCACGGCTGCAGAAGGGTTCGATACTTGAAGCCGACACACTGATCCTGCGCATCGATCCAGCTGATTACGAACTGGCAGTCGCCCAGGCGGAGGCTGACATCCAGGCGACACGCGCTCAGCTGAGCGAGCAGGATGCCCGGGCGGCCAACAGTCGCGCCTCACTAAAGATTGAGGAAGCAGCCCTTGCGCTCAACAACAAGGAGCTTCAGCGTAAACGCCAGCTGGTGGGCAAGGGGAGCGTCAGCCACTCGGACCTGGAGAGCCAGGAGCGCAGCCTGCTGGGGCAGCAGCAGGTCGTCCAGGCACAGAAGAACACCCTCAACCTGATACCGAGCCAGAAGGCGCTGCTTCAAGCCCAGCTGGCCCGCCACCAGGCGACGCTGGCCGCCGCCAAACGCAATCTGGCCAACACCGAGATCCGCCTTCCCTTCACAGGTCGCATCGCTGAAGTCAACGTGGAGCAGGAGCGCTACATCCGTGAAGGCGAAGTGCTGGCCCGGGTGGACGGCATGGCCCGCGCAGAGATCGAGACCCAGATTTCCATCGAGCAGATGAGCCACCTGATTCCTCATGGCACGACCGTAAATATCCTCAACCGGGGTGAAATGCCCACCCGGGAGAGAATGGGACTCAGCGCCAAGATACAGCTTCAGGAAGGGGCGCTCTCTGCTGACTGGGATGCCCGATTCGCCCGTTTCAGTGATACTCTCGACCCCAAGACCCGCACTATCGGTGTCATCGTCGAGGTCGATGAGCCCTACAGTCAAGTGCTGCCGGGAAGCCGCCCACCCCTTATCAAAGGGCTGTTTGTCGAAGTCACCCTCTCCGGCAAGCCCAGACCCCACAGCCCGGTGGTGCCCCGCTCGGCACTTCATGATGGCCATATTCATATTGCCGACGGGGAGAACAGACTGCGAATAAAACCTGTTCAGGTCACTCTTCTGCAACCAGAATACGCCGTTATCTCCACCCCGCTGGCAGAAGGTGAGCAGCTGGTCATCTCGGACCTGACTCCCGCCATCGACGGCATGCTGCTTGCGCCACAGGTTGATGAACCGGCCCTGCAGCGCCTCACCCGCCTCACTGGCGGAGGTGATACCCAATGATCAGCTTCTTTGCCCGCCATCCCACCGCTGGCAACCTGCTGTTGCTCTTTCTGGCAGTGCTTGGACTCTCCGCCCTACCCGGCCTGCAGCGCGAGACCTTTCCCGACTTCGCCGCCCAGCAGTTGCAGATCACCATCCCCTATCCCGGCGCCAGCGCTGAAGAGGTGGAGGAGGCGATCTGCCAGCGTCTGGAGGAGGCGGTGGACGGCATAGAGAATGTGGCGGAGATGAGCTGCGAGGGACGCGAGGGTGTTGCCCTCTCGGTGGTAGAGATGGAGGAGGGCGGCGACCTCGCCACCTTCAGTGATGACATCAAGTCTGAGGTTGATGCGATCAGCAATCTCCCTGCGGAGAGTGAGCTGCCGGTGATCAAGGAGCTGGGACGTACTGACAAAGTGGTAGCCATCGCCATCACCGGCCCCATGTCGACCAGCGACCTCAAAGCCTATGCCGAGCAGGTAAAGCGGCGACTGTTGGAGAAACGGCTGGTGGCTCAGGTAGACGTCAACGGCTTCTCCGACCATCAGCTACGTGTCGAAGTACCGGCCAGAGCGCTGCGACAGTACGGTCTCAGTATGTCGGATATCGCCAACACCATCCGCCGCCAGGGCATCGACCTGCCCTCGGGCTCCCTGGAGACCGCAGACCAGAACCTCCTGATCCGCTTCACCGATCTTCGCCGTACGGCCGACGAGCTGGCCGATCTGGTGGTGATCAGCGCCGACTCCGGGGCCGAAATCCGCCTCGGCAGCATTGCTGAGATCAGTGACCGTTTTCAGCTCGATGAGGAGAAGATTCTCTTCAACGGCGAGCGTGCCGCCGTCTTGCAGCTAATCAAGAACAAGCAGCAGGACACCCTCAAGGTGATGGCCGGGGTCAACCGTTTCCTGGAGAGTGACCTGCGCCCCTCCGCCCCTCATGGGGTGGAGTTCATCATCACCCAGGATCGCTCCTCCATCGTCCAGGATCGCCTCAGCCTGTTGCTGAGAAACGGCGGCCAGGGACTGGTACTGGTGTTTCTGGTGATGGCGCTATTCTTCCAGGTGCGGTTCGCTTTCTGGGTCGCTATGGGCCTGCCGATCTCCTTCCTCGGCGCCCTCTTCTTTATGAGCCTGCTCGGCCTGACCATCAACATGATCACCATGGTGGCGCTACTGATCGCCATCGGCCTGTTGATGGATGACGCCATCGTTATTGCTGAAAATATCGCCACCCATCTGCGGCGGGGCAAGAGCGCCATGGAGGCCGCCATTGACGGCACAAAGCAGGTCTCACCCGGAGTAATCGCCTCTTTTCTCACCACCGTCTCGGTATTCGGCCCCCTCGCCTTTCTCTCCGGTCACATGGGCAAAGTGCTGCAGTTTATCCCCATGGTGCTGCTGCTGGTGATCTCGGTGAGCCTGATAGAGGCGTTCATGATCCTCCCCCACCACCTGGCCCACTCACTCAAACACCATGAAAACAGTGAGAGCCGCTTCCGCAGGGGTTTTGATCGGCAGCTGATGAATTTTCGTGACAACACGCTGGGCCATATGGTCGATTTTGCCGTCCACAATCGCTACTGGTTTATCGGCCTGGTAATCGCCCTCTTCCTATTGAGTGTCGGCATGCTGGTGGGAGGAAAACTAAAATTCCAGTCCTTCCCCGATATCGAGGGTGACATCATCGAGGCGCGTATCCTGCTACCTCAAGGCACACCCCTCTCCCGTACCGAAGCCGTAGTGGAGCGTGTCAGCCGCGCCATGAGGCAGGTGAATGATGAGTTCACTCCACAGCAGGCAGACGGCAAGCATCTGGTGCGCAATATCCAGGCACGTTTCAACAGCAACGCCGATGCTAATGAATCGGGGCCGCACCTCGCCACGGTAACCATCGATCTGCTTACTGCAGAAGAGCGCAGCGGCAGCCTAGATGAGATCATCAACCGCTGGCGCACCCTCAGTGGAGAGATCCCCGACCTGGTCGCTCTCAACTTCAAGGAGCCAACCATGGGTCCCGGCGGTCTCGATATGGAGATCCGTCTTACCGGCCCCGACCTTGATCAGCTCAAACAGGCCTCACTGGAACTGCAGGAGTGGCTCTCCCGCTACCGCGGCACCTTCAATCTCTCCGACAATCTGCGGCCTGGAAAACCGGAGCTGCGCCTAAAACTGCGTGACGGGGCACTGGCCCTGGGGCTGGACGCCTCCACCATTGCCAATCAACTGCGCGCCGCCTTCTACGGCACTACCGCTAACGAGATCCAGGTGGGGCCGGAGTCCTATGAGATTGATGTTCAGCTGGCTGCGGTGGATCGCTCCACCCTGACTGACATCGAAACCTTTCGCATCACCACAGCCAAGGGCGATCAGGTCCCCCTCAGTGCTGTCGCTATGATTGAGCATGATCGCGGTTTCTCGCGTATCCAGCGCATCAACGGTATCCGTACCGTCACCATCACTGGTGATGTCGATACCCGCATCGCCAATGCCAAAGAGGTCGTCGACCACACCCGGGACAACTTCCTGCCAAAGCTGCTGGAGCGCTACCCCGCTATCAAAGCCGGCATTGAGGGGCAGTCAAAGCAGACGGCAAAGACCGGCAGCTCGATGTTACGCAGTTTCGGCATCGGCCTGGTCGGCATCTTTATCCTCCTCAGCTTTCAGTTCCGCAGCTATATAGAGCCTCTGGTGGTGATGGCCGTAATCCCCATGGCGCTGATCGGCGTCATCTGGGGCCACCTGTTGATGGGGCTCGATTTCACCATGCCCAGCATCATCGGCTTTACCTCCCTTGCCGGTATCGTTGTCAACGACTCGATCCTGTTGGTGGAGTTCCTCAAGCTGCGGGTGCGGGAGGGGCACAACACCGTCGAAGCGGCAAAGCTCGCCAGTCGTGAGCGTTTCCGTGCGGTACTGCTCACCTCCATCACCACCATGGCGGGACTGACGCCACTGCTAATGGAGAAGAGTATGCAGGCCCAGGTGCTGATTCCCCTCGCCACCAGCATCGTCTTCGGACTCCTTGCCACAACGGTTCTGGTACTGCTGGTGGTGCCCGCCATGTTCAGCATCCTTCACGATTTTGGCTTCTCCGAGAGCGCCCGCTTGGCCGCCGAAAAGGAGGGGTGAGAAGCAGGGGCGCTGGAGCGGGGCGTGAGCAGGATGTGGTAGCTTTGGCAGACGGTAGATGAGCCTCTCCTCTTTCTCCAGCCGGCTCATCACCTCAAACCAACTCAACCGGCAGTTCTATAATTATTTTTGTGCCAATGTTGAGCTCTGATTCTGCCCTCATTCGCCCCTGGTGGGACCTGCAAACAATGGAATATGCAGTAGAGAGACCTAGTCCCTGATGTTGAGGTGAATGGGTTGTGAAGAGTGGTTCAAAGATCCTGTTAAGTACCTTGTCCTCTATTCCAGTGCCATTGTCTTCGATCTCTATGCAAACCGTCTGATCCTGATATCGAGTCCTCACGGTAATTTGTGGTGGACGATTTTGACCAGGCATGGCCTGTGCTGCATTTCTCAATATAGCCAAAATGGTATTTTGGATATCGTCCATTTGACAAAGTACGTCTGGCAGATTGGGGTCAAAATCGCGGACAATCACGATTTCATCAAAGTGATATATCTGCTTGAGATCATAATCGATCATAGCCTTGGCGATCGCCCCTTCAATCACGCTGTTCATGTTGGCTTGCGATCGTACCTTATCTGATTTCTTGCTGAGTGTTATCAGGTCATTAATGATAGCTGAGGCTTTGCTACCGGACTCAGCGGCGTATCGAAACATATCGAATATCTCTCGCCTTTCCATGTAATGGGAAAGCCGTTCCAGGTCGATTTCAACTTCCCTGGCGACTTCCTGATTTTTGGGTAGTTGGGGTGAAAGTCGACGTTTGATGTTCTGTGCGCTCTGTACCATCGAGCCAAGAGGATTGTTCAGTTCGTGGGCCATGCCTGCTGCCAGACTGGTAAGAGTGGCCATCTTCTCGCTTTGCCGCAACATCTCCTCCATTTGGAGTCGATCGGTAATATCCTGAACTGTACCGTCAGAACGAATGGCCTTGCCTGTATCGTCGAACTGGTTTTCACATCGAGCATGAACCCTGCGAATCTCGCCATCGTCTGAGCGCAGAATCCTATGCTCGATATCGTATGCTTGCCCTGATTCCATCAATGCCTGGTACTCCCCCTGGACATACTCCCTGTCACCTGGATGGATATGACTGAAAAAATCTTCCAGCGTGAGTAATTCACCTACCGAGTCATCAACAATGCCAAAAATCCGGTACACCTCATCTGAGCATAAGAGCTTTTTGTTCTCCAGATCATAGGACCAGCTGCCGATGTGGGCGATATGCTGTGCATCGGAGAGACC
The DNA here is from genome assembly GCA_040505895.1 of Sedimenticola sp. Lineage (GTDB taxonomy): Bacteria > Pseudomonadota > Gammaproteobacteria > Chromatiales > Chromatiaceae > Vondammii. The sequence continues at coordinate 26,064 of JBEVXU010000014.1, read as the reverse complement.
TTTCTCGCTTTTCTGAAGACTGGCGGTGCGTTTTGCTACCCGCTCTTCAAGCAGTGACCGTTCAATCATCAGATCATTTACGGCCTGTTTTCGCTTTCGGTTAACAATGACTAAACCGATAGAGAGTGAAGAGAGAATAATCAAAACAAAGAGTGTGATGATGATCTGCCAGCGATACTCTTCAAAAACATTCGGTTCGTAATAGAGGAGCGTTGCATCAGGGCCCAGCAAGTCCCGGTCAATTCCCCAGCGTTTCATCTGGCGCCAGTCGTAATAGAGTCCATGTGCTCTGATTCTGGGGGAGATCTCTGTTGGAAGCTGGATTAAGTCATCGATAGATCTTGCTGCAATCTGGCCGATCCTCTCTCCTGAGAGAAGGTAGCCACCAAGCATGCCGCTACCCATAAGCGTATCCCAGTGGCTGTATATCGGGGCGTTGGCGTGCTCAGCAATCATCTGCAGCGCATTGTAAGGGATGAACCTTTTTCCTGTTCCATCCGACAGGATCAACAGATAAAAAATTGCGCTTCGCTCAGGAAGTCGAGAGATCCTGTCCAGCAAGACACCCATGGGGAGGTCAACCAGAAACTCAACCTGAAAAGTGACATCCAGCCCATCCAATGCCGATTTGAAATTATCCAGACGCTTCAAGCGCGTTGGCGAGGACGCATCCGCCACAACGTAGACCTTTTGGGGTTCCGACAGGCGTTGCATCTCCTGGATGGCACCAGAAAGATCGATATCTACGGGAACAACCACTTGGCCTTCCCGGTCTTTTTGCTCTCGCATTCCCGGTGTAAAACCCGGTTGAACAAAGATGCGCTTTGCGCCGGGAAAAAACTTCAGTTTATCTGAAAGGAAAGTGGATGCAGGGCGGCTTTCAGCAATCACTACATCGAGTTGCATTGATGCATATTTTTCCGTCAGGTAAGTCTGAAGTGCTTGTTGCTCACGGGTTTCTGGAAACCGTCCTGCGTCAAGGTATTCGATAAAAAGTTTAGGTTTCGGCTTTGCCTTCTTTAATCCCTCCCTGAGGCCACGCTCGAATGATTGTTGCCATGGCATATCCCGGTGCCATGAATTCAGGAGCAGGACATTTAAAGGGGACGATGCTTTATCGTTATTAGCAAACCCTTCGGCGGAGTAGGAGATGAGATGCGTGCCCGCCAGCAAAATAAACAACAGGTGTAGAGCCCTGCCCATGAAGCGGCAGCGCCTCTTGGGCAACCGCCTATTCAGCAATGTTGGACTTCCCACCATACGTTCAGTCTAGCACTGAATATCCGGCAGTATAGCGAGAAACAGGAGTATATCTTCCAGCAATAAACGGGGCAGTGCATAGGGAACTATGCGCCTTAGTTTTACCCACGTTCACTCACAGCAGACAGATTTCCCTCTTTCACCAGATCCGGATCAGCCAAGTGTTCGAGGAATCTTTGAGTCTCCTGCCAACTTTATTTACTTTCCTTTATCCATCCCGGAAGAGCCACCATTTTTTTCACCCCAGATTGCGCACCTGCAATTCGATTCTCGTCCCTCTGCTGTTCCATGCAAATACGCCTATGCTTGATACAGAGAAGTATCCAATGGTTTGAATAATGCGACGACTAGTTGTCCAACCCAAGGCCGACCAGCGCTACGAGAAATGGCGAGGTGCCTTCATGCGGATACGACTCCGACTCGGGGCCCTGTTTGGTACCCTGATACTGATCACCTTCATGACACTAAATCTCTCCCGTTATCCAGAGATCGAGCAGACCTGGCTCAATACCAATCTGATCCAGAGTGTTGCCCTTCTTCTTTGCGCCATCCTGCTCTTCTCGCCCTCCATAAGGCGTGAGCAGAATGCCGCTTTCATCTTGCTCTCCTGGTCGTTCACCCTGATCCCCATCTACTGGTTTCATGTGGGCGAACACATACTCAAGGTCGACTTTGTCACCTGGACGCTGGTATTTCTCGCCCAAGCGACTTTGATGCCTGTAAAATGGCACCTGCATGCCCTATCCCAGTTGGGTGTGTTTGCCCTGCTGCTGGTGATCAGCTTAGTTTCCGATCATCCATTGAATTCCAGCATCCTCGGGAATGACTTTCCGTTCCTCTTCACCTGGCTGCTCTGGTTCTGTGTGATCTGTGACATCGCGGTCTACCTGCACGAGCGACTGCTGTACAACAATTTCATCACCCTCAAGAATCTGCAGACTGAACGTGCCCAATCCGAACACCTGCTGCTAAACATCTTCCCCGAACCCATAAGTCGCCTGCTCAAGAAGGAGAAACAACAGGTAGCCGAATACTATCCGGAGGCATCCATCCTGTTTGCCGATCTCGTAGGATTCACCGACATGTGTGACAAGTGCCCACCTGGCCAGGTAGTCACCCTGCTCAACGATCTGTTCACTGAATTTGACGAACTGGCCCTGGATATGGGTTTAGAAAAGATCAAAACCATCGGCGATGCATACATGGCGGCCTCCGGTGTACCCACTGTCTGTGATGACCACTTGGAACGGGTCGCAGACTTTGCCTTGGCCCTGCGTAACCGCCTGGATGAATACAACAAGGCCCACAGCGAACAATTACTGTTACGCATCGGCATCCACAGTGGTCCCGTGGTAGCCGGTGTGATCGGTAGCTGGAAGTTCTCCTACGATCTTTGGGGAGACACGGTGAACACCGCCAGCCGGATGGAGTCGCAGGGTGTTGTAGGCCAGATCCAAGTAACTGACACTGTCTACCAGCAACTGCAGGAAAAGTTTCTGTTCGAGAACCGTGGCGAAATTCAGATTAAGGGCAAGGGGATGCTGAATGTGTACCTATTAAAGAGTCGTCGATAGTCTTAGCCCTGTAGATCCCTCTGTTCTGCAGGGTACAGAGTGAGCCCTGGTTCCTGCGAGGGTCAGCCAGTTGCCATTTGTTAAAGGATAGGAATTTCAACCCATAAAATCGACCTAATCTTAAGGCGCCCCTCAATTGATAATCGGCATGACAAAACGAAAAGAGAAGATGGGGGTCCTCAAAAACCAGGGAGCGACGTACCCATCCACCAAGCAAGAAAGAAGTTGCCCAGAAACAGCATCGCCGGCGGCAGGAGGGTGACCAGAATCAGTAGAGCAGCATTACGACCCCGCTCCCTTCTAAGGGTATGAAACAGTCCCGCAAAGCCGAATTGCATCCACAACAGGCTCATCATTACAATGAGGTCGTAAAGGTGATCAGATCGGCCGGCACGCAGGTATTCCAACGACACGACCAGGCTGAGCGCCAGCCACACGGATGCACCAAAGATCCACGGACGAAGAATGTGCGTTTCTCTCGAAAACAAGGTCATCCCCTGTCATCCGCCCTCCCGCTATATATTTATGAGAGCGTACACCAGGAGTATGGCACCAACAGCGGCAGTTATCCGGTTGACCAGAGATGCCACATAGGCCGGATCGCGCAAAGAGCGGGCACTTTGGCGGCTACTACAGCTGCCCAGGACGCATCCGAACTGGGAGCTGAGCAGATTGGCGAAGGCCACCAGAGCCGCGAATCCGAACAACAAGGGGGCATCCATGCGATATATCAGCACCACAGCGATTACGCAGACGATAAACGTCAAACGTTTCAGTATGCCTCGCAATATTCACCCCCCTCTCATCCAGGTTCCCGAATTCGTTCTCCAAGATCCGCCAATACACCTGCCGCTAGGAGCCTATCCGAGAATAGGAACCGTAGCGAGGAATGCTCATTTTGAGTCCATTTTTTCGATCATTTGAGGCGAATATTGGGCATATTTAACGAAAATGATTGGGAAAATTGGCCAAAAGGAGCATTCCGCAGTAGGTTCTCTATTCTCGGACAGGCTCCTAGATACTTCAGTAAACTCTGCTTCCGTTACAGTGGGTGGTCCGGATCCGAATACGCTGGCTCTGTGTATCGCTTGTTATCCATCCCAGCCCCTAATTTAATGTGCTGATGAGGCAGCCTTGATGAGTGCTTCAAACTCTTTGGCAGGTAGCGGCCGGCTATAGAGGTAGCCCTGCACCTCGTCACAGCCTTCTTCTTTTAAAAATGCCTCTTGCACCTTGGTCTCAACGCCTTCCGCTATAATCTCCAGCTGCAGGCTGTGCCCGAGGGCCAGTATGGCCCTGGATATCGCTTCATCATTCGAGTCATCAGGTATGTCCTTGATGAAAGAGCGGTCGATCTTGAGTTTGTGTATCGGTAACTGTTTCAAATAACTCAAGGAGGAGTAGCCGGTGCCGAAATCATCTACCGCCAGGCGCACACCCATCATCTTCAGCTCAGCCAGGGATTTGATGGCAGACTCTGCTTCCCGCATGATGCAGGACTCGGTGATCTCCAACTCGAGATGCTGGGGCTGCAGCCCGGTCTGGTCGAGTATCTCTCTAACGATTGAGACCAGGTCCGAACGCTCCACCTGCTTCCCGGACACATTGACACTGATCCGTTCGATATCCACGCCTTCCCGGAGCCAGCGGCTCATCTGCCGGCTGGATTCACGCAGCACCCAATCTCCCAGCGGAAGAATCAGGCCACACGCCTCGGCGGCCGGGATAAAGTTGTCGGGATGTATCAGCCCTTTCTCCGGGTGCTGCCAGCGTACCAGGGCTTCGGCGCCGACCAGTTTTCCCGATAGCAACGAATATTGCGGCTGATAGTAAACAACCAGCTGGTTCTGCTCCAGCGCCTGGCGAAGTTCGCGCTCCAGTACCACGCGCTCCATTGCACTGACGGTCAACTCCTCCGTATAGAAGCAGTAGCTGCCCCTTCCCCGGTCCTTGGCTCGGTACATTGCTGCATCAGCGTTCTTAATCAGCATATCGCCGTCGGTGCCATCATTGGGGCTGATGCTGATGCCGATACTGGCAGCCACATACAACTCCTGACCGTTGATATGGAAAGGTAGACGCAGGTCATGCAGCAATTTCTCGGCAATCGCCGCGGCTGTCTGCATATTACCGACCTGTTCTAACAGCAGGATGAATTCATCGCCACCCAGGCGGGCGACGGTATCCTCTTTCCGTATGGTGGCCGCAAGGCGTTTGGCGACCCGCTGCAGTAACAGATCGCCTGTCGGATGGCCAAAGCTGTCATTGATATTTTTAAAGAGATCGAGATCCAAAAACAGCACGGCAATCTGTTCGCCAATACGCTCGACGCGCTCGAGGCTATGTTCGAGCAGGACGTTGAACATCAAACGATTGGGCAGGTTGGTCAAGGGGTCGTGATGGGCCAGGTGAAAGAGGCGCTCCTCGGACTGTTTTATGGCCGTGATGTCTGAAAAGACAGCGACATAACGGGTTACCTCGCCTTGCTCACCCTTAACGGAACTGATATTCAGCCACTCAGGGTAGACTTCGCCGTTCTTACGTCGGTTCCAGACCTCACCGCTCCAGTGGCCTTCCTTATGTATGGCAGACCACATAGTTGTGTAGAACGCGCTGTCATGGCGTTCAGACCGCAACAGACTGGGTTTCTGGCCCAACGCCTCATCTTCGTTATAGCCGGTGATAGTGGTGAAGGCCTTGTTGACCGCGAGGATGGTGCCATCCACGGTGACAACCATGACGCCTTCCGTGGTGCTTTCAAAGACGGCTGCCGCTAGCCGGAGCTCTTCCTGTGCATTGACCTGTGTTGTCACGTCAGCGGCAGTCCCCCGATAGCCGAGAAAAACCCCTTTGCCATCAAATATTGGGATGCCGCTCATTCTTGAGCATATGCGCCGTTCGTCCTCGGTAAGATGCCAAAACTGAAAATCCTTGAAAGGCCGCCGCTCCTTCAACTCCTGTAGATGGCGGCTCCAGTCGGCATCGTTCGGGTCAAAAGCCGTCAACTCCTCGCAGCGTTTACCGATAATGAGCTCCGGAGAAACGCCTGTTGAATCAGAAAAGTGCTCAGAGAGAAAAGTAAATCTCAGGTCGGGGCCGCTCTCCCAGAACCAGTCGGAAGCGGATGCGGCAAAATCCTTAAACCTCTGCTCGCTCTCCTCCAGCTCAGCTTCAGCCTCGTTGCGTCTCCGGCGTGCGCGCAATGCATGAACACCATAGGAAAGATCCTCTGCCAGATTCTCCAGTAGCTGCACCTCTTCCGAATCGAAGGCATCGCTATCTTCGGCATAGATAAGCAGCGCACCGCAGGCATTACCATTCGCTGTAAGGGGAAAAGCAGTAACCGATCTGTAGCCCTGCTCAATGGCTGCTTCACGCCAGGGTTGGAATAGTTCATCGGTGCGCACGTCTCTGATGATCACCGACTTACCCGTGCGGATGGCTCTGCCGCCCGGCCCCTGACCACGAGGCGTGTCGGCCCATGTCAGTTGGGCTTTGCACACATAGTCGGTGCTGTCTCCCGCTACGGCAACCGGCTCGACGGTTTTCTCTTCATCGCTCCTAGCGCAGCCCACCCAGGCCATGCGATAACCACCGGTAGCAACAATATGGTCACAAAACTCATTCAGTAGTTGCTCTTCACTCTGAGCGCGGATCAGTGACTTGTTGCAGCGGCTTAACATTTCATAGGTGCGGTTTAAGCGGCGCAGCCTGTTCTCCCTGCGCTGCTGTTCAGTCACATCCTGTACGATGCCGAACATACTGGTCGGCTTGCCCTTGCTATCGCGTACCAGCTCAGCTTTTGCGGAGATATAGCGGATATCCCCGTGGGGCTTCACTATGCGGTAATGTACATCGTAATCTTCCAGCCCGGAGGTTGCTGCATTGAAGGATTGCTCCCAACGACTCCTGTCTTCAGGATGGATCTGGTTGTACATGAGGTCAGGGCTGTGATCGCCGCCTTCTGAAAAGCCAAAAATCTCCATGGCAGAGTTGCATAGGGCGCAGTGGCGACTCTCCACATCCAGCTCCCACTTGCCAAGCACAGCAATCTCCTGTGCCTTTCTGAGTTGCGCTTCACTTTCGGTTAGCACCTTCTGACTCTGCACTCTATCGGTGATATCCTGAATTGCCCCGGTAACCCCCTGCGGCCTGCCTGCGGCATCTTTGTTGGTGGTTAGCCAGATAGCGATATTGCGAACACAGCCATCGGGCAGGTGGATGGTCAGCTCCTCAAATCCCTGTCCACCCTCGTGCAACTGCAGTTTCAGGCGCTTGCTAAAGCGCTCCCGGTCCGGCTCGGCCAGGGCGTCGATAAAAACATTCAGGTCAGGATAGGCGGATGTTAGATTGATTTGGCAGAGAGGATTGGATTCGCTGGCCCAGCTCAGTATGTCGCGAAAAATGTCGTATTCCCAGATTGCCAGCCCTGCGGCCCGGGTTGCCAGCTTGAGGCGAATCTCATTATTGACGACATTTTCGATTAAAGCGCGGGCATGAGTGCCGTAGACACCTCCGCCGTTATGCTCACCGCTGGGGCTGCCTACGCCTTCAGTAAGCCACAGGCGGTCGACGCCGAGATAATCGACCAGACGTCCGACATTGGTGGCGGAGATATTTCTCCCGCCAAGCCAATTGTAGAGCGATTGCCGGGATATCCCCAGATCTCTTGTAATTTTGCTTGGTCTGATACCCCGCTCCCTCAGGGTCAAACCAAGGCGTTCGCCAAAATGAGCTGACACTACCCCTCCACATGAAGTCCATTTTTATTTTACATTTTGGACAAGCCTGGACGATCACTTAAGGCTGGCATATATCAGGAAATAATCAATAGTGGTTTTCCTCAGTACTTGGGTAGGTATCTATGTTCTTAGACACTTGCTTGCCTCAGCATTCAGGGAAAAGCCGCCCCGCTCTGCCATGTTTGCATCTGGACGCAGAGCGAACAGACTAAGCACCCGCTTTCTTATCTTCTCCTGGGCTTGCGGGATAACCTCACTGCTCAATCCAGTGGCTTCGTAGGCTGTTTTAGGATGTAGGCCGGGCAGGCAACCCCAGTATCAGAGTATTGCACAATCGCGGATAGGAACTGGATTCTTTTCAATAAATCGCTTTTCGATTTCGCCGGCCGGCATCGGCTTGGCGTAGAGGAAGCCCTGCACGATATCGCACTTGTGGCCTTTGAGAAACTCGGCCTGTTCCTCGGTCTCAACACCCTCTGCCACCACTTTCATACCGAGTTGCCTGGCCAAGGCAATTGTCGCCCCGGCAATAGCCTCGTCGTTGGGGTCCACTCCTACGCCATCTACAAAAGAGCGGTCGATCTTAAGATGGTTCAGCGGGAAACGTTTCAGGTTCACCAGGGATGAATGTCCGGTACCAAAGTCATCGATGGCAAGGCTGATCCCCATGGAGCCAAAAGTTTCGATGTTGCTATGGGCGATTCCGCCCTCCTGTACCACCATACTCTCGGTAATTTCGAACTCCAGAGCGTCACCGGCAAGTTTATGCTTGTCCATGATTTTCTCTACTTGATCCACAAGGTGCGGATTGTTCAACTGACGGCTGGAGAGGTTGATGGCCATGCGCCCAAAAGCCAGGCCCGCACGTAGCCAAGATGCCGCTTGCCGGCAGGCCTCATCCAGCACCCACAGGCCCAGTGGCTCGATCAGACCGGACATCTCGGCGACGGGAATGAATTGCGCCGGGCTGCGGTGTTCAGGGTCGGCCGTGGGCCAGCGCACCAGCGCCTCAAGCCCCACCAGGATACCATCACACAATCGGAACTGAGGCTGGTACACCAGGACCAGCTCCTGTGAAATGATGGCCTTTCGCAGACGCGACTCAAGTGCCAAATAGGCCAGGGCATTGTTGCCGAGATCCTCGGTGTAGAAGCTGTATTGGTTGCGCCCAGCCTCTTTGGCCACGTACATCGCACTGTCAGCCTGCTTGATTAGTGTATCGCTGTCTTCGCTATCATCGGGAAATACGGAGATGCCGATACTGGCTGTTATATCGAGTTCAAAGCCATCTATATTCACGGGCTTGGCAAAGGCATCGAGGATGTGATTTGCAATACGGCCGCTGTGGGCGGCATTTTTAAGATCTTCGAGAATCAGGGTATATTCGTCACCACCGAAACGGGCAACCGTGTCTTCCGTTCTGCATGTCTTTAACAGACGCTGCGCAACCACCTCCAATACACGGTCGCCAACCGGATGACCCAGGCTGTCATTGATCTGCTTGAAGCGATCAAGATCGAGAATCATGAATGCACCGCGACTGCCAAGACGCTTGGCCCGGGCGACGGCCTGGACCAAGCGCTCGCCAAGCAGGGTGCGATTAGGTAGTCCGGTGAGGCCATCGTGGGTGGCCATATGTTCCAGTTCATCACGTGAACGAGCAAGCTCGGTAACATCGCGGGCCAGAAAAATGACTGTCTGGCGATTATTCACCTTCATGCCAGTGGGCATGATTCGACCTTCGAAGACACGCTCGCCCGCCGGCACCTCAAGTTTGTATTCCACTAGGTGCAGGGAGTTTTCTGTCAATGCATGGTGTACGGCATCCATGAAAAAGGTGGCATGCTCATTTGGCATAATATCTGATATCAGGCGCCCCTTGATGTCATCTGCAGGCAGATAGAGGCGACCCTCCTCACCGGCGATCACCTCGACGTAGCGGCCATCCTCGTCAAGCATGAAGACCAGGTCCGGCATGGCGTTCACCAGGGCCTGAAGACGGCCTTCGGAGGTAGCCTTTTGGCGCTGGAACACCTCCTGCATCTCATCGGAGGAGACCTGCAAGGAACGCTCAAGCAGGTAGCGATCATCATCGGCCTGCTGATAGGTATCGGAGATCCGTCGGGCCAAGGTATCCCACTGCTGTTCATCCGGTGATGAAACTCCATTCAGGCCGAGCTTACGCAGTTGGCGTGTCAGCAGACGATGCATCAACCACTCTCCCAGATCAGGGTCAAGGTCATGGTTTGGTTGTGCAGATTACAGCGGCCACTGGCCAGGGGCGAGATCCCCCCGTAGGAGTAGTAACCAATCAGTCCGACCTCCGCCGGCAGGCTCTCGCTGACCGCTTCGATCTCCTCCTCGACACGCGGGCCGAGTACCAGGCGTCGGCCCACGCAACTAATCGCAATGCACAGGGCAGGGCTCCCTTGATAGTCATCAAAAGCGATGCTCTCGGCAGCACTCCCGGCACCGTCAATCAACCGGTCGAAGTTGGCCCGCATCAATTTAACGAAGCAGCCTTCAGGCACGTCTCCGGCAAAGGTGATGGACTGTTTCTGCTCATCAACCGCCAGGATGGTGCGCACAGTCAGCCCGTCAGTATCTTCTTCATTGCGGATGGCGAGGGGAAACAGCAGGCCGGTCGCCGGCAAGCCATCGGCCCGTTCGCCCAGATATTTTTTGTACACCTGGAGGGCCGGCTGAGCATCCAGTGAATAGAGCATGTTGCCCTCGGAGCGTGTTACCTCGCGTTCGGGGCCGAGTAGATCCCAGCCGCCACGTGAACCATGGGCCACACGTACTGCGTCTCCATAGAGACCGACAGCTGCCACCTGACCCGTCAGCATCTCTCCATCGTACAGAACCCAGGTCTTCTCAAAACGGTCGCCGTCACCTGCCAGACCACCGGTGACTACCACACCGGTGGGTAAGGCGTTGCCCAGGGATTCGACATAGGCCGAACCGTTCACCAGGAGACCGTCGGTTAGTGTGAATACGGCGGTCAGGTCGTCGGTTGCCAATTGTTCTGCCAGGGCACGCCCGGCATTGGCAGACTCTCCTGCATCGGCAATAGGGACATGCACCAGCTTGAGGCGGGTGTCTTGAAAGCGCAATACCGCAACTACTATGCTGTCATCGCTCAGATCCTCACCATAGATTTCGCCGGAGGAGGAGCAGCCGATCAGAATGGAGCTGGAAAAGGTCTGGTGAAGTCTGGTGAGTTCAGTCGCCAGTGCTTCGTTTGGGCGGGCTGCTGAGAAGATGATGAGCAGGGTCTGGGCTGAATCCATGCCTTTATCAAGTGGCCGGTTCCATCCCGCTTCCACATTAAACTGATGCAGCGACATTTCCATTCAAACACCTCCTTATTCATCAGTATCCGAAGATACTGTGCGACCACCAAGCCGGCTAGTGCTGAGTGCTCAATAGCCCTTGAATCATAACGAAAAAAAAACGCAATCCACCCATTAAAGGTAAGCATAGCAGCAAGAACAGCCGATAGTGTTATCCCCGGTAATTTTCGAGTAGGGTGGGGCGCCACCGCTCCATCCCTCTCACAGAGCCATACGTACGGGCCTCGTATACGGCTCCTGTAAACTCTCACCTCAGATTACCGAGACAGAAAGAGCCGATCAGATAAAAATCAGACCATATTCCCGAATCGGGAGCCAAGTCACACTCTACCAAGAAATAAACTCTTTTCTTTCCAGACGGTCGTTGCTCTGTCCCCACGAATTAGGTTAGTTTTACCCAACAAATAACTGAATCTAAAAATTCAGACTAATTAAGCCGACCACAAAAAATATAGTGGCGGCGTTTCATCTGGGGAGTTAGGGGTCCGAAGAGCGACCCATCCCCTGTGCGCCGGGGGAGAATACCAGTGACCATCCATATCAGGACTATTGCCGCTTGCCTGTTGCTCAGCGTCCTGAGCCTGCTATCCACCACCGTCCTAGCCCACACCACCGGTTTCGCCAGGAACCACCAACAGTATCCATCCATTGAGTACCCCGGAATTACCGCCTTTGTCGAGCGAGGAATCACTCTCTCCACCACCTTGTTTGGTCGGCCCAAGACCGCCGTCATGGAGGTTGATCTGCGCATCAGTCAACCGACCGATGCAAACTCAAAACTCCCTAAAGGATTTACCGGCACATCCTTGAGAGATGGAGAGCAAGGTGCTTTCACCATCTTTCTCTCACGTAAACCCGGCAGCATCGCTTTTCACGGACAACTGGCCCATGAGATCGCCCACCTGCACAACCCCAACCTCTACGATGTATACGTTGAAGGACTGAACACCCTCTTTGCCGCCAAATTTTTGGCAAGCGAAGGTCTCGACTGGAGCCGATGGGAGAGGCACCTCCGGAGTGGTAGAGACCCCTTCTACGGCAAATCCTACCTGCTGATGAAAGAGCTGGAGTCGATCGTTGGCGAACAGCAACTTGGCAGCCTGCTGCACCACGCCGTCAACAGCAACCGCAGCGGTAGCCGTATGCATATCGATATCGACAGCTGGCTCGATACTCTGACAGCAGATCAGCGTGAGAAATCGGCAGCCGCCATCCTCGCCCGCGCCGGTAAAATGGAGCAGGCACGTAAGGCTTCACGTCCTCACTACGCCTTTCACCAGCCCCTTATCGGTCTTGAGCTAACCCAACGACTCGCCGGCAAGTAACCGTAGCAATCCCCCCAACAGTAGCCGGCCATCCGCTACCGGGACACCCCCTTCGTTAATCGCTTGGTGCAGAGAGGCTTCCACACGAAGTGTGTCCTCGGGGTGAATAATCCGGTAGGTCTCGACATCCCGGCCAGCCATCTCCGTCTCCACACTCAGCAACCGGGTTGCCAATATGCGCAAACGACCTAATGACCGCCAACTGCTCACGCAGATGGTCATTATCGCTTTTCTATGGATTACTAATGCCCGGGGTCATATTTAAAATAGAGACAAATTACCTACATTTTTCAATAAGTAAAACCGAATTAACAGTCAACACGCCCACTCTTAGGACACTACAGGTGTAGACCTTGACACCTGCTTTATTGGAAACTACCCATAATATAATTTACAGCAGAGCCCCCCATGATCGGCAGTATCCAACGCTTTTTCGATAACCACCTGAATCCAAATGCCAGGGAGGCCGGCAACGATTCACAGCTGGGCCTCAGGCTCGCCGTTGCCGCTCTGTTAATTGAGGTGACGGCTTCCGATGACCATCAACGGCCGGAAGAGCACCAAGCGATGCTCAATGCCGTACGCAGCCACTTTGGCTTGGACGACAATGAGGCACGAGAGCTGATTTCGCTTGCCCAGGTAGAACATGCCGACTCTACAGACTATTTCCAGTTCACCCGTCTTATCAATCAGAGCTACTCACCGGAGCAGAAGGTCCAACTGATGGAAGCCCTTTGGCAAATCGCCTATGCCGACAACGAGTTGCACCACATTGAGGAGCATGTCATTCGCCGCCTCGCCGAGCTGATCCATGTGCCCCATAAGGCATTTATCGCCACCAAGCACCGCGCGCAAGCACCCAGTCCTCGGAGCGTCGGGTAGATGACGGATTTACAGCAGGCAAGGGAGTTGCTGCAGGAGACCTTCGGCTACAGTGACTTTCGTCACAACCAGGAGGAGATCATCCGGGCGCTGCTCGATGGCGAGAACGCTCTCACCCTGATGCCCACCGGTGGTGGTAAGTCGCTCTGCTACCAGATCCCGGCACTGCTACGCCATGGCGTCGGCGTAGTCATCTCACCCTTGATTGCTCTGATGCAGGATCAGGTGGATGCTCTGAGGCAGCTGGGCATCTCCGCCGCTTTTCTCAACTCCAGCCTTGATGCCACCACCCGACGCGCCACCGAGCAGGCACTGCTCAACAACGAGCTCAAGCTGCTCTATATTGCACCTGAGCGACTGTTGATGGGACAGATGCTTGAGCTTCTGGATAGTCTGCCCATCGCCCTCTTCGCCATCGACGAGGCCCACTGTGTCTCCCAGTGGGGGCACGACTTCCGCAAAGAGTACCAACGACTGACGGTGCTACAGGCACGCTTCCCCTCGGTGCCACGCATTGCACTGACGGCCACGGCGGATCAACGCACCCGCCAGGAGATCATTGACCAGCTGGGACTGCATGATGCCCGCATCTTCATCAACAGCTTTGATCGACCCAACATCCGTTACGCTATCAGCGAAGGGCAGAACGGTAGAGAGCAGTTGTGGCGCTTTCTCGACCGGGAGCACCCCGGTGACGCAGGTATCGTCTACTGCCTGTCACGAAAAAAGGTGGATGAGACCGCCCGCTGGTTGTGCGATAAGGGTCGTAACGCCCTCCCCTACCACGCCGGGCTGGATGCCGAAACCCGGCGGCTGCACCAGGCCCGTTTTCTGCGTGAGGAGGGGGTGATCATCTGTGCCACTATCGCCTTTGGCATGGGCATTGATAAACCAGACGTGCGCTTTGTCGCTCATCTCAACCTACCCAAAAGTATTGAAGCTTACTACCAGGAGACCGGACGCGCCGGCCGTGACGGTGAGCCCGCCAACGCATGGATGGCCTTCGGCCTGCAGGATGTGATCACCCTGCGACAGTTCAACCAGAACACCGATGCCGACGAACAGTTCAAGCGTGTCGCCCACCACAAGCTGGAGGCCATGCTGGGGCTCTGTGACATCACCGCCTGCCGCCGCCAGGCACTGCTCGCCTACTTTGGCGAGCCTCTTGAGCAGCCCTGCGGCAACTGTGACAACTGCCTCAATCCACCCCAGACCTGGGATGCCACCGAATCTGCACGCAAGGCCCTCTCCTGTGTCTACCGCACCGGGCAGCGCTTCGGCGTCAACTACGTCATCGACGTACTGAAAGGTAAAGAGGATGAACGCATCACCCGTTTCGGCCACCACCAGCTCAGCACCTACGGCATCGGTGACGAACTCAACGGCGTCGAGTGGCGCGGCCTCTACCGCCAGCTGATCTCTCTCGGTTACCTCAATATTGACGCCGAAGGGCATGGCGCCCTGAAACTAACCGAGAAGTGCCGGCCACTATTGCGGGGCGAGACGACACTACAACTCCGGCAGCAGCGCCGTAGTGAGAAGAAGGAGCGAAAGAGCAAACGGGGGCAAGCTACGACGCTGCCGCTACGCCACCAAGCGCTGTTCGACGCCATGCGCGCCCTGCGTATGGAGATCGCCCAAGAGCAGGGGGTGCCTCCCTACGTTATCTTCCACGACAGCACCCTGCAGGAGATGGCCGAGCGCCGCCCCGACTCACTGGAGCAGATGCGCTATATCAGTGGTGTGGGAGAGAAGAAACTGGAGAGCTACGGCCAACCGTTCCTCAACCTGATCATCGAACACCCTCTGCCTGAGCTACTCGACAACCTCCTTAGCGACACCATCAACGAGACCCTGGGCCTCCTCCTCCAGGGATTGGATAGTGAGGCTATTGCAGACCGGCGCGAGATCAACCTCTCCACTGTCTACAGCCACTTTGCCGATGCCATCGAAGCGGGGCTGCTGGACGCCCGGGAGATACTGCCCCTGGATGAGGCGGCATATGCAGAGATCTCCACTACCATCGAACTGGAGAGGAGCTGCGAAGAGGGACGGATAAAGCCGCTGTTCGAGGCCCTGGAAGAGCGTTATGACTACGGCATTCTCAAATGCGTAATGGCAGCGGAGTGTATCTAGTGTAGTGTCCTGTACTAAACGGTAATTAAGCGAGGCGAGAAGGTATTAGCTGCAAGGCGCGTCGCGCAGGGAATGGCGCGCCCTTTACAAGAGACGCAACGCAGCAGATGATGCCTTCTCGCCTCGCCCGAAGGGAGACCCACAAAAAACCCAATCCTGCGTTACAGCCTTTGTTAAGGGGGAAAACCATTAACTGCAGGCTGTGCCTTGACTTGAATCTTTTGTGGGTCTCTTAATATCCGCTTAGTATAGGACACTACACTAGTTGCCGTTGCCAAGCTCCGGCGAGCCCTAACGCAATAGATAGCCTAACCTCGAAAAATCGGCTATATTTCCCCGTTTTCCAGAATTCAATTTGAGCGAGGATTATGAGTAAACCATTTGTTGCCGTCCTTATGGGCTCCGACTCCGACCTACCGGTGCTACAGTCCACCATGGATGTACTAAAAACACTTGAGATCCCTTTTGAGGCGAAAATCACATCTGCGCACCGCACACCTGCGGCCACTCACGACTACGTGAAAGATGCTGATGAGCGCGGCTGCGCAGTCTTCATCTGTGCCGCTGGTCTCGCCGCTCACTTGGCGGGAGCCGTTGCAGGCCTCACCCTGAAACCGGTGATCGGCATCCCACTGGACGCCGGGCCACTCCAGGGTATGGACGCCCTGCTCGCCACCGTAATGATGCCTGGCGGCATCCCCGTAGCAACCGTCGCCGTAGGTAAGGCGGGCGCTAAGAACGCCGCCTATCTGGCTGCTCAGATCATGTCGTTGAGCAACCCGGAACTGGCCGCACGGGTGAAGGGCGAACGTGAAGCCAACTCAGCCGGTGTTATTGCCAAAGACGCCGAACTGCAGGCCAAACTGGCCTAGCCTTTGGGAGCCTCTAAACAAATCATGGGCGGCAGCCTTGAGGCCCAGATTTATTCAGAGACTCCCTTGATCTCCCACTGGAAACTGCGGGAGGCGGCCCGCTGCTTTCGTGAGGGCGGCATTATCGCCTATCCAACGGAGGCTGTTTTCGGCCTGGGATGTGACCCCCTTAACGGCTACGCCGTCGAGCAGCTGCTGGCACTGAAACAGCGCCCAGAGAACAAGGGAGTCATCCTGATCGCCGCCGATTTCGACCAACTGCGCCCATTTGTCAAACTACTGAGTGATGCTGAAATGGCACCGGTTTTTGGCAGTTGGCCCGGCCCACACACTTGGCTGCTACCGGCAGCGGATCATCTCCCCTACTGGCTCTGCGGTGACCATAGCACCCTGGCGGTACGGGTAACTGATCATCCGATCGCCTCCGCTCTCTCCCTCGCATGCAAATCACCCCTGGTCTCCACCAGCGCCAATATTGCCGGCAGGCCACCGGCCAGAGACGCTTTCTCAGTAAGGCGTACTTTCGGTGGGCGAGTTGACCACATAGTTCATGCCTCCCTGGGTGCGGAGCTGAGGCCCAGCACAATCAGAGATGCCAGTAGTGGTAGACTCATCCGCCCCTGAACTCAGGCAAGCAGCGGAATAACAGGTAAAAAAAAGGATCCGCCTGGGGAGATGGCAGATCCATAATGCGCTGTATAGCGCCGGAGGAGGAACACCGTAAAAGCCTGGAGACATGGCTGTTACGGCTGCGTAGTGAGTCCATTCATTACGGGATCAGGAAAAATACAACGTCAACCAAAACCGCTATCAACCCCCCTACTTGATCAGTCTATCGACCCATCACAAGATTACTTTAGGCATATTTTTGACTTTTTGCTATATCTTGACGCCTGCCTCATAAATCACCTGATTTACTGTGGACAGAGGCTTAAACCAGCGACCAGGAGCTTGTCCGGGAATAGGCACCGTAGCGAGGGAAGTCCATTTTGAGCCATTTTTTTTGATCATTTAAGGCGAGTAGTGCTACATGGACGTAGCGTTTACGGACCCAAGGGATGGAATAGTTACTCTTATTCAACGAAAATGAGCGGAGAAAAGGGCCAAAATGGGATTTCCGCAGTAGGTGCCCTATTCTCGGACAGGCTCCTAGGAGGCTGTCCGATCTCTTATTTAACAGCCACTCGCTTCAGCCGCCGCTCATTAAGATCACTGAGTCGTTGTATCAGGTGCGTCATGTCGCCCTTTCGCAAATCACGGGCAAAACCGCTGCGATAGTTGGTTACCAGACTGATGCCTTCAATTTTGACATCGTAGGCCATCCACCGCCCCTCCTTCAGGTGCATGCGGTAGACAACGGCAACCGGTGCTGCGCCCGATCTGATCACCTTTGTCTGAACCGATATATCGTCAGACCCCGCTTTCATTCGCAGAGGCTGGTAGCGTATCTCCCACATATCGAACTCATGAAATGCAGTGGAGTAGGTCCGCACCAGCAGGCGTTGGAACTCACGGGCAAACGCCTCTCTTTCAGGGACCGAAGCCCGTCGCCAGTGCTTGCCCAGCACCAAACTGGAGACGCGGGAAAAATCGATATGTGGCACCAGCACCTCATTGGCCAAGCGATAGACATAGGCGGGATCACTCTTCAGAAGATCACCATTGTCGCCAAGTACACCCTGGAGACTATCGGATATATCCTGAATCACCTGCTGGGGCGCAGCCAGCTTTTCCGCTGACGCACAAATAGGTGTTAGCAGCAGTACCAACAGAAACAAGGTGAGCCCACTCAAGCGGCGGAGCGGAAGTGAAAATTTCATTATCGGGTGACTCCTTGTTATGCGTTATTAAGGGGGATCCTCAATGACTCCCCAGGGTTGTCCTTCACTCTGTATTACCCCTATCGGCGGTCGGCACCGAACCTTTAAGCTCAATTATCATTCACCCACAAAACGAAGGGGAGCACCATTGTGACCCATCGCAGGTGCTTAATATCTGACAACCGTGTAGGAGATATCCGACACGGCCGATAGGGAGCGCTTCACCTGCCCTTTACAGGCGCTCATCAATCCAGTCCCTGATCCAGTGGGTAGCCCTTGAGCCACCAAAACGGGCCAACTCCTCACTATGATGAAACAAAATTACCGTGGGAAAACCACGCAAGCGGTAATGGCCGGCCAGCTTCATATTGTCATCCACCTCAACCTTTACCAACCTTACCGCCCCCTCATACTCCGATACTACACGTTCCAGCGCAGGCCCAAGTGAGAGACAGGGGGCACACCACTCAGCCCAGAAGTCGACCAGTACCGGCACCTCTGCCGATCTTTTGATCACATGCTCCTCGAAACCGTCCTGATCAACATCAGATATATAGGGTGATTGGCTTTTCATACAACTCTCCGAATCCTGTCGGCCACCGGTAGCCCGGCGACATGAAGCCGGAAAAGATACCATAAACCAGCCGGGTCTCGCAGTGTGGCGGCAGCTAAGGTATCTTATGCCTCCTGACCAACCGGAGACCTTAACCATGCAGAGCAAATCATCCCTCTCCAGCCGCTACCCCGCCACCCGCATGCGCCGCATGCGCCGTGACGACTTCTCCCGCCGGATGATGCGTGAAAACCAGCTCACACCCGCTGATTTTATCTATCCGGTCTTTGTTCTCGAAGGAGATGGTCAGAGGGAGGCAGTGACCTCCATGCCCGGCGTCGAACGCCTGAGCATTGATCTGCTGGTGCAGGAGGCGAAAGAGAGCCACAGATTGGGAATCCCCGCTATGGCACTGTTCCCGGTCACCCCTCAGTCAGCCAAATCGGACGATGCCCGGGAAGCATTCAATCCCGATGGTCTGGCCCAGCGGGCGGTGCGCGCGGTAAAAGAGGCGGTACCGGAGTTGGGCGTCATCACCGATGTCGCCCTCGACCCCTTCACCACCCATGGTCAGGACGGCCTGATTGATGCCACCGGCTACGTCATGAATGATGAGACGGTGGAGGTGCTGGTCAAACAGGCCGCCTCTCACGCCGCCGCCGGTGCCGATATTGTTGCACCCTCAGATATGATGGACGGTCGCATCGGCGAAGTACGCGAGATACTGGAGGCTGAAGGCCACATCCACACCCGCATTCTTGCCTATTCGGCCAAATACGCCTCCAGCTTCTACGGCCCGTTCCGTGATGCCGTCGGCTCCGCCGCCAACCTCGGCGCCGGTAACAAATACACCTACCAGATGGATCCCGCCAACTCTGACGAGGCGCTACGCGAGGTCGAGCTGGATCTCAACGAAGGGGCCGACATGGTGATGGTGAAGCCCGGCATGCCCTACCTCGATATCGTCCGCCGAGTGAAAGAGACCTTCGGCGTCCCCACCTTCGCCTATCAAGTAAGCGGTGAGTACGCCATGTTGATGGCCGCCGCCCAAAACGGCTGGCTGGATGAGCGCTCGGTGGTTCTTGAGTCTCTACTCAGCTTCAAACGGGCGGGCGCAGACGGCATTCTCACCTACTTCGCTAAGCAGGCCTCCCAGTGGCTGAGTGAGTAATGACCGACAGATACGCCGTTATCGGCAACCCCATCGAGCACAGCAAGTCACCGTTGATCCACACCGCCTTTGCCGAACAGACTGGTGAGGCCATCGAATATACCCGCCTACTGGGGGAGCTTGGTCGCTTTGAAGAGAGCGTGCGCACCTTCTTTGACCAGGGCGGACGAGGACTTAACGTCACCGTCCCCTTCAAGGAGGAGGCGTGGCAACTAGCGGACGAGCGTAGTGAGCGAGCCGAAACCGCCGGTGCCGTCAACACACTGATACTACTTGCAGATGGCCGCATCCGTGGAGATAACACCGATGGTGCCGGCCTGGTACGCGACCTCACCATCAATCACGGCTATCGCCTCGAAGGCCGCCGCATCCTACTGCTGGGAGCGGGCGGGGCCTCCAAAGGGGTGGTACGACCACTTCTAGATAGCAGCCTCACTCAATTGGTTATTGCCAACCGCACCGCCACCAAGGCAGTTAGCCTTGCCAATGAGCTCACCGAGCTTGGAAACGTTGAGGGGTGCGGATTGGATCAGCTAACAGGTCAAACGTTTGACCTGATCATCAACGGTACAGCCGCAGGCCTGAAAGGCGATGTACCACCGATACCCGACGACCTGCTGACTGCGAGCGGCTGGACCTACGATATGATGTACGCCACCGAGCCCACCGCTTTTGTACGCTGGGGCAGGGCGCATGGTGCCGCTAAGGCCCTCGACGGCCTCGGCATGCTGGTTGAGCAGGCGGCGGAGTCATTCTACCTATGGTGTGGCGTCCGGCCGGAGACCGGCGCCGTCATTGAGATGCTGAGAAAACCCTAAGCAACCCTGCGGCAGGGCTTTGTGACCGGGGGTCGTCCGGCCCCACCCTGTAGGAGCGAACTTGTTCGCAATGAACATGGCACCGAGCCAATCGCGAACAAGTTCGCTCCTACAAACTCAGTCCATTCCCAATCAGGCCTGTTTAAGGATTATTCTTCATAGCCAGGGGCTTACACACCCCCTCTCTACACCTATTCTCCTCCGCTTCGATAACACTCCACCCCATAGGCCGGCTGCGTCAGCATAAGTGCACCAGCGATCAACCACGGTGCTCCCCGGCAAGCTTGACGTAGTTCCCCGCCACATAATCCAGGTGCTCCAGCTCATCATCGGTCAGCGCCCGCACCCGCCGCGCCGGTGAACCTCGCCACAGCGAGCGCCCCTCCAGCCGCTTACCGCCAGGGACAAGACTACCGGCGGCAACAATCACCTGGGACTCGATCACCGCCCCATCCATCACCACCGCTCCCATGCCGATAAGACAACGGTCTCCCACCTCACAGCCGTGCAGTATCACCTTATGGCCAACAGTGACATCGTCACCAATAACCAATGGAAAACCGCCGGGGTTGAAGCGACTGTCGTGGGTCACATGAAGCACACTGCCATCCTGAATATTGCTGCGTGCCCCGATAGTAATGGCGTGGATGTCACCACGCACCACCGTTAACGGCCAGATTGACGACTGCGCACCAAGAGTGACATCGCCTATCACCACTGCACTCTCATCCACCCATGCGCCCTCCCCGATGTCTGGCTGTTTGCCGGCAAAATCACGAATATTGTTCATCACCACCCCTCACTGCTTATACTATTGACTACTACTCAGCAGTGTAACGGAGAGCGCTCATGGAGATCAGCCTGTTTATCATCCTCGGCATCATTGCCGCCGCCACCCTCTACGCCATTATCATTTACAACAATCTGGTCAATCTGAAGCATGGCGTCACCAAAGCCTGGGCCAATATCGATGTGCTGCTGAAGCAGCGCCACGACGAATTACCGAAACTGGTGGAGACCTGCAAGCAGTATATGCAGTACGAACAGGAGACCCTTGAGCGGGTAATGCAGGCCAGAGCCGCCGTTTCAAGTGCACGGGAGCAGGGAGATGTGGGTGCTCTGGGTGGCGCTGAAACTCAGCTTCGACTGGGGCTTGGTAACCTGTTTGCTGTTGCCGAAGCCTATCCCGACCTCAAAGCCAACGACACCTTCCAGCACCTGCAGTCACGTATCAGTGATCTGGAAAACAGCATTGCAGACCGGCGCGAGTACTACAACGAAAGCGTCAACAACAACAATGTCCGCATCGAACAGTTTCCCGATGTGATTATTGCCAACCGATTCAACTTCAAGGCGGCTGAACTGCTGGAGTTCTCCGATGAGGAGAAGCAGGATGTCGACATGAAATCCCTCTTCAACGGATGAGTCTCAGCGAAAAACTATTGCAGCTGCCGACCCACGAGTTCTGGCTCTTTCTCGGAATAGCCACCGCCATCGCCATTGCTGCATTCTACTTCGCCTTCCGCTCACTCTCCCGGGCACGCCTTATCGAGGATGTACCGACGGCAAAGGTCCGCTCCGCCCAGCAGGGGTATGTGGAGCTGGAGGGAGAAGCGCAAGCAATGAAAGGCCTCCCAATCATCGCTCCACTTACCGGAAGCCACTGCTGCTGGTACCACTACAAGATAGAGAAGCGCGGAGATAAAAACTGGCATACCGTCGAAAGTGACACCAGTGATGGACTTTTTCTGCTGGTCGACGACACCGGTGAGTGTGTCATCGACCCGGAAGGGGCCGAGGTGACACCCAGCGACCGTAGTATTTGGCATGGTCATGAGCGCCACCCAAGCACCAGGCAACCGGCCAAAGAGCGGACTAAGCCGCAAAGCCTGTTCGGCCTCAAGCTAAACATCAGCGTCAGCACTCCGTTTTCAGGCCGCTACCGCTACACTGAAGAGCGCATCTATCCCGCTGACCCGCTCTATGCTATCGGCCTGTTCAAAACATACGATGAACTGGATCACCGACAGGACCGTACCGAGCTACTCAGAGAGAAACTAAGAGCATGGAAGCAGGATAGACCTACTCTGCTGCAACGTTTTGACCTCGACAGAAACGGTGAGATAGACCAAGCCGAGTGGCAGGTGGCGCGCACCACCGCCGAAAAAGAAGCGAGGCACGAACATAGCCGATCAACTCAGAACCAACCTATCCACCAGCTCAGCACCTCAAACGAAGGGCGCTTGCCGTTTCTTCTATCGAGCCTGCCCCAGTTCGACCTGGCGCGTCGCTATCGCTGGAAAGCTGCCGGTTCCATCCTACTGTTTTTCATCTGCGGCGGTATTGCCGCCTGGATTATTGGAGTCCATCTCCGCTAGAAACCGTGCGACAAAAACCCCAGAAAAAAACCTAAAAATCCACCAAATCAACCGATTAACACCATATTCTCTTGGACTTTATAGTATTCATATGTTATTGAGGATCTTACACCCTGTGTTTGCATATAGCGCAAGGTGGCATTAGAAAGAGTACCCACCAAAAATACCGAATGACAGGGAGTACACCGTGCAAGTAAATTCAATTTTCCGCACTCAGATGAAAAAGAGTGCCATTGCTCTCTCCATCTCTGCCCTTTTGATGAGCGGAGCACTCCAAGCCGAGCCCTTGGGAGAGCTGCTTCCGAATCTACTTGAGAACCACGACAAGATTAAGGCTGCCAAAGCCGACCTGGAGAGTGCCGGCTTCAGCACCCGCCAGGCAAATGCCGCCTGGTACCCTTCTATCACTCTGACGGCGGACTACGGTACAGAGCGCCAGGTTAAGCCCGCCGCGGCTAATACTGACATGTCACGCAGTAGCGCTGACATAAAGCTGACTCAACTACTCGCCGACTTCGGTGCCACCAGCGCCTCTACCGGAATGGCCGACTCACGAGAGAAAAAGTCAACGGTCGCCCTGGAGAGGGCGAAGCAGGATCTACTGCTTGACAGCGTCACCACCTATATGAATCTGCTACGCGCTATCGAATCCCTGACATATGCCCGCCAATCCGAAGGCAATATCAAACGCCAGACCGGCATGGAGCAGTCGCGGGTTGACCGAGGTTCCGGCTTCCGCACCGACGTGCTGCAGACCAAATCGGCATTGGCAGGTGCAAGCGCGACCCGAGTTCGGGCCGAGGGAACCCTGGCCACCTCTATCAACCGCTACCGCACGGTCTTTCGTGCCGATATAGCAGACCTGAAGACCTACAAACGCCCTCTCTTCCCAGCCAAAGCGTTACCAAAGAGTGCCGATGAAGCAATCGAAGCTGCCCTCTCGAAAAGTCTAACCCTGCGCAGTAGTGACATTGACCTTGAGATTGCCCGTCAAACCATTGATTCAAAAAAAGCAAAATTCTTCCCAAAACTGGAGCTGATCGCACAGGCAAAGAAGAAGAATGACGATGCCGGCACCGCGGGTAACAAGGAGGAGTACATAGCCAAGGTCCAGCTTACCTACCCACTCTATGCCGGTGGTGGTGACTCCGCAGCTCATAAGGCGGCGGGATCTCAGCTCTCTGCCGCAATGAACCGCCACGACGACACACGACTCACCATCGAAGAGTCCATCCGCAACAACTGGCAAAACATGCTGACAGCCAGAACCAATGCAGAATTCCTCCGGAATCAGGCCAATATCTCAGGGGAGTTCCTAGTGCTGGCAAGAAAAGAGCGTCGACTCGGCAAGCGCTCTCTGCTAGACGTACTCAACGGCGAGACCAGCTACATCAGCGCTCTCAGCAGCGCAGTTTCAGCAGAAACCGACTACTCACTCGCAGCCTATAAATTACTTCACGCCATGGGAAGTCTCGACCTCAGTCTATTTGAAGCAAAGTAGCTGACCCCATAAAAAACCGAGCTGAAAAATAATCAGCCTGATGCCCTAAATTTTCTAAATTCACCGCCGCTAGTACACGTAGAGGATACGAGCGGGGGTGGATTTTTATACTCAGGCTGGCTGACCGGGTCCTGTTTCACCTCCAAAACAACGAGGGCACTGCCAAGTAGGTGCGGTTGTGTTCTGATTTTCAACAAGACTGCCTCAGCAATCTGAACGCGGCCTTGCTGGAACAAAGGAGCGTGAGATGGCTGATAACGACAAACCTGATGTAACAGACCCTGGCCCAACCGAACCTGGCGATCCAAATGCACCACAGTTTGGTTCAGCAAGCCCCGAAGGTCCAGGCGGTACTGGCACAGGCACTGAAAGTCCCGATGGACCTCAGGCAGGCACCGAGGGTTCAGGCGGTCCTGGCACAGGCAATCCCAATGCACCTCAAGCGGGTCCCGGCGACCCCGGTGGACCCAGCGCAGGCACTGAAGGTCCCGATGGACCTCAGGCAAGCCCCGAAGGTCCAGGCGGTCCTGGCACAGGCAATCCCAATGCACCTCAAGCGGGTCCCGGCGACCCCGGTGGACCCGGCGCAAGCACTGAAGGTCCCGATGGACCTCAGGCAAGCCCCGAAGGTCCAGGCGGTCCTGGCACAGATGATGGCGTACTTGGCCCCGATGGAGAACCCATACTGCCCAAGGGCGCCCAAGGTAAAGGTGAAGGCCCTAAAGGGAAACCAGGCGAAGAGGGTGGCCCAAAACTAGCTGGGGGTAAGCAAGGCCCAGGAGAGGAGGGTGACTTTGCTCCTGGCGGAGAAAAAGGCCCCGGCCCAGAAGGCATGCCTCAGGGCGGTGACGGTGAGTTCATACCCGGTAGCCAGGGAAATGGCATGCCCGGTGGTCCAGGAGGTCCAGGAGGTCCAGGAGGTCCAGGAGGTCCAGGAGGTCCAGGAGGTCCAGGCAATTTTGTTGCGGGCGGTCCTGGTGGCCCTGGATCAGGCGGCCCTGTAGGCCCGGGTAACTTTGCAGCCGGCGGCCCCGGCGACTTCGGACCGGGCGGGCCTGGAAACTTTGGTCCGGGTGGCCCTGGTAACTTCGGTCCAGGTGGCCCCGGCAACTTCGGTCCGGGTGGTCCTGGTGATTTCGGCCCTGGTGGCCCTGGTAACTTCGGTCCAGGTGGCCCCGGCAACTTCGGTCCGGGTGGTCCTGGTGATTTCGGCCCTGGTGGTCCTGGTAACTTCGGTCCGGGTGGTCCTGGTGATTTCGGCCCGGGTGGTCCTGGTAACTTCGGCCCTGGTGGTCCTGGTGATTTCGGACCGGGCGGGCCTGGAAACTTTGGTCCGGGTGGGCCTGGGGACTTCGGACCCGGTGGCTTCGGTCCAGGCGGTCCTGGTAATTACGGACCAGGCGGCCCCAGCAACTTCGGCCCAGGTGGCCCTGGTAACTTTAGTCCGGGTGGCCCCGGCGACTTCGGTCCAGGTGGTCCTGGTGACTTCGGACCGGGCGGGCCTGGAAACTTTGGTCCGGGTGGGCCTGGGGACTTCGGACCCGGCGGCTTCGGTCCCGGTGGTCCCGGTGATTTCGGACCGGGCGGACCTGGAAACTTTGGTCCGGGTGGGCCTGGGGACTTCGGACCCGGTGGCTTCGGTCCCGGTGGTCCCGGTGATTTCGGACCGGGCGGAC
>JBEVXU010000013.1:0-113105 GCA_040505895.1 Sedimenticola sp. | reverse complement strand
CAGTAATGTGACATGTCAGTCTCCTCATCTTCGTGAACAGCCAGTGTAACAACTGGCTGCGAGGAGGCTGGCTAGAGGATTATCAGAGTAAAAGTAAAAATAGATAATCGACAAAATATAGATGAGAATATTTACTCTGGCCCTAAATATTCCTAAATATTTTGTCTTCTCAGGGAAACTGGGCGGATTGGCCCCTCAACAGATATTCCAAACGCCGCATATTGTAGGCTGATTCATCATGCCAATTTTGAAGGTGGCACGGGCTCGTTCTTTGGTGCGTACAAATACGCCTCCCTGTGCAGTTCAATCATTTCAAATGAGTCACATCTACTTTATGTTATCAACCCACCCCCCCCCTTCCATGTATCTTCCACGAGGGAGGAATTTTTCCCTAAGATCGTAGTAATCCATAACTTCGACCTTCTTGATACCTCCGACGACCCATATGTTGTTACAAACAGGCTCGAGTGGCACCATCATTATCGAATAGCACTTGTCTTCAGTGGTCACCAATGCGATTTGTTGCCAGGTTCCTTTGGCTGGCATCGTAATTTCCTTGCCAGTGAACCCACTTAACTTACCTGTTTTCAGCTTTGGGAACTTCGCTAATATATCTTTGACTACATCATTGTCCCAAATGCCACTGCCCGGGTTAAAGCCTATCGTAGTACCTGGCATGTACGCTCCAAAGATCGCCTTTACCCTATTGTCAATCACCCTGTCATCCTTAGTACCTACGTGGCCGACATAGCGGCGACCTTCGTCACGCCATACGGGAATTATGCAACCGCTCATAGGCCCCGTCAGGATATCGCCCACCGCCGACAATCGTGTCGTGCGACCCGGAGCATATGCCAACCAACTATATTGGACTTCGCCATACATGGTGAGAGACGCCCTGCTTTGTGCAATTAAGTTGGCCGTGGTCGGTTTGTACAGCCGACCATCCATGCCCATGTTAACCATGGGTGCGTAGGCAACATTTAATGGACTGTCTATGATCCTACCGTCTGTAGCTTTTGGGGCCTCTGCGGGTAACTTCCACTTGAAGAGGCGTCCTGGCATGAAGTATTTCTCAATCACATTACCTCTCCCTATTCTGATCACATTCGATCACGCGGGATGACCCACCGATAAAGTCGATCGAGTATATCCACTTACTCGGCACGCAAATAAATGACCTCTAAGCACACCCTCACCCATCAGAGGGTAATATTTGAAATCCCCTATGAACGAGTATAGCTCTTACTAATAGGAAGTGACTTCTCAGGTCACCTATCATCTTCTTTGTGAGCTGTTGCTCAAGTTTCTCACCCACAAAGCGGTAGATGCAGAACAACCGGCAATATTATCGCTTTGACCGCAGTACGGACTCCACATCCACAGTATCGAGCTGCTCCGGCCGCAGGTGCTGCTTTGCATACCGTTGGGGGATGCCGGAAGAGACAAACAGGGTGAACAGGTCGGGGCAGATGTGGCCGTCATCACGCATGAGGCTCATGATCTGCAGCGCCTCGGCGATGGTTTTTGCCTGTTTATAGGGGCGGTCACTGGCGGTCAGCGCCTCGAAGATATCTGCGATGGCCATGATCCTTTCCGGGACCGATAGCTCAGCCGCTTCCAGGCGGCGGGGATAACCGTCGCCATTAAGTTTTTCGTGGTGGCTGCCGGCCCAGCGCGGCACTTGCCGCAACTCCCTGGGGAACGGGAGCCGGTTGAGCATGATGATGGTCTGGGTGATGTGTTCGTCGATACGGAATCGCTCCTCGTCGTTCAGGGTGCCACGGGCCACGCTCAGGTTATGCAGTTCACCCAGGTTGGCGATGGCCTCGGGTACCGCCATGCGGAAACCGTAGGGATTGTCGCCAAAGGGCATCTCACCCGCCGATCGCACTATCCTGTGTTCCGGCTTGTCGGCCAACAGGGGTTCAGCCACCGGAAGCACCGGCACGGGGGCATCGGCCCTGCGACTCTGCTCCTCATCGGAAAGCCCTAGTTGGTCGTCCAGTTGACGCATCCAACGCTGTGCAGCGATCACCTGCAGCCGCTCCAGTTTTTTTGGCTCCATGAACTCGCCACCCCGGTTGCACTCCGCGACATAAGCAAAATCCTCGCGCAGTCGGGCCTGTCGCGCCCGCAAGCGCTCTAACCCTGCTGCCGGGTCTCCCGACGCCTCGGCCAGTGAGCGGTAGTATTCAATCTCGGCATCACGCCACAACACCTCGAAGCGCATACGGATCTCATGGATGCGGTTATAGATGGTCTCCAGCTTGGTCGCCTTATCCACCACATGCTCCGGTGTGGTGACCTTGCCGCAGTCGTGCAACCAACTGGCTAGGTGCAGGGTCTCCCTATCATCGCTATCGAGTGTAAAGGTGGCAAAGGGAGGCAGCTGTGTATCACAGGCGGCTTGTGCCAGATCCTGTGCCAGTTCGGGCACCCGCTGACAGTGACCACTGGTGTAGTGGGATTTGGCGTCGATGGCACCGGCCATGACCTGGATGAAAGAGTCGAGCAGATCCTTCTGCGCCTTCAACAGCCGGTGGTTGTCCAGGGCGATGGCGGCACTGGAGGCCAGGGCCTCGGCATAGCTCATCATCTCGCTACTGAACCCTACCGGGTGCTCGTTAGCGGGATCTCGTGCGTTGACCAGTTCAAGCACGCCGATAGTCTCTCCCTGGCGGTTGAAGAGGGGCATAGCCAGCAGGGAGACACAGCGATACTCCCCCTGCTCGTAACGGGTACGGACCGAATCGCAGTCCACATCGTGGTAGTGATCCAGGTCATCTACCGCCAGTGAGTTGCCTGTCCTGGCCACCCGGGCGAGCAGGGTCTCGCCTGTTATGGCAGGATCTTCACTCAGCATCTCCGGGGCAATGGATGGAGTCTCCCGCTCCACATCGCTGAAAGCGGCACCGGTGCGATTATTGCGCAGCAGTGCAAAATCGAGCTGCCGGCCATCCTCGCTCAACAGGCAGACAGTCCCGCCGTCGGCCCGGCAGACCTGTCGCGCCTCCTCCAGGATCATCTGCAACAGGCGGTCGAGATCCTTCTCAGCCGACAGCGCCTTGCCTATCTCCACGAAATGCTGCACCGAACCCTTCATCACACCCATGGTCCGCGCCAGCAGGTCGATCTCAGCAATCTGCGAGACGACGTCGATTGGAGTTTCGAACCGCATCTTGCGAACCTCATCCGCCTCCCCCGCCAGACGATGCAGGGGTTCGGAGATACGCCGTGAGAGCAGCCATCCCAAGCCGGCAGCGACCAGCAGCATAGCCAGGGAGATCAGCAGGCTCTCCCGCCGGGTGCGTTCAAGCGGCGCCAGCAGCTCTCGATGGGGTGAGAGTATGGCCAGATAGATCTGCCGCTTACCCCGGTTTGGCAGTATTGAAACCGAACCCAGCCACTGGTCCTCGGCGAGGGCGAGGGTGATTCGCCCCTCACCTACCCCCTCCTGGCGAGCCTGATAGAGTGCCTGCATCACCGGGTGTTGCAGCGCTTCCAGGTGGGCGGTCTGCAACTTGCCGGTATCACCCTGCTTCACCAGGCGTACTACCTGCTCCACGTCGTGATAGGCCATGACTGTGCCGCCACTGTCAAACACCACCGCTTCGGTGCTCGGGGTTATGCGGTGTTGTGAGAGCACGAGAGATAGGTCATGCAGGCGAATGTCGGCCCCGACCACCGCCTGCCTATTCGCCACCACACGGCTGGCGGTGACCCCCAGTTCAGCGGTGGTATAGAAGACATAGGGAGAGGTGTGCTGCAGTCCTTCATTGGCCATGGCCGCCTTATACCAGGGACGTTTACGTGGGTCGTAGTCGAAATTTGACGGCCGGCCGCTGCCCAGCGGTTGCCGTCGGGCATCATAGTAGAGGTAGCGGATATCTTTTCCACTCTCCGCAGAAATCGACAGCTGCTGTACTACGTACTCGGTTCCCGGGGGGGGCGGAGACCGCCTTGATGGCCGCCGGATCGCCCTGTAAGGCCCGAACCAGGTACTGCTCCCCCCCGGCATAACCGATGAAGACCGCGTTCAATTGTGGGTGGGCCTGCAGGGCAGTGATAAAAAAGTCGAACAGCTCCTCCGAGTGCTCCGGCTCACCGCTTTTCACCTGTTCCAGTTCCACTGTCAGATCCACCAGCGACTCAACCGGCGCATAGGTATGGCTCAGGCTGGAGGCCATCTGATCCGCTATGCGGTCGAACAGGGCCTCAGTGGTCTGCAGGGTCGCGCTCTTGTTCTGACTGTAGTTGTACCAGGCGATGGCGCTGCTGGCGACAACCAGAAGCAGGGTGATGAGCGCACTAATGCTCAGGTGGAGTGAATAGTGTTTGGATGCTCCTGTGGCCGGTCCCCTGGTACCGGCCGTCTTCAGCAATGAACTGTGCATGGGGGTTTTTGGCACAGGTGGTTCCTCTCAAGGGCGGGACGATAAGCTATTCCCTAACTCACAGAATAGCTCAGATACTCTGTGTCGGTGTGGTGTTCAGATAGGGGCATGCGATCCCCCCGTGTTTCTGCTGTAAAGTCACCATTGATTAGGTAATGGCCTGATAAAGTGTTTCTCAACCTCCACGAAACAAAACAACCCGATTCCGCCCTTCCCGCTTCGCCCCATACAGCGCACTGTCCGCCGCAGTAAAGATATCATCGGCATTATCGAACCTGCTGCCGTCAGTGATAAGCACACCGGCGGATATGGTCAAGTTTACCTGCTCTCCCTCATAGGGATAGCTGATCTCGACCGCCTCCACGGCGCGCCGTAGCCGCTCCACCTGGGGCATCACCTCCTCCTTTCGCTCCACCACCATCAGGCCGCCGAACTCTTCACCTCCCAGCCGAAATGTGTAGTCACCACCACGACGCATCCCAGCCTGAAAGATGTTGGCGATAGTCTGCAGCGCCTTGTCCCCCATCTTTTGACCCAACTGGTCGTTATAGCGTTTGAAATGGTCGATATCGAAGATAAAGAAGCCCAGATAGTGGCCGTAGCGCTTCGCCCGGTTAGCCTCATTGATAAAAATCTGCTCAATATTGCGCCGGTTTTGAAGACCTGTAAGTGGATCGGTAGTGATGATCTCCTGCAGGTTTCTACTCTCGATTTTTTCATGCCTCAATAGTGCGCTCAGTTTTTCATGCACCAGATCATGAGTCTGCTTGAAGTAGTAAACGAGGAAGGTGAGCATCAGGGAAGCAGGCACAAAGTGCTGCATGCTCTCGGTGTTCCAGGCACCCTCCTGCCAGGAACCGATACCGAGAAAACCTGCCGTAAAGATAATGATGTAGAAGATAGCCGTGTGCAGCAGCCCGATGTACCCCCCCTTTGCAATGATGGCAAAGACCGGAAAGAAGAGAGTCCATATCAGCGTGTAGTCATGATTTTGGGCTACCAGCGGTAAGGGTGCCAAAAACAGGTAGAGGATACCGATGCCGGCATTGCTCATGCGGTTCAGGTTTTGGTGGCGATAGTAGTCTGTGAGGGTAGCCAAGGTCGCCAGCAGGATGATGCCGACAATAAACGACACCTGATAGCTCCTGCTGATCAGGTTAATGACCAGAAAAACAGATAACACCACGCAGACAAGGTAAAGCGAAGCGATACAGAGCCGGCTTCTCAGATAATCCGGGCTGTCGATCGCTTGATCGTCATTGATCCGCTGTTTTGTTCCCAGTCTCATAGGAATCCGGGGCGTATAGGGACTCTTGTTATTTAGTCATATTCAAAACCACTGTTTATGAGCTTTATATAAATCAACGTTTAAAAGTTGGAAAATGGATTTCCAGAGTTATCACCGCCCCCTGTGTTGCTCTTGCTACCACCGAAGAAGCCCTTCTCTTCCGGTGCCTCCCAGGTTGATGCATACATCAGGGGCTCTGCCGCCCGGCGCGATACCACCTTATCACCACGCTTAACCTTTGATGCTTTGATCCCTACAGGCTTGGCAATGGAGTATTTCTCTTTAACAGAAACCACCTTGACCGAACCAACCTGTTCTTCTTCTCCACCCAGTGAAACGCCGGTAACCGGGTGGATCAACTGCTCGCCGACTTTAACCAGATCCAGCACCTCATTGGCCACTACCGCACCCTCTCCCAAGCTAAGAAAAATCTTTCCTTGGGTGGATTTGATGACGACACCTTCTACCTTGGAAGTTCCCGTCTGTTTCACCAGACCAAAGATCCCCTGATTAACTGCAGAGATGACCGCCTGCCCAATAGGTGTCTTTGAGTAGTCCGATAAGAAGCCACCCAGCCCGCTACCGCCGGAATATCCCGCACCACCATAACTGAGTCCTGACTCCTCGACGGCAACCTGGACCTGATCGGTATAGACCACTTCGCTGGTCTCAGAGTTAATCAGACGAAAGTTCATACCAAGTACCGCCTTGGAGGATTTAATGGAAAGTCCCCCAAGAAGGGCGCCGGCACTACCACCTATCAGGCCACCCAAACCACCGCCTTTGTTTTCTACGCCGGCTTCGTAATTGGTTACCACCGCCTGAAACAGATACTGCGCACCCAGTACCTTGCCGATTTTTGCAGCCGATGATCTTGCAATTCGGCCTGTCGCCCCGAGGTCCTGTTCCTGCAGCGTTTTATCCAACACCTTACGCTCTACCAAGCGGAAACGACCAGTGCGATGCATGGCATCCATGAGAATCGCTTCAATACCCTGCACGGGGACACCCCCACCACCGCCAGTGTAGGTCATGGTGCCGCCGGAACCCGTTACATTTACCGTCGAGGAGGAGGAGGAGTTTTCAACAGGCAGAACGCCGATACGGCTCTTGGTGCCACCAAATTTACCCCACTCCAGATTGACTAGATATTTTGGCTCAATATGGGTGATATTCTGTGGCAGCGGTCGCCTGGTACCCTCTGCATCTACGGAGTAGGCCAAAAAATCGGCTCTCACTATGGATGCCACACTCATGGCCAATATAGCGCCTAATATCAGGAATCTTCGTTTCAACCTTAACATGGGTATTTAAGCTCCTTTCACCTGCAATGATATTGCACCCTGAAATTTATTGGATGGATATGTACTCTTCTTAGTAGCCATTGTGTCGGAACTGGTGGGCATTTTCCATTCGACTACCCCTCATTTTTCAGCTCCACCCTTGGCTTTCTCCCTTAGTAGCATTAACGCTGAGTGTCTTGGGTAGGCCTTCAACCCCGCATCTATCTCGGACAAGGCTTTATTCAGGTCACCGTTGCCAAGGCTTGTGCGGGCCTGCTGCTCATAGTGGGTGGCGATCTGCTGCAGTCCAGCCAATGCCCGTTCGTTCACCGGATGAAAGTCCAGCACCGCCCTGTAGGCCTCTGCGGCATTGCTGCCCTCGGGTTCTATCAGCCTTCCTATCGCCAAATGCAGATCGGCTATCTCCAGTATACGCTCAATTTTTGCCTGAGTTTCAGGATCAAGCGGGACTTCTATCGGTTCTTCTTCCACCGGTGCTACGACTTCCGGAGTGGTGATGGGGGCTTTGATGACGGGTGGAACATCCACTGGCAGCTGTAAAAAATAGTAGGCACCGCCGGCGATCAGCATAGCCGTCAATACCAATGCACCTATCCACACCGAACGGCCGACCCCGGTGCCTGCCCCCCCCTTGAGTTCATTCAATAATTCATCGGCGCCGGCTGTGCGCTCATTTCGGTTGAAGGCCAGGCCTCGCCGCAGGGCCTGATTCTGCTTCTGACTCAGGGCCCTAATGGGCTCCGGCTCAAGTTTTCGGTTGCGTGCCTGGTTTGCCGGGAGTTTATTGAATGGGTGACGACCGGCGAGCAACTCATAAGATACACAGGCCAGACCATAGACGTCATCCCGGGGATCGGGCGTGGCTTGGTCAAACATCTCACAGCTTGCATATGCCGGGGTCAAAGCCTCCCATTTTCCGGGATCGAACACAGTGGCGTCCTGAGCCGCCTGCCCCGGTCGTTTCACAGCGCGTGCGATACCGAAATCCAACACCTTCACCGTACCCTCCGATGTGATAAAGGCATTTCCCGGTTTAAAATCGGCATGAACAATGTTTCTTTCATGGGCATACTCCAGTCCTCTGGCCATACCCTCGATAATCGGCAGTGCTTCCTGCAGCGGGAGACCACTGGAACTGACCCGTTTCACCAGCTGTTCCACGGACTCGCCCTCCAGCAACTCCATGGTCATAAAGACAAGATCTCCATCCCGATCGAAATCATAGACGGTAGCAATGTTGGGATGGGCAAGACGCTGGGCCTTCTTGGTTTCCCGTTGCAAGGCGATAAAGGCCTCGGGATTACCGCGAAAATCCTCGTTCAGAACCTTAACGGCGACGAAGGGGTCCCGATCCCTCGCCTCCTCCTTGCGCATATCCCGGGACTTGTAGACTGCCCCCATACCACCCCGGCCAACCTCTTCCTCAAGTACGAAGCGGCCTTTGAGCACAGTCCCTACCTGAGGTATCCGTGGATAATCCATATCGGCTAAGGGGGAGTCTGGGGTGGTGGACCTGTGCATTCCCGGGTCAGGATTAGACGCCTTGGCTGTGCCTTGAAAATGAGAATCCTTGGGCGCCATGCGCGTACGCAGATCATCGGCTACGGCAGCGCTACTCTCTCCACCTTGGATTTGTTGCCCGAAAGCGTCCGGCAAACCGGCAGACTCAGCGCCACCAACCCTCTCCTTCAAGGCCAGATAAATCTGTATCGGGAGCCTGTCTTGGCGCAGAAGATCCTCTAGCAACCTATTGATCTGAGGTGAGCAAGCAGGATCCTCGGAGAGCCGCAGGTCAAGTTCCCGCAACAAGCCGTTGAAATCCAGTTTACCGGCAAAGAATTGATTTAGAGCCGAGTTGAAATCGATCATTTAAAGCCTGTGTCACCCTGATTCTTATATTTAGATTCAATAAAATGCCTATGAACCATCGGGCTCCCACCTCATTGGAGATCCAAAATACGGCGGCCACGCTCCCCGGCAGACGCCGACGACCTCCTACTTCTCACCCACAAGCAGGAATTCACCATACTCATGGCCGGTACGTTTGAGCTTGGCATATTGTGGAGTCTGATCCACATTCAACTCCTCCGTACTCACCTCAACACGTGCCTTTACCTCTCTATACAGTTTGGAGCCTTCCAGGATACCCTGGTTCTGATTCAAGGCCTCAATGAGGGCGCTGGCAAAGATGGAGTGGCCATTGCCACCATCGTCCAGTACCGGTTTTACACCGCCGGAGGTGAGCACGTAACGTGAACGGGTCTTGGCGATGGCACGTAGCCATTTCATCCGGACTTCATCCGACATACCGGGATCCAGCTCGGTATTGGCACTCCTCGTCAAGGCGCCGGAATAACAGGAGTCGGCGATGACAAGAATATGCTTGGCAGACATGGCATTGAGAATGTCCGTGATGGCGATGGTGGAGACCCAATTTGCCGTGCTGTCACGCTCTGCATCCACCGGCAACCAGTGACCCCGATTGTTCGTTTTATCATACTCACCATGGCCGGCATAGAAGATCAGAAGGTTATCTTTTTCGGTCAAACTCTTGCGCAACTTATTCATTGTCGAAAGAATTTCATAGCGGGTGGCGTTCTGAAGACGGGTCACCGTAAATCCATACTTCTGCTTTAAGATCTGCGAAACCGCATCGGCATCGTTGCTTGGAGTGCTCAGGTCATCGAGCTTTTGATACTGATTATTGGCGATAACGAGAGCATGATATGTCCCAAAAATTCTGTCATCGGCCGCTTGACCACCAGCGGTGCCGGCTCTCTCCTGAGCGGCTTCGGGTAAAAGCCGAAACTCCACTTCACTGCGCTTCCCCTGCTTATCCACGGCCACAATGCTGACCGGTGTCTTGCTCTTGCTCACAGGTACATTGGCCTTAAATAGTCCTTGCGCATCAGCTTCAAAAGGCTGGCCATTGATAGTTAATGACAATAACCCGGCGGGCGCATCCACCCTGCCGACAATCAGGCGTCCCTCGGTTCCGGCGGGAGTGATCACATTGGTGATGGAGCGCGTATTTGCGACTGGCGGATCGATTAAGTTGATGGTTGGGCCGACAAGCTCACCGCGCAATGCAGCCACAGGGGGTGAAATGGCGGCACTCTGCCCCCGCCCTTCGACGGGTCGTGCCGGTTCATGCTTGATCACCGTCTCCTTCTTGATGATGACCTTAGGTTTTGTCAGGTGTTTCAGTTTAGCCCCGCGTGACTCCCTGATCTGCTGCATGATGCTTCTGGCTTCGGCCTGAGTTACCCAAAGGACACTGAAACTAGAGACTCCTGAGGTAGACTTAAGCAGTACCTGCTGAAGCTTTTTACCAGGCTCATTGGGATCGGAGCAATCTGCGGATTGGATCTTATACAGGTCGCTGGAAAAAAAGGATGTAAAGCCAGTCTCTCCGCCACACTCTGTCGTCTCTACCGTGACCTCGATAGGCTCCACGGCAAAGGCCTCGTTGGAAATACCCACCAAGGTGCTACACATGAGCAGGCCATACAGCCCTCCCCTGAGAATCCCCTTGTACGCCCTGCACCGGCTTTCATTGCCAATAATGCGAAACAGGTTATGAAACAGTGACATCATGTTTTTCATAGGTTGTGTCCTATCCGTGAGACCGAGAGGCCTCACTCCGTATTTGCTGCAGCTGACTTTATTTACAAATAATCAGGCTTCTCTGTATATATCTAGGTTAATCTGGAGGCGAATTCAAGCGAATGGGGAGTGTAAGGGTGATTATCTGTTGGATATGAGATTCCCCTCTCTTGGTCACCATTCTGAAAGCCTGTAGAACTGCATGGAGTGAGGTAAAATATGAGTCTCCCAGATAGCGATATGCAAAAGGCCTATACACTAATTGAAGGAGAAAACGACACAGCTGTCTGTTCGCCGTCAGGCCGTACAATCATGATTTGTGCCGACAAGCAGAGCGCTTCTCATTATCTCTCGCTCTTAAATGAGGCCTTCAACCTCGGCTACAAGCAGGGGTATCATGACGGTCGGCCACGCACATAACGCGCCTATCCCAGCCACTAGAGCTCCTCCGATAATGAGATACAGCGGCTGGAATAACACCCCTCAGGAGTCTACAGATTAAATCCCTATTGCGGTTTTCTGTTCATCCTGAGCCCTCTTCTCCCCCCCCAACGGTATCAGGGAAGGTGGAAGGGGCACCTCACCATACCGTTTACTGCTCCAACATCAACGGCAAGTGCTGGAAGAGATAGGTCAAACCACCCTCTTCTTCCTCTTCCAATTCCAGTTCGTCTTCTTCATCATCATCATCATCATCAAGCTGATGCTTTGGCAGCAAAAGTCCCTGGCCGACGATGTTATAGATCTTGGTTCTCTTTTTCAGCAGAGAGGCATCCATGTTCAGGAATGCACTCTCGGCAGCCGCCGCAGCTCCGGATGCACCGGATAAGATGAGCCCGGGAACATCGACTATGGAACCGCCACCCAACACAACGAGAGGGGTACTACCATCACTCTGCTCATAGCGAAAACCGAGAGAGTAATCTGTCAGCGTTATTGGCGGAATGGCAAGCTGATTGCCACTTTCACCACTATGGTAAAGAGTACCTCCATCCAGGCCATAATTGATCGCACTGACCGCACTATTATCAAAACGCAGGGGCAAGGGTTCCGCACCAATATTCTTGTCTGTAGCTAACGCATGGATATTTGCAGTAGTATCACTCGCACCCGTGATATTTGCGGTCTCCAAGGGGTGGCCGGCCGCATCAGCCGTTCCGATCACATTACCCGTTTGTGAGGTCACCTCCACCGTCAGGCCGGTGTTTCTGGTCTCGAGTACTGCTATGGTCACATCACCGGAGGCGGTATAAACAATGGCCCGGTCGTTGGTATTGGCGCCTGCACTGGTTACCGTATTGTCCGCCATCGTGATAGTGCCGCTATCCGAAAACAGCTTTGCCGACCCGGATTCTGCCGTTATGTTTGCAGATTGCGTTACATTCCCTGTAGCCACCAATCTGATATCGCCACCTGTGGTAGTCTGTGCACCATCGATAGCCAGCGTCCCCTCGGTGGTGACAGTGAGATCACCGGCAATACTCAGTGCCGACAGAGCAAAGGCGGTATCGTCATAGAGTGTCACATCATTGAGAGTGCCTGCAGATGCAAGGGCCACAGTACCAAGGAAGGTATTAGTGGTCGTACCCAGCAGGATGTCTTCGCCGTCTCCGGCTGTAAACGTGGCGACGCCAGAGGCATTCACTTCACCGCTATCGGTGATACTCCCGTCGGTAGTGATGGTCAGAGCCGTTGTATCCACGGCGCCCAGCGCGATATCTCCGGCCAGTCCCGTGACACTGGTAGTACCCGAACCGTCGGTGGACAGGGACACCGCGCCGGTATAGCTGCTGGCCGAGTCCAGCGCAATCGAGCCGTTGCTTCCCGTGGTGGTGGTAAAGGAGGAGGTGCCGCCAATAGTAAGTACTCCGCTGTCGGTGATATCCCCAGCCGCAGAGACCGTCAGCGCTGCCGTGGTCACAGTACCCAGTTCAATGCCTCCTGTCAGGTTGGTCACGCTGGCAGTGCCGCTACCGTCGGTGGTGATCGACAGGGCGCCATCGATGTCGCTCGCCGAGCCCAAGTCTACGGAACCATCATTGGCCGTGGTGGTGAATGTAGCCGTACCAGCGATATCCAGCGCTCCAGTATCGGTAATGTCATTACCCGCGGTCAGGTTCAATGTGGTGGCGGTAATACCGCCGGCACCGACATCCACACCATCCGTGTCGGTATATGAGAAGGTCTGGCCGGCCGCACTGGCCGACAGGCTATCAACGTCGTTACCGGTATCGGTAAGGGTGGTCGTTCCTGTCGTATTGGTCACACTGAGACCGGCTGCCGTAATCGCATCGGACTGGGTCACGGCACCCGCGGCAGTCAGATTGAAGTTGCCGCTTCCCACGTTGGCCAGGGCGATGGCGACCCCGTCCGTCTCGACAACTGTAACGCTCCGGTCCGTCGCGTCATTGCCATCGCTGGAATTGATGTTCAGGGTGGCAACCGTGGTCTTGAGGGTACTGGCCCCGTCGCCGTCCGGATCGAGATCCAGGGTAAGGGAATCAGCGGAAATGGCATTCGTGCTGTCGTTGATGCGACCGCCACGTAGCGTGACCGTGCGACCTGCCAGATCCACAGCGGCACCCAGTGTAAAGGCCCCGGTACCACCGGACTGGCCAATGGTCACACTGCCCGTACCGGCCTTCAGCTCAGCTATGTCATTAGCCGTCAGGGTGAACTCCGTCCCGTCAGTTACGGCGAGCCCAAGGGTGTCATCGGCCCCATCCGGTTGCAGCACCACGTTGGTGGATCCCAAGCCAAAGATGGTATTCAGACCATCCACATCCTGGGCCGTGATCGTCAGGGTGCTGGCAGTGACATTTTCGGTGGCGCCATCCAGCGCAAAGGTGACGGCGCTGTTGCCATTGTCGATGGTGACGCTGTTACTGCCAGCGTTGACGGCACCGTTGAGTTGCAGAGCAACGGTGTTCGTCAGTTCGAAGTCGCCGCCAGTGGCATTGATCGCGTTCAGTGCGCCCACAGCGTTACTGCCGTTGTCCAGGGTGGTCACTCCGCCCGTGTTCGTCACTGTCAGGCTGCCGGCAGTGAGGGCACCGCTCTGTGTCACGGCACCAGGTGCAGTCAGGCTGAAACCGCCACTACCCACATTGACGATCCCCAGAACGCCCCCGTCCGTCTCGGTGACTGTGACGCTCTGGTCCGTTGCATCGTTGCCATCGCTGGAATTGATGCTCAGGGAGGCCACTGTCGTCTTGAGGGTGTTTGCTCCTGCTCCGTTCGAATCGAGATCCAGGGTGAGTGAATCAGCGGAAATGGTATTCGTGCTGTCGTTGATGCGGCCACCGCGCAGGGTGACGGTATCGCCGGCCAGGTCCACCGCCGCACCCAGGGTGAAGGCACCGGTACCGCCGGACTGGCCGATGGTCACACTGTCTGAACCGGCCTTCAACTCAGCAATGTCATCGGTCGTCAGGGTGAACTCCGTACCGTCGGTTACGGCCAGCCCCAGGGTGTCACTGGCCCCGTCCGGCTGCAGCACCACGTTGGTGGCATCCAGACTGTCGATGGTATTCAGACCGTCAACATCCTGTGCCGTCACCGTCAGTGTGCCGGCGGTGACATCCTCGGACCCAGTCAGTGCAAAGGTCAAGGCATTGCTGCCGTTGTTGATGGTCACGTCATAGCTGCCGGCATCAACAGCGTCGTTGAGCTGCAGTGCATCCGTGTTGACCAGGGTGAAGTGACCACCGGTGACGGTGATCTCATTCAATTCGTCCACGTCGTTGCTGGCGTTGTCCAGGGTGGTCGCCCCGCCCGTATTGCTCACAGTCAATTCGTTGGCGGTGAGGGCACCAGTCTGCGTCACGGCGCCTGCCGCTGTCAGGCTGAAGTCCCCGTCAGTCAGATTGACGATCCCAAGGACAACCCCGTCCGTTTCGGTGATGGTGACGGAACGGTCCGACGCATCATTGCCATCAGTGGTGTCGATGACCAGGGTGGCGACGTTGGTCTTGAGGGTGTTCGCACCTGCCCCATTCGAATCGAGATCGAGGGTGAGAGAATCGGCAGTAATGGTATCCGTGCTGTCATTGATGCGGCCACCACGCAGGGTGAGCGCTTGGCTGGCCAGGGTCACGTCGGCACGCAGGTCGAACGCACCGGTACCACTTGTCTGGCCGATGGTCACGCTACCGGTGCCGGCGTTCAGTTCCGCAATATCATCAGTCGTCAGGGAGAATGCGGTCGTATCCGTATCACCGAGTCTTATGGAATCATCGGCGCCGTCCGGCTGCAGCACCACGTTGGTGGTGCCCAGGTCCTTGATGGTGTTCAAGTCATTCACATCCTGAGCCGTTATCGTCAGGGTGCCGGCAGTGACATCCTCAGAGCTATTGTCCAGTGCGAAGGTCACAGCCTCGCTACCGGTGTTGATGGTCACATTGTTGGTGCTGGCATTGATAGCGTCGTTGAGCTGCAGGGTATTGGTGCTGCCGGTGTTGACCAGTTCGAAGTGACCACCGGTAGCGGTGACTGCATTCAAGTCGTCCACGTTATTGCTGGCATTATCCAGGGTAGTCGCCCCGCCGGTGTTGCTCACAGACAGTTCGTCAACGGTGAGTGCACCGCTCTGTGTCACGGTACCGGCAGCAGTCAGGCTGAAGTCTCCGTCATTGAGATTGACGGTTCCGAGAACGACCCCGTCCGTCTCGGTGACGGTGACGGCCCGGTCCGTTGCGTCGTTGCCATCCGTGGAGTCGATGATCAGGGTGGCCACCGTCGTCTTGAGGGTGTTCGCCCCGGCCCCATCTGAATCGAGATCGAGGGTGAGTGAATCAGCAGAAATGGTGTTCGTGCCATCATTGAGGCGGCCACCGCGCAGGGTGACTGTACGACCGGCCAAGTCCACAGCCGCACCCAGGGTGAAGGCACCGGTACCACCGGACTGGCCGATGGTCACACTGCCTGAGCCGGCCTTCAACTCAGCAACGTCATCGGTCGTCAGGGTGAACTCCGTACCGTCGGTTACGGCAAGCCCCAGGGTGTCACTGGCCCCGTCCGGCTGCAGCACCACGTTGGTGGATCCCAGGCTGTTGATGGTATTCAGGGCATCCACATCCTGAGCGGTAACCGTCAAAGTGCTGGCGGTGATGTTTTCGGTAGAGCCATCCAGGGCAAAGGTGACGGCATTGCTGCCATTGTCGATGGTGGCACTGTTGCTACCCGCATTGATAGCGTCGTTGAGTTGCAGGGCAACGGTATTGACGAGTTCGAAGTTACCGCCAGTGGCGGTGATCGCATTCAGCGCGCTCACCGCATTATTGGCATCCAGGGTGGTAGCACCGGAGGTGTTGGACACAGCGAGGCTGGCAGCGGTAATGACGGCATCGGATGCCTGGGTAATGTCACCACCCGCGGTCAACGCAACCGCGCCAGCACCGGCATTGACCGGGTCACCGAAGCTAACCGTACCTCCGTGGTTAATGGTGACATTGCCACCGGCAGTGACGATCGAATCAGCATCTCCCGTGGCAAATGTAGAGGTACCGGTACTGGAGAAATCGCCACCCAGGGTTTCAATGTCACCACCGATGGAAACCGCACCGCCAGCCTTACCCCCTGTAGTAAGGCCATCGTCGTTGGCTACTATTTCAACGTTCAGGCCACTGCCTGTGCCGGTAGCCTTGATGTCGACGTTGTTGTTCGTCGTGAAATCGCCGTCCGCCTCGAACCGCAGGGTCACCTCTGCGCCTAGGTCGGCTACCAAGATGTCACTCTGAACGGTAATATCGCCGGCCTCATTTGTGGCGGGAACGTATGCCGTGGTGATGGTCACATTGGTACCGTTCCCCAAAGCTGTGGTGATATCACTGACCTGCACGTTTGAACCGGATGCGGTGGGTGTCCAGGTGTCGGGGTCACCACTGTCGAAGGTTCCGCCAGCGCTTGCGCTATTACTGACCGTGACGTCGGTAGGATCAAGCAACCAGGTATCGGCCCTGACGACGGCCCCCGCCGTTTCCAGAATATGGCCGG
The DNA here is from genome assembly GCA_040505895.1 of Sedimenticola sp. Taxonomy (GTDB): domain Bacteria; phylum Pseudomonadota; class Gammaproteobacteria; order Chromatiales; family Chromatiaceae; genus Vondammii. The sequence goes on along the minus strand of JBEVXU010000013.1, from coordinate 96,516 downwards.
AGGTCTCGACAAAACCGCCCTCGCCACCGTTTTCGCCACCCCGGGCACTGATGCTGCCATGGAACTTGGTCAGTTCGTCTGCCCAGACGATCACCCTGCCGCCATTACCGGTGTCGGTGGCGTCGGCCTCGATGACGGCGTTGCTGCTTACGACCGTGTGGCTGGCATTCTGCACATCAGGGTTGGCCCCCTGATAGTCACCACCGATACGTACATTGCCGCCGCCCGTAGAGCCTGAAGCATCTATAAGCGCATCACCGATAATGGCTACACGATCACCCAGCACATCGATATCGCCCCCCTGCCCGTTGCCGGAGGAGGCATCGAGGGTGCCGCTGTTGTAGACGTCGCCACCACTGCCCACCAGACGAATGGTGCCACCGGAGTCGTCGATACGCCCCGCACGAATCACGCCGTCGTTATTTACTACTCTGGTGAAGACGTCTTGCGCAGCATTGCCGGAGAGGAGCACCTGCCCGCCTTCAGCGCGTATCTCACCGCTGTTGTTGACAGCGCTATCCAGGCCGACCGGATTGTCCAGCACCGCTTCATCCACCTGGAAACGGATCGAGCCGTCACCACGGAAATCCACCACCGCCTTGCGGCCGGCGGCCAGATTGACATAACCCACATCGGCAATAATCAACCCTTCATTACTGACCGCACCACCCACCAGGGTGACGGAGCCACCAGTGGCGGCACTGATGATCCCCCGGTTGATGACCACGCCGGCTGATTCACCGTCGGCCAGTCCCATCTCGTAGCGACCGTCCATAAAATCAGCCGAACTCATGTCCAGGCCGGTGGCTAACAGGCTTCCCACGTTGACGGTGGCCGATGCCCCAAAGATGATCCCGTTGGGATTACTGAGAAAGACGCGGCCGTTGGCCTCGATGGAGCCAAAAATCTGGCTGGGATTCTGGTCGAGGATACGATTGAGTACTGCAGCAGAGGCGGAGGGCTGTTGAAAAAGGACGCGCTCATTGGAGTCTACATTGAAGCGCTGCCAGTCAATGGCAAGATTTTGTGACTGCTGCTGGATCAGTGTGGTTGCAGCATCAGGCAGACTGATATGGCCACTGCCACCCATCACCTGCCCACCCTCGGGACCCGAGTAGGCCGGACCGGACATCCCTATGACCGCACCAGCGAAGAGTGCAAGGGCCTTTCTGATCAGGCGGGTTGCAGCTATTCCTTTCTGAGTACACTTTTTCATAGATCCAGACTCCTGCTTCCGGTCTTTAGGCAGTTGAAATACGTTACTTCAGTAAAACAGGGTGGCCAACGGCCAATAGTGTTTCAGTCTCTCGTCGAACTAGAACATCTGAAATTTCGCACTAATGAAAAACTGGGGATTATTCCCATTACTCGGCGACTCACTATTAATCGGCGAGGCCAAAGTAGCGTTGATGAACGCCTTCGATGTATGCAAATTCAGCCCTATGCCATAACCAGAAAGCTGTACATAGCGCTTTTCGTTGGCCAGGGGTTCATTTCGCCAACCGGCCGCATAGTCGACGAACATCGTAAACGCCAGCGCCTGCCCCCAATTCAGCTGTCGACCACCCGACAGCCACTCGGGTACGGGTTTTTCATCCAGAAATGAGAGGTTCTTTGACCACTCAACGGAGGCAAAATAACCGCTATCCCGAAGGTACTCTGCAGATGGATAGGCCCTGACGCTGCTTGGACCACCGAGACTCATCTGCTCCAGAGAGACCAGCAGGTTCGGCGAATATTGGGCGTTTAAGCGCAACCACAGCCAGCTGTCGTCGGAGAGTTGCTGCTTGCGGGTCACCTCAGCAACAATTTTATTGAACTGTCCGCCGGCCTTTTTGCCGGATGAACCCGTCCGACTTGAGTTGGAATCGTCTTTTGCATCCATGGAGCCAAACAGGCCACCAAAGCCGTGGGAGAAGGCCGCAGAAGCGAGGGTCTGATTGGCCTTGCCACTGGGGCTTTTCCACTCATCGGCGAAGAGGTAGTCCGTACCGAGATCCAGTACCGTCAGCCTGTCTTCGGCAGTCTGGATATTGTCGCTAAGGGTTTCCGCTTTTTTCATGGTCAGACGGGCGTAGCCCGTACGTCGTTCGCGAAAAGAGCGCTGAAAAGAGCGCTCAAGTGATACGTAAGCCTGTTCGGCGGTACCTTCGATATTGAGACTCGCCAACTCCTGGCCCAAGTCGAACGCGTTACGGGCGCCCCCCACGGCCATACGGTAGTCAGATGAGATCACTGGACGGTCATAACTCAGCGAAAAGAAGTTGCCATTGCCAGGATTGAAGTTACGCAACAGCGATCCTGACAGACGATCTGCGTTTCCGGTGAGGTTGTTGAAATCCACATCGACCCTGGCGCGATAGACACCGGTATAATCGGAGCCTGTATTGTCCAGCGTAAAACTCAGATTATAGGCAGACTTCTCTTCATAGACCTCCAGATCCAGGTCCGTCAGCCCGGTAGTCTTCCCCGGCAGGAAGGTTAGCCGCGACTTGCGTTCAGCCATGGCGAAGCCAGGATATTCCCACACATTGAGCAGCGCATTGGTGATCGCTGCGCGGGATACAGGCTTGCCGGCCAATTCAGTGAATGGCGCCAATAGAACGTCGGGCTGATAACGTTTATTGCCCTTAACGGTCAGTTGGCCAAGGCGGCCTTGGAGTATATGGATGACCAGGGTTTCATCGGTGATGGTTTGTGGCGGAAGGAAGGCGGCGTCGAGAATAAGTTCACGTTCCCTATAGAACTTGGTGATGCTACCCGCTACATCCTCAAGATCGAAGAGGGTGAGCTGATTGCCGTAGCTTTCGAGTATTTCAGAGAGTATTTGATCCAGTTCCTGATCAACCACCTTGATGGCACAGAAGCCCTCAGACTCCACGTCCACACATACCGGGCAGACTTCAACTGATTCTACAACCTTGCACTCAGCGGACAACTGGTCCCTGGGAGTCAGGCGTTGAACGACAATGCGGCTGATCCTGACCGTCTTATCATCAGGCAGGCGCTCCCGCTTTGGCGGCACCACGAAACCGAAGCTATCGTCCCCAGCATCCTCGTCTGGTAGAGAAATATCACGGGTGGGGAAGCTTCCCTCCATATCCCTTGGTTTGCCGGCGTCGGGCACTGCCTGAGCCAACGCATGTCCACTGGAAAAAGTGACGACCAAACCCAGAAGCACGCAGCGGAGCCCAGACCCGACCAATTCTCTCCCACCTACCAATATATCCATTCCACCTCTCGCTTTCGCAGACGCCCATCCAAAATATCTAGGCGATCTGTGGTGTAGTAGCCTATCCTAGAACTCACAGAATATAAGGTTATGATACCTACTTAAACGGTAAGCGCAAGGAGTCTCAAAGCAGGCTATGAGCAGTTGCCCTGTGCAGCATCTACACCAGCTACTCTGGCTGCAATCGCTCATTGTTTTTACACAGTCTGAGCACAATCCAATTCGCTCAGAGTTGATTAAGAGGTTCCTTAAGTAAATCGGGACTGCCCAACAGCGTCAAACACAGCTAGAATTACTGTGGAGACCACATTTAATTACTTATCAGATCCCTATGAAACTCCATCTAAAGGTCATTACATACCGAAATCAACCGCCGATGGCTCCCATATTGACGGTCATTGATGAACAGGGGGGCTCGGTGGGACGTACCGCAGGCAATAATTGTGTTCTGCCGGATCCCGAGCGCTTCATCTCCAGCAAGCATGCAATGATCTCTTTTCAGGATCACCGCTTCGCCATCACTGATACCAGCACTAACGGGCTCTATCTAGACGAAAGTGGACAGCCTCTGGGCCGCGACAATAGCGCCGAGTTACACAACGGCCAACGCCTGGTAATCGGTGACTACACGATCGAAATACTCATTGACGAGGAACCGCAGGAAATTGGGGCATCCCCATTCGGTGACAGTTTGCCCCAAGCCATTGAAGACGATTTTCTCGCACCTCCACACGGAGAAAATGTGAGCCTCCCTGAGTTGGAGGGTACCGGTCCAACTTCAGAACCCTTTCCCTCCACACCCTCAAATCTCTTCGCCGAGGGCGTGGATGAGATTGGAGGAATCCCTGAGAGCAACGACTTCTTTGCCGCATCCAGCGCTATATCAAGCGAATCCTCTACTCCCTATCCAGAGAGTACGTCCGAAGCCGACAACATTCCCTCGGAAAACCAATTTTTTCAGCCACCTCAAAGCATTCCAGAGAGCGGTAGCATCCCGGCACAAGGGGGATTTTCACAATCATCACAAAGTATTCCCGATGACTGGGACATCCTCGGTGATATGGAGATAACCGGACAGCCCTCAACCACCCCGCCGCCGGAAGCCGCTATTACGCCACCCCCGCTACAGCCACAGCCATCCCTTTCTCCACAGCCGGCCATACAAAGGACACCCTCGTCCACCAGTAGTGTGGACGCCCTGAAAATTCTCCTCAAAGGTGCGAATATGGAGAGTCTCGAAGTCGCCCCTGAAGAATCAGAGGCGCTCCTCGAAACCATCGGTGAGCTGATGCGGGAAATGGTCGGCGGTCTAATGGAGGTGCTGCGGGCCCGGGCTGAAATCAAGAGTGAATTCCGCATGCAGCTGACGACGATACGGCCGGTGGAGAACAACCCGCTGAAGTTCTCGGCCAGTATTGATGACGCCCTGCGCAACCTGCTGGCTCCCCAGAGTGATGCCTATCTTCCGCCTCGTGTGGCCCTGAATGAAGCAATGGATAACATTGAGGCTCATCAGTTGGCGGTGATGGCCGGTATGCAGGCGGCCCTCTCCGCCATGCTCAAACGCTTTGAGCCCGGCACCCTGGAGCGCTATTTTGAGAATAAGGGAGGACGTAGCCTGTTGGGGAGTAAGAAATCCTGGTACTGGGAGCAATTTGAAGAGAAGTACAAAGAGGTTCTTTCCGAGGCGGAAGACAACTTTCAGGAGCTCTTTGGAGAGGAGTTTGCCCGTGCCTACCAGGATCAGACTGCAAAACTTGTTCAAGCACGCAACCTTATGCAAAAAGATGAGACATAGATTGAACCCATCGGGAGCAATCGAACATCGAACATCGAACAGGGCGCAGTGAGCGGAAAAGCCGGGAGAATATTTTTTAACTTTGCAGGGGTGTTGCTCAGACAAAAATACCCTATACTTTGGAACGATAGGTTCTTTACAGATACAAAAAAACGGCACATTAAGATGCGAAATAGTCAGTCTTTGAGCCGAATTTAGGACCCGATGTCATCAACTCATCAGTAATTGGAAGTCATATTCACAAAATATAATAATTGTGATGACTCAATAGCAAATCCAAGGATGTTTTCTATGCGCTCTCGTTATAAGCTGATCACCGGCTCACTGGTATTGCTATCGCTTCTGTTAGTCAGTTGCATGACCAAAGAGCCACCGCCACCCGCTACGCTTGAGATGAGTATTCTCAGCTCCATTCACGTGAACCCAAACACTCTGGGAAAATCCTCTCCCATCGTCATTCGGTATTACGAACTCAAATCAACTGCAGTTTTCGAAACCACCGATTTTTTTGATCTGACCGATCCAGATAAAAACATCTTAAAAAACGATCTGCTTGGACGGGATGAGTTAGAGATCCATCCCGGGACAGAGCAGACAGTTCAACGGGAGCTGGACAACGCCACCCAGTTTATCGGTATTGTTGCCGCTTACCGTGATCTGGAACAGTCGCGCTGGCGTGCAGTGCTCCCAATCACCGCACATGCAGCCAACGCTTTTATCATTCGACTGGGAGAAACGGCGATCTCCGTATCAGATCCCGCAGCTGAAGATAAAGGAAAAACGGGCGACGATAACCAATCCAAATTCGATTTCTAGAAACGGGTAGTGCCATGACTTGGCGAAACAAGGTGGTATGGACGGAAGGTATGTTCCTTCGTCCGCAACATTTTCAACAGCACGACCGCTATATCGAAAACCTGCTGGAGTCCCGGTGCGCCCCGCTTCGGGCCTATGGCTGGGGGATACGGGATCTGCGCATTGACCAGGATCTGCTAACCCAAGGTAAGCTCTCGATCCAAAGCTGCAGTGGTGTGATGCCGGACGGCACTCCATTTGACATAGGTGGAGAGGATGAACCTCCAAAAATCCTCGACATCCCGGAAAACACAAGAAACACCCGCGTCTATTTAGCGTTGCCGGCACGTCGCAGCGGTCTGGTCGAGGCTGATACAAGCGATACCCCGGAGATTCTTGCACGCTATATCCCGAGAGATCAGGAAATTAGTGATAGCAATGCCGGCGCCGATATGGATGCAGGAGTGCAGACCGGAAGTTTACGTCTGCAACTGATGTTGGAATCGGATGAGCGCAGTGCTTTCATTGATATGCCACTGTTCAGAATAATCGAGATCCGTGCTGACAAGAATGTTCTGCTCGACACCGAGTTTATTCCCCCCAGCCTTGATTGCCGGGCGGTCCACAGACTGCACGGTTTTCTAGAGGAGCTCCAGGGTCTGCTGCATCATCGTGCTGAAGCTCTGGCGGGCCGTATAACGGAGTCTGGCCGCGGCGGTGCTGCAGAGATTGCCGACTTTATGATGCTACAGGCCGTCAACAAGCTGGAGCCCCTGTTCACCCACTTTGTCGACATGACGGGACTACACCCGGAAGAGTTCTATCGAATCGGCGCCCAGGTGGCGGGCGAACTCTCAACCTTTACCGCCCAAGGCAAACGCCCGGATGCCTTCCCCCCGTACCGACACGACGACTTACAGACGACCTTCAATGGACTGATGGCCGCACTGCGTCAGTCTCTCAGCATGGTCTTGGAACAGAACGCCATCGCCATTCCCCTGCAGGAGCGCAAATACGGGATTTACGTCGCGGTGGTGGCAGACCCCAAGCTGCTCGACAGTGCCAACTTCGTACTGGCCGTCGGTGCTCAGGTGGCAGCCGATGTGCTGCGCACCCGCTTTCCCACCCAGGTCAAGATCGGGCCGGTTGAAGAGATTCGTAACCTCGTCAATCTTCAACTGCCGGGCATCGCAACAAGACCTTTGCCTGTGGCGCCCCGCCAGATCCCATACCATGCGGGATTCAACTATTTTGAACTGGACCGCAACAGTGAAATGTGGAAACAACTCAAGACCTCCGGCGGCTTTGCCTTTCATATAGGCGGTGAGTTCCCCGGTCTTGAACTTGAATTTTGGGCCATCAAGGGCTAGTGATCCGTGAATACAGATGATCCGTTTTTCGGTGCCGACAGCGACGATAGTGACCGTACCGTCATCCGACCCTCCCCCGGCGGCCGGCGGCCGAACGGAGGTGCACCTCCTCCCCCATCAAATCAGCCTACCCCGCAAAGGCCCGCCGCCGTTGGCGGCGACTACACCATTGACCGCGGGCTCAATCCCCTGGTAACAGCCGCCTCCCCGCTGTTGTCACTCATCACAAAACTGCGCAACACTGCGACGCACCGAGACGTGTCAAGCCTACGCAGACATGTGGAGGATGAGATCGGCTCTTTTGAGTCCCGTGCAGCAACGGCGGATAGTGATAGGGAGACCATCCACGCCGCGCGTTACTGCCTCTGCACCATCCTCGACGAGACCGTCCTCAACACCCCCTGGGGCAATCAAAGCGCCTGGAGCGGAAAAAGTCTGCTGATCCTTTTTCACCAGGAGTCCTGGGGTGGCGAAAAATTCTTCGTCATCCTGGAACGTATGATGAAAGAGCCGGCACGCCACGTCGACATGCTGGAGCTGATGTATATCTGCTTAAGCATGGGATTTGAGGGAAAATATCGGGTATTGGAGGGTGGTTTACGCACCCTCGAGCAGGTACGCGAGACCCTCTTCCAAACAATTCGTCGGCAGCGGGGGGAGTTTGAACGCGACCTTTCCCCCCACTGGCGTGGTGAGGAAGGTTTGCGCAATACCATGCGCTTCTACATCCCCCTGTGGGTTGTCGCCACCCTCTCATGTGCCCTGTTGCTGGCCACATATCTTGTTTTCAGCTACTTCATCAATCAGTCCTCCACGCCGGTATTCAAGGAACTTTACACCATCGGGCGCGAAGAGCCTCCCGAGGCGGTACTTGCCGCCGCACCGCCACCGCCGCCACTGGAAACCGGACTCTATGATCGTATCGCAGGATTCCTCAAGGAGGAGATACAACAAGGACTAGTGGAGGTAATAGACAATCCGGCTGATGTTATCGTTCGCCTGCGTAACAAGGGGCTCTTTGGCTCGGGCAGTGCACAGATCAGCAGCTCCTTCCATCAACTGTTGCAACGTATCGCTGATGCACTCACTACGGTGAAGGGCAATATCATCGTGGCCGGTCACTCGGACAACGTGCCGATCCATACCGTACGCTTTCCCTCCAACTGGCATCTATCCATGGCCCGCGCCGAGGCAGTAACTGAGTTCCTCAAAGGTAACGCAGCTATCACACAAATGATAACGTCGGATGGCCGGGCGGATAACGAACCCTTGGTACCAAACGACACTCCCAAGAACCGGGCAAAGAATCGCCGGGTAGAAATAATTCTGGAAAAGTGATGCGCACTATCATCGAGTTTTTCAAAAAAAAGTGGGTGATACAGCTTCTTGGTGTTATCGCCCTAAGCATCATCATATGGTTTATCGGCCCCCTGATCGCCATCGCCGGCATGGTCCCGCTGGGGAGCGAAATGGTGCGGCTGATCGTCATCCTGGTGGTTCTGCTTGGCTGGATACTCAGCCTCCTGTGGACTCTGACACGGGCCAAAAAGGCCGACCAGGAGATGATGCAGGATATCAGCCAGGCGGATACGTCAGGGGCGAGCGATCAGTCTGAAGAGGAGCTGCAGATCCTTAAGGAGCGCTTCGACGAAGCCTTGGGGGTGCTGAAAAAATCCCGCAAGGGCGGCAAGGTCAGCGGCAGCCAATACCTGTATGAACTTCCCTGGTATATCATCATTGGTCCACCGGGATCAGGGAAGACCACTGCACTGGTCAATTCCGGTCTCAACTTCCCCCTCTCCGACCAGTTCGGTCGCGATGCCATCCGCGGCGTCGGCGGCACCCGTAACTGCGACTGGTGGTTCAGTGAAGAGGCTATCCTACTGGATACTGCTGGTCGCTACACCACTCAGGACAGCCACGAATCTGCAGATTCCAGTGCCTGGCTGGGCTTTCTCGACCTTATAAAGAAACACCGTAAGCGCCGCCCCATCAACGGTATCCTGATTGCCGTCAGCATCGCAGACCTGATGTTGCAGACCGAAGCCGAGCGTGACATGCATGCCCGCGCCATTCGTAACCGCATCGAGGAATTGAGCAAACGCTTGGGTATCCGCGCCCCGATCTACATGACTTTCACCAAATGCGATCTGGTGGCGGGTTTTACCGAGTTCTATGATGACCTGGGACGAGAGGACCGTGCTCAGGTCTGGGGTATGACCCTGCCTCTGGATGAAGGACAAGGTGGCGACGGAGTGAACGCCCTCTTCCCACAGGAGTTCGACACCCTGCTGCAACGGACCAATGACCGGATGCTGTGGCGTATGCATCAAGAGCGGGACACCACCCGACGTACATTGATCTATGGTTTCCCCCAGGAGATGGCTGCCCTAAAAGAGCCTATCAACCGTTTTATTGGCGAGATCTTCCGTCCCAGTCGCTACCAGGAGCGCCCCCTGCTGCGAGGCGTCTATTTGACAAGCGGTACCCAGGAGGGCACACCGATCGATCGCCTGATGGGTAATCTGGCCGCCAGTTTTGGCCTTGACCGCGTCAACCTTCCCGCTTTTAGCGGGCGTGGACGCAGTTACTTTATCCAGGACCTGTTTCGCGCAGTAGCCTTCCCGGAGGCCAATCTGGTAGGTACCAACAGAGGAGCGGAACTGCGCCGGGCCTGGCTCCAGCGGGGAGCCTATGCCGGAGCACTGATCCTGACGGTACTCACAGCCCTGGCCTGGACCACTAGCTTCACTCAAAACCAAACCGGAGTCGCCAACCTGGAAGCAAATGTCGGACGCTACCAGCAGGAGATCCCCAACCTCCCCTACCGCACTACGGATTTCGATATCCTGTTGTCGAGTCTCGACGATGTTCGCAGTGCCAGTGAGGTTTACGGCGAAGATGTGCCTTGGCTGATGGGCATGGGGCTGTACCAAGGCAAGAAGCTCGACCCGGCGGCCCACGGAGCCTACCAGCGTGTCTTGGATGGCCGTTTCCTCTACTCACTGGGCGCCAGGCTGGAGGAGTTTTTGCAAAACACCGGACAGGAAGATCTTCTACGGGAAGCCCTGAGAACCTATCTAATGCTGGGTCATCCCGAACGACTTCAGGCGGATGATGTCAAGCTCTTCATGTCTTTGGACTGGGCAAACAGCCTGCCAAATCAGAGTGACAAGCAGAACAGGCTACTGGCCCATCTCGACACCCTGCTCAACAGCAATTTCAAGCCACTGCCGCTAAATGAGTCCCTGGTACAGCAGGCTAGACTGGTGTTGACACGGGTACCCCTTTCACGCCAAATCTATGCCCGCATCCAGAAAGAGGCAGCGGCAGACCACAGTCGTGACTTCCTATTAAGCAGTGCCCTAGGACGACATGGCGATGCAGTATTCACCTACTCCGATGGTGGCCTGCAAGCGGCACGTATTCCCGCACTCTACACTCACAGTGGCTACTACGAACTCTTCAAACCGGCCAACCTTAATATCACCACAGAGACCTTTAAGGAGAGCTGGGTCCTTGATGATGATGCTATCGGAGATGATCCCAGCAAAATAGAGTTGTCACGCGCCATGCAGGAGGTAGAGGAGCTCTATCTTGAAGACTACATCGCCCAATGGCGTCAACTGCTGGGTAATCTGAGTATTGTTAAACTGCGCAGCCTCAGCCACACCGTTGAGGTACTGGATGTGGCATCCGGGCCATCAACACCTCTGCGCAAACTGTTGGCGGCGGTGGAGAGAAATACCTTCCTAAGCCGCCCGCCGGCCGGTGGAACTTCCGGGTTGCCGGACGCCGGTATGCTCAAGGGCATAGCGGAAGGCGCCGCTGTGGTAAGTATGACGGCATCCACTCAGAAGAACCGCCTCGAACGGCTTATGAGTGCTGCCGATACCGCCGGTGTTGGCGGTGGCTTTGCCAAGGCGGAATCCCCGACCCTCTTAGTAGACAGACAGTTTGAGGATCTCAATGCCTTGAGCCAGAAACGAGGGGACAATCCGGCTCCACTGGATGGTTTGATCGGCGATCTTGCCGACCTGTTTGCTTATCTCTCCGACCTTGAGGCCGCCGGTGGTGGCCTGAGTGCGGCAAAAGAGCGAGCCGGTGGCGGTAAAGATCCCATAAAAACACTGCAACGCAGAGCCAGACGCCTACCCAAGCCGGTCAACAGTTGGGTTCTCGCCCTCTCCGACAGAGGGCGAAAGGTTGTCGTTGGTGATACCAAAAACCAGCTGTCGCGGATGTGGGCACAAGATGTTCTACCTCTTTGTAAGACAGGTATTCAGGGGCGCTTCCCTCTCTCCAAGGATCCAGCCAGAGAGGTTACACTGCAGGACTTTGCCAATTTCTTCGGACCCGGCCAGCTCATAGACAGCTTCTTCAATGAGCATATCAAGCCCTTCGCTGACACTAACAGAAGCCCCTGGCGCTGGCGCAAAACCGATGGACACCCCATGGGGGCATCCAATCGCGTACTTCGACAGTTCGAGGACATCGCTAAGATCCGTGACACCTTCTTCGCCGGCGGAGGGAAACAACCCAAGATCCAGTTCGGTCTCAAGCCCGTATTCCTGGATTCTAAATCCTCCCGTTTCGTACTGGATCTGGATGGTCAGAAACTGGCCTACCGCCACGGCCCGGCCCGCACCACAAAACTGACCTGGCCCCCTCCCGATGGCACCACTGGTCGCAGCAAGATTTTGTTTGAGGATGTCGATGGAGGCACCTCCAGCCAGGTTGAAGAGGGTGTATGGGGTTGGTTCAAGCTACTGAAAGACGCCGATGTGAAAGAGACCCCCTTGGCGGATCGTTTTCTGGTCACCTTCTCCCGGGAAGGTCATAAAATCGAACTGGAGTTGAAGGCCAACAGCGTCATCAACCCCTTCCGCATGCAGATGTTGGAGTCGTTCAATTGTCCGAAGCTGTAACCAACACCGCAGAGGCTAAGACGGGCTTTTTTGGTAAGCTGCCAAAACATGGGGATTTTCTTTCTCGACGCCTACCACGAACCTTTACCGATCCATGGGACCGGTGGCTACAGAACGCCATTGCCGACAGTCGTGAACAGCTGGCTGATGATTGGCTGAATATCTATCTGACCAGCCCACTCTGGCGTTTTGCTCTATCACCCGGTCTCTGTGGCGACAGCGCCTGGACCGGTATTCTTATGCCTAGCGTTGACCGGGTGGGCCGCTACTTTCCCCTTACCCTGGCAGCCCCGTTAACCGGTGGTTGCAATCTGATGACGCTTGCCGCCGACAATGAACCCTGGTTCGACCGCTGCGAAGAGTTGGCACTTGGCGCCTTGCAGGAGGATTATGAGCTTGAGGCCTTTGATCTTGGGGTAGAAGCCCTGGGATTACCCACTCAGCAGGATGAGCTGCAGGCCACAAGTAAACAACGCGCGACCAAGCCCGCCTGGCACTTCGAACTACCCTCTTTGGAGGGCCTTGATATCGCTACAAATAACCTCAACCAGACCCTGCTGAAGAAACTCATGCCCGCCCACAGTCTGTGGTGGACCCACGGCTCTGAGCATGTCCAGCCATCACTGCTTATTACTGAGGGCTTCCCCCCCATTGAGGGCTACGCCGGTCTGCTGGGCGGAAGCTGGGCGGAGTGGGGTTGGGAAGACTTCAACGCCCACGACAACAGCACCTCATAGGAGAGGTGGGCTGAGAGCATATGAACCGTCAATGTAACAGCTTTCAATGGGACTCCTCTGCGATCACCCACGTAGGAAAGGTCCGGAAAATCAATGAAGATGCCTGCTTTGAGCGCCCCGAATCCGGCTTATGGGTGGTGGCGGACGGCATGGGGGGACACTCCTCCGGTGATCTCGCCAGCAGTACTATTGTCACCACGCTGGAACGGCTCCTTCTCCCGGACCTTCTCAGCGATACTGTTGACCTGTTGGAAGATAACCTGCAAGTAATCAACAGCCAACTGCTTGAAGAGGCGATGCGGAGAAGCGGCGACACCACCATTGGCAGTACCGTGGTCATCCTGCTCGCCTATGAAACGGTATGTTTGCTGCTGTGGGTTGGCGACAGCCGCGCCTATCGCTTTCGCGACGGGCAGCTAAAGCAGCTTACCCGCGACCACACCGAGGTCGAAGAACTGGTGGAACAGGGGCTTCTGCTTCGGGATGACGTGGAGAACCACCCCTCTGCCAACATCATCACCCGTGCCGTTGGCGCGATGGATGAACTGATCGTGGATTTGGTCGACTATGCGATCCTGGAAGGCGATATCTTTCTGCTCTGTAGTGACGGCCTGAACAAAGAGGTGACGGACCGTGAAATCGCCGCCATGCTATCAAGACCCGAATCCATGCAGGAGATCAATCAGGCCCTTATCGACCTCACCCTATCTCGTGGCGCACGCGACAATGTTTCCGTGGTCCTGACCAGAGCGGAAAAGCGGATAACCTAATCGAATATGCCGGAGATCACAGAAATACTAGAGGCATTTACCCAAGGCAGAATTGATTTTGCCGGTCTGTTCCAGGGTATAGATGAAATTGCTTCAGAAGATCCAACACAAATTCCTGAGCTCATCACTCAGCTTGAGGGGCTCTATCGCCAAGGGCGCCTTCCACCACAGCTGTACAATACCCTTCGCTTTCATCTGCAGGGGGTATTGACGCCGGATGAGACGCCAGCCACTACCGGACCGTCCGAACCCGCCCCCGGCACACTGGATGAGGCCGATCGTACACGCATTTCCACCAGCGGGCCGGCAACCGGTGGTACCCCTGCCCCGCCGGTCGATGGGGATGCCACACGAATCGCCACTGCTGCACCAGGTACCTCCGAGGAGGAGCGTACAAGAATCACCAGCAGGCCACCAACCACATCAACCACCGGTGGAACGGCTCCACCGACAACGGGAACATCACCACCCTCCACTACGGGTATACGCACCTCCACCCGCCATATAACCAACGAGCCGGTTGTTGGTGACGTTCTCAAGGATCGTTTTGTGTTGGAGGAGCAGATCGGCCGTGGCGGTATGGGTGTGGTCTTCAAAGCGCTTGATAAACGAAAGGTCGAAGCCAGGGACCGGCACCCCTATGTCGCCCTGAAGCTGCTGAATGAAAGTTTCAAACAGCATGAAGAGTCACTCATGGCCCTGCAGCGTGAAGCCCGCAAGGCGCAGGACCTGAAGCACCCGAACGTCATCGGTATTTTTGATTTCGATAAGGATGAGAACGGCAACTACTTCATCGCCATGGAGTTTCTCGAGGGAGAACCTCTAGACACGTTGATCAAGGAACTTCATGGAAGCGGCATGCCGCCAAGAGAGGCCATTGATCAGGTGAATAGGATGGGCCTCGCTTTGGCCGCCGGGCATAACCACAAACCCGGCATCATTCACTCAGATTTCAAGCCGGGTAATGTCTTTCTCACCGATGATGGTGATATCAAGGTCTTCGACTTCGGCATCGCCCGGGCGGCTAAGCCTAAGGGTATGGACGCCAAAGGTGAGACGACCGTCTTCGATGCCGGTACTCTGGGGGCACTTACTCCTACTTATGCCAGCCTGGAGATGCTTGAGGGTGATGAGCCGGATCCAAGGGATGATATATACGCCCTTGCCATTGTCACCTATGAACTATTGTCCGGCACCCGCCCCTTTGGTCGTACACCCGCCAACAAGGCGATGCATGATGGTCTGAGTCCCACACGGATCAAGGGGCTGAGTTCCCGTCAGTGGCATGGGCTGGAACGGGGACTCGCCTTCAAACGTCAGGACCGCACCCCGTCGGTAGAGGAGTTCCTGGAAGACCTGCGTTTCCGCAAATCCCACCTTCCACTGATCTTTGGCCTCACCGCCGTTGGAGCGGGATTACTAACCTGGGCATTGCTGCCCCAGTACCTGGAAAAACGCCGGGTGGATGAGCTGATCACTGCTATCGAACAGGCGGCGCTACCTCAAATCCCATCAATTCTAAAGGGTGCTGTAGACCTCAATGAGGAGAGCCAACAAAGTCTCGCTGAAAAAGCGATGGCGCAACTCATGGAGACCATCAGCAACGGTACGGCGGAACAGATCCGTGTGGCACTAATAACACTGCAGAAAATGCCTCCAGACCTCAAGCAGGAGATCCTCAGCGAAGGCAAGGATGCCATCCTTGCCTACTACCAAGGAGAGGCAGACAGCGCCTTCGCACCTCAGGAAAAACGTTTCGACTACATCACCGCCGAGGATTTCCTGACCCAGGTCAGCGCCCTCTATCCTGACTCAGTTCAGGTCTTTAAGACCCAGCAGCGTATGGATGAGGCCCGCAACAATCTGCTGAATGAATTGGACAGCCGTTTCAATGAAAACCTGGCGGCGGGACGTCTCCTTCCCGTTCCCGATAAGGATGACGCCGCCGATGTGTTACTCATCCTGGGGCAGCTTGATCCCAAACACCCTCTACTGACCGACCGGCGACTGGCAGTCGCCTATACTCGGCAGGCAACAACAGCCTTGGGCAAAGGGGAGTTTAAGCAGGCAGATCGCTATGTGCAGACGGGTCTTGCAATCTTTCCCAGTGACGTAGCCCTTTCGAACATCCAGGCAAGAATCCAGATCGCCCAAAAAGAGGCCAGAAACCAAGCCGTGCTCGCCGGCCTACGGGAAGAGTTGCAGCAAAAGATTCCCGCAACCAAGACGCTTGATGATTACCGGGGACTCAACGAACCTTTGAGGCAACTGAGTTCCCTGAGCCCGAACGACCCCCTGCTGGCCCAGGCCGAGAAGGGGCTGCAGTCCCTACTTGACACTCACCTGGCCGACTTGATCACGGATAAGAAGTGGGCGCAGGGGGAAAACCTACTGGAAGATTTCAGCAATCAGCTCTCCGATGCCTATCTTGATGCCCAGGAGTTGAAACTGAGCAAGGCCCAAGGAGAACACGAAGAGCGTATCGATACACTCTTCACTGACCTGACCAACGCTATCGCCGAACGCCGGCTCACCAAACCCACCGGTCGCAACGCCATGGAGACCCTGGCCAAGGCGCGTAATTTGGTACCGGATGATCCCCGTATCGAGCAAAATCTGGCCGCTCTCGCCCGCACCTATCTGGATCTCGCCCGTGAATCCCGTGCCAAAGGTGAATGGGAGCCAGCCCGCAGCTATGTTCAACAGGGCTTGGCCCTTAATCCACTCGGTCGGATAAACGAGGCACTCAACGCTGAGCTGCCGGCCATCACAAGCGCGGAAGAGGCAGGCCGTGAGCTCTTGGCGGATGCGGAACGACAGAAGCTGGAACAGGAGCGACAGGAGAAAATCCAGGCTTTCTATACCCTGTTCGATCAGGATTTGAAGAAAATGAAGCTGACCACCAAGGGTGGCAGCAAGATGCTTGCAGGCCTCGACAAACTGGCGGCACTCAATCCTACCGACCCTCTGCTGGAAAAGGGGCGTCAACAGATTGCCGGTCGATTTGTTGAGCGGGGAGAACAGTTGAGCCGGAGTGGCAACTGGCAAGAGGCCATTGCCCTGGTTCAAAAAGGTATTTCGGTCATTCCTGAGTCGCCCTCACTTGCTACACATCTCGGACAACTGCAGCGGGGCTTCGAAAATCAGAAGCTTGCCGAGCAGACCCAGGATATCGAGGAGCGCAGGGCCGCTATCGAACGACTGATCGCACAGGCCAAGTACACTAACGGCTGGGTCAAAGAGCTTACCAACGCCTTCAGGGAATTGGAAAGCCGTATGACCGCAGAAGATCCCTGGCTGGTTGATGCCCGTGAGCGTACCGGACGTCTCTATCTGGAACAGGCCCTCAAGGGTCGCACGGGGAAACAGTTTGCCAAAGCCGGAGCCCTTCTCCAGCAGGGACAGCGGTTCGCCCCCACCATGCAGACAGCCTTCAACACTGAACAGCTCGCACTACAGGCGGATGAGCAGGCCTGGGAGAAAGAGAACCAGGAGCACGCACGTCTGGCTGGACTGGAGGGCGCCAAGCAGTCCCTGCTCACCCAGGCTAAGGCCAATGATACAACCAAGGCACTCAAGACCCTGGAACAGTTGCGTGGTCAATTGGGGGCGGATGATCCCTTCTTGACCAAAACCGGTCCCGAGGCTATTGCCAATGCCTATCTTCGTCTTGCAGAACGCAGAGCAAAACGTGATGACTTCACCGGTGCCATCAAGCTTGTAGAGAACGGCCTGGAGGCCGCTCCCTCCATGTCTACCCTGCAAGAGAGTCTGGAAAAGTATCGCCAGGAAGCTGCCGTCAAGGTTGAACGTACCGCAATTGCAAAAACAACTGCAGCAAAGCTGGGCGGACTGAAACCACGACTGGAGAGACTGAAGCAGCAATATCCGCAACGTTACCAGAAGGCACAGGATGAGTTCGCTACAATTCTGGTCAAGCGCGTAGATAAGATCAGTGATGCTAAGACGGCGCAACAACTCCTCGATGCTGCACGCAAACTGCTCCCCAACAGCAAAAAGCTGCAGAACCTCACTATCAAGCAACCGCCACAACCGTCGGTCATCGCTGCCAAGGGTCTCTCCGAAGTCAAGGCGGGACGGCTCAGCTCAGCCCACAAATTATTGGATAAAGCAAAAAGCAAAGAGGCCGGCCATCCAGACCTGAAGCGACTGTCAAAAGAACTGGAGAAAAAGAGGGCACAAGCTGAGGCTGCATTTGGCAAATACAAACGGGCATTGAAAGCAAATGACCGGGCCGGGGCTAAAGCGCAGCTGGAACAGGCGCTGGCCATCTGGAAAGATAACGCAAGTTACAAGACTGAACTCAGTAAAATCAAGCGCAAGGTGGTGGCTACAACCGGGTACAAGGAGAGATGTAATCCAAAATTTGCAGGTTATGGCAAGCGCAGTAGTAAGTTTCGCTGTTCCGACTCTCTTGGCGGAAAGAGCAAGGGCCCCATTATGGTGGTGGTACCGCCCGGCGGTGGACACTCAACACCCTATGCCATCGGCCGTTATGAGATCTCCATTGGCGACTATAATCTCTATTGCAAGCTGAGCCGTGCCTGCACAGCAATCTCCGGAAAAGAGAGAAAACTACCGGTGACCGGCATCACACTCGGCGAAGCCAAAAAATATGCTACATGGCTGTCCGGAAAAACTGGCGCCACTTACCGCCTGCCCAATCTGGATGAGTGGGCACATGCCGCCACCGCCTCGGGCAAACAGATTGCCGGAACTGATTTCAATTGCCTATTGCTCAGCGGGGGGGCAACTGTGAAAGGAGGATCACCAGTCAATGTCAATACAGCACCGCAAAATCCATGGGGGTTATATAACTATGTCGGCAATGTTCAAGAATTGATTCTTAGCGGCTCCGCCTCCAAGGTTGTAGGAGGCCACTATAACGATCCAGCCGATAACTGCAGCATCACTCTGGTACGCAATCACACAGGCGGTGCGGATGAACTGACCGGATTCCGTCTACTAAGGGAAATAAAGCTTTAGCATAATGCCTCACACAGAGCCTCAACTCTCTCTTCGTCAACTTGTCCACGCCTTTACGACCGGCAGGATTGACCAGTATACCTATCGCAGTCGAAGGGCGAGGCTACTGGATGGGTTGACCTCTAAGAAGTTCGCTCAGTCTTTACATCCAAGTAAAGCGGAGATGGTTGGAGCCGTACATAATCACCCAGCCCCGGCACTCCCTCAAAAGCCCCCTTTAGTACTGATAATTGCAATAGTGGTAATAGCACTACTCATCACCATTCTGGGGCTCAATCTACTGATGGCCCCGGAAGATCAATCGGAAATAGGTGAGAACGGCTTACCACAACAGCAAACCCCTGCTGCTAAACCGCCCGTAACCACAATTTCTCAGAAAGTGGAGCTGGAAAATGGCATCAAAGCATTTGTAAGAAGTAATTCCTGGGATGACACAAGCAATCGACGCCTACTCACACTGTGGAACCGTACCGATCCCGGTGTACGCGCCACGGTCAAGAACAGCTATTGGTTTCGCGCTCTGGATACAGAGTTACGCACCCTCATCAAGGAGGAACTTGGCCTCTCGAGCTCCAACTCCGTCAATAGGGTTGATACCCTCATGGCGTTTGGCGCACACTTCGGTCTGAGCTACCCGGAGTTTGCCTCGGCGGCTCGCTCACCCACCGACAACAGCCCTTCAATCAGCAAATGAAAACACCATAGATGTCACGGCTAATCCTACTCAACAAACCCTACGATACCCTCAGCCAGTTCACAGACCAGCAGGGGCGCCAAACTCTGGGCGATTTCGTGAAGGTTTCAGGTGTATATCCTGCAGGCAGGCTGGATCGGGACAGTGAAGGTTTGCTGCTACTGACAGATGATGGCAAGTTGCAACATCGATTAGCCAATCCCCACTTCAATACTTGGAAGACCTACTGGGTTCAAGTTGATGGTATCCCGGATGAGGCGTGTCTGGAGCAACTGTGCAATGGGCTGGAACTCAAAGACGGTCCCACCCTACCGGCGCAGGCAAAAATGATCGGTGAGCCAGATCTCTGGCCAAGAGATCCACCCGTGCGTTACCGTGCCAGTATCCCAACCCAGTGGCTGGAGATAAAGATCCGGGAGGGCCGTAACCGTCAGGTCAGGCGGATGACGGCAGCAGTGGGACATCCAACACTACGACTGGTACGTGCAGCCATAGGCAACTGGTCCCTGGGCGACCTTCAGCCGGGAGAGTGGAAATACGCAGAGATCCCCCCACAGCAGAAACAAAAACGTAGATAACAGCCCACCCCCGCACTCAAAATTGCTCTGCACAATAATCCTGAAGTCGACTGTAGGAGCGAACTTATTCGTGAAGAACACGACTCGGAGCCAATCGCGAACAAGTTCGCTCCTACAGCAGAGCCCGTCATATCAAAAATATATTCGCAGTAAATTTCTTAGGCAATTCGGTTAGAATTAGCCGATGCCTAGAAAAGAGAAAATCATCGTCGGCCTCTCCGGGGGAGTCGACTCCTCCGTAGCCGCCCTCCTCCTGCAGCAGCAGGGTTTTGAGGTGGAAGGCCTGTTCATGAAGAACTGGGAAGAGGATGACACTGCAGAGTACTGTTCAGCTGCGGAGGATCTTACCGATGCAGCAGCGGTGGCATCACAACTTGGCATCCCCCTACACACAATCAACTTCTCAGCCGAATACTGGGACAATGTATTCAGCTACTTTCTTGATGAATACCGTGCCGGTCGCACACCCAATCCGGATGTGCTCTGCAACAGGGAGATCAAATTCAAGGCATTTCTCAACCATGCACTGGAGATTGGTGCAGACGGTATAGCGACCGGCCATTACGCCCGCACACACCAAGATGCCGATGGAGTTCATCTACTCCGGGCTGAAGATGAGAACAAGGATCAGACCTATTTTCTTTATATGCTGGGCCAACAGCAGCTGAGCCACAGTCGTTTTCCCCTTGGAGACCTGATCAAGAGCGAAGTCCGGCAACTGGCGGAGAAAGCGGGGTTCCCAAATCATAAAAAGAAAGACAGCACCGGTATCTGCTTTATCGGTGAGCGTAAATTCCGAGATTTTCTCAGCCGCTACCTGCCGGCCAATCCCGGTCCCATGGTGACCCCGGACGATACATTCGTAGGAGAACACCAGGGGTTGATGTACTACACCCTGGGACAGCGAAAAGGGCTTGGTATCGGAGGACGGGTTGAGGCGGATGCCGAGCCCTGGTTTGTTGTAGAGAAAGATCTGCAGCAGAACCGCCTGATCGTGGCACAGGGCCACCACCATCCACTGCTGATGAAAATCGGTCTGTTGGCCTCCCAGCTTCACTGGGTATCAGCTCATGCACCAGAGTTGCCGTTACGCTGTATGGCGCGGATTCGCCACCGCCAACCGCTGCAGTCGTGTGAAATAACCAAGATCGACGGGGATAGCTGTCAGGTTAAGTTCCAGGAGCAGCAACGCGCCGTCACTCCCGGACAATCGATTGTCTTTTATCTCGAACGAGAGTGCCTCGGTGGCGGAGTTATCGATAGCACCTTCAGTGAAGAGCTGAATAGTCCAGCCTAAGAACCAAACTTAAAACATGATGAAGATATGAAAACAGAGAGAGACAGAGCCATTGCCATCGCCGGGGTTTACCAGGCGGCAAAACTCGCTTCCCGTATTGCACGCCACGGCATTGCTGAAAGCAGTGCGATGGAAGCGAGTATCCACAGCCTTTTTCAGATCGATGCAGCGTCGGTGGAGGCAGTCTATGGCGGTACTTCCGGTATCACCACCGGACTCATCACACTGCTCAATCAGCTCACAAACGGCCGGGAGAAAGAGGGTGAGGTGACACGCTATGTCATCACTCTGCTGCATCTTGAAAGAAAGTTATCAAAGAACAGCGCGATGGCCGAGTCGATCTCACAGGGTATAGAACAAGCCACCGGACGTCTGGAGCATTATCACCTGCTGCATACCAACATCATTGCCCAATTGGCGGATATCTACGCCAATACCATCAGCACACTCAAACCAAGGGTAATGGTTCAGGGAGAGCCCCTGCACCTGCAGAACCAGGAAAATGTAAACAGAATACGAGCCCTGCTGCTCGCCGGTATCCGTTCCGCTATACTTTGGCGTCAGTGTGGAGGCGGACGTCTACAGATTCTGCTTGGGCGGAAACGACTACAGCGAGAGATTGAAGATATCCTTTCCAACAAGTGAAGTAACTACCCTGAACCTAGAATCCTCATGAAGCTGAGTTACCGTTGATAATGGTAATTATGCATAGCCGTTACAACTGATGCCCTGAAGTGTAAACAGGTGCGCATTTCGGTCACCCATCACATGTTAGATTGTAAAAAATCATATTGATTAGTACGAATGTTCAGCTATCGCATAAGCGCCCGATGATCGCACATGTAGGAGCGGCTTTAGCCGCGATCCATGCTTCGACTTGACACTGATCGCGGCTAAAGCCGCTCCTACGGTTTCATAGCTGAATATTCGTGCTAATCAAGAAAATTATTATCTGGAGCAACCAATGATTCGACCTATTTCCATACTTATTCTCGCCCTTTCACTCTCGGCTAACTGTGTTGCAGAGAGTAACAGTAGCAGCGAACCCGGTGTGGTGGAATCCGCCAAGACACTTGGCAACAAGGTCTGGGAGAAGACAAAAGAGGTAACCGGGCAGGCTGTTGATAAATCCAAGTCTCTCTACCAGTCGGCTAAAGAGAGCGGTGGAGAAGCGGGCTCCGTCGTGGCCGATAAGAGCAGTTCTGCCTGGGACAGCACCAAAGAAGTAGCGGGTGATGCCTACGAAGGCGGTAAGGAGATGGGCAGTGCTGCTGTTGATAAAGCCGGTGAGGTGAGCGGTGCCATCGTGGATAAATCCAAGGAGATTTATAAGAACGTAACCAAAGAGAACAGCGCCGAGCCTGCACCGGTGAAATCACATAATATCTGATTACAATTCCCGCAATCTTGATCCAAGCTAACTCTCAATCACTACCGGAATATCAGCCAACGTAGTCGTCTGACAAGTATCGATCTGATCGAAGTTGAGATAACGGTAGATATCATCTGACATGGTATTAATCTCTTCCATTCCTGGATCAAGCGGTAGTGGTGGAATACCTTCAACAGCACGCTCCTTGACATGTTTTCTATAATGTTCAAGCACTGAGAAAATCCTCCGGCTGATAAACAAATGACATCCCATAAGACAGGGAGAGACCGTAATCGTCACCTGCTGTTGATAAAAGCATCAGATTTATTGCAGTGCAGCACGAACTATCAAAAAAATGAGCAATAAGGACCCTAGGGGATTTATGGGGGTGATATAATCAAACTGTTTTGAACTTTATTAATATTTAGGATGCTCATGGACCTCTCTACACTTACCGCGGTTTCCCCTGTTGATGGCCGTTACGGCGGCAAAACAGCTGATTTACGCCCAATCTTCAGTGAGTATGGTTTGATCAGACATCGTGTTCTGGTTGAAGTACGCTGGTTGCAAGCACTTGCAGCTCACCAGGAAATTGTTGAAGTTCCTCCACTGAGTGGGCACGCCAACAACGTCCTCAATGGTATTGTGGAAAACTTCACCACCGAAGATGCCCAGCGGGTAAAAAACATTGAGCGCACCACCAACCACGACGTGAAGGCGGTTGAATATCTCCTTAAGGAGAAAATTGCCGGGAATCAGGAGTTGGAAGCGGTCAGTGAGTTTATTCACTTCGCCTGTACATCAGAGGATATCAACAACCTCTCCCATGCATTGATGCTCAGAGAGGGACGCGGTCAGATGCTAATCCCACAGATGGATGAGCTGATCAAGGCGATCCGTCAGTTGGCACATGAGCATGCCGATAAACCGATGCTCTCACGCACCCACGGTCAACCCGCCTCCCCCACCACCCTTGGCAAAGAGATGGCGAACGTAGTTTACCGGCTACAGCGTCAGCGTGATCAGGCGGCGGGAGTTGCCATGATGGGCAAGATAAATGGTGCCGTAGGTAACTATAACGCCCACCTTTCAGCCTATCCTAATCTCGACTGGCCGACTTTTGCCAAAGAGTTTATCGAATCTCTCGGTCTGACCTGGAACCCCTACACCATACAGATTGAGCCCCATGATTATATGGCGGAGTTATTTGATGCGGTTTCACGCTTTAACAATATTGTTATCGATTTCTGCCGCGATATCTGGAGTTACATCTCCATCGGCTATTTCAAGCAGAGGACCATCGCAGGTGAGGTGGGCTCATCGACCATGCCTCACAAGGTGAATCCGATCGACTTTGAGAACGGTGAAGGTAACTTGGGTATCGCCAATGCACTGTTTGACCACTTGGCTCTGAAACTTCCGATGTCACGTTGGCAACGCGACCTTACCGACTCCACTGTACTGCGAAATATGGGCGTCGGTTTTGCCTATACCAGCATCGCCCTGCAATCGGTGATGCGCGGCATCAGCAAACTGGAGGCAAACAGTGAAAAACTCGCAGCAGACCTAGACGATAATTGGGAAGTGCTGGCAGAACCAATTCAGACGGTGATGCGCCGTTACGGCATAGAAAAACCCTATGAGAAGCTGAAAGAGCTAACGCGGGGGCAGCGTATCGGCCCTGAGGAGCTTAGAGCATTTGTAGCTGAGCTGGATATGCCGGAAGCGGCCAAAGAGGAGTTGAGCAAGTTAACCCCGGCAAGCTACATCGGCAACGCAGTGGAGCAGGCAAAAAACATCTGACGTTTGTTCCTATATCGATAAAAAAAGCCACCCTTGCCGAGCAGGGGTGGCTTTTTTATGGAGAAGTTACCCTCTCCGGCTGATAAAGCCTATTTCATAATTGCATGGAACTCAACACGACGATTGAACTGACGCATCTGCTCAGTATCGTTGCTCATCGCAGGCTGAGATTCACCCATGCCTCTGGCTTCAAGCATCCCGCTGTTAGCACCACTGTTAACCAAATAGGTGAGAACGGCTTTAGCTCTCTCTTCTGACAGTACCTGATTGTACGCTTCAGAACCCTTGCTGTCGGTATGCCCGGTGATAACCACCTTTGCCACATGCGCGTTACCCTGGAATTGGGCATAGGCACGATCAATAGCACTGGTTGCGCCATCCTTAAGTACGGCGCTGTCAAAACCAAACAGCATCACATCGCTTATAACAACCTTCCCTATTGGTGCCGGCTTGGCTGCAACAATTTCGCAACCGTTCATGTCAACCTTTGCACCACGACGTGTTCCCGGACACTTGTCTTTATAGTCAAGTACACCATCACCGTCACTATCGAGAGGACAACCCATGGCGTCAACAGAGACCCCCTTTGGTGTTCCCGGGCACTTATCCTTATCGTCATAAACGCCATCACCGTCAGAATCGACAACATCTCCACACTCGGGAAGACTCGCCATAGCTCCACCGGCCGACTGCCAGCATTCACCGTAGCCACTCCTTACGACACTGCTGGTAACATCCTGTGCATAGGTGTTGCCTTCAGCTGTAATACCAGCCGTGGTGACTGACATACCCGCTACCAGCCCAAGTGGAGCGAGCAGTGCAACAATCTTTTTCTGATTCATTTTTTTCCTCACTTAATCGTTTACAGCATCCATAACTATGAGACGGTGTCATGACCACACTCACCCTGTAGATGCGAGTGGTTATAAATACGCTCGTTCTGGTTAAGAATGTCACAGCGTAATAGCGATATCCAGTAATTTAAAAAGAGACCCCACGCCGTAGTCCTGTGACTTGCTACAGCATCATGACTGTACCAATGCCAAGTATAGTCACGATATAGAGATACAACAGGAAAATTCCTTCGTAATACACTCTCAATCACTGGAGATAAGTGTATCCTGATTTTCCAGCACCAAATGTATAATCTTGTAACATCCTACTACCCAACAAGCGAACAGCAGAGCAATGATGCACCTAAACTTTCCCGGCGAACTGACTGCCGACACCTTTCTCAGAGACTTCTGGCAGCAACGTCCTCTCCTTATGCCGGGAGGGCTCGCCGGATACCACTGCCCACTAACTGCTGAAGAGTTGGCCGGTTTGGCCTGCGAAGAGGAGATCGAATCCCGTATCGTCCTTGAGAAGGATGGAAGTAAACCCTGGGAGGGGCGCACGGGGCCTTTCAGCGAGGCGGATTTTGCATCACTCCCTGAGAGCCACTGGACCCTTCTTGTCCAGGATGTGGACAAGCATATCGAGGAAGTGGCTGACCTACTGGGGCCATTTCAATTTATCCCGGATTGGCGCCTGGATGACATCATGATCAGTTATGCGGCGGATCAGGGCTCCGTTGGCCCCCACATAGATGACTACGATGTCTTTCTCATTCAGGTGGAAGGTGAGCGGCGCTGGCTGGTTGACTCCCAGCCGGGTAAGGAGAGTAACCATATTCCGGGACTGGATCTCCGCATACTGCCAGAGATAAACCCGGATAACGAGTGGTTGATGAAACCAGGTGATGTCCTCTACTTACCCCCTAACGTACCACACTGGGGAATCGCCGAGGGCGACGGCTGTATGACCTGCTCCGTCGGTTTTCGCGCCCCCACCTTCCAAGAGATGGCATCGGCCTGGTTTGATGAACTGATTCAGTGCCAGGTGCCTGATGGGCGCTATCGTGACGGATCACTTCAACTACAACAGGCTAAAGCGGAAATAAGCCAACACTCTCTGACCAGTGTACGCGACCTGCTCCAAAGCTTTACCGCCCAGAATCCCCAGCAACAGGAGCGCTGGTTCGGGCGATTTATAACCGAGCCAAAAATCCACCTCCAGGTAGATCCACGAGATCACCCCCTTCAACCCACCGATTTTCTCACTGAGTTCAGATCTCAGGGGCGGATTAGCCATAACGGCTGGGCCAGATTCGCCTTTATCAATGGGAGTGAGGCGCTCGATTACCTTTACGTTAATGGTACAGAATATCCCCTTGGCAAAGAGCGGGTGGGTTTCCTGCAACTACTCACCGGGGTCAAAACGCTCAGCTATAATGAGATGGACAGTTGGCTTGAAAACGATGACTGTCTGCAGCTTATGGCACAGCTCTATAATGAGGGATACCTTGCGCTTCCCGATGAGTAATAACGGGTACTCACTACGACAGGCATTTTGGAGTAGCGATCAAGAAGCGCTATCGGGGGTGCGTGAACGGGTATTTATTCATGAGCAGCATGTGCCAAAGGAACTGGAGTGGGACAGTCTTGACCAGGATGCAATCCACGTCCTGGCGCTGGATTGCGATAATCGCCCAATTGGAACCGGCAGACGCCTGCCCAGTGGACAAATTGGACGAATGGCCGTAATTGACAGTTGGCGTAACCGAGGGGTGGGAAGTGCCATTCTCCTCCGCCTTATGGAGTCACCGCCACCGACTGGGGAACCGTCCCTTTTTCTTAATGCCCAGGTCACTGCTGTTGAATTCTACAAACGTCATGGATTTCACATTGTCGGTCCGCAGTTCATTGAAGCGGGAATTATTCACTACCGAATGGAGAGGGAGCAATGAGCGAAGAATCACTGAGTCTCATCGAAGAGCAATCTCTGGGGCAACAGGGTGTAAAGCTTCACCTCATGGAGATAGAAGAGGTCCAACTGGCTTGCCAGAGACTGGTTGAACAAGCAGTGAGAAGAGTGGATATCTTCACCTTTGATCTGGATGCCCAGCTGTTTGACCGGCAACCTTTTCTCGAAGCGGTGAAACAACTGGCCATCGGTGGTCCCTTGAGCCAGGTCAATATCCTGCTGCAGGACAATCACAGGGTTCAGACAGAGGGTCACAGGCTCCTTGAGTTAGCCCGTAGGTTGACAAGCAAAATTGAGATTCGCCGTCCCCATGCAAACTACATCAATCAGTTGGAGAACTACCTGCTGGCCGATGAATGTGGCTACCTCATCCGCCCCCTCTATACCGGCTATGAGGCCAATGCCGATTTTAATGACCGTTATACAGCCCGAGGAATGACTGAAAAGTTCATGGAGATCTGGGAGTGCAGTGAACCAGACACCATACTACGCCGCCTCTATCTGTAGAGCTGCTTGGCAGATACGGGGCAACTGTGCTCCCCTCCATTAGAGGGTGTCCCCCCCAATTACAGAGAAGGAGGATATTCGTGATCTGCTTATTTCCTGAATTATCTTTACAAGATTATACAATTGAGCACTGAATGATCACTGTATACTCACACTTATCAAGTAGAGCTCGCGACCTGTGATGATATTCCATGGGTTAACTTTATCTCATGTTACGTTAAGTCCTAATAAGTATCTGAAAATGAATCTAATAATGGAGTTTTTCAATGATTGAGTCCCTGGATATCAACCAACTGATCACCACCTATATCCTCCCCTGGTCCATCAACATAGTGATGGCGCTTGCTATATTCATTGTCGGACGCTGGGTGGCCAAAGGCGTCCTGAAGCTTGTGCGGAAACTGCTCACCCGCTCATCCATGGATGCCATGCTGATCGATTTCGTTCTCGCCATCGGCAACGCCATACTCCTGCTGTTTGTCGTTATCGCATCACTAGACCAGTTGGGAGTGGATACCACCTCCCTTATCGCCCTGCTCGGTGCCGCCGGCCTGGCAGTCGGTCTGGCACTGCAGAACTCACTGCAGAATTTTGCCGCCGGTGTGATGCTGATCATCTTCCGCCCTTTCAAAAGCGGTGACTTCGTCGAAGCTGGTGGCGCCTCAGGGGTGGTTGAAACCATCAGCATCTTCAGCACTGTCATGCGCACCGGAGACAACCGCGAAGTGATAATCCCTAACGGTGCCATCTACTCCGATACCATCACCAATTTCTCAACCAGAGCGACCCGCCGTATCGACATGGTCTTCGGCATCGGCTATGACGATGACATCAAAAAAGCCAAAGAGATCATGGAAGCTATTCTGGCGGCAGATGAGCGAATACTGAAAGACCCTGCACCACTGGTAGTGGTAGGCGAACTGGCCGACAGCAGTGTCAACTTTAATGTGCGTCCCTGGGTAAAAAGTGGTGATTACTGGGCGGTGAACTTCGATCTTAACGAAAAGATCAAAATCGCATTTGATGACAACGGTATATCCATCCCCTATCCGCAGATGGATGTTCACATGGACAAGGGTGAGTGATAGCCAATTCTGCAGTTGTAAGCCGAAACATACCCCTCTTTCAATAGGAGGCTGTTCCAAAAGTCCTCCTCTCCCCACCGGGAGAGAGAGTTAGGGTTAGGGTGAGGGGGATCAAGAGGTAACTTATTGATTCAATACACCCTCATCCGACCTACATGGACGTAGTAGTGTCGCGAGAGGGCAGGAGCCCGTAGCGACCTAACCTTCTCCCTCGTAGGGAGAAGGGATTGGTGCTTTTACGACACCCTCCATGGTGAGAAGGGGTTGGTGCCCTCAATAGAAAGAGGGACAGCTATTCCTTGTAGGTCGGATCAATGTGGCAGTTACCCGTCACGCTTCTACACGATTTGAATCCTACTTTTCTCTGATCTGCATCAGGAGCTCTACCGAAATACGGTACCCAACAGATGCCATCTCACAAATAGACTGCTCGGCACTAACGATCAGACCTTGCTGCTCTGCTAAATCGAGCAGCCGGACGGTGCCAACGATATTAAGCCCCTGTTTCAGGGCATATCGACGAGCCAACCGGTCATCGACAATAAGAAGTGACTCCTCCTGGTTTTCTCGGGCAAGGCGTATCGAATCGCTTTCGCCAAGTCCCAGACTGGGAGATAGTGGCCCAGCACCAGTTCGAGGTGAGATAACCAACCAGCCCTCATCAATAGCAACCTCAATGCGATTGGTATCTATGCCGGGTTTACTGAGGCACTCATCTTTGACCGCTTCTGGAACATAGAGCTCATAAAAAAGTGCCCTCAAAACAGAAAGCGCGTCTACATTTGCAAAAGCAATGAGGGGACCCGCGTCAGCAATTACGATGCGAGCCATCGGCTTAGATCTTCGGCCTCATGATCCGTTGTCTCATCAGCACCAACAACCTCAATCCCCAACTCTGCCAGAAACATAAGAAACGCCTGCATCGTTAGGCCACTGAGGCGGGTTGCACCACCTAGTGAGAGGGTTCCATCCTTGAAAAGAGTTGCTGCCAATGACGGTTTTACCGACTGCTCGGCATCGGTGACAGATTTATCCAGGTGTACGATAACGGCGTTGGGCTCATCACCTTTTAGAACCAACACAGGTGACTCCTCCGCCTGCCGTAGAGCAAGAGATGGATTTTTCTTTAAATTTCTTACATTTGTAGCGTGCACAATCCGCCTCCGCATGAGTTTGCTATAACGGAAGTATAGCATGGACTACATGGCGTGGGCTACGTGCAGTGGGCTACCTCGTCTTGGTAGAAACTCACATATATCAAATAATTATTAAAAGCCAAAATTTTAACTATCCGCATTCGTATTTAATCATCCAGGGATATTGCCAATAGCATGTTTTCAACACCGCAGAGCCAGCAATAGCAATCTTCATTATTCTTACCAGTATTAGCTATTTAGCCAACTCGCAGCAATCACTGGTTCAAGACTTATTTTATATTCATCAGTGAGATTTAACTGGCCACTGGCTGGTGGAGCGAAGGCCGCCATGGCGTCAACCAACTGCTGCACCTGTTGATCATATAGGAACTGCCCATTATCTGTTTCAAAAACCTCAACGTAGCTTTCCATGTTACTGAACCAACTACTGATCTGAATATGGTTATCTGTGCCAATCAAGCTAACCTTCAGACTGTCACCACTTTTTGAGAACCAGAGTTGATCATGTGCTATGGAACCATCAAATAACACCCTATCTTGTCCACCCAAGTCAGTGATTCTATCCCCGCCATCACCTCGGGCAATGTGGTAAATATCACTTCCGACACCACCTCGAAGTTGGTCATTGCCAGTACCACCAATTAGTATGTCATCACCTTCATCACCAGACAGCCAATCGACACCATTTCCACCTATCAGAGTATCACTGCCCTCACTACCAAACAGGTAATCATCACCTGCGCCTGCATCCAAGAGATCATTGCCCTCACCACCATAGAGCTTGTCATTACCGGCATCGGCACTCAGGCTGTCATCACCCTCTTTACCGGTAAGGACATCGTTACCCTCTCCGCCAATTAGGAGGTTGTTACCCGTATTTCCTTCCAGACGGTTATCCAGCGCGTTGCCGGTTCCACTCAGGTGCGCTGCACCTGTCAGTGTCAGCTGCTCCTGGTTATCTCCCAGCTGGTAGTCAATGCTGCTGTAGATTCTGTCGAGGCCTTCATCCGCCAGTTCGGTTACCGTGTCGCTGAGGTCATCAACGGTATAGGTGTCATTACCGGCACCACCGGCCATGCTATCTGCACCAGCACCGCCATTCAGGCGGTCATTGCCCTCTCCACCTGTCAGGAGATCATTACCTCCCTCACCATAAAGACGGTCATTGTCGGCACCACCATCAAGGGTATCGTCACCCTCACCGGCCTTCATGTAGTCGACACCGGCACCCCCCATCAGGGTGTCATTGCCCTCACCATCAAACAGGTAGTCATTTCCAGCACCTGCATCCAACAGGTCATTGCCTGCACCACCATAGAGCCTGTCATTACCGGCATCGCCACTCAGGCTGTCATCACCCTCTTTACCGGTAAGGACATCATTACCCTCTCCGCCAATCAGGAGGTTGTTACCCGTATTTCCTTCCAGACGGTTATCCAGCGCGTTGCCGGTTCCACTCAGGTGCGCTGCACCTGTCAGTGTCAGCTGCTCCTGGTTATCTCCCAGCTGGTAGTCAATGCTGCTGTAGATTCTGTCGAGGCCTTCATCCGCCAGTTCGGTTACCGTGTCGCTGAGGTCATCAACGGTATAGGTGTCATTACCGGCACCACCGGCCATGCTATCTGCACCAGCACCGCCATTCAGGCGGTCATTGCCCTCTCCACCTGTCAGGAGATCATTACCTCCCTCACCATAAAGACGGTCATTGTCGGCACCACCATCAAGGGTATCGTCACCCTCGCCACCCTTCATAAAGTCAGCACCGGGACCCCCCATCAGGGTGTCATTGCCCTCACCACCAAACAGGTAATCATCTCCTGCACCCGCATCCAGTAGGTCATTGCCGGCACCACCATAGAGCCTGTCATTACCGGCATCGCTCATCAGGGTGTCATCACCCTCTTTGCCGGTAAGGCTATCGTTACCTTCTCCTCCAACCAGGTGGTTGTTACCCGTATTGCCTTCCAGACGGTTATCCAGCGCGTTGCCGGTTCCACTCAAGTGCGCTGCACCTGTCAGTGTCAGTTGCTCCTGGTTATCTCCAAGCTGGTAATCAATGCTGCTGTAGATTCTGTCGAGCCCTTCATCCGCCAGTTCGGTTACCGTGTCGCCAAGGTCATCCACGCTATAGGTGTCATTACCGGCACCACCGGTCAGGCTGTCTGAACCGCTACCACCGTTCAGGTTGTCATTGCCCTCACCGCCCGACAGGAGATCATTGCCATCCTCGCCATAAAGACGATCATTATCGGCACCGCCATCAAGGGTATCGTTATCCTCGCCGCCCTTCATAAAGTCAGCGCCGGCACCCCCCATCAGGGTGTCATTACCCTCATTGCCAAACAGGTAGTCATCACCTGATCCCGCATCCAGTAGGTCGTTGCCGGCACCGCCATAGAGCTTGTCGTTTCCTGCATCTCCACTCAGGCTGTCATCACCCTCTTTCCCTGTAAGGACGTCATTACCTTCTCCACCAATCAGAAGGTTGTTACCCGTATTGCCTTCCAGGCGGTTATCCAGCGCGTTGCCGGTTCCACTAAGGTAGCCTGTACCTGTCAGTGTCAGTTGCTCCTGATTTGCTCCAAGCTGGTAATCGATGCTGCTGTAGATTCTATCGAGCCCTTCATCTGCCAGTTCGGTAACGGTGTCACCGATGTCATCAACGCTATAGGTGTCATCACCGATGCCACCACTCATGTTGTCTGCACCGATACCACCATTGAGCCGGTCATTACCCTCGCCACCCAGCAGGAGGTCATTGCCTCCCTCGCCATAAAGACGGTCATTGTCGGAACCGCCATCAAGGGTATCGTCACCCTCGCCACCGGATAGCCAATCGGCACCAATACCACCGGTCAGGCTGTCTGCACCAACACCACCATTCAGTCTGTCATCATCCTCGCCACCAAAAAGGACATCATTGCCTTCCTTTCCCAAAAGGCGATCATTCCCCCACCCGCCAATAAGCAGATCATCACCATCACCGCCACGCAGCAGATCATCTCCCTCATCTCCTTGCATAGGTGTCGGCATCATTTGAATCAGCTCATCGCGTGAAATAACACCATCATTAAATTCAAACAACTCAACTCCATAACCAAGAACATCTCTACCAAGCTGGCGCAGTGAGACAACAATTCCACGATCACTAGTATCTTTTGGCTTGATATTAAGCAACAGTCTGCCGCCCCCCTCTTCTACCGTCCAAGACAAAGACGTGTCAGAAAGATCAGCATTAATTTTTACGACATCGTTGATCATTGAAGGTACTTCCCACCCCCAGCCATCATTCTGCATTTGTGAAATAATCCCTGCCATTTCATCTTCACTGGCATTCTTTAGATATTCCATCACAATCTCTTGATTAAACGAGCTGCCCTCGCCCTCGCCTTCTTCTTCCTCATTTCCAATAAAATCAGGGTATTCACTCTTTATATTTTCAGGTAAACCATATTGGATCAGATAGTCGATTACTGCATTCACAAATAGCCCATCATCCTCAATGAGATCAATACCAGCATGATCAAATCCGGCATAATAGGTATCACTACCCATGCCGCCACGAAGAGTATCACTACCTGCACCACCTGCAAGATGGTCATCACCGTAGCCACCTACAATATAATCATCACCTTCACTGCCGTAAATCATGTCATCTGCATCATCTCCTATCAGTTGATCGTCACCTTCATGGCCATCAATCATTGCAGGTGCTGGAAATATAGGTCCTGATGCAGGAATATCCACAATATCAGATTCTTCCGTACCGAATATTCGCTGTAGGTTATAGGTTGATAGGCCAATAGGTACACTCACCATTAGTCCTGAACCACTGCCTATCTCGTCACCATATAGAATATCGGTTGCTAACCGGGTTATCGTGGTGTACTGCGTGTTGTACTGAGAATAAGTATAAGGGGTATCAATCAAACGAGGTGATAGTACAAGTTCTCCATCGTGATAATTCATGTTGTAGGTGCTAGCACGGAGGGGTGTGAATTGCCCCAGTGTTTTCAAATCAAAGTCTGTGACTTTCACTTCACCATCGCCACGACCTTGAGGGTAAGAGCGTTCGAAACCCCAACTACTCAAACCGGTAGAGGTACTCCCCGGCGTGGTCAGTACATACCAACCCTCTTCAGTTTGGATCAGCTTGAAGTTGGACTGCTGTGAATTATTTGAATTGTAGATCAGTTCTACGTTGTGATTTAACGGAGAATCAATACCATAGCGACTGGTTTTTCGCTCCTCTGCCTTAGCAACGAGTTCGGCATAGGAGATCTCCATAAAATCCATCCAGGAATTTTCCAGCACTAGGGCATCACTGATGACAAGCCGTGGATTAATTAAACGATCTACGTCCAGCGATGCTCCACTGCTCAATTCAAATTGCCAAGCTTGCGGATCAAGAAAGTAACCTTTGACGGTCGTATCGCTATCGACCACTCCCCAACTGATCAACAAATCATCATTAATTTGTTGGGCAGACAGCTGACTGGGAATAATTCCTGGTTCAAACTTTAGGATATTTGACTCACCGGGTTGTCCATTGTCTTCAATAATCACATGACCTGTCTGATCCTGATCACCCACTATGTAGTTATCACTGCCTAAACCTCCAATCAGGCGGTCATCACCTCCACCACCGATGAGTGTGTCTTCACCATCCCCTCCCTCCAGAAGATCATTGCCGCTTAAGCCGACAAGCTGATCATTACCGGCCAAACCTTCCAGGTGATTATCACTCTGGCTGATGGCATCAATATGGTCATCACCATCTGTACCGATTTTATGGGATAGTCTCTGTCGTATTTCATCTGCATCCCATACAGTTCCATCGCCAAACTGGATATTTTCAATTACTAGTAAGCCGTCCAGGGATGCACCATCAATATGTAAATGGCTTGATTCATCATTCAGAGTAATATCAATACCTTCTTCGGTTGTGGTGAGTTTAATATCGCTTTGACTAATATCACCAAAAAACTCTACTGTATCTGTACCGGATGAGTCATCCAGATAATCAAATCCATCGCCCCTTCCGATACGGTACGTATCATTACCATCACCGCCGATAAGTTTGTCGCTATTCGCTCCACCATGTAGATAGTCATTCCCTGCACCACCGTAGAGTGAATCTTCACCGGCATCGCCAAGCAGTGTGTCATCTCCATCATTGCCTTGCAGTTCATCATTGCCGCTCCCGCCCGTGAGGTGGTCGTCACCCGCAGCGCCTGTTACCAAGTCGTCTCCATCGAAAGCGTAGATGGTGTCCGCTTCATTGCTACCCGACAGGGTGTCGGTGCCATTGCCGCCGATGATGAGGATTGGATTTTCTTCTGTGCCACCGCTTGGGGTTGCTAAGGCGTTGGAAAGCTGTTCTATATCGGTGGTTGTCCAGGTGGTGCCGTCATTGAATTCGATGGTTTCGACCTGGTAGCCGTTATACCAACCGCTGACAATAATCTTGTCTTCTGTTGTGCTGCCGTTGTATATCAATTTAATCAGCAGATCATGACCCGATTTTTCCAAGACGACATCTTTGCTACTGATGCCTTCACCGAGTTTAATGGTATCGGTATCTCCTTGTTCGTCCCAGAGGATATCAATGCCATAGCCGCGTCCGAAATGGTAGCTATCGTTGTCTTTTCCACCAATTAGTACATCGATATCGCGCCCATCACCACCATCGAGAATATCGTCACCAATGCCGCCATGGAGTTGGTCTGAGCCACCTTCGCCGTAGAGCTTGTCGTTGCCGCCGGCAGCCGGGCCATTGGCAGTGTGGCGTGCTTGTAACGTCCAGTTTGATGGATTGAAAAAGGTAACTCCCGTATTAAAATTCACGTAGCCGTTGCTGACGGAAACAATCTGGGCTTCAGGATCATTACTATAGATATTGGAATAACCGGCACCAGCAATATCAAGCCGCCAGCTGACTGCCCAGGTTTGATCGCCTATTTTGTTGCCGCTTGCCAATACAGCAGTATCATTAGCATAGGTGTTAAGGTTGATATCACCGTAAATAATGTCGTCATCCGATCCACCATAGATCTTGTCCTCCCCTTCCTCACCTTCAAGAAGGTCTCGCCCTATACCGCCGTTGATATAATCCTTCCCCTCGCCACCAATGATGAAATCATCACCACTGTCACCAAAAATAATGTCGTTACCCGCTTCCGCTCCGCGGGCTTCGTTGTAAACGTAATTACTTCCATCCATCACGGATTGCAATATATTATGGCTGAAGCCGTCACCAGAGTTGTAGATGTAGTACCCCTCTTGCCAGCCATTATCAGGACCATTCCATACAGAACGATCAATCCACTCTAGTAATGAACCACTGCTGCGATCGCCATAGATAACATCGTTATTATCTCCTCCCCATATTCGGTCATCTCCCGCCCCACCAGACAGTTCGTCTTGACCCTCTCCGCCGTAAGCCGTATCTTTACCCGCCCCGCCAATAACGATATCCCCCCCACTGCCGCCCAATAGTGTATCGTTACCTCCGCCACCATCAATGTAGTCCGATTGTTCACCACCATCGAGAAAGTTTGAGCGATTGAAACCAAATATCTTGTCCTTTCCTCCTTCACCGAAGATTAGTGCGCCATTTCCCGGTGAATTTGGGAGACCTTGAGGATTTTGCTCATCCTCAAATAAAGAGTCATCGCCAGCTCCACCTCGAATAACGAAACTTGTTCTGTGAGAGCCGATGAAGATGGTATCGTTCCCACCCATTCCATTCACACCATCATAACCGTCAAACAGTGCGATAATTTCACCGTCTTTCTCCCAGCGGCCGGGCGCATAGTTGTCATCATTGTTCAGGTTCAGAATGCCACCGGCAACGGTAATATCATCGATGAAGATGCCCAGGTCTGCATTCTCTTTATTAAAGTTTTTGATGGTGAGGGTTTCCGTGGCTGTGGAAACCATCAGGGTATCTCCGTTCAGTTGATAGGTCACCAGGCCGTCATCGGAGCGATATAGATTGACAGGATCACCGTCTTGGCGAAAACCACCCGTAAGCACCCTATTCTCGAGAAAAACCATACCTTCCCCATCTGAATCGAATAGGGTGTCACCGTTGCCTGCGTGGTAGAGGTCGAAGCCTTGGCCACCTTCCAGGTAGTCATTACCACCATTGCCATAAAGTATATCGCTGCCGGCACCGCCGTAGAGGCGGTCATCTTTTGAACCACCTTTTAAAATATCAGAGTCCTCAGAGCCAAAAATATATTGGTTGTTAAGCGCTTTATCGATACTCCCACCAAGAACACCAACCATCGAAGGATGGGTGGTGAAACGTGTACCACTCTCCCTGTCATCCCAGGTATCGAATGGTGAGTCCACACTGGGTGCTACCTGGCTGTCGGTAATATTCCTTTGCAGATGGAGTGCAAGCATTGTTGTACGGTCTGCAATGTACTCTGGCGTCATGCCATTGGGATTGTTTACCGGGTCATATAGATCGAGGGTGCCGTTGTTCTTGTGGGGGTTGTAGATAGTTTCATCACCGAGGATGACGAAAGGATTGAGGTGTTTTATGGCGTAGCGGTAGGCGGTATCTGTTGATGCAAGATTAATCAATTCAGATTCAGTTTTATCGACTAAACTTTCTATGGTTAATGCACTGGTTCTTGCATCCAATATTTTTTCCAGCTCAATAATCTTTCCGTAATACTCATTTCGGACATCAAAATCTCCGGCTTCAGTCAGGGTGGGATCTGTCCTTCGCAATCGAGTAGCACTACCAACTATTGTGAGATAGAGTTTTTCAAATAGTAGTTCATAGGTTATACCGGTATCTGCAGTCACAGCTTCCAGTATCTTACCTGCCTGTTGATAAGTGAGTGGATCATCTAAAGGCCTCATCCTTCCCATGAGTGATTGAAGCGCCAGACTATCCATCAAGTGGCCGATATCATGACTCACTTCCTCTGTCGTAATATAGGTTTCTTGGCTGAAAGGCAGACCGGTTATAGTACCCGATATCACATCGCCATCATCTCCGGGAACGGCATCTTCACTCTCAAGCGTTACAATCTTACCTGCGATTGATGACACCGCATCGGGTGTCTCACCAAATTGTCTGAAGAGATCAAGTAAGTCGTCGGCTCCACCCGGTTGTGCCAGGAGGCTTGAAGGTGGGTTGTAACCGGGGGCATTAAAGGTATATGCTTTAGTGAATAAGTCTGGAAAGAGTGCAACTGCCATGCCTGCAAGGTGACCACCCAAACTGTGGCCTGTTACTGTCAATTGTTCACCAGGGGCCAGGAGAGGCTCATCCAAAACCAAAGGTACCCCATCATGGTGCTCTTCCAACCACCAGAATGTAGGTGGCGCCGTTATTGGATTAGGGCCTCCCAATATATCAAATTCAGTTACATAGGGTGTTCCAAAAGGCGGAATATAGTCTCTTGAATGAACCTCCAGGCGTCTTATGTTCGTACTACCCTTTGGTGCTTTTAGTACCTGAATATAGTTATACAGAGACACTAGCTGTTTGAATGCGGCACCTAAAAATCCAATATCATGTACATCCGCATCGAGTAAATCCCATTTGGTTTGAGAGCCTTCATCTTTACCTTTTCCTGGTTCAGTGCCCGCAATTGACAGAACTTTTCCATGAACTGGGTGTTCCAGCAGCATGGCGGCAAAACCGCTGTCCGGGTCGCTGTGGCCGCTGTTTGGGCTGGTGAGGTGGTAGGGGGAGAGGATGGTCCAGTAGTCTGGGGTGGAGTTTAGTCCTGCACCGAAAAGCTGCTTACCAAGATATTCAGGCATGCGCTGTTGATCTTTTGAAGAGCCAGCATCAACTATTACATCTTGATCTTTAGGGTCATCACCCACAGATAATTCGCCCTGACTTAAATCAATGTATGCTGCTTGAGCCAGTTTTGCATAAGTATAATATGTTTCTAGAATATTCACGATGTCCTCCCTAACTTATGATTTCTTTGGTTGCAATATAATGTGTCTAAAATTTGAATAGTCAGACTCAGGCCAAGTTGAACGCCCACTACACCCACTAAGACTTGCTCCAAATAGGCGGTTGAGAAATATCCTATCAAGCCAACCATGAAGTGGCCCAAAGGTGATCCACTCACCAATCACTTCGCCTGTAATGCGGTTACGCGCTTGCCAGCGATGCATTCCACCAATACGCGTTTCTCCTCCTGGCAACGCTTTGAGGTTGTCTTCTGATGGATAGACAGAGGACTCATCTCGTGAATACACCATGCGGAAAGTGCCATCTCTTTTCCGATAGTAGCTTTTGTATACCACTTCATACTCTGCCGTTGGCTTATCCATAAAGGTTTCTTTTATCGATCCGTCTTCTTGAAGGTCATGACGGGCATATCCACCACCGATCACATAGGACTCCATAAAAAGATAGCCATGTTTTTCCATGTTTCTTGACACTGCACTGCTGTCCAGATAGCCATCCACTTTCACCTTCTTGTAAACATGCAGACCGGCTTGCGGACAGGCTCTGGCCATTGCCATGGAGTTGAGGGTGACATCACCAAAAGGAATGGCATAGATAATCGGTATTGCAACTGCAATTGATACCGTCTTTGCAAATTTACTCAGGTTTCTATTGAATAAAAGACGAACCAAGAGATATATGACAAGTGGCAGGTAGGTAAATACCAGTACGTAAATTGAAAGATCACTAATATATAGCTTCATCTATGTATCCTGTATTTATCACTTCTTTGGTTTAAAATAATTAGGGCAGATGGGGGTATGTCGAAACATAATCATCTATTTTGGTAACTATTCAGTTGGGTACGGGGTCGGAGTCGATTGCATCGGAAATAGGTGGTAATTACCACTAATCTTGGCACAATCGACTCCGACCCCTGGCGAAAGTAACCCATAAACAGGTGCCACTGAATAGTTACCTATTTTGTTGGTAATTATTTTCATAGTCGTATCACCGCTCTCTTACAGACTCTTTCATCCCCTTCAACAACGGACTGAGAAAAAACTCCATCACCCTACGTTTTCCAGTCTTTATCTCTACTGATGCAGACATGCCGGGGGTCAGGTTGATCTGCTTACCTTCAACACTCATCTGGTTCTTTTCCATGCTCACTCTTGCCAGAAATCTCCAGCCTAGTTTTTCATGCTCTATGGCATCGTTTGAAAGGCTGATTATTCTGCCATCGATAGTGCCGTATTTATTGAAGGGAAAGGCATCTACCTTTATCTCTGCCTGTTGTGCTTTGTGGATAAATCCGATGTCTTTGTTTTCGATAAACGCCTCGACTTCAAGCCCTCTGGTTTCCGGGATAATCATCATCAGGGATTCTGCAGGCTTAACCACCGCACCGATGGTGTGGACTGACAACTGCTGTACCTGTCCGCTTACCGGTGATGTGATGCGTAACAGTGCCTGACGTGTAACGGCTTTAATGAGCTCTTGTTCCAAACCTTCTATCTTGCGTTGGATCTCCGCTTTCTGTTGCAGTAGCCTGCTGCTGAACTCTGCCTCGTAGCTTTCATACTGGGAACGGGCCTGGTCGATTCTCTTTTGTGTCTCCTTGAGTTCGCTCTGTTGTGCGGCCAGGGTCTGCACCGCCTCGATACGCTCCTGCTCCAGTTTCAGGTATTCGGTCTCGGATATATGTTTTTTGTCGAAGAGATTCTTGACGGAGTCCCGTCGTCTGTTGATAAGTGGAATAATGGATTCCACTTTCTTGATCTGCTCCTTAAGGGTCTCTGCACTGGCCAGGTATTGGGCAATGGTCTCCTGGTGGGTCTTTAACTTACTCTGGTGTTCTTTCAATTCAGCATGAAGGATGAGCTGCTGTTCATGAATATGTTCTTCCTTTGTCTTCTCAACAACACTCAGTCTGGGGGGGGTAATCTCTCCAGTTCCTGCTGCTTTGACCAATGCGGTGAGTCTGGCATGTACCGCCAACTCCATTGAGAGTTCCTGTGTCAGCCGAGTATGGTCTGCACTGGTCATGCTGGAGTCGAGCTCAATCAGCAGGTCACCCTTTGTTACGCGCTCTCCCTCCTCGATATGGATAGCCGTGACCTTGCCGATCTCATAGGCCTGAATCACCTTGCTTTTACCGGCGGGGATTATCTTGCCATGGGCTACGGCAACGATATCGATCTCTCCCACCGAGGCCCAGATAACGGCAATGACGGCGAAAGATATAATAAGCCAGAGGATAACCCGGCCTATAGGCGATGGTGGGGTCTGCTGTACTTCAAGTGCGGCAGGCAGGAACTCAAGCTCCTGACGTGAGCGCTTTGTTTCAGTGAGCTGGTTACGATGCCGCCATGCATTGATAAACACGGCACCATGTCGTTTTAGATTATCGGTCACACCACTCACAAATCCCGCTCTCCATTTAATTCCATTTCAATATCTCAGCCTGTTATCTGGGCCTGCTGCTTTCCCACCGGTACCGGGCCACCTACCTGCAGTGCATGAAGGTGAGCATACTGTCCCCCTTTTTCTATCAATTCATCATGACTGCCCTGCTCGCTCACCCTACCCTTCTCCAGTACCAGAATATGACTGGCCTCACGCAGGGTGCTGAGGCGGTGGGCAATGAGAATTACCGTGCGGCCACGGCAGATGGTGCGCATGTTTTGCTGGATGATCCTCTCGGATTCGTAGTCCAGTGCGCTGGTGGCTTCGTCAAAGATAAGTATTCTGGGATTGGTGGCGAGGGCCCTGGCAATGGCGATGCGTTGGCGCTGACCACCAGAGAGAGTTGACCCCTGCTCACCTACGATGGTGTCGTAGCCCTCGGCCATTTCGAGAATAAACTCATGAGCGCCGGATGCCGTAGCGGCGGCTATAACCCGCTCCATCGGCATGCCCGGTTCGGTCAATGCGATGTTATCGCGAATACTACGGTTGAACAGGATACTCTCCTGCAGAACTACACCGACATTGCGGCGCAGCCAGCCGGGCTCAACCTGAGCCAGATCAACACCGTCAACCAATACCCGGCCATTCTCCGGGACATAGAGGCGTTGAATCAGTTTGGCAATAGTACTTTTACCTGAACCGGATCGACCGACGATCCCCACAATATCGCCGGCATTGACCGTGAGATTGACGTCGTTCAAGACGGTGGGGGTATCGGGACGGTAACGGAAGCCGACATGCTCAAAAGAGACATGACCTTTAAGCTCCGGCAGTGAGGCTCGGTTGGGGCTGTATTGGGGTTCGGGCTTGGTATTGAGAATATCTCCCAATCGCTGCACCGAGATGGAGGCCTGCTGAAAATCCTGCCAGAGTTGCACCAGTTTCAATATGGGGCCACTGACCCGGCTGGCCAGCATATTAAAGGCTACCAGTTGACCCACAGAGAGTTCGCCGTTAATTACAAGGCGCGCACCAATCCAGAGGATGAGCACCACTGTGATCTTGTTGATCAGGCTGGCTGTTTGGGAGGCGATGTTGCCCAGATTGGCTGATTTGAAGGAGGCCCGGATATAGGCGGCCAACTGGGCCTCCCATCGCTGCTGCATCTGCGGTTCCACCGCCATCGCCTTGATAGTCTCTGCTGCGGAGACTGACTCAACCAGAAAGGCCTGGTTCTCGGCGCCACGATTAAACTTTTCATGAAGCCGTGAGCGCAGAACGGGGGTGACAAAAACCGACAGTAGTATATAGAAGGGGATGGTACCAAGGACGATATAGGTCAGTGTGGAGCTGTAGTAGTACATCACCACGAAAAACACGACAGTGAATGACAGATCAATGATCAGTGTGAGGGCCGAGCCGGTGATGAAGTTACGGATGGTTTCCAGTTCACGTACCCGCGCTACACTGTCACCCACCCGGCGCGCCTTGAACCAGCCCAGTGGAAGTGCGGTAAGGTGCTGGTAGAGTTTGGCACCCAGCTCCACATCAACCCTGTTGGCGGTATGTGAAAATAGGTAGGTACGCATACCACCGATCACCACATCAAAAACTGAGATGATAATCATCCCAATGGCGAGTACATCCAGGGTGGTTAAGCCCCGATGTACCAGTACCTTGTCGATAACCACCTGAAAGAACAGAGGAGTGACCAAGGCGAAGAGCTGTAGAAAGAAGGAGGCAAGCAGCACTTCACCAAACAGCCGCCGATACCTGACCAGCGAGGGGATAAACCAGGTAAAGTCAAAATTGCGGCCTGTGGTCGGGTTACCCAGGCGTTTTGTGAAATAGATAAGAGAGCCTGACCAGCGCTCAAGGAAAGTCTCTTTATTGAGGGTTTGTGGTCTGCCTGCCGCCGGATCTTGAATCAGAATGGTGTCATTGTCGACTTTAGCAAGGACAAAATATTGCCCATTTTTATCTTCGGCAATGGCTGGGAGAGGGGTTGTATCGAGTTGCTGCCACTTGATGGTGGATTGTTTTGCTTTCAGCCCCAGACGCTTGGCAGCACGTAACAGCATCAACCCGGAAAGAGGAGTGCCATCTGTAAACTGACG
The DNA here is from genome assembly GCA_040505895.1 of Sedimenticola sp. Taxonomy (GTDB): domain Bacteria; phylum Pseudomonadota; class Gammaproteobacteria; order Chromatiales; family Chromatiaceae; genus Vondammii. Next base: position 53,114 of record JBEVXU010000013.1, on the reverse strand, counting down.
CTCAATCTGTTTGGCATCGGCAGGTAGCCCATGAAAACGGGCCATCAGTACCAGACAGGCCAGCCCGGTATCTATGCTCTCTTCTTGGGGTACTTTCTCATTTGTAATATCTGCCGAAGGGTCAATATCCTCTACCCCTTCTGAATTACTTCCCTTAACCCCCATCCTAAATCCTTTTAGTAGGCTTTATTCTTATATAATTAACTTCCTATCCCATAAAACTACAAATATCAGGGTTATGTCAATCATTTTATTTCTTTACTTCTTATTATTTAAAATATGCAAAAAAATAATGGCCCTCCTCATCCTGCCACAGGCTGTCGTAGTGGCACATAGATGTACCACGAACGAAGAGACGGTAAGACGTTAAATTCACAGGGTTTCACTATGCATCGGGATGAGATAACTAGAAGAAAGCATCTGTTACCGGGTGACTGCTACTTGGACCACGCCTTTTGAAGCCGCTGTCGGTTTGCCGTCAACCACTGAACCGCAATTATTGAGCTGGTAGAGTTAACGCGCCCTCCGTAGAGCTCTCCGATCACTTCGTCAGCCGGCAGCACATCTACCCGGATGTCTTCACCCTCCTCTTCCAGGCCGTGTATACCACCAGCCTTTGAAGCATCAACACGGCCACAATAGAGGTGGATACGCTCTGTGGATGTACCCGGACTCACCATGAATTCACAGATATCGATGATGTCGGTGATCCGGCAGCCCGCCTCTTCCATGGCTTCGCGTCTGGCCACTCCTTCGGGGGTGGCCTCCCCCTCTATGATTCCGCCGATTATTTCCAACACCCATGCCCCTTCCGAGTGTTCCATTGCGCCAATTCTGAACTGTTCGATCATCACTACAGCATCCATTTGCGGGTCGTACAGGAGCACGCTGGCTGCCCGAAAGCTTTCGACACGTTCACGGGTTAATACCTGACTCTCACCACCGGCAAAGAGGTTATGTGTAAGCTGATAGCGATTCAGTTTCAAAAAACCCTGAAACTCAGTCTTGCTGGATAAAAGTGTGAAGTTGTACTCCATATTTTAAAATACCTGACTATAATTCCTTGGAAGGACAAAAAGCGTACTTAATGGCGGGAAAAACTTGCCTTCTATTAATGTATATTATAAAATTCTTATATTCTTAAGCATTTCAAGTCTAGATCAATGAAGCAGTACTTGACCCTAATTGCGACTCTCCTCATTATCACCTCTATTCAGGCGATCTCTTCAGTATCTGCATCAGAAATCACACTGGCCACAGACTGGGAAGCCGAAGCGATGAATGCCCACAGTGATCAACTCCCAGTGATGGTTGTATTCAGCTCTGAAGGCTGCGTCTATTGTGACAAATTGAAGAGTGACCTGCTTAAGCCCCTAATGCAAGATGGTGAACTGGATAAACAGGTTCATATCAATGAGTTCAATATTAGCAGTGGCGGCAAGGTAGTCGATTTTGATGGTGATCGTGTTCGCAGCAGAATCTTTGTTGATCGCTACAAGATATATGCCACCCCTACCGTGGTACTGCTTGACTACAACGGTAATCAGCTGACTTCACCGATCATTGGCTATAACAATGTCACTGAGTACAAAGACTACCTGGCAACCGCCATCAAGGATGCACAGGCTTCTTTAAACAAACTCTAAAAAAGACCATGGGGGAGTTATCCTCCATGTCTTCTATCGTCAGCTAATTCAGCGCTGACAGCGCTACTTGATCTAACTACTTTTTTTGCCTTCAACTCCTGGTTTATAATGTTGTTTTACATCCAACCAGCAGCTGTGACGAAATGAAACGATTCCATAAAGCACTTTTACTCCCCTTCCTCACACTTTTCCACACCCCTCTCTACGCTGATTTTGAGGCGGCCGAAGCTGCTTATAGAAGCGGCGATCATGTCACTGCCGTGGAGCAGTATCGTAAGGCGGTTCAGGCTAAAGATATCCGAGCTTATGGCAAGCTCGCCGCGCTCTATCTCTACGGTGTCGGAGTCGATAAAGACTATCAGAAAGCCTATGTCTGGTTCGGTTTAGCCGCCGACACTGGAGACAAGGAAGCCGAGAGGTTTCAACGTGCGGCGGCGGCCGCAATGACCCGCGAACAGATTGAGCAGTCGGAACTGGCTTTTAAGGAGGAGAAGCGCCGACTGGAGGAAAATTCGGATTAGGAAGAAATTTTGTGTCAGTAGGTTAAACTTCAACTAAGAGGACAACGATAAGGGAGTCAGTAATGGTTGATATCAGGCACAAGAGTAGTGGTGATCTACTGGCCACAATTGAGCAGAGTAGCCTTGCAGGCGCAGACCTCAGGGAGATGCGGCTTGCCGGTGCAGACCTTGCGGGCGCCGATTTACGTAACACCCGAATGGAGCATGTAGACCTCTCGGATGCGGATCTCAGTGGTGCCGATCTAAGTGGCGCCACTCTTACCTCGGCCTGTCTAAACAGTGCCAACCTGAACGGTGCCAACTTGAGCGGCGCCAAGCTCGGGGCGGGAAGTCATACCCTGGCAACCATGATGCTGCAATGTGACCTCTCTGGAGCTGATCTCAGCCGAGCAGACCTGAGAAATGTTGAATTTAGGGGGAGTAATCTGGTCGGAGCCACACTTACCCGTGCCGACATGCGACGTGCTGACTTCTCCTCCTGTAATCTCACCTCGGTTACCGCTATCAATGCGCTGTTCATCAGGGCCAATCTCAGAGATGCTGACCTCAGTCAGAGTAACCTCAGTGACAGCCACCTCAATGATGCCGTTCTCATCTCTGCAGACCTGTCGGGGGCTGTTTTAGAATCTTGCAGCCCTGCGGGCTTTACCGTTATCAACCTCGCCAACTTTGAAAACGCCAAGCTGACTGGTGCAAAAATGCGGGGCATCTCTGCTGAAGATGCGAATTTTCGTAACGCGAATCTTGCCGATGTCGATTTCAGTGACGCTGTATTGGGAGGAGCTATTCTGCGTAGCGCCAACGTTGCGGGGTGTAATTTTGCCGGTGTTGAGCTGGCAACGGTCACCATGGATTTTGCCAACTTTTCACAAGCACTGAACGCAGAGATCCCCTCCTACAAGGAAAATCTCCGCTAATAACTCAAGTGTCGGAGTTCAAATGACGTAAAAGGTCTTGGATATGCCGTCCCTTCTCCCTCAGGGAGAAGGACAGGATGAGGGAAATCAGAAGAATCAAAGCGTTAGCTTTTCAACTCCCCTCACCCCAACCCTCGGCAAGCTGCTCCTGCGTTGCTCTACTACCTACATCCATGTAGGCATCTCCCTGAGGGAGAGGGGGCTAACGAACTCCGAAACTTGAGTAATAAGTCACTCAATAAGCCTAAAAAAACCCGCACTCCGATGATGGAGTGCGGGTTTTTTATGTGTTGTAAACAGCGCAGGCTGTTTTACAACCTGATGGAGACTCAGCTCAAAGTCTTGTAGTAGGCCATCAGGATATCGGCCACCTCGGGGCGTGAGAACTCAGGAGGAGGCGCCATGCCCTTTCCCAGCATCTCACGTACTTTGGTACCAGAGAGGAGGACAAAATCCTCCTTGGCGTGGTCCGGTGCGTCACGCATCATTACCACCCGGTTAAGCTTCTTCGAGTAAGCGGTGTGGTCGGCTTTGAATATCTCGATATCCATTGCGCCCTCAGGTACCTCATCGTCGAAGATGGTCTGAGCATCAAAAGCACCGTAGTAGTCACCCACACCGGCATGGTCACGGCCGATGATGAAGTGGGTGGAGCCCATATTCTGACGGAAATAGGCGTGCAGAACAGCTTCACGGGGACCGGCATAGAGCATATCGAAGCCGTAGCCGGTAACCATAACCGAGTTGGGCGGGAAGTAGAGCTCTGACATCTTGCGGATAGCATCATCACGTACAGGGGCGGGAATGTCACCAGGCTTCAGTTTACCCAGCAGCATATGAATTACCACACCATCGGCGTCCACGGCTTCCATTGCCATCTTGCACAGCTCCTCGTGAGCACGGTGCATGGGGTTGCGAGTCTGGAATGAGACGATGGTCTTCCAGCCGCGCTCCTTGATCTCATTGCGAATCTCAACCGCAGTGCGGAAGGTATCCGGAAAATCGTCTTGGAAGTAGCTGAAGTGAAGCACCTGGATAGGGCCGGAGACCGCAAAGCGCCCCTGGCTGTTAAATGCTGCAACTCCAGGATGCTCTGGATCGGTAGTGCCATAGACTCTCTCGGACATCATCCGCATCTGGTCGTCATTCACCTCTTCAATGGCGGTGACATCCATAACTGCAAGCGCTGGACTGCCTTCCATATTAGGATCGCGCAGGGTGATGCGTTTGGCGCCCTTGATCTCGTCGATGTTCTCAAGCAGACAGAGTACCGGTACCGGGAAGAAACTGCCGTCAGACATTTTCATGTTTTCGGCACAGCCTACGGCATCGCCAACGGTCATGAAGCCTTTCAGCGGGGTAAAGTAACCACCGCCCATCATGACTGCGTTGCCTGCAGCCTGTGAACTGATTACCACAGAGGGCAGAGTTTCAGCCTCACGCATCAGTTCGTGATGCTTATCAGTGTCATAGACAAAAAGTGGCTGGAGTTTATCGGATCCGACAGGATTGATCATCTGGCTTCGTCTCCTTGCAAGGTGAGAGATATGAGTGTGTTAATTATTCTTCTACTGCATGTCAGACATGCAGCAGCCAATATTCTTTAATTAAGTTGCCTGATTATCGCGCATATTCATCCGCATTTATGCTGTGATGAATACTTACTAAACGGCGGAAATACCCTACCACATGGGAGCCTAGGATATCTCTAGTTTCTATTTATAAGGCCAGTAAAAAAACGTTTGACTGGTGCCAATTAATGGCATTAAAAATGCCATATTTAATATCGAAGACTAAACCACCATCTGATCCAGCATGTAGCCGAAGTCTTAATTACAGTAGCAAACCCCAGGTCAATAAAGCTGACATTTAACTTTAAAAAAACAATTTAACTATATGTTTTATATTAAATATTAGCGTTTATTTTTACATTAAAATATAGACATAAGAGTATCATTGAGAGGATTTTGATTTCCCGACTCTCAATCAGTAGTCTTCTCTGGAGGGGAGTTTAGTTTTGAAACTTTAGGACATTGCCAAATTTGTTTTGCTGAAATCCCAGCTGCACTGCTCTGCAATCTGCCTGATTTTTTCCGGTTCTGACGTTACAGGCTTTGTCTCAATGGGTAACTCCTTGACCGGAATCTCATCCATCAGCCATTCGTAGACCGGTTCCCACTGTTTGTAATCCTTCGATTTGAGGTAATGCTTCTGCTCACAGATACCTATGCCTGACTCCATGGCGATGGTGTAATTTACTGAATCACCTAGAGAGGTAATCAAGGGTATACCGGTCTCTTCGGCAAGCTCTTCAATCGATTTGTAGGCACCCGATGTAGACCGCACACGATTGGCTATTAAACCGATCCGTTTCCCATGAAGCCGATGTTTTACCATGCGCATCATTTCAGTGACGAAGCCCCGAGCCGCATGTAGATCAATTACCGAAGCCATAACTGGAATAATTATGGTATCAGCTCGATTGAATAGATCGCTCAGTTGTCCACCAGCAACACCCGCAGGTGTATCCATAATGGTGATATCGGCTCCACTGCCACCGTAAAGTTGAAAACTGCGTGTCAGTCCAACTTTTGGTCGGACGGCATCTATTGAAGTGATCTTAGGTTGATCGTCGTTGCGGATTGAGAGCCAGTGGCCACTGGAGTTTTGCGGGTCATAGTCCATCAGTGAGGTGTTGTAGCCCCGACCCGCAAAGTAGCAGGCCAGCGTTGTCGCAATGGTTGTTTTCCCACTGCCGCCCTTCGCATTAAGCACCATGATGGTGTGCATATTCTAGTTTCCCGAAAAAGGTATCAACGCATAGGGCCGCCATTCCCTCAATTTGCGATTATGTCTTGCCCGCTGAATTCTACGATCCTTTGGCGTGCATGTAATATGTGATCGATCCACCTCTCTGGAGATCTGATCCGGCCAAACCACTAAATAAGCCAAGCACCTCAAGTACACTGATAATTTCCATGGGAATTATCATCTTTAAATTGACTAAAGGCAAGTGTGGAGATTAACAAAAAGTGGCGACTCCGTCTAACTTTGAGCGTCGCTCCCTATCTTCCGCCCCATAACGCATCTTTTAGCCCTGATGGACGCCTCACCCGCCGCCCAATGACCTCAGGAAGCAGGTCGATATCTGCAACGAGAGCAACTTGCCGTCGAGCACGGGTAACCCCGGTATAGAGCAGTTCCCGACTGAGTAACGCGCTGTCATCGGCTGGTAGCGCAAGAAGCACCCTATCAAATTCGGATCCCTGACTTTTATGTACCGTCATGGCAAAAGCCGTTTCACAGGCTGAAATCCTGCTTGGAGCAATCTGCCTGACTTCACCTTCACTGTCTGTAAAACAGACGCTTAGCCGATTTTCTTCGGTATGAATGCAGATCCCGATATCACCATTATAGAGGTGTAGATTGTAATCGTTTCTGAGAATAAGAACGGGCCTCCCAGGGTACCAGTCATCTGGTGAACGAATAAGACCCAGCCTATGCAGCGCTCGCTCAATCAGGCGATTGAGTTCAACAACACCCAAGGGACCATGACGAAGAGCGGCCAACACTCTGAAACGGTTAAATTCATTCATAATGACAGTGATATCATCTCCGTTATCAATCCGTTGGAGATACTCCCGGTAAGCTGAGACGGCAATATCGACCAACTGATCACGCCCTTCAATCAAACTGACATCATCCACAGAAGCGTCGGTTATCAGTTTGACGGCAGCTACTCCATCACCCTTTTTGATTGACTGGGAGAAACGCCCAATGCCGCTCTCATCATCAAAACGGTAGCTGTGATGCAGCAAGGCAATGGCGTTGGCCATGGGCGAATCGGATTGTGCACGCTCGGGCAATCGCTGATCACACAGATCCTCCATTCTCTGCCTGAAAGGCTGAGTCCATGCCGCTTGGCGACCACAAATATCCGCCAGTACCGCCCCGGCTTCAACTGACGCAAGTTGATCACGATCACCCAGGAGAATCAGACGGGCCTTTGCAGGTAACGCCTGCACCACCTTCGTGATCAGTGCGAGGTCGACCATTGACGCTTCATCAATAACAAGAAGATCGATGGGTAGCGGATTTTGTCGATTGTGTTTGAAATAAACAGATCCCGGGCGACTCCCAAGCAGGCGGTGAAGCGTTACCGCCTGGCGGGGAATCATTTCACGCAATGAATTTTCAAGGGGTAAACCCTCCCTTGCACTAAGAATAGACTCCTGTAGTCGCGCCGCCGCTTTTCCGGTAGGCGCGGCAAGAGCAATAGAGAGCCCCTTGGCACCGGCTTGCTGCAGGAGCAGTGCAAGAATACGCACCACAGTAGTGGTTTTACCTGTACCGGGGCCACCGGAGATCACTGAGAAACGCTGTAGCACAGCGGTGGCGGCCGCCACCTTTTGCCAATCGGTTTGCACCTTATTGCCGCTGGGGAAAAGCTGAGAGAGTCCACGCTTTAACACCTCCTCATCTACATCATCGACGGGGCTTCCGGCCCTTTGCAGCAGCATCTCCGCGAGTTGCTGTTGATACTCCCAATATCGATAGAGGTAGAGCCTTCCATGGTAATCCAATACAAGAGGAGCATAACCGCCTGGCCGACAGACCACGGGGGTTGCAGACAGAGACTCCTCCCAGGCTGCTGAATCCGGCAGGCTGAAGGTCTCACCCTCACTGGATTTTCCGAGGGTGCGCCCACCCCACTCCAATAACTCCAGACAGGTATCACCCCGGGCGGTTCGGTTGCTGGTCAAGGCCGCAGCCAGCACCAGCTCTGTAGAAGAATCACCAGATAGACGCCCCATAAGCAGTGCAAAATGGTAATCCATCTCATCCAGCAGGCGCTGCATCCGAAAACTGCTGAGCAGCGTCTGATTATCACTGCTCATTGCTCGCCCCTCTCGTCTCATCGTTGTTTTCTACACCATAGAAATAGTCGTCCAACGCTTCAATAAGGCACCTATCAGGCCGCTCCCGGTAGATACCCAGATCACTGTTATCTGAGACATCAATACCACGCAAAAAGAGATAGAAGACAGCACCAAAATGTTGTTCGTAGTGGTAACCGGGCAGGCGCTGGCGAAGGTAGCGATGCAGTGCCAGAGTATAGAGAAGATACTGCAGGTAATAACCTTCACGGGCCATCGATTCGTTGAGCTGTTGCCGGCCGTAGTCACTCTTCTCTCCACCCAGCCAGTTGGATTTATAGTCGAGGAGATAGTAGCGTCCACCCTGTTCAAAGGTCAGATCGATATACCCTTTCAGGTATCCCTGCACCGGCAAAAACTCCAACTCGCCAATCGCCCGTTCAATCTCCGGCGTATCGGCAAAGCCATGTTGTAGCAGCAGTTGCGCCAGCCCATCTGTGGTTAGCCGGTTGATTGGGTAATAGAACTCCAGTTCAACCAGACACTGGCGTGCCGTCAAGTTCTCCAGCCTTAGGCCGCTTCCCTGTTCCAACTCCTTGGCCAACACTTCAGCAACCATCTTCTCCACCACCCTGCTCCAGCGGCTATCGATGACATATTTTTCCAGATTAGTCTTAACCAGCTGTGATAACTCAGCTTCCGTATAGTTGTTGAAGTCGAGCTCTTCAAAGATAGCGTGAAGGGCACTGCCGGGTGCCGCGCCCCGAGGGAAGTGAAAAATATCATACCGACTCCCTCCCCGATCACCCTCTGAGCCTTTTCTGGAGGCGCCATCGTGATCCGGCAGTTCACTCATCTCGTGATAGCCCGATGAGAGTGCCGAAAAACTTGTCAACTGACGCGTTCTCTTCAGAAACCGTGAAAACGATCTGGCCTTGGGCTCCGGCTGTGGAATATCGCCGCCACTGTCGGCAGAAGCACTCTCCATGGGTGCATCCAGTGTGAGAGAGAGATTACCGTCGGCGCATCCTATCAGCTGCTCAACCCTCATCTGCAGGCTGCTGCCGTCATGAGATTTGAACCCGCTCTTCATCTTCTGAAGCGCATCGGCTGCATCAGGATCTGAAGGGCCATGGAGTAGCCAGCCAAGAGGGGACTGATCGGCACCATTGATCTTGCCCCAGTGAATATAGCAGCGCTGCTCCGCTCTGGTGAGCGCAACGTAGAGTAACCGCAGGCTCTCCGCCATCCCTTCACGATCTGCGTGAAGCTGATCCGATTTCCAGCTATCGGAGCCCAAATCAAGAACCGCATGGTGATCCATATTCGGATCATGAAACTGGTAGCTCTCTCCCACTTTAATGTTGTGGACACCGCTGTCCCACGCAAAGGGATAGAAGACGACGGGGTACTGCAAGCCCTTGCTGGTGTGAACCGTCACAATCTGTACCAACGCCTCATCGCTCTCCAGACGCAGTTGGTGGGCCTCATCATCAGGCATATCACCGCTGCAGTGCTGGGAGAGCCACATCACCAACCCCTCCATACCCGGCGACTCACTACGTTCAGTAGTATGCAGCAGTTCACCGAGATGGAGCAGATCCGTCAGACGGCGCTCACCGTCACTGCACTGTAGCAACCGACTGGCCACACCTTGCTCCTCCAGCAGGCGACGGAACATGCGCATGAATCCATACTGCAGCCAGAGATTATGATAGTTTTGAAATGATGCCATCCAGCTATCCAGTGCCGCAGGATCATCATGCAGGCTCTCAAGCCGGTGACTGTCGAACCCGATCACGCCGGTTGCCAGGGCGGCGGGGAGCAACGGTTCCCGCAGGGGCTCCGCCACTGCTCTGAGGATGCGCTCCAATTCCACCCCGGAGGTGGAGTGAAAGACACTCGCCCGAGAGCGCTGAACACTATGGATACCCAAATTTGTCAGCGCATTAGCGACCATGGATCCCTGTTTGTGGCTGCGCACCAATACGGCGATATCACCACTCCTCAGAGGGCGCTCTCCGAGTAACGCCTTTCCCTCCCGAGCAGCTGCCAATAGACGACTGATCTCCGATGCCGTCCACTCAGCGACAATGCCGGAAGCCGCCTCTTTAGTCAGCTTTCCATCGATAAAGCAGATGTTGAAGGGTGCCTTGGTGTCACCCTCCACTTTCAGGCGGTTCTCGGCATCGCTTGCAGGCAAGGCATCATGGAACGGTATATTGTCAAACAGGAAACTCCGTTGCGACGCACCGAAGAGGGTGTTTACCGCACTAATCAACCCCGGTGATGAACGCCAGTTGGTATCCAGTGTATAGCAATGTGCAGCATCACTCTGAGCCTCCAGGTAGGCAAAGATATCGGCACCGCGAAAACTGTAGATCGCCTGTTTTGGATCACCTACCAGAAACAGCGGCTCATCACCTGAAGCAAAGAGCCGTCGAAATATCCGGTACTGTATCGGATCCGTGTCCTGGAATTCGTCAATAAGCGCGGCACCGTAACAGCGACGTATCGCACCGACAAGTCGCTCTCCCAGAGCACCTCTCAACGCTTCGTCAAGATTGAGTAGCAGGTCATCGTAGGACTGAAGCCGCCGTTCGGCCTTGCGCAGTCGCAGTTCGCTATCGGCATAGGCAATCAGTTCAGCAACAGAGGCGACCCGTGCCTGCTCATAGCACTTGGAAAGGCTCTGTTGTGCTATCAATAGCCGGTCACAGAGATCGAAAAAAGGGTGTTCCGGTGTCAGCTTCCCCTTCTTTGTGGAGGATTCCAGTTTACTGCGGGTAAAGCGATCAAAGTGATCAAACCACGCCCCTCGTGTTTCAACAAAAAGAGTGTCCAGGCTATCCAACCAAATTGAAATCCTGTTTTCCGGGTAGCTCCTCTTATTGAGTTGACCCTCTTGTAACGCCTTGAAGAGCAGATCGGATACTTCTTGTCGGGAGTCTGTCCACATATCCATCACCTCCTGAAACAGCCGATCGTAGGTTGCTTCCAGAGTGGCAAGATCATCCGGCATCTTTTGGGCGCGGACGGTGAGGTAGGGCTTGCCAAGGTTGCCCTTCAGAGTTTTAAGCAGCGTATCCGGCGTCACCCTTTTTTGGGTAAAGTAGTTAAGAAGACCGTAAGGAAGATCCTGGATAGAGATCCGCCAGAAGTCATCAACGATCTCCTGACGCAGATCGCGATCATCCGCCACCATTTCGATATGAAATGGCAAACCACCCTCAAATGCAGCATCGGAGAGTGCCCGCTGACAAAAACCGTGGATGGTGAAGATGGCGGCACGGTCGAAGCTGAGGATGGCGAGATTAACCCGCTTCAGTGCATCCTGCTGATCATCGACCGACTCAAGAAGCTGCTGACAGAGGGTATCATCACTGTCACCGCCCTCCAGAACCGAGCGCATCGCCACCAACAGTGTTCGAATGCGCTCCCGCAGTTCTGCCGTTGCCGCCTTGGTATAGGTGACTACAAGAATGCGCTCCACCGGCAGCTGCTGCTCAATAACCATGCGGATGTAGAGACCGCTGATCGTGTAGGTTTTACCGGTGCCGGCACTCGCCTCGATCAGATTGACGCCCTGCAGTGGTGTATTGAAGAGGTCCAGGCGCTCCATATCAGACCTCCTCCATGGCATTGAGCAGTGGCAGAAACAGGCGTTCACTCAGATCACAGAACAACCCATCAAGCTGCTCACCACTGTCAAAGACGAGTTTGTAGTAGGGATTTTCGCCCTCCCCTCCAAAGTTATAGTTGCTGTACCAGCACTTCTCCGCCTCCTTCAGTGCCTTCTCTACCGGCTGGTTATCTCTTATCGCCAAGGCATAGGCGCGGGAGCTTTTGGGAAACAGGTGCAGTGGTGTAGACAACCCCCGCCAATAGAGATCCAACAGCTCCCCCAGTAGCTCGCCTGCATTACCGACTGGATTGAGGCGGATCATCCTCTCCCCATCAAGCCAAACCGTCACTGGTTCGATCCCGTCGGGAGCCGCATGGTTAAGTGCAAGATGATTGACCCAAAGCTCAACCAGCTGCCAGGCGGGTAGTTTATTGATGCTGTAGCCGAGGATGCCATGACCGGCCACTTGTTGAAGGGTGCCGGTCAAATGTATCTCTCCATGAGTCAGTTCGACAGTGACAGGTTCCTCAATAGGCGCTGTGTTGTTATCAACTTCAGAGAGTTGTTCTGCGAACTGATCTGCCTTCTCGATCATCGAGTTAAGGAGTGTCTCGCCGGCAGCACCATGGGGCAGCTCACCGCAAGCCTGTTCCAGGTGGGTGATGCGCTCATTTGTCTCACCACTGCGGAGTCCTGTAACCAGCCGTTGGAATAGTGCGTTACGTTGACGATAGCCCAACTCAAACGGATCACGACTCTCCAGCTCGCCCTCTCCCGACTCAAGCCTGATACCGAGCCGCCTCTGCAGTAGATAGCGGGTGGGATTGGTGAAAAAGTAGATCAACTGATCCAGCTCCACCTGCCGCCACTCCGCCTCAGGCTCGGACAGGCTGTCATCAAAAAAACTGCGTTCCTCCGGAGCTTTTCTGATAAGTGCACTGGCCGCGTCACAATTGATGCTGGAGTAGCTGAAAAGTCGCTCATTCTCAGAGGTGAAATAGCGCAGGTTAAATGCCTGCAAGGGGTGGTGGGTGACAATTTTCTCCGAGACAGGCACTCCCGTATCGGTAACAAACCCCTGATCCAGATAGTCGAGTACCTCGCTCAACAGCACAGATGGGGGAACCCTGCTGTTATCACGAATATCCTGACCAACATAACTGAAGTAGAGGCTGTGGCGAGCCGAGATCAGGGTTTCGAGAAACAGATACCTGTCATCGGCACGGCGAGAGCGGTCGCCGGGACGGTAGCTTCCCTCCATTAGATCAAAACCGGGGGTGTGCCGCTGCCGTGGGAAGGCACCGTCATTCATCCCGATCATGCAGATAACTTTGAATGGCAGCGACCGCATGGGTGTCAGCGCACAGAAAGTGACACCACCGGAGAGAAAACCTCCCTGACCACCACTGCTTTCCAGCTGTCGGCGTAACTTTTCCACCACCAGGTCCAGAGAGATCGCTTGGCTGAACCTTGCTCTCTCAGCATTTTCAACCAGTGTTGAGAGGCTCTCCCTCACCGCCTGCAGCTGCGCCTCCTCTCTCCCATCGGCAGTGAAGAAGCGGTCAAGTAGCTGTTCCAACCGTGACGCCCACTCAGACAACGGCCTGCTGCCGCCGAGCCGCTGTTCAAGATCAAATAGTGCCGAGGTAAAGCTCAACAGCCCTCCCAAGGGTGTGGCACTGGAGCCCTCGACATCACCATAAGGGCGTACTCCCTGGAACAGCTCACTACCTGCCGGAGGCAGAGCATACCCCAGTACCAGCCGATCGAGTCCCGCCTGCCAGCTATTCTGATCCGTAGACGGCAGACCCAGCGCGGTACGGGTGCTCTCATTCCGCCCCCAGCGAATGCCACAAGCTTCAATCCACTCTCTCAGCAGTGGCAGATCGGCCTCCTCTATATTGAAGCAGCGCCTCACTGCCGGCAGTTCCAACAAGGCGATAACCTGATTAACTTCGTATCGACTGCCCCTGAGGGCAAGCAAATTAAACAGACCGGAGATCAGTGGAGTGGAGGACAGAATGCCACGATCCGCCAGACTGAAGGGGATGTAGCCACCGCCTGCGGTATCGCTGAAAACCGCCTCTATGTAGGGCGCATAACTGTCCATATCCGGGGTCAGCACGAGAATATCATCCGCCTGCAGCCGGGAGTCAGCATCGAACAGAGCCAACAACTGGTCGTGGAGCACTTCCACTTCGCGCATCGGGCTATGGCAGGCGTGAAACTGAATCGAGTTATCATCGGCTGCCATCATTCGGCGGGGATCATCCTCGGAGCCATCATGAATCTGCAGAATATCCTGTTGCAGATAGCTCAACATCTGCTCTTTATCAGGGTCAACAAACAGCTCCTGTGCACCGGGATCAAACTCCAGCAGCATGGAGAAGAAGTCTCTACCCTGCCCTCCCAACGAGGAGAGCAGCGGGTTGCCCACGTCAAGATAGAGATCGTACTCTTCCGCCATCAGCTCGCGGCGGCTCTTCTCCTCCCTGGAGATCAGATCAACCCAGTGCCCCTCGCTCGGATTCAGGAGAAAGAGGTGGACATCGATCTGCTGTGACAGCAGGGAGAGTATTTCCAGATATCCTACAGAGAGAGAGGAGACGGCAAACAACATTACCCGCGGGGGTAGTTGCCCTTGATCTATACCGCCCCGGCGAGCCAAATCGACAAGCTGTCGTCCCAGCCCAACCCAGTGAGCATCACCACCGGCCATCAGTTCACGCCACAGTGTCGCCTGCCAATGGTCCCCGACGACCGCCTCATTTCCAGCTTCCCAGCGCACAATCCAGTCTGGACGGTAGACCAGATATTGATCAAAAACCGTGGCCAGCTCCCCTGCCAGCTCAAAGCAACGCAGCTCATCTGCATCCTTGAGATAATCCCTTAGCTCAGAGAAATCGCCCCCATCAAGGGGACCGCTCAGACGCTCAAATAGACGCCACTGAAGCACATCGGGTTGATAGTGATCCTGGTCCGGCGTATCAGGCAGCATCACCTTGAGCAGTTGCCAGATATAACCAGCGGGAAGAGGAAACTTTAGGTTGGCACAGATGCCGAGGCGCTTAGCCAGCTGTAAGGAAAGCCAACGTCCCATCCCCTGGTGCTGTACCACCACAGACTCTGACAGAAACGGATCGTCGGGTGCATCCGAGAGCTGCTCTGCCAGCAGGTCAGCCAGTTGCTCCAGTCGGTTACTGTGGTAGAGGTGGAGCATCGTGTCCTTGGATGGCCGGGAAAGTTATAGTTATTGTATCTATGTGCAAGCTCATCCGGTGAGCCTAGGCTCAGCTTTTTTCATGTATGGAAGACTAGGAAATTCAAACCACCTCCCTTGGTTCAGCCACGGCTAAAACCGGCAATCTCACTCTGAATGGCATTGAGGCTCTGCAGAGGATCATCCGCTGCGGTGATGGGTCGTCCAATTACCAGCATATCGGCACCGTTGTTGAGTGCATCGAGTGGTGTCATCACGCGTGTCTGATCGTCGAGAGAGGCGGTGGCGGGACGAACCCCGGGAGTCACTAGCAGAAATTCAGGCGCCACCAGAGGACGAACTTCGCCGGCCTCACGAGGTGAACAGACGATACCGTCAAGGCCCGCTTCATCGGTTAGCCTAGCCAGCCGGACCACGTTATCCACAGGAGTTCCATGGAGACCAATCTCGGCAATATCCTTGTCTCCCATACTGGTCAGGATGGTAACGGCAATCAGTAGAGGACGGTGACTCAGCCCTTCCAACCGCTCCCGGGCGGTCTCCATCATACGCCGTCCACCAGAGGCGTGAAGATTGATCATCCAAACACCCAGGTCGGCTGCAGCGGCACAAGCGGCGGCAACCGTATTGGGGATATCGTGATACTTGAGGTCAAGAAAGACATCAAACCCCTTGCCGGCCAGTTGCTCGACAAAGGTGGGGCCGAGTCGGGTAAACATCTCCTTACCCACCTTAAGTCGGCACAGCTTTGGATCCAGGCCGGAAACCAGATCCAGAGCCGGTGCGGCGGATGGGAAATCGAGGGCGACGATAATGCGGGGTTCTCTCTCTATAACACTCATCTTTATATTCATGCCTTCTTGGAAAAATGGTTAAGTAGGCCGCTATTGGCCTCGCTGTCCAACTGGCCTGAGTGGGGCTTGATACTCCCCCAGGCGTTACAGCTTGGGCACTGCCAGTGCAGCGTTTTAGCGGTAAAGCCACAACGACTACATTGATAGGCCGGACGATTTTTCAACAGTTTGCCTATCAACTGTTGAATCATCAAAAACATCTCTTCTTCCTTACGGCCGACTGACTTTAAGTTAAGTGCTATCAGTTTACCCAGCCCTTCCAGATTGGGTTCGCGGTTAAGGTAATCGTTAAGAAAACCTATAGCCGTCTCATCACCCTCATCCTCTTGAAGAATATCCACCAGGGCCAGCGCTGAGGGTATACTTTGGTGCTTACTGAACAGTTTACGCAGGTAATGAGCCAGTTCCCGTTTGCCGCCTTGCTGCCTGTAGCACTCTATCAGCGCCGGTAAAAACTCGCTTATGTAGGCTGGATCCTGCTGTTCAATACGGGAAAAGGTTTTAATAGCTGAGTTAAATGAACCTTCAGCCGCCTCTATTCGAGCCTGCAGCAGGTTTGCCCTTACCGACTCTCGATCCGTTGCCCGTGCCTTTTTCAACAAGCTTTTTGCCAGACTATCGTCTTTACGGGACCGGGCTTCTTCCACCAGTTCGCAGTAGTAGTGGGCGCACTCACCAGCCAATGACTCGCCAGTCAGCTTCTCAAGCTTTGCAGCCACCTCAAGGCACTTGTGCCACTCTTTCTCCTGCTGGTAGATGATACGCAGATTCTCAAGTGCCTGATCCTGATAGTAGTTCAGATCACCAAGCTCTTTGAAAAGATTTTCCGCCCGGTCGAAGAGTCCCGCCCGCATATAGTCCTGACCCAACTCAAGCAGTGCCTGAGCACGCTGAGAACGACTAAGTGTCGGACGTGCAATCAGATTCTGATGAATTCGGATTGCCCTATCCACTTCACCGCGCCGACGAAACAGATTACCCAAGGCAAGATGGGTCTCAACAGTTTCACTGTCCACCTCAAGCATCTCTACAAAGACATCAATTGCCTTGTCCGGCTGCTCATTCAGCAGGTAGTTCAGTCCACGAAAATAGGCAGGGGTGCAGTCAAATACCGGGGATTCCTTTTGCGCGCTGTTACGCTTTGCTGCAAACCAGCCGGAAGCGGCGGCAACAGGCAGCAGTAACCAGAGCAACTCCATCATTTTGAATCCGTTCCATACATCTTAAACACTGGTTCTATCCCTAAATAATAATTGTTTTTGACTCAAAATCTCATCCATTCCATAGCAGCGACTACTTATCCCTGATTGGGATGGTTCGCAGGCTGGTGATCTCCTGAGAGGCCAGTTTCGCTTCACGTCTAAGCCGTCTGTTCTCATGCCGGAGACTGAGCACCCCGCCAAGCCCGGCCACCGCTCCCAACAGTGCACCAACGATGACTGCGGCAACGAGAATAATCGAAAGCGATAACTCCATCGTGCCAAAATAGTAGTTGAGGTTGACCGCCTCGGCATTCATTACCGCAAACGCCGCACCTACAAGGGCGATGATGAGAACCAACAGAAGCTTAAGAAATTGCACGTTTTGAGGTCTCCGTTATCCGACAACTCACATTATAATAGATGACATCATACCCAAGATCAGGGCTGATACGAACCCAGGGAATCGCTGAAACCAAAAAAAACCGGACAACGCTACCGCGATGTCCGGTTGTGTAGACCTGCTGACCTGGTCAGACGTAGTAATCGACGCGACCACTAGCCTCCAGCTGTTGAATGAGAGTCAATGTTTCATCTTCTATACCTGAGTGGCCAACCTGTCCTTCATCGGCACCTGCAAGCTGTCCACCCTCCCCCTCGTGTTGTCTGGAGAAATCCTGTAGCGAGCGTTGATCACCCGCATCTTTCTGGCTTACATCAACGTTTACCAGCTGTAAGTTATTATCGTTAAACATCTCACGAAGGCGCGGTATGGCGGTTTCCAGGGCATCCCTGACGACACCGTGAAGTGCAGTAAAGTTGACACTAGCCTGATCCTTTTGCACAGTTATATGGACTTCAATCGGCCCCAGGTGAGGGGGATTGATTCGGATCGATGCACTCTGGCTCTTCTGTCCCACCATCCACAGAATACGGTCACCGACAGCATTATCCCAGCCCTTACTCCCCGGTGGAGTGTTAATAGGGAGGGGAACCTCGCTTCGCTGCACTGCCTGGCTTTCACCAACCGGTTGGTTGACCAGAGGTAATGAGGTTGAACCACTAACCAGTTGGGGAATGCCTTCAGAGAGAACTGGAGCGATCTTTACTGTATTGGCTGCTATCGGTAGCTCTAAAATATTTCTATCAGCAACTACCGTACTCAAGCGCTTATCGCTAAGTGTCGCTTCAGTACCCCTGATCAGGGACGGCAAGGGTTCATCTGGACGATCAGTGGTACGGGCAACCGGTGCCTTTGCCACCCCTTCTCCACGCTCAAGGAACTGTTTTATCACCTCCGGCGGTAACTTCTCGTCTCCCGGTAAACGCTCTTTGGATGTGGCAAGATTTAGGGCCGACAAGGGAGCTTCTCTCAACTGTGGCTCTCTTGAGAGGGATTGGGGTCTCTCCTTTGCCTCCCCATCGAGAATTACGCCCTTTTGTGGTGGTGTTTCGTTGTTTGTTGTCACGGTGCCCATCATTGCCGGGGTAAGCACCTGTGGATCTGTGGTTTGAGTTACTGCCGGCTCCAGATCTTCAGGCTCTGCCCCAGACAGAGCTTCTTCAAGTGTAGTCACCTGCTCCCCATCAATTGAGCTGACCTCCTCCGGCACTGGCTTGTTGCCCCAGAAAATCGCCTTCAGCTGTCCCTGCTTCCCTTCGGGAACAAGTGCCTGCAACTGCTCCAGCACCTCGGGTGTAAAGCCTTTTTCTGAGAGAATCGCTTCAATCTTTGCGGCAACTTCTGCCACCTGCGGCAACAGCTTGCCATCCGCAAACAGGGATTCGAGCTTTTTAAGCTGCCCCTCGGGCAGAAAACCCTTTAGCTTCTCTATGATTTCAGCCGACAGTCCCTGCTGGGAAAAAATCTCTGAAAATTCTTCAGAATCAGTATGTTCCCCGAGAACAGCGGGCAAAGATCCTTTAGTGGTATTGCCCTCACTTAGAGAGGTCAGACCACTCAAGCCTGTGGTGGAGATGAGATTTTCCATTTATCGCCCCTCGATAGAAAAGGTTGCTGCATCAAATAGTGCAACACTGATGCCAAATCTATCGAAACAGTAATGGGACGGTGGTTATTCCATAAAATCTGACTGCCGGGCACGTCGCCAATGGCTGGAGTGGACGAGCCACTCACTACCCTCTTTTTCTAGCTTCAGGTCGAAACGAACCAGATCGGCACGTAGCGCAAAGAGCTGTTCCAGTGAACTTTCCGGTCGTCCGGCAACAGCGGCAAACAGGGTCACTTCAGCCCTGGCGTCGTCAGTCAGTGTGATTCGATTAACCTGAACCAGCAGATGGACCTTCTGGTGCGTCAGGAAATAGCCTGTGAGCAGGCGCATAATGTCCTTACGATGCCGCCCACTCTCATCCTGATACTGTTCAGAGACAAAAGCAGTGGATTCGGTGACAGAGCGGGACTCCACCGCCACTTCACCCGCGGCAAGCATGGCCCTGATTTGCGCCTCAGGGGAGGTCACCTCTTCGCTGCAGCCTGTCAGCAACAAGATAAGGGTGATTAGAAAGATGGAGAAAGAACTCCTGAGCACAAGCTGTCTCCCGGCCGTAGTGGAAGTGTAGTTCGTAGAGGCTGGCTTGGTTCATCCCCTTGAAAGAGAACCTACAGCCGTAGGGTGTTATGCCTCCTTCAACTGCTCGACAACTTTGAGTAGTTTGTCCTTCACCTCGTCAGCTACCTGCTTGACCTCGGCAGAGCCTGACAGGCCCAGCACCGCCTGAGGATCCATGAAACTGACAACTGTCTCACCAGCACTCTGCTCACGTACGATCAGATTACAGGGTAACAATACACCTGCGTTGGGCTCAGCAGTAAGCACCCGGTCGGCCAGCTTAGGATTACAAGCACCAAGAATATGGTAAGCAGGGATATCCTTGTCTATCTTCGTCTTGAAGGTAGCCTGAACATCCACATCGCTGACGATACCCAGCTGATTTTCCATCAACACCTTACGTACC
Source organism: Sedimenticola sp. (assembly GCA_040505895.1). Lineage (GTDB taxonomy): Bacteria > Pseudomonadota > Gammaproteobacteria > Chromatiales > Chromatiaceae > Vondammii. The sequence goes on along the minus strand of JBEVXU010000013.1, from coordinate 33,279 downwards.
TGTTCCATTGCCTGGTCGAAGGGTTGATTGAGAGTAAGATTGAATTCGTACATGGGTACTCCGTCTATTGAAAATTGAATTGGATGCTTATCTATAACCCTTAAAGCGGGACGCAGAGTGCGCAGAGATAACGCAGAGGATGCAGAGAAAAGCCTATACTTCCGCAATAGATTAGCTGACCTGGCTATTCCGTGCCTTGCTGCGTGGCACAGTACCTTGTTCCCGGGGCAGAGCGTCTGGTAATACGTTACTCCGCAGGAGCAGTGTAATGTGTTAAAACCAATAAGTTACATTGCGACCTCTACGGATCTTTGCGTTCTCTCGGCTTTGGCTTCCTGCGTCGCTCTACCTCCTGCATCCATGCAGTCGTGAGTCCCGCTTTTTGAGTTTCTGAGTTAGCGCAGGCTAAGCACATCCTGCATATCGAACAGGCCATTATCGCGTTGGCAGATCCAGCCGGCGGCGCGAGCGGCACCGTTGGCAAAGGTCATGCGGCTGGAGGCCTTGTGGGTGATCTCCACCCTTTCACCGGTGGTGGCAAAAAGTACGGTGTGATCACCGACGATGTCTCCCGCTCGGATCGTTTCAAAACCGATGGTTTTGGGGTCACGCTCACCGGTGTTTCCTTCACGGCCATATACCGCACACTCCTTGAGATCACGCTTCAGCGCTTCGGCCACCACTTCACCCATTCTCAGCGCGGTACCTGAGGGGGCATCGACCTTGTGACGATGATGGGCTTCTATCACCTCGATGTCGGCCATATCACCCATTACCCGAGCAGCAATATCGAGCAGTTTGAAACAGAGATTGACGCCAACGCTCATATTGGGGGCAAAAACAACACCGATTTCATCAGCGGCACTGTTCAAAACCTCTTTCTGCTCATCATCGAGCCCGGTAGTACCTATGACCATACGCTTGCCGTTAGCACGACAGATTGCCAAGTGAGCCATTGTGGCAACAGGAGCGGTAAAATCGATGACTACGTCAAAGTCATCTATTACCTTCTCCAGGGAGTCTGTAACGGTGACACCCAAGTTACCGACAGCGGCCAATTCACCGGCATCACAACCGACGAGACTGCTCTCCGCTCTTTCAGTGGCGGCGCCCAGCACCATCCCTTCACCATCATTAATCGCCTGGATCAGCGACTTACCCATACGCCCGGCGGCACCAACCACAGCTATACGAACCATATTGTTTTACCTTGAAATCAAATACCACTTACAGAGCGGATAGTTTTATGCACCCTGACAGTTGTCAGTTGTCAGTTGTCAGTTGTCAGTTGTCAGAAATAATATCGGGTAGTATGGTGAGAAGCTCAGCTTTTTCTCAACAGTTACCACCACTGACAACTGCTAACTGACAACTTTTTTCTAAAACCCCATACCTTCAAAAAATTTCTTCACACCATCCATCCAATTTGAAGACTGGGGGCTGTGTTTGGCACCGGTACCCTTCATGGTAACGTCAAACTTCTTCAGAAGATCCCTCTGCTTATCTGTCAGGTTTACCGGCGTCTCCACTGTCACTCGGCAGAGCAGATCACCCACAGGGCCGCCACGTACCGGTTTGACACCCTTACCACGCATTCTGAACAGTTTGCCGGATTGTGTACCCATGGGTATCTTCAATACCACTTTGCCATCTAAAGTCGGTACTTCGAGTTCTCCACCCAGGGCCGCTTTAACAAAACCAATAGGTACCTCGCTGTAGAGGTTGTTCTCTTCGCGACTGAAGATCGCGTGCTCCTTGACCGCGATCTGTACGTAGAGGTCGCCGGAAGGCCCACCACTATCTCCCGCTTCTCCCTCTCCACTTAGACGGATGCGGTCGCCGTTATCAACGCCGGCGGGAACATTCACTGTGAGTGTCTTGTGCTCCTGTACCCGGCCTGCACCACGGCAGGCAGGACAAGGATCATCAATCATTGATCCCTTACCACGACAGCTTGGGCATGTCTGCTGCACAGAGAAAAAGCCCTGCTGCATACGCACCTGACCGTGACCACCGCAGGTATCACAGGTTTTTGGCTTAGAGCCTTTTCTGGCACCCGTACCATTACATGGATTGCACTTCACCATTGTCGGGATGCGAATCTTGGCCTTGGTGCCCGTTACGGCCTCCTCCAGGGTGACCTGCAGGTTGTAGCGCAAATCGGCACCACGATGGACTCTGGGGCCGCCACCCCTGCCGGCACCACCGAAAATATCACCAAAGACATCACTGAACACATCACTGAAACCGCCATCACCCCCGGGGCCACGACCGGCGCCCATGGAAGGGTCGACTCCGGCATGACCAAACTGGTCATAGGCGGTTCGTTTTTGGGCATCAGAGAGCACTTCATAGGCCTCTTTGACCTCTTTGAAGTGCTTCTCGGCATCTTTTGCCTGGTCACCGGTATTTCTATCAGGGTGATGTTTCATTGCCAATCGGCGATAGGCCTTTTTAAGCTCGGCCTCGCTGGCATTCTTGCTTACACCCAGAACTTCGTAATAGTCACGCTTCGACATAGTTGATCTATTTCGCAAACCATCAAAGCGTGAAAGCACAGAAAGTATTACTCACTCTCCACACCCCCACGCTTTTGTGGTTGTTAAGCGGGCGTTGATCGCCCGTTGGATTCCTGCTTACTTATCGTTTTTAACCTCTTCAAACTCAGCATCGATGACATCGTCATCGGCACCGGAAGAGTCGCCTTCACCCGCACCCGCAGCGGCAGCAGCGGCTTCAGCATCACTACCCTTATCGGCATAGAGGCGCTCGGCCATCTTGGCTGAAGCATCGGTAAGGGTCTTGGTCTTGGCTTCTATATCATCCTTGTCATCACCATTCAGCGCCTCTTCGAGATCCTTGATGGCGGCCTCGATAGACTCCTTTTCGCCTTCTTCCAGCTTGTCATCACCCAGCTCTTCCATCGACTTCTTGATGGCGTGGATCATGCTATCAGCCTGGTTACGAACCAGTACCAATTCCTGGAATTTACGGTCTTCATCGGCATTGGCTTCTGCATCTTTGATCATGCGGTCGACTTCATCATCGCTGAGGCCGGAGGAGGCCTTGATGATAATCGACTGCTCCTTGCCTGTTGCCTTATCTTTAGCAGAGACATGAAGAATACCGTTGGCATCAATATCGAAGCTCACCTCAATCTGTGGCATACCGCGAGGGGCCGGAGGGATGTCGGTCAGATCGAAACGACCCAGTGATTTGTTGGCGGACGCCTGCTCACGTTCACCTTGAAGCACATGGACGGTAACCGCCGTCTGATTGTCATCGGCCGTCGAGAATACCTGACTGGCATTGGTAGGAATGGTGGTGTTCTTATCAATCAGCTTGGTCATCACGCCACCCATGGTCTCAATACCGAGTGAGAGTGGAGTAACGTCAAGAAGCAATACATCTTTTACTTCACCGCCAAGTACGCCGCCCTGAACTGCAGCACCGATGGCCACAGCTTCATCCGGGTTGACGTCTTTGCGAGGCGCTTTGCCGAAGAACTTCTCGACCAATTCCTGCACCTTGGGCATACGGCTCTGGCCACCTACCAGGATCACTTCGTCAATCTCATCCGCATCCAGGCCCGCATCATTAAGGGCCGTTTTGCAGGGATCGATGGTACGGGTGACCAGCTCTTCAACCAGTGCTTCCAGCTTGGAGCGGGTCAGCTTGATGTTGAGATGTTTGGGACCGGTGGCATCAGCGGTAATGTAGGGTAGATTGATGTCGGTCTGCTGACCGGATGAGAGCTCGATCTTCGCTTTCTCCGCACCCTCTTTCAGCCGCTGCAGGGCCAGGGGATCATTACGTAGATCGAAGCCCTGTTCCTTTTTAAACTCTTCCACCAGGAAATCGATAATCCGCATATCGAAATCCTCGCCACCGAGGAAGGTATCACCGTTGGTGGAGAGCACTTCAAACTGGTGTTCACCATCGATCTCAGCGATCTCAATGATGGAGATATCGAAGGTACCACCGCCAAGGTCGTAGACTGCCAGTTTCTGATCACCGCGTTTCTTGTCCATGCCGTAGGCCAAGGCCGCGGCGGTAGGCTCGTTGATGATACGCTTTACATCCAGACCGGCAATACGACCGGCATCTTTTGTTGCCTGACGCTGGGAGTCGTTGAAATAGGCGGGAACGGTAATCACCGCTTCCGTCACATCTTCGCCAAGATAATCCTCAGCAGTCTTCTTCATCTTCTGGAGAATTTTGGCGGAAACCTCGGGGGCGGCCATCTTCTTGCCGTTGGCCTCAACCCAAGCATCACCGTTGTCCGCTTTGACGATCTTGTAAGGCACCATGCTGATATCACGCTGTACCACATCGTCTTCGAAACGACGGCCGATCAGGCGTTTGATGGCATACAACGTGTTTGTAGGGTTGGTTACTGCCTGGCGTTTTGCAGACTGACCGACCAGTATCTCGCCGTCACTACCGAAAGCGACAATTGAGGGGGTAGTGCGATCGCCTTCGCTGTTTTCGATAACGCGGGTTTGGTCACCTTCCATCACTGCTACGCAGGAGTTGGTGGTGCCCAGGTCGATTCCGATGATTTTTCCCATTTTCAGGTATCTCCAGTCTGGTAAATCTTTAATTCTTAAAATAATTCGGGTTATTGTGCAGATGGGGTGTTACGCCCGCTTATTCAAGCCTGTTGGTCTACTTTTAATGCTTACCCCTGAGAGACCATCACCATCGCAGGCCTCACAAGGCGTCCATTGAGGCTATATCCCTTCTGAACTACCGTTACGACGGTGTTGGGGGGGACATCATCCCGTGGGATCATGGTCATCGCCTGATGCAGTTCCGGATTGAACGGCTCACCTTCGGGATTAATCTGGAGGACACTGAACTTCTCCATCACATCACCAAACAGTTTCAGGGTCAGCTCAGTACCCTCGCGCAGTTTCTCTACATCAGCATTTTCACCCTGGGAGGCGAGCAGTCCCAACTCCATGCTGTCGCGCACCGGCAACAGTTCATTGACAAAACGTTCCAGGGCATATTTGTGGGCATTTTCCAGATCGCGCTCCTGGCGCTTGCGCAGATTGTCCATTTCAGCTTTGCTGCGGATCAACTGATTCCAGTGTTCGTCGGCCTTGCTGCGCGCATCTTCCAACATCAGGACCAGCTCTTCAGATGAGAGAGCCTCCATGGATTCGGGCGCCTGCTCTGCGGCCTCGGTCTCCTGGTCAACTGTTTCAGGGGCCTCGACCTCGGCCTCCTCTGCGGTTACCTCCTGATCTTTTGACATTATTCTTCCTCGAGCTCTCTGTAAAAAACGTGATATTTGGACAATCATGGGCTCTCACTGGGCAATTCCGGAGTGCCGTAGTTAAATGAACAACCACAAGTTGGGGGTGGTTAACGGGATTTCAAGGCCGCACCAAGTATTTTTGCAGTAATATCGACGATAGGAATGACCCGATCATAAGCCATGCGGGTGGGACCAACCACGCCCAGCACACCCGCCACCTGATCGTCGTTGCCGTAGGGGGCTGTAACCAGGCTGCACTGATCCAGGGTTTTATAGCCGGACTCCTCTCCGATAAACAGCTGAACCCCCTTGGCCTGCATCGATGCATCGAGCAGCTGCAGCAGTTGATGTTTCTCTGAAAATGAGTCGAACAGCTCCCGCAGATGCTCCACCTGAGTGAATTCATTAAACCCCATTAGGTTGGTCTGACCGGCCATGACATAGTCACTACTGCTGTTGGTACTGTCTATCACCTGCTCTGCCATCTCCAGGGCACGGGCCATGATCCGATCCATACTACTCTTGGTCTCCCGCATATCCGACACCAGTCGTCGATGCATCTCTTCCAGCCCTTCACCGGCGTAATGTTGGTTAAGCAGGTTGGCCGCCTGCTCCAGCTCGGAGGCTGAGTAGTTTTTACTCGTCTCAACGATACGGTTATGCACCTCGCCCTCGCGAGTCACCAGAATTGCCAAGACGCGACTTCCTGAGAGCGGTAGAAACTCGATCTGTCGAAAGATCACCTGCTCCCGGCGCGGCATCATCACCACACCGGCCATCTGCGTCAAACCGGAGAGCAGTTTGGAGGCGGATTCCACCAGAATTTTTGAATCCCCCTCACCTTCCAGCTGGTGCTGCAGCTGCTTGACCTGATTAACTTCCAGTGGTCGAAGGGTAACAAGGGAGTCAACGAACATGCGGTAGCCGGAGGCGGTGGGTATACGTCCTGCCGAAGTGTGGGGGGAGACCACCAGTCCCAACTCTTCCAGGTCCGACATTACATTTCGGATGGTTGCAGGACTGAGGTCGAGACCGGAATCACGAGCCAGAGTGCGGGATCCCACCGGCTCACCGTCCTTTATATAGCGTTCGATCAGCACTTTTAGAAAGTACTGCGCTCGCTCGTTGACGCTTCCTCCACTCAGCCCTTTTGTCTCTGTCACCTGCCAACCTCGGATGAAACTACTCAGACCACTGGGCAAAAATACTCTTTTACCGGGTTCCTAATGAAGAGAGTTCTACCTCCCCCTGCTGGAAAGACCAAAGCCTGATACTGTAAAAATGGTCCAGCCGACGCGTCTTATTTTGAGAGCCGGGGACCGGAAATTATCATTTTCGACCGTTAAGCTGTCAAGCTATCATCAACTAACCAAAGATAACAGTTGGCGGGCCATTTCCTCCGTGGTAATTTTGATTCATCACCACTAATAAGCATAATCAAAGCCATGCCAGAAAAATTCCACAAAGTAGGACTGATAGGTAGACACGGCGACGCCACACCCCAGGAGACACTGGTCAAACTGAGCCGGTTTCTACTTGATCTTGGGCATGATGTCTTGTTGGAGGAGGAGACCGCCCTGCGCCTTACGGAGCTAACTCTAAATAGGGCCACTCTGGATGAAATCGGCAGTAGCTGCGACCTGGCCATTGTAGTGGGTGGTGACGGTACGCTTCTGCACAGCGCCCGCTCCCTCGCCGACTACGACATCCCTCTGCTTGGCGTCAACCTGGGCCGTCTCGGCTTTCTGACCGATATCTCCCCGAATGAGATGCGAAGAGCCATAAAGCAGATACTCACCGGTCACTACGAAGAGGAGCAACGTTTCCTACTCACCGCAGAGGTAGACGGCACCTTCTACACCGCCCTTAATGATGTGGTGATCCATAAGTGGAACAGTGCCCGAATGATAGAGTTTGAGGTCTATATCGATGGAAGTTTTGTCGATGCACAACGCTCCGACGGAGTGATAATCTCTACACCCACAGGGTCCACCGCCTATGCTCTCTCCGGCGGCGGCCCTCTACTCCATCCCAGTCTCAATGCCATAGTGCTGGTACCTATCTGCCCCCACACCTTGAGCAATCGGCCGGTCGTTGTCAGTGGTGACAGTACAATCGAAGTACGAGTCAGTCCCAATATCGATACTGACCATTTCCGTGTCACCAGCGATGGGCAGACCTGTCTGCCGCTCAAAAGCAGGGAGATCATTATCCGCAAGCACCCACATCTTGTACGGCTACTGCATCCTCATGACCACGATCACTTCAATATACTGCGTGCGAAGCTGGGTTGGGGAGATCATCCAACCTGACTGTTGTACTGCGCAATGCGTTGAGCCGATCGCACCCTGCGAGTATCTGACACCTTTGCATAACACATAATAATAGTCTTTTATTACAAATAGATAACATCTACTTTAAAAGTAAAACTTTATATAAATATGCTCCAACACATCCATATTAAAGATCTAGCCATTGTTACCGACCTGGAGATGGAGTTTTGTCCAGGCATGACAGCTCTTACCGGTGAGACAGGGGCGGGCAAGTCGATTCTCATCGACGCCCTCGGCCTGGTGCTGGGTGACCGAGCCGATAACGGCATGATCCGCAATGGTTGTGAACGTGCTGAGATATCCGCCAGCTTCACCATTGGCGAAAAAGGGGCCGCTGCCGATTGGTTGCGAGAAAATGCCCTGGATGATTGTGGCCAGTGCATACTACGCCGTGTTCTGACACGCACCGGAAACTCCCGCGCCTTCATCAATGGCAGCCCCGCACCGGTAAAGTCTTTGCAGCAACTGGGGGAGCTAATGGTGGATATTCACGGCCAGCACGCCCACCAGTCACTGCTGCGGCGCGATCACCAACGGGAACTTCTCGACGGCTACGCAGGCCATCAGGCTTTGTGCGAAAAAACCGCAGCACTTCACCATGACTTGAAATCAGCAAAGGAGAGACTAGCCGATCTGGCAGCTGCCTCTCTCGACCGTGAGGCCAGAATCGATCTACTCTCTTATCAAGTTAATGAGTTGGACGAGTTGAAGCTTGAGGTGGATGAGCTGGAGACGCTACTGGATGAGCATAAACGACTCAGCAATGCAGGCGAGCTGATCGAGAGCTGCAATCGAATACTCAATACCCTGAACGATGGTGACCAAACCGCCCTCACCCTGCTCAATCGCGCCCTAAGTGAGCTGAACTCGCTCAATGATCCCGCCCCTCGACTTGAAGAGAGCCGTGAGATGTTGGAGAGTGCTGCTATCCAGGTAGAAGAAGCTGCTTCTAATCTGCGAGACTACGGCGGCGGTCTGGAGCTAAGCCCCGACAGACTTAATCAACTGGACCGTCGGCTGACAGAGATCCACGACTTGGCGCGAAAATATCGCTGCCGCCCGGAAGCACTACTCGAAACCCAGGAGGCGTTAACCACAGAATTGGATCAGCTGAGAAACACCACTACTCAGTTATCCCATCTGGAACAGGAGGTGGCGACACTCTGGAGCGACTACCGGGAGCAGGCGTTAAGACTGGACAAAAGTCGCAAAACTGCCGCGAAAAAACTCAGCAAGCAGGTAATTGAGGGAATCCACTCCCTAGGTATGTCCAACGGCATACTAAAAGTGGACGTAATCACGCTTGAGGATGAAAAAGCCTCGGCCTTCGGCCTCAACCAAATTGAGCTGCTTTTCAGCGCCAATCCGGGACAGCCCCCTCAGCCACTAAGCAAGGTAGCCTCCGGTGGTGAGCTCTCCCGTCTCAGCCTCGCCATTCAGGTAGCCACCATCAGCTGCGCCAAGGTGCCAACACTGATTTTTGATGAAGTGGATGTCGGTATCGGTGGCGGTGTTGCAGAGATAGTCGGTCGTCTGCTGCGAAAACTGGGAGAGTCACGCCAAGTACTCTGCGTCACCCACCTACCCCAGGTAGCCTCTCTGGGGCATCAACACCTTTTGATCCACAAAGAGTCCAAACAAAAGCGTACCCATACTCACATCACCCAACTTGATCAGAAACAGCGGATTGAAGAGGTCGCGCGGATGCTTGGAGGGCTCGACATCACCGGCCAGACCCTTGCCCACGCCAGAGAGATGGTACAGCTGAAACATCCCAACTAATCAGGTATTATCTGGGTGATAGACCACCCAACCAGGAAGCGGAAAATTCGAATGCAGAAACACCTCGTCACTTTGGCCTGCCTTGCGGCTGTGATCACCTCCGGCTGCTCGTCCATGGAAGAGTTAACCGGGGCCGTTCCTGATGCCTTCGCCAAAACTTCACTGGTCTACCGAGCCGATATCCAACAAGGTAACGTGGTAGATCAGGAGGTGGTCAACAAGCTACAACCGGGTATGTCTAAAAGCCAGGTCAGTTACCTGATGGGAACTCCGATGCTGGTTGATGTATTTCACCAGGAGCGCTGGGACTACATCTACCGAGTCCAAAAAGGAGGGGGAGAGACCACCCAGGAAAGGATTGCCCTCTACTTTGAGGATGACCGCCTAATACGGATCGATGGAGATTTCCGCCCTCAGCCCGTTGCTGAAGGTGGTGAAAAAGCAGAGGATGTGGTTATTATCGTCCCCGACTACACCGGCGATGATGGCATTTTTACCCAGACACTGCAGAAAATCGGGGTCGATACCGAAGAGTAACTCCCTTCAGTACAGCTAAGAGGTCTACACGGGTGAGAGCCGGCATGAAAAGAGAGATGGCCGAACAGATGAAACTGCACGGCTGTTAACGTCATTTAGGTGCCTTTTTTGAGCGACTTTCCTTCCGCCGCACGTTTCTTACGTGCCTCTTTGGGATCAGCGATCAATGGCCTGTAAATCTCCACCCGATCACCTGATTTTAGCTCCACATTCATTTTTGCCGCTTTACCAAAGATACCAACCTTAGTCTTTGCTGTGTCGATCTCCGGAAAGTGATCACTGATTTTTGAGCGCTCAATGGCCTGTTCGACGGTCATCCCCTTCTCCCCGGTAACGGTAAGAATCAGCTGTTCATCGTCACGGGCATAAGCCACTTCTACTTCAAATTGGTCACTTGCCACTATGCACCTCATCCGCACGTTTACAGAAAGAATCAACCAGAGTATTGGCAATCTGGCTGAATACCGCACCAAAAGCAGTATCGATTAGTTTACCTGAAAAAGAGAAATCGAGCTCCAACTCAACCTTGCAAGCGTCCTCCCGCAGTGCGGTAAAACGCCACTCGCCGCTAAGCTTTTTGAACGGGCCTTCCTGCAACTCGATGACCATACGATCAGGGGGATAGAGACGGTTGCAGGTAGAGAACTTCTGCCGAATGCCCATCCGCGCCACCTCCAGTTCACCACAAAGCCGCTCATCATCTCTTGATATCACTCGGGTGGAGTGGCACCAGGGAAGAAACTGTGGGTAGGACTCGAAGTCGTTGACCAACTCAAACATCTCTGACGCCGAATGGGCCACCAAGGCGCTTTTATGTACAACAGACAACTAAATAACTCCAATCGCCCCCAGCAGAATCAGTAGTAAAGCTGCAGGCGCAACAATTCGAATAGCGGCATACCATAACCGAAAACCGGTCCCAGTGCTCCCCCCCAACTCCTCTACCAGCAAAGTTTTTGGCAGTACCCAGCCGGCAAACAGCGCTATAGCAAAACCGCCGATGGGTAAAATAATACTGGAAGAGAGGATATCCAGCAGGTCATATACCCCGTTACGCCTCACCTCACCGGCAAAATCAAATTCAAACGACCAGGCGCCAAAGGAGAGAATGGAGACTACCCCAAGCAACCAGGTAAAGAGACCTACCCAAACCGCAGCCCGAATCCGCTGAATCTGGCGGTTCTCCACCAACCAGGCCACCATCGGTTCCAGCAGAGCGATGGCGGAGGTCCAGGCGGCAAACAGCAGCAGAATAAAAAAGAGTGTCCCGAAAAGCCACCCCAACGGCATGTGACCAAAGGCGATAGGCAGGGAGAGGAAAATTAATCCGGGGCCGCTTGCAGGAGCGAGCTCACTGGCAAAGACTAATGGAAAAACAGCCAACCCGGCCAGTAATGCGATGATAGTGTCAAAAGCGGCAACAGCAAGAACAGTTTTAGCGATGGGTACATCGCTGGGCAGATAGGAGCCGTAGACCATGACCGCACCCGCACCCAGGCTGAGAGTAAAGAATGCATGGCCCATGGCGGTAAGCACGCCGCCCGTGGTGAGCGCACCGAAATCGATACTGAACATAAACCTCACCCCCTGCCCAAAGTGGTCGTTGGTTGAGATATAGGCATAGCCCACCAGAATCAGCAGCAACAGGAACAGCGCAGGCATAAGGATTTTTATAGCGTGCTCCAGGCCGGAGCGTACACCACGGGAGACCACCATCACCGTCATCACCATAAACAGGGTGTGCCAGGCCAGCATCCGCTCTGGATCGCTCACCAGGAAAGCAAAGATACTCTCAGCACCATCCTTGGTTACCCCGGAAAAAACACCTCCAGCCATGCGCACAGCATAGGCCAGCGTCCAACCGGCGATAACACTGTAGTAGGAGGTAATAATCAAGCCGGCGACCATGCCCAAGGCGCCTATGTACTGCCAACGACAGTTGCTCTGGGCCTCACCGGCGAGATCACGCAGGCTGTTGATCGGGCTCTGACGCCCCCGGCGACCGATCAAAACCTCAGAGATCATCACCGGTACACCGATCAGGGCAATCGAGACAAGGTAGACCAGCACGAAAGCGCCGCCGCCATTCTCTCCTACCAAATAGGGAAACTTCCAGACATTACCCAACCCGACCGCTGCACCAGTGGCCGCAAGAATAAATGTCAAACGTGATGACCACTGACCATGAATCGAAATCTGTTCAGACAATCTAGGACTCCCCCTGGAGCCTAAGCTTCCTGCCATTTTTTTTCATCAAATGCCGGCTGCTAATAAAGCACAAACCACACTCTGTGGAGTGTGTTGAAAAAGCGCCGCTCCTCTCATCCTGCAGAGGATGTAGAAAAAGAACTCCTTAGTCGTCAGGAGTACAACATAAAACCAATCAACCAACTGATTTTATTTGGCTTATTGAGTCAAAACTTGCCTGCATATTGCCTACAGCACCCTCTAAAATGGCAAGGGATAGATCATGCAGTAATGATTTTCTATTTATGTCCGTTCATCTAAAGCGACTTCTATTCTCATTGAAATAGCGTGACCTGACAAGTTGTCATTGCCGCCACCCCAAGATAAATAGTGGCGCCCTCCCCACCCCGTCACTTACAATCCACCGCCATGGCAAAGAAATCAAAGAAAAAGGCTGGGCACGGCGGTTCAACTATCGCCCTCAACAAAAAGGCCAAGCACGAATACTTTATCCAGGACCGCTTCGAAGCGGGTATCGCTCTGGAAGGCTGGGAGGTAAAAAGCCTCAGGGACAAGCGTGTCCAACTGGCCGAGAGCTACATCTACATCAAGGGCAACGAGGCTTTCCTGCTGGGCTGTCTCATCACCCCACTGCCCACGGCCTCAACCCACATCAAGCCGGAACCCACCCGTACCCGCAAACTGCTGCTCCACCGCAAGGAGCTGGACCGGCTTATCGGCAACGTCGAGCGCAAGGGTTTCACCCTGATCCCCACCGCCATGTACTGGAAAAATGGCCGTGCCAAGATTGAAATAGGCCTCGCCAAGGGCAAACAGCTCCACGACAAACGTGCCACCGAAAAAGATCAAGACTGGAAGCGTGATAAAGCGCGCATTATGAAGGTGCGCTAAGAGGCCAGTGTAGGAGCAGCTTTAGCCGCGATCACGGTGTAGCTCGAAGCTCATTCGCGGCTGAAGCCGCTCCTACAGGTAGTTTGAAACCGTGGAACAGTTAAGTTGGTGCAGAGCCAGCTAAGCGAATTTATTCGTACCCCCCATAACGCCCCTCCAGATAAAATCCCAATGACATTGAACTCCCCACCCCATATAATGTCCGATCTGGTGTACCTAACAGGGGGCGACATGGCTTCGACGTGGGTAACAAAACCGGAGGTGCATGCCGAGGATACAGATACCCTCGTGAAAAATTCTGTAACACTATAGTTGCCAACGACGACAACTACGCACTCGCCGCTTAATAACCGGTAGATGCCGTCTGACTGGAGCCGTTCTTGTGCGTCCAGGTCCTTCGGGACATTCAGGCGTCATATCTCACAAGATCGCGAAGAAACACGTCTGGGGTGGATTCGCTAAAACTTAACCAGAACCGCCGTATACACGCCCTGTCTGTCGGGCAGTAGCCGGTTAAAAATAATCGACAGTCTAAGCATGTAGAGCCGATGGCGGAGTACTTGCGGACGCGGGTTCGATTCCCGCCGCCTCCACCAATGCAGCATCCAAAGCCGTCCTAGGACGGCTTTTTTATTGCCTAAATTCAGCAACTTACCTATACTATACGTACATCACAAGCCCACACCATCCATCAACATCCGAGCCCTTACGGGGGCAACATCAGGGGCATGTGAGCAATCAGCACAAGGAGTTGCCCCCAATGCCACTTACAGATACTGCAATCCGTAACGCTAAGCCTGCCGAAAAAGCCAAGAAGATGTTTGATGGTGGTGGGCTGTACCTGGAAGTTGCCCCAAGCGGCGGCAAGTGGTGGAGGCTCAAGTACCGCTTTGGGGGCAAGGAGAAACGCCTATCCCTCGGAGTCTACCCCGATGTATCCCTAAAAGATGCTCGCGAACGACGAGGCGAGGCCCGCAAACTGCTGGCCAATGAGATTGACCCCAGTGAAAACCGCAAGGCAAAAAAAGCAGCCAAGGTTGAACGCGCTGGGAATAGTTTCGAGGTGGTGGCGCGGGAGTGGTTTACAAAGCACGAACCCAACTGGTCAGCCAACCATGCAAACCGGATCATTCGCAGACTGGAGCGGGACATCTTCCCGTGGATCGGTGGCAAAGCCATTGCCGACATTACCGCACCGCAACTTTTAGATACTGTCCGCCGTATTGAACAACGCGGTGCACTGGAAACCGCACACCGCGCCCTTGGAAACTGCGGACAGGTATTCCGATACGCCGTAGCCACTGGCAGGGCTGAACGCGATCCTTCCGGTGATCTACGTGGTGCATTACCACCAGTGAAAGGAACACACTTCGCATCCGTTACCGAACCCAAGCAGGTTGCTCAAGTCCTGCGGGCCTTGGATGGTTATGAAGGCACCCTCCCCGTTCGTTGTGCCCTCCGGCTCGCGCCTCTAGTCTTTGTACGCCCCGGCGAACTACGCCATGCACAATGGGCTGATATTAACCTGGAGAATGCCGAATGGCGTTACCTGGTCACAAAAACAGATACGCAGCACATTGTTCCCCTTTCCAGCCAAGCCATAGAGATATTACAGGAACTAAAACCCCTCACCGGCCACGGCCGTTATGTTTTCCCCAGCGCAAGGAATCCCAAAGGCGACAAGCCCATGAGCGATAACGCCATCCTTGCCGCTATGCGGCGTATGGGGATCGGCAAGGAAGAAATGAGCGGTCACGGATTCCGGGCTATGGCGCGAACCATCCTAGATGAAGTACTGGGCTTCCGCCCCGATTATATCGAACACCAGCTTGCCCATGCGGTTCGCGACCCTAACGGACGCGCATATAACCGCACTGCACACCTACCGGAAAGAAAGAAGATGATGCAGGAATGGGCGGACTACCTTGACAAGCTGAAAGCAGGCGCAGTAGTCATCCCGATCAATCAAAGCGCCTGAGCAAGCCCGTCGCACTGCTTGCCGCGTAGCTTTGCAAGCGGCGTGACGGGCGGTCAGATACCGCTAGACCGCCCAGGCATCAGCCAGCAATTCCGCCTGTTTCAAAATCGTCTCTGTAGCCGCTAACTGCTTATCCGGCGGGTATCCATATTTACGCAGAATCCGTTTCACAATCACCTTCAGCTTGGAACGCACACTCTCCTTTACCGTCCAGTCAATAGTGGCATTCTTCTTCACCTTCTCAACCAGTTCCCGAGCAATCTCCCGTAACTGCTCATCGCCAAGCACCTGCACCGCACTATCGTTCACTTCAAGGGCATCGTAGAAGGCCAGCTCATCCTCTGTCATCCCCAGGCTGTCACCTCGACCATCAGCCGCCTTGATCTCCTTGGCCAGTTCGATCAACTCCTCAATGATCTCGGCTGCCGATAACAGGTTGTTTTGATAACGCTTAATGGCATTCTCCAACATCTCCGATAGCGCCCTGCTTTGCATCAGGTTTTTTCTGGAACGGCTGCGAATCTCATCGTTAAGGATCTTCTTCAACAACTCCAACGCTATGTTCCTGTGCTGCATCCCCTTGATCTCTTCCATGAACTCATCAGAAAGGATTGAGATGTCCGGCTTCTTGATACCTGCTGCATCGAAAATATCCACCACCTGGTCGGAAACCACCGCCTCATCCACCAACTGCCGGATGGCAGAATCGACCTCTTCTTGACTCTTACCTTCACCACGCTCGAACTTGGCCAGCCGTGCCTTAACAGCCTGAAAGAAGGCCAACTCATCCTTGATGACCATCGCACGTTCATCGGGTACAGCAAGGGCGAATGTTTTGGCCAGCAGGCCGACCTCCTTGGTAAAGCGCTTCTTGCCATCATCCAGGCCAAGAACAAACTCTTCTGCTTCAAGGATGATACTCAGCTTTTCTGAAGTGTCCGCATCGAAGTAACGGCGATATTCAAAGCCTGAAAACATCTGATCAACAACCTCAAACTTCTCCCGCATAGCACGCACGGCATCATCAATATTCAGGGTTGGCTCGCCCTTTCCACCACTCTCCGTATAGGTCGCCAGCGCACGCTTCAGGTCAGATGCAATACCGATATAGTCCACCACCAGGCCACCCGGCTTATCCTTGTAAACCCGGTTGACCCGAGCAATGGCCTGCATCAGGTTGTGCCCCTTCATCGGCTTATCCACATAGAGGGTATGCAGGCATGGCGCATCAAAGCCCGTCAGCCACATATCCCGCACAATCACCAATTTCAGCGGATCGTCCGGGTCTTTTAGACGATCACCAATCGCCTTACGCGCATCCTTGCTACGAATGTGCGGCTGCATCGCCTGCGGGTCGGCACTGGAACCAGTCATGATGACCTTGATAACGCCCTTGGCATCATCGTCATCATGCCATTCGGGACGTAATGATTGAATTGCGCTGTATAACTCCACACAGATGCGGCGACTCATGGCCACAATCATCGCCTTGCCGTCGAAAATTTGCTGCCGCTGTTCAAAGTGAGCAATCAAATCCTGTGCGACATTCCCAACCCGTTGCTGATTACCTACGATGGCCTCTAGGCGCGTCCATTTGGCCTTGGCCCTCTCGCTTGACTCGTCTTCATCCCCCGATCCAGTTTCATAGTCAGCGGCATCTTCCATCACCTTGTCAAACCGATCATCCAGGGTGGCCTTCTCATCCTCCTTCAACTGGAGCTTGGCCAGACGGCTCTCGTAGTAGATACGCACCGTCGCACCATCTTCTACCGCCTGGGCGATGTCATATACATCCACATAATCGCCAAACACAGCCGGGGTATTCTTGTCATCCAGCTCCACCGGTGTGCCGGTAAAACCGATAAAGGTCGCATGAGGCAACGCATCACGCAGATACTTGGCAAAACCGTAGGCGGTTTTCTTGCCAACGATATTGCCGTCAGCATCCTTAATGTCTATCTCCCTGGCCTTGAAGCCGTACTGGCTACGATGCGCCTCATCAGCGATCACAACGATATTGCGACGATCAGAAAGTAACGGATAAATGGCATCGCCATCTTTGGGTGAGAACTTCTGCATGGTGGTGAAGATCACACCACCGGAGGCCACCTTCAGCTTATCGCACAGATCATCACGGTTTTCCGCCTGCACCGGCTCCTGCCGTAGCAGTTGGCGGCTGGATGCAAAGGTATCAAAAAGCTGATCATCCAGATCATTCCGGTCGGTCAGCATGACAATGGTTGGGTTATCCAGCGCCAGCACCAACTTGCCCGCATAGAAAACCATCGAAAGCGACTTACCACTCCCCTGGGTATGCCACACCACGCCTCCCTTGCGGCTACCATTGATACCGGTCGCCACCAAGGTTGATTCCACCGCCTTTTTCACCGCATAGAACTGGTGATAGGCCGCGATCTTCTTTACTGTTTCAACAGTGGTAAGACCAGTCTTTGGGTCTTCACGCTGCGACTTCTCAAACACCGTAAAATGCCGGGTCAACTCAAGCAGAGTTGCCGGAGACAACACGCCTTGAATCAAGGTCTCCAACTGACTAATAAGATGAGATGCCTCTTGCCTGCCATCCGATGTTTTCCAGGCCATAAAACGCGTGAACCCGGCAGACAGGGAACCCATGCGTGCCTCCAGACCATCAGAGGCCACCAACAGGCCGTTGGTCACAAACAGACTGGGTATCGTACTCTTATAGGTCTGGAGCTGCTGATACGCGGAACGAACGGTGGCATTCTCACTGGCGGCATTCTTTAGCTCAATTACCACCAATGGCAGACCATTGATGAACAGGATCAGGTCAGGACGCTTATTGATATGGTTCTCAATGACCGTGAATTGGTTCACTGCTAAACAATCGTTGGCAGAAGGGTCTGCATAGTCCACCAGCCAAACTTTATCACCCTTGGTTCGCCCTTCGTGCTGATACTCCACCTCCACGCCGTTGGTCAGCAGCTTGTGGAAGGTTTCGTTTGCTGCCGACAACTCAATAGGCGAAATCTGCAATACCTCCTTGACCGCCTGCTCCTGCGCATCCAATGGAATAGCCGGATTGATACGTGCAACCGCTTCACGTAAGCGACTTTCAAGAATTACATCACCAAATGAATTACGCTCAGGGTGAGTAGCATCCGGTGCCAACTCAGCACCGTGGATATACTGGTAACCCTGCTTGGTCAGCAGCTCGATGGCAAATTGTTCAATGGCATCTTCAGTAAGCTTGTCAGACAAAATAAATTCCTTTTCTAAAAATCTTCCATTGGCAGAGAGTCGCTGTACTGAAGTCTTAACCAACCCAGCATTTCCAGATTACGAATTGATGTAGCAATCGCCGATTGTTTCTCTTTTTTGTGCCAGTCCTTTTTCCAGTCCAATATATATTCATATATATCTTGCTCACTAACAGAGTCATCTTTACTGTCTTTTTTCAACTTTCTCGCTGCGTAAAGAACTGTCGTTACTTCTTCAGCCTGTGCTGTTGATTTGATCCGACTAAAAAGATCAACGGTCTTGTTTATCTTTTTTTCAAAAGGCATAAACTGATCTGCAAATTTATCTCTGACAGATTCATATTCCGGACCAATCCGAAGCGCTGTCATTCTGCCAAGCTGCTGCTCCTGAATTAGGTTTGCATTGGCAAAAGTTGATAGTGCCTCTTTTACTTCCGGTGAGAAAGGGCCATAGCTCCCTTGTTTGAATCGAAAACCCGTATCAACCCCCTGTTCAGTGAAGATATAACTGATTTTCTGGAATATCGTCCTACCTACCGGGTTGGCATAAGGTTGGTTTTGTAACTGATTCACAACCTCTAACAACGCTACCCATGCAACACTGAGTCTCTTCTGCTTATGTCCTTTTACAAAATTTGGATTTTCTACTGCTTGCCCGAGAAATTTATTAGTCAATTGTTGTTTTGGTGTACCGTAGGGTGCATAAATTTCAACAGGTATATCCAGCGCAGAAAGACGTTGATACATCACAGGTCCAACCGCAGCCCATTCAAGCCCGCCGTTGCCACACCCCAGCGGAGGAAAGGCGATCGACTCAATACCCCACTCCTTGTACTTCTCCGTGAATATATCCAACCCGTTAATCACATCATCCAGCCGGGACGGTGAACGCCAATGCTTTTTGGTAGGAAAATTCAAAATCGAAGTACCGAGCATATCGGAGTACAGATAAGGCACTCCAGGCTGAACCAGTCCAGACTGGCAACGCTGCGAATACTCCTTGAACATGTCCGGGAAACGTTTTTTAAACGCCTGCGCGATTCCCTTGCCCATCACCCCGACACAATTGACGGTATTGACGATGGTTGTTGTCTTGGTCTCGAAGAGATCACCAATTAGTACATTCACCATAGCTTCACCTGAAAAATAATCTCGGCATAATTTCGACCGGTTTTGAAAACCCGGTTGCCGTTAGTTGCGTCTTCGCCATATCACTTACCACATAGGCTTTTTGAATATAATCTGAGTGTATGGCATGTGGAACCAATACCTCTGCGCACTTCGCAGATTTATGTCGCCAATAGGCAATACGATCATCCGAGTGTCGCCAATCATCTGCGTAAATCTGGTCGAAATTGAGAACACTCAGATAATTCGGCGGATAAAACCGCACATAATCACTGGCAGCATTTTGATCAGAAATCACCACACTTTGAATATTCATAACATCGGTTGAAACACTGAGCACACAAAGCAATTCTATCTGAGCCAATCGCTTGTACATCATGGGATTACGGGCATCAAAATAGAGGTTCGCATATTGATGCAGCTTTAACCCCCCAGGCACTTGAACCTTATCCCGCTTGTCCTGTACATCCGCCATGGATACATCGGAATGAGGTAGCCCAGCGACCTGCTCGTGAGACAGTATCCCATGCGCCAGAACGGACAAAATATTGCTAATCGGCATGATGTTGTGTAGTTCCACCACCCTATGAGACATTAGACTATGGCCTCCATCTCAGGTTCCTGATCATCCCTCTCCAAGTTTACAATCCTAGACGGCATTTTGAAGCACCCCCTCAAGCGAATCCCTGATATCCTGAAACTGGTCACCATCCAAATCGAACTCACCGGCAGGCGTACCAACACGCTCAAATTGAAATAAAATGGCATTATGCTTTTTCTTGTAAAAACAGAGATAGGTCTGGTGGTCTTGGTCAACAACATGCGCAAAGGGTGACACGCAAAAGATGTCCTCCCCAAGCTCAGCGTAAAGTCGTTCCGCCGTCAGGTTGGCCCCAATCCTGGAGAACTGCTCATCATTAAGCTGGAGTGGATAATTCACTTTCGCTAGCGAATGGCCATCAAACTTTCGGCACTTCAGATCCCTCGGGGTTGCCTCACTGTTTCGATAGCGAATGAACGAGACATTGCGAAGTTCTCGAAGCTCATAGAGCACAGCCTCAACCTCCGGCAACAGCTTATCAAACCGTTCCACGGCCTCTGATGCAGTCAGTGCTGCAATGTGCTGGATTGAGTTACGTTCACGGTTGAGCTGTCTTAATCCTTCAATGGCAGCATCACTAACGATGTCCGCTACAACCAACTGATCGGCAGCACCCTCCTGATTTATAACGGCCTCAACGAATCCCAGCTTGATCGCCAGGCTATCCGACATCATACGATTATAGGAAAGCGGCTGATTGCCAACCTCAAGACCGGACAGATTGATACCTCGATACAGCACCTCACCAATAGCGAGACTGTAGAGCGTAAAGATCACCGATTCCCAGGTTGTCCTGAGCAATTGCAACCGATGATTGGCATCATCGTAACCATGTCGGGTTTGGTGAAAGTAGTGTGCAATGGGGGCGGGAAACTCGTGAACTACAACCTCCGGAAACTCCGCGATCTGCTGATCTCGCCAGGCATCCAGTTGGTCGATATAAGCCTGCTGATCCATCTCAAACAACACCACACTCGGTGCTTCTGAATACTCACCAATCATTACGGCTGGGTATGATTCATCCAGCCAGTCGTTGAATTCAGAATTATCGCTGAAATCCATATCACGTCACCCTTAGCTCACCCGACACCAGTTTAGGAAGAAGTGTATCTCGCAGGCCCGCAAGAATTTTCATCTGGTCCAGATTCGATTGTGACTTTTCAAATCCATCCATAACCGCACTGCTAAATCTCTCTATCAAGTCACTTGGCGGACGAACCACCTCAATTGATAAAAGATCATCCGGATTGATTCGTTGATGGCTTCCACTTGTTCCAGATGCCCGTAACACCATCTCCGTCGCCACATATGGAGACTTTAGAAGGGAAAGGACATAGCCATAAGCTTCCTTACCGGGTATGAGAACCTGAAATTCGGTGGAGCATACCGACAATTCATCAGGAAGCGATAAAACAGGCCAGATTCGTGGGAACCGAGGGTTCAGCTTTGAAACCAATATTGAATCGGCATGAACCGAATACTTGTTACTAAGTATCGTGGAACCCAATTCTGGCTTGGCACTTTGACCATCATCGAAATTTGGGATGCTGAAATGGAAGAACTGATCCTCCGGCTGGTTACCAGGGTTTATGGAGTCCTTACTGTGTGAGACCAAATCGCCAACAGCGCCAACCTCCCACCCCACCGGAATCTCCCCTAGCTCGGAGGGCTGCATGGCACCGCCGCTGGATTTGTAGGGCTGGCCGTTTTCGTCGGGGAACTCGAACTCCACGAACCAACGTTTGAACAGCGCCTGGGTGATAACCTCCAGGGTGCGGTTCTGCTTGCGGTTGAGTTCGATTTTATCGTCGAGGGAGGAGAGGATTTCGGCGATTTCTTTCTGCACACCGGGTGGCGGCAAAGGCACAACAAATTCACGCTGGTTGGTCAGGCTCACATAACCAGCCATATCAGTTTCATTTTGTACTTTTCGAAGTTGACCAACGAAATCGGATGACATCATGTAAAAGTAAAGATAGCGTCGATCCAATCTTTCACTATCAATAACTCGCCAGAAAGTCGTCTGTGGAGAGCATACAAATGGTGTTAATTCATCCAATGGCACAAAGGCCGTTCTCCCAATTGTGCCCTTATGTGAAAGGATACAGTCACCAGGTTTCCCAATGCCTTTCCGTATTCTATCGAATGCGATGTCAGTTATTGACTCAGCAGATTCGAAAAGAACGCGCCCACCATCCATGTCGGCCGCTCGGATGAATGACACCCCGTCAGAAATGAACTCTTCTGGTCGAGGTCGATATTCACCATGATTTCCATCTTCAACCAAGAGAACTCCGTTTTGCTGTAGCGTCATTACACGCTCAGAAGGCCAGCTCATAGCCCAAACCCAACCTTTGCCAGATTCTCCCGAACCCGCACATCCAGTCCCTGTCCCTGCTCCATCTGCTCGGCCAGTTCGGCGGTGAGCTTGGCCATCTTCTCCTCAAGCGGCACGCCGTCATCCACTTCATCAAGTATGCCCACGTAACGCCCCGGTGTCAGCACATGCTTATGCTTGCGTACCTCGTCCAGGCTGGCGGCTTTACAAAATCCCTTCTCGTCCTCATAACCGCCTTCCTTGTTCCGCCAGGCATGGTAGGTATCAGCAATGCTGGCGATGTCGTCGTCGTTGAACTCCCGGTTACGGCGGGTGATCATCTCGCCCTGATTGCGGGCATCGATAAACAACACCTCATCTTCACGGTTGCGGAAGCTGTGATTCTTGCGATCACGGGAGATAAACCAGAGACAGGCGGGGATGCCGGTGTTGTAGAAGAGCTTATCCGGCAGGGCGACGATGCAGTCCACCAGCTTGGCCTCGACAATCGCCTTGCGGATCTCCCCCTCACCACCACTGTTGGAGGAGAGCGAGCCATTGGCCAACACCAATCCCAGGGTACCATTGGGGGCAAGGTGGTAGATCATGTGCTGCATCCAGGCGAAGTTGGCGTTGCCGGTAGGCGGTACGCCGTATTGCCAGCGCGGGTCGTCACGCAGCAGCTCTCCACTCCAGTCGGAGTCGTTGAAGGGCGGGTTGGCGATGATGAACTCCGCCTTCATATCCTTGTGGACATCGTTGAGGAAGCTGCCCTCGCCGTTCCAGCGCACGTTAGAGCCGTCGATGCCGCGAATGGCGAGATTCATGCGACAGAGGCGGTAGGTGGTCTGGTTGGATTCCTGTCCGTAGATGGAGATGTCGTCGATACGCCCCTGGTGGGCCTCCACCAGCTTTTCAGCCTGCACGAACATGCCGCCGGAACCACAAGCGGGGTCATAGACGCGCCCCTTGTAGGGCTCCAGCATATTCACCAGCACCTTGACGATGCTGCCGGGGGTATAGAACTGGCCACCCTTCTTGCCCTCGGCGGCGGCAAATTCACCGAGGAAGTACTCATAGACCCTACCCAGCACATCCTGCGCCTGCGCAGCCGCATCACCCAGGCCGATGCCGGAGATCATGTCAATCAACGTTCCCAGGCTGGCCTTGTCCAGATTCTGGCGGGCGTACTGTTTGGGCAGCACCCCTTTGAGGGTGGGGTTCTCCTTTTCAATCGCCTCCATCGCTGCATCCACATCCTTCCCGATCTCCGGCAGCTTGGCTCGGGATTGCAGGTAAGACCAACGGGCATTGGCAGGTACGAAAAAGACATTCTCAGCCCGGTACTCGTCCGCATCCTCCGGATCGGCCCCTTCGTATTCGCCCTCACCGGCAGCCAGCTTGATGTGCAACTCTTCGAAGGCATCGGAGATATATTTGAGGAAGATCAGCCCGAGTACGACATGCTTGTACTCGGCGGCATCCATGTTCTTGCGCAGCTTGTCGGCACTCTTCCAGAGTGTCTTTTCAAGTGGTTCTTGTTCTTTGGTGCTCTTCTTGGCGGTTCTGGCCATGTTAAATCCTTATTGGGTGCCAGTCAGCGGATGGCAGTTTTTTCTTCTAGTGGTATACCTGCGCGATCACAGTAATCATGGATCATCACTTCTATCATATTAGCCAAGCTGCGCCGCTCCTTTTCGGCCACAGTCCGTAACCCTTCCTTCACGGCTGGATGGACACGGACAGTCAGAGTGGTCGATTTGGTTTCAGCCATTAGTAACCTCATTTTCAGGGTGGCTTTCGGATGTACTGCGGATATACTACGCTGGACGCCGTTGGAAGAAAATGACTTTTATGGATAGGTAGTTACGGCATCTGAGGAGGCATGATGAACAAGCCATGGGAAAATGACAGCTGTGCGGCCATGAAGGCACACTACGCAATATATTCGATCCCGCAAGCAGCAGCCCTCTGGTGTGGAGTCCCTGATGATCAGCTCGAAGAAGTCGCTCAAGGAGCCACTCAGCTGTCCCCTTCAGGTTTTGGACGGAGTATATGGACACACCCCACCGTGCCATGCCTTCAACACAGAAGCAGGGCCATAGCAGAGGCTATTGAAAAGGGGGAATTGCCGTATGGCCGAGAAGATGCCAAGACGGTTCCCATTGATGAGCATGTCGCCTATGATCGCCGTCATTTTTTCGGTCGGGATCTTAGAGCATGGATGGAAAAGGCTTTCCCTAACGAGAAACCCACCTTCCTGTTCGACGACATCGAACGCAGCTCACACACGGCAATAAGCGCCGATTCCTATCGTGCCTTGAAAGCCGAACACGACAAACTTGTATCGCGGCTTGAGAACGCCAAAAGTGAATTCAAAAAACTGCGTCAGGAAAAAGAAACCATTGAATCGGAATATGACACCTTAAAAGCTATGGTTGACACGCTAGGCGCACCAGGGGAACGGGCTGAATCGACTTACCAGAACATCATAGCCGCTCTTCTCGACTGTATTGCTGGAAACCTACCTTACGTTGATAAACACCCCTCATTTGCCAGCGAGGCAAAGCTAATCGAGACGATAGATGATCACTTCCGGGGATATGGCGGCTTATCCAAGAGCAACCTTTCCCGCAAATTCCCTGAGGCCAAGCGCGCCCTTCAATCACAATAGCTCCGCAATTGCGGTTTTGGCCTCCGCAATTGCAATGTAAATGCTGGCCTTGCCTTAATAATACGTAACTATTTTCCAATAAGTCCTCAGGAGACTCGAAAATGGTTACTGCAATTCTAAGACTTCCCGCCGTCAAAACTCGTACAGGATTATCCCGGTCAACAATTTATCTGCGCATTTCCAAAGGCAGCTTCCCCAAGCCCATATCCCTTGGCGGCCGTGCCGTCGGCTGGATTGATGCCGAAATTCAGGACTGGCTGGAGAAGCAGATTAAAGCAAGCCGCAAAGCCGTTGTATGAAACTGGTGGTTCCATTCTGTTGCCCTGCAACGTGGCATGAGGCTGAGTGATGGGAAAACGACGCCCAAACCCTCGACTTGCCAAGATTCATCGCAACTATACTGCGGAGGAAGTCGCTACCTTGTTCGGTATTCATAAAAACACTGTACGAACGTGGGTCAAGAAAGGATTACCGACCACCGATGACAGGCGACCGATGCTAATTCTTGGCCGTGACCTTTTTGAATTTCTTCAGGCAAGGCGGGTGAAGAATAAATGCATCTGTAAACCTGGAGAAATCTACTGCGTTCGGTGCCGTGCACCTAAATCACCTGCCGGTGATATGGCTGATTACGAGAGCCTAACCGAGACACAGGGGAATCTGATCGGCATCTGCCCGAACTGCAACACCATGATCTATCGGCGTGTCAGCCTGGCCAAGTTGGATCAGGTTCGCGGTCAATTGGACATCACGATGCCGCAAGCACTGCAACACATAAACGAGAGTGCCAAACTCTCCGAAAACAGTGACTTGAAATAGGAAGCATCAGACCATGAAAAAACACGACCCTAATAATGAACGGATCAAGCGTCAATACTTTATCTTCCTGAAGGAGGCGAAGCGCCAAAGCGAATCGAGTGTTGACGCGGTCGCCAAGGCATTAAATCGCTTCGAGGTCTATACAAAATACCGCAACTTTAAAGCTTTCCACTTCCAACAGGCGGTTGCATTCAAGAAGTACCTCGCCGAACAAAAAGGCCGGCAGTCCGGGAAGAAACTGAGCAAAGCGACTTTGAATGCAACACTTGCGCACCTGAAACGATTCTTTCAATGGCTTGCCGGGCAACCAGGCTACAAATCCCGTCTCCAGTATTCGGATGCAGAGTATTTCAATCTGTCAGAGAAGGACACGCGCATAGCAACGGCTCGACGGGAAAAGCCTGTACCTACGTTGGAACAGGTTAAGCACGTCATCAAAGTGATGCCCGACGTCTCCGAGATCGAACTGCGGAACCGTGCTCTTATCGCTTTCACGCTTCTGACCGGGGCACGGGATAGCGCCATTGCCTCAATGAAGCTGAAGCATGTTGATCTCTCGACGGACAGCGTGTTCCAGGATGCCCGTGAGGTTCGGACGAAATTCAGCAAGACCTTCACGACTTTTTTCTTTCCTGTGGGAAATGAAATCCGGCAAATCATCTCAGACTGGGTGACTTTTTTGCGTGAGGAGAAGCTTTGGGGCAACGACGATCCATTGTTTCCAGCCACGCATGTGGCGCTGGGTGACACGCGCCGGTTTGAGGCGGCTGGGCTAGAACGGAAACATTGGAGCAGCGGCACGCCAATTCGCACAATTTTTCGTAATGCGTTCAGCAATGCTGGCCTGCCTTACTTCAACCCGCATAGCTTTAGAAACACGCTCGTCCAGCTAGGCGAAACCGTCTGCCAGACTCCAGAAGACTTCAAGGCATGGAGCCAAAATTTGGGCCATGAGGGGGTATTAACCACGTTCTATAGCTACGGCGCTGTCTCAAACCGGCGTCAGGGTGAAATTGTCCAGGGTTTGTCTTTACAGCATCGTTTGCCACAATCCACCGCAGAGGAAATTGCAGACGCAGTATTCCGAAAAATGGCCGATCATAGGTAGAAAGACACACGGTGGCACACGTCTGCAACGCTGCAATTCAGTTCAACTAGCGAACTAAGTTAAAGCGCTTGAACTTGTCACCCATGAAAGAAAATTTGTGTTCGAAGAGTCCTGCCAATCGACTATCTGCAGTAGCATAGAAAATCTGTCGCCTACCTTCGAGCGCAATATCTCGCAAGTGGTCTAGGAATGAGAGTGAATTGAAATCATCAATATGAGCCACAGGATCATCGAATAGGAGAACTGGAGGTGCCGTCTGAAGCTTCGCATTCATAGCCAAGAAAACGGAGAGGACGAATGCAGCGCGTTGCCCTGTGCTCACCTCGCGGAGCGTTATGGCCTGACTGGGTTTATCCAGTCTATACAGGGGCGCTTTGGCATCCCGTCTCACACCGTACTCACGGGGTGAATGGATTCTCCGAAATATTTCATCAGTCTCTGTTTGCACACTGACCAGCTCAGCATCTGTTGCGGCAATTAGAGAGTCTTCCTTTTCAAGAGCTAATAGTACGCCGATAGCTTGTTGAACCCTCTTTTCGGCAGCCTGATGGTCCACGATTCGCTTCTCGATTTTCTCCAACTGCTCTTTCGCAGTGACTTCATTGGCCCGCGAGGTACTTTCGCTCTCAAGGGCCTTGGCAAAGCGTTCCGCAGATGCCTTGGCGCTATCAAGTAAAGGTGCAATTGAGGAAGCGTCAGCATCACTCTCAAGCGTGAGAAACTGTTGTAGTTCATTGATCAGCATGAACGCGCTGTGCAGCTGCGTGCGTCGGTTACGGAACGCCTTCACGATATCATCGATTGGCTCTGTAACCGCTTCGACTCCGCGGATGGCCATGCAGATCTTCGACGTCAAGCTTCGCCGATCCTCAGCATGTTGGTCAAGTACGGTGTCCATCTCCGTGAGCCCGTCTGACTTACGAGCCAATTCTTCGTCTAATGCTTCCTGGCGCATGACATCTATGCCCATACTGCTAGCCGATTGACGCAAGGCGTTGATCGATTCGAAATTAAGGCCCGATGTAGCTAATCCTGATATATGCAGAGTTGTATCCGCATGCCGGTCCTGAAGACGGCCCAAGCTCTCACGCCGGTGTTGGTAATCCAAAAGAACGTACTGTGGGAAGGCACTCAATTGCTCCAGACCACGTCGTTTCGCGTAAGCCACAAGGTCGTGCAATATGCGATGTTTAGACTCAGCAAGTGAGAGCCGCTCATGAGCAACCATTAATTCATCGAGGACGGGAGCTGTTTGATCCCGCGAAGTCTGCGATACCACCTGCTCCAGACGCCGTTGAAGCTCGCCAACCTCGAACACGGTTGAGCAAACAGGACAGTCCGTATGATCCGGACTGTGCAACAGCAACTGTTTTGCTAAAACTCGGATTTCCACAAGCATTGAAGTTGTGATGCTCTGGGTCTCCCGAAGAGACGTAAGGCGGTTCTCTAGATCAGCCTTTTGTGCAGCGAACATTTCGGACTGTTGCCTTATTGATGCCACGGCATCAATAAGGGGCTCTTTCAGCTCCTGCATCCAAACTGGGACCTCGTTAGGGAGCTCTTCTCCTCCAACAATAGGGCGAAGCTCACTGAGCCGCCGTTGGAGGTTGTCGAGTTCTAACACAAATGTAAAGGCATTCAATTGCTGCGCAACCTTGATTGCGTCAATGTTCTGAATCGCGTTCTGAAGTCCCTGCTTGGCAACATTGCCCCGGCTCACCTTAATTTCAATCTCCGAAAGGAGCTTTAGGTTTTTCTCAATTTCCAACAACTTAGTATCTGCGGCGTTGCGCTCTTCAACAATTGCATCGCGCGAAAGGTATACCATGCCAAGCCTCACAACCATCAACTCGCGTGCAAGTGACGACGCGCGCGTCAAGGCCGGAACGGCTTCGCTCGCTACACTCTCTTTTGAGACAGTGGTTTTCCATCCAAGTCGAGAAAGGTCCTCGGTGAGCGCGGAGAGGTCAGAATCAGATACGCGAGGAATTTCAGCTAAAGTTTTTATGTGTGCTTCAAGCGTTATCTTTCTTTGTCTTGCGTCTTCGATAGTCGCCTGAAGGCGCGAATACTACGCCTCAAGTGGCTTCCCTAGACGTGATATATGGTCCCAAAGTTCGGCTGCCTGCGGTCCCGCTACCAGTTGAGAGAGCATATCCTCAAATGAGACTTTAGCATTCTTCCGACCGAGCATCGCGGCTTCATCAGTAGACAAGAAATTAAACCGCGCAAAGCTATTTGGTAGGGTGCTTCCCCTGAGATCTCTTTGACCGTACCAATCCAGGTTGCGTTGTTTGGCTTCAGCAGTCTTGGCACTTGATCGGGTCTCTTGCCTGATAGTCATGTCTTTCAGCTTCGCTTTGACGTGAGCTGCCCGTGGAGAAGATGACCGCGCGTTCTCCTGGCAGTACAAATATTCAATGGCTTCGAGTAGTGTTGTCTTCCCACTGCCATTGCTGCCGACAATAAGGTTTACCGTACCTAAAGTTTCGAACACTCGGCAGACGCCAGGCCATTCACGAAAATGAACGAGTTCGACGGAGTCGAGGAATTTTGTTGCGAGTGGCTGTAGTGTCCGTGGCGTGCGTTCTCGGCCTGGCTTGAACGTCGACTGATCAGGCGATCCTTTCGAAATTTTCCTAACCGTCTCGGCCACAGAATGTTGATCAAGTACAACGCCAAGCTGTGCTTGCAAGAGGCGCTGTGACCATTGCCCAACAACGTCGGGCTCCGCAAGCCGTTGTTGATCAACTATTGACGGATCAAGAGACTTGAGAGCCTCAGGTAGTTCTTCCTCAGTCAGAACAAACTTCCTCGCGTAGCTTCTATCTCCCTCAATGACCCTCTTAATGTCATGGTAGGTGTCGCCTAGCGCGGCTTCCTTGCTGGTTAGAAGATAGAGATAGTGATTCCATCGCAAATCACCAGATGTCTCGAAGTAGCTCGGCCCGATGATCTCATCCTGCCGCTGTTCCAGATGATCGGCCCAATCCTTCAGGTCATTTGAGCGCACAAAGTAATAGATCGCATAAGGGTGCCCTTCGGCGTCAGTTCGCTCTCCGCGTAGGACACCAGGAATGACGGGCTTGACGTTCGATAGTCGTCCGCCGATCTGGGCACCTACTGCATCCGTAGAAATCACTGGCCAGGCTCCGTAAAGTCTTTGCCGGTGTAAGTACTGGATTGCATAATCGACCTCGTCAGCGGTGGGTCATAACGTTTTATGTCATGACCCTCTCTATAAAGCAGACACACGAAATCCCTATTTTCACTATTAGCAACTACTGAATTTGCCCTAGCATGAAGTGCCATCAAGTCGTCGAACAAAACATCCTCGCCAGCATATATTAGTGTCGCTCTCTGACTATTAGTATTTGAAATAACATTACAGTTAGGAGCATCAGGGTCCCATTCAAAATGGTATCCATTTTTCAAGTCTTCTAGGCGCGATGGCAATGGCAGATCTGTGGCTGGGATACTGGCAAGAGTTTTAATGGTTCGTATCCGCTGGTCGCGGAATGACCTTCCTTCTGGATCTTGTGTGACCGTAATTCTTCGCACGACCTCAGTTCGGCGCTCCATGCGTGCCGTAGGAAGCTGATAAGCAGCATACCAGTCGGGCATTGGGCCGAAGTCGCCGCTTGCTATACACGAAATACGCTCTACCGCTAAAGGGCTTACTGCATGGATGCTATCAAGTAAAGTGGCCGAACTACCATAAATAGCGGTCATCGCTACAAATCCATCATCAATTGGGTACTTAGCATCTTCCCATGTGTCAGTAGAGCTGTCCCAGTGGTAGATGCGTGTCGATTCAGGGCCTCGCCGCCTCGACCTCGCCGCTTCGACAGCATAGTGCCGAGCTTTCGTTGCTTGCAGAAGAAAAGCTGCAGGCTTATAGCTAAAGTGCAGCATGTGCCGATGCTGCTCAACGTCGCGCGTGTAATACAAACCGAATCTATGGTTGTGTTCGACGCGTGCGTCATCAGTAGCGAATTTTCTCGACTTAGAGTGCCAAGCAGATGCGCTGATATTGTGCTTGGTTGTAGCGGGCGAGCCATCCTCCAAATCATAGCTAAACTTCTCCGCCCAATTCAAGCAGATTACCTCAGTTTGGTCACTATCGAAATCATATAGACGTCGCCGATATCGCATAAAGGGTTCAGATCGTGGGTTTTCATTGAACTGCAGGTGCAAGAGCAACAGGTTCTCGTAATTCGCATCAACCTCATTCGTGAACGCAAAAGCATCAGAGCAGATGATAGTTATCAGGCGAACCTCGTTACCCCGCTCAAATAAGTACACATCATTACCTCTAGCCATGTACGTTGCCTCAGTGTTTCGAGGGTCACCAGATGGAGTTGTCTTGAATTGAACAACCATGACCAGACGCGGTTCATGTGAGTCTAATGCTTCGGTACGAAAAAGGTAAATAAGTGGGTTTAGGTAATGTGCTGTGACAGGTTGTCCAGGTGGCAGCTGCTCATATAAAACATTAGCCCACTGAGAGAATCGGTCCTTCAGGGCTGGTAACTCTGCAACGGATAGACTCTCGCTGCCCAGAACCCACAATTGGCCTATTTCTGGAGCTATGCCGTCTTGAAGTAAAGCCTCAATCGTTTCCCAAGGGAAGCTATACTCAGGAGTAACCAACAATTCTACGGACTGTACATATGCTTCCCTCGTAATTGCATCGAACATGGCATGCGCACTTGCTCGGTCGGTATTTCGAATGAACTCATTACGTACTTGAATGTGCGCCTCTGGCTGGACCAGCAGGGCTGTATAGAGGGCTTCCGTAGGTTGGAGTACTGCGAGATTCGGATACTCAAGGCCGTTTTCATTCAATAAATCGCGGATTGGCTTGATGTTCATGTCGTAGTGATACCCGGCAAGCTTCGTGCGCTCAATGCTATTAGAGATTCCATTCTGCCGATTAATATCCTCGAAGCTGTGTGTTCAGGCTTCTAAACATACTACCTCTTATGTGGTCGGATAGCGAAGCCAAGCCCTAGACACGCTAAGCCTTGGCAAGTAAACACTACTATAATAAGGAGTATTCGTGTCATAACGATCCCCTACATGAAAAGACGTCGATTCGACGTTCCACTTTTCAGCACGAGATCTTAAGGATTTTAATTGGCCTTGAAATGTCAGCTATCAGCTGAATCCGGGAAATTTGTCTTGTTTGGTAAAAGTTTGGCTTTGTCACAAACTCGGGCATTTGTGTTTAGATAGTGCCTGTAAGGTCTCTTCAGAATTGCTGCAATTTATTTCAATGGAATCTACAGACATCCAACAGGCGGGGGCAACTATGGGGGCAACCGTACTAATACGAACTCTATATTAATCTATTTATCAATTACTTGTAGTTTGTTTTCGGTAGTCGCCGCCTCCACCAATTTATTCAATGATATCAATGTGTTAGAAATTAGTACCGCCCAAGGATGGGCATGATTTGGGCTACATTGGGCATGGTTTGGGCAACATTTGGACAACATTTTGTGTCCTCGAAAAGAAGACCTGTCGACACCCTGCGTGAGGCACTCTTAGCCCTACTCCAGCAATTTCAGACAAATGCCATCGCCCTGCAGACACGCAGTCAATTGGCACCTTTTCTGAGATCGCTCTCGACTTGCAGCGCGATCTACTCAATAATTATGATCAGTCTGCGATGGTCGTAATTAATTTCAAGGACCAGCTACAGCCTGGTACCTTTGAATATGCCCTCCATCATCTGGTGGAAAATAAGCTCGATCTTTCGGTTTTCTACAAGCACTACAAAAATGACGGTGTCGGCCGCTCTGCCTACGATCCGGCGATCCTTCTCAAGATCATTCTCTTTGCCTACTCCAAGGGCATTAAATCCAGCCGGGAAATCCAGTGGTGCTGTGAAAACAACATCATCTTCAAGGCGCTATCCTGCGATACCGTTCCCCATTTCACCACCATCGCAGCCTTTGTCAGTGAACACCCGGAAGAGATCGAGGCAATGTTTGAACAGATCGTACTGATCTGTGACCAGGAAGGATTGCTGGGCAAGGAACTCTTTGCCATCGACGGCTGCAAGATGTCCTCCGATGCCTCCAAGGAGTGGTCGGGAACCCTCAAGGAACTGGAAAAGAAACGGGATAAGATCAAACGGCAGATCACCCACCACCTCCAGGAGCACAAGCGCACCGATAAATCGGAGGCCCATGATGAGGAGAAGCGTAAAAGATCAGAACAGGCGATAGAAACCCTCAATAAGGCCTTTGACAAGATAGACAACTTTTTAAAGTCAGCCAGCCCAAGGATGGGCCAAGGCAAAAGACCAAAGGAAGTGAAGAGTAACATCACCGACAACGAATCCTGCAAGATGACCACCAGCAAGGGTACCCTGCAGGGCTACAATGGTA
>JBEVXU010000012.1:247022-386506 GCA_040505895.1 Sedimenticola sp. | reverse complement strand
CCATGCCATTCATACCGGACATGCCATTCATGCCGCCCATGCCATTCATGCCGGACATGCCATTCATGCCGCCCATGCCATTCATGCCGGACATGCCGGACATGCCATTCATGCCGGACATGCCATTCATGCCGGACATGCCATTCATGCCGGACATTCCGCCCATGCCGTTCATGCCGGACATTCCGCCCATGCCACTCATGCCGGACATTCCGCCCATGCCACTCATGCCGGACATTCCACTACGAGACCACTGGGTGCAGGTCCAACCGCCGCTTCCGCCCATGCCGCCCATACCGGACATTCCGCCCATGCCATTCATGCCGGACATTCCGCCCATGCCATTCATACCGGACATTCCGCCCATGCCATTCATACCGGACATTCCGCCCATGCCATTCATACCGGACATTCCGCCCATGCCGTTCATACCGGACATACCACTCATGCTTGCCATAACAGGTGCAGCTGCCAGGGCGCCAAGAGCCACGGTGATGCCGAGTGATTTTTTGAAAGTACGCATTCGTTTGTTAGCCATTAGGTGAAGCCTCCAGTTTTCTATTGGTGATATTTAGGTCGTTATTGTTGACCTTAGGTGTCTTGTCATGAGTGCTATAAAAATAGCTCTCAATCCGAGAGTAATATTCGTAAGAAGTGGGTGACATGATCTACTGATGCAGTCCGCGGATGTCATAGGGCCCCACCATTCCAGGGCGGGTGAAGGGTGTGTACCAGTTCCCTTGGTCATCAAGGAAAGAGAGACTTCCGGGGTAAGGTTTATCTATGCCTTTAAGGGCACTTTTCTTCCAAGCTTGATTATGATTTACCTCAGAGATTACTGGTGCTTCCTGCGGGCGTTTATCCGGGGTTAAACCTGCTGTGGGGTATTCAGCTAGTACAGGAGTGGTTCCAATTACTCCTGTGCTCAACAGCAGAGATAAAGCAACCTTTTTTGATAACATTCCGACCTTCATATAGACCTCATCCCCCACTTGCATAACGAATAGTTCCGAGTTGTTTGCAATAGAGGTGCCAGTCTTTTTATATTTTATATATCTCAATGATTATTAAGGGATATATATTTTATTGGAGGATTGGCTGAGCGGAGGAAAAAATGTGTCGCCGTGCTATTTTGTCATGGCATATCTCCATATCGCTGGAGTGTCTGGGAAGGCGCCGATAGGGCGCTGTCATTAAGCCGATGCTTAGTGATTAAACCGCCGGCAAAAATATAAGCCAGTAAATAAATTTATAACCATATGATTTTTCGATAAATATCCACCTATTTTTGGTGTGGATACTAGTCGCTCTGCATATGTGCCGGTACGGAATCGCCTGCTCCTACAGAAAAACATGACACAAAGACATGGCTGATTTTGAAGTGGTTTGACAGCTCAGCAGTGAAGATGCTAGACATTTTTTGTTGCCATGAATTACGATCAGGAGCACAGTATGAGAATCACAATGTGATCTGACATATTGTCAGAGCAATTTAACGCTGGGCGTTTAAAATAACGGCTTGCTATATAACAAAATACTTGATCACTGCTGCGTGTCTATCATAGTAATTTTGCGATACTCACAGGGTCTTGACTAAGGATAAGGTTTTTTTCATTCCCGCTTTTGTTGATTAATTCAATCATGGATGAGGTTTGATCAAGGGACGTAAATTTTAGGACCAGCCGGTATCCCGATTTGATTATTACTGCGATGAAATGGATCAATAAGAGCCTCAATAGAAAATTTGTACTGGGAACGGCTGCGGGTCTTCTGGTCAGCCTACTTGTGTTTGTCATCCTTTTCATTGCGCACTACAAGAGCGTGTTGAAGGGCGAGCGCGCGGATGCGGTCTCCGAAGTCAACTACCTTCTACAGACGTCTCTCGAAAATGCCATGATGAAAAGGGACCTTGAAGGTCTGCGTACTATTGTCAGCAGATTATCTGAACAGCAAAAAATAAGAGAGGTAATGATTGCCACCCCATCGGGGGTGATTCGTTTTGCTGGTGACCAGAGCAAAATCGGTACGCAGTTGAGTCTGGAGTTTGTTAAGCCAGTCATTCCGGTAACTCGATTTATCAGTGATAGTGGTGGTAAAGAGATGCTCAGAAGTATCAATCCTGTGCGTAATAAACCTCAATGCAAGGAGTGCCACGGCGATATTGAGAAAAATCCCATCAATGGTGTACTTCTTGTTGATTATGATGCCACCTCCATTCGACGCCAGGCACGCTTAACCATTCTTTTTCTAATGGGCTCGGGTGCGCTTATTGTGCTGATTAATATTGCCGGTGGTTGGTGGTTTATCCGTCGCTTTATCCTCAAGCCGGTAGATCAGTTGGCGGCAGCAAATAGATCTATGAGTGCGGGTAACCTTGATACCCGCGTTTTAATGAGTGGTGATGATGAGCTGGCCAAATTTGGTGAGACCTTCAATCGGATGGCAGAAAGTTTGCAGCGAATGATGCGTGAGGTGGAGGAGGGTAAGGTTTATCTGAAGTCACTAATTAATGCGATTCCAGATGGTGTCCGCGTATTGGATGAGCACTATAAAATACAGCTGACAAATAGCGCATACAGAAAACAACTTCTGCTTGATGATGAAGTGGTGGGTCAGCTCTGCTATCAGTCAAGTCACCAAAGAACAACTCCTTGCCCGGCTAACTATACGATGTGTCCGGTAAAGGAGATTGACGATCATGATGAACCAGTGAAATTTATCCACCGACACCTTCGTTTAGATGGCTCGGATATTTTTGTTGAAGTGTATGCCGCACCGGTAAGAGTTATTCGTGGAGGCGAGGAGATAAAGCTGGTTGTCGAGTCAATCCGTGATCTATCGCAAGCGATAAAGTTCTCTCATGAGCAGAAATTGGCAGATCTTGGTCGATTGGCGGCAGGTGTAGCACACGAAATATACAACCCCCTTACATCGATCCGTTTCGCCCTTCATGCGGCTTTAATGAATAGCAGGAGCAACGATGGGGATGAAGAGGAGATGGAGTTTTATCTGCAGTTGGTTGATCGGGAGATTGATACCTGCATAGAAGTTACAGAAAGGTTGTTGAAGCTGAGTGCATCACCTTCAAGTCAGTCGGAACTTGTTTCAGTCAATGATGCCCTCACAGAGACCATCAGCCTGTTGAAATGGGATGCTGATGAGTTTGGGATTACCATTGTGACTGATCTTAAACAGAATGATTTACGGGTTATTGCAACCGATAGCGAGATTCGTATGCTTACCCTTAATCTTACACAGAATGCTTTTCATGCAATGCCTGATGGCGGTAGGTTGAATATAACGGGTGAACGAAAAGATAATAAAGTAGTTATTCGTTTCAGTGATAATGGAGCAGGAATACCAATAGAAAATATGGAGCGTATATTTGAACCATTTTTCTCCCGTCGCGCCTCAGAAACAGCTGGTACAGGCTTAGGGTTGTCAATCTGTAAGACTATAGTGGATCACTATAGTGGATTAATAGAAGTGGAAAGCGTTGAGGGTGAAGGAACGACCTTCACCGTGGCTCTACCCGCAGCTGAAGTAACCAAGGGGGGTGATGTATGAGTCAAAATGCTCTGATTATCGAAGACGATGAGATCATCAATATGATGATCTGTCGTTATATGAAGGGGATGGGGCTTAATGCTGTCGGCGTCAAGCGATTCTCCGAGGCGGAAGAGTATCTTCGGGAAAATGAACCCAAGCTTATTATCACTGATGTACGTCTCCCAGATGGGGATTGTTTGACACGTCTTGCTCAGCTCTCTGAGAATCAACCGGTGATTGTACTTACCGCCTACGGCTCAGTGAGAAACGCGGTCGATGCGATCAAGGCGGGAGCATCGGAGTATCTGGTCAAGCCAATCAGCCCCGATGAACTGGTGTTGGTGGCACAACGCGCGCTGGATAATGCCAAATTACGTAGCGACCACCTTTTTTGTAAAAGGCAGCTTGAAGTAAAAGAGGGAGCTGACTCCTTCATGATTGGTGACAGTGCGCCATTGCGCAACATCAAGGAGTTGATCAATGATGTCGCTCCCACCGATATGACCGTGCTGATCACCGGTGAGAGTGGTGCGGGAAAAGAGTTGGTGGCACGTGCCATACACCAGCGAAGTGACCGGTCAGATAACAATTATGTTGCCGTCGACTGCTGCACCCTACAGGAGAGTTTGTTCGAGTCAGAGCTGTTTGGACATGAGAAGGGGTCGTTTACCGGTGCAGACAAGAAAAAACGGGGATTGATAGAGGGGGCGGAGGGCGGCACCCTGTTTCTCGATGAGATAGGCGAGATAAGTGCGACTGTTCAGGCGAAACTCCTGAGGGTTCTGGAGACCGGAGTATTTCGTCGGGTGGGCGGGATAAAAGATCTCACCTCCAATGTACGTATTGTTGCCGCCACCAATAGGGATCTCAGGGAGATGAGTGCGCAAGGGAAGTTTCGCTCGGATCTTTTTTACCGCTTGGAGGCATTCAATATCCATACGCCGCCGTTGCGTGAACGGCGTGATGATATTCCAAGCCTAGTCGAACACTTTATCCGCAACCATAACTTTTCACGGCGTATAAATAAATCTCTGACCAAGCAGTCAATGCGGGAACTGGTGGCCTATAACTGGCCGGGAAATGTAAGGGAGCTAAAAAATCTTGTGGAGCGTGCAATCATCCTCTCCCGTGATAAACCCTCGATTCGCCCTGAACATTTGGCCTTTTCAAGTAGAAACAATCCTGATGAAAACCAAGTGACCCTCAGCTTTGGGAATAACCCCACGCTTGATGAAGTTGAACAGGTATATCTTCAGTATTTGCTGGAGAAGTATTCGGGGCACCGGGCGCAGATAGCGCAGTGTATGGGGATCAGTGAACGGCACATCTATCGATTGATTCAGAAGTATGGCTTTGATGCCTGAGCGCAGGAAAAGTACCCTGCCGTCCATTTGACCTGGAATCCTCAGTTGGACAGGGTGGAGAGTGCACTTGGGTTGGTGCAGTACAAGGCACAGTGACGCGGAATAGTTGTTCTATTCCAAGGAGTTGTAACGCCGTAGTGCGCCAACCCAAGTGTGCTATCCACCCTGTAGCGTAATTCACCCGGAGAGTGAAATAGGTAATCGCAGTCAATTCAATTAGAATCAATGTCTTGCCCGTAGTATGGAGCGGTCAACTGAGGATTCCAGGTTTAAATACCGTGAGCATCTGCCACCTGCGCGAGATGATTGGGGATCGGTCAGAATCATCACATGCGGTGAGGTACTGATAGAAATGACGGATTCTGAAACAAAAAAAGCCCCGCAGCTGCGGGGCTTTTTTACACTAGGTGTACAGCAATCTTTCGATTATTTGTGTACGCCCAGCTTGTCACGCCATCCTGGGAAGATGGTATCTGCATCGCCCGGGAAGGACTCGAATGCGCGAGCAAACTCATTGTGCTCTTTCGCGAACTCGATCGGGTCTGCACCCTGCTTCCAGCACTCGTAGGACTGACGCAGTGAGGTAGCACCAGCAGCCGGAGAGTCGATGTGGCCGTAAGAACCACCACCGGAGGTGTTGATCACGTTGCCGTGGCCCAGATTCTCGAAGAAACCGGGCAGACGCAGTGCGTTCATACCACCGGAGATGATCGGGGTGGTGGGCTTCATGCCGTGCCACTCCTGGTGGAAGAACGGACCCTGGCAGGAATCACGCTCGATCATGTAGGCGATGATTTTGTCATCGGCGCCACCTTCCATCTTACCGAAGCCCATGGTGCCTACGTGGATACCGGAAGCACCCTGCAGACGGGACATCTTGGCAAGAACGAAGGCGGTGTAGCCACGAACGGAAGAAGGAGAGGTTACAGCACCGTGACCGGCACGATGGTAGTGCAGGTACTGACCGGGGTACTGACGACGGGCAGTGGAAACCATACCGGGACCACCAACGTAACCGTCTACCAGGAAGGCAACCTTGTCGGCGTCGGCACCAAAGGTTTCCAGAACGTAGTCGGCACGAGCACACATTTCGTAGTGGTCGTCAGCGGTGATATTGGCGGAGAAGAGCTTGGCCTGGCCAGTCTCGTCCTGGGCACGCTTCATGGCATCAGCTACGAGAGGGATAACCTTCTTCATCGGGCAGAAGACCTGGTTGCCCTGAGGCTCGTCATTCTTGATAAAGTCACCACCGAGCCAGAACTGGTAAGCCGCCTCAGCGAAGGGCTCGGGACGCAGGCCCAGCTTGGGCTTGATGATGGTGCCGGCGATGTAACCGCCGTTCTCAACGGGACGACCCAGGATGCGCCACATGTCGCTGATGTCCTTGGAGGGACCATCAAACAGTTGCAGCATGCGCGGCGGAACGTAGAAGTCCTGCATCTGCAGGTCTTTACAGTCACCCATGCCCTGGTTGTTACCAATGGCCAGGGTCAGGAAGGAGACGATCATGGCACGGCCGTCGGTGACGTTGCGATCGAACAGGTCGTTCGGGTAGGCGATCTTGATGATGCCCATCGCTTCGTCCATCTCGTAAACCAGGGCGTCTACACCCTTGGTGAAGTCATCAGTGGTAGAAACTTCAACGTTGGTGCCGGTAGAAGACTCAGCGGCGATGTGCGCTGCTACTTCCAGGTAACCGTAGCCTGCAGCTGGGTGCATGGTGTAAGCAACCAGGATATGGCCACCGCCAGCGATCAGGTCTTCTTCTTTCAGAGAAAGGTCAGCGTAACGTGCAGATTGATCCATGCTAGGAACCTCGTTGGTTGAATTAAGTGGAGATTTTGAGTTCCGGCTCGGCTGAAACTGTGAATCACCACTGAAAGTGTGGAAGCACTATAAGCGTCCTCTTGCATAAACAAAATTAAAAGTTTTTAATGGCGTCCATAAGTATGGCTTTATGAAGATCCGGATGCAGGTAGATAGAAAATCCGGATATCCATATTAGTAAAACCATTATTTTCTTGCAGTCGTTACCCGGGAGAAACCCAATGCATCTCACCCTGCGACAACTTAAGGTATTCGAAGCAGTGGCTACACGGCTCAGCTATACCGCTGCAGCAAAAGAGCTTTATCTCAGCCAGCCTGCCGTCTCCATGCAGATACGGCAGCTGGAGGAGAATGTTGGACTGCCCCTGTTCGAGAAGTTGGGTAAAAAGATACATCTTACCGAGGCGGGCAGAGAGCTTCACGGCTACGGGCGTAACATCTCTCACCAGCTGGATGAGATGGAGGAGGTAATGGAGTCACTTAAAGGTGTGAGTCGTGGCCGCCTCGAAATAGCAGTGGCCAGTACCGTCAACTATTTCGCCCCCAAGGCGCTGGGTGGATTCTCACGTCTCTATCCCAACGTCAAACTGAGTCTGGAGGTGACCAATCGGCGCAGCCTGGTGCAGATGTTGGAACAGAACGAGAAGGATATGGTTTTAATGGGGCAGCCACCGAAGGGGATAGATCTGGATTCCGAAGCCTTTATGGAGAATCCTCTGGTGGTGATCGCCCCCCCCGATCATCCATTGGTTGGTGAAAAAAAGGTGAGCACTGCGCGTCTGTCGGAGGAGACGTTTCTGATGCGTGAGGAGGGCTCCGGCACTCGTCTGGCGATGGAGCGTTTTTTCGATGATCGGGGGGTGGAGATCAATAAAGGCATGAAGATGACCCGCAATGAGGCGATCAAGCAGGCGGTTCGTGCCGGACTTGGCCTGGGGGTTGTTTCCACTCACACCATTGAGTTGGAGGTGGAGGCGGGCAAGCTGGTGATACTTGATGTGGAAGATTTTCCGTTGAGGCGCAAGTGGTTTGTCGTCCACCGTCATGGTAAGCGACTCTCCCCCTCAGGTCAGGCGTTTAAGGACTTTCTACTCGGCGACTCCCTCGATAAGAGCGCTAATATTCCTGTGGCGGCAAAAAAGAGATAGCGGGGCGGTGCCCATGACGGGTAAAATGGCCCGCTTTTACTCTCTGCGGGGAGTTGGCGCCCAAGCGGGCCAATTTGCCCCGGCGAAACTGGATAGGCTATGTCACAGCAGAATGAGCACAGCGGTATTGCAGCCGATGGGGGGCAGAGTCTCCTCAGTGGCATCAATCTGCCTGCCGACCTGCGACGGCTGGATGAGTCACAGCTTGTCCGTTTGACCGAGGAGTTGCGCGAATTCCTCATCACCAGCGTTTCTCAGACTGGTGGGCATCTTGCCGCCGGCCTCGGAGTGGCGGAGCTCACCGTTGCTCTGCACTATGTCTTTAACACCCCTAATGACCGCCTGGTCTGGGATGTGGGCCACCAAGCTTATCCCCACAAGATTCTTACTGGTCGCCGCAAGGAGATGGCGACGCTGCGCCAGCAGGGAGGAATTTCAGGTTTTCCTCGTCGTGAAGAGAGCGAATACGACAGCTTTGGCACCGGCCACTCCAGCACCTCCATTGGTGCTGCCCTGGGTATGGCAGCGGCAGCCAAACAGCGTGGTGAAGGACGCCATACGATTGCGGTCATCGGTGATGGCGCCATGGGTGGCGGCATGGCCTTTGAGGCGCTCAATCAGGCGGGTGATCTCGATCTTGACCTGCTGGTGATCCTTAACGATAACGATATGTCGATTTCGCAGCCGGTGGGTGCTTTCAGAAATCACCTGGCTCGGGCGCTTTCCGGCAGGCTTTACACCACGGTTAGGGAGGGGGGGAAATCAGCCCTCAGCAATCTGCCCCAGCTCAGTGATTTGGTGGGGCGCTGGGAGGAGCACATGAAGGGCATGGTGATGCCCGGCACTCTGTTCGAAGAGCTGGGTTTCAACTATATCGGTCCGGTGGACGGTCACGATATTGAGACACTGGTTGCGACACTGAAAAATATGAAAAAAATGTCGGGACCGCGTCTGCTCCACATCGTTACCCAGAAGGGGCGTGGTTACCAGCCGGCGGAGAGTGATCCCTGTGTCTATCACGGTGTCACGCCATTTGACCTTGATACCGGCGTAATGAACGGCAAGGCAGCATCCGGCCCTACCTATACACAGGTGTTTGGCGGCTGGCTGTGCGATGCTGCTGCCGATGATCCTCGTTTGGTGGCGATCACCCCTGCCATGTGTGAAGGCTCGGGTATGGTTGAGTTTTCACGTCGTTTCCCTGGGCGTTATTACGATGTGGGCATCGCTGAACAGCATGCGGTTACTTTTGCCGCCGGATTGGCCTGCGACGGTGTCAAACCAGTGGTGGCGATCTACTCCAGCTTTCTTCAGCGTGCTTATGACCAACTGATCCACGATGTGGCGTTGCAGAACCTGGACGTCACCTTTGCAGTAGATCGTGCCGGACAGGTAGGTGCAGATGGTG
Organism: Sedimenticola sp.; assembly: GCA_040505895.1. GTDB lineage: Bacteria > Pseudomonadota > Gammaproteobacteria > Chromatiales > Chromatiaceae > Vondammii. The sequence goes on along the minus strand of JBEVXU010000012.1, from coordinate 377,210 downwards.
CTACCCACGCCGGCAGTTTCGATCTCAGTTTTATTCGCTGCATCCCCAATATGGTCGTGATGGCGCCGGCTAATGAGCTGGAGTGCCGACAGATGCTGCAGACCGCCTACCTCCATACCGGGCCGGCGATGGTACGTTATCCACGTGGAACCGGGCCTGGTGTTGCCCCTGGCAGTGAGCTTTCGGTATTGCCGATGGGGCGTGGTGAGATCTGCCGCCATGGCCGTCGAGTGGCTCTACTGGCTTTCGGCAGCATGCTTGCTGTGGCAGAAGAGGCAGCGGAATCTCTGGATGCCGGTGTGGCTAATATGCGCTTTATCAAACCGCTGGATGAAGCTCTGATCCTTGAGTTGGCCAACAGTTACGACCTGCTGGTGACCTTGGAGGAGAATGTAGTACAGGGTGGTGCCGGTTCAGCGGTCAACGAATACTTGGCGACAACCGGGCACAAGGTGCGCACCCTCAATCTGGGGCTGCCTGATCACTTTATCGAGCATGCGGCACCGCAGCAGCAGTTGGCGGAGGCGGGGCTCGATCTGCAGGGTGTTATCAATGCGGTGACCCATGCGCTTGAGGCGGAATAGATACTGTAGACTACTTTGCGGGGCCCCATGAAAAAATTCAGCATACTGTTTCTTATACTGGTGGCTGTTCTTTCAGCCGTTCCGGGAGTGGTAGGTACCCGGGCTGCAAGTCATTACCAGCGCATGATTGATCAGATCAAGGCGAGTGGTATTGAGGTCGTATCTCATCGTTTCCATCAGGGATGGTTCAGCTCTGAGGCCGAGACACAATTTGCACTGGTGGTGCCTAAGGTTGAAGGTGCTGCGAAGAGAGCATCCGGGATTCAGCGTTTCTCTCTGATCAGTCAGATAAACCATGGCCCATTGACCGAGTCCGGGGCTGGTTTGGCTGAGATAGACAGCCGGCTGCAGTTGGACGGTGAGCCTCTCTTTCCCACCGACTATCCCGCACTAATCCGTACCTTTGTGGCTTTCGACGGTGCTGCAAAAACTCAACTGGATCTCCCTCCTGCCGATGTCGCCTCAGACGGTAAGCGACCACAAGTGCGTTTTCACGGTGTTAAAGGGGAGCTGGAATCTGATGCCGCCCTCAGTCGGATTGATCTGCATCTCTCCTCACCCGGCATGGTGCTGTTGAAGGAGGGGGTGGAGCAACTTAATCTGAGTGACTTCCGAGTCGACTCTCATACTCAACAGGGTGTGGGTGGATTGATGCTCGGCAACGCTGTTATTGATGTGGAGCGTGTCGAAGCGGTGGATAGTGAGAGCGGCAAGCGGATCAAGTTTGAAGGCTTGGGCTTTGAGGCGAAAAGTGGAGCCGATGGTGGTGATGTCACCATGGCTACTTCTTACCGCTTTGATCTGGCTGTCTTCGATGAAAAGAGATATGGCCCGGGAAGTTTACGCATTGCAATAGAGAAGTTACCGGCCCAGGTGCTGGTGAACATGCAGCAAGCCCTTAGTGATATTCGTCGTCAACAACTCACCAACATGGAGCGGCAGGTGGCGGTGATGGGTGCGCTGATGGGTAGTGGTCAGGCAGTAATGGAGAACCATCCCAAGCTGGTTATTGACTCGTTGCGCCTGCAGACCCCAGAGGGTCTGGTGGAGGGGCGCTTCTCCATCCAGCCGGTCGGACTGGAGCTCACCGACGTCAATGATCTGATGACGCTTCTCAGTAAGTTAGTTGCTGAGGTGTCACTAAAGATGCCTGAATCTATCTACCGGACGCTCTTTAGTCACCAGCTTGAACTGCAGCTGAAGCAGCAGTTGAAAGAGGGTGAACAGCTGCCGGACGATAGTGAGTGGCAAGCCCGGCTGGCTGCCGCTGTGGATCGCCAACTTGGGCGTCTACTGCAGCAGGGCGTACTGGTGCGCACGGGTGATCGACTGGTTACCGAAGCGAGCCTTTCGGACAGCCTGCTGACCGTCAACGGCAAGATGATTCCACTGCCTGTTGCCACCCCCTAGCGGCACCTCCCTTACTGCTGGTCTATAGTTACTGAGTGTAGGATACGCGAAAGGATTGCACTCAGATTCTGGTATAGAACACTACACTGGGGGGATGGATGGAGCTTGCCACTGTTATTATCAAGACCCGCGTGGCCCATGCAGGGATGACGGTGCGTGAGGCGTTGCAAGAGTGTCTTGTGCAGGGGGTATCGGCCATTCCGTTGTGTGACTCGGATCACTCGATAATAGGACGTATCTCTGTTGAAGGTGTTTTTCGCTTCGCCGGCCTGCCACCCGATATGGTAAAAAGTGCTCATCTGCTGGGTGATGCAATACACCATCTCAACCTTACCTCCAATGAAGTTCGGCAATTGCTGTTGCAACCTGTGGAAACCATGGCGGATGAGGTGCTCCCGACACTGACCGTTAACTCGCCTATGGTCAAGGCGCTGGTGGTAATGGAGAGTTTTGGGACAGACTGCCTGTTTCTGCTGGAGAATGGGAGTTATGCCGGGACGGTAACCCGATTTAATATCGCTCAGCTGATGTTGGATCAATGATTCTAGAATGATAGAGCACTCCACCAGCGTGTTTACTTTTGAGATGTGGATAGCCGTCTCCATCCTGGTGGCAAGTTATATCGCTATCTTTACCGAAGTGATTCATCGCACAAGCGCAGCGATTATTGGTGCAGTGGTTATGATTGCCGTTGGTATGGCGGGTGGTTTCTACAGCCAGGAAGCCGCCGTCAGTGCGATTGACGGTAACACTATCTTTCTCCTCGCCGCCATGATGATGGTGGTGGCCATGTTGCGGCCTACCGGTGCATTTGAGTACATGGCGATACGCATGACCAAAATGGCCCGTGGGGATGCGCGCCTGCTTCTTCTGTATCTCAGTCTCAGCGTCAGCCTGATCAGCATGATCCTGGATAATGTCACCACGGTGATTGTTTTTGCACCACTGACTGTGCTGACTTGCCGCCTGTTGAAACGCAATCCTCTGCCCTTTCTGATGGCTGAGGCGATGCTCTCCAATATCGGTGGTTCCGCCACCCTGGTGGGGGATCCCCCGAATATCATGATCGGTAGTGCGGCAGCTATCGATTTCACCCGCTTCGTCGTGCATATGGCGCCGCCTGTTGTATTTGCCTGGCTGGGCACGGTGGGGCTGGTACTGCTGCTGTTTCGTAAGGAGCTTGCCGGTAGGGCAGATGTGGATCTGCTGCAGTTGAATGAAGCCAATGCGATCAAGGATCCGCAGGCACTTGTCAGGGTAATGATTTCATTGGCGTTGATCGTAGTGCTCTTTTTTACCCATCACCTGTTGCACCTCTTTCCCGCTTATGTCGCTTTTGTTGGCCTCTCCTTGGCCTTATTGCTGCTGCGACCTGCACCGGAAGGGCTCTTCGGTGAGGTCAACTGGTCGGTGTTGATCTTCTTCTGCGGTCTGTTTGTCATTGTTGGTGGGGTTGAGGCATCGGGTCTGCTTGATCTGTTCGGTAATACACTCGCCGTCTCGGCGAGTCAGCCGGAGAAACTGCTTCTCTCCGCCCTGCTGTTGATGTGGGTGTCGGCCCTGCTCAGTGCAGTGGTCGATAATATCCCCTTTACCGTCACCATGATTCCGATCATTGCCGGTCTTGAGTCACAGGGGGTGAATGTAACGCCATTCTGGTGGGCTCTGGCTATCGGTGTAGGCTTTGGTGGCAACGGCAGCCATGTCGGTGCCACTGCAAACCTGATCGTTATTGCTGAGTCTGAAAATTGTGGTATTCAGGGCGCACGCATCAGCCCTGGAGCCTGGTTACGCACCGGCTTGCCGGTAACCCTGATCAGCTTATTGCTGGCAAGCGTGGGGTTTGTGCTTTTCTTCGACTTCTTCCTGTAGGTTTCAGTCCCAACAAAAGAAAAGCCCAGCTGAAACTAGCTGGGCTCTCTTCTTCAGGCCGCAGGAGGTGTTTTTACACAGCCTCCCAGGGTGGCCTTTTTGGTCTTGCTGCTAAAAAGGATCAGCTCTTTGCATCCATCATCTGCTCAATGATAGGCTGGAGAATAAGCTCCATAGCGAAGCCCATCTTGCCGCCGGGTACCACCAGGTCGTTACGGCGGGACATGAACGAGCCATTGATCATGTTCAGAAGGCCAGCGAAATCGATGTTGAATTTCTTCGGATCCTTAAAGCGGATAACCACGAAGCTCTCGTCAGGCGTTGGAATGTCGCGGGCGATGAAGGGGTTGGAGGTGTCTACGGTCGGCACGCGCTGGAAGTTGATGTCGGTGCGTGAGAACTGCGGCGTAATGAAATTGATGTAGTCCGGCATGCGGCGCATGATGGTATCCACGGTCGCCTCCGCCGAGTAGCCGCGCTCCGCCTTGTCGCGGTGGATCTTCTGAATCCACTCCAGGTTGACGATGGGTACCACGCCGATCAGCAGGTCCACGAATTGGGCCACGTCGTGATCATCGGTAACCACGCCGCCGTGCAACCCTTCATAGAAGAGTATGTCGGTATCTCCAGGCACGGGCTCCCAGGGGGTGAATTCGCCGGGATTCAGATTGGTGCTCAGGCGTTTGTTGAGGTCGTTGGCCTCTTCCTGGCTGTGAATATAGTATCGCTTGTCGCCGCCACCAGTTTCACCGTAGGCTTTGAACAGGTTTCCCAGGGAGCCGAAATCGTTGGCCTCGGGGCCGAAATGGCTGAAATGGTTGTTGCCGGCAGCGTCAGCTTGTTTTACCGCCTCGCGGAACTCCACGCGGTTCAGGCTGTGGAAGCTATCTCCCTCGATGACGGCGGGATTAACCCCGTCACGCTCGAAGATGTGCTCAAAGGCGCGCTTTACGGTGGTAGTGCCGGCGCCGGAGGAACCGGTGACCGCAACGATAGGATGTTTTTGGGACATGTAATTCTCCCTGCTTAATTCGAGTGAACTCTAATGACTGGAGAGTCTCAGGTATTGATAGTATGGAAATTGAAAAATCAGTAAAATATAATATTTTTCAATTAGTTATATATATCAGTAAATGCTTAAAAAGTAAATGATGAGTGAATATACCATGAACTGTCGGAAACAGAATGGCATCAGTTTTGATAGGTGGCATAAGTTTTTATATATGATAGGCATCTGATTCATCATTTACTGGCTAACTCAATCCACCCAGAGTGGCTACAGATAGCCAATTTTCAGGGCGACATAGGACCGCTCAAATATTGTTGAGAAATAGAATATTTGTCGGTTAGCTTTGTTCAGTATTCAAAAGAATTGTTTTGGTTTATCCTGATATGTTGATAATTTTGTCGTGTAACAGTTCGGCTCGAACTTTATAGTTGCGTGAGTGGCTGAATGTTACTCGTTACCAGTGACCAGGCTTCTACTACTTCGGTGGAATATGTAAGGCGTACGGGAATGCGGTAATACTTGCCGCAGCGCTTTTCGTCCACAGTATGGTTGCATTTGGGGAATAAAAATAAACACCACAATGCCTTATCTCACGCTGCTTCTACTACTGCCCTTTTCTGGTGCCGTGGTTATTGCACTGCTGCCTGGACGTAGTGCTCTGCTGATCCGCAGGGTTGCGCTGCTGTTTGCAGTAGCCGCTCTGGCTTGGGCTTGGGGGTTGTTGGCGCTGTTCGACACTAGTGTGGGGGGGATACAACTTGCCGAGGTGGTACCATGGAATCCCCGGTTGGGTACCTCTTACGCTCTTGGAATCGACGGTATCTCCTACCCGATGGTGTTGTTGGCCACGCTGCTCTCCCTGATAGCCGTTATCGCATCAGTGAGTATCAAGGAACGGTTCAAAGGCTATTACCTGCTTCTGCTGCTGTTGGAGTCAGCCATGCTTGGGGTCTTTATGGCTCAGGACTGGTCCCTCTTCTATCTCTTCTGGGAATTGACCCTGATCCCCCTTTTCTTTCTGATCGACCGTTGGGGAGGGGCAGAGCGTAATATCGCCTCACTTAACTTTGTACTTTACACTATGGGGGGCTCAGTCTTTCTGCTTCTTAGTCTGCTGGTGGTGTTTGACTCCACCCCCGGGCACTCATTCGCCATGGCGAATATGTCTGAGGGAGCAGCCGGCTTGTCAGCTGAACTTCAGGTGTTTATTTTTCTCGGATTTCTAGTCGGCTTCGGCGTCAAGATGCCGATCTTTCCTCTTCACGGCTGGCTCCCTCTTGCCCATGTGCAGGCCCCGAGTCCGGTGAGTATTCTGCTCTCTGGTATCTTGCTGAAGATGGGATCTTACGGGCTGATTCGAGCCGCTGGCATGCTTCCCGAGGCGGTGGTGATCCTCCAGGGGTTACTGGCGGCCATTGCGCTCTTCAGTCTGGTCTATGGCGGGCTTCTGGCATGGCGTCAGAGCGACCTGAAGGCGATGATCGCCTACTCCTCAATCAGTCATATGGGCGTGGTATTGCTCGGCATTGCCGCTCTCAATAGCGCAGGCTTGACCGGTGCAGTGATGCAGATGGTGGCCCATGGATTGGTCGCCGGCGGCCTCTTCCTGCTTATTGGTCTGCTCTATGAGCGCACCGGTACGCGCAATATCAACCACTATAGCTCTCTGGTGCAGGTGACACCCCGCTTCGCCTTCTTTACCACCTTCGCCTTTATGGCGGCGGTGAGCCTGCCTGGTACGGCCGGTTTTGTTGCCGAGTTACACGCGCTTATCGGTGGTTTTGAACGCTGGGGCGGCGTTGCCGTACTGCTTACTCTGGGTGTATTGATAAGTGCCGCTTACGCCATTCGCACTGTCGGTAAACTCTTTACCGGGCCGGTGCGTAGCGATATGCGTCATGTTGAAGATCTACGTCCGGGTGAAATGGCGGCGGCCGGGGTACTTACCGTCGCGATCCTCCTTCTGGGTATTGTACCTGCGCCGGCACTTGAGCTGATGTCCGCTTCGGTGGATCTGTTCGCCAGCCAGTTCAGTGCAAGGTTCTGAGGTGCAGGGCTATGAGTGAAACTACAGCGGCAGTTACCGATATCCGTCAGACACTGCGTGATGCCATCGTCCACTTTGAGCATGTGCTGCCCGGCCAGGCTCCGATCCGGGACTTTGTTCATCACAACACCCTCCATGGATACCAGCATCTCCATTTTGCCGAAGCGTTGCAGGCTGCCGAGAAACTGACTGGTGCAAAAGGGTTTCTACCCCAAGAACGATTTCGTAAGCTTTTTCGTGAGGGGCGGATTACACGTCAGGATCTTGAGCGGGTGTTGGATCAGGAGCCGGATCTTGACGCGGCGAAGATGGTGACTGAGACTGCTCAGGGCGATATTACTCGCCGTGATCTCTTTCTGGCGGCGCTGTCGGCGCCGATAAAGAAGATCAGCACCTGTCAGTTCAAATGGCAGTTAGAAGAGATGGATGCACTCACCAGTTTCCAGGGCGATGTGCCGGAGAGCGCGAGGCAGTCTCTGCTGGCTGCAGCGGCCCAACAGGGACAGAGCAGCGAGGAGGGCGCCATCGCCGACCTCTGGGCGGCCTGCCTGGAGTCTCTGGGTCTTGAGGAGTTCGCACTCCATCCTGAACAGATGATTGATCTGACGCCCGAACGGGCGGAGGCAATGCTGCAGTCTCTGGCAAAGGAAGAAGATGACTCAGTAGGTGTGCAGCAGGTTATCTCCAGGGAGGTGAACGGGCAGTTGGATGTCTTGCTGGCCCAGGTGGGAGAGGAGATTACCCTGCGTGGCCTGCTGCAGAAGCTCACCGGCGAGGATCTGCTGGAACAGATACGACCCACTCTGATACGTCATCTTGCCAACCACCTTGATCAGGGGGTGGCGTCCTGGCATGGCGAAGCGCGCGAGCTAGGCTTCTACCATAACTGGCGCAAGGCGGCGGCAGATGATCTGGCATGGCTGGTCGATGATCTGCCTGACTGGAGCGATAATCTGGAGTTCCTTCCTGACGATCCTGTCGATGTCGTGGTTACAGAGATGCACCTGCTGGGGCTGCCTCAGGGGCAGTGGGTCAAATACCTCGAGCACCTCGCCCTGGAGATACCGGGCTGGTCCGGCATGTTCCTCTGGCGCCATCTCCATCCCGGTTACGAGGGAGAAAAGCCCCAAGTCGATATGATGGACTACCTGGCGGTACGCTTAGTACTGGAGCGTATCTATGCCCAGCGTCTGGCCCGCAGCCAGTGGCAGATTGAGCCCAGCCTCGATGGTATCCGTTGGCATTTCCGCCATCATCGCTCTGAGTTTTTGGTGCGTTATGCTCTTTTCAGTACTCACCTTCCAGAGTATCTGATCAATATGGCCGAGCGGCTGATGGATCTTCCTACTCAGGTGCGTTTGACGGAGGTTGATCGCTGGGAACGGGCGGCTCAGCTGATTTGGACTTGGCAGCAGGGTCCCACAGCGGATCACATTGACGGTTGCACGGTTTATGATGGTGCTTGGCGGCTGTTTCGCCTGTCACAGCATCTGGGACTTTGTGGCGATTCACTGCGAAAGCTCTCTGAAGCGCAGCGCGATGCACTCTTTGATTCTCTCCTACTTCTCACTGAGGGGCGGGCCGGCATGGTATGGCTGCAGGCCTACGAAAACCACTATCTCGACCAGTTGCTGAATGCCCTTACAGATGGCTATGGCCGTGACTGTAGCAGTAAGGAAGCCACCTCTGCCCAGTTGGTCTTCTGTATGGATGACCGTGAAGAGGGCTTCCGCCGTCATCTGGAGGAGATCGACCCCTCAATTGAGACTTTCGGCGCTGCTGCCCACTTTGCTGTTCCCCACCTATCGCGCGCTTACGGTGATGAGAAGGTGACAGCGCTTAGCCCGGTGGGGGTAGTTCCTGTTAACGAAGTGCGGGAACTGGTATTGCCGGAGCAGGAGGCTGCGGGAAATCGCCGGCTTGAACGTGCTGCCGGCCGCACTCGCCTCATCGATATGGTGCATCAGGAGAGTCGGCGCAACCTCTTCTCTACACTGCCGCTGATGGCGGCCGCTGTACCCACCGCACTCTTTACCCTTATTGGTAAGGTGTTCGCACCGTTGGATTTTGCCCGCTTCGTCGAGCGTTTGCGTATCAATTATGAGGGTAAGGTGGATACCGGCATTGAATTTTGTGCCGAAGAGGGTGGAGAAGTGCCTTCACCAGAGCAGCCCCAGCAGGGCTTTACCGACGATGAGCAGCTCGACCGGGCGGAGGCTCTTTTACGTAATATCGGTCTGGTGGATAACTTTTCCCCGCTGGTGGTGATTATGGCTCACGGCTCCAGCAGCCAGAATAACCCCCATCTGGCCGCTTACGACTGTGGCGCCTGCAGTGGCCGTCACAGCGGCCCCAATGCCCGCCTCGTCTGTGCCATGGCCAACCGTCCTGAGATCAGGGCGCGGCTGGCTGAGCAGGGTATTACCATTCCCACCGGCACCTGGTTCCTGGCGGGGGAGCACAACACCTGTACCGAGGGGATAGAGTGGTATGACCTCAATCTCCTACCTGAGGCTCTCAGTGGCAATCTCAAACGGCTGCGGCAGGCTCTTGCGGAGGCCAGTGAGCGTCATGCTCATGAGCGTTGCCGCCGGCTCGCCTCGGCACCTGATGCGCCAACCAATGCCCAGGCGCTGAAGCATATTGTTGCGCGTGCCTATGACTTCAGTCAGGCGCGCCCGGAGCTGGGGCATGCCACCAATGCAGCGGCCTTTATCGGCCGCCGCACAATGAGTCGGGGTACCTTTTACGACCGGCGGGTATTCCTTATCTCCTACGACTACACTACCGATTCCACCGGTGAAGTGCTGGAGCGGCTATTGCTGGCCAATGGACCGGTGGGCGCCGGTATCAGTCTGGAGTATTACTTCTCCACGGTGGATAACGACAACTACGGCTGTGGCTCGAAAATCACCCACAACATTACCGGAATGTTCGGTGTAATGGATGGGGCCGGCAGCGATCTGCGTACCGGCCTGCCCAAGCAGATGATCGAGATCCATGAGGCGATGCGACTGCAGGTAGTGGTGGAAGCGAGCGTCGAGATGCTGACAAAAATCTATACCCGCCAGCCACCATTGCAGGAGTTGATCGGTAACGGCTGGTTATTGGTTTCGGCGATGGATCCGGAAACCGGTGAGATTACCCTGTTCAAACCGGATCAGGGTTTTGTTCCCTGGACGGGGCGGGTGGAACCACTGCCTCGGGTGGGCTCTTCCATCGAGTGGTACAGCGGCTACAGCGAACCGCTGACGCCTGCACGGATTGAAACGGAGGCTGCTCGTGGTTGAGTCAATTGTCTGGCTGATTCCTCTGTTGCCTCTTGTCGCGGCGCTGCTGATTGTTATCGGATACATCCAGGGCTCAAACCGCGGTGAGGCGGGTGAGAGACTCACTAGCCGAATCTCTGTCGCTGCGGTCTCCATCTCGCTGCTACTGGTGTTACTGCTCGACATCGGCGCACTGATGACGCTTTCCGTCCCTGGTCAGGTTGACCTGGGTCGCTGGTTTGCCAGTGGTGACTATCAATTGCGAATCAGCTTCTATCTTGACCTCTTTGGCCTGGTGATGGCCTCTGTGGTGGCACTGATCTCTCTGTTAATGCTGCGCTTCTCTGTCAACTACATGCATCGTGAAAGCGGTTTTCAGCGCTTCTTTATTGTTATGAACCTGTTTGTCAGCGGCATGCTGCTGATTGTTATGGCGGGTAGTGCGACCTTCACCTTTGTCGGTTGGGAACTGGCGGGGATCAGCTCTTATCTGCTGATTGCCTACGCCTTTGAACGTCCCACCGCTACCGCAAATGCCACCCGCGCTTTTGTCACCAACCGTATCGGTGATGTTGCTCTGATCAGCGCTATATTCCTCTCGTTCAGCTGGTTCGGAAGTGTCGAGTGGAGCAGTCTCTTTGCCGGTAGTAGCGAGCTATCAACGCTCCAGGCCGATGTCTTGGCAGGTACCTTCCTGGTGGCGGCGCTGGCCAAATCGGCACAACTCCCTTTCTCTCCATGGATCGCCCGCGCCCTGGAGGGCCCAACGCCTTCAAGTGCCATCTTCTATGGCTCATTGATGAGCCACGCCGGTATTTTTCTGGTGATTCGCCTGCAGCCGCTATTTGAACAGGCACCAGGTCTAATGGTGTTGATGTTGCTGCTTGGTCTGTTGACGGCGCTCTACGGTTTTCTCGGCTCACTGGTCCAGACGGACGTCAAGAGTGCCCTAATCTTCTCATGCACCGGCCAAGTGGGATTGATGTTTCTCGCCTGTGGCCTCGGCTGGTTTGAATTGGCGGCCTGGCATCTGGTGATTCATGCTATCTGGCGTGCTTACCAGTTTCTTCATGCTCCGGCGCTGCTACAGTTGGTGAGCCGCCCGGCCCGCCCGGCTGCGGCTTGGCTGCGGCGCCACAACCGCCTCTATATTGCCGTCCTGCAGCGCTTTTGGCTTGATCATCTAATTGACTGGCTGCTGGTAAAGCCGACCAACTCACTCTCTCGTGATATCGATAACTTTGATGAGCAGGTGGTTACCCGCTTGCTCGGCATGCCTACACAGGGCGATACGGTATCGACCCTCAGCGAGTGGGAACAGCGCCGCCGGCAGGAGGGTGCTTTCGATGATGCCATAGGCCAGGGGCGAGGGCTTGTCGGTAGGTTTATGGAGCGGGTTGCCTCAGCACTGCACTGGTTTGAAGAGCAGCTGATCCTCAAGGGTGGCGGTGATGGGCTGATGAAGCTGCTAGAGCTTGTGGGCAATTACCTGCTGTTGATCGACCAACTGTTGAGTCGGCCACGCTATCTGCTGCTGCTGATTATGGCGACGATTGTGGTGATTCTCTGATGGTGGGTATTAACGAAATACATTGGACCGCGAATCAGACGCTGCCGCTGTTGGCATTTCTGCAGCTGCTGCCTCTGGCGGGCGTAATGATTGTACTGCTGGTGCGTCGTAGCCGGTCACTGCTGTTCTATGTCGGCCTCACATTTTCCATTGCAGAGTTGCTGCTGGCTTTTTTCGTCTACTGGCAATACGACAGTACGACAGCGGCAATGCAATTTGCCGAGCATCTCGAACTGTTCCCTTTCTTTAATTACCATGCAGCGGTGGATGGAATCAGTATCCTCTTCCTGTTGCTTGCTACACTGCTCTGCCTGCTGTTGGTGCTTTACGGCGCCGGCTGCAAGCTGGGCTACAAGTGGCGTTTTTTGGTACTGTTACTGGTTACCGAATCGGCCCTGGTAGGGATGTTTGTCACCCAGGATCTCTTCTGGTTTCTGCTGTTGTCGGTGGTTGAGATGCTGCTTGCGGGCTTTATGCTGTGGCAGTGGTCAACCGCCCCTGATAGAGATTTGGCGATTGCCCGTTATCTGCAATTTATGGGAACCGGTCTGCTGTTGCTGCTGGTGGGCATACTGATGCTTGGCTGGAATCATGTCGATGTCACCGGCGGACACTTGAGCTTCGATCTGCAGATGCTGATCCAGACACCTGTCAATCCTGCCATCGGCTCGCTGGTCTTCTTCCTCCTGTTCTACGGTTTTGGCATCCGTATACCCATATTTCCACTCCACGGCTGGCTACCGATTGCGGCTGAGCACGGCAGTGTGGCGTTGGCGCCGGTACTGCTGATCGGTCTCAAGGTAGGCGTCTATGGATTGCTGCGCTTTGTCTTTCCGCTGATGCCTGAGGTGGTGATGCAGTGGCATCTGTATGTGGTCGCCATTGCCGGTGCCGGTATCTTCTATGCTGCGGTGTTGGCATTGAAACAGGTCAACCTGCGAAGGTTGCTAGCCTACGCAGTTGTCAGTCACACCAGCGTACTGATGATTGGCCTCTTCACCCTCAATCTGCTCGGCCTTCAAGGCAGCGTTATGCTCTCGATCAACTTTGGCCTGGCGGGTGCGGGGCTGCTGCTGATGAGTGGCTTTGTCTATCACCGCACCAACACCCTGTTGCTGGCGCGTCTTGGAGGGCTGTTTGATCGCATCCCTTTTATCGGAATCACCTTCCTGGTGGCCGGCCTCTCCATTGTCGGTATGCCTGGTACTCCCGGCTTTGATGCGGTGCATCTGATGATGGAGGCCGCCATTGAGGAGTTCGGTGCCTTGGTAACTGTTGCCGCAGCACTGGGTAATGTGGTCGCAGCGGGTTTTCTGTTGTGGGCGTTTCAGAGCGCATTCCTCACCCCGCGTCCAGCGGGAGAGGGGGGTGGCCATGCCATTCCCCACACCTCAGGGATCGAACGGTTGGTCGCCGGTATTGTGTTGCTGATTCTGCTACTGACCGGCTTCTTCTCCGGGCCTTGGCTGGAACTGATTGAGGCTCCACTACAACTGCTCGATAGCCGTTTTGGCCACACGGTTCTCCACCCTGGAGCTTTACATAATGGCTGATGTGAGCCTCTCCTTTTCCACCGGACTGCCACTGATCAGCTTGCTGATCTTTCTCCCTCCCGTAATGGGTTTGGCGATCTGGTTTGTGCCTGATGAGGGTAAGGTGCGTTGGCTTGGGCTGGCCTCCAGCCTGGTGGCACTGCTACTGAGCTTGGTGGTGGTTGCCGTCTTTGAACCGGCTGTGGCCGGATTTCAGTTGGTTGAGCGGGCGCAATGGATCCCTTCTCTGGGCGTCAGCTACCTGGTCGGTGTGGATGGTATTTCACTCCTCTTTTTGCCACTGACGGCGCTACTGTTTGTCGGTGTCATTGTCGCCTCCTGGACACGCATCGGCAAAATGCCCCGGCTCTATTACAGCATGATTCTGCTGTTGGAAAGCACCACTCTGGGTATCTTCTCATCCCTCGACATGGTGCTCTTCTTCCTCTTTTGGGAGATGACCCTGCTGCCCCTCTACTTTCTTCTGAGTCTTTGGGGTGTTGGCCCCAACCGCCGTTATGCTGCGGTGAAGTACACACTGTTGATGCTGACTGGTGGTGTGCCGCTGCTGATCGGTTTTCTTCTGCTCGCCTTTAATCACGCTGATAGCGTCGGGCTCTCTGTGCCGGGCGGGCTGGCGTTTGATTATCCGACCCTGCTGACAACCGCTGCCTCGCCGGATCTGCAGATGGTGGTATTTCTCCTGCTCTTGATCGGTTTTGCCATCAAGACCCCGGTGTTCCCCTTTCATACCTGGCTTCCTACACTGGCGATGGAAGGCTCGGTGGCGGTAGCTGCAGTCATGACCGGTATTAAGCTCGGTGCCTATGGTCTGATGCGATTTGCCATTCCGCTTGCGCCTCAAGCGGCCCAGGAACTGCACTGGCTACTTGCCGGTCTTGCTGTGGTCGGCATTCTCTATGGTGCTATAGTGGCCTTGGCGCAGACTAACCTACGCCGTATGCTCGCCTTCTCCAGTATCAGTCACGTTGGATTGGTGCTACTGGGTATCGCCTCTTTTAATATCCAGGGGGTTCAGGGAGCATTGTTCCAACTGCTCAACTTTACTCTCATCTCCGGTGGTATTTTTCTTATCACCGGTTTTCTGCACCACCGCATGGGCTCCACCGACTTGGTCAGCCTGGGCGGCGCCGCCCGTTCTATGCCGCTGCTTGCCGCTTTCTTCCTCTTCTTCGGCCTTGCCGGTATGGGGTTGCCGGGAACCAGCGGCTTCCCCGCAGAGCTGTTGATCCTGATCAGTGCACTCGAGACCCACACCGGAGCCGGTCTTGCAGCCCTGTTCGGCGTTGTTCTGGGTGCCGGCTATTTGTTGGTAATCTACCGCAAGGCGTTTCTTGGTCCCCTGCGCAAGGAGAGCGTGGCCGACGCTGTCGATCTTCTTCCTCGGGAGCTGGCTCTGGTGCTGCTTTTCACTCTGATTATCCTCGCTGCAGGGCTCTTTCCCTCCATGGTGCTCGACCTGATCAAACCTGCCTCTGAAGCCTGGGTGTCAGGGCTTGGAAGTGCACCACCTCTCCACTGAACTCTTCTCCTTATTTCAATGACTGCCAATCGATTTTAAGCTTCGCTTCAGCTTCCATTGCTAATCTTCAATTCAACAACATCGAAGTGAGTCAAGTGGCTCCGATGATTTTGGTGGAATATTTTCAGGATATTGACAGAGGTCAGCCATGAACAAAAAATTGATCGGGGTTTTTATTGTAGCTGTTGCTTGTGGGCCATTGGTCGCCCAGGCAGATGCTGTGGCTCAACTAGAGTCAGACTACCTTGCGGCAGGTGCTAAAGAGTTCAGTGCCACCAGGGGGGAAGCGCTGTGGAATAAAACATTTACCGATAAAAAGAGTGGTAAGACGCGTAGCTGCGGTACTTGCCATGGAGATAACCTGAGACAGGCGGGAAAGCATGCGCGTACCAAGAAGTTGATTAAGCCGATGGCGCCGTCTACAAATCCAAAGCGATTGATCACGGTGAAAAAAATTGAGAAGTGGTTCAAGCGTAACTGCAAGTGGACCGTTGGCCGTGAGTGCACACCGCAAGAGAAGGGTGATGTGTTGGCGTTTCTCAAGGGTAAATAAACCCACTGATTTTTTAGAGGTATTAAGATGATGAAATCCAAGTTTACAACGAGCGTATTCCTGCTCTCCTCTATGCTTGTACTGGGAGCAGTTGGATCGGCAGTAGCTGATGATGATGTTGGCGGTGGTTTTTTCGCTAAATTGACTGGTTCCAAGAGTGTTAAACGAGGTGTGGCACCAGTCAATAATCCACAGTACCGAGAGGAGTGCGGCTCCTGCCACTTTGCCTATCAGCCGGGGCTTCTTCCCGCTCGTTCCTGGAAACGGGTGATGGCAGGCTTGGAGGACCACTTTGGAGAGAATGCAGAGTTACCGAAGGAGGAAGTTTCAGTGCTTGAAGGTTATTTGATAAAGAATGCCGCCGAACACTCTAACTACAAGCGTTCGGTTAAGATTATGCGTACGCTCTCCTCCAATGACGCACCGCTCCGTACCACCGATACGCCCTATATCACCAGGAAGCATCGAGGATTGTCTCCTCGACAGGTGGCCGATAACCCCGGAGTCGGCTCAATAAGCAACTGTGGCGCCTGCCATACTCAGGCGGAGAGTGGCTCTTTTAGTGAGAGAGGCATCAATATCCCCGGGTTTGGTCGCTGGGAACATGATTAAGTGCCTATTGATACTTTCGTGCCATTAACAACTCGCATCTTTACAGGGGGGTGCGAAAACTCCAGTACCTTCTCCCATTGGATGGTGTCGCAAAAGTCTCCTCTCCCCACCGGGGTAGTGGGTTAGGCTGAGGGTGATCAATAGGTATCTTATTGATTTAATACACACTCATCCTAACCTTCTCCCTCGTAGGGAGAAGGGACTGGTGCTTTTACGACACCCTCCATTGGGGAGAAGGATGGTTGTTAACTCCATCACATATCTCTCTTCAAGGTCAGTACCAGGGTGATTGGCGACACTCGTCAATCAGGACAAGGCGGCAAGGCTTTACCTGGATTGAGTATACCCTTGGGATCAAACTGTTTGCGGATGCGGTTCATCAGTCCTAGGGTGACCGGATCAATCTCACGGCCGATATAGTCGCGTTTCTCCAGGCCTACACCGTGTTCGCCTGAAAGGGTGCCACCCAACTCCAGTACCAGATTGAACATGGCGTCGAGACAGTGGTGGGCGCGGGCCATCTTCTCTGAGTCATCAGGATCGGTAAGGAGGTTGACGTGGATGTTGCCGTTACCGGCATGGCCGAAGTTGACGATCTGGATGCCCGTTTCCACGGAGAGCTTCTCAAGTCCTGATATCAGGTCGGGTATGCGGGAGACCGGTACGACGACATCTTCGTTGATCTTTTTTGGCGCCACATTACGCAAGGAGGGGGAGAGGGCCTTGCGGGTACGCCAGAGTTTTGCCACCTCTTCTTCCGTTTCAGCGATATCGACAGTGAGTGTACCTTCCACTTCAGCAGCGGCCTTCACGGCTGCCGCCGCCTGCTCCAGGTTGTGCCTGGGGCCGTCCACCTCGATCATCAATAGTGCGCCGGCCTCTGCCGGAAGATCCAGATCGGAGTAGCTGCGCACCATGTTGATGGCGGTGCCGTCCATAAACTCCAATGCACAGGGGGTTACCGGCTGGGCCATGATAGCGGAGACGGCATGGGCGGCGGCGTGCATATCACGATAGAGCGCCTGCAGGGTGAGTTTCGCTTCCGCCAGGGGGGTGAGCTTGAGTACCGCTTCGGTGATGATGGCGAGGGTACCCTCTGAGCCGATTAGCAGACGTGTCAGGTCATAACCGACCACGCCTTTGGTGGTGTTGACGCCGGTACGTATCTCATTACCTGCACCGGTGACAGCGCGCAGCCCCAGGGTGTTCTCTCTGGGAGTGCCGTATTTCACAGCACGGGGGCCGGCGGAGTTGTAGGCGAGGTTACCGCCGATGGTGCAGATAGCGGCACTGGTAGGGTCTGGCGGCCAGAAGAATCCCTGCTCAGCTAACGCCTTTTGCAGGGTGCCGTTGCAGACGCCGGGCTCGACTCTGGCGATACGGTTGGCAGTATCGATCTCGATGATTCTATCCATCCGCTCCAGAGAGAGGACGATGCCGCCCCGGTCAGGTACGGTGGCGCCGGTGGTGCCGGTGCCGGTACCTCGGGGGATCAGCGGGATCTGTTCACGGTTGCACAGCTGTACGATGTCACTCACCTGCCCGTGGCTGACGGCAAACAGCACCGCCTGAGGAAGGGCGTGACGGCGGCTATTGTCATAGCCGTAAGACCAGCAGTCCCCCGGATCGGTGAGTATGGCCTCTCGGCCGACGATGGCGGAAAATGCTTCGACTACACTCCCGGTAAGGGGTGTGTGCTGTTTAGATGTACTCAAAGACCTTAACCACCTGCTTTACACCGCGCAGGAAGCGTATCTTCTCAACCGCTGCATCGGCCTCTTGCTGTGTCACTCTTCCCATCAGGTAGACCACACCTCTCTGAGTGGTGATCTTTACCCGCGTGGGATCGAAGCCAGGTAGCTTGATTTCAAACAGCTCAAGTTTCGCCTTGGAGGTGATCCAGGAGTCTTTGGCATCTTCACTGATACTGCTGCTGGGAGCAATCTGAATCTCATTGACCACCCTTTTCACCATGGCGGTTCCCGCAGCAGCTGCTGCGGCCTGGTTGCGGTACTCTGCCGTCTCCGCTTGACCGCTGAGTAGCACCACGTGGTTGTAACTGTTGACGCTGATACCGCTGTGGTCACTGAGTGTTTTGTCCTGAGTCAACTTATTGAGGATTTTCAGTTCGATAGTACGGTCATCCAGGGTGGTGCCGGCAGAACGGCGATCATGGATCACCGATGCACCGGTGGCGGCACCGCCGACTACGACAGGTGCGCAACCCTGTAACAACACGGTGGTCAGTAGGGTCAGTGACAAGGTTAGCAGGATGGATCTCATTGAATATCTCCGTGGCTTTATCATTACACTTAAATTGTTATGCATGATAACTCTATAATCAGGGAGACTCTGATCAAGTCATGATTGCTTTACGCTGGCTAAAATTGCCCCAATTCGCTCCGAAGATCGCAGTAATAGAGTGGCTATTACCGCTCACTTCGAAACAAATTGGAATAATTTTATCTCAGCCTAAATCTAACCAGACTTAATCAGAGGCTCCCTAGGGCGTAGTAGCGAACTTGTTCGCGAAGAATATGGCACGGAGTTGAATGCGAACAAGTTCGCTCCAACAAGTGCAACTTTTTACATCGAAATGGTTTTCAAAATTATTGTGCATAGCCGGGTGCCTGTTTAACCCCCAAGCAACTGCTGATCAATCAGATCGCACAGACAGTGGATGGTAAGCAGGTGTATCTCCTGGATGCGGGCGTTATCATCCGATGTCACCCGCAGCTCGATATCGTTGGGCTGCAGCATGCCGGCCAGACGGCCGCCATCGCGGCCGTTAAGAGCGATAATCGGCATATCACGCTCATGGGCGGCCTGAATGGCGGCATTGACGTTCTCTGAGTTGCCGCTGTTGCTGAACGCCAGCAGAATATCTCCGGGGTGACCGAGCGTTCTTACCTGCTTGGCAAAGATTTCATCGTAGTCGTAGTCACCGGCGATTGAGGTGAGGGTGGCGGTATCATTACTCAGTGACAGGGCGGGAAGCCCAGGACGCTCCCGCTGATAGCGGTTGATCATCAGCGTGCAGAAGTGTTGGGCGTTGCCTGCTGCGCCGCCATTACCGCAGCTGAGTATTTTCCCCCCCTCCAGTAAACGCTGAACAACCAGCTCCGCAGAGCGGGCGATGGGCTCGGCAAGCAGGGTGGACGACTCTATCTGCAGCTGTATGAGAGCGTTAAAATTCTCTTTGACACGTTCGCTCAGGTTCATATCCTAATCCAGTTGAAAAGCATCTTTTATCCACTCGATCTTTTGCCGGTGCTCGCCTGTGATTGCCACAACGTCGAAACGGCAGGCACTGTCGCCCTGTTTGCGGCAGGTCAGGTAGTGGCTTGCCGTAGTTATAATTCGCTGTCGTTTGGTCGCCGTGATGCTCTCGGCGGCAGAGCCAAAAGCGGTGCTTCTTCGGTATCTGACCTCGACAAACACCAGTGTGTTCCCCTGGCGCATAATGAGGTCGATCTCTCCTTGGCGGCAACGGTAGTTTTTCTCCACCAACTGCAGCCCTGCACCTTCCAAGTGTGCTCTTGCCTCTGCTTCGGCGTTGTCGCCGGTCTCCTTTCCGGTTTTTCGCCGTAGCATGGTCAACTCCTGTTCGGATGCTCCCTGGTGTTCCCCATGGGATCCTGTTCCACTGGCGTAACCTGAATTTCCTCGGTTGTCGGAGTGGGTACACTCTCCGTATCCAGTAGCGGCTGCCCGCCAATCTCAAGGTCTATTCGCGGGGCATAGCCAATCACTCTCGGTACGCCCCTATGTATCTCAGCCCATACCAGCTGCCGGTGTACCCGATTGAGCTCATCCAGGTAGAGGTTGCCGGTATTGGCGTCAAGGGTCTCCTGAGGTGTGGTTTCCAGGCGCGCCAGGTGCGGCAGCAGGTGGAAACTGTCGATTCCCATGGCGTAGAGCCGGTGATAACGCTGCTGCCCCTCAGGCTGAGACTCCATTAGCCGCTCCCGTGACAGTGGCTCATCGCCACCGGCCACCAGCACCCAGGGGATGTCTGGGAAAAACAGTCCATTAAGATCCTGGTCCTCTTTCGCTGAAGGTGTGCCGCTGTAGATGTGCGAAGTGGTGTAGACCGGAATGCCGGAGGCGTGATGGAACTGCAGCTGGGGGCGGATCTGCCGTGCTTTGGCGCGCTTTGCTGCGAGAAAGATAAAGTCGGTATCTTCTCGCCGACGCGGTTCAAACTCCACTTTCTTGCCTAATAACTGCTGCAGCTGTCTTCTTCGAGCATAGCTCTCATCGATATTGAGCATGGCGCGGATCGGCCGTGAAAAGTCATTATCCTTGGCGTTATAGGATTGGTGCTCGATAAGGGTGCCTCCCAGTCGCTCCCAGCGGTCGCGGAAAGCATCATAGATCCTCTCACCCCAGTCGCCCATGGGGGTGAGAGCGGTTGCCCGGGTATGGCCGTCGAGCCAGGCTCGCTCTGCCACCTGGCGAGCCTCATCCTCGGGTGCAAGGCCAAATTGATAGAGGTCTGCAGGCTGTGTCACCTCCGGAGGGACCTGATTGAGTGCCAGTACAGGGATTTCCAGCTCACCGGCTCGGGCCAACTGGGAGACGCTCTCCTTGTTGAGAGGGCCGATCACCATGTCTGCACCACTGTCTACCGCCTGACGGTAGAGCGGCCAGGTATCGGCACTGTTGCTGCTGTCGTAGAAGACAAGGCGGGGACGGGCGGTTACCGGCTGCTGGTAGTAGGCGGCCATAAATCCATCACGCAGGGCGACAGCGGATTTGGCATAAGGACCACGGCTGGGGAGCAGTACCGCCAAGTGACTGGGGCGCCGGTACTGGGCCTTGAGTTTGGTAAAGTGCCCCTTTAGCAGCTCCGGCATTGCCGGATGATTTGGGAAGGTTTCACGCCAGTTGTCGATCAATGGTTGTGACTGATCCGATCCTACAGCGTGCCCCTTGATGATGCGGGCCAGCTCCATCCATCCGCCGCGGATACCGGGAGGGGAGGGCTGCAGCAGCTCCAGGGCGGTGTCAGTGAGGGTGGCCAGGGTCTGCAGAATATGGAGTTGATTCTCCAGTCTGGTTTCGGCCTCATCGATCAGCAGATCCAGTTCCGCCAACTCGTGTGCGCTCTCCAGTAGATTGCCAGAGAGACGGTAGGCCTCGGCAAGATCCTTATGGTAGCGCTGCTGCAGCGTCTTGCCTGCATCTGCCTCAGGGGGTGTCTGCAACAGCCGTAGCGCCTCATCCGGTCGGTTGCTGCTAAGCGCCATCTCTGCCGCCAGGAGCCGCTTACGGAAATCAATATTAGGTAGTGTCCGGCTGTCGATCTGCGACAGCAGCGCGAGAGCAGCGTCACTCTCCCCCGCCTTGTGGAGGTTCTCGGCTGCCCTCATCAGCAGTGCGTAACGTCCCGGCGGCTTCGCTTTTGCCGCCAACTGTTGGAATATACCTGCAGCGGCCAAGTGGTCGCCGGATGTCTCCAGGGAGAGAGCCTGCTCCATCAGTGGACTGGGCTTCGGCGGCCCCGTCGGTTTCATTCCACCGAGTTGCGGACCGCAACCGGTAATGAACAGCAGCAGGGCGATTAGGATTAAAATATTTCGGGTTGGTTGCATGGTGGCTTTCAGACAGGCACGATTGAGCCTTCCAGTATCATTTTTGGGGTAGGCTGTGTCAATCGAAAAGGGTGTACTTTATGTGGTGGCGACGCCGATCGGCAATCGTGGCGACATGACCGTGCGTGCGGTGGAGGTGCTCAAGGCGGTGACACTGATCGCCGTCGAGGACACTCGTCACAGCCGTCCGTTGCTCAATCACTACGCGATTACCACCCCGCTGATGGCGTTTCATGAGCACAACGAGCGCCAGGCGATGGAGAAGGTGACAGCGATGCTCCAGGCCGGAGACAGTGTCGCCCTGATTTCCGATGCCGGCACCCCACTGATCAGTGACCCCGGTTTCCCACTGGTGCGAGAGTGTCATCGTCTGGGTATTCCGGTCTCTCCGCTGCCAGGGGCCAGCGCCGCCTTGGCCGCCCTCTCCGCAGGCGGCCTGCCGACGGATCGTTTCTTTTTTGAAGGCTTTCCGGCAAGAACCTCACATGCCCGCCGGGAGCAGTTCACCCATCTCAAAGATGAATCAGCCACCCTTGTCTTCTATGAATCGAGCCATCGTGTGGCCGATACTCTGGTGGATATGGCGCAAGTGTTTGGTGAGTCACGAGTGGCGGTTATGGCTCGGGAGCTGACCAAACTCCACGAAACCATTCGCCAGGAGAGCCTCGGGGCGTTGTGTGAATTTGTCGCCGCCGATAACAATCAGCGCAAGGGCGAGTTTGTTATCCTGGTGGCGGGCAAGGTGGGCTCGGAGGATGGTTTGGATCCCGAGGCCGGTCGTATATTGCAACTGCTGCTGGAGGAGATGCCGACAAAAAAGGCAGCGGCACTGACCGCACGTATCACCGGCGAGAAGAAAAACCGGCTCTACAAGCAGGCGCTGGAGTGGCGTGAAAAATGAAATATAAAGTTTCTGAAAGCGGTGATGGTCTCGATATCTAAGTTGATGATGCTAAAGATAAAAAAGAGAAGTTACTGGAAGCTTTTACGGAGTGCCGGGAGGGGCGATGTTCCTGCCCCACAGAGGAGTACAAAAAGCTGGACTCTTTGACTATCGATAAAAGCGAAGGGGGAGTCCGGCTGCACCTCAAATCCAAGCCGGGGAAAAAGCTGGATAAAGGCGAAATTGATCAATGCCTGGAGTATACGGCTGGAAAACTTCACGATGAAGAAGATTAGCCGAGTAGGGGGCTCGATAGTCTGAATAAGCCCAGGATAGACCTATTCAGACATTCCGTGAATTAACTGTGTTGCGCAATCGTACCTTATTTGTATCCGCAAACATTTTTAACACAAGACATCGCAGAATCGGTATAAGAAGCGCCACCCTTACTCAGACACTCCTTTGCCGCGCTATCTACATTGCCAACTTTACCCGCGCTACACCCACTCGCAGTCTCGCAGCAAAGCGAACCGGGTTCTGAATTTGGTGTTGTGGCACAACCGGTCAACAGAGAGAAGGCAAAAAGAAAACCTAAAAGACCTAGATGATTACGCATATATTCCCCCTTAATAAGTGTGTATATAAGAGTAGATGCTTTTTTTAAAAAGTCCATCAGGCATTGGCAGCCGTTTAGCTTTTCTACTATCGTGAAACTGCTTGAAAGTACGCGTTCCAAGAATAAGGAGTCAGTACTCTTTTCATGGCCGGTTTCTGCCTATAGACGTTCCCTGACCAAGGCCCGCTCAAGAGCGGGTGCTGACTCTCACCACCCAGCGTAGGGAAAAAATGGGGCTACTTTTGCCCTTCATATCACCAACTTACTGCACGACAGGGCGATAAGCTATCTTTACCTATACAGGTAAATTCGTAAGCGAGATTGATGGTGTTTGGCACAATCCCAATTTTCATTGTCAGCGTAATGCACCTATACGTTTTCTGGCGTATATGGTCCTTGCCCTATCTAAAAAACCGTATCTCACGGAGCTCATTTATCGGCATCGGCAGCCTGCTATGGGCAGGCTTTGTTGTTGGTCGCATGTATGGTCACGGGAACACGGGGGATTTTGCCATTGCGGCAGAGCTGTTGGCCATGACCTGGCTGGGCATACTATTACTGACCACAGTCTCGCTGCTTGCCATTGAAATTATCACGGGTTTTGGCCTGCTCATGCCCCATCGGGTGCCAATGCTACGGGGGCTGGCGCTACTGGCTGGTGGAGCGCTTTCTGCTCTGGCATTGATCCAAGGGCTGCGTCCGCCGGTGATACAGGATTACGAGGTGCATATCCCAGACCTTTCTCCTCAGATGGAGGGTAGTACACTTGCGGTTCTGTCAGATATGCACTTGGGTTCTCTGCTGGATCGGGAATGGCTTGAAGGGCGCATCGAACAGACTCTGGCCCTGCGCCCAGACATGGTATTGCTGCTGGGGGATATCTTCGAGGGGCATGGTGCACCAAGCCGGGATCTGCTGCCGGCCCTGCGCCGATTATCCGCGCCGCTGGGAGTGTGGGCAATTCTGGGCAATCACGAGTTCCACGGCGAGCCTGAGATCACCGCCGGATTTATGGAGGAAGCGGGTTTCCGTGTATTGCGCAACCGCTGGGCTGAGCCACGCCCTGGCTTGGTTCTGGCAGGTGTGGAGAACCCGACGTTCAGCCGCATCGAGGACAAGGACGGCGACTCCATCCCGCGGGCGCTCGACGGCCGGCCGGAAGGTACGGTCATCCTGATCTCCCATGCACCCCGCCATTACGATGCCGCCGCCGAGGCAGGGGTGGATCTAATGCTGTCGGGGCATACCCACGGTGGGCAGATCTGGCCCTTCGGCTATCTGGTGGGGCAACTCTTTCCATTGTATGAAGGAGGGCACGAAATAGATGGCATGAGTCTGATCGTTTCCCGGGGCACCGGTACCTGGGGACCGCGCATGCGGCTATGGCGTCCAGCGGAAATTCTACACATTACCCTAAGAAGAGTAGATGGGTAGTGGTATGAAATACCGGAATCGCCCCGTTTGAGTTATTGGCTTGCTGTTAATTCTACTTCCGCTTTGCGACCAAACCAGACCCTATGGCATTTGGTATTAATGGCCGCAATCGACACACAAGAGCCATTTAGAAATTAGAGAAATTAGGGTCAGAGTAAAATTTTACTCTGACCCTAATTTCTTACTTCTAATTTCTCGAAACCGGGAGATGCCACCATGCCCGGCCCACCATGTTCATTATGAAAAGACCTTGGTCATTGCAAACGCAGCGAGGATCAGGAAAAAAACACCGCTGATCTGGTGAAGACGGTGAAGAGGAATGCGCTTTAGAAGTTTTCGCCCTGCCACCACGCCCAAGGCTGATGTGGCAAATAGAGCAAGCGTGGCTCCAATCCAGACCGGGATCACAGGTAAGGCGCTGGCCATGCCGGCAACGGCAATCTGGGTTTTGTCGCCCATTTCCGCGAGGACGATCATCAGGAAGGCGGTGATGAAGATGCCGTGGCCACTCCGTTCCGTAACCTCTTCATCCTCGTCTTCCGCCTCGGCTCTCAGCGATAGGATGCCGAAGACAGCGAAGAGGATCGCGACGGCACCCGCCAGAATCTGTTCTGGCACCCAATGCGAGAGCCCAGCACCAAACACCACGGCTAGGGTGTTGAGCACCAGAAAGCCGGCCATAGACCCGGCCAGCACCGGCCAGTGTCGGTGGCGGGCTGCCAAGGTCATACAGACGAGCTGGCTCTTATCACCCATTTCCGCCAGGAAAACCAGCCCGAACGGCGTAGTGGTGGCTGTAATCCACCCAAATAATGATACGGGCTCGGTCATATCTGTTCCCCTTGGAAGTCATAGGAAAAGCAAATGTCAGTCGTATATGCCAACAAGGAGGAGATACTGCGCGACGGCCAGAAAGGCCCGTGCGGAAAGTGAAGTGTGAACAAGGTTTGAGATGCCGATTTCCAGCGGATAACTTGGAACGTGAGGTGAGGCATTGGGATTCCACGGAGGGGGCCGGGCATTTAAACCTGGACAAGAAGGAACAAGAAATTAGAGAAATTAGGGCCAGAGTAAAATTTTACTCTGGCCCTAATTTCGCGTCAATCAAACTAGCGTGGCGTTAGGAGTGATGCGTTTGATATCCAGGTATCAGGGCTGTAGTGTGTATAGGTGATTTTTTTAAATTTTTTCAACTCGGGCCTATTAAGCCTATGGAGCTATGCATGCGCAAAACCACTCTCGCTGCCGGTGCACTGACACTGTTGGTAACCAGTACCACCGCTTTTTCCGATCAGCAGTGTGGGAAAGTCACTATCGCAGACATGAACTGGAACTCGGCAACCCTGATTGCCAATGTAGACCGATTCATTATCGAGAACGGTTATGGCTGCGAAGCAGAGTTGGTGCCTGGTGACACCATGCCTACCGGTACCTCCATGACTGAAAAAGGCGAGCCGGATATTGCTCCAGAGTTGTGGAGTAACTCTATGAAGGATGCTCTGGAAAAGGGTGTTGCCGAAAAGCGGCTGCGCATCGCCGGCAAGTCCCTTGGTGATGGGGGTGAAGAGGGTTTTTGGGTTCCAAAATACCTGGTGGATAAGGACCCCAGCATGGCCACCATTCAGGGCGTTGTCGCCAATGCCAAGATGTTCAAGCACCCTGAAGATCCAGATAGTGCAGCCTTCTACGGTTGTCCTGCCGGTTGGAACTGTCAGATCACTTCCGGCAACTTGTTCAAGGCGCTTAAGCTTGAGAGTGCAGGTTTTGACCTGATCGATCCCGGTTCAGGTGCCGGTCTCTCCGGTTCCATCGCCAAGGCCTATGAGCGTCAGGAGCCGTGGTTCGGCTACTACTGGGCACCTACCGCCGTACTCGGCAAGTATAAAATGGTCAAAGTTGATTTTGGCTCGGGCGTAAAGGCGGATCATTATTTGAACTGTACCTCCAAGGACGACTGTGAGTCTCCTGAGGTGACCATGTACCCACCTTCACCAGTACATACCGTGACGACAGAGGGTTTCGCCTTCAGAGCCCCTCAAGCCTATGAGTACCTGACCAAGCGCGCGTTCAGCAACAATCAGATGAACCAGCTGTTGGCCTGGATGGAGGATAATCAGGCTGATGGTGAGGTGGTCATGGAACACTTTCTGAAAAACTATGAGGCGACGTGGACGCTCTGGGTGTCTACGCAGACAGCCGCCAAGGTTAAAAAGGCCCTGGCCAACATGTAACCACCCGCCCTGACCCCGGTAAGTTCTTACCGGGGTTTTTTCGCTCCCTATCGTATTTGAAGTTCACGAGGTTTATGTGTCTGACGCATCCTGGCTTATGGAATTCCCCCAGATGGATCGGGGGGACCTTGTGGCGATCCGTAAGTACCTCGACTCCGCCTACAGAGAGTTCTCTCGCAGTTATGGCGACTTGATTGAGTCATTTTTTGATCCGCTGCTCAGTTTTCTAGTATGGTTTGAAAAACTGCTTCTGGCATCGCCCTGGTGGGCGGTGATACTGGGGGTGACCGCGCTTGTCTATGTGGCCAGTCGTTCCTGGAAATTGAGCCTGAGCGTAGTGGTTGCCTTCCTGCTTATCGGCTATTTCGGCATGTGGGATAACACCATGAGGACCATGAGTATCATCACGGTCTCCACGCTCCTGTCGATCGCTGTCGGGGTGCCGGTGGGTATCATCATGGCCCGATCAGACCGTGCCCGGGCGGTGATTACACCACTGCTCGATGTGATGCAGACCATGCCGGCATTCGTCTATCTGATCCCAGTGGTGATGCTGCTGGGTATAGGCAAGATTCCCGGTGTTATCGCGGTGGTTATCTATGCCATCCCTCCTGTGATCCGGCTGACCAATCTGGGCATCCGGCTGGTTGACAAGGAGGTGCTTGAGGCAGCAACTGCTTATGGTGCAAGTACGTGGCAACGGCTGTTCGGCGTTCAGTTGCCCTTGGCCATGCCCACTATCATGGCGGGGATAAATCAAACCATCATGATGGCGCTGGCGATGGTAGTTATTGCCTCAATGATCGGGGTGAAGGGGCTGGGGCAGCCGGTGCTCAAATCCATTACCAACCAGTATTTCACCATGGGGCTGTTCAACGGGCTGGCCATCGTGGCGCTGGCCATTATTTTTGATCGGGTATCCCAGGCTTACGCCAAGCGCACCCAGAAACATATGGGAGGGTCAGGCAATGTCTAATGCCGATAACCAAGAGCCTCTGATCAGGGTAGAGGGCCTCTACAAAGTTTTTGGCGACAACCCTGTCGATGTAATGCCCTTGGTCCGTGAAGGTAGGTCGAAGGATGACATCCTGGCCGAGACGCGACATACCGTCGGCCTCAAGGATATCAATCTGGATATCAAGCGGGGTGAAATTTACGTCATCATGGGGCTTTCCGGTTCGGGGAAGTCGACCTTGATTCGCCACTTCAATCGTCTGATTGAGCCAACCGAAGGGCACATCTTTATCGAGGGCACGGATGTCATGGAGCTCTCTACCAAGGAGTTGGAGCAGTTTCGTCGGCACAAGATGTCGATGGTGTTTCAGCGCTTTGGGCTTATGCCGCATAAGACGGTACTTGAAAACGTCAGCTACGGCCTGGCTATTCAGGGGGTCGATAAGTCGATCCGCCTGGAAAAGGGCGGGGAGTGGTTGGATGCGGTCGGCCTTGCAGGTTACGGAGATCAGTATCCCTCGCAGCTCTCCGGTGGCCAGCAACAGCGTGTTGGATTGGCCCGCGCCCTCTGCACCGATGCCGAGATACTGCTGATGGATGAAGCCTTCTCTGCGCTTGATCCGCTGATACGTAGTGAGATGCAGG
Organism: Sedimenticola sp.; assembly: GCA_040505895.1. GTDB lineage: Bacteria > Pseudomonadota > Gammaproteobacteria > Chromatiales > Chromatiaceae > Vondammii. The sequence continues at coordinate 348,849 of JBEVXU010000012.1, read as the reverse complement.
ACCAACTTATCGAACTGCAGGAACGTTTGCACAAAACGATCATCTTCATTACGCACGACCTGGATGAGGCGCTTCGCCTTGGGGATCGTATCGCTATCCTCAAGGATGGCGAGCTGGTCCAGGAGGGTACGCCGGTTGATATTCTGCTGCACCCGGCAACGGACTATGTTGAAGCCTTCGTTAAGGATGTAAACCGAGCCAGGGCATTGACCGTGGAGACGGTGATGCAACCGCCTAAGTATCGTATAACCGCCAGGACGATTGGCGAAGCCCTTGAGCAGATGAAGACATTCTCAGGTGCTTATGGATACTACGTAAATGAAGAGGGTTACCAAGGTGTGGTTTTGCAAGAATCGCTGGAGCAGGCTGCCAAGCAGAGTGCCACAGAGGTGCTGCATGATGAATTGATCGAGGAGTTGCCGTCTATCTCCCCCGATTCTCTTATAGAGTCAGTCATACCCGATACTCTCGAGAACAAATATCCACTACCGGTAGTCAATGAAGCGGGTGACCTTCAGGGAGAGTTGTCACGCTCGAATTTGGCTGAAGTCCTCGGTGTCAACTCCAATAAAGCTGTCGCAGCTTAAGGAGGCCCTGATCAAGTCATGATGACTTTACGCTGGCTAAAATTGGAACAATTTTATCTCAGCCTAAATCTAACCAGACTTAATCTGGATCTCCTTAAGGGAGTTCTGAACACGCCATTGCCGATTACCTAGCGCTCAGAAAACGCAACATCTGTACCCCCTGAGCACAATTCAATTCAGCTATGTGAATATGGGGCTTAGACCGCCCCAAGATCTCACTCCTGCAGATTCAGAATAAGACTCGATGTGTCAAAGCGGCTGCCGCCCTTCATCTGTACCTGCTGATAAAATTGATCAACTAGGGCGGTGACGGGCAGGGCGGAGCCGTTGTTTTGTGCCTCTGCCATGCAGATAGAGAGATCCTTGCGCATCAAGTCAACGGCAAAGCCGAAGTCGAATTTACCTGCGCTCATGGTCGTGGCGCGATTCTCCATCTGCCAGCTTTGGGCGGCGCCTTTTGAGAGTACGTTGAATACTTTTTCAGTATCGAGTCCGGCACGCTGTGCAAAGTTGATCCCCTCCGCCAATGATTGCAAGAGACCGGCAAAACAGATCTGGTTGACCATCTTGGTCAGTTGGCCGGAGCCGGTGGGCCCCATCAGCATTACGCGCTGTCCATAGATTTTCATGATCGGTTCAGCTGCTTCAAAGGCATTCTCATCACCGCCGCACATGATGGTGAGATTGCCGTTCTCAGCCCCTGCCTGGCCGCCGGAGACCGGGGCATCGATAAAGTGGATACCCCGTTTCGCAGCTTCTGCACTGATTTCCCTGGCTACTTCAGCACTGGCGGTGGTGTGATCAATCAAAGTGCTCCCCTCGCTCAATCCGGCCAGGACGCCGTCATCACCGTAGATCACGCTGCGCAGGTCATCGTCATTACCGACGCAGATAAAGGCAAAGTCTTTGTCGGTGCAGGCATCCCGGGGTGTCAGGGCTCGGCTGTTGCCATGCTGTTTGACCCACTGGTCGGCCTTGGCTGTGGTGCGGTTGAACACAGTGGTGTCGCAACCGGCGGTTGCCAGGTGACCTGCCATGGGGTAACCCATCACACCGAGACCTATGAATGCTGCCTTTGTCATCTGCCCACTCCTTATGCTTTCTGAAACTTGTGCCTCACAGACTGCCATACACCTACTTCTTCCAAAAGGGTTTTGTTCCTTCGGAGAGGGCATCTACCCGGCTGATTCCAATATCTTTGAGTGCGCGGTCATCCATTTGGAGTAGCTGTTCTCTTTGTTGGTGGCGTGCATACCAACACTTGAGCTGTTCAATTACACCTAGTGGAAATATTTCGTATCCGGTTCCTCTGCTCCTGGTCATGACAATTTCCATTCTCTTGTTCTCCCAACAATATTTGCTGATGAACAGGTTACCGACTACACTGAAACCGTTACAGATATAGAGATAAATTAATATACCGGTACAGATTGGCTATCTGACTATCTGTACTGTTAAATTCTGATATGAGTTGTACTGGTATTATGAAAAAATATGAGCAGCTGGCTGAACTACTGAGGGATCAGATTGATAAGAAGATCTTTCGGTCCGGGGATAAACTCCCATCGATCAGGCACTTGAGCAGGCAGCACCGTGTCAGTATTTCAACCGTTCAAGAGGCGTTTCGCCTGTTGCAGGACGCCGGGGATGTAGAGGCGCGGGCCAAGTCGGGCTTTTATGTCTGTCAGCGGAAGTCGGTTGCCCCGGTGCCTCCGTTGATGCCGCAATACACCACAAGGCCCAAGGTGGTCAGTAAATGGGCACAGATACGCGATTCTATATACCGGAAAACGGATATACCCGGTGCAGTCTATCTTGGGATGGCCACCCCGGATGTGACGACACCCACGCTGAAACCTCTACAGCGAAAGGTCTCCAATCTAGCGTCCTCTGAGGGTGTCCGGTCTCTTCACTATGAATATCTCTATGGCTGCATCGAACTGCGCAGGCAGATTGCCAAAATTGCCGTCGATGCGGGGTATGGGGTGTCACCTGATGAAATTCTGATCACCAATGGCTGTATTGAGGCGGTATCCTGTAGCCTGCGTGCCCTAACCGAACCTGGTGATACGGTGGTTGTGGACTCCCCCTGTTTCTATGGCTCTCTGCAGGTGATTGAGGCCTTGGGTCTCAAGGCGCTTGAAATTCCCACGGATTCACAAACCGGTATCAGCCTGGAGGCCTTGGAGCTTGCCCTTGATCAGTGGCAGGTAAAAGCTTGCCTGCTGACGCCCACCTTCAATAACCCCTTGGGCTATTCAATGTCCGATGAGCGCAAACGGGCACTATTGGCACTGTTGAGGCGTTACGATATCCCGCTGATCGAAGATGATATCTACGGCGACCTCTCTTATGAGACACCACGCCCCAAGGCGATCAAGTCATTCGATAGCGAGGGACGGGTGATCCTCTGTTCATCCTTCTCCAAATCTCTGGCGCCTGGATTACGGGTCGGCTGGGTTGCTCCCGGGCGTTATCAACAGGATGTGATACAGATGAAGTATGTCTCGAGCATGAGTACTTCAACATTGCCCCAGTTGGCTATCGCTGAATTTATCGCTTCGGGGGGATATGACCGACATATCCGCAAAATGCGCAGCAACTACAGAAGGGGTAGAGATCATATGTTGGGGTGGGTAGAGCGCTATTTCCCAAAGGGGACAAGGGTGACCTGTCCCAATGGCGGTTACCTGTTGTGGTTGGAGCTACCGGGAGTGATCGATACTCAGGTGCTGTTTGATCAGGCGATGGAGAGAGGGGTGGGTATCGCCTTTGGCAATCTATTTACCGCTTCGGATAAATATAAAAATCACATACGTCTGAGTTATGCCAATACGCCCTATGAAAAGATTGAGACTGCTATGCAGGTGCTGGGTGAACTTACCAAAGAGTTGAGCGGTACAGAATAGGGTGATGAATCAGACCTATACTTGAACGGGAGCTGGGCTGTCCTAGTTCAATGGTGAGGGTGGTGTCTGATAGGGTGTGGTGAAAGCTCCAGTTCCCTCTCCCCGGTGGAGGGTGTCGTAAAAGCACCAGTCCCTTCTCCCTACGAGGGAGAAGGTTAGGATGAGGGTGTATTAAATCAATAAGTTACCTATTGATCCCCCTCACCCTAGCCCTCTCCCCGGTGGGGAGAGGGTACTTTTGCGACACCCTCCGTTGGGGAGAGGGAGGACTGCACTTCGACGTTGAATAACGAAAAAAGGTCGGTGGTAAAATGGAAACTATGCGGGCGCTGGTGAAAGCAAAACCTGAAGAGGGCATCTGGATGGAGCAGGTACCGGTGCCGTCCATCGGTATCAACGATGTGTTGATCAAGGTGAAGCGTACTGCCATCTGTGGCACCGATATCCATATCTATAACTGGGATGCTTGGGCGCAAAAAACCATCCCCGTGCCGATGGTGGTGGGGCATGAGTTTGTTGGTGAGATCGTGGCGGTGGGCGATAACGTCAATGACTTTAGAGTGGGAGAAATTGTCTCCGGTGAGGGGCATGTGGTGTGTGGACGCTGCCGCAACTGTATGGCCGGTCGCCGCCACCTCTGTGCCCATACCAGCGGTATTGGTGTTAACCGCCAGGGTGCATTTGCTGAGTATGTGGCACTGCCGATGTCCAACGTCTGGGAACACCGCCCGGCAACTGATCTGGATATTGCTGCTGTATTCGATCCATTCGGCAACGCCGTCCACACCGCACTTAAATATGATTTGGTAGGCGAGGATGTACTGATCACCGGTGCCGGTCCCATTGGTGCCATGGCGGCGGCAGTCTGCCGCCATGCTGGAGCACGTCATGTAGTGATTACTGATATCAACCCCTACCGGCTCAACCTGGCGTCACGGCTGGGAGCTACCCGTACAGTGGATGTGCGCAGTGAACGGCTGGAGGATGTGCAACAGGAGTTGGGAATGGATGAGGGCTTTGATATCGCTCTGGAGATGTCGGGTAACCCTTCGGCATTTGCCGCCATGCTCGACAATATGTGTCATGGCGGCAAGATTGCCATGCTCGGGCTTCCCTCTGAAGAGATGACCGTCGACTGGAACAAAGTGGTGTTCAACATGCTCACCATCAAAGGTATCTATGGCCGCGAGATGTATGAGACCTGGTATAAGATGTCAGTGATGATCGATAGTGGATTGGATATCTCTCCAATCATTACCCACCGTTTTTCCGCTGATGAGTTTCAGCAGGGCTTCGATGTGATGCGTACAGGCGAGTCGGGCAAGGTGATTCTCGATTGGGAGAGTTGAAGGAAAGCGCTATGTATAAAGAATTCAAACAGCACCTGCAACAGCAGCTTGAGACTATTCATAGTGCCGGGCTCTATAAGGATGAGCGCATCATTACCACCCCTCAGGGAAGTCATGTGGATGTGCCTGGCCACCCGCAGGTAATCAACCTCTGTGCCAATAACTACCTTGGGCTGGCCCAGCACCCTGAGGTGGTGGAGGCGGCCCACCGAGGGCTTGAAGAGTGGGGTTATGGCCTTGCTTCGGTACGCTTTATCTGCGGCACCCAGTCAATTCATAAGCGACTGGAAGCCAAGCTGAGTGAGTTTCTCAGTACAGAGGATACTATCCTCTACCCCTCCTGTTTCGATGCCAATGGTGGGCTATACGAAGCTTTGTTGGGAGCGGAGGATGCAGTGATCTCAGATGAGCTGAATCACGCCTCAATCATCGATGGTATACGCCTGAGCAAGGCAAAACGCTACCGCTACCGCAACAGTGATATGGCTGATCTTGAGGGACAACTAAAGGTGGCGGATGCTGCCGGTGCACGCTTTAAGCTGATCTCAACCGATGGTGTCTTCTCTATGGATGGCACTATCGCCCAACTCGACCATATCTGTGAGCTGGCTGAAACCTACAATGCTTTGGTTCATTTCGACGATAGCCATGGCGTTGGACTTGTCGGCAAACGTGGGCGTGGCACTCACGAATACCGCGGCTGTGTGGATCGTGTGGATATCACCACCGGCACCCTGGGCAAGGCGCTGGGTGGGGCCGGTGGCGGTTATACCAGTGGTCGCCGTGAAATCGTTGAACTACTGCGTCAGCGCTCGCGCCCCTACCTCTTCTCCAATACCTTGGCGCCACCGGTAGTGGCGGGAGCGATCAAGGCACTGGAACTGCTTGGTCGTTCCAGTGAACTGCATGACCAGCTCGAAGAGAATACCCGCTTCTTCCGTCAGGGAATGAGTGAGCATGGGTTTGATATCCTTCCCGGCAGTCACCCTATCTGCCCGATCATGCTCTACGATGCATCTGTTGCGGTAGAGTTTGCCGCCAGAATGTTGGAGAAGGGGGTCTATGTTATTGCCTTCTCCTACCCGGTTGTGCCTGATGGTAAGGCACGTATTCGTACTCAGATATCCGCCGCTCATACCATGGATGAACTGGCTCTTTCCATGGAGTATTTCAATGCGGTGAAAGGGGAAATGGGGCTCTGAATGCATAGCAAAGCATGGTAGTCCGTATTTAATAACTCAAGTTTCGGAGTTAATTAGCCCCCTCTCCCTCATCCTGGCCTTCTCCCTGAGGGAGAAGGGACGATCTATCCAAGCCTTTTACGTCATTTGAATTCCGAAACTTAAGTTAATAAAACCGATAAGCAGCCGCTAGCAAAACTATGGTTCTTATGTGAGATGTTGATTATTGTGAAATTGTCTCAAGTTGCAGTAAATGGTGTTTGATATCACGTTATTGAGTGTCGGCTTGTGTCAGGCCGGTAGCCATTTGCAGGGTGCGGGCCTTAGCGATCAGCCAATCAATCCACTATTACGGGGATTGAGCCCAATTTGACCAGATTTGATGGCAGAATTAGAGAAGCGGTTCAGACGGTAGAAGTGAGGGAATGGAGAGTCTATGGGTTTTCTAAATAATATTTCAATTATGGCAAGACTGGTGGCCTGTTTTGGCCTGCTTGCTGTCGTTATTCTAGTGGTTGGTGGTGTCAACTATCAGGGTATGAATCAGATCAACAAAGAGTCAGAGAAGGTTATCAGTTCTGCACCTCTTATCGGTACAGCCATGAAGATGAAAATGGCTATCCGTTCTCAGCAACTATACATTATGGAGATGCTGAGCGCCGAAGATAAGGGGGAGATGGAGTCGTTTTGGCAGGCATCACAAGCCCAGAAAGGAGAGCTCGCTGCACTGATTGTGAAGATGCACGGCATCCTCAATGAGCAATCCGGACAACTGGCCGGGAAGCAAGTGATCGACCAGCTTAAAAAGCTGCTCACGGATGTTGAGCGTGTGCACGACCATCTCTTGATGAAAAGAGTAGAACAGATCCATGATCTGGTTTTGTTGGGCTTTAGTAACAATATCCAATCTGATGCCGCAGCCGTTCAGCAACATAGTTTGGATACGGCGGCAGATGCCAATGCAGAAGAGATTATTATCCTTCTAGATGAAGTTGAGCATGTAGGCTGGAATATTCAAAACAGTGCTCTGTCGGGCACAAGTCAAGCATCTAACAGTGCAACGCTTGCCTCTTTGGTTGTTATTGTCGGGGGGCTGGTTTTGGCGCTAGTACTTGGGTTCTTGATTACGCTAAGTATTAAGCGCCCTCTGGGACAGGTTATTGCGCATCTACATGATATCGCTGAAGGAGAAGGGAATCTTACTCAACGATTGAGTGAGCAGAAGGGTACCGAATTGGGTGAACTGTCACACTGGTTCAACTCGTTTATACAGGCGATTCAGGATATGGTGCTGGAAATCCGTGGGGTTTCTGAACTGCTCTCTTCCGCTGCAGAACAGACCTATATGGTGACAGAGAAGACGGGAGCCGGTATTAGAGAGCAACAGGCTGCAACGGACCACATCGTCATCGCTATGCAACAGATGGTGACTACTGTACAGGAGGTCGCAAGAAATACCGTCGAGGCGGCCGATGCAACCCGCAACGCCCGTGAGGAGACCGGTAAGGGTCTCAATGTGGTAATGAGCACAATGAAACACATCAATGAACTGGCCGATGAGGTGGTTACTACAGCAGATGTGATTCAGAAACTGGCGGTGGATAGCGAGAGCATCGGTGGTGTGCTGGATGTGATTCGTGGAATTGCTGATCAGACAAATCTATTGGCGTTGAATGCCGCAATCGAGGCGGCACGGGCTGGAGAACAGGGACGTGGTTTTGCCGTAGTGGCGGATGAGGTGCGCACTCTGGCTGCACGAACGCAGGATTCGACAACTGAAATTCAGGAGATGATCGAGCGTCTGCAGAGTGCGGCACGCAATGCTGTTGCCTTGGTGGAGAAGGGCAGGGTGCGTGCCCGGGAGGGTGCGCATGAGGTCTCACTGGCGGGCGAATCATTGCGAGCCATTACCACCTCTGTGGAGAGTATCTCTGAGGTCAATGAGCAGGTGGCGAGTGCCGCCGAAGAGCAGAATGCGGTCGCAGAAGATATTCAGCAGAATATCGCCAGTATCTCCAATATTGCAGCACAGACTACCTTGGATTCCAAAGAAACAGCTCAAGCCAGCGAACACTTTGCAGAGCTTGCAGGCAAGTTAAAGCATATGGTGGGAAGTTTTAAAGTTTAGTGAAAAGAGTGATATAAACCAGCCTATTGTCGCGTTTACTAAAAAGTCATCGCCAGAATTGGCAGAACAGTTTGATATGTGCATAAAGCAATAATGGACACCCTATAGATTGCTGCGCTACAACCAAATCAGCCATGCGCTAAGTGATAGCGTATACGCAGTCATGCCCTATTAGACCATCTGCGGATCAGTCGTGATGCACCTTCATTCGATACATCAACGGAACGTCTTCCGATGTGCGCTTGCTCTGACTTGCTCGCCTTGCTTCCCGTACGCTCGGTTGTGCCACAGACCGTCATCGAAGTTCTGCCGCTTTCCCAGGGTCAAGGTATAGGCGTCCACAGCGATCTGACTGTAGCCGACTCTGCGCAAGCTTCTGAGCAGCTTTCGCGCGAATGCCCGATGCAAGAGGGTGCCCCTCCCCGCATTACACGCCCAAAGCTTCATTTTAAGTCGATCAAGTGGTAGACCGTTCGCCCTTATCCGACGAGCTAGCTCATCGGCATCTATGCTCTCGTCATCCTCGCCACCACTCGAAATCTGACTTGAGCCTGGACTACAGTGACCTACAATATACAAGCCGTGCGTCTGCTCGACGTCTGCCAGCAGTGCCGGCTGGTCCAGCATGTACCGGCGAACTGAGACCCCGGGAACTCTTGTCAATGGATTGTGTAGTGGTCTTTTCGGATTTCGATAGCTCATCACGAGTTTCGTGAATGGGTTGTAGGCGCAGTACCTCTCTTTCTTCATCACAAGACTCCATTAATGCCTGCTTTAGGGTGATAGTTACCACGGTCTCTCTGGCAACGCCTTTCAGATCAACAGATGAGTAGCCAAGTTTACTCTATAAGCTTTCATCCTCTGAGTATTGGCAACCGGCTCAGTGAAAACAGCAGTGCCGCTGCCACCACGACTGAAGGTCCTGCCGGTGTGTCCCAATACCAGGAGCCGGCTAACCCAAGGAACACGGCAATAGCGCCGGTGGCTGCTGCTGCTATCGCCATCTGTTCCGGTGTGCGGCTGAAACGGCGTGCCGTCGCCGCTGGGATGATCATCATAGAGGTGATTAATAGTACACCGACGATCTTCATCGACACAGCTATCACCAAGGCGATCATCAACATAAAAACCAGCTGCACCCGTGTTGCCGCCACCCCTTCCACCCGGGCCAGCTCTTCATGCACGGTCAGCGCCAGTAGTGGACGCCAGATCAACACCAGTAACAGCAGTGCCGTTACACCCCCACCCCAGACCCACAATAGATTGGTGGCGGTGACTGCAAGGATATCACCGAACAGGTAGCCCATCAGGTCAACGCGTACATTTTCCTGGAAGGCCATCACTACCAAACCAAGGGAGAGCGCGCTGTGGGCGAGGATGCCGAGTAGTGTGTCTGATGCCAGCTGTCGATTGTTCTGGAGGCCGAGCAGTAGCAGGGCTATGGTGACGGCCACCGCCACCGCCACCACAGCCAGATTGAGGTTGATGCCGAGAAGAAAACCGAGGGCGACGCCGAGAAGTGCCGAGTGGGCAAGGGTGTCGCCAAGCAAAAAGGGGACAGAGGGATTATTTATTGTACAATTCCTCTTCTCGGCTTTTCTCACGCGGTCGTCCACGGATCATCTGACCAAGCTTTACCCCATACTTCAACTCTATTTCTTCTCTAAATCTGTCATTACTTACCGGCTGGCAGTAATGAGCGGCCTTTCTGATGAGGTGTAGATTCTCTTCGCTTAACTGAACCTTGAACAACTCACGATAGGCATGGTAACGCACCACCGGGTCACCACCAAGTCGGAAATATTCCTGATGCGGGGTAATCCAACTCCCATCTCCCCATCCATTGCTGCCATAACTTGACCACCGGTATTCTTCCGGCCTTAACACCATGCCTGCCCTAACAGGATTTAATTCAATATATCGGTAACAAGTCAACAAATAACGATTCTGCTGTACCAAGCTTGCTCGATGCCGGCCTTCCCATAGCGTGCCAGTGCGCTTGTATTTTTTGTTTATGTACTGTGCATAACGGCTTCCAACCACTTTCATGGTATTTGATAGCGCCGTTTCAGTTGAGGGTGTTGCGAGAAAATGAATATGGTTGGTCATCAGGCAATAGGCATGTACATCAACGCCATACCGCTTGGAAAGTTCTTGCCAAAGCTCAATATAGAACTGATAGTTCTCTGGCTCGATAAAACAAGCCTCGTGGTTGTTGCCGCGCTGAATGATATAATAGCGAGGCTCTGGTATATACATCCGTGTTCTTCTTGGCATCGCAATTCCTTAAGCGCTCATCCCTTGATAGCTGACCCCTGCCGGAGGTTATTCAAATAGAAATAATTAATGGTATTACACTCTGTAGCTCACGCGAAAACATTGGCTCTTTCTTGATAAACTAGATTTATCAAATCAGATAGTATTAAGTGGCTTGTATGTAAAGCAAATATGGTGCATTAATCAAGCATCATCCTCCACCGCAAGATCAAATATATCAAGTTGATGGTTGGCGTTTGGCCGTTCCGGTGATGAACCCTGCGCCATTACAGCAAAACCGCTGTTCATGCCATGCTGACGTAACCAATCACGGGTAAATTTGGTCCAGTCAAGATACTCATTCGCTACCAGCACTGGAAAAACCCCATAGGAGAACTGCAGGGCCTGACAGGTCTCTTCGCAGGTACTGAAGGCAGTGATCCAAGAGGCGGGGCGGAAAGAGGCCACATTCCGCGCCATGGAGCCACTTCTGGTGGGCACCATCACCGCTGTCGGTTTCAGACTATTCACCATCTGCTGAAGATTACGGGCGATTACACTCTTCACTATGGCTGGATCCTGTGGACGCTGGTCACGCCGCACCTTAATGGTGGGTTCAGTCGCGGCCGCAATACTTGCCAGCATCGCTACTGACTCCACCGGATAGTTGCCGATGGCGGACTCGGCTGACAACATCACCGCATCCGTTCCGTCGAGGATGGCATTGGCCACATCGGTGGCCTCGGCACGTGTCGGGAGGGGATTGTAGGTCATCGATTCCAGCATCTGGGTGGCGGTGATTACCGGCTTGCACATCCCGTTGGCCAGGGCTATCAGATCCTTCTGCACCACGGCCATGCTGGCTATGGGTGTCTCCACGCCCAGGTCGCCCCTTGCCAGCATGACCCCATCCGCCGCCGCTATTATCTCTTCCAGATGTTCCAGGGCAATGGAACGCTCTATCTTGGCTATGATAAACGGGGCATAGCCAAGTTCACGGGCGCGCTCGCGCACCCTGAGTATATCCCCGGCGGTGGCCACGAACGATTGACTGACTGCATCCACACCATGGCTCAGGGCGAACTCCAGACAGCGGTTATCGTTTTCGGTGAAGGCCGAAACTCCAAGATCGATACCGGGTAGATTCAACCCCTTGCGGGAACGCAGTTCACCACCGATCAACACCTCACACACCACATCGTTTTTGTCTATCTCCGCCACCCTCAAAGAGATCAGCCCATCATTAAGAAACAGACGGTCATTTACAGTCACCAACCGAGCCAAATCCTTGACAGTTACTGACACCTTGGTTATGTCGCCCACAATATCATCCGGAGTCAAGGTAAAACGATCGCCCGAACTTAATCGTATAGGTTCCTGTTGCAACCTCCCGATACGCATTTTTGGCCCCGGCAGGTCGGCCATGATCGCTACCCGGCGGCTACATGCGGACGAGGCCCGCCGCAGGGTTTTGATATTGCGCCCATGGATATCCAGCTCCCCATGGGAGAAGTTCAACCTGGCGACATTCATGCCTGCCGCCAACATCCGTTCCAAGGCCTCCTGGCTGTTTGATACAGGCCCTACCGTACAAACGATTTTTGTCTTGTGAGTGAATTGGTACATGTTTTTTCCTTGAACGTTTCGGCACTGGATAAGTAAGGAGCTAGGGAACATACATAGAACTTCTGGAGCCGATGTCAAGGAAGTTATGGGTGTCCCAGCAGTTGGTGTTATCTACGGGTTGGGGACGCTAAGAGCTCGCAAAACAATAACCCCCTGTTTTTGGACGCCGATCCATCCCGTCTGACTGCGTTGCAACAACTTGAAAGATAATAAATATTCCTGCGTTGTTGCGCCTTGCCAGACGGGTGCCTTAACGCCCAAAAACTGGAGCTTATTATTTCGCGAGCCCTAAGCCCCTAATCAGGTGCCTGCCATTATTTCATGTTACCTGTTTAACTCGCCGCATGACCTTTATGTAGGAATATAGCGGCGGGATCAGCAGGACAAAGATAATCACCCACATAATCTTGGCGATAGAGCTTTCAAAAAAGATCAATGAGGAACCGTGACCAATGATCATGCCCTGGGTGAAACCGCCTTCGGCGATAGGTCCGAGAATAAGGCCAAGGATCAAAGCTTCCAGTGAGAAGCCTAGCTTTTTCAGGAGCAAACCGCCCAGTGCAAAGGAGATCATCATATAGATGTCAAATACTGCGTTGTTCAGCGCGTATGATCCAAGCACCGCAAAGGTGCTGACCACGGGGACCATGATGGCGGGCGGGACCAGGGCGATACGCGCAAGGTAGGGTGCAAATAAAAGTCCAACGACCAGAAACACACCATTTGCGACAAACATTGAAATGATGAATGGGTATGTTTTGTCAGCATATTCATTGAACAATTCCGGCCCGGGTATCATGCCATGTATAATGAACGCACCCATTAATGCCGCAGCGACCGAATTTCCGGGAATGCCCAACGTTAGGGTCGGCACAAGCGAGCCGCCCACGCAGCCATTGTTGCCTGCTTCCGCCGCAGCGATGCCTTCGGGGTTACCCTTGCCAAACAGGCCTTTGAACTTTGAAATGCGTTTGGAAAAATTATAAGAGATAAACGCCGCGATTGTGGCACCTTCACCAGGCAGTATGCCAATGAGCGTCCCCATGCCCGAGCCAAGTGTTATGTTCTTGGCGATGCCTTTGGGAAAGGGTTCTTTTTTGCTGGTTATATCCAGCATTGACGTATCTATCTTATGTTTGTGCGCCCCCGCAAGTTCCAGCATCTGGATCATGGAGAACAGGCCAATCAGGGCAGGCATAAAGTCAATTCCGTCGATTAACTCTATCATACCCAGGGTGTAGCGCAGGCTACCGGACATATCGTCGGTGCCAATAACGGCGATAATCATGCCGAGCAAACCGGCGATAAGGGCCTTGATTAACGAGCTGTCTTTGTCGGCTATCGAGATGATGCCAGCCAGCCCCATAAGGGCGAGAAGAAAGGTTTCAGCAGGGCCGAATTTCAAGGCCTGTTGAGCCAGAATCGGGGCGAACATCAACAAGATGAAGACCGAAAAGAAGCCACCGACAAACGACGCCGTAACGGAAACCTTGAGGGCAAGCGCAGCGCGTCCCTGGCAGCTCATTGGGTAGCCTTCGATGGCGGTGGCGACCGCCGCCGGTGTGCCCGGTGTATTCAGCAAAATGGCAGGGATAGAGCCACCATACATTGCGCCGCAATAGATGCCGCCAAGCAACATCAAACCTGCGGTAGGATCCATTGTATAGGTAAACGGAACCAGCAGACCAACGGCCATGGTGGCTGTCAGTCCGGGCATCCCGCCGATGGCCACGCCGGCAACCGTCCCCAAGGTAATAACCAGAAGAGAATTTAAACTGAAAACAATCGTAAAATATTCAAGCATAACTCGCCCCTCAAAAAATAAAGCCGGGAAGATTGACAGACAGGAGTTTAATAAACACCAGATAAACGAAAAGCAGGACACCCACTGTTGTCAGGACAATTGTTACGGGGCGGCGGTAACCGAGAATAACAGCCACAACCGGAATAAACACGGCGGCCGGAACGAAAAACCCAAGTCGCTCGAACAAGGCGGCGAATATTACCAGCGCGATGAGCAGTCCAATAAAACGAGGTATATGCTCGGTTAAAACCAGCTTGTCTCCGTTTATGTTCTGAAACATGCTGAAGACAAGATTAATGACGGATAGCAAACCAATGAAAACAGCAAGAAACTGCACGTATTTCGCCGATGTTTCTATTGCAATCCCTGTGTAACCAGCTGTGCTGTTATACAACAGCACAGCCATTACACTGAACAGCGCAAGAACGGCGCGATCAGCATTTTTTTTACTCATAATTACCAGGGGTTTTTGTTAAAGACGGACTGTGTTTCAGCTTCCAGGCCTTTTAGGTATGACAGGTAGTCGGCACCGGACTGCGGCAGCAGGTAAATATTGCCTTTAGCAGCATTTGCCTTGAACTGATTGCTGGCCACGACTTCTGACAAAATGGCGTCAAGCTGCCCTTGAATGGCCGGATCGATACCGGTCGGAGCAACAAACCCCCGGGTCGCACGCATTTGCACGTCATAACCTTGCTCTGCGGCTGTCGGCATTTCCGGCAGATGAATGTCACGTTTATCCGCCAACACGGCGATAATACGCGCATCACCGGACTTATGTTGCTTGATCATTTGTGAAAGGTTCATAAAGGCGGCGTCCACGTGACCGCCCAAAATGCCGGCTTTCTGCTCGGTTGATCCTTTGGTTGGCAGCAGATTAAACTCTACGCCGGCGGCGGCCTCGAATGCCTTGGCTGCAAGGTAATCGTCCGAACCGATGCCGTTAACCGCAACAGTAAGTGCTTTCTCCTTGGCTGCGGAAGTAAGATCATCCATGGACTTGATCGCGCTATCCTTGGGCACGGCAACAATTGCCGGATCCTGTGCCACATTCCCCATCACATGGAAGCTATCGAGCGTATATTTTGCGCGTTTGGACACGACATGAGCGACCAACTGCGGCGTAAAATTCAGGCCAATTGTATAGCCGTCAGGCTTGGCGCGGGAGATGGTCTCGAAGCCTTTTTGGCCGCCGGAACCGGGGACGTTCTTAATAATAAAATTAAAACCGGCATTGTTCTTTTCAGCCAATTCGGTGAACAACCGCGCAGTCCGGTCAGTCGACCCACCGGCTTTGGATGGAACAACAATAGTGATGGACTTGTTTGGATAGCTGACAGCTTCCACGGCTGATGACAGCCCCAAGGCCAAAGCGAGGCCTGCCATAAGTGCATTTTTCAACATTTTTTCACCTGTATGTTTTGTGAGTGCAAAATTTTATCAACCTTGTCCCTCCTCAGGTTGATATCGTTAAACACTAGGGCAATCACCGTGCCAAAGGATGGCATAACTGACAACGACTTGATTTCTTTGAATATTGTAGAAATTCGACCGAATACACGAATTTTCAAAAGTGTCAAAAATAACCCATCTATCCGCACCCTATGGGTCAAAAATATCGCCTTCTCAAAACCATGGGATATCGCGTAGCTGCAGAATTCACGTGAATCATCCGCCGATCATGGCAATTCTCGCGGTAAAATTAGGTCAAGAAACAACCAAAATTGACCGCTGCGCCAATAGACGAATCCTCGAGGGGTTGGGGAAACCCGCAGGCGCCTTGGCATAGGTTTGTGGATTAACCGGCAGACGGCGAATTTTTGGATCCAGCAGCAGTTCCTGGCCTTCCGGGCTCAACAAAAAGTCGATGAACTCTCCGGCTGCGGCCGCATTGGGGGCATTCTTGACGATGCCGATACCAAAGTTGCCGCTATTCCCACCGTCAGGTACGCCAAAGCTGCGCTCGGTCACCGTCTTGGAATTGCCGCCGATCTCTGTCATCAACTGCCAGCCTTCGCCCTGGAGGATAGTTTCAACCGCCAGATGGGTGGTTCCAGAACGCGAGGGGGCAGACATGCCCACATGGCCGTAATAGTCCGCTTTGCGCAGATCATCCCACTCTTGGGGAATGGGGAGCCGTTTGGCCAGGGTATAACGGGTGTTCCACATAAAGCCCTAGCCGACTGCAGCAAATCCCTTGTAATAACCTTGCGGATCATTGATCGGAAAAGCGCCGACCTTGTCAGGGAGACCTTTTACACCACTGGAATATCTCTGTAGTAGACCATCATTCTTCAGCACCTCAAAGGCGTCCGGTGCAGAGGCCCAGAACAGGTTGTTTTTATTGTTTGAGGAGGTTTCCTGGATGTACTTGATACCAGCGGCGGTCTTCTTCTTGAGAACCTCCAGCTCCACACCCGGATGTTATTTCTCAAAGGCGGCCTTGAATACCTTGGTCAAATCCGAGGGAAACGAGGTCACAATGGTAAGTTTTCCCTCTGCTGCTTGTGCCATGGACGTCATGGCCGGCATCGCCCCGAGGGCGAAGCCGTTTATGATAAAGCGCTTCATAATATTATCTCCTCTCCTGTAAAAAGGCGTGGGGTGCCTGCTTGACAACCCACAGACCAGAGAAGAGAGTAAGAGTTGAGCTAGATAGAAAAAAGAGGGGTTAAATGCCGATCACTAAAGGCGATGTAGGATTCTGACCAATCAGGTTTACCCTGAAAATGTACGCAGTTGACTCAGATAATACTGAGAATGAGCCAAAACCGTAACATCACTTCAGCGAAACTCTTTCTTGTCCAATCCATATTTCTGCATGCGCAGGTAGAGTGTCTTGCGGGGAATTTTCAAGGCTTCCGCCGTCTGGATGATCTGTCCCTGATTGCGCCGCAACTCTTCACAGATGGTCTGCTTTTCAAACTGCTCCATTCGTGTGGAGAGGGGCTGCGCAAGCTCCGTCTCTGCAATAGGGGTCTGGTCAGGGAACAGGGGCATACCGAGCACATAACGATCGGCCACATTGCGCAACTCACGCACGTTGCCCGGCCAGGAGTGAAGCGCCAACTGCTCCTGAACCGAGGTTCCGATCTGCAGGATGGGCTTTTTGTAACGCTGGGCCGCCAGACCGACAAAATGACCAAACAGCAGCAGAAGATCTTCGCAACGTGTCCGCATGGGCGGCAAATTGACGTGGCCTATATTCAATCGATAATAGAGGTCATCACGAAAACGCCCCTCCCTGGAAGCAGCCAGCAGGTCGGTCTTGGAGGCGGCAATGACCCGGATATCCACTGGAATCTGTTCATTACTGCCCATCCGCTCAATGGTCCGTTCCTGCAGTATACGCAGCAACTTGACCTGTAGACTCAGCGGCATGCTTTCGATCTCATCGAGGAACAGGGTGCCACCTTTGGCGTACTCAATTCTTCCGATACGCCGCTTGCTGGCACCGGTGAAAGCACCGGCCTCGTGCCCGAAAAGCTCACTCTCGATCGTGTTCTCCGGTAATGCACCACAGTTGAGTGCAACAAACGGTTCAGCCTTACGCAAGCCAAATTCATGCAGACAGCGGGCAACCAGCTCCTTGCCGGTACCTGTTTCACCATAGATCAGAATATCCACATCAGTTTCTGACAGGCTGGAGACCAGATTTCTCAGTGCCTCCATTGGCGGACTCTTGCCGATAATCCTCCGCTCCAATTCACCCTGCGCATCCATCTCCCTGCGCAGTGTGCGATTTTCCAACACCAGAGCGCGCTTATCCATAGCACGCCTGACAACCGTAATCAGCTGTTCCGGATACGCGGTTTTTTCGAGAAAGTCATAGGCACCATCACGCATCGCCTGTACCGCCATCGGAATATCGCCATGGGCACTGACAATTACAAAGGGCATTTCAGCATCTATCTCCATTACCTTGGACAGAAAGGTCAATCCATCCATCTGCGGCATTTTAAGGTCACTGAGGACTATCCCAGGCCAGGCATAGGAGAGTTGCTCAAGCGCAGCGGCTGCACCAGACAGAGAGGTCACCTCGAAGCCTTCCAGTTCCAAGGTCTGCGCAATGGAGGCCCGCACCTCGGACTCATCATCCACCAGCAGCACCTGCCTCACACCATCACACTGTGTCACTTGCTATCCCCTTTTGCACATTCGAGATAGACCCGAAAGGTGGTCCCCTCACCCGGCTGACTATCGACACGCATAGTCCCTCCAAAGCCTCTGATGATGTTATAAGACACAGATAGCCCAAGCCCCAATCCCTCGCCTACCTCCTTGGTGGTGTAGAAGGGATCAAACACTTTACCTATCTCATCTGCCGAAATGCCGCAACCACTGTCTCGCACTCGCAGCTCTATCATGCCCTCTTTCCCATGACTGGAAATCTCCAATAGACGCCGGGGTGACTCCTTCATTGCATCAAGCGCATTGCCCACAAGGTTCATCACCACCTGCTCCAAGCGCACCTGACCCGCCTGCACATAACGGCAGCTCTCATTGATCTCCATACTGATGATTGCGTCCATTTCACGCAAGCGCCGCTCATACAAAACAACCACATTATCAAGTACACCCTTCAGGTCAATGGGGCGCAGATTACCACGGGGCTTGCGCGCCTGGGAGTGCAAACTGTCGATGATGCGAATCGCTCTTTCAGTCAACTCATAGATCTTTTCCAGGTTGTTCTGTGCGTCTTCCATCTTCCCTTTTTGGGCTAAAATACCTGTGTTACGGGCATAGTGCATGATGGCAGTCAGAGGCTGATTAATCTCATGTGAGATACCCGCGATCAGCTGGCCGAGTGCGGCGAGTTTTGCCGCCTGCACCAGTTCATTCTGGGTCTCCTTGAGGGTATCCCTGAAGGTTCGCAAGGAGTTGGCCATATCACCGATCTCATCCGCACCATACACTGGGATATCGGCCTTAAGGTCACCCTGAGCAATGGCCCGCATACTCGCATCAAGCCGTGTCAGACGCCCCACCATATTGCGCCCCACATACAACCAGACCACCAAAACCACTGCGAGCAAACTCCCCAGGGCAGCCCCTGCTGTTAGCACCTTGCCCTGCGCAATCGACTCCCTGGACTGGGCAGCCGCAACCAATGCAGCCCGGTTTTCGCCCGCCACCCGGTCGGCAATCAACTGATTCAGTTGACTCACATAATCACGGTTACGAGCCAGCAGTGTCGATGCTAAAGCCTGAGCCTGAAGTTCATCGGTGCGAAGCTGAAACAGGCTCTTCTCACCATCGGCAAACGCCAGAATGTCCCGTAGTGATTGATTCAATGAGAGAACTCCGGGCACCCGGTCAATGCGCTGCAGGTCAGCATTGAGTCGCCCTTTTATCTCACGAAAATAGAGCGTTGTGGCATGCAGTGTTCCACGGTCTGGCAGGTTGGCCGCTCGCCCGGCCAGTTCGGCCAATAGGGCACCCGCCGCATTGAGCCTGAACAACGCCTGCTGGCGGCTCATTTCGCTCTCCAGCAGTTTTCTATTAGACTCCCGCTGCAGGGCAAGGTTGATATTGAACCGCGTATCGTCGATCAGCGGCTCCACCTCATCGATAAAATCGGCCGAAGCCCAGCGCAGTCGTTCAAGCAGCGCCTCTTTGTGAGCCCTCAACCAAAGGCGCCGCCTGACATTCTCATCCAGATCATGCAGATTTGAAATCAGCCCTGACAGCAAATCAGCCAGCAACTCCCGCATGTTGCCATCCAGATGTTTCTTATCCAGCTCCTGTTGCATTTCATCCAGATTCTGCATGAGCAGGGACCAGGCACGGGCCCGTTCCTGGTCATTTTCAGCAGCACTCAGCGCGGGCACCAGACCAATGACCGTCCCCCCTTTTTCGGCCAGACGGGCCGACGCCGTTACCGCGGGAACATTCTGGCCAACGATATTCTCCAATCCCTCACCCAGGCGGGCGAAAGAGATCCAGCCAACGATAGTGGCCGCCACTGTCAAGGTGGCAACTACACCAAAAGCGAGAAACAGGCGGCCACGGATACCCAAACGTTTCATGGCACCCTCATTGCACCGACAGCCCCGCTTGGCGGAGGCTCTCCACAACCTCGTCCACCAGGCGCAGCGCCTCGGATTGATTGGCCTGAACTACGTTGTTCCACTGCATCTCCATTTCAATCTGCGAGGCGGGCAAAGCGATGCCTGGCTTATGCCGAACAAACCGTGCGGCAAGGACATCATCTGTTGAGTCAGCCAGGCTCAATGGCACCTGTTTCAGCAGCGACCCGGCATGCTCAAGTTTTGCTGCCAGATCTACCCGCTGATGACGGGCCAGCAAGATCTCCGCCTCACGGATAGCCGCCCACGAGCGGCGCAAGGATTGCAGCCGGTAGGTAATCACAATATCGAACAGGGCATTGACCATATGATAGCGCTGATGGGAGAGCGCTGTATCGAAGGTAATTCCTCGCCCGGCAAGCGTGTCTGTAAAAGGCGACGGATAGCCGACTGGCGCTTGCCGATAGGCAGCCTTGGAGACAGGCAGACGACTTATTTCTGGTTCAAACAGCAGGCGCTGCCCCTGCTCAGATAACAGGAAGTCGGCAAACAACCTGGCACTCTGCAGATTCTCCACCCGTTTAACGATGCCGATACTGGCTGGTAGAAAAGTGGTGATTTCAGGGTAGATAAACTCAACAGGGGCCCCTGTCGCTTTGGCCGAGAGGCCAAAGAAGTCGATGGTTGCGCCGACCCCGAACCGCCCGGTCACCACGCCATCCAACACGCCGAAACTGCGTGCTGTGATCGTCGCCAGATTGCCCGACAACTCGAGCAGCGTGGCCCAGCCATCTTGCCAGCCCTTCCCCTGCAGCAGGGTCTCAACGATCAGGTGGGTCGTTCCCGATCGCGAAGGTGCTGTAATCGCGATATGACCAGCATACTCGGGCCGCGTCAGATCAGACCAGCCCTTGGGTTCCGGAAGTCCATAACGTTTTAGATAATCGGTATTCCAGAGAATACCGTAACCTGAGATAGCGAAGCCTCTATAGAATCCATCAGGATCATCCAACGGATAACCACCCACCCTGAGTGGACCATCAGAAGAGGTGGGGAACACCTTCAGCAGCTGCTCCGACTTTTTTAACACCTCAAATGCATCAGGAGCGGAAACCCACACCAGATCGACTGGCTCGCTCTGCCGCTCCTCAATAAACGAGATCGCCGCAGATGTTTTTTTACTGCGGATCAGCACCTCAATTTCCGGATGCTGCTGCTCAAATGCCGCCTTAAATCGGGAGAAACTTGATTGTGGAAAGGAGGTGACAATAATCAGAGGCGTCTTCTGTTCCTTGGCCATTATCGAGAGCGGATGAAATAACAGGAGTACCGCAAAAAAAACGGACAGAGCATTTCGCATGGTTGCCGACAGAAATACACCGGTGCAGAATTTGTATGATTTCACAGATGCGCCCCCCTACCCTGGCCAAATAGATTAAAGTCAGATATCCCTGAAAAATCGAAGGCGCAAATAAGTCCCATGAACTTATAAATACACGCACCCGATTACAGTACTTCCGCCTAACAAAAATAGTCCAGTAGGTGCCCTACATAGTATCAAAGAAGACAATACCATTCCGCATCTGACATTGCAGTCCGATCAAGTCATATACGATTCACTCTGGTATAGCAATGCACAACCATGCCAACCATATTTACCGATTGATTTGACGTTACCTTATTTACTTCAGGTTAAGTGGAAATGGACATATTTGTTAGATAGGGTATGAGCGCCCCTCGGTACCAAATAGGCCTTTGTTGTTTATGCCACGAAATTCTTTGGCAGCTTAAACCCAATTCGCCAGACGCAACCCCGGCACCCTTTCAAATTCTTTCATGCTGTAGGTCACTAGCGTCCAGTTAAAAATCTAACAAATCTAATTGGATAGAGTCCTGGTGCTCTGGTTTCTGTTGTAGCGAATCCATAAGTATTTGTTTTCTAAGCCTTTGCTCGAAAAGATTGACTTCCCAAATGTGTAGACAAGTGTGCAGGCTGACCTGTTCGGGGATAGCGAGTTCCTTTTTAGCGATTGCGATCAGCAGGTAGGTACTGATGGCGATCCAGATCTGCGTCTTTACGGCATTGGCAGAGGTGCCGTAGAAGGATTTGATTTTCAAGTGCTGCTTGATCCACTTATATTGTCAATTAGCGCAGAGTGGTTCACTTTTGCATGGTTGCCGCTAACTCGATCTCATTCAACAGGAGAAATGTTAGAAAATACGGTGAACCTGCTAATACTGGAAAAGTTGTTCCCTGTTTAAGTTTGAAGGGGCTGCTCTGGTCAGCATTGCTGACTATTAGTCTAATTTCATTGATGCCTACTTTAGGGTGACGGTTGCCACAGTTTCCCTGGCAGCGTCTTTGCAACTTCTCAATAAGCCCATGCCATAGGGGGCTGGTAACACCTTTATCCGGGCATGCGGTGATCATATCCTTGTCGCTCACAGCAGCATCCCTACTATTGTACATCCTGAAAAGATGTCACCGTACCCCGTCCAGGAGTTACGCATCTGCTTGGGGCTATTGAAACGTTACGCACTTTTCAGGTCACAGATGAGTAACAAGGCTTTCTCTACAATAGGCTGTTACCCTCTGAATATCGGCAGCCGACTCAATGAGAAGAGCATTGCTGCTGCAACGACAACAGAGGGTCCTGCCGGTGTGTCCCAATACCAGGAGCCGGCGAGTCCTAAAAATACAGCGATTGCCGCCAGCACTGCCGCTATTGCTGCCATCTGCTCCGGTGTGTGGCTGAAACGTCTTGCTGCCGCTGCGGGTATAATCATCATCGAAGAAATCAGCAGGACACCGACGATCTTCATCGATACGGCGATGACCAATGCGATCATCAACATGAATATCAGCCGCACTGGTGCGACAGCCACTCCCTCCACCCGCGCCAGTTCTTCATGAACCGTCGATGCCAGTAGCGGCCTCCAGATCAGCATCAGCAAGATCAACACGACAACGCCTCCGCCCCAGACCCACAACAGGTCTGTGGTGGTAACGGCGAGGATATCACCGAACAGGTAGCCCATCAGGTCAACGCGTACATTTTCCTGGAAGGCCATCACTACCAAACCAAGGGAGAGCGCGCTGTGGGCGAGGATGCCGAGTAGTGTGTCTGATGCCAGCTGTCGATTGTTCTGGAGGCCGAGCAGTAGCAGGGCTATGGTGACGGCCACCGCCACCACAGCCAGATTAAGGTTGATGCCGAGAAGAAAACCGAGGGCGACGCCGAGAAGTGCCGAGTGGGCAAGGGTGTCGCCAAAGTAGGCCATACGCCGCCAGACGACGAAGACCCCCAGTGGACCGGCAACCAGTGCTACACCGAGACCGGCAACCAGTGCTCGGAGCATGAAATCATCCATGATCGTGCTCCTCTTTGGCTTTGACCACATTGCCGTGGATATCGTGGGTATGGTCGTGATGGTGGGTGTAGACTGCCAACTTTGAGGTGGCGTCGGCACCGAACAGCTCCAGGTAAGCGGGATGGCGGCTCACCGCTTCCGGATGACCGGAGCAGCAGACGTGACGGTTGATGCACATCACCCGGTCGGTGGCGGCCATTACCAGATGGAGGTCGTGGGAGATCATCAGCACACCGCAGCCACGTTCATCGCTAATGCGGGCAATCAGGCGGTAGAGTTCATTCTGGCCGGTGACATCCACCCCCTGTACCGGTTCATCGAGCACCAGCAGGTCAGGGTCGCGCAGCAGGGCGCGGACCAGCAGAACGCGTTGATGTTCACCACCCGATAGCGCCTGCATCGGGCTCATCAGCAGCCGGCTGATATCCAACTTATCTGCAAGCTGGTTAAGCTGCTGTGAGCTGACGCTGGCGGAGAGGGTGAGGAATCGCTTGACGGTTAACGGCAGGTTCTCCGGCAGTGACAGGCGCTGGGGCATGTAGCCGATCTTTACCCCCGGTTTCCTGATGACGTGGCCACTGTCTGGTGTTAACAGGTCAAGCAGGATTCTAACCAGTGTGGTTTTTCCCGCACCATTGGGACCAATCAGGGTGACAATCTCGCCGCTATGTACCTCCAGGTCGACCGCCTCCAACACATTACGGCCACTGAGACGGATGCCGATACCTTCGGCTTTGATCAGGGTTGTCTGCGGCTTGTTCACTTATCCCTCCCACTGTCGCACTCTGCACAGACGCCCGCTACTTCAACGGTCTGCTTGCCGATACGAAAGCCAAGTCGTTGGGCGTCTTTACTGATAGCTTCATCGATGACGGTGCCATCCACCTCCGCCGCTTCCCCGCACTGGTCGCAGATGAAGAAGCGAGCGGTGTGATCATCGCCGGAATGGCTGCAACCAATATAGGCGTTGAGGGAGGCAATACGGTGGATCAGTCCATGCTCCAGCAGAAAACTGAGGGTGCGGTAGATAGTGGGTGGTGCCGCCTTCCGGCCGTTACCACTGATCTGCTCCAACAGGGTGTAGGCACCTACCGGCCGGTGACTTGCCCATATCAGTTCAAGTACCTGTCGCCGCAGTTCGGTCAGTCGCAGGCTGTTGGCGGTGCAGTGGGCTTCTGCACTGGCCAGCGCTGCTGCCACGCAACTGTGGTGGTCGTGATGCGGGGAGGGGAAACACCCCTTCACTTTAGTGGCTACCATTGCCGGCTCCTTGGGCTAACGCTTTTTTCTACCTGGCTATGCACAATAATCCTGAAAAATTATCTCGATGGAGAAAAAGTGCACTTGTAGGAGCGAACTTGTTCGCGATTAGCTCTGCGGCATGTTCTTCGCGAACAAGTTCGTGCCTACAACCGACTCCAAAATTATTGCGCAGAGCCATTTTCTCTATTAAATACATCAGTTCTTTCCTTCAGGGCCAAGACAGCCAACCAGTGCTTCGGCCAGGTTGTGCATCAACTGAAAGTAGGCATCCGGCCCTGGGACAAGATCGCTACCCAAAGGGTCGAGCTCGCCACTCCTTGCCCTCGTTCCATCAACGAGGGTATGGACCAGCTTGGGTTTGAATTGAGGCTCACTGAAGAGACAGCGGACACCCTGCGTATCGATCCTTTTGCGCAGCTGATGAATGTGTTTGGCACCCGGCATGCGGTCGGTATTGAGTGCAACAGAGCCTATGGAGTTAAGACGATAGTGATCTTCAAAGGCCTGATAGGCATCGTGGAATACGATATAGGGTTGCTCACGAACCGCCGATAGACGCTTACCCAGTTTCTTGTCCAGTTGCCGGATACGCTGTCGCAGATTTATCGCATTTTCACGATAGTGCGTGGCGTTGTCGGGATCGATGGTGCTTAGCTCCCGCTCAATCAGCATGACGATTGCCAGCCCATTCAGTGGTGATAGCCAGATATGGGGGTTTCCTTGAAGGTGGGCGTGGTTTAGTGCCTTGTCATTGTTATGAGCATGATCGCTATCAGACGTTTCATCCTCATTTCGCTGCTCCCACGCAACAGCTTTTCGTGGAGGTGCGATCTCAATGCCCTCGACTGTCAGCAGCTCCACCACGCGCCCATTAACCATAGAGAGGATGGATTCCAGTGGGCTCTCCAGGCTCTCTCCCACCCAGAAGATCAGCTCCGCATTGTTCAACTTGCGCGCAGTCGAGGGGCGCAGGGTAAAGCTGTGGGGGGAGTCACTGCCACCGATCAGCAGTTTAGGCTCACCGACACCGGTCATCACACCGGCGACCAGTGAGTGGATCGGTTTGATGCTGACCAGGACATTGGGCGCCGCAGCCTGAAGGGTGCTGCTCAGAGTGAGCAGTATCAATGCGATGACATACAGCGGACGGGGTTCAGAGGGTGATGGCATCTTTTATCTCATTAATTCAGTGCGATACAGGTAATGTTATAATATAACGCAACCGAGAGTATCTGCCCAATGAAATTCTCTTCATCGATTATCAACCCAGCTGCTATGGTGGGTTTAATAAAGCTGTGTAATAATGCGCCGCCTTTAACACCGTGCAGCTGTTTCCGCCGCTGCCCAGTAGTCCATATGCATCCCCGCTATCCTCTATTCTGGAACAAATTGTGATTTCAACAGCCAATATCACCATGCAGTTTGGGGCCAAGCCCCTGTTTGAAAATATCTCGGTCAAGTTCGGCGGTGGTAATCGCTACGGTCTGATCGGCGCGAATGGTTGCGGCAAGTCGACACTGATGAAGATTCTCGGTGGAGATCTCGAGCCAACCTCCGGCAATGTCTCTGTCGATCCCAATGAACGATTGGGCAAGCTGCGCCAGGATCAGTTCGCCTATGAAGAGTATACGGTGCTCGATACCGTGATCATGGGTCATGAGGAGCTGTGGAAGATAAAACAGGAACGTGACCGCATCTACTCGCTCCCGGAGATGAGCGAAGAGGAGGGGATGCTGGTGGCTGATCTGGAGGTGGAGTTTGCCGAGCTCGATGGTTATACCGCTGAGTCTCGTGCCGGCGAGCTGTTGATGGGGCTGGAGATCCCGCTGGAGCAGCATACCGGCCCGATGAGTGCTGTGGCTCCAGGCTGGAAATTGCGCGTCCTGTTGGCTCAGGCTCTGTTTGCCGAGCCCGATATCATGCTGCTTGACGAGCCCACCAATAACCTTGATATCAACACCATCCGCTGGTTGGAAGATGTGCTCAATGAGCGCAATTCAACCATGATTATCATCTCTCATGACCGCCATTTTCTGAACAGTGTCTGCACCCATATGGCGGACCTGGATTACGGTGAGCTGCGTGTCTATCCCGGCAACTATGATGAGTACATGACTGCAGCTAGTCAGGTACGCGAACAGCAGCTGGCCGGCAATGCCAAGAAAAAGGCACAGATCGCTGAGTTGCAAACCTTCGTCAGCCGCTTCTCCGCCAATGCATCAAAGGCCAAGCAGGCGACCTCTCGCGCCAGGCAGATTGAAAAAATCACGCTGGATGAGATCAAACCCTCCAGCCGTCAGAATCCCTTTATCCGTTTTGAACAGGAGAAAAAGCTCTATCGCCTTGCGCTGGAGTTTGAGGGGCTGAGTAAAGGCTACGATGATAAGCCGCTCTTCAGCGGCTTGGATATGATGGTAGAGGTGGGTGAGCGCATCGCCATCATCGGTCCCAACGGCATCGGCAAGACCACACTGCTGCGCTCGCTGGTAGGCCCTGAGCGGGGCGGCCTGAGTCCCGACAGCGGTACAGTGAAGTGGTCGGAGAATGTCACCATTGGCTACTACGCCCAGGATCATGCATCTGACTTTAAAGGGGATATGACCCTTTTCGAGTGGATGAGTCAGTGGCGGCAGCCCGGTGATGATGAACAGGCGGTAAGAAGTTACCTCGGTCGCCTGCTCTTTTCGCAGAAGGAGATCGACAAATCGATGAATGTGATCTCTGGTGGTGAGCAGGGGCGTATGCTCTTCGGCAAGATCATGATGCACAAGCCCAATGTACTGGTGATGGATGAGCCGACCAATCACCTGGATATGGAGTCTATCGAGTCACTCAATACGGCGCTGGAAAATTATCCAGGGACGATAATTTTTGTCAGCCACGATCGTGAGATCGTCTCTTCATTGGCTACCCGTATCATCGAGCTCACTCCCGAGGGTGTGATCACATTCAGTGGACGCTATGAGGAGTATCTGCGCAGCCAGGAGGTGGCTTAATCTCAGCTCGGCTTGGAGTGGGACTGTGCGACGGTCCTCGCGAACCAGTTCGCTCCTACAAGGGCAAGAAACATCACGTAGGAGCGAACTGGTTCGCGATTGGCTCCACGGTATGTTGTGTAGCACACGAAATTCGCTTCTGTACGGAGCTGCTGTGCTCTTGTGCAAGCCATTAAAAAAGCCCATGAAGGATCGCCTTCAAGGGCTTTTTCTACCTGAGATAATTTTTCTCAGCTAATGGTTTGATCTAGCCGTTGAAGTTAGCACCGGCAAAATCCCAGTTGACGATACCCCAGATCTCTCCCAGGTACATGGGGCGGGCGTTACGGTAGTCGATGTAGTAGGCGTGCTCCCACACGTCAACGGTCAGCAGTGGTGTTTTGCCATCGGTCATCGGGTTGGCGGCATTGGATGTGTTGACGATTTCGACACCGCCGTCACTGTTTTTCACCAACCAAGTCCAGCCTGAGCCGAAGTTGCCGGCGGCAGAGGCGGAAAACTGCTTCTTGAACTCGTCGAAAGAGCCGAAGGCGCTATTGATCGCATCGGCTAGGGCACCACTTGGCGCACCGCCCCCATTGGGGCTGAGACCATTCCAGTAGAAGGTGTGATTCCATATCTGGGCGGCGTTGTTGAAGATGCCACCGGAAGCCTTCATCACGATCTCTTCCAGTGAAGCGTTCTCAAACTCAGTGCCGGTGACCAGGTTGTTGAGGTTGGTGACGTAGGTTTGGTGATGCTTGCCGTAGTGAAACTCAAGCGTCTCCTGAGAAATAGTGGGCTCCAAGGCGTTCATCTCGTAGGGCAGGGCGGGTAATTGATGTGCCATCTTCTCTGTTCTCCTTAAATCCAGCAATCTGCTTCTTTTGATAAATACCAAGTGAAATACTTGGTAAATGTTGAGTGCATTCTAGAATCTGTTTTTAGATAATGCAAGACAGTTTTTTTGTTTGTTATGTATAAGATTATCTTTATGTATGGTTTATCTCAGATCTTCGCATGGTCGGTAGGAGCGAACTTGTTCGCGAAGAACTTGCCACGGAGTCAATCGTGAACAAGTCCGCTCTTACAAGTGTCGCCTTTATCCAACAAGATGGTTTTTAGAATATAAACCATACTGTAGACGATCTTTTCAGATCTAGGGAGTGTTTGCCGGCATTGCATCCCGGTCGATCAGCACCTCACTCTCTCCCATGGATTGAATCCTGCTGACGGGAAGAGGATCCCCTTCCATCCAGCGGTGAACAGCTGTCTGTTTGCCTGTACCACTGACCAGGTAGATCAGTTGCCGGCAGTTACCCAGGGTTGTGCTGCTTAGGCTGATGCGGTCAGCGGGGGGCTTGGGTGCCTGATGGACGGCGATGACGGGTGTAGCTGCGCTCTCTTCATGGTCTGGGAACAGGCTGGCGGTATGGCCATCTTCACCGATCCCCAGTAATACCAGGTCGAAGGGAAGCGCACTGTGGATGGTTTTACTATACAGCTCGGCACCTCTCTCTGCTCCTAGTTCAGCGGGAATGGGATGGATCTGATCGGCGGGGATGGGCACCTTACTGAGGAGTGTTTCAGCGGCCATGCGGCTGTTTCTCTCCGGGTGGTCGGTGGGCAGGCAGCGTTCATCGCCAAAGTAGATGTGCCACCGCTGCCAATCAGCCTTAATGGTAGCAAGCTGGGCATAGGCCGCCGCCGGTGTGCTGCCGCCAGCCAGTACCAGACTGAAGCACCCCCGTTCAGTGATCGCATGTTGGGCAATACGGCTTACCCGCTCGGCGGCGGTACGGGCGATATCTTCCGCACTCTCCAGGTGGGTCCAGCGTAGAAGGGTGCAGTTACTCATCATTTATTTAACGTTTCCTTGTCCCGCTTTTTAGTTTTCGGCTGAGTTCTCTCTATTCCGGGTCAAGGTTATGACGCCACCGCTGATCGGCTTTCTCAAACAGCCGTCTGCTCTCTTCCGGTCCCCAGCTTCCTGCTGGATAGGTGACGATGTAGTCCCGTTCGGTGGACCAGTTGCGCAGGACCGGGTCAACCACTCGCCAGGCGTACTCTACTTCGTCATAGCGTAGAAAGAGGGAGCGATCACCCTGGATGACGTCCAGCAGTAGCTCTTCGTAGGCATCATTAAGGGTCTCATCTCCCTGCCGCAGGCTGGCATCGAGACTGGTTTGTCGGGTCTGCATCTCCAACCCCGGCTCTTTGACGGTCATCTCCATACGCAGGCACTCGCAGGGCTGGATGCCGAGCAGTATCCAATTCTGTTTCATGCGCTCCACCTGCGTGTCGCGGAAGAACTGTTGGGGAGGGTGGCGAAAGCAGATGGAGATGAGTGACTGCCCCTCCGCCATGCGCTTGCCGGTACGCAGGTAGATGGGGACATCACGCCAACGCCAGTTATCGATATAGAGCTTGAGCGCGGCATAGGTCTCGGTGACGCTCTCTTTAGGTATGTTCTCCTCTTGCAAGTAGCCCGCTACCTGCTGATCGCTCACTGTTCCTTCACTGTACTGGGCGCGGAAGGCGTGGGCATGCACTGCATCGGGGGGGATGGGACGTACCGATTTCAGCACCTTTACCTTCTCGTCCCGCAGCGCCTCCGCCTCCATCGAGACTGGCGGCTCCATGGTCACCAGGGTCAGCAGTTGCAGCAGGTGGCTTTGAATCATGTCGCGCATGGCGCCGGCACTGTTGTAGAAGCCGCCTCTGCTACCGACACCGAGCGTTTCAGAGTGGGTGATCTGGATATGGTCGATGTAGTTACGATTCCACAACGGCTCCATCATGGTGTTGGCAAAGCGGAACACCAGTACGTTCTGTACCGTGCTTTTACCCAGGTAGTGGTCGATGCGGAAGATCTGCTCTTCCCGCAGGCAGCGTCCGAGTCGGCGCTGCAGTGCCTGAGCGCTCTCCAGGTCATAGCCGAAGGGTTTCTCTATCACCACCCGCCTCCAGCCACGGCTCTCATCCAAAAGGTCTGCTGCGTGCAGTTGTTCCACTGCACTGCCGAATTCCGCCGGACTGATGGCCATGTAGTAGGCGATATTGTCCGATGGGGTTTCCGTATTGCCCAGATAGCTGTTGAGCCCGTTGTACATTTCGGGATCGGTGAGGTCACCTTTAAAGTAGTCGAGGCGCTGGACAAAACGTTGAAAAATATTCTCGTCCAGTTTTCCCCTGGCCTTCTCAGTCACCCACTGGCGCACCTCATCGAGTGCATCTTGGCGACTCCAAGGGCGTCGCCCCAGTAGCAGGATGCGGGTGTTGTCGGAGAGTTTTTCCGCACACTCCAGGTGGTAGAGTGCCGGCATCAGCTTGATCCGTGACAGGTTGCCGGTGGCGCCAAAGATGACGTAAGTGCAGTCAGAATTCATCTATCTTTTACCAAATTTATAGTGTCAGCCAGAAAAAAAGCGGAACGCAGAGAACACAGAGGGACGCAAAGTACACAGAGAGATATCTCTGCGTTCTCCGTATTCCATCTTTTTGTTCATAATCCTCAGACCTCGTAGGTAGTAGAGGCGGTGTCGCCTCCCTCTCCGGTCCAGTCGGTATGAAAGAACTCGCCCCGTGGTCGGTCGATCCGCTCATAGGTGTGGGCGCCAAAGTAGTCTCGTTGAGCCTGCAGCAGGTTGGCGGGAAGGCGTCCGCGGCGGTAGCCGTCGAAGAAGGCGAGAGCGGCGCTGAAAGCGGGCAGGGGAATGCCGAGTTCGATACCTAGGGTGATCGCCTTTCGCCATCCCGCTTCGGCGACTTTGATGGCATTGCTGAAGAAAGGATCCAACAACAGATTGTCGAGATCCGGTTTATTGTCGAATGCATCTTTGATGTTGCCGAGAAAACGGCTGCGGATGATACAGCCGCCGCGCCACATCAGGGCGATATCACCATAGTGCAGGTTCCAGTCGTACTCGGTAGCTGCTTCGCGCATCAGCATATAGCCTTGGGCGTAGGAGATGATCTTTGAGGCGTAGAGGGCATCACGAATGGTGTTCACTGCACTCTCTCGGTCACCGTTAAATGGAGGAATTACTGTTTTGAGTAGAGCTTCAGCCTGGAGACGCTCCTCTTTTAGCGAAGAGAGACAGCGGGCGAACACCGCTTCACCGATCAGGGTTAGTGGCACCCCAAGGTCAAGGGCACTGATGCCTGTCCATTTGCCTGTTCCTTTCTGCCCTGCGCTGTCGAGTATTTTGTCCAGTAGCGGGCTGCCGTCCTCGTCTTCGACACCGAGGATGTTGGTGGTGATCTCTATCAGGTAGGAATCGAGAACGCCCTGGTCCCACTCCTGGAAGACTGCCTGTATCTCCTTTATGGACATGCCAAGCCCTTCACGCATCAGCTGGTATGCTTCGCAGATCAGCTGCATATCGCCATATTCGATACCGTTATGCACCATCTTAACGTAGTGGCCGGCACCCCCTTCACCTACCCACTGGCAGCAGGGTTGGCTATCGACCTGGGCGGATATCGACTGGAGTATCGGCTTCACTTCAGGCCAGGCGCTCTCATCCCCCCCCGGCATGATCGATGGTCCATGACGTGCGCCCTCTTCTCCGCCGGAGATGCCGCTGCCGATAAAGCGAATGCCACGTTTGGTCAATGTTTGGTAGCGGCGATCACTATCGTTGAAGCGGGAGTTGCCACCATCGATGATGATGTCTCCCTGTGAGAGGTGTGGCAGTAGTAGCTCTATAAAGTGATCAACGGGATTGCCGGCCTTCACCATCAGAATGATTTTTCGCGGGTGAGAGAGTGAAGCGACAAACTCATCAATGGCGTGATGGCCGACGATACTGCTGCCTGCCGCCGGACCATTGAGAAATGCATCAGTTTTTTCTGGGGTGCGGTTGAATACCGCCACCCTGAAGTTATGATCATTGATGTTGAGGGCCAGGTTTTGGCCCATGACTGCAAGCCCAATTAGACCAATATCCGCCTGTGTCATGATCTCTCCTTTCAACTTCATAGGCTGTGAGTATGGCATACTTCGCCTATATTTAGATTTGAATTAGATAGTGGTCGACCAGGAATAAACAAACAGGATGTAGAGATCGTAAAGGAGAGCGGAATAGGCAAAGGTTACATGCTGACGCAGTGGCTTTTCTCTGCGACCTTTGCGGTTCTCCGTGTTTTCTGCGCCCTGCTTTTATGTTTTGGATAGTAGTCGGTAGAGGTTTCTTAATGCCTCGTGTCTGTCTGTGCCGGGAGTGAGTTGAGATGTGTGGATTGTGTGGTGAGTTGCGTTTAGACGGCCGAGCGGCCGACCTGGGTGCGATTCATATGATGAAGGAGCGGCTGGAAAAACGTGGACCGGATCACGACGGCTGTTATAGCGATGGTCCACTGGGATTGGGTCATCGGCGTCTTGCCGTTATCGACCTTACCGAACACGCCAACCAACCGATGGTGGACCAGGATCTTGGTATCGCCCTGGTCTTCAACGGCACCATCTACAACTATCCCTCACTGAGGGAAGAGCTGAGGGGTATGGGTTACCACTTCTTCTCTGAAGGTGATACCGAGGTGATCCTGAAGGCGTGGCACGCTTGGGGTGAACAGTGTGTTGAGCACCTCTCGGGAATGTTTGCTTTTGCCGTTTGGGATCAGCGGAAGCGGCAGCTGTTTCTCGCCCGTGACCGCATGGGTATCAAGCCCCTCTACTACGGCCATGGCAATGGCTGGTTTCGCTTCGCCTCCACCGTACAGGCCCTGCTGGAGCCGGGCGGTATAGATACCACTATCGACCCGGTGGCTCTGCATCACCAGTTTACCCTCCACGCGGTCATCCCGGCCCCCCGTACCATTCTCAACGGCGTAAGAAAACTGCAGCCGGGTCACTGTATGGTGCTCGATGAAAAGGGCAGCAGTAGGGAGAGACGCTACTGGCATTTGCCGGCGATCCGGCCGGCACAGCCCCTGAGTGATGGTGAGTGGCTGGAGGCGATTCATGATGCCCTGCGCAAGGCGGTGAAGAAGCGCAGTGAGATTGCTGATGTACCGGTGGGTGTGCTGCTCTCCGGTGGTCTCGACTCCAGTCTGCTGGTGGCGTTGCTCGCTGAAGCGGGGGTATCTGACCTGCGCACCTTCTCTGTCGGTTTCGAGGATCACCCTGATGAGAAGGGCAACGAGTTTGAGTACTCTGACCCGGTGGCCGAGCGCTATGGAACAAAACACAACAAGTATTTGGTGCCCAACTCAGAGGTGTTGAATCGCCTGCCTGAGGCGGTGGATGCCATGTCTGAGCCGATGTTCGGTCAGGATGCCGTAGCCTTCTACCTACTCTCCGAGCAAGTCTCGAAAGAGGTCAAGGTGGTGCAGTCGGGGCAGGGGGCCGATGAGGTGTTCGGTGGCTACTTCTGGTATCCGCGGATGATGGCGGAGACCAGTGGTTCACCACTGGAGCGTTTCGCCAAACACTACTTTGATCGCGACCATGAAGAGCTGCGGCAGATGGTGGCGCCAGCCTATCGGGGGGAAGATTACACCTCTCAAAAGATTGCTGAGCTGCTGGCTGAACCTGAGGCCGATACCTTTCTCGATGCGGTGTTGCGGATGGATGTTACGACATTGATTGTCGATGACCCGGTAAAGCGTGTCGATAACATGACCATGGCCTGGGGGCTGGAGGCGCGGGTGCCTTTCCTGGATCAGGAGCTGGTGGAGCTGGCGATGCGCTGTCCACCGGAACTGAAGTTGCGGGAGGGGGGTAAGTATCCACTTAAGGCGATGGCCAGGGGGTTGATACCCGATGCGGTGATTGATCGACCCAAAGGCTACTTCCCAATGCCGGCATTGAAGTATGTGCGTGGGGATTTTCTCCACTTTATGCGCGATATACTTGAATCCCAAGCGTGCCGTGGGCGGGGGCTCTATGCCCCGGCCTATGTCAACATGCTGCTGGCTTCTCCAGAGATGCACCATACACGCCTGCAAGGGAGCAAACTGTGGCACATGGCGCTGCTGGAGTACTGGTTGCAACGGAATGTGGATGCGGTTGTCTGAGTTGGTCAGAAGGCGTCAGTAAAAGCGGGACGCAGAGAACGCAGAGAGAGACCTTTTGGTATTGTTGGGTTACGCAGTGCTAACCCAACCCATCCACGGCCCTTTTCTGGCATGTGGTGGTGAAAGAATAAACACTCTGAATCTCTGTGTTTACTCCAGTTGGAACGCGGCCTAACATGCTGTCATCTGAATTCTCAGGAAAAAACCATGATCTCTGTTGCAATAACGCTGCACCTTCTTGGCACTATCGTCTGGGTCGGGGGGATGTTCTTCGCTCATATGGCACTCCGACCTACGGCAGCTCAGGTATTGGAACCACCCCAGAGACTGCCTCTGTTGAAGGGGGTGCTTGATCGTTTCTTTACTTGGGTATGGGTGTCCATCGTTTTGATCCTGATATCCGGCTTGTGGATATACTTTGTCCCATTTCAGGGGCAGGCAGGGTGGTATGTCTATCTGATGCTGGCTCTGGGGCTGGTGATGATGGTGCTCTTTGCCTATATATATACTCAGCCCTATCGGCGCATGGGTGAGGCATTAGCAGAGGGTAATCTCCCTGCTGCGGGTGCACATATGAATCAGATTCGTCGTATTATCGGTATCAATCTGCTGATTGGCCTAATCACTACTGGTATCGCTACACTGAAGCTATTTTAACCTAAGGAGCCTCTGAACAAGTCATGACCGATTGCCTTGCACTCAGGAGGCGAAATATCTGCGTTGAAGATCTTACTAATAGCCTGCTATCAGTTGCGATCTTCGCCTTGATCTTGCGCCTCCTGAGCACAATTCAATTCGGCCAGACTTATCCAGAGGCTCCCTAACTTGAAAAAGTGTATTCAGGGGCCCATATTCAAGGGACTATTTTAGTGATGACCGAATTGAGGTGAATCGATGGACGTACTGGATCGTATCAAGGAGCAGGTGGAGGGTAACCCCATAGTGCTCTATATGAAGGGAACTCCGCAGTTTCCACAGTGTGGGTTCTCCTCCCGCACGGCCGCAGCCCTACAGGCTTGTGGTGTTAAGTTTGCTTACATAAACGTTCTTGCCGATCCTGAGATCTTTGAGAACCTTCCCCGTTATGCGGACTGGCCAACCTTCCCGCAGCTCTATATCGATGGTGAGTTGGTGGGTGGCTGTGATATCACTCTGGAGATGCACGCCAGTGGTGAGTTGCAGAAGATGGCTGAAGAAGCGGCCAAGAAGTGGCCCGAGGATGAGGCGGAATAAGCTATTCTCCTAATCCAGACAGAAAAACCGGCGACCCGTGAGGATCGCCGGTTTTTTTTGCTTGTTTCTGTATGTGACTCACCATTTAAAAGCGGATCAAAGGTGGGGCGTTTCGACTGTAGAAGCGCTTTCTTGAAGCGCGATGAACATTTGCACCAAGTTGGTCTTTCCATCGCGGTTCGAGAAACCGCTCCTACGGATAGTGTAAGCACTGTGGTTTTTCGGTAGTGTTTTGCTTGAGGTGCGATGGATATCAGGTCACTCTCTGAGAGGCCCTTCTTACTCAGATTGTAATGGTAGCCAGGGCTGGTCTGGACAGTGCTTCTGCCACTGGTTGATGATGGTGCAGAACAGCTCAGCTGTCTTCACTGTGTCGTAGATGGCGGAGTGTGCCTCGCTGTTATCCCACTCAATTCCCGCAGCCTGCACCGCCTTGGCAAGTACCGTCTGGCCATAGACAAGACCTGACAGGGAGACTGTATCGAAGGTGCTGAAGGGGTGAAAAGGGTTGCGCTTAAATTCGGTTCGCGCCATTGCAGCATTGACGAAACCGAGATCAAAGAAAGCGTTGTGCCCCACCAGTATGGCACGGTTGCAGCCACTGGCCTTGACCGCCCTGCGGACTGGCGTGGTAATCTTTTTCAGTGCCTCCTTCTCGGGCAGAGCCTGGCGGAATGGGTGGTCCGGGTCGATGCCGTTAAACGCCAGTGCCTTTGGATCGATATTGGCTCCGACGAAGGGTTCAACGTGGCAGGCGTGTGTCTCTGCCGGGTGCAGCATACCCTCGTCGTCCATACACAGTGTTACCGCCGCAATTTCAAGCAGAGCATCACTGTCGGCGTTAAAACCACCAGTCTCAACATCAACTACTACGGGAAGAAAACCGCGAAAGCGATGGGCGATGGCGGGATTGTAATTTATCTCATTCATGGCGGCATAGGGTAAAGCAAAGTGTGGTTGAATTCGAATGGTCTTGGCGTACAGGCTATAGCGCGATACAAAAATATTGCTATAGTTAGGGCATTAAACTTTTCCACTCAGCCGCCGAAATAAAAGGTTCAATACTCGGGATAGAGTGTGCATAATGCGAGACTACAGGATAAGAATGTGACGCTCTTCTGCATTGGGCTAGCTGTAATGGACTATATTCCATTGTTCTTCTTACCCTCTCAGGGAGTCAGTGGTTGAGGAAGCTATGGCAAAACAAATAAATAATAAGATGGTTTCTCGTGGTGTTATCGGACGGCTACAGGTAGTGTTGGTCAGCGCACTGTTTCTTCTGCTAACCGGTTGTGCGACAACCAGTGACTATCAGGATCCTCGTGATCCCATAGAAGGCTTCAATCGGGTGATGTACTCATTTAATGACGCCCTTGATGAAGCGTTGATCACGCCACTGGCTGAAGGCTACCGGGCAATCACTCCGGCACCGCTGGATCGTGGTATCAGTAACTTTTTTGGTAACCTGGCGGACGTCGGTTCTGCAATCAACAATCTTCTGCAGTTTAAGTTGAAGCGAGCTGCGTCTGATGTTGGGCGGGTGCTTGTTAACTCAACCGTTGGCATCCTCGGCTTCTTTGATGTCGCCAGCAATATGAATATGCAGAAGTATGGCGAGGACTTTGGCCAGACCTTAGGTGCCTGGGGTGCCGGTCCCGGCCCTTATATCGTATTACCGATACTTGGGCCGAGCAGCGGCCGTGGGATCTTCGGTATTGTTGTTGACTGGTATACCGATCCGGTGGCTTATGTCACTCCTAACTCACGGCGCTATGCGCTTGTTGCTTTGCGTGGGGTGGATAAGCGCGCTGACCTCCTCGGTGCCAGTCGTGTGATGGAAGAGGCCGCCCTTGATCCCTATGAGTTCTCCCGTGACGCCCACCTACAGAAGCGTCGCAACGATATCTATGACGGTAATCCACCGCCGGATCCCGATTTCGAGTAAACCTCCCCGCAAGTCATTACAAACCTCCTTCATGGAGGTTTGTTTTTAAGGGTATTATTAGTAATTACCCTTACCCTATAAATAAATTTTATAAGCCATAAAAAAAAGCTATTTGCTAAATTAAGAAACTACTAATATTCTTTTACACCATGAAGGCAGTGTAGTGAGAGGCTTTCTTACCGAAAACTAGATATTCAGAAATATTACGGAGAATAGTTATGAAAAAAATAGTTAAAGCTGCTGCTGTCGTTACTATGCTCGTCGCATCTGCATCTGTATCCGCCTGGGGTGGTCCTTGGAACAACAATGGTTGGGGCAACAACGGCTGGGGCAACAACGGTTGGGGTGACGGCTGGGGCGACATGATGGGTGATTTCAACATGAGCTTCAGTGGTCGTGGTTCCGGCTATGGTTCCGGCTATGGTCGTGGAAACAATGATTACTACAATCGTGGCTACGGTTACGGAGCACCTTACGGTTATGGAGCTCCTTACGGCTACCCAGCACCTTACGGCTACCCAGCACCTGCTGCTCCTGCCGCTGCACCAGCCAAATAAGGTTGAGTGCGCCTCTCTGCCTCTGAGAGGCTTACGGCACAAGGAGGTGCCAAGATAGTTTTATAAATGTCGGATTTTTATGGGGTGACTGGCGGATTGGCCTGTCCCTCTTTTTCGGCAAAATAATTATTACAGGACACACATAATGAACAAATTTACCAAGTTGGTTGCTGCTGCAGCTCTTACTACTATTTCGATGACCGCTAGTGCCTGGTGGGGCAACAACGGTTATGGCAACAACGGTTATGGCAACAACGGTTCAGGTTTTGGTGATGGATCCGGCGATGCTTCCGGTTCTTTCAGCATGGGCTTCAGCGGTAATAGCAGCGTTCGTGGCAATGGCAATGGCTACGGCAATGGTTATAACCGCGGTTACGGCTACAACAACCCTTACTACGGTTATGGCGCTCCACGCGGTTACGGTGCTCCCGCTCCACTGACCGAAGAGCAGCAGAAGGAGATGGCTGAGCAGCAGAAAGCTTTTGCCGATCAGCAGGCCAAGGCTATGCAGGATGCTATTGAAGCACAGCGCAAGTATGCAGAGCAGTTTGCCGGTCAGCAACCACAGCCTTTCGCTCGCCCTTCTTTCGCTCGTCCTTCTTTCGAGCGTCCTAACGGTGACTTCACTGCCCGTCGTGATGAGATGGCCAAGCAGATGGAAGAGCGTCGTGCTGAGATGATGAAGCGTGTTGAAGAGCAGCGTAATGCCTCTAAAGAGCAGCAGGCTGCTATGCGTAAGAGTATGGAAGAGCATCGCTCCAACAAAGATATCTAATCTCGCTCGACATGCCTGCTCCTCAAGTGAGGAGTTATGCTAATAAAAGTGCCGTCGGTATTTACCGGCGGCACTTTTTTTATGTCTATGATTTTTTCTCCATGCTCTATTTCCATGGTTAATTTGTCGTATTAAGGAGAGGGGTTGGCGTATATAATTCTCTATATTGAGAAATGCAATATAGAGAATTGAATAAACCAATAATTAGTTAATAGTTGATTGTAATCCTCTATATGCTTGCTACTACTGTTGAAGAATAAATTTAACCAACGTGAATATTATAGAGAGTTTATGGTATGAGACCGGATATTGACCCCCAGGAGACCCAGGAGTGGCTTGAGGCACTTGATGGTGTACTGGAAAACGAAGGAACTGATCGAGCCCACTACCTTATTGAACGTCTAATCGACAAGGCGCGCCGTTCCGGCGCCTATTTGCCCCATAGTGGCAATACCGCTTATGTAAATACTATTCCTGTCACTCAGCAGGAGCGTTTCCCGGGTGACCGCGCAATGGAGCGCCGAATTCGCTCATTTATTCGTTGGAATGCTATGGCTATGGTGGTGCAGGCCAACCGTATATCCACTGAGCTTGGTGGGCATATCTCCAGCTTTGCCTCAGCCGCAACCCTCTTCGATGTGGCATTTAACCACTTCTTCCACGGCCGTAGTGATGCAAGGGATGGGGATTTGGTCTTCTTTCAGGGGCACTCAGCCCCGGGCATCTATGCACGTGCCTTTCTCGAAGGACGCATTAGTGAAGATCAACTTAACTGTTTCCGCCAAGAGGTGGACGGCGGTGGTCTCTCCTCCTATCCCCACCCTTGGTTGATGCCCGGATTTTGGCAGTTTCCCACTGTCTCCATGGGGCTGGGTCCCCTGATGGCGATCTATCAGGCGCGCTTTATGCGCTATCTGAATGATCGCGGCGTGGTGGGGACTGACCAGCGCAAAGTCTGGGCCTTTATGGGTGATGGTGAGATGGATGAGCCTGAGGCACTGGGCGCTATCTCTCTGGCGGGGCGCGAACGCCTCGACAACCTGGTGTTCGTGGTCAACTGTAATCTCCAACGCCTAGATGGTCCGGTACGCGGCAATGGAAAAATTATCCAGGAGTTGGAGGCGGGATTCCGTGGTGCCGGCTGGAATGTGATCAAGGTGGTGTGGGGCGGATATTGGGATCCCTTGCTGGCTCGGGATAAAAGTGGCCTGCTGTTGAAGCGCATGGAGGAGTGCGTGGATGGTGACTACCAGGCTTATAAGGCCAAGGGGGGTGCCTACACTCGTGAACACTTCTTTGGCAAATATCCAGAGCTTGAGGAGATGGTCGCCAATATGACCGATGAGGATCTGTGGCGTCTCAACCGTGGTGGCCATGATCCCCACAAGGTCTACGCGGCTTATGCGGCGGCGGTAAAACATACCGGCCAACCGACAGTGATTCTGGCTAAAACCGTCAAGGGTTACGGTATGGGTGTTGCCGGTGAAGGGCAGAATATCACCCATTCCCAGAAGAAGATGGGCGAGGTGGCACTGAAGGCGTTCCGTGACCGCTTCAATATCCCTATCCCTGATGAACAGCTAAACGCCACTCCGTTCTATAAGCCACCGGCAGACAGCCCGGAGCTGAAATATATGCAGGAGCGTCGTCAGGCCCTGGGTGGTTATTTGCCGGCACGTTTTACAGATGCCCCAAAACTTAAAGCGCCGCCTCTGGAGAGTTTCAAGGCGCTGCTCGAGGGTAGTGGTAAGAAAGAGATGTCCACCACCATGGCCTTTGTTCGCCTGCTGACGACTCTGATACGGGATAAAGAGCTGGGTAAATTCGTGGTGCCGATCATTCCTGACGAGGCGCGTACTTTTGGCATGGAGGGGATGTTCCGTCAGCTCGGTATCTACTCCTCTGTGGGGCAGCTCTATACCCCTGTGGATTCTGACCAGGTGATGTATTACCGGGAAGACAAGAAGGGACAGATTCTTCAGGAGGGTATCAATGAAGCGGGTGCCATGTCCTCATGGATCGCTGCCGCCACCTCCTACAGCAATCACGGGATCAGCATGATCCCGTTCTATGTCTATTACTCAATGTTTGGCTTTCAGCGCATCGGTGATCTTGCGTGGGCGGCGGGTGACATGCAGGCGCGCGGTTTCCTCATCGGCGGTACCGCCGGTCGCACCACTCTGGCGGGTGAGGGGCTGCAGCATCAGGATGGTCACAGCCATCTGCAGGCGGCGACGATTCCAAACTGTGTCTCTTACGATCCGGCCTTCGCCTATGAGATGGCGGTGGTGGTGCAGG
Source organism: Sedimenticola sp. (assembly GCA_040505895.1). Taxonomy (GTDB): domain Bacteria; phylum Pseudomonadota; class Gammaproteobacteria; order Chromatiales; family Chromatiaceae; genus Vondammii. The sequence continues at coordinate 307,542 of JBEVXU010000012.1, read as the reverse complement.
ACGGCATTCGCCGTATGTACCAGGAGCAGGAGAATGTCTTCTACTACATCACCGTGATGAATGAGAACTACCTCCAGCCCGCCATGCCGAAGGGTGTAGAGGAGGGGATTCTCAAGGGGATGTATCTCTACAGAGTGGGTGGACGTAAAAAATTGCGGGCTCAGCTACTCGGTAGTGGTGCCATTTTGCGTGAGGTGATCGCTGCCGCTGATCTGCTGGAGCAGGATTTCAATATCTCTGCAGATGTCTGGAGTGTCACCAGTTTTAACGAACTGCGTCGCGAAGGTCTGGATGTAGAGCGTTGGAATATGCTGCACCCGGAGAAGAAGCCACGGATCAGCTATGTCGAGCAGCTGCTGGCCAAGAGAAAGGGGCCGGTGTTGGCGGCGACAGATTACATTCGCTCTTATGCAGATCAGATTCGTTCATTGGTGCCACAAAACTACAGGGTACTTGGTACGGACGGTTATGGTCGCAGTGATCAGCGCAGTCAGCTGCGCAAGTTCTTTGAGGTGAACCGTTTCTACATTGTAGTGGCTGCCCTCAAGAGTTTGGCGGATGAGGGAGCGGTTGATGCCTCTATGGTTGGGAAGGCGATTAAGAAGTATCGCATCGATCCGGAAAAGCCCAACCCGACAACGGTGTAGAAGCGAACTGGTTCGCGATCAGCTCCGAGGGGTGTTCCTTGTGAACAAGTTCGCTCCTACGCGAGGCTATAGGGATTGTGTTTATCTGCTTTTTTGATTTATCGCATCGAACAACTGTTCAATGCTTGTTGGAGGACCCAACGTGGGTAGTGAGATAAAAGTTTTAGTTCCGGATATCGGAGATTTTTCCGGGGTAGAGGTGATTGAGGTGCTGGCCTCTGCCGGAGACCGCATTGAGGTGGATCAGTCCCTCGCCACTCTGGAGAGTGATAAGGCAACAATGGAGATACCTTCACCACTCGCTGGCACGGTGAAAGAGGTTGTGGTCAAGGTTGGCGATACCATCGGCGAAGGGGATCTACTGTTAACGTTACAGTCCGACAGTGAGGCGATAACCGAAGAGAGTGCCTCAGCAGGCGAGCCGCCGGCTCCCGCGGCGGAGGAGGTGGAGACTGCCCAAGCGCCGGCCTCTACCCCCACTGCAGAACCGGAGCCTGAGTTTAATCAGGCGCAACGTCTGCCGGGTGAGAAGATGACACTGCAGCCCCCAGTACCGGTTAGTGCATCTGATACTGTCGTTGATCGTACACATGCCGGCCCATCGGTGCGCCGTTTTGCCAGGGAGCTGGGCGTTGACCTGTTGTGTGTAAAGGGCAGTGGTAATAAAGGACGTGTCACTCGGGATGATGTGCAGGCCTATATCAAACAGACACTAAGTGGTGGCAGCACTGTTGCGACACCCAGTGGAGCATTTCAGCCGCCCTCGGTTCCGGTAGTGGACTTCTCAAGATTTGGTGAGATTGAGGAGCAGCCTCTTAGCCGGATCAAGAAGATCAGTGGCACGCACCTCAGTGCCTGCTGGCTCAATATCCCCCATGTCACCCAGTTTGATGAGGCGGATATCACTGAGCTTGAGGCATTTCGTCAAGCCCAGAAGGGTGTCGCCGCGAAGCAGGATGTAAAGCTTACCTTTATGCCCTTTTTGATGAAGGCCTGTGTAGGTGCTTTACAGCAGCAGCCGGAGTTCAACAGCTCCCTGAGTCAGGACGGCACGAGCTTGATCTACAAAAAGTATTTCCATATCGGTATTGCCGTCGATACTCCTAACGGTTTGATGGTGCCGGTTATCCGTGATGTGGATAAGAAGGGAATCTACGATCTGGCCAGGGAGCTGATGGATGTCAGTAGCCGTGCCCGGGAAGGTAAGCTGTCACCTGCAGACCTTCAGGGGGGCTGTTTTTCTATCTCAAGCCTGGGTGGCATCGGAGGGACCGCTTTTACACCCATCGTCAATGCGCCCGAGGTGGCCATTCTCGGTGTCTCCCGTTCATTTATGAAACCGGTGTGGGATGGGAGTGCATTTAATCCCAGGCTTACTCTGCCGCTTTCACTCTCTTACGATCATCGGGTGATCGATGGTGCTCAGGCAGCCCATTTCACTACCCTGCTCTCAGGTCTGCTCACTGATATTCGGCGCTTGTTGCTGTAAGTGTGGTGACTCATCCTGCGGCTCCTGATTTTTAAAAAGTAGAGTGCAACGTAAGCAGGGGAGTGGGGTTTTCTAAAAAAAGCCTAAATTTTCTTTAATGGCTGTGCACAATAATCCGGGAACCGGGTGTAGGAGCGAACTTGTTCGCGAAGAACATGCCCCGGAGCCTGATCGCGAATAAATCCGCTCCTGCAGGTGCACTTTTTTCTATGAAGATAGTGCTTCAGGGCTATTGTACATAGCCACTTTTTCTTTTTTTACTAAGAAAAAAGAAGGAAATATAGTCCTTTCTCTATAAATGGCTTAATTATTATTTAAATTTATACCTAGATAGGCTACTCTTCTTCTGTTTTTGTAGGCGGCGACCAATATTGGATGTATGTCCAAATAATATTTTCATTTTTCCGCTGATTTTGTGATTTCTAAGGAAAATATGGAAAAACTGCTAACCACACGACCAATGAAGGAAAAAAGATGAGCAACATTGTTGAGGTCACTCTGCCGGATATCGGTGATTTTGAGTCGGTTGATATCATTGAGGTGCTGGTCTCGAATGGTGACAGCCTGGCGGTCGAAGATGCTCTGGTCACTCTGGAGAGTGACAAGGCTACCATGACCATTCCTTCACCCCATGCCGGAATGGTGAAGCAGCTAATGGTAAAGGTGGGGGATGCCATCTCCAAGGGTGGCGCTATCCTCAGTATGGAGTTGGCCGAGGGTGAAGCCGTAGATATTCGGCATGAGCCCAGTGCCGCACCCGTTTCAGGGGCGATGAAGGGTGCCGCTGATATGCAGGTGGAAGTGGTTGTTCTCGGTGCCGGTCCAGGTGGCTACACCGCTGCTTTCCGGGCGGCTGACCTGGGACTGAAAACAGTATTGATAGAGCGTCACGCCAGCCTCGGTGGGGTCTGTCTCAACGTCGGCTGTATTCCCTCCAAAGCGTTGCTCCATGCGGCAGACGTGATCAACGAAGCGGCGGAGATGGAGCATATGGGGATCAGCTTCGGTAAGCCGAAGGTGGACCTCGCCAAACTACGTAGCGGTAAGGAGAAGGTGGTGGGGCGGCTTACCCAGGGGCTTGCTGCTCTTGCCAAACAGCGCAAGGTGGAAGTAGTTCAGGGCTGGGCCCAGTTTGAATCTCCCAACCGGATCGCCGTGGAGACAGGTGAGGGTCGCCGTACTATCGGTTTTGACAACGCCATTATCGCTTGTGGATCCAGGCCGGTGGATATCCCCGGCTTTCCCAATGACGATCCCCGCCTGATTAACTCCACCGGTGCATTGGCACTGGAGGATGTGCCGAAAAAGATGCTGGTGGTCGGCGGTGGCATCATCGGACTGGAGATGGGCACCGTCTACAGCACTCTGGGTAGCCAGATCGACGTGGTCGAGCTTCAGCCAAGCCTGATTCCCGGTTGCGACAAGGATCTTGTGCGTCCACTGCAGAAGCGTCTCAATAGTAAGTTCAACAGCATCATGCTGGAGACCAAGGTGACCGAGATCAAGGCTCAGAAGGGTGGCCTGAAGGTCTTCTTCGAAGGCAAGAATGCACCGGAAAAACCACAGACCTACGACAAGGTGCTGGTAGCGGTGGGCCGTCAGCCCAACGGCAAGTTGATTGGTGCAGAGCATGCCGGGGTTACCGTCGATGCGCGTGGTTTTATCCCGGTGGATCAACATATGCGTACCAATGTGCCCAATATCTACGCCATTGGTGACGTGGTGGGCAACCCCATGCTGGCCCACAAGGCGACCCACGAGGCGAAAGTGGCTGCCGAGGTGATCGCCGGGCAGCATGCACTGTTTGATCCGCTGACTATTCCTTCAGTGGCCTATACCGATCCGGAGGTGGCCTGGATGGGGCTGACCGAGACCGAAGCCAAGGCACAAGGTATCGAATATGAGAAGGGGGCGTTCCCATGGGCAGCTTCCGGGCGTGCTTTAGGTATAGGTCGTGACGAGGGTATGACAAAACTACTGTTTGATCCCAAAACCAAGCGCATTCTAGGTGCCGGCATCGTTGGTGTTAACGCCGGTGAGTTGATTGGTGAGACGGTATTGGCACTGGAGATGGGTGCGGATGCCGAGGATATTGGTCTGACCATTCACCCCCATCCGACACTGAATGAGACCATCTGCTTCGCTGCCGAGATGGCGGAGGGAAGCATCACCGACCTGATGCCACCGCGTAAGCGTAAGTGAGACTCGTTTTTAGCCGCGAATGAACGCAAATAAACGCGAATACTTTTATAGGCGCCTTTGGATGCCTTGCGTGAGACTAAGGAAGCTCTGAATAAGTCTGGCCGAATTGAATTGTGCTCAGGAGGCGCAAGATCAAGGCGAAGATCGTGGCTAATAGCAGGCTATTAGCAAGATTTTCAACACAGATATTGCGTCTACTGAGTGCAAGGCAATCGGTCATGACTTGTTCAGAGCTTCCCTAAGTGCTCAGTGGCAAATTTAGGACACTAATCAAATAGGCTCAGGTTTTATTGGCGTCTATTCGCGTTCATTTCCGGCTGATAACGCTTTTCGGAAAATATGGAGAATTTCGGTGAAGCTCTATTACCGAGAATACGGTACCTATAGCGATCAGCGACCAACGCTGATACTGCTTCATGGGCTTCTGGGTTCGTCATCCAACTGGCACAGCATCGCCCGTAGACTGGAAGGTGATTTTCATATCATTGTTCCCGATCTGCGTAATCACGGTCGCTCACCCCATTCTGATGATGTCGGTTACCCTGCATTGGCTGCAGATCTGATTGAACTATTGGATGAACATGGCCTGGATTCAGTCCTGCTGGTTGGTCATAGCATGGGGGGCAAGGCAGCGATGTGGCTGGCCTTGGAGTGGTCGGAGCGGGTGGCCGGCCTGGTAGTGGTAGATATCGCCCCGGTAAACTATTCCAATCGGTTTTCTGTTATCTATGATGTTTTGCAGCAGTTGGATCTTAGTGTCTTGTCTGACCGCGACGAGGCTGATGGGTTGTTGTCATCATCCTTGCCGGAAAGGGGGCTGCGTCAGTATCTACTGCAGAACCTGGTGCAGGAGTCAGGCCAGTGGCGCTGGCGGGTGAATCTGGAGGGGCTACAAGCGGGGATGGACGATATCCTTATCTTTCCCGAACATCTGGGTAGCCGGCAATATCCGGGCAAGGCGCTATTTATTCATGGTAGTGATTCCAATTATGTCACTGCCGCCAGTGGTGAGGCTGTTCAGCGCTATTTTCCATTCTCCCGATTTCGCTCTATCCCCGGTGCGGGCCACTGGGTCTACTCCGAGCAGCCGGATGCTTTTCTCACCGCATTGACACCCTTCCTTAAACAGGCGGTCTAGGGAAGCGCTGAACAAGTCATGACCGATTGCCTTGCACTCAGTAGACGCAATATCTGTGTTGAAAATCTTGCTAATAGCCTGCTATTAGCCGCGATCTTCGCCTTGATCTTGCGCCTTCTGAGCACAATTCAATTCGGCCAGACCTATTCAGAGCTTCCCTAGAAGGTTGCTCCAAATATAAGCCGGAAATGAACGAAAATAAACGCAAATACGACTCCTTTGGTGCCCCCTTCAGGTATTTGCGTGCATACATTTTTATTCGCGGCCCCCTGGCTCCAGTTTTTCCGTTTCCGGGTGGTGATTTTCTACGCTATAATTCCCCGTTTACTTTTTCACGGTGGCCGTAGTGAAGCGGCCCCATACACATTCGGAGCAAACCCTCATGTCAGAGTCTGGCGTCAACAAGGTCGTATTGGCTTATTCCGGTGGACTGGATACCTCAATCATCGTCAAGTGGCTGCAGGACGAATACAAATGTGAGGTGGTGACCTTTACCGCCGATATCGGTCAGGGCGAAGAGGTCGAGCCTGCCCGCGCCAAAGCAGAGGCCGCCGGCATCAAGGAGATCTACATTGAAGATCTGCGTGAAGAGTTTGCCCGCGACTACGTCTTTCCGATGTTCCGTGCCAACGCTATCTATGAGGGTGAGTACCTGCTGGGTACCTCCATCGCCCGCCCGCTGATCGCCAAACGTCTGATTGAGATCGCAAAAGAGACCGGCTCTGACACTATCTCTCACGGCGCCACCGGCAAGGGTAATGATCAGGTTCGCTTTGAGCTCGGTGCCTATGCCCTGATGCCCGACGTGAAGATAATAGCCCCCTGGCGTGAGTGGGACCTGCTCTCCCGTGAGAAGCTGATGGCGTACGCTGCGGAGCACGGTATCCCGGTGGATTTCAAGAAGCAGGGCAAGAAGTCTCCTTACTCGATGGATGCCAACCTGCTGCACATCTCCTACGAGGGCGACATCCTTGAAGACCCCTGGGCAGAGCCTGAGGAAGATATGTGGCGCTGGACCGTCTCTCCCGAGGAGGCTCCCGACCAGCCCACCTATGTGGAACTTACCTATGAGAAGGGTGATATTGTTGCCATTAATGGTGAGGCGATGAGTGCAGCGACCATCATGGAGTATCTCAACAAGGTGGGTGGCGAAAACGGTATCGGTCGTGACGATATCGTTGAGAATCGTTACGTCGGTATGAAGTCCCGTGGCTGTTACGAAACCCCTGCCGGCACCATTATGCTACGTGCCCACCGTGCCATGGAGTCCCTCACACTCGACCGTGAGGCAGCCCATCTGAAAGATGAACTGATGCCCAAGTATGCCGACATGATCTACAACGGTTACTGGTGGAGCCCCGAGCGAGAGGCGCTACAGGCACTGATCGACCATACTCAAGAGGTGGTTAACGGCACCGTGCGCATGAAACTCTACAAGGGCAACATCATTGTCGCCGGCCGCAAGTCTGAAACCAACAGCCTGTTCGATGAAGATATCGCTACCTTTGAAGAGGACGAAGGTGCCTATGATCACAAGGATGCCGAGGGCTTCATTAAACTCAACGCCCTGCGTCTGCGTGTGGCTGCCCGTCGGGGTGGCATCTAGCCCGGAAAAAGTGGGTAAAAGGGGTCAGGGTAAAAGGGGTCAGTACCCTTTAATTTTAGCAGCAAAGTTCGTTAACCTGACCCCCTCGTTAGAATTAAAGGGTACTGACCCCTTTTACTTCTTCTTTTACTTTTTACTTCAGAGAAAAGCCTCTATTTTAGGCTGTTCTGTTGTAGGAGCGACTTCAGTCGCGATGGAATCGGGCACAATATCAACTATTACTGCCACGCCGCTCGCGACTGAAGTCGCTCCTACAAAAAATCAGTGCCAAGCCAGTGCCATTCGGGCCAGAGCGGAATTTTGCCGGCGAAGTGGCAAAATTCACATGCTGCATGAAAAAATTTCACCCTGGCCCTATTTATTAAGGACGTTCTTATGCCTGACTCTCCGGTAAATCGTCACTCCACCATCGCCGTCCGGGTCGGTAGTGTTCTGGTGGGCGGCAACGCTCCGGTGGTGGTGCAGTCGATGACCAACACCGATACGGCGGATGTGGGTGCTACCACTGAACAGGTGCTGCAGTTGGCACAGGCGGGCTCCGAACTGGTACGTCTCACCGTCAACACCGAAGCCGCCGCTCAAGCGGTGCCGGAGATTCGCCAAGCCTTGGAGAAGGCCGGCTGTCATGTGCCTCTCGTGGGGGATTTCCACTTCAACGGTCACAAACTGCTGGAGCAGTATCCGGCCTGCGCCCAGGCCCTGGAGAAGTACCGGATCAACCCCGGTAATGTCGGACGTGGCGCCAAGCGGGATGACAAGTTCGCCTCTATGATCGAACTGGCGGTGCGCTACGACAAAGCGGTGCGGATCGGTGTCAACTGGGGCAGTATGGACCAGGAGTTGGTGGCACGGATGATGGATGAGAACGCCCGTTCTAATGAGCCCCTGGATAATGATCAGATGATCCGCCGGATCATGGTGGTCTCGGCGCTGGAGAGTGCACAAAAGGCGGAGGCGTTGGGTCTTGGTAGGGATCGAATCATCCTCTCAGTCAAAATGAGTGGAGTGCAAGACCTGATCGCTGTCTACCGTGAGCTTGCAAAAGAGTGTGACTACGCTCTGCACCTCGGGCTTACCGAAGCGGGTATGGGTTCCAAGGGTATCGTCGCTTCAACCGCCGCCCTGGCGGTGCTGCTGCAGGAGGGTATCGGCGATACCATTCGCATCTCCCTCACTCCCGATCCCGGCGGCGCCCGCACCCAGGAGGTGGTGGTGGCCCAGGAGATTCTTCAATCCATGGGGCTGCGCTCCTTCACTCCCATGGTCATCGCCTGCCCCGGCTGCGGCCGCACCAGCAGCACCGTTTTCCAGCAACTGGCCCAGGATATCCAGGCCTACCTGCGTGAGCAGATGCCGCTGTGGAAAGCGCAACACCCTGGTGTCGAGACCATGACCGTAGCCGTCATGGGTTGTGTGGTCAACGGCCCGGGCGAGAGCAAACATGCCAACATCGGCATCAGCCTACCCGGTACCGGCGAGACACCGGTGGCGCCGGTCTATGAGGATGGTGAGAAGACGGTGACCCTGAAGGGTGACGGTATCGCCGAAGAGTTTCAGCAGATCGTCGAGCGCTACGTGGGCGATCACTACAAGCAGCCCTAATTTATCCTCTTCCCTATATACCCGCTGCCATGCTGTGGTATTCCTGATCTGGCGGATACGCCAGCTTGTGCTATCTTCTATTTCGTCCGCTCAAACTTATAAATACTAAAACAGAGCGGTGCTTTTCCAGTTTACAAAACCGCAATTCCCAAAGGAGGAGTTGAAAGATGAAAAGAGCACTTGCTGTGGCGCTGCTCTGCGCCGTTCCTTTTGTTTCCATGGCTGACGATGATGAGGCGATGATGGTACCTCTCAAACGACTGACCATGGACACCTCCATGACTATTGCCAAAGGTGCAGTTGATGCCTGTCGCAAAGAGGGTATTCAGATCGCTGTCACGGTAGTTGATCGCAATGGTCTTGTGCAGGCGGTGTTGCGTGACACTATCGCCTCTCCCGTTACACTCAAAATCAGTCACCAAAAGGCCTATACAGCAGCCAATTTCAATGCGGCAACATCGGCTATGAGTGATCGTGCCGGTACACCGATCGGACGGGTCGAGGGGCTGGTGATGTCTGCCGGAGGCCTGCCGATCCAAGCGGGAGGTGCACTGCTGGGCGCCGTGGGCGTGAGCGGCGCCCCCTCGGGCGTTACGGATGAGGCCTGTGCCCAGGCCGGAATAGATGCAGTGATCGATGATCTTGAAATGTCGATGTGATCAGATGGCTTTTATGGCGTGTCACCTGCACCGCTGTTTTTTAACAACCGTCGGTACTCGGGATGAAGTTGTAGCAACTTTTTACCGGCATTGATCAGTTGTGCCGGTATGCCTTCAGGGAGTGAAAAGTTTGTGGCTACCGAGGTGAGCCTTGCCCTTACCGCCGGATCTGGAATGCTATCCAGGTGCAACTCGATAAAATAGAGTTCTGGCCCTTTGCACCCATCACTGCTTTGGCAACTGGCTTGCTGCACCTCCTCTATCCACTTTGGCAGATTATTTCGCAGATGTTCCAGAGTCTCGAAGTTGTAGTTCTCCAGGGGGGCCGTGGTGGCTGCATCCAGTACTGCCTCGACAGGGGGGGCTGCTGCTGATAGCTCCCATTTTGAAGCTGTCGTGGCCGATGCATCCACCGTGATCAGAGCGATATGTTTGACCTTTTCCTGATTAAATCGCTGCAGCGTATTCCATAGCCCTTCTTCTACCTCAATACGATCGATGATGGCGCGGAGCCCAAGGTTGTCGGTCAAGCCGCCATCGAGAAGGTGGATATAGGGGTGCTTCTCCCTATCAAGATAGGTACTCATATAGTGGGCGGCACGACTGCGTCGGGAGTTGGGCTCCTCTTCAATAGTCGTTTTCCGGATCCACTCGGGTGCCGTGTAACCACAGCTGTTGGCCCGATTGGTCAGGGTGATGGGGGTAAAAATCAGTGGTACCGCACTGGAGGCGGCGACTGCCCGTGCAACAGGAAAACCATCAATGTCTGAGCAGATCAGTGCAAACTGCTCGGCAGTGAAGGAGAAGCGACCGCCCTTGAAGAGGTCGGTGGCATTGATCTGAATATAGGGCCCCTTGCTGTCCAGCAACTGACTCAATGGGGTATCGCCAAAGAGCCGTTTGCGCAAGTATTCATCGAGCAGATCGCCGGAGCCAAAAGTGTCGGAGCTGAGCCTCGACAATGAGTTGGGTGATAGCAGGGTACTTTTCAGCTCCTGTGATATGTCACGCTCAAGGTAATCCTTTCTGAAATCTCGAAACAGTCGCTCGCCGTATAGCCCGAAATAGGCGGCGGTAATGCTGCCGCCGGAGACGGCTGAAATCATATCCACTTCGTCGAGCAGGCTTTGACTTCCACTTTTTAGCGGTGTGCGACGCAGTTGCTCCAACACACCGTAGGCGAGTGCCGATGCCCGGCTTCCACCGCCGGAGAAACTGAGCAGCAGGAGAATGTCGCCATTGTCCTTCTCTGCTAAGCCATGCCCGGTTTCCGGTACGATTACATCATTAAGTGCTGGGTTGTCAGGGAAGCGTGCTGTACTGGCGCAACCCGTCAGGAGTAGAAACAGTAGAAGTAGGGGGGGGAATCTAGGAGCTTGTCCGAGAATAGGCACCGTAGCGAGGGAAGTCCATTTTGAGCCATTTTTTTTGTTCATTTGAGGCGAATAGTTACTCTTATTCAACGAAAATGAGCGGAAAAAAGGGCCAAAATGGGATTTCCGCAGTAGGTGTCCTATTCTCGGACAGGCTCCTGGGGTTCATTAATCAAAGTTGGGCAGTCCAGTGCTTTGATTGAAAGCATACAGCAAAACGGCGGTGGCAGTGGTTAAAGGTACGGTAGGTGTTTGTGTCTGCCAAGAGATCAACCAACCAAGTGCAGAAAACGCGGAGGCCGCGAAAGAGAGCAGAGTACAGGGAGGTTCTCTAACGCTTTTCTCTGCGTCTCCTTTGCGTTCTCAGCGTACCGCTTTTTGTGAATACTATCTAGGACATTTCTTCGGACCACCGCGGCATTTGTCGCCACCGTCACCACTATCGCCGCCGTCACCACCTGTAAAGGCCTGTGCGGCAGCGACTGCGTCGCCCGCGTTAAGAATGCCAGTGCCACACTTGGAGCATGACTGGGGAAATGCCCTGGCTGAAGACTTCAGAAGGCTCTCCACGTCATCTGGAGTCAACTCAGGTTTCACCGATAACATCAAGGCGGCAACGCCGGCGACATGAGGCGTGGCCATGCTGGTGCCCTGATAGTAGGCGTAGGTATCTCCCGTGTCGTCACCACTAGGGGCAGGATCGCTTTTACCACTGTTGTATGTGGAGAGAACGCCGTCTTCACCTTCAACACTTGTATCCCCACCGGGGGCCGAGAGATCCACCCCCTTTCCATAGTTGGAGTACCAGGCTCTTGAACCCTCCCGCGTCGTTGCTGCAACAGTCACCACATTTTTGCAGTTGGCGGGGGTAAAGCCTCTTATATCCATAGCCGAGTTGCCGGCGGCAACAATGACGACCGCTCCACTTTCTCTGACGCTGTTTATAGTATTCTGCATCGTTCTGCTACAGGCGCCACCCCCCCCGAGGCTGAGATTCAATACTCTGGCGGGGTTGCTGTTGAATGACGCTTCGGGTACATCCAGTCCTGCAGCCCACAGCATACCGTCGGCTATATCTGAGGTGTAGCCGCCGCACTTCCCAAGTACACGCACGGGCAGAATCCTTGCATCGGGTGCGACACCGGCGACTCCTAGGCTATTATTTGTCGTTGCGGCAATGGTGCCGGCGACATGCGTTCCGTGCCAACTGCTGTTGTAATCTACCGTGGGATAGCCGTCGCCACACTCGCCCTTCGACACCCAGTCTCCTGGATCTGCTGCATCCGAATCCCTGCCATCGTCAATATATTCGTTGGCAACGAAGGGGTCAGCAATCATGTCATAGCCATCGGTTATCAGGTTGCCCAGCAGGTCATGGTGGGGGCGATAACCGGTGTCGATTACCGCCACGTTGATACCACTTCCGGTGCTTTCACTCCAGGCAGCTGGTGCTGCAATGCCACCAATGGACTCATAGTAGTGCCACTGAAGGAGATAGTGAGTGTCACTGGTATCATCGGGAAAAGCGATAGGATGGAGAATACGGTCCGGTTCCGCGTAGAGCACACCCTGTTGCTGGGAGAGCTGTGCCGCCAGCTTCTTCATGGCGCGAAGACTTTTCATTCCGGCGACTTTTATCACATGGGATTTTTTCCCGCCGGCCCTTAGGTATTTCAGCTTCCAGCCAACTTTTTTTCCTAACTCAGCCACTCTGCTAGAGGGGAACTGTTTGTTGTCGGAGAACTGCACAATAAGCTGGTCAGTGCCGCTAAACCTGCCGACACCCTCCGCCTGCGTATCAGCGGTATAGGTCAATAGAATCACCACTGCCGTAACCCCAAACAGGAGTACAGAGCCGGTGACTGCCGCAGCGTACGATTTCTGGATATATGAGTACATGAGCACCTCCCTATATGCCTTGTATACTCAATATAGCAGTAAAAAACAGGGGGAGTTTATTTCGCGTTAGAGCTTATGAAGTACGTTCATCTTGTGTGATCTGAGCCTTACCTTTAACGTGTATATTGCCTCCCATAATCACAAGACAAGCGCAGATGGTTTGTTCAGAGAGTTGGTGGCTACGGTAGTGATACTGTTGTTGATTTCAGACAGCCACAATAAGTGACTTGGCCCATTTTTCCATGGTGACATTGGCTACCGGCATGGGTGTCTCCATGAAGGTGACGATAAAACAACCGGCCAACTCCACTACACCGATTGAGCGTGGGCGTAACGCCATGGACTGAGGGTCCTGCAGGGTAATGCCAAAACAGAAGATAATGTTTTTTGCATCCAGAATCTCACTGTCGACCTGACCGTTGACGATGTTATGGGTATGGCTCAGATGGTCAAAGATGGTGATAAAGGCGGCAATGCTATGCGCATCGATACACTGCTTTAAATAGTTGACGATCTCATCGACGTTGCCGAAGCGGCACTCCTCCTTTTCAATCTCCAGTGTGAAGTGGGAATACCTCTCCGGTGATAGGAATTGCCTCACTAACTGCTCCTCTAAATCGATGGGTCTCAAAGGAGTTTAGGTTAGAGGGTGGCTGAGCTCCTGGCATTGAGAAAACTCAATCACTTGAAGTAAGTTCAATCCTCAGCGATATGCCCGAGGTTGCGGATATCGAGCAAGAAGTGGTTGGGTTGAGTCTCCATCAGCAGGCTCTGTCGTTTAAACTCGGCGATGGTGCGGCTGGCGGTTTCGGTAGTGATGCCGAGCATGGCACCCATATCCTCACGGGAGAAGAGCTCGCACTCACTCGTATCCTCGTTTCTCACCAGACGAAGGAGCAGGCGGGCAATGCGCTGTTTGGCTGAACCGGTCGAGAGTTCTGTCAACCAGGCATCGGCTTCTTCAAGTGCTCTCTGCCAGCGGCTAAGTAGCTCCTGGTGGAGTTTCGGATTGGTCTGAGAGAGAGCTTGTACTACGCTGACCGGCAGGCTGCAGGCCTGGATTGGCTGAAGTGCCACCGCATCATGCTGGTAGTTCTGTCCCAGCAGCGTCTCCAACCCTATGACATCGGTGGAGCGGATCAGTCTGACGATACGCTGAGTGCCGTCTGGTAAATACTGCACCAGTTTGAGGGCACCGCTACGAATGGTGTACATGCGGTCACCCTTATCACCCGCACGGTAGAGGATGGACCCCGCCGGTAGAGTATAGAGGTCGATAGGTTGGTGAATCTGATCGAAATCCTTCTCTTCCAGCCCGGCAAACAGAACTGAATTACGCAGAGTGCAATTGATGCAATCCGCTTCTCCATCCCAGGCGTCTTTGTCAGATATTGGTTTCAACAGAGGCCCTTTAATATTACTGAGTCAGAAACACAGAGTACACGGAGAACCGCAGAGTGCACAGAGAAAATCTCAGTGTTCTCTACGCCCTCAGTGTTCTCTGTGATCTTTTTCTATTATCCCACCTGTGGAAGATGTGCCAGGGATTCTTTGATCGCCTCCTCAGGATATGCAAAGTCCTCCAGTTCACCGGCAAAGTAGCGATCATAGGAGCTCATGTCGAAGTGGCCGTGGCCGGAGAGGTTGAACAGCAGGGTTTTTGCCTCGCCGGTCTCTGCACAGCGCTTGGCCTCACGAATGGTGGCGGCGATGGCGTGGGTCGATTCCGGTGCAGGTACTATGCCTTCACTGCGGGCAAACAGTACACCGGCTTCGAATGTCTCCAGCTGGGGTACCGCCATTGCACTGATCAGTCCTTCGTTATAGAGCTGGCTCACCAGAGCGGAGTCACCGTGATAGCGCAGGCCACCGGCATGGATACCCGGCGGCATAAAGTCGTGACCAAGCGTGTACATCTTCAGCAGCGGTGTCATGCCGATGGCATCACCAAAATCATAGGCGTAGTTGCCTCGGGTGAGGGTGGGGCAGGAGGTTGGCTCAACAGCCACCAGTTCGACCTCTTTTCCTGCTGCTTTATCGGCAAAGAAAGGGAAGGCGATACCACCAAAGTTGGAGCCGCCGCCGCAGGGAGCGAAGATCATATCCGGGTAGTCACCTACCATCTCCAGCTGTTTCTTCGCTTCTTGACCAATGACTGTCTGATGCAGCAGTACATGGTTGAGAACAGAACCCAACGCGTAGTTGGCATCGGCACGGCCGGCGGCTATCTCCACCGCCTCGGAGATTGCGAGGCCAAGGGAGCCCTGAGAGTCCGGGTCGGTTGCCAGTACTCCGCGGCCCGTTTCTGTGACCGTGGATGGGCTGGCGTGGACTTCCGCCCCCCAGGTTTGCATCATGGAGCGGCGGTAGGGTTTCTGCTGGTAACTTATCTTCACCATAAAGACCTCCACCTCCAGACCGAACATCTGCCCGGCCAGCGCAAGGGAGCAGCCCCACTGCCCGGCACCGGTCTCTGTAATGAGTTTTTTGATGCCCGCCTGCTTGTTGTAGTAGGCCTGGGGGATGGCGGTGTTGGGCTTGTGGGAACCGGCGGGGCTTACCGCCTCGTTTTTGTAGTAGATCTTTGCCGGTGTGTTGAGTGCTTTTTCCAGTCGGTGGGCACGGTAAAGCGGCGAGGGGCGCCATAAGCGGAGTGCATCGTTTACCTCTTCCGGAATAGGTATCCAGCGTTCCTGGCTCATCTCCTGCTTAATCAGTTCTTCCGGGAAGATTGCCGCCAGGGCGTCGGGCCCCACCGGATTGCCGTCCGGCCCCAGAGGAGGGGCGGGCGGATTGGGGAAATCCGCCATGACGTTATACCAGTGAGTGGGCATATCGGACTCTTGTAGAAGAATCTTGGTATTCATGCAGTTGGCTCCCTATCGCTTGTATCGGCTTGTTATTCGTGGTTTTGATCTTTTTACAACCTCGCACAATCTTCACATACAAGCTGTTAAGTCGCCACCTTTACGTTAACGTAAACTGCAAAAAGACCGCAGAGAAAAATGCTAAGTGGTTGCGTACAGTGGGCCATGCAGCTTTCCATACTCAGATACTGAGAACCTCACCGAAAGGTGGATGTGCTACGCTTATCCACCCTACTGACTCTACTTTTCTCTGCTTCTCTTCGGCGCTCCCGGTATCCCTGGTTTCAGGGTACAATCCACCGCCTCTATATTTCCAACCAGGACAGCTTATGGCGCTTCTCACTCTGCGCAATCTTCAACTTGGCTTTGGCGGCCCACTCCTGCTCGATGGCGTCAACCTCTCGATAGAGCGGGGCGAGCGTATCTGCCTGTTGGGCCGCAACGGCGCCGGCAAGTCGACCCTGATGAAGCTGATTGCCGGAGAGCTACAGGCCGATGATGGGGAGTTCTCACTGCAGCAGAGCGCTCGGGTAACCCGCCTTACCCAGGAGGTGCCTGAGGGGCTTGTCGGTTCGGTGTTTGATGTGGTGGCCGGCGGCCTTGGGGGGCTTGGCGACTTGGTACGGAACTACCATCATGTGAGTGTGCAGCTTGCCACAGACTATAGTGACGAGTTGCTGGAGCAACTCTCACGCGTACAGCATGATCTGGAAGCTGCAGATGGCTGGCAGAGCGAACAGCGGGTGGAGACGGCGATTTCGCGTCTATCCCTCGATCCCGATATTGAATTCCAAGCCCTCTCCGGTGGTCTCAAACGCCGGGTGCTCTTGGCCAGAGCGCTGGTGCAGGGGCCCGATCTGCTGCTGCTGGATGAGCCCACCAACCATCTGGATATCGAGTCTATCGATTGGCTGGAAGAGTTTCTTATGGGTTATGACGGTACCCTCCTGTTCGTTACCCATGACCGCATGTTCCTGCGCAAGCTGGCGACCCGCATCCTTGAACTGGATCGGGGGCAGATCACCGATTGGCCGGGGGACTACGAAAACTTCCTGCGCCGTAAAGCGGAGATGCTCAACGCAGAGGAGAAGGCCAATGCCCGTTTTGACAAGAAGCTGGCTCAGGAAGAGGTGTGGATTCGCCAGGGGATCAAGGCCCGGCGCACCCGCAACGAAGGCCGGGTGCGGGCGCTAAAGGCGATGCGCGAGGAGCGCGGCTCACGCCGTGAACAGTCAGGCACCGTGAACATGGCCCTGCAGGGTGCTGAGCGTTCCGGCAAGCTGGTGGTTGAGGTGGAGGGGTTGACCTACGCTTGGGACAGCGAACCTGTGGTGAAGGACCTTACCGCCACCATCCTGCGCGGTGACCGCATCGGTATCATCGGTCCCAATGGAGCCGGAAAGACCACTCTGCTCAATCTGCTGTTGGGGAAACTTGAGCCCGATAGCGGCAAAGTAAAACAGGGTACCAAGTTGGAGGTGGCCTACTTCGATCAGCTGCGGGCGGTGCTGGATGAGGAGAAGACGGTACAGGACAACATCGCCGGGGGCTCCGACCAGGTGGAGATCAACGGCCACTCAAAACATGTGATCAGCTATCTGCAGGATTTCCTTTTCGCTCCCGACCGCGTCCGTCAGCCGGTCAAGGCGCTCTCCGGTGGTGAACGTAATCGCCTGCTGCTGGCGCGCCTGTTCGCCAAGCCAGCCAACGTGCTGGTGATGGATGAGCCCACCAACGATCTGGACGTGGAGACCCTGGAGCTGCTCGAGGAGCTGTTGCTCAACTACCAGGGTACCCTGCTGCTGGTGAGCCATGATCGCGCCTTTCTCAATAATGTGGTTACCAGCACCCTGGTGTTTGAAGGAGATGGGTGTATTAACGAGTATGTGGGTGGCTACGACGATTGGTTGTGGCAGCGCCAGGCCATGGAAAAATCGAAAGCTGAGAAGAAATCGACACCTAAGGCAGCAAATAAGCCGGTAGGAGAGGCTGCTGCCAAACCGAAAAAACTGAGCTACAAAGACCAACGTGAACTGGATGCCCTGCCGAAACGGCTTGAAAAGCTGGAGGAGGGTGTTGATCAGTTGCAGACGACAATCTCTGATCCCACCTTCTACCAGCAGTCAGCGGAAGAGATGGCTAAGGCCAACGAGCAGTTGCAGTCCCTTGAAGCAGAGCTGGCCGCTGCCTATGAACGCTGGGAGGCGCTGGAAGCGTTGTTGTAAATACTATCAAGGGGAAAGTGGGATGTGGGCTAATCACTGGGAGGCTCCGCTGTAACCGGGAATGCTGTTCCGACCTAATGCATACTGCATCACATATATAGAGAGAATTGGAGAAATAGGGCTGCAAATCTAGAAGTTGAGTCTAGAATTACAGTTAGGTGGCTGTCGCTCCGTTTTTTCCTGTTTTAGCTACCGGGAGTTTATGATGTTTGCAAAACTGATCCTCAAGACCGCAGGTCTGACGCTGCTGGCCTCTCTGTTGCTTATCAATCCCTTTACTACCGATGTTGATAATGGCGTTATGGGTTTTTCTGATGCTGCAGCCAAAGGCGGCGGCGGTGGAGGAGGTGGGAATGGTAACGGAGGTGGTAACGGCAATGGCAACGCTTACGGCCATTCTGATGCTGCTGTCGATGCTGGAAGCAAGGGAAATGCATTCGGTCATTCGAGCAACGATGAGGGTGACAGGGGACGTGGAAACAATCACGGAGCCATCGCCAGCTCCCTTGGACGCCTGAATGCAGCCCATGCATCCGCTAACGCCCGGGAGCATGCTGCTCCAAACTCAGCAGTGGGTATGATCGCCGCCTATGAGCAGGCTTACCTGGGTTCGCAGGAGCTGGCAACTCTGGCAGATGAGGCCGAACTTGCAGCAGCTGAAGACCCGGCCAACCAGGCACTTCAGGATGCTGCTGTAGCGGCGCGTGATGCTGCCGATGAAGCGGCTCGGGCAGCTGCAGATGCGCTTGCCGAGGCAGCCAATAAAGAGGTGACTGATGAGGTGGTCAGTGCGGTCAATGAACTGCTTGGCCTCGACGAGACTGCAGGGGTTACTGAATAAGATCAGGGAGCGACCCCCCTTCTTCTCTTTCTCGTTCCCACGCATTGCGTGGGAACGCATATTGAGCTCTCATTACACACCTGTATGGCTTCCCAGGCGGGGCATGGGAACCAGGAATGATGCAGTACGCTGCGCTTTTTACACCCTACACTCCTGCATACCTCTCAGCATGTGAATGTCAGGATAATTAAATGGCTCTGTACAATAATCCTGAAGTTGATTGTAGGAGCGAACTTGTTCGCGAAGAACATGCCTCGGAGCCAATCGCGAACAAGTTCGCTCCTACAAATGCAACCTTATCTCCATCGGGATGGTTTTCAGGGTTATTGTACAGAGCCAGTTAAATAATAGTCAGAGTGACGGGGATTCCTCTCGCAGCAGTTCAATAACCTCTTCCAGCGTCAGATCATTAGCATGACCGTTCTTGTCGAGAAAGTGACCAACGGCATCTTTGGTCTTGGGGCCGAGAATACCGTCAGCGTATCCGGGCCGATAGCCCAGTTTCGACAGGGTGTACTGTAGATAACGGATAGTTGGTCTGTTGTCATAGCCAGCCATCTTTCTGGCCCGCCATGCTTCTGTATGGGTAATTGCGGCACCATAACTCTCACTGTCCACAGTTTGTTGCATCTTCTGCAGCAGTTTACCGGCGAGACCATCACCCGATTTATCGGCAAGCCTTAACCAGATGGTCGCATTTATTAAATTTACCGGTACTCCCAGCCCCTTGATAAAAGCCACCCCCAGGGAGCGCTGTGCCAGCGTATGCCCCTGATTGGCAGATAGGCCGTACCAACGCGCACCCCAGGCGCTGTCCTTCTCTGCACCACGGCCATTCATATAGCTCTCACCCAACTGGTACTGAGCTCGTTTCTGCCCCTTAGCGGCTGCTTTTTCAAACCAGTGGACAGCCTTACGCTGGTTCACTCCCACACCACGCCCGGTTGAGTGGGCAATGCCGAGCATGTACTGTGCGTCGATATGGCCTGCCAGAGCCGCTTCTTTAAACAGGTCCGCTGCTTTTCCGTAGTTCTGAGGTACATCTGTGCCGTTGGTGTACCTCAGGCCCATTCTGTAGTGTTGCCTAGTCTCTTCGCTCAGGGGAGCATCGTCTCTTACAGGCAGTGTAATGGGGTCGCATGCCGTCAGCAGAAGGGTAAAAGTGATGCCGATTATCGGCAGGTAATGAAAGGGTGCTTTTTTCATGGCGCATACTCTGGGGGGTGTCTGTTTGTCGTTGCGGATCTTCCCATTGAAGAATAGACCAATCTCTCTTAGAAGTTTTTGTCTCTTTTCATAAACCGGCTATGCACTATATTCCTGAAAATCGCCTTGATGGAAACGGGTGGCGCTTGCAGATATTTATCTCTTACCGGGGTACGTTATGGCTAAGGCGATTGGTAGGTTGCTCCCCTTCAAAAGCAACACAATATTGGAGGAACTTTGTGACCACATGGATGAGATGGGCCGGCCCTGAATTTGGCCTACGACACCATTAAAATAGCATTTTAATGGTGTTCTTTAATAGTTATTTAAACCCGCCTATTTTCTACTCCATTGCTTTCCGCTTAACCCGTGGTAAAACGCCTAATCCCCTCGGAATAATACGTTAAAACAGTGATATATATATCACTAGGAATACATATACTGAAACATTAACTCCTATTTCCCTCTTTTATTAATCCTAAATTATCCTTGACCTGACCGCCTGTCGGTTTATACGCACCACTCGCCACTTTTCCTACAAATAACTGTGGTTTCTGCTATTAATTTACTATGAAAGCTGTTGAAGCGATTGCAGGAGGCTGAAATGAAGATTAGTAAAGGGATCTTGGTGGGAGCCAGGCGGTAATGAAGAATAGGATTGCTGGTTTTACCTTAGTGGAGTTGATGATCACAGTAGCTATTATTGGCATATTGGCATCCATCGCTCTACCAAGCTATAGGCAGTATGTCGTTAGGAGCAATCGTGTTGCCGCACAGGCGGAGATGATGGAGATTGCCAATTTTGAACAGCAGTATCTTCTGGCCAACAGGGCCTATGGTGACGAAACAGCCATTGGTTACACCTTGTCCACTGAGGTGGCAACGAGCTATAGCTACACCATCACGGTAGTTGCCACACCCCCTGCTTTTACCATCAATTTTACCGCCATCGGTGGACAGGCCGGTGATGGCAATCTCAGCCTGGACAGCGCCGGCGTAAAAACCCCCGCGGACAAGTGGTGAATGCCAATGCTCTGGACTATTGCTGCCCATCACAAGCAGTCAGGCACAACCATGATCGAGGTGCTGGTCACTCTGGTGGTGTTGGCGCTTGGGCTTTTGGGCGTGGCCGCACTACAGACGCAGATGCAGCTGTCGGAAATGGAGTCCTACCAGCGCTCCCAGGCGCTGATACTGCTCAACGATATGACCGGCCGCATTGCCGCTAATCGGTATGATGCCACCGCCTATGTGACCACTTCGCCCCTCGGTGCCAGCATGACCTGCTCAACAAGCTCATCGACCAGGCAGGAGCGTGACACTGCGGAATGGTGTGATGCCCTGCAGGGTGTGGCTGAGGTGAGTGGAGGAAATCGTGTAGGAGCGATGGTGGGTGCCAGAGGGTGCGTGGAAAGTATCTCTGCGGGCGCCTACATGGTCACCGTCGCCTGGCAGGGCCTGTCGCCTGTCACCGCCCCCCCTGCCAGCGTTAGTTGCGGACAAAATCTTTATAACGGAGCGACCGGTTCATCCTGCATAAATGATTTGTGCCGACGGGCCGTAACCACCATTGTCAGAAATGCCACTTTGTGATGAACACCATGTCACACCCCACTTCAAAGCGCATCAACCATCACGGACTTCGATCAAAACGTGGTTTTTCCCTGGTCGAGCTGATGATTGCTATCGCTCTGGGATTAACTATTATGGCGGCGCTGATGACCCTGTTTGTCAATCTCAGCCGTAATAACAAGGAGTTGGCCAAGACCAATATATTGATTGAAAACGGCCGCTTCACCATTCAGTTGCTGGAAAGTGACTTGGTGCATGCCGGGTTCTGGGGCGGGTATATTCCTGATTTCGATGACCTGACCACCACGACTGCACCTGGCGACACCCCCACGGCGATTCCCGATCCTTGTTTGACGTACAGTACAGCCAACTGGAACAGTGCATATAAGACCAACCTGATCGGTATACCTGTACAGAGTTACGATACAGCCGCTGTCTGCACGTCACTGCTGGTGAACAAACTTGCCGATACCGATGTCCTGGTTGTGCGCCATGTGAATACCTGTGTACCCGGTGAGACCAACTGTGAGGCGGATACCTCGGGAGAGCTCTATTTCCAATCCACCAATTGCACCGCCAGCCCGGATCCCTATGTCCTGGATACCTCGGGATACACCTTAACCAACCGCGACTGCACTACGGTGGCCGATAAGCGCAAGTTTATATCCCATATCTACTATATCCGTGATTACGCGAGTACGGTTGGGGACGGCACTCCCACCCTGATGCGTTCGGAATTCAGTCTCTCGGCATCCACTCTGGCCCACCAGGCGGCGGTGCCCCTGATTGAAGGCGTTGAGGGCTTTCGGGTGGAGTTTGGTATCGACAGCCTCAGCAAGACAGGGGCGGCGGTAGACTACTCTGCCGCAGTCGCCTGGACCGATATAAGCAACAAACACACCCCGACCAACCGTGGCGATGGAGCGGCGGATGGCGCCTTTGTTCGTTGCACAACAGCTTCGCCTTGCACAGCGGCACAGTTGACGAATGTGGTCGCCGCCAAGCTGTATGTGCTTGCCCGCGCACCACAGTTCTCCACCGGGTATACAGACAGCAAAACCTACACTCTGGGTGGCACCACCCTTGGGCCTTTCAATGACAGTTTCAAACGCCATGTTTTTTCCACCACCGTGCGCCTGAATAATATTTCAGGCCGGAGGGAGACGCCATGAACTACAACGCCATGAAGTTGAGAAAAGAGGTCGGCGCCGTATTGGTGGTGGGTCTTCTCATGCTGGTAATGACCACCCTCATGGCCACCACCTCTTTTATCATGAGCACGACTAACCTTAAATCTGTTGGAAATGTGCAGTTTCGGCAGGAAGCCGTTGCTGCAGCGAACGCGTCGATAGAACAGGTGCTGGGTTCACCCTTCACCGATGCCCCCGCCGCGGAAGAGATCACTATCGATATCGATAACAGTGGTACCACCGATTACAGTGTAAGTATTGCTCAGCCGGATTGTATCGGCGCGACGACTGCGGGCAGCAGCGCTCCCAGCAGTATCTCGCTTCCGGCAATGGCAGGATCCGCTGATTGGAACACGGTATGGGAGCTTGATGCCACCGTATCTGATCCTGTGAGCGGGGCGTCGGCACGGGTTCGCTCCGGTGTTCGTGTGCTTCTTACCGAGGCCGAGAAGAATAGCGTCTGTCCATAGCCCAGGCTTTATGGAGAATTGTTATGAGAAACCGTTTTTGTCACTACTTTCTGGCAGCGCTTGCGCTCTCTTTCAATGCGACCGTATCGGCGGAAGATGTTGACCTATTCGTTGGCCTGCCACCCGATACAACATCTACTCCCAACGTGCTGTTCATGGTGGATAACACGGCAAACTGGAATACGGCATTCACCAATGAAATGGCGGTACTGGTCAGTACTTTCACCAATATGGCAGAAAATGACGACGGCACGGCCAAGTTCAACGTGGGCGTTATGCTCGCCAACGAAACCGGCAACCCGAACAACAATACTAAGGGTGGCTACATACGGGCGGCGATCCGCCCCATGGATACAACAAATAAGGCGCTATATGCGGAGATGTTCAACCGTTTTGACGTTGGAGATGACAAGGGTAATGGCGGCAAATCGGGCTTGCAGATGGCCGAGGCGTATCGCTACTTCGCTGGTGGCGCTGTTTATGCGGGAAATGGCAAGGTTAAAACGGATTATACCGGCAACACCGGCTTCGATTGGAAAAACAATACCTATACGGCGGAATCAAAGACCGCCATGCAGGCGATTTATGCCCTAACGGGAAATGCCCTGGACTCTTTCAACGCCAGCACCTACAACAGCCCCATTCCCGCAAACTTCTGTGGCAAGAACTACATTATCTACGTCAGCAATGGATCCAACCAGGAGAGTAATAGCGACGATACGATTGCGAACAACATGCTGAGTGCGGCAGGCGGTAGCACAACGGAGATTCCTATTTCACCCACAGGTTCCCAGGGTAACCCCAGCGATGAGTGGGCGAAATTCATGAAGAGTGAGCTCAACGTGACAACTTATACGGTGGATGTAGATAAGGTACTCACCGGTCAGGGACCGGGGTGGACGGCGCTGCTCAAAAGCATGAAGGACGTCAGCGGGGGAAAGTATTTCGATGTCAGTTCGGGCGCGGGCGGTGCTGAAATCAGTGGTGCGTTTGATACGATCTTTTCAGAGATCCTCTCGGTCAACAGTGTATTTGCCTCGGTCAGTCTACCGGTGAGCGTCAATACTCAAGGAACCTATCTCAACCAGGTCTATGTCGGGATGTTCCGCCCCGATGATGGTGCCATGCCCCGGTGGATGGGCAACATGAAGCAGTACAAGCTTGGGATGGTCGATAATGCATTGAAACTGCTGGATGCCGACGACACCGGGGCAATCAATAGTCAAACAGGGTTTGTTACGGAGTGTGCCAGGAGCTTCTGGACACCGACCAGCACCGATGATTACTGGGCATTCAGACCTCAGCGTGAGTGCCTGGCTGTGGCAGACGCGGAAGGATCCAACTATCCAGATGGCCCCATCGTGGAGAAGGGGGCACAGGCCTACAAACTGCGTGGCGCCGCCACCACACGGACGGTTAAAACCTGCTCCGCCACCTTCGCCTCCTGCACTTCGTGGGTCGACTTTGACAGCAGCGTCGCTACCCAGGCCCTACTCGGTGCAGGCAGCACCGCTGAGCGGGATGAACTGATCAACTGGCAGAAGGGATTGGATGTCGATGATGAGAAACCCAACAGCATCACCACTGATGAAGGGCGTCCCTCCGCCCATGGTGACGTGGTCCATTCACGCCCCGTGGCGATCAACTACGGCACAGATGCTGCGCCGCAGGTGGTGGTTTATTACGGCGGCAACGACGGGCTACTACACGCCATAAACGGTAACCGTAGCGCCGCTATCGATAGTGTGGCTGCCGGCGAAGAGCTCTGGTCATTCGTGCCACCGGAGTTCTTCGGTTACATCAAACGTATCCGCGATAATACGGTTCAGATCGACTATTTCGGTAACGCCACCACTTCACCGGCACCCCTGCCCAAACCCTATGGTGTGGATGGCACAGTGACGGCATACCGGGGGGAACCCACTTTAATAGCTGGCGTCAAGACATGGATATACGCCACCATGCGGCGCGGTGGACGGGTGGTTTACGCTTTCGATGTCACCACTCCGGCAGCAGCATTCCTGAAGTGGAAAAAAGGGTGCCCGAATAACTTCCCAACCACTGGCACCGTGAGTGATGCGGACTGCAGCAGCGGCTTTACCGGCATAGGGCAGACTTGGTCAGCGCCGATGGTATTTACAGCGTCTGGCTACGCTACAAGCGGCCACCTCAATCCCCTGCTGATTATGAGCGGCGGTTATGATACCTGCGAGGATGATGACTCACTGACAGCTGGAGGTGCAAATCACAGCTGCACCTCCAGCAACAAGGGCGATAAAATCTACATACTGGATGCCGATACCGGTGCTCCAGTGAAGTCCTTTGATACCGACCGGGGTGTGGTGGGTGATGTTTTTCTCGTCCGTGATTTTGATGATGCCACTGATACCTGGGGTCCGGTCAAATACGCCTATGCCGCTGACCTGGGAGGAAATATCTATCGCCTCTCCGGTGTGGATGCAAACAGCGAATTTTCAACTACAACTCCAGCGAACTGGACCATCACCAAGATCGCCTCCCTCGGTTGCAGTACACCATCAACATGTACCGCAAACCGCAAATTCATGTTTGGCCCCGATGTGGTGTGGGATGGCAGCTCCTATGTATTGCTGATCGGCTCAGGGGACCGTGAGAAGCCCCTCGATGGCTATGTGGCTTCCGGTGATGTCAGTAATCGCTTTTTCATGATTAAGGACCAGCCTGCTGATACAAGTTGGCTTTCATCGGAGAACGCGACTTGCGGCAGCGATATTATCTGTACCGATTCCCTTTATGCCATTACTACAACCAGTGACCCGAGTGAAAGCGATCTGGCGGGGAAGAAAGGGTGGTATTTGGCCATGGATACGGGTGAACAGGTGGTGACCTCGGCGATCACGGTTTTTGGGGCGGTCACCTTCAGCACGCATACCCCCGCAGTGCCGGTCGCAGGCTCTTGTACATCCAATCTGGGTACGGCACGGGTGTACAACGTCGACTACACCAACGCATCCGGTGTCGTTGAAGGTGTTGATGAGCGTTACCAGGAGATCGCCGGTGGAGGATTACCGCCATCTCCAATTGCCGGAATGGTGACCCTGGATGATGGAAGTACCGTTCCGTTTGTCATCGGTTCGTCACCTGAATCACCTATCGAAAGCGCCTCGCCAACAGCGACGGGTGGGGGAAGCATGTCAAAAGGGCGAGTCTATTGGTATATACAGCGCTAATTAGCTTGGGAAGGAGAAGGTGTGAAAGGTTCTGAAAAAGGCTTTACGCTGATTGAGTTGCTGGTCGCGATAGCGGTCTTGGGGATTATGCTGGCTATTGCAGTGCCGGCCTTTAGAGGAGCCATGCTCAACAGCAAATTGAATTACCACTCCAACAACTTCCTAGCCAGTACCAACCAGGCCCGCAGTGAAGCAATCAAGCGCAATACCACGGTCACGCTTTGCGCCTCCACCTGCCCCGTTTCCACCACCAGCTGCTCTTGTGCTGCCTCAGGTGGATGGGAGCAGGGGTGGATTATTCTTCAGGGTACTCAGATTCTCTATCGTCAAGACCCCTTGGAAACCGGGATGAAAATGAGGGATGCAGGTAGTGTACATACTCTTGTCTTCCAGCCAACGGGGGTGGGTTCCACTCAGGCAACCTTAACACTTTGTCAAAACAGTCCAGCTGTCGGAAGCAGGGAAAAGGTTATTAATATCAGTGCTACAGGGCGGGCAGTGATCACCTCAACGGTAAACGGCGTCTGTCCTTAGAAAGTCTCTGAGCAAGCAATGGACGATTACCATACATTCAGATGTTGAACTATCTACGTTGAGATACTACTAATTACCTGTAATCAGCTACTATCTTCACCTTGATTCCGTACCCTCTTAGGGAAGCTCTGAACAAGTCATGACCGATTGCCTTGCACTCAGTAGACGCAATATCTGTGTTGAAAATCTTGCTAATAGCCTGCTATTAGCCGCGATCTTCGCCTTGATCTTGCGCCTCCTGAGCACAATTCAATTCGGCCAGACTTATTCAGAGCTTCCTTAGTATAAATTAACTCACCCAAACTTTTTTCGCCTCTTTAAAGCTTGGTCTATCTGAACTTTTGTATTATTTGAGCTCTAATGTCTGGTTAAAAAGCAAGCATCAGCTCAACGGTTAACATCGACGATAACACGGCCGCGAACTTGCCCACTGAGTAGTTGGCTTGCAGTCCCAATCGCATCGCTCAGGCCAATTTCATGGGCGATGGTATTGAGTTTTGAGAGGTCCAGATCCTGCTCCAGTCGCCGCCAAGCTTCCAATCTAGTATCCCGGGGGCACATAACGCTTTCAACGCCAGCCAGTGTGACGCCCCTGAGTATAAAGGGCATGACGGTGGTATTCAGATCCATACCACCGGCCAGACCGCAGGCGGTCACTACACCGCGATACTTGGTAGCGGCACAAGCGTTGGCCAATACATGGCTGCCGACCACATCGACAACACCCGCCCAGCGCTCTCTGCCCAGAGGTCTGCCGGGTTCGGCATATTCAGAGCGGAGGATGACTTCAGAGGCACCCAGTGCAGTGACATATTCCGATGATTCGGGCCTTCCAGTCATCGCTACCACCTGGTATCCCAGTTTGGCGAGAATGGCCACAGCCACACTTCCTACCCCCCCTGTGGCGCCAGTCACGAGAATTTCACCTTTATCTGGTGTTACACCGTGCTTCTCCAGTGCCATGATGCATAACATGGCGGTATAACCTGCTGTACCAATAGACATCGCCTGCTCGGGGGTGAAACCTTTGGGCAGGGGAACGAGCCAATCACCTTTGAGTCTTGCTTTTTGTGCCAGACCGCCCCAGTGGGCTTCACCAACTCCCCAGCCATTGAGAATGACTGCATCACCCGGTTTGTATTCGGGGTGAGTGCTGTTCTCAACGGTACCGACGAGGTCAATGCCTGGGATCATGGGGAATTTACGTACCACGGGGGACTTCCCGGTGATGGCCAGCCCATCCTTGTAGTTCAGCGTCGAGTACTGAACATTGATGGTGACATCGCCCTCAGGCAGTTGTGATTCGTCGATCTCCTGCAGGGCGGCACGGTAACCGTTGTCGTCTTTCTCTATCAGTATGCCTTTGAACATGGTGGCTCCTCTCTATAGGCCGACTAACTCGGCATTGCGGCGAAATAAAAATCAGTAAAGCTTCTGAGTGGCTTCGGGCTTTTCTCTAGTTTTGCCCTCAGCACTGCACCTTCCCAGCCAATCCAGAAGACTTCTGCCAGCTTCTTACAATCAGCATCGGGCGCGAGCTGCCCCATCATTATTGCTGCTTCCAGGCAGGCCTCCACTCTACTCTGCCACGCTTCAAACACTGCATTGAGTTGTTCACGAAACTGCTCCGGCAGACTCCCCATCTCCTGACCCAGGTTGCCAACCAGGCAGCCGCGTTTGAATTCATAGCGGGCCATGCCGGCCTCGGCATCGGCAATAAATGCCCTTATGCGCTCCAGAGGTGGGAGTGTTTCATCCTTCAAAAAAATATCGAGCTTGTGCGCGAAGTAATCGGCATAGCGCTTGATCAACTCTGTTCCAAACGCATCCTTGCTGCTGAAGTAGTGGTAGAAAGAGCCCTTGGGGACATTTACCCGACGTAAAATCTCATCTATTCCGGTCGCGGAGAAGCCTTTCTCTGTGAGTATTTCCACCCCTGACTGGAGTAGGCGCTCACGTGCGTTACCAACCCCGGTCTGATTTTTTTGGGGGCGTCCTCGACGGCGTTTCAGGGGTTGTGCACTGACCATGGGAAAATAATAGACCGATCGTCTAGTTAAATCAAGCAGGGCTCTGATTGGAAATTGGAGTAACAGACTAGACAGGCTTATCGTCCGTGGATGGAATCATCTATAATGGCAGGCAATCACCCACCCACCTTGCCTTTCCTGCTCAATCTGGATTTGATGTGAAAAAAAGCCAACCCCTACTTATTGCCCTGATCGTGGCATTTGTTCTAGCACTGCTCTATAACTACCGCTCAGAGGCCGGGGCGGGCACGATTGAGGTCGTTGTATATTTAGCGGGAGTGCTTCTGTTGGTACTCTACGGTCTCTGGTGGATAGTGACCCGAAGAATTGATCCCGATGCCCGTGTCAGCAAAATGCCGCGCGGAGTAAAGGCCGGTATGGCCTCTTTTCTGCTGGTGTGGGGGTTAATGCTACTGATTGCTGTCTGCCTGATGCCCTTTGTTGGTGCCGCAGGTTTCTTTTTTATGGTGACCCATTGGGCACCTATCCTCTGGATCGTCTCCGCTCTGCTGCTGCTACCGTTTGTCCAGAACCGTCTTCAGTGACCGCTCTTTTTTTATCGACTCCAGCCGTTTAATATTTTTTGCCGCCGGAAGGTAGTAGGTGGGACTCACTTTGAGGGCTTCATCAAAGTAGCCCCCGGCCATCTCGTAATCGCCCAACTGCATAGCGATATAGCCGACGTTGTTAAGGGCGGCAGCCGCCGGCAGGACCAGCGCTATCTCCTTAATAGCGTCATCATAGCGTCGCTGCCAAGCCAGGGTGATACCCAGATTGTTGCGTAGACGCTGATGGTTGGGGGCGGTCTTCAGCCCACGGCGAAATTGCTGTTCACTCTCTGGATACTTCTTTGCCATTAAGAGTGAGTAACCGTGGTTGTTGATGATCCCGGGAGCACCAGGCACGATTTCCAGGGCTCGATGGTAGTAGGCTACGGCATCGGCGTGCTCTGCTTTGAAATCGGCAATGACACCGAGGCCGTTCCATGTGCGCCACAACATTTTGTTTAGTTGCACTGCAAGTTTCAGGTGCTCTTCGGCTTGTAAGTAATTGAGCTGTCTAAGCTGGGCAAGCCCCAGCCCCTCTTGGGAGGCGGCATCGTCGGCGTCAATTCGCACCCCTTCATTGAAGTAACGCTCGGCTATCTGTGGCTGATTTTTCCCCAGGTAGATGTTACCAAGCCCTCGCAGCGCCACGCCGCTTTCAGGGCTCTTCTGCAGAGCGGTGGTGTAGTGATAGATGGCTGCGGTAGTCTTACCCTGATTAATCGCCTCTTCGGCACGGGCGATGGCATTTATGCTGTATGTTGCATCATCCACCACAGGGGCTTTTTCTGCGGCCTTCTCTTTCGGCTGCATGGTGACGCAGCCTCCCAGAAGCAGGGGAATCAGCAGGATAGCTAGTTTCCATCTGGAAACAAAAAAGCGGGACGCTGAGAGCGCAAAGGCGGGATGAGTATGCGGAGGCTGTATGTTGAAAGCACAGCTCTTTCTCAGCGACCTTTGCGTCTTCTCTGCGATCTCAGCATCCTGCTTGTCTGTTTCGGAGCAGATACTAGTTTCTACCCTAGAGATATTTTTCATACTGGCTGCCCTGGTTTCGCCGTAGAAGCATACGTCTCAGATCTCCTTCGTAGTTAAAAACGTCGTGGCCGATAATCAGTTTTACATCAGAGCTTGACTGCATATTGCCATAGGGCTTCATCTCAACCCGCATTGGTACCATGGTAACGAGTTGCTTTGCGGTAGCACGGAAGCCTGGTTTGAAGTAGACAATACTGTTGCGGAGGGTGAATGAGGCGGCATCGCTGACGTTGTTCACCTCCACTCCATGTAGTGATAGGTAGTATCTGAATGTTTTGGCCATCCCTTTGCGGCCATTACCATTGGCCACCTCAAGGGTGGCTATGGGGATTCTGCCCGACTTATCTGTTGCGGCCAACAACTGTTGTGATGAGACTTCGCTGTGGCCCGGTACCCAGAGCGTATAACCGATCTTCAACCGGTTGGGATTGTTCCGATAGAACGCCTCAGGGTTACTTCTGATCAGTGCCAGTAGCATATCTTTTGTCGATACAGAGCGCTTCTCTGCCAGCCTGGCGGCTATATGCCACAGTTTTTCACCGCTCTTCACAGGTCCATAGAGGAAGTCGGTGGCAGCTGTTTCGGGGATTAGGCTATCGGCCTCCTCTACGCCCAGGGGTGTACTCATAGCTGAGTTTCCGGTGGGTGCCGATGCAATGGTTTCCAGGGAAGCAGCTGGATCGGGCGCCCTCTCTGCCAGAAGAGTCTCAGCCATGGGTGAGTCAGAATCTCCTTTCACTGTATTAGCTGTCGTACTCTCCATAGTTACGTTTTCTGTCGGTAGTACGCTGGGCTGGAGTGCCTCAATGGGGGGATTATCCTCGACAATCTGCTGTTCCGTCTCCACCAATTTGGCGGGTTCAAGTTCTACCTTGGTGGTGACCTTCGATGGATCAAGATTGGGTGTTGCATGGGTTTCCAGGCGATTTTCTGAAGTGTTTGTGGTTGCCAGGATTTCAGAAATCTGCTCATAGGTCCCGGTGATATCCGTATCGCTTGGCTCAACCAGAGATTGATTGGCAGGTGGCTCCAAAGGCTGTAACAGAACGACGCCGTTACGCTCGACCAGTGGGTGAAGGTCGGGTGTCACCTGGGTTTTCAGATGATTTTCCGGGCTATTGGTGGATGCCAGGATTTCAGAAATCTGATCATAGGTGTCAGCGATGTCTGTATCATCAGGCTTACCCAGAGGCTGATAGACGGACTGTTCCAAAGGTTGCAACAGAACAACGCCATCACGTTCGATAAAAGCTGGGTTTGATTGGCTTGTAGTCTCTACGGTTTCGGCCCACCCGGTATCTATCCGTACGGTGTCTGCCTCAATGAAGGTAGGAGGCTCAGTAGCCACTTCAGTTGTAACCACCTCGGGCTCACTTTGTGGTTCTGCAACTGCACCGTCTGCCCATGCAGTATCTATCGGAGTGATATCAACTTCTACGAAGGCTAGAGGCTCAACCGACGCTTCAACTGTAACCACCTCAGGCTCACTCTGTGGTTCTGCAACTGCACTGTCGGCCCATGCAGTATCCATCGGTGTAATATCAGCTTCTAAGATGGTTGTAGGCTCAACCGACGCTTTAACTGTAACCACCTCAGGCTCACTCTGTGATTCTGCAACTACACCGTCTGCCCATGCAGTATCTATCTGAGTGATCTCAGCTTCTATGATGGGTTGAGGTTCAATCGACTCTTGAACTGTAACTATTTCAGGCTCGCTCTGTTGCTCAATAACTGTGGTTTCGATCCTTTCAGTAGCCACCAATGCGGTGTCTGTTTCTGTGAAGTGTGGACGCTCATCTGCCGGTTCAGGTATGACTAGCTTGGGTTTACTCTGCTGCGCAATCTTCTCTATCTTCTCCGCTTCGGCATAGCGTTTCTGCAGCGCCAGGGAATGACCAAGGTTATGCAGGGTTTTGGATGAGATCGGGTCTATCTGCAGTGCCTTGTGGTAGTAGCGCATGGCAAGGTTGTAGCGACCCAGCTGGTCGTAGCAGGCACCAACACCGTTGAGAGCACGCACAGAGTAGGGATGTTTTCTCAGCTCGGCCTGAAATTGGACCAATGCAAGCCCAAAAGTACCCTTGCGGAAGTAGCTTAGACCGGATTGGTAGTTATCATTGGTAACAGCCGCAGTCTCGCCACCGGATACCGCATATTTGGGATTGACGTGCATCGTAGGTTCTGTAGTGCAGCCAGGCATGATCAACGGAATGATGCCGATCAGCAGAGGGATGGCTATATTGTGATGTCCTACTTCATGATTAAGTTGTTTGTTCATCTTTACCTCCTATTACGGAGTGCGCCTCAATAAGGGGCATAGGCTGTCGGAACGGTCAATTGGCAATCAACGCCTTGTAGATCTGAACTGCAGCCGGAGCAAATATCACCAGAAAGAGCGCGGGGAAGATAAACAGCAGTACCGGAAATATCAGTTTTACCGGTAATTTGGCCGCTTTCTCCTGGGCTATCTGGATTCTCTTGGTTCTCATCTCATTCGAAAAATCACGCAGTGTCTTGGCGATGCTGGTACCGAACTGTTCTGCCTGAATCAGCACCGCCACAAAAGATTCGATCTCTTCCAAACCGGTTCTGTCAGCAAGTGAACGGAGGGCCGATTCACGCTCCTTGCCGGCACGCAGTTCAAGGCCGACCAGCCTGAACTCGGTGCCCAGTTGGGGATGCGAAAAGACGATCTCCTCACCGACGCGATTGATAGCGGAGTCGAGACCCATACCGGCTTCGATGCAGACCATCAGCATGTCCATGGCATCGGGGAAGGACTCCTGCAGTGTGGTCTGTCTCCGCTGTATCCTGTGGTCGAGATATCCATCAGGGAGGTAGAAACCGAACAGAGCCACAACCACCACAAAGCCTAAAGTCACGTAGGGAGAGATGGCCTTAAGAGGGTCGGTAATAAAGGGATAGATAAACAGGCAGGTAAGCACCAGGAAGCTGGCCAGTACCATCTTGGTAAAGAGGAAGAAATAGAGGGTCTTATGGCCGCGGAAGCCGGCAACGACCAACTTCTTGATCAGGCGGTTTTTTCGCCACCCTTTTTGCGGAAGGATCAGCTTGCCGACCGGTTCTATCCAGGTGACGGAGAAGGCTCCCTGCTGCTCCTGGTGAACCAGTCGTTCTCCTTCACCGGTCGTGAGTCGACGCAGGCGGGCATCGATCAGTGCATCCCTGCGTCCCATCCAGAGTGAAGTGGTATAGACCAGCAGGGCGACCGAGAGAGCCACCAACAGCATGATCAGCAGCCTGACGGGATCGTCTGCCAATGTGCGGAAAAACTGCAGGATCTCATACACGTTTCAGATCCTCATACCCGGAACTTGATCATTTTTTGCATCACCAAATAACCAATCACCATGAGCCCTCCTTGGGCGAGGAAAATATAGGGGCCGTAAGATTCGCGATAGAGGGAGAGCAGATAGTTGGGATTGAAAACCATGATTGCCCCAGAGACAACCAACGGCAGGGCGATAAGAATCAGTGCAGAGAGTTTCATCTCGGCGGCTTGCGTGCGAATGTCTCGATACGCCTTAGCGCGTCGTCGCATCATCTCCGACAGCCGCTGCAGAATCTCAGCCAGATTACCGCCGGTCTGTTTCTGGATTACCACCGAGGTGATAAAGAAACGCATCTCTTCGGTACTGGTGCGCTCCCCCAGATTGTAGAGGGCATCTTCCACTGATAGGCCGTAATTGATCTCATCGAAAGTGATGGCGAACTCTCCGCCGATGGGATCGGGCATCTGTTTTGCCGCCGCTTTAATTGAAGCAGAGAAGGGGTTGCCTGCACGTAGGCTGCGGGCAATATACTCCAGAGTGTTGGGTAACTGCTCCACTAACTTATCTTTCCGTCTCGTCTTGAAGTGGCTGAGTAGTGACAGAGGAATAAGAAAGGCGAGTATCACGCCGAGGCCGGCTGAAAGGAATGGATCGAGACGCAAACCAATGAGAATAGCGGCAGTAGCAACAAGAAAAGTTACTAGTTGCAGCAGTAAAAACTGCATTACCGTGATTTTCCCTCCTGTCTGCTGTAGTGCTCTGTCGAGGGCGTGTGCGCGGGGGAATGCAGTGAGAATTCTATCCAGCAGGGGGATTGTGCTGAGCTGCTGATGACGAAGAATATCGAGTACCTGTTCACCGTGAGCACCACCGGCCGACATCGCCCTGATGCGACGTTTGATCTGCAGGCCGCGCTCCATGTTGGAGTCGCGCCAGGCAAAAAACAGTCCTTCGATCAGAAAAATAACGGTGAGAAAGACCAAAATACCGATGACGTAAATCATGGTTTCCCCCTTCTCCTTATGGTTTCAGCAAAAATCATGCGAACCTCTGGCTTGGGTCAAACAGGGTATCGTTCACCGGGACCCCCCGCTCGTTGAACCGTTTGAGCAGAACCGGCCTGATGCCAGTGGCTTGGAACTCTCCCAATACCTCACCTTGTTCGCCGATACCCTGGCGGTCGAAGCGGAAAATCTCCTGCATACTGATAATGCTCTCTTCCATGCCAGTGATCTCCTGGATGCTTGAGACCACCCGCCGGCCATCCACCAGGCGGTCGAGTTGCACCGCCATGTCGATGGCCGATGCCATCTGCTGGCGAATCACCTGTGGTGGGATTGGCGACTCGCTCATACCAACCATATGCTCCAGTCGGGTGAGTGCATCCCTGGGGCTGTTGGAGTGGATGGTGGAGAGGGAGCCGTCGTGTCCGGTATTCATCGCCTGCAACATATCCAGTGCTTCGGCACCGCGTACCTCGCCGACGATGATCCTGTCCGGCCGCATCCGCAGGGCATTTTTCACCAGATCGCGTTGGGTCACTTCTCCGCTGCCTTCGATATTGGAAGGTCGTGTCTCAAGACGGATAATATGTGGTTGCTGTAGCTGCAGCTCGGCTGAGTCTTCAATGGTGATAACTCGCTCATCGTGTGGGATGTTGGCGGACATGGCGTTAAGCAGAGTGGTTTTTCCCGAGCCGGTACCGCCGGAGAGTAGGATATTGACCCGCGCCTTCACCGCTGCGGTGAGGAAATCCAGAATCACCGGGCTGATCGAACGGAAGTTGAGCAGATCGTGAAGGGTGAAGGGATCGACCGAGAACTTGCGGATCGAGAGGATGGGACCATCCACCGCCAGTGGTGGGATAATGGCGTTGACCCTTGATCCATCGGCAAGGCGGGCATCGACCATGGGGGATAACTCATCAATTCTGCGGCCGACACTGCTGACGATCTTGTCGATAATTCGCATCAGATGCTCATCGTTTTGGAAGATAACCTCTGTTCTTTCCAACACACCGTGGCGTTCGACATAGACCTGAGCATGGGTGTTAACCAGGATATCAGAGATCTCCGGATCCCCCAGCAGGGGTTCGAGGGGGCCAAGACCGAGCACCTCATCCTGAATGCCTTCAATCAGATCTTCCCGTTCCTCGGCGTTGAGGGGAATCGCCTCCAAATCGATGATTTCACGAACCAGCTTGGCGATTTCACTTCTCACCGTCGTCTGGTCGATATCGTCAATTACCGATAGATTGAGTCGATCCAGCAGCCGCAGGTGTATACGGTTCTTTAGTGCCTGGGCATCAGCAGTGGAGATAAAGGTTGACCCGCTACGACCCTTTGTCTCGGACCAGTATTGGCCCCATGAATTTTTCTCTGAAGGCATAGTGCTATTCCATATTGCCCTGCTTTCAGGCTGTTATTGGCCGGCGGTTGGATTCACCGCCTGCCGTTTAGGAAAAAATCCGTGACAGCAGCCCCTTCTTTGTTGTGTCTATACCCATGTGGGCGTTATAGACGCTGTCGGTCAGGTTGTGGATATCCTTGGCCATGATCGAGTGCTTTTTCACTTCACACACAGGGACACCCAGGTCTTGTGACCTCAACGCTGTTTCGAAGTCGTTTCTCACCCGGTGTACCCGGGTGCGGCCAACGGTCTCCTTCAGCTTGTCGATGCTGATACTCTTGATATCTGATTTGGCCCGGTTGTTTATCAGCTGTAGTTCACTGGTGGTGATACCCATCTGCGGTAGTTGATCAAGCAGATACTTGGCGTCGATGATCACCGACAGGATATTTTGTAATACCAGATAGATCGGGTCGGAGAGTTTGAGAGCGGCAACAGTCCACGGGAGAAACGACCTGGGGATATCAAGAATGATAATGTCGTAATTCTCACTCAGTGCATCGACCAGATGGCTGACCGCCTCCTCGTGTACCGCCGACATCGGCACAATCTCTCTTGGTGCCGCCAGCACATCGAGGCCGGATGGGTGATGGCTGATCAGTGCCTTGAGGTAGACCTGGTCGATCCGCTGGTAGTGGAGGAGGGCGCTGAGCA
Organism: Sedimenticola sp.; assembly: GCA_040505895.1. Classification (GTDB taxonomy): domain Bacteria; phylum Pseudomonadota; class Gammaproteobacteria; order Chromatiales; family Chromatiaceae; genus Vondammii. The sequence goes on along the minus strand of JBEVXU010000012.1, from coordinate 270,844 downwards.
CGCTCTCATCAGGGTTGAGATCAAGGTAGCGGGCGACGGCACCAAACTGAATGTCGAGATCTACTACAATCACTTTGCACTTGTGGCGGGTTACCAGTTCATAGGCAGTATTGACCACCATGGTGGTGCAACCTGAGCCACCCTTGGCGTTAATAAAGGAGATGACGCTGTGCTGCTTCTCCTCTTCGTGGCTGCGTGCGCGTTTTTTCGAGAGTTCCTCTGTAATGCTGAGAAGCAGGTCATTGGTCTGTATAGGAAAAGGGAAGGCCTCGCGTACACCGGCATGCATCAGCCGCCGCATGATCTCCATGTTGCCCTCTTTGTAGGTAACGAAGACGGAGAGTTTGTCACTCTGTTTACGAATCAACTGCTCGATATCAAAGATATCATCTTCGCTGTGGCCATTGATCTCAAGGATAATAATGTCGGGGATATCGGCATGGGGATCAGCAAAGCGGAGTAAGGGGCGTTCATTACCTACATGCTCCATAGCGAAGGAGACATGCTCTATCTGAGACAGTACTTTTTGTATATTGTCTCTCGTTTCGCTGTTGACCAATAGGGCCAAGATTTCCAGATTGACAGTGCTCATTTTTTTGCCTGCATTATTTCGTTTGTCATCCAATCCGTCATAGTGGTGGAACTGTCTCCAGGTCCTCTCCCAGCCGTGTAGAGCTGAAAGACGGTATATCCCAGGCGACACCCGCCTCAAAACCAAACAGTGTCGGTAGTATCAGTGGGTGGCTAATGTCTTCGATACTGACCGTAATACTGGGGACCGGTGTGGGTCGCTGTTCGAATCCGGCCCCACTACAAGCATAGATCAGGTTAACGTTTTCCGGGGCGATTTCAGGAATCATCCGTGCCATGGCACCGAGCAGCCCGGTTGGCGGATCGGCATCGGTGCTGCCGCATGCCGCCCCGTTACAGTTGATGCTGACATAGTCGTTGGTGGCACCGGCGGTGCAATTCAGGGGGCAATCGGCAACAGAACCGGCAAGGTCGCCAAACAGATCACACACCGGATCACTGACCATGGCGAAGCGGGCGCCGGCGCGGGTGGACTCTACCGCTTGCTCATATTTTAGCAGTGCAAAAGCGAATTCGATGATGGCGAATACCAGCGCAAGAAACAGTGACATGACGATCGCCGCCTCAACCATGGCGGCGCCTTGTTGATGTCTGAACTGCAGTGATGTGCGGACTCTATTCACCGATGAACCTCTCTTCCGCTGCGGCATAGAGGCTGAATGAGGGGAGGGTGAGCAGCCCCTCGTCATTATCGAAGAGTGAAGCGAATATGGGTGTGTAGTCGACATCCGCCTCCAAACGAATTACACATAGTCCGGTGCCGCTGTCGGTCTGCAGGGTTACCGATACCATATCTGCTGACACATTCGGCAGGATGCTGTTGTTGGTTACTGACGAGCCGTCTCCGGTGGTAGTGGTGCCACCGTCTACATGGCCGAATAGCACCAGATTGCCGGCACGGTTGACGGCGGTACTCCAGTTGGTGCCAGTGGAGCAGTCGGTAGTGTCTACACCTTCATAACTTCTACCCAGATAGCGTGCTCCCGAGGTGACGGCTTTTTGCAGGGTGTTGTGCTCAAAGAGGGCGTGTCCCAGTTCGGTAATGCCGAGTACAAGAATTACCAATAGCGGCACGATCAGGGCGAATTCGATCAGTGCCGCACCTCGCATCTTCTGTTGGCAACGCTTACTCATAGAGCTGCACCTCTACATGGTAGTCGGCATCCAGCTCTGAGAGGTCATCGATATATTCGGCGTATATATTGACCTTGTCTTCACTGCCGCCACCGGGAGGGAGTATGTGCTCGGTGATAAAGAAACGTCCAAAACGGGGGGCCGGTACATCCACCTCGGACCCATGCAGGCCCAACTCTTCACACTTGAGTATCGCCACGGTAACTGCTCGCCGGTTTGGAGCGTCTGCTCCAATGGTTGGGTTGCCATCTATGACCTTGCAGTCTTTGTTGAACCAGTTGGTACCGGCACAGGACTCTTCCTGATCGTTGAGGGTGAGTTCAAGGGCTGGATTGAGGATCGGCATGATAGTGGGTGTGGTCACCGGCTCCTCTTGCCACTCATCACTGCCGTCGGAGCCAAGCTCCCATTGGTACATTTCCCAGCGGGAGAGTGTGCCCAATCCTGCCGGCATGGGGTGTCCAATATAGCTGTGGTAGTAGTCCTGATAGTCATTACGCGACAGGGTGCTCGGTCTCAGCTCCGCTCCCGGAGGCGGCGGCCCTGTTTCGGTGTCGTTCCACTGGCCACTACCGAAAATTTCGTTCTCATCCAGATTAAGATTGTCGTCCCTGGGATAGTCGACCACATTGGGCGCCGGGTTAAACTCCGAGAAGGTTCCCCCCTTGTAAAGCCCAAAGCGGGTATTGATGCCGAGGCGTGGCCACTGGGCTTTGTTACCGGGATTGGTCGAGACGAAGGGATAGCTGCAACCCTGAGATCCTGCATCAGCCAAGGCCGCACCGAGAGCCTGGTTGCCGCTATAGCCAGGAACCGCGGAGGGGATCAGGAAGCCGAAGTTTCCCGGTGCCCACTGGTTGCCGGTCTGTTTCTTTAGTACCACCTGGCGTCCCGGTGTCAGCTCTCCCCAGGCGGGATTTTCCGATGGATCGCAGATCATCAGTGGCGGGAAGTCACAGACGAAGTGGTGGCGACCCGCAAGGGCGTAGGCAGAGACACCGGCGGTGGCGGCGGTGTCAATTCCAAAAGCCGAGAGTACCGGCAACATAAGCAGATCGATATCCCGGCGCAGCAGGTTGATAGCAACAAAGTGGCTGTCGCTATCACCGAGGGCAAAAAGTTTGTTGCTATCTGTAGTGCTTGCTCCACCACTGCAGGCGGTTGGGTCAAGCTCATACTTGCTGCCAATGGAGCAGTAGAAGATAAAGGCGTCGTCCTGCAGATGAGTGTCGCTCAGGAGCGTGCGCTCATCATTGGTGTAACTGCTCTCAAAGTTCAACAGCTCCCGTGCTCTCGCCATGGCGCGGCTCTGTGCATCAGCTTGGCCATCAAGCTCCATTGCGGCCGCCAGAGCGGCGGCATCGACCGCATTCTGTAGCTGGGTGCGCAGGGTGAATAGGCGACCGAGATCAATGGCGAACGAGCCGATGCCGATCAGCAGCACGATAAATATCGCTGACATGACCAGAATCACGCCTTGCTGTTTCGACTTGAACCTTCCATCCATAGATTTCTCCTGCCGGGGGTTAACCTCCTACATCTTCCACCAGATCGCCCCTGTGAGCCTTGCCTTTGTCGCGGAGATAGCGCTTCATTGCCGCATTGCCCTTCGGACCGTAGAGCGTGTCTGCCCCGTCTACTGTCTGCCCGGCATCGGGATCAACAATCTGTGTTGCACTATTGCTTTGAACCGAATCGCCAAAATTGGCCCTCAGATCTTTCTGTGGTGCGCTCTGGCAGGCGCAGAGGGCGGCTACGCTCAGGCATAACATCATATTTTTCAGCATGGTCGTTTTCATTTCTCACTCCCTAAAGCTGGTGGCCGTATGAACCGTCGATACCGCCCTTGCTCTCATGCTCCTGCATCTCTTCGGCGCTACCCTCCAGTTTTCCTTCCATATACTGGTCGCTATCACCGGGTGGGATCAGGTTGTCGGTGGGGTATTTCAGTGAGCCTGAAGGTACCGGTTTGACCAGCCGCGGCGTGACGGCGATAACCAGCTCTGTCTCGTTACGCTGGAAATCGGTGCTGCGGAACAGTGGGCCGAGGATGGGGATATCACCCAATCCGGGGAACTGATCGACGGCGTTATTCATATCCTTCTGTATTAGTCCGGCAATCATGAACCCTTCACCGTCACCCAGTTCGATGGTGGTGGCACTCCTTCGGGTCTTCAGCCCAGGCACCGAAACACCACCACTGGTAGCACCGAGGGTGCGGTCAATGGCCGACACCTCGGTAGCCAGCTTCAGGTTGATCCTGCTGCTGTTGAGCACCGTGGGTGTGAACAGCACGGCAACGCCGAATTCACGGAACTCAATGGTGATGGTGGAGGTACCGGAAGTGGTGGTCTGGGCCACCGGTACGGCAAATTCACCACCAGCGAGGAAGCTCGCCTCTTGCCCGGAGAGCGCGGTAATCTTCGGCTCTGCAAGAATATTGGCCAGCCCCTGCTCCTCAAGGGCAGAGAGGGTGGCGGTCAGGTCACCCAGTGCCAGGGCGAGGGAGCCAAACGGCGACAGCCGGAATACCGGGGTGGTGAGTAGTGTCAGCTTGCTGGGAGTGGCGTTGAGCCCCATACCCAGTTCCTTGGTGACGCTGCGGGAGATCTCCGAAATCGTCACCTCCAACATCACCTGTTGTGCACCGCCTACTTCGAGCTGGTTGAGTACCCGCCCGGTTTTGGTCGGTACATAGCTACCGGCGATGGAGGCCGCTGCGCTCATGGCGGTAAGGCTGGAGACCTGGCCGGAGAGAATCACCGTGCCATTGGCCGCTCGGACCTCGATCTGATCCTCCATGGGCAGCACCTCATAGAGCTTGCGCTTGATCGCCTCAAGATCGTAACCGACAGCAACATCAATCAGACTGATCAGTCGCTCCTTGTTGTCACGGATTGCCAGATTGGTGGTGCCGGGAGACTTGCCGAGGAGGAGAACCTCCCGTTTCCCCAGCAGGCGAACATCGGCAATCTCAGGGTTACCCACAATCAGCTGCTTCACATTGGCGGGTGAGACCAGAATCCTCGACTTACCGACAGCGATGTTCAGCTCATCGACATGCCCACCCCGATCTATGCGGACCGGGAAGGGAGTTGAGTCTGCCGCTATCACCGCAGCCGCCGGCAGCAGCAGTGAAAGTAACAGTGTGATTGCGAAATAGGGTGCTATTCGCAGAGGTGTAAGAAAGCGTTTCATGGGTCTCTCCCTGTTTCCTCGATTGTTTAAGTTATTTCACCACCTGGCGTTCCATACGCAGCCCACGTATTACTTCCACTTTTGGTGGGCTGTAGGTTCGCCGGATCGGTTTTGGTTTGGGCTTTTGGACAACTGGCTCAGCCTTCACCACCTTGGGTGGTGGTGGAGGTTCTTCAACGATGCCTGAGAGATCACCAAGGGTGATGGCACGGCTCTCCACCATCTCTGTATCCCCCTCGTTGCGCAGTACCAAAGTAAGCGTACCGACAGTCTGAGCCAAGGTGAGGATCTGGCTCTGCTTCGGTGTCACCTGCAGGGTGACTGATTTGACTACTTTCGGTGCATCCTTCTTCTGCGATGCCTCCTGTGCGACGCCCAGAACCAATACATTCTGCAGCAGTGTTCGGGTCACCGGCGGTCTGCCTTTCTTGCCGAAGGTGGAGGTGAGCAGCAGGTCTACATTGTTACCCGGGAGGACGAAACCGGCGACACCGCGTATCTCATTGACACTGATAGTGATTGCCCGCATATTTTCCGGGATTCTCGGTGTCAGACCACCACGCGCCCCTTCCGGTGAGACCTTGTAGGGAAGGACGATTTCATCGGTCTTCATCTCCTGGAGTACTATCCTCGGCTCTTTACCCACTGCCGCTTCGATTGAGGTGAAGGCATTTTTTGGAATCGCCTTGGTCGGCCACTCCAAGGTCTTTAACATCACTTTGTCCAGTCGCATGCCGACATCCAGGTCATTGGCGGCAACCACCACCTGCTGGGTCTCGATAACAGACTTTCCCGCCTCTTCAGCGACGATTTTTGGTTGTAGCTGGGTGTTGACGAGGTACGCCGCAATACCACCGATGACGATGGCAAACAGCAGCATGACCACGGCACGTGCTTGCATGATGTAACCCCCTGTTATCAGTTGTTATTCACATCCATTTTCTCTTCACTAAAAAAGTTAGAGCGCCAGGCTTGGTTTAGCAGTGCTTCAGAAACCACCGGTTCTTCTCCTTCAAACAGGCAGTAATCGATAATCTGGTTGATCAGGTCCCTTGGTTGGCAGGCGATAAGCGGCCTACCGGAGGGTTTGTAGAGTGCGTTGATGAGGTAGTCGATTACGGCCTCATCGCAGACTAAGTCGTTGGCGAGGCAGTACTGTCTGAATATTGTTCTGTACTCCGCTTCGGTCAGGTAGTGGACATGGATCTTGTAGCCGAGTCGGCGGATAAAGGCGTCATCCGCCAGATCCGCGGCATTGAGATTGGTGGCGAAGACCGGCAGTACATCGAATGGTATCTGGAATTTGCTGCCGGTATGCAGGCTGAGGTAGTCGACCCCATCCTCCAGGGGCACTACCCAGCGGTTGAGCAGGGATGACGTATTGCATGCCTGACGGCCCAGATCGTCGATCATAAAGAGGCCGCCGTTTGCCTTCATCTGCAGAGGGGCGTCGTAATAGTGGGTGTCCCGCTGGTATTGGAGATCAAGCATCGGCAGGTTGAGTTCACCACCGGAGATGATTACCGGTCGATGGCAGATGAGCCAGCGGTTGTCATGTGCATCGGCTGTTTTACGCAGATGGGGTGCTGGGGTGAGTGTTCCAACCACCGGCTCTACCGGTTTGTGGTTAACCGGATCGAAAATACGAATGATCTGCCCATCGGTGACCAGGGCATGGGGTATGGCGATCTCCCCGTGGAGCAAGCGCACCATCTGGTGCGCGAGAAAGGTCTTTCCCACACCGGCGGGTCCAAACAGAAAGGCTGACCTGCCGCTGTTGAATGCCGCCCCTATCTGGGTGATGGTCTCCGGTCGTACGACCAAGCCGTCAAATATTTCATCGGTACGTTTACGGTCGATGATCTGACGCTTTACCGATTGCCGCTCACACTGCTTGCGATAACTCTCCAGAGAGACCGGTAGTGGACCACAGTAGGCACTCTCCTCCACATAGATGCCCGCCTGCTCGCGGCCACGAGCAGCCAGTGAATAGTGCATAGCACCGCTGATGCCGTCTGAGCCAGCCCCTTTGGCCTCAATCAGAGACTCTTTGCGCAGGAACTGAATCGGCTCTTCCAGCAGTGAAGGTGGTATTGCCAGGCGGGCGGCCAGTATATCAACCCGCAGTTCACCACCGGTAAGCAGATGCTTGAGGATCAGCTTGGTAATAATGGCGAAGTCGATGTCGAGGTCGTGCCAGGAGGAGGGGGGAGGTGGGAAACGGCGGCTATCCTCTGTGACGCTCCTCTCCGCCGCATCAAGCTTTCTGTGCCTGAATGAGCGGAGAAGTGTCTGGTTGTCTGTGCTCCAACCCTGGGTTATTTCTTTCGCTTGGGCTGGGTCGGCAGATGTTGTTTTGTTAATCTCCATTTCCATGTCCACGGGACCTGTGACTATCTACGCCTGTTATTCAAGTATAGACAAACCACGGGAGTTAAAAGGGTCGGCCTACCACCGGACCATGCTCAATCCCGCCCACCGGTTGATGGGGTAAAAGGTGTAATGATGCTGCATAGGTCACTCCTGCAAGGCACCACCCTGCCCTGCCCAAGCCTTAGGGAGGCGGTTAGGATTATACCCCCCGATCACTGGTGACTCACCGTCGCCAGTGATCGGGGCGCGATGCTGCTCTATCGGTCGGAAGTCTACTTAGCCACCTGCATCACCACCTGCGTCACCACCTGCGTCACCACCGGCATCTCCACCACCACCGGCATTTTCATTAGCTGTTTGCAGTGCTTCGCCTACCGTATCAAAAGTTTCATCAACTTCAGTACCTACCAGTGTGACGGCGGCAATCGCAACGATGGCGATCAAAGCAACCATCAGGCCGTATTCAACCATGGTTGCACCGACTTGGGACCTACGTAATTTCTGAAGCAGCTTTTTCATCAGGAACTCCCTCCCGTTGATATACTAAAAAACTTTCCTAGGTGAGCGAGTTACCTGCCCCCTATTATCAGCGTAGTAAATAAGGGTGGCATGTCAATTAGGAGAACACTATTATCGTAAAGTAGTTATTGCTTGCCGGCTTTTTTATCAAGCGAACCAAGCCCGTGCGGTGCCCCGCAAGCACGCTCTGTTATCGTACTTACTTGTTGGACATCACATTAGCCGGTCGCTTTTTCAATCAAGCTGTCTACTCAGGAGGAACTGCGCCACCACCATTACCTGCGTCAGCCTCGTTGGCGGTGGAGAGTGCGGTGCTTACGTTATCGAAAGTCTCATCGACCTGTTGGCCCACCAGTGTGACTGCAGCCAGGGCTACCACGGTGATCAATGCGACCATTAGCCCGTATTCGACCATGGTGGCGCCTGTTTCGTATTGGCGTAGCTTCTGGAGAAGCTTTTTCATCAGGAATACCTCCGTCTCTGTTTCCAGGTGAGACCACCCCTTCGAGATAATCTCTCCTCTAATCTGAAGGTAGTAGAAGAGGGTGACATGTCAATTTTTACCCCAGTATCGATTGGGTGTTTTTCTGGCTTTTGCCGCTACCCCGTCTACCCTTAGATTCATTGACATTGATCAATCCCATGTGGATATAAGTACCTCTTGGTTGCGACTTCAGGCGCTGAATATTAGAATAGATTAAATTATTGATTTACCACTCGATGTAACGCCTTGCGCAGCTGAGATTCTGGGGGAGGGGTTATCTTAAATTCCTAACGATTTGGGGCTAACATCAGGCATGCAGGATCCAACAACCCAGTCCGACCGTGACATTGGCAATGTAGAGGTCAAGGAGACCACTTGCTATATGTGCGCTTGTCGTTGTGGCATTCGGGTCACCTTGCGTGATGGCGAGATCCGTCATATCGAGGGTAACCCCACTCATCCCCATAATCAGGGGGTGATCTGCGCCAAGGGCTCCTCCGGTATCATGAAGCAGTATTCGCCGGCACGTATCACCAAGCCGCTGCTGCGTAAGCCCGGTGCTGAGCGTGGTACCTCAGAGTTTGAGGAGATCTCCTGGGAGAAGGCTTTCGGTATCATGGAGGAGCGTCTGGCCAAGATCCGTGCCGATGATCCCAAGAAGTTTGCCCTCTGTACCGGTCGTGATCAGATGCAGGCGCTCACCGGCATGTTCGCCAAGCAGTTTGGTACACCCAACTACTCAGCCCACGGCGGCTTCTGTTCGGTCAATATGGCCGCCGGCATGATCTACACCATCGGTGGCTCCTTCTGGGAGTTCGGTGGCCCCGATCTGGAACGCGCCAAGCTGTTTGTGATGATCGGCACCGCCGAGGATCACGACTCCAACCCGCTGAAGATCCACCTCTCCAAATTCAAGCGTCGCGGCGGCAAGTTCATCTCCATCAACCCGATCCGCAGTGGCTACTCGGCCATCGCCGATGAGTGGGTGCCGATCAAACCGGGTACCGACGGTGCCCTGATGATGGCGCTGATTCACCAGTTGATTAAACAGGGGCTTTACGACCGCGAATTTCTCATTCAGTACACCAACTCCGCTGAACTGGTGATCAATGATGAAAGTCGCGATGACCATGGCCTCTTCAAGCGCTTTGAGATGCATATCGAAGAGGGGTGTTTCGATCCTGAAAACAAGCTTTGGTGGGATCGTGACCTGGATAGAGAGATATCCACTCACACTCCCGGTGTCGATCCGCGCCTGCTCGGGGAGTTTGAGCTGGGGGATGGCACCCCGGTGAAGCCCGCTTTCCAACTGTTGAAGGAGCGGGTGGATGAGTACACCCCCGAGTGGGCCGAAGGGATCACCGGCATACCGACAGAGACCATTATCCGCCTCGCCCACGAGATGGGTGTTACCGCCCGTGACCATCAGATTGAGCTGCCGATCCAGTGGGTCGACTGCTGGGACAATACCCACGAATCGGTGAAGGGTAACCCGGTGGCCTTCCATGCTATGCGTGGTCTGGCCGCTCACTCCAATGGCTTTCAGTCGATCCGTGCCTTGAGCATTCTGATGACCCTGCTCGGTACCATCGATCGGCCGGGCGGTTTCCGTCACAAGGCACCTTTCCCGCGCCCGATTCCCCCTTGTCCCAAGCCGCCCAACAGTCCCGATGCAGTGCAGCCGAATACACCTCTCGATGGTATGCCTCTGGGCTGGCCCGCCAAGCCGGAAGACCTCTTTATCGATGACGAGGGTAAGCCGGTGCGTCTCGATAAGGCGTTCTCCTGGGAGTATCCGCTGTCGGTCCACGGGCTGATGCACAACGCCATCACCAACGCCTGGCGGGGCGACCCCTACAAGATAGACACCATGCTGCTGTTTATGGCCAACATGGCGTGGAACTCATCGATGAATACCGGCAGTGTGCGGGATATGCTGGTGGATAAGGAGGAGAACGGCGAGTATAAGATCCCGTTCCTTATCGTCTGTGACGCCTTTCAGTCGGAGACCGTGGCGTTTGCCGACCTGGTGCTGCCGGATACCACCTATCTGGAGCGCCACGACGCCCTCTCAATGCTCGACCGGCCGATCTCTGAGTACAGTGGGCCGGTGGATTCGGTACGTATTCCGGTGGTGCCGCGCACCGGCGAGTGTCGGCCGTTCCAGGAGGTGGTGATCGAACTGGGCAGCCGCCTGGGTCTCCCCGCCTTTGTTAAGGAGGATGGCTCACGCAAGTATCGCGACTACCCCGATTTCATCACCAACTACGAGACCTCCCCCGGTTCCGGTATCGGCTTCCTCGCCGGCTGGCGCGGTAAAGGGGGGGAAAAGTTCCTCAAAGGAGAGCCCAATCCCAGGCAGTGGGAGATGTACCAGAAGAACGGCTGCGTCTATCACCATGAGTTGCCCAAGTCTTACCAGTACATGCGTAACTGGAATAAGGGTTACCTGCAGTGGGCCCGCGCTCACGGCATGACCCGTTACGCCGAGCCGATCACGATCCATCTCTACTCTGAGGTGTTGCAGAAGTTTCGTCTCGCGGCTCAGGGTAAGCGTGCGGGGCGGCAGCCGCCGGATCATCTGCGCAAGCGCATCGAGACCCATTTTGATCCGTTGCCGTTCTACAGTGAGACGTTGCTGTCACGGCTGTCGGACACCCACGACTATCCGCTCAACGCACTCACTCAGCGGCCGATGGCGATGTATCACTCGTGGGACTCTCTCAACGCCTGGTTGCGTCAGATTCACACCCATAACTACCTCTTTGTCAATCCGCAACTGGCCAAGTCCAAGGGGATTGAGGATGGTGGCTGGATCTGGGTCGAGTCGCCCACCGGTAAGGTGCGCTGCATGTGCCGCTATTCCGAGGCGGTGGAGCCGGGCACGGTGTGGACCTGGAACGCCATCGGCAAGGCACCGGGTGCTTGGGGTTTGTCACCCAAGGCCAATGAGTCCCAGAAAGGGTTTCTGCTAAACCACCTGATTCCGGAAGAGCTGCCCCCATGCGATGCGGGGGATCACCTCTCCAACTCCGATCCTGTCACTGGGCAGGCGGCCTGGTTCGATGTACGGGTGAAGATCTACAAGGCGGAGTCGGGTGAGCCGGAGCAGACCTCTCCACAGTTTAATTTGCAGAAGTTGCTGCCGGGACAGAAGGGACGCCATGGCCGTTGGCAGGCCTACTTTGCCGGTATCTTTCGGCGCAAGGCGGGGATAGAAAAATGACACAACTCGCGCTGGTTATCGATCTCAATGTCTGCGTTGGCTGTCACGCCTGTGTCACCAGCTGCAAACAGTGGAATACCTCAGGCTGGGCCGGCCCGTTGCCGGACGAACGCCCTTATGATGAGGATCCCTCAGGTGTCTTCTTCAACCGGGTGCAGACCTACGAGATAGGTTGTTTCCCCAACACTGAGACACTCCACTTTCCCAAGTCCTGCCTGCACTGTGAAGACCCTCCGTGTGTACCGGTCTGTCCTACCGGGGCGAGCTACAAGCGTGAGGATAACGGCGTGGTGCTGGTGGACTACGACAAGTGTATCGGATGCAAATACTGCTCCTGGGCCTGCCCTTACGGCGCCCGCGAGTTTGATGAGTTCAACCGGGTGATGAAGAAGTGCACCCTCTGTATCGATCGCATCACCGATATGACAATGCCAGAGTCGGAGCGTAAACCTGCCTGTGTGTTGGCCTGCCCCACCAGCGCCCGTATCTTCGGTGATGTTCACGACCCCGATTCAGACGCCTCTAAGGCGATCCGCGAAGAGGGTGGCTATCAGCTGCAGCCGGAGTGGGGTACTCAGCCGGCCAATCACTATCTGCCGCGACGCAAGCAGCGCATCCATATCAGTGAAGATGAACTGGTGCGCTCTGATAACCCGCTGCGCAAAGAAGAGGAACTGCCATACGATCAGGGTGAAACCCTGGACGATGTGGCTTGGTAATTTAGTAAATATCAGGAACGAAATAGAATGCATCCGGCATTTTCAGTCATTTTTCTAACCACCCTGATTGGTGTTGGCCAGGGTCTGTTTTTGGCGCTCTATACGGGGCAGGTCTATAGCCTCGCCAATCTATTGCCGGCACAGGCGAGTCAGGGCTTCTACGCTCTCGGCAGCTTTGTGGCGCTGGTTTTTCTGGTTGCCGGGCTGCTCGCCTCATTCTTTCATCTGGGACACCCGGAGCGTGCATGGCGGGCTGCCGCCAAATGGCGCACCTCCTGGCTCTCACGCGAGGTCATTGTACTGCCGGCTTTTATGGGGCTGGTGCTCCTCTACGCAGGGATTCACTACCTGGAGTGGACCGGGCCGCTGTTCACTGTTTCCGATACATTGCCAGTGGATCTAACCCTGATCACCGGTTTTCTTGCCGGCCTGGCGGCATTTGCGCTCTATATTTGCACCGCCATGATCTATGCCGGAGTGAAGTTTCTCAAGGAGTGGCACTCACCACTGACAGTGGCCAACTACACTTTTCTTGGTCTCGCCTCCGGCTTTATGTTGGCAGCTGCTTTCTCCGCCTACGGCGGTACCGATCTGGTGGCTTTCTTCGGCACCTGGGCGGTGATCTTCACCTTTGCGGGCGCTGTCTCCCGCGGTGCCTCGCTGCTAAGGAACCGAGGTCTGCGCCATAAACTCAACCTGACTTCAGCCATCGGCGTGCGTCACCAGCAGATGGCTCAGTTGACTCAGGGGTTTATGGGTGGCTCCTTTAACACCCGTGAGTTCTTTCATGGTAAGAGCCCGGAACTGCTGAAAGTGATCAAGTTCACTTTTCTGTTGCTGGTCTTTCCGCTGCCCGTGGCGATGATGGCCACCGCCTATTTTCTCGAGTCGGCCTCTCTGCCCATCGGTGCTTTTGTGGTGCAGTACCTCGGACTGTTGGCTGAGCGCTGGTACTTCTTCGCCGAGTCGCGTCATCCACAAAATCTCTACTATCAATCCATGGCCTGATAGTGTTGACGGGCCTTAGAGCAGGAGAGTTTGTCATGCGTATTATCAAGCAGTTGTTTGCCGTTCTGTTGATCAGCACGGTGACGCTTTCAGTCAGGGCAGATGTGTTGGTTCTGGTTCACGGTTATCTGGGTAGCGCCCACTCCTGGGAAACCAGCGGTGTCAATGCCGTGCTCAATGCCAACGGTTGGCCCCGCGCCGGAATGCTGACTGCGGGTCCTGCAGGTGTTCAACTGCTACCGGCTGCCATAACAGCGACAGGGGGTAATGTGGTCTATGCTGTGGAACTCCCCTCTCTGGCACCGATGATGATTCAGGCGGACTATCTGCAGGCGATGCTGCAGCAAATTGCCGTCCGCCACCCCGGCGAGTCCACCCATATCGCGGCTCACTCCGCCGGTGGTGTGGTTGCACGCATCGCTCTGGTCCGTGGTACTGCGGTCAATACCAAATCGCTGATTACCATCTCATCGCCTCACCTTGGCACCCAGCGTGCGGTTCAGGCACTCGATGCCGGCGATACTCCGTTCCCTTTCTGTCTGGTGGAGGATTTCTTCAGCGGCGGAAAGGTGAGACTTCTGAAAGACTCCAGGGGGGCTCTGGTTGACCTGACACCCGCCTACCCAGGCAGCCTGCTTCACTGGCTCAACAGTCAGCCTCATCCCGATATCGCTTATCACTCGGTTATTCGCCCCGGCCCTGTGGGTATGGGTGACGAATTGATTCCCGCCTTCAGCCAGGATATGAATAACATCTCGGCCCTGAAGGGGCGTTCTCAGGTCTCTATTGTTCCCACTCGCCACATGCTTAATCCACAGGATGGGTTGGAACTGGTGAAGGTACTTTCAACTCTTTAGGGTGTTGGGATTAACCGCCTGCAGCAACTGCAGGTCGGTTGAGTGTTGCTTGCAGCAGCTCCATGTCATGGGTCTGCTTGAAGGTCTCCTGGATCACCAGTGCATCACTACTGGCGCGGTGGCGGGGCAGGTTGAGTTCCCGCAATACCAACTCCTTGGTCGCATGCCATAACTCAGCCTGTTGCTCAGACAACAGGTAACGGATGCTCTCAAGGCGGAACTCCTGTGGGATGCCGGTGATGTTATAGAGCTTGCCGAGCCACGAGCTGTCGTGACCCCAGGCATCGGTATAGATCTTCATTCCTTTAAGTCGGCTATTCAGCTCAATGGCAACGGTCTCGGGCGCTCTGCCGTGCTGTTCCAGCTGTTCTCTGGTAATGCCGTGAACCTGCTCTGCTTCTTCAGACCAAAAGATCCACTCCCTGCATGGCTTGATGATATAGCAGCAGCTGCTCCGGTCAGGAAGGATAACGCCTATCTCTATTGGATAGCTGTTGGATCCAAAGCCGGATGCTTCGATATCTATGACCGGTGGGAGTGGTGATTCCTTCACTTTATCCCTTCAATGTTCTCATGAGTTGTTCGGTGGTTCTCTATGGATATTCACCTAAGAATATAGCACTCCTGGAGTGTTATGCCGCATCATGTTTTAAAATGGCCATGTACAATAATCCTGAAAACCATCTCGATGAAGATAAAGCTGCATTTGTAGGAGTGAACTTGTTCGCGATCAGCTCCGAGGCATGTTCTTCGCGAACAAGTTCTCTTCTACAGTCGACTTCAGGATTATTGTACAGAGCCAGTTATTTTAAAGTCACAAAAAGGCATGAAATCCATCTTCCTCCAGAGTGGTACCCGGTGGTGATTGCAGTGACGTTATGAGTTGAGTCGCCCCTGTTGATTCCTTGCTGATGCGGTAGAATGGCCGCTCCTGATATAACCCAGTGCCGTACTATGAAAAAACCTGAATTGCTTGCCCCTGCCGGTACTTTGAAAAATATGCGCTACGCCTACGCTTATGGGGCGGACGCGGTTTATGCGGGAATGCCTCGCTACAGCCTGCGGGTGCGCAACAATGACTTTCTTGATGACAATCTGCGGCTCGGTATCGCTGAAGCCCATGCCCAAGAAAAAGCGTTCTATCTCGCCTGCAATCTGATGCCCCACGGTGCCAAGCTGAAGACCTTTATCGATGACATGGCTCCAACTATTGAGCTGGGGCCGGATGCGCTGATCATGTCTGACCCCGGGCTGATTATGCAGGTGCGTGAGCGCTGGCCGGAGATGCCGGTACATCTGTCGGTTCAGGCCAATAGCGTCAATGCGGCAACGGTGAAGTTCTGGCAGCAGGTCGGCCTTACCCGGGTGATCCTGTCACGGGAGTTGTCACTGGGTGAGATTGAAGATATCCGCCAAGCCTGCCCCGAGATGGAGCTGGAGGTGTTTATCCACGGCGCCCTCTGTATCGCCTACTCCGGTCGCTGCCTGCTGTCGGGCTATTTCAATCATCGCGATGCTAACCAGGGAAGCTGTACCAACTCCTGTCGCTGGGGCTATAAGGTTGCTGACGGCGGTGGTTGCGAAGAGGTGACCGGCGTTTCACAGTCGGGGCAGCAGCGCCATCCCGAGGCGGATGCGGTCTATCTGCTGGAGGAGCAGGGGCGTCCCGGTGAGTATATGCCCGTATTCGAGGATGAGATGGGAACCTATATCATGAATTCCAAGGATCTGCGTGCGGTGGAGCATGTGCAGCGCCTGGCGGAGATTGGTGTTGATTGTCTGAAGATCGAAGGTCGCACCAAGTCCCACTACTACACCGCACGTACCACCCAGGTCTACCGTCAGGCGATAGATGATGCAGTGGCCGGTCGCCCCTTCCGCCCACAATTGATGAGCGATCTTGAGAGCCTTGCCAGCCGGGGATATACCGACGGTTTCTATCAGCGTCATGAGAGTGACGAGCTACAGAACTATCGTCAGGGCAGCTCTAGTAGCAGTCGACAGATCTTTGTCGGTGAGATCACCGGTGTCGATGAGAGCAATGGTCTTGCCCAGGTCGATGTGAAAAACCGCTTTGCCGTAGGTGATGAGCTGGAGCTGATTACCCCCGAGGGCAACAAGCTATTCAGATTGCAGCTGCTGTTGGATGAAAAAGGTGGGGAGATGAGTGTCGCTCCCGGCGGTGGTTACCATGTTCAGGTTCAGCTGCCGGCAGAGCTGCAGACTGATAAGGGACTGCTTACGCGGGTGTTGGAATGAAGTTGTCAGTTTGCAGTTATCAGTGGTCAGTACCGTTCGTCGGATAGCCCCTGACAGGAAGAATGAGGAAAACGCAGTTTTTCTGCTAACTTCAATTAATCCGTAGTAGCTGACCCTCCAGATCCTGCCGGTCGGTGGTGAGGTAGATCTGCCCTTCGGTGATGGTAAGTGACCAGTTGATGCTTCTTTGCAGGTCATTCACGGCCTGTTGCAACAGCTCTTCCGGTAGTCGGAACAAAGTCAATCGCTTCAGCCTCTGGAGTTGTTGCTGGTGCATCTTCTGCCAGCGGTCAGTGTGTTGTCCATAGAGGAAGATTGTCACCTTCGTTGCTTTCTTGCATGCCGTGGTGATGCGTTCCGGTGTGGGTAGTCCCACCTCGATCCAGTGCGCAATCCTGTCGTTCTCATCTTTCAGCCAGATATCCGGTGCATCGCCGTCGCAGATGCCCTTGGTAAATAGCAGCCCCTCTTCGTAACAGAGGGCGTAGGCCAATAGTCGTGCCACCATGCGTTCAGCTGTCTCTGATGGGTGCCTTGCCAGGGTTTGCTGCAGATCACAGTAGACGCCACGATCTACATCCGACAAGGTGATTGACGCTTTGTGGATTGTGCTGCCCAGAGCCATGGGTTCAGCCGTTTACCGACTGGAAGAAACTGCCGATGGCGGTGGAGAGCCTGGTAGAGCGTTGGGGGTTTCGTATCGCCTGCAGCAGAGGGTCGCGCATGTGGGGAAGAAACAGCAGATCAACAAGGGAGTGGCTAAATGCCTCCTGACCGCTGTCATTCTCTGCCAGACGCTCCAGATAGAGGTTGGTAACTTCCTGGTTTTTCAACGCCTCCCAAGCACGGCCACTGACGGCTGCAAGGATTTCGATGTTGGCTGAGCAGGGGTGTTTGAGAACGGATGTGATCAGCTGATCGCGCAGCACCGGATCGGTGGCATTCGATATGCCGCGAACGGTGGCGGTCAACAGTGCCGGGTCCGGTGATTCATTTTCAAGCTCATTGCTGGTTCTGGCGATGAGCGCCTGGGCGAGAAGAGTGGGTATCGACTCGCTCTCCAGGCAGTGACAGAGTACTTCCAGTGGCTGTAGTGGTGCCTCGCCGATAGCCTGGTTGAGTAGCTTGGCATTTTCCCCTTCAGCGAAGCGGACGGCGATATCGGCTATTCCCTGATAGCCGACAAAGGCCCACTGCTCCCAGCCCAGTTTACCGGCAAAATACTCCTGGGCATGACTATAGAAGTCGGAAGGCGGTTTTTTCAGCAAACGGGAGACCTGGGCGTGGAACAGCGCCATCCGCTCCTCCCTTGGCTTGAAGGTGTAGGGGTTGTCTTTGAGCGCGTTATCCATTGATTGTTGCTGCTGTTCGTCACTCTCTTGCAGCTTTTCACCCAGCCTATCCATCAGCCGGTGCATAAAGTCATCCCGTGTCGCTTGCAGCAGTTTGCCCTGCTCATCGAGGGGGAAGCGCAGAAACCAGATAAACGGCTCTATTCCGATCTGCTCTCGGCGGCAGACCAGGGCGAACCAGGCTTGTCGCTGGAGTGGAAAGGGGTAGGGCTCTTCGGTTTTTTCAAAGCGGAGGAAACTGTTCCGGCCGAGAGGGCTGATGCGCCTGCCTATATCGAATGGAAAGAGCTGGATGCCTGTGCTCTCAAGAAACTCGGTGATGGTGTTGATGCTACTCATCATCTTAGAGTCCGCAGTTGGACGGGGTGAAGTGTGCGTTTTCGGGGGTGCAGGGCAAGGCACGACGACGCGTGATAGTTGTTCTATTGCAAGGAGTTGTAACGCCGCCATGTGCCCCCGCAAGCGTGCAATTCACCCCGTAGCGTGGCTCACCCAGCAGGTGATAGCGTAAATTGATATCAATGGTTCTCATATCAGTAAGTTAGCCTCAGAATGGAGCGGTCAACTGCGGTTTCTAGGATCATTTAATCCAGTCGATCATGTGGTGTTCCAAATCGTCAGCCTCCAGCTCATTGATGACAAGACCGCCGACGGAGTGATCGGATATGAGGACGCTTTCCGGGTTTCCAGAGACCAGAGGGTGCCATTCAGCGAGTGGTTTACCCTCCGCCAACAGTCGGTAGGCACAGCTCTCCGGCAGCCAGTAGGGGTCATCGAGTACCTCCAGGGTTACGCTGACGCAGTCGGGAACGTTGACCGAGCGGTTGGGGTAGTCAGTGCAGCGGCAACTCTGCTGGTCGAGATAGCGGCAGCAGACGTTGGTGAAGTGGATCTCTTGGGTATCCGCATCCTCGAAACGGTGTAGGCAACACTTGGCGCAGCCGTCACAGAGCCGTTCCCACTCGCTGCTGTCGAGTTCGCTGAGGCTTTTTCTCTTCCAGAATGCATTATCTGCTGTGGGCATGGCGGCTATTGTACCGGCTGGTTGATGTTTATAAAGGGAATTTGCAACATGACAACACTGTTGGCATCCAGTCTCACTTGTCTAAACAGTGGGTTGGGGGTGATGGAGGAGAGGCTGCCGGTTCAGTTGATGGTATGGCGTGGTGGTAGGGTGATAATCCAGGTTGACCTCATCACTCAGTGGATATGAATAACGTCAAAAAACAGGCGTGATTTTTAGGTGGGGCTGCTAACTTACTGTTGATACTGGGGTTTTATATTCACAGCTCGTTTTTCTACTGTCTTGAGTTTGGTGGTGTTGCGGTATAGAGCACTGCAAGCCATTGATTTATTATCTAATGCATTGAAATATAAGGTTAATAAATAACTGTCTAAATAATGGACAATCTGATTCCAATACTTATCTTATAGGGGATGTGATCGGTTTTGCCGCTGTTTTCCACAGAGTTATCCACAGTTTCTGTGGAAAATTATTTTAAGGGAGAAGTGTTTCCGGAAAACTCATAAACCAACATAAATTAGATGGGATCGGGTATGTTGTGGTGCGTGTCCGGCCCCTTGTTTGTTGCCCCATCTGTTCCCTACGGCGCTATGGTAGGGACGTACTACTCCTGTCGGAATCCTGCTGCTTTTTCTGTTGCTGCTTTGATTTCAGCATCCAGGTGTTGGTTTATTTCATACAGCTCGGCAAGTTTCTGCTTCAGCCGTTCGAGCCTCACTCTACTCTCCTCACTGGTTTGACGTGCTGTTTCAGTCTCAGCTTCAATTTTCGTCTTTTCTTTCGTCAACTGCGCAATCTTCCCGTTTGATGCGCTCAAGTTGAGAGGAAGCAGGAGAAGGAGGGGCGCAATCAAATAATATCCAGGAATGCTTTTTGATCTCACGAAATAGATAACCTTTAAGTTATTGAATTAAATGGCTGTGCACAATAATCCAGGAACCGGGTGTAGGAGCGAACTTGTTCGTGAAGAACATGCCCTGGAGCCTGATCGCGAATAAATTCGCTCCTACAGATGCACTTTTTTCTATGATAGAGAGTGCTTCAAGACTGTTGTGCATAGCCACTTTGAATTAATAGGATGTGCCGGAATATTTGGTATGAAAGATTTTACTGCTTTTCCCGTCGCTTTAGCCACACATCCAGTCCCTGGGCGCAGAGCCCGAGGTCCATGTCGAGTAGTGCGTCGATCTGTTCCATCTCCAGAGTGCAGCCGTGGTTGTCCAGGCGTTCCAGATAGCGCCGTTTCAGCTGCTCTTTTATTGACTGGTAGGGGTTGTCTGGGTCGCAGTTAAGTGCTGTCTCGACGTAGATATCAATCAGTTCGAACAGTGCATCGGCTAACTCTGCCGGCGTCTCTACCATGCAGTAGTGGGTGAGGTAGACCCTCTCCGGCTGGTAGCTCATCAGTCGCTTGAGTGTATCTCTCCAGCTCTCCGGATCGAAATCTATCGGTGTAGACGGCAGTAGGGCAAAGTGCCCTTTTTGTGTGTCGAGTTCGGGGTAAGAGATGCCAAAGGTGTCACCGGTGAAGAACCCCTTGCTCTGTTCGTCCCAGAGAGTGAAATGGTGACGGGCGTGCCCCGGTGTATCGAGACAGGTGAGTTGACGCCCCTCCAGCGCGACAGTGAAGCCGTCATCCGCTGTCAATACACGCTCCTCCGGTATCGGCAGGATTTCGTTATAGTCACGTTTGAACTGCTCTTCACCATAGACCCCTATGGTGCCGGCGATCAATCTCTCCGGATTGATCATATGACGAGCGCCATTGGGGTGGATTACCAGCTGGGCATTGGGCAGTTGTGCCATCAGTTGGCCGGCACCACCGGCATGGTCGAGATGGACGTGTGTGGGTATAACGTATTTCACCTGGTCCCTGGATATGCCGTAGCGCTCCAGCAGTTCCAGAATGTGGGGTACTGTGTAGGCGGTGCCGGTATCAATTATTGCCGCTTCATCGCCCTCCCTGATGAGGTAGCAGCAGGCTAGTTTTGGCCGCTGGTAGTAGGCTTCGATACAGGTGATACCCTGCCCAAGTTCCTGAAATGAGAGTTGCACGGTTTACCCCTACGCTGTGATTGCTGGGGACTGTGCCATGGTTGCCCGGGCAGGGCAAGGGGTTAGAATCCGATCAGTTCTGCCCGCAGGCCGAGGTAGCGTGGGATTGTCACCAGATCTTTGGAACTGATCTCTTTAGGATTGTATTTTATCACCATAAGGTGCTTCTTCTCGGGATTGGTCTGTATCTTGATCACCCCTTCGCGCTGATTGAATGCTCCCAACAGTTTCTCCATCTCATCAGCGCTTATCTCTTGATCGATGTGAAGTGTGACGTCTGCTACCTGATTCTCCATGACAGCCTCCTGGTCTCTGTTAGTTACAATAAGAATAGACGAAAAAAGACGCTTTCTGAGGTTACTCCACCTAACGGCGGCTTCATGATATTGTTACCGGCTAAATCCACCGTAACATTCAGCTCACACCTGTGCGTCTCCATGACTGCGTTGAAAAATCATCATTTACACTTGTAAACTCATATTTTTCGCCTTGTCCTGGAGTCGCACAGGAGCAATCTGAACAGTTACGACATTTTGCTGAATAGTTAAAATTCAATGACGTTAAGGAGTAAAAAATGGGTTCAAGTACCTATAAAAAAGTTGAGCTGGTGGGTTCTTCCACAGAAAGCAGCGATAAAGCTATAGAAAACGCTTTGGAGAGAGCCTCTCAGAGCATCCGTAACATGGACTGGTTTGAGGTTCAGGAGACCCGTGGTCACATTGTTGACGGCAAAGTGGCTCACTGGCAGGTGACGCTTAAGGTAGGTTTCAGATTGGAGGATGATACATCTCATTAACCCCCACTGTGATGAAGGCCTGGACGCTGCCAGTGTGACAAATTATTGAGTTTCCGGGTTGAGTGGCGGCAATTTCCCCTGGTGCTTCAATGCAGCCGAGGATGACCTCTTTCTCCGCAGCAGGGCAGGGCGCAGCTCTCTACGGAAACGCTGTTTCCACGAGGTGAACTCGATATCGCCTCCGTTGTAGAGAGCATTATCCAGAATCCGCATCATCTCCTCCATCACCATCTCCCTGGAGTGGGGGTGAATGGCGGCAAGACGACTGCCCAGCTCAGGCAGGGGGAGGTAGGTGGAAATGCCCAAGTGTTTGTTGGTAAGAAATCGCAGCATATAGGCCCAGGTTTCCGGATCAGTTTCACCATTAACCAGGCGGATACAGAACCACAGACGGAATGAGCGCGGCAGTTTGCCGACAAAGAGCTGACGCAGTCGTTGCAGACGGCGGATGGGTGCCAGCCAGGTAAAAAAGGTTGAGACCCTGAAGAAGCCTTGAAGCACTACTGTTGTCAGTTCTTCCCCTGCAATTTGGACAGAGCGGCGCCGGCGCAACCAGACGGTAACCAGGAAACCGGCAATGGCGGCAAAGAGGGTGATCAGCGGCAGCCACCAGAAAAGTGATGCGGTACCGGTGAAGAGAGCATCCTCCACTGTTTCCTTGCTCTTGGCTTTAATGCCTTCATCTCCTTTTACCTGTAGTTGTCGGCTAGGCATGCCGGCAGTTTCTCTCCGCCGGGTATCAACGTTCCACCAGGCAATATTCAACTCCGGTATTTGTACCGCTCCGCCCCGCTGCGGAACCAAGGTGAATGTCTCAGTGCGTCGACCCAAGAGATGATGACCATCGCTGGAGATGTTGCCGCTGATTTCCGATTTTTCCCGATAGACCCGAAAGTCGCCCTGCTCTAGCTGCCCCTCAAGTGATGGTAGCTGACTACCGGTGGCACCTGCGGCGGAGATATCGACAACCAGCGTCAGAGGCTTGCCCGCTTCTGCTCGCTCGGCATTTTGCAGCAGTGTTTGGATCACTAGGCCATGGAGGGGCAGCCAGGGTTGTACAGAGGGATTGATCGGAAGTACCTCCAGTTTGATCGGTGCTTCACTGGTGGCCTCAAAGTCACTTTTGCCGCTTTTTTCAGGACTGGAGAAGTTGCCCTTTATGCCTATCACAGGAAGGGTGATTTTCCCTTCATGGATTGGTGTCATTGCGTAGCGGAGGCGGTTAGTGATCTGTCGCTTGCCACCCTCCCCACTGCTGCTGGTAGTTGGGCCGTCCAGTTGCTTGAAGATCATGCCGCTATTTTTCGGTAGTTCGGGATAGAGCGTACTGATGTTACTTTTGCTGGTGACCTCCAGTTTCAACAGCAGGGGCTGCTGTACATAGACGGTGGTGTTGCTGAGGGTAACGGTAACCTTGGGCGGGCTGTATTCCGTGCCGGCCCGGCTTGGTAATTGACCATAGGGAGAGGGTGGCCAGGCTCCATAGGCGGGCTGTTGCCCGGGGTAAGCTCCGTAGGGGGTGTAACCCGGCTGCTGTTGAGTTTGTGGTGATTGTGGTGCTGGAGCCGGATAGGCATAGGGGTAGGGTGTATAGCCGGGGTAGTAGGGGTAGGTTTGCTGAGCTTGGGAGAGGCCGGCCGTAGTCAGCAGGACGATACCAATTAGGCTGTTAAACAGGGTGAACAGAGCAGCTGATCCCACCAGGGCACTACCCAGAACACCTCTTGTTATAACGCAAATTATTCTATTCATCACTACCATGGTCTGGATTCACGGAGGCTTCCGCCCTTTTTCTGTATCAAACGCTGCTCC
Source organism: Sedimenticola sp. (assembly GCA_040505895.1). Lineage (GTDB taxonomy): Bacteria > Pseudomonadota > Gammaproteobacteria > Chromatiales > Chromatiaceae > Vondammii. The sequence goes on along the minus strand of JBEVXU010000012.1, from coordinate 247,437 downwards.
TCCAGCATGAACTGGTTGCGCAGCAATTGCACCGGATCACCCTCAATCTGTTCAAGCCACTGCTCCATCATGCGTGACTCCTCTTCCCCTTCTGACTGAGGTTTTTCGGGCTCTCCGTCACTGCTCTGGTCCTGGTTTTCCGGGTCAGCGCTGTCACCCTGCTGGTCAAACTCTTCGACGGCATCGACGCCCTCTTTATCTATCTCCATCTCACCTGGAGGCGGCAGCTGTCCGGGCCTTGGCATCATGCCCATTTTTACATTATCGGTCTCAGGCTGAGTCTCCTCTCCTTCTTTGTCGCCCGGCTGCTCCTTCTCCTCCTCTTCCTCCTTATCGCCCGGCTGCTCCTTCTCCTCCTCTTCTTCCTTATCGCCTGCCTGCTCCTTCTCCTCCTCTTTTTTATCACCCGCCTGCT
>JBEVXU010000012.1:1318-246922 GCA_040505895.1 Sedimenticola sp. | reverse complement strand
GCTGCTCTTCCTCTTTCTTATCGCCTGCCTGCTGCTGCTCTTCCTCTTTCTTATCGCCTGCCTGCTGCTGCTCTTCCTCTTTCTTATCGCCTGCCTGCTGCTGCTCTTCCTCTTTCTTATCGCCCGCCTGCTCCTGCTCTTCCTCTTTCTTATCACCCGCCTGCTCCTGCTCTTCCTCTTTCTTATCGCCCGCCTGCTCCTGCTCTTCCTCTTTCTTATCGCCTGCCTGCTCTTGCTCTTCCTCTTTCTTATCGCCTGCCTGCTCCTGCTCCTCCTCTTTCTTGTCGCCTTCCTGCTCCTGCTCCTCCTCTTTCTTATCGCCTTCTTGCTCCTTCTCCTCCTCTTTCTTGTCGCCTTCCTGCTCTTCCTCCTCCTTCTCTTTCTTTTCTTTCTCTTCTCTCTTCTCCTCTTCCATGCGTGCAGCCGTTTCAGGGTCAGTCTCTGCAAGCAGTGCCTTTGAAAGCCCGCGGTTGTAATTGGCGTCGGCGTGAACCGGCTCTTGCTGAAGCACGCTATCGTAGGCTCTGATAGCACCTTCGTAATCTTTCTGCATAAAGCGGCTGTTGCCCAGATTGTAGCGGGCGTCTTGAATCACTTCGCTCCTCTCAACCTGTTCAAAGGCAGTGGCTGCTTGCGGGTAATCGCCTTGACGATAGAGTGCGACACCGCGCCGGTAGGGGTCCCGGAATGCTGTTGCGGCCTCAGCAAAGGCGCCTTGATTGAACAGCTCTTCAGCTTGCTGCTCGCTGTTGGCAAAACGGTTGCCCCATGCTGAACTGAATACAAGCACAAGAAGGAGTGTTGAAAAGGTGATCAGGAGACGTTTTTTCACTGCCTCTTCTCCCATACACGGGATTTTCTGAATAGGGGTAGTAGTATCAGCAAGACGGGAATGAGTAACCAGAAGAAGCGCTCATTCCAGACTTTTGTCTGGCCTTCTGCAGCGCCATCGGTTCTGCTGCCGGTCGCTGCAAGTTGCAGGATTCTACGGCTATCGTCAGCACGGAAATCTGCGGTTTGATAACTGCCGCCAGTCAGCTCTGCCAGCTGCATCAGCCCCTCACTATCCAGCCTCGATTCAACAACCTGACCTTTGGCATCGTGAAAAAACTGTTCATTCATTCCCGCTACCGGGCCACCGCCGGGTGTGCCGATACCAAGGACGTGGAGGGGTATCCCCTCCCTGGCCAGTGCGTTTATCTCCGCGTCCAGTTCGCTATCGGCAAAGTCACCGTCGGAGATCAGCAGAATGCTGTTGCGGCTCTTCTCCGGCTGGCCGGCAAGCAGGGTGCGGGCGCGTGCCACTGCTTCACTTAGGCGGCTACCCTGGAGTCGTACCAGATCAGTGGAGATCGCCGGCAGTAGTTTGCGCAGACTCTGGGTATCCTCAGTAACCGGCGTAAGCACATGAGCAACTGAGGCAAAGGCGATCAGGCCGATCCGCAGCCCGCTGTTTTGGTCGATCAGATCTTCGATCTCCTGGCGGGCACGGGTAAGGCGGGAAGGTGCGACATCGGTGACGGCCATCGAACGGGAGATGTCGAGCAGAATGATCAGGTTGGCCCCTGGGGTGAAGAGCGATATACGTGTGTAGTCCCAGCGTGGCCCCGCCATGGCAATCACCAGTAGGCCCCAGAGAAGTGCCCACAGGGCAAAGCCGCGCCAGCGCTCCTTGCCTTCAAGCTCCCGACTGCCGGTGAGGTGCGGCAGCAGATGTGGGTCGGCATAACGGCTCATACGGGCGATTCTGCCGTGGCTTCGGCTATTTTTGAGCCAGATGCCGACCGGCAGGATCAGTACCAATAGTCCCAGCCACCAGGGTGAGGCAAAGTGAAAACCGAACTCAGCCATTATTGATTGCCTTGGGTAGACGCATACGACCCTCGGGGAAGAGTCCAAGCAGCAGCAGGGTCAACAGTGCACCAGCCAGTGGCCAGCGGTAGAGCGGGGTGGGGATAAGAACTGTGCGAGTTTCCGCCTCGCTCTTCTCCAGTGTGTTGATGTGTTGGTAGATTTTTTCCAGGGCGTCGGTATTGGTGGCGCGGAAATAGGCGCCGCCGGTCTGTTCGGCTATCCTTTTCAGGGTTTTCTCATCCATGCCGATCTCGGCTTCTTCACGGTACCTGCCATCTGTACCACGGATCATAACGCTGCTCTTATTGCTGCCGACGCCGATGGTATAGATGCGTACCCCCTCTCTTGCCGCCAGTTGTGCCGCCTCCAGAGGAGGGATCAGACCGGCGGTATTTTCACCGTCGGTTACCAGCAGCAGTACACGGGAACCCTCAGGGCGTTCACGTAGTTTTTTTACGCTGAGGCCGATGGCATCACCCATGGCGGTGGCATCGCCGGCCATACCGGGAGAGACTGTGTCCAGGATCCCGGCTACGGCATCCAGATCAAAGGTCAGGGGGGATTGAACAAAAGCCTGATTACCGAAGATGATCAATCCGACACGGTCACCTCCTCGATTTTGGATGAACTGTGTCATGACGCCTTTGACCACGGCCATACGACTCACCGGCTGGTCCTTGCGGCTGAAATCTAGGGCGGTCATTGAGCGGGAGCTATCCACTGCCAACATCAGGTCGTAGCCTTCGCTTCTCATTTCGCTATGGGGCTGTAACCACTGGGGGCGCATCAGTGCCAGAGTCAGGGTGCACCAGAGTAGTGTCAGTAGCAGTGGGCGGAGACGTCCGTTTAAGTTGATCCCCTGCCGTCGACCGCTGAAGCTCTCCTGCAGCCGCTTGATGGAGGGGTGTAGCAGGGTGGTTCTGTGACCCTCTATCGGTTGTGACTGTGACGGGTCAACAAAACGGGGCCAGAGCAACCGCGCCAGCAGTGGCAACGGCAGCAGTAGTGCCAGCCAGGGCCAGTGGAACTCAAACATGTTGCCCCCGCTGAACTTTTGGAGACACCTTGTCTCGGGCGTTACTGACCAGATCGATCGTGGCTCTGATCAACTGTCGCAGGGTCTGGGCATCGGTCTCTGTACCGTCGGGGGCATAGGGTAGGGTGATCAGTATCCTTCCCTTCTCTTGCCAATCAAAACTGTTGGGGTCTGTATCGGTCAGCCATTGCAACCAGGATTCACCCTCCAGACTCGCTTGGCCGGCACGCCCAAAGCGGGCCATGGCGATGCGGCGTAGCAGCAGAGAGAGTTCGCCGGCACTCTTCTTTGATGATTGTCGTGAGGCGTTGCGCTGTAGCTGGTGTAGTGCTTTTCTCGCTTCGCTGCGCCAGCTGCCCGGAGGGTAGCGAAACAAGCGGTAGATCCATAGGAAGAGGATGGCAGTAGCGATAGAGGTGAGTGCGACAGCAAGCCACATCTCGGTCGTCAGAGGCCACCAGGAGATGGAGTCGAGACCATGAATGTCTCTCAGCGCACCTCTTGCGCTCTCATTCATCCCCTCTGTTACTCCTGATGTCATCAGCGCAGCACCCGAGTATGGGCATTGGAGCGCATGCCGAGCATCAGGGCGTCGTGGACATCTCGGTCTGTTGAAACAGGAATCAGCGGAATACCGAGTCGGTTGGCGGTGCCCTGGAGGGTGTGGCGGTTGGCGAGCCAGGCGTCGCTGTAAGCGCGACGTCCCTCGGAATTAGCCGTATCCACCTCAACCAGATTACCCTCTGGATCATTGAACAGGGCGACGCCGATATCAGGTAGTTCACGATCACTTGGGTCGTCCACAGGGATCAGCACCAGGGTGTGGCGCTGGCAGATGCGGCCAAAAAGTGCCTCCAGAGGGCGGCTGTCACGGTTCATGTCGGCAATGACAAAGATCAGGCTGCCGGTAGTGGTCCCTTTTTCAGCCTGCTGCAGCGCCCGTTGCAGGGGGTCGCCCTCTCGGTCATCCGGTAGTGCGGGCTCGGACAGCGCCTTCAGTAGTCGCCAGAGGGCGCGACGCTCCTTTGTCGGGCGGAAATGATGAGGCCTGTCGGCAGCATCACCAAACAGCAGTCCGCCGACCCTGTCGTTCATGCTGTTGGCGGCCCAACCCAATAGGGCGGCGGCTCTCGCCGCCTGGATAGATTTAAAGGTACCGCGGGTACCAAACCCCATGTGCGGCCCCTTGTCGACACAGAGCACGACACTGCGTTCCCGCTCCTCACGAAAAATCTTCAGGTGTGGGCTGTTGGTACGTGCCGTCACCTTCCAATCCATGTTGCGAATATCGTCACCCTCGCGGTATTCACGCACCTCCTCAAAGTTGAGCCCTGTTCCCCTGAACAGCGATGCATAGAGTCCACTGAAGCTGGAGTTGACCAGATGATGGGAAGCCAGACCCAGAGTATGGGCCTGGTGACGTAACTCCAGTAGGTCGTCCAGGCGGGGATGTAGTGCCATCTCCAGATCCTAAGGAATAGCAACCATTTCCAGGAGGCGGGCGACGAACTGGTCGTTGGTGACTCCTTCCGCCTCGGCCTCGAAGGTAAGCAGAACGCGGTGGCGCAGCACTTCTGGAGCTACCTTCTGAATATGGCCGGGGGAGACAAAGCTTTCACCGTCCAGCCAAGCTTGCGCACGAGCACAACGGGCGAGGGCGATGGAGGCGCGGGGTGAGGCACCGAATCGGCACCAGCGGGCGAGGGTGTCATCATAGGAACCAGGGTTCCGGGTGGCCTGCACCAGGTCAACGATATAGCTGTTGAGCTTGGGATCGAGGAAGGTATCCGCCACATCCCGACGCATGGCGAACAGATCGGCCTGGGGTAACGGTTCAGCGGGGGCGGGAGGGGTGTCTTTCTGCTGCCGGCTGTCGAGTTCAAGAATCGCCAGCTCCTCTTCGCGGTTGGGATAGTCCACCCATACCTGCATGAGAAAGCGGTCCAGCTGCGCCTCAGGCAGGTGATAGGTACCCTCCTGCTCAATCGGATTCTGGGTTGCCAGTACCATAAACAGCTCGGGCAGTGGGTAGGTGTGGTGACCAACGGTGACCTGATACTCTCCCATCGCCTCAAGGAGTGCTGATTGCACCTTGGCCGGTGCCCTGTTGACTTCGTCCGCCAGCAGGATGTTGTGAAACAGGGGGCCGTGGCGGAACTCGAACTCCCCTTTTTCGTGGCGATAGATATCGGTGCCGATAAGGTCGGACGGCAGTAGGTCCGGGGTGAACTGAACCCGGTGAAAATCACCCTCAATCGCTTCCGAGAGCGCTTTTACCGCTGTGGTTTTGGCTAATCCCGGCATCCCCTCAACCAGCAGGTGACCATTACTGAGGAGGCAGACCAGCATGCTCTCGATCAGTTTGTGCTGACCAATTACGCGGGAGGCGAGGTGTTCTCTGACGGGATTCAGATCAGTTGGATTCATACGGCTACTGCTTTTGTTGTGGCCGGTGAGCGGGTTACATACGGGGCTCAAAGGCTTGTTTAGTATTGGTGATCTGAGTCAACCTTCTGTTGACTCAGATCACCAATACTCTGCCTTTATTCTGTAGCATGCAAGCAGCTGAAGTTTTACAGTGTATTTGACTATTAGTGGATTCTGTTGGGCTCAGGCATAAAAAAACGCCGGTAGAGCCGGCGGTTTTTTATTACTCAAGTTTCGGTGTTCAGATGACGTAAAAGGCTAGCGTAGACCGCCCCTTCTCCCTCTCAGGAGGGTGTCGTAATAGCACCAGTCCCTTCTCCCTACGAGGGAGAAGGTTAGGATGAGGGTGTATTAAATCAATAAGTTACCTATTGATCCCCCTCTCCCTGGGAGAGAGGGTGCTAATGAACTCCGAAACTTGAGTTATTAGGGAAGTGACGAGGATCAGTTGCAGAGGAGTAATTCCAACAGGGCCTTCTGTGCGTGCATGCGATTCTCTGCTTCATCCCAGACGACGCTGTCATCGCGGTCAATCACTGAAGCGCTCACCTCTTCACCGCGGTGGGCGGGCAGGCAGTGCATAAATAGCGCATCACTATTGGCCCGGCTCATCAGTGCATCATTCACCTGGTATCCGGCGAACGCTTTGATGCGACGCGCTTGCTCCTCCTCCTGGCCCATGCTCGCCCAGACGTCGGTCACCACCAGGTCGGCACCCTCTGCGGCAGCCATCGGGTCACGAACGATACTGCAGCAGTCTCCGGCGGAGGAGAGAATATCGGCATCAGGATCATAACCCTCAGGACAGGCGATGGTCAGCGAGAAACCGAGCAGACGGGCGGCGTTGATGTAGGAGTGAGACATGTTGTTACCGTCACCAACCCAGACCACTTTTTTTCCGGCGATATCACCGCGGTGTTCAAAGTAGGTCTGCATGTCCGCCAGTAGTTGGCAGGGGTGGAGCAGATCAGTTAGGCCATTGATCACGGGTACCTGGGAGTGCTCTGCAAAACGCTCGACAGTGTCATGGGCAAAAGTGCGGATCATGACACAGTCAACCATTCTCGACATGACGCGAGCGCTATCCTCTATCGGTTCGCCTCTACCCAACTGGGTATCTCGGGAGGAGAGGAAGATGGCATGTCCGCCCAGTTGAGTCATGCCGGTCTCGAAGGAGATACGGGTGCGGGTGGATGACTTCTCAAATATCATCCCCAGGGTAAGCCCTTTGAGGGGTTCATGCCGCTCACCGGCGTGGACCATGCGCTTGAGCTCCCCGGCCCGTGCGATCAGAGCGCGAAATTCATCACCCGTGAGGTCCAGCAGTGACAGAAAGTGTTTTGGTGATTTGCTGTTGTTATTTGTCATTGAGTCCCTACCTGTCTGATCAAGTCACTGATCAATCGATAAAGTTTTTAATCAGGGCGGTGAGTATCTCCACCAACTGAGTAGCCTCACTGTCGCTCAGCGTCAGCGGCGGCAGCAACCGGATGGTCTTCTCTGCAGCTACGTTGATCAACAGGCCCTGCTCCAGCGCTTGGCCAACCAACTCACCACAGGGGCGGTCGAGTTCGATACCGATCAACAGCCCTCTGCCACGGATCTCTTCGATGCCGTCGACCCCGGAGAGACCGTCGGCAAAATCGGCGAGCAGTTTTGCACCCAGAGCCTCCGCCCTTTCAGTCAGTTGCTCCTGCTCGATAGTGTCGATTACTGCCAGGGCTGCGGCGCAGGCCAGCGGGTTGCCGCCAAAGGTGGAGCCGTGGTTACCGGGGGCAAAGGTCTCGGCCGCCGCACCTCTGGCAAGACAGGCGCCAATAGGTACACCGTTGGCCAGTCCTTTTGCCAGCGACATTACGTCAGGGAGTATGCCGTTATACTGGTGGGCAAACGCTCTGCCGCTACGCCCCATGCCGGTCTGGATCTCATCCAGCATTAGTAACCAGTCGTTGGTATCGCACAGCTCCCGCAACTGATTGAGATAGTTGTCGGCAGGGATGTTGATACCACCCTCTCCCTGGATCGGCTCAACCAGAACGGCTACCACGCTACTGTTGTTTTCAGCTATGACGCGGATACTCTCAATATCGTTGTAAGGGGCGCGGATAAAACCCTGTACCAGGGGTTCAAAGCCTGCCTGAGCCTTACGGTTGCCGGTGGCTGACAGGGTCGCCAGGGTGCGCCCATGAAAGCTGTTCTCCATGACAATGATGGCAGGGTTCTCTATTCCTCTGTTATGGCCGTGAAGCCGGGCGATTTTGATTGCCGCCTCGTTTGCCTCTGCGCCGGAGTTGGCAAAGAAGGCCCGCTCCATGCCGGAGAGCGCCATCAGCTTCTCGCTCAGCTGCTCCTGAAGGGTGATGTTGTAGAGGTTGGAGGTGTGGATCAGCTCCCCTGATTGCCGACAGAGTGCTTCCGTGACGGCCGGGTGGGCATGGCCAAGGCCACAGACGGCGATGCCGGAGAGGGCGTCTAGGTAGCGTTTGCCGTTGTCATCCCACAACCAGGCGCCTTCGCCCCGCTGGAAACTGACCGGCAGCTGCTTGTAGGTGGCCATCAATGTATCCGACATGTTCGATCCTCCGGGCACCCGTCTCGCCCTACTAAAAATGAAAAAGCAGCCCAATTGGTTGAGGGCTGCCTGAAAACAGTGAGAAAACCGTTAATCCTAAACCTGTGACGATGATGGCGCAAGTTATTCTGGGCAAGGGCCTGTTAACGCTATGCGAATATCCATCGCCGGTAGCTATTTTTTGCAGGACAAGGCGCACTGATCGCCGTGTACCTGCCGTACATCGCCGCTCCTGCGCATCCCTGCGCTCGCGGCATACCGTACATCCTGTACATAAGCGAAAGTGCAACGCCGTCATGCGAAAAATGGCCCCGTCCCTCCGGGTTGGCTCTCAAATGAGCCCATTCGGCGTTGCGCATCGTTTATTTGGAGCGCCCAAACCGTACTCTGCGCGCCTTGACTGGACTCATTTGTAGAGCCAACGCTGGACATTCGCTTAGTGTTAACCGGCCCTGGGTTCCTTTGCCGGAGAGTGTTGCGGTTTTTCTCCTATGGGCTTATCCTCTGCGTTGGAAGTCGGCTGGATGGTCGCTACCCCTGATGGGGTGGAGGAAAGTCCGGGCTCCATAGGGCAGAGTGCCAGGTAACGCCTGGGAGGCGAGAGCCTACGGAAAGTGCCGCAGAAAATATACCGCCTACTCCAGTCATCCTCGGATAGCTGGACGGTAAGGGTGAAATGGTGTCGGTAAGAGCGCACCGCGCTGTCGGTAACGGCAGTGGCTGGGTAAACCCCACTCGGAGCAAGACCAAATAGGGGAGCAGGCAGCTTCGGCTGTAACGCGTGGTCCGCGCGGTTCCCGGGTAGGTTGCTTGAGGTGCATGGTGACGTGCATCCCAGATGAATGATCATTCTCGACAGAACCCGGCTTACAGGCCGGCTTCCTCTCTTCTCTATAAACCCCTTTAGTTCCTTTATTCCCTTTATTTCTTAAGGTGTCACTTTAAGTACGCTTTTTATCGCGCTGTTTTATAGTGTTTTATTGGTGCGTTCCTCCTTTTACTTCCGCTTGTAAGCCCCTGTCTTTAAAGGAACTTTCTCCTGTATTAGTGGTTTTGTTACCTTGACAAGGTGGTAAAGTGATACCTATTATGGTGATAAGTGGGGGAAAGTGGTTTTTTAGGGAAATAATAACTAGGGGGGAATGCTTTGTTTCGAGGTGCTACCAAACTCAATCTGGATGCCAAAGGGCGTCTGGCTATACCGACGCGGTATCGTGATCGGTTGCGGGAGCGTTGTGCCTCGGAGTTGGTTGTTACCATTGACAAGGACCACTGCCTGCTGATCTACCCCTTGCCGGAGTGGCAGGTGATTGAGCGCAAACTGATGCAGCTCCCCTCCTTCAATCCCTCCGCACGAAATTTACAGCGTCTGCTGGTAGGTAATGCCACCGAGGTTGAGATGGATGGCCAGGGGCGGGTGTTGCTACCGCAGAATCTGCGTGAGTTTGCCGGTTTAAAAAAACAGGCGATGCTGGTAGGGCAGGCCAACCGTTTTGAGCTCTGGGATGAGGAGCGGTGGAACGCGCAGTTGGAAGCGGGCCTTGAAAATCTCCACTCTGATCAACAGAACCTCCCAGCTGATCTCGAAACGCTCTCTTTATAGCTATGGGGCACTCTGCAAGACATCTTCCAGTCCTTTTTAGTGAGGCGCTGGCCGGACTGGCCATTGATCCATCGGGCGCTTATGTAGATGGCACATTCGGACGGGGAGGGCACAGTGGAGCGTTGCTTGATGCTCTTGGTGATGCGGGTCGACTGTTAGCTATAGATAAAGACCCGGAAGCAGTGGCCCATGGCCGTACGCTCTTCGAGAGTGATGGTCGGTTTCAGATAAAGCAGGGCTCCTTTGCCATGCTGGAACAGTTTGCGAACCAAGAGGGACTTGTTGGCGGGGTCAACGGGATACTCCTTGATCTCGGTGTCTCATCACCCCAGCTCGATACCCCGGAGCGGGGTTTTAGTTTTCTCAAGGACGGACCGTTGGATATGCGAATGGATAATGCGTCAGGCGTCAGCGCTGCTCAGTGGCTTGCACGGGCGAAAGTGGAAGATATCGCACAGGTACTTAAGGAGTACGGTGAGGAGCGCCATGCCAAGCGTATAGCGCGGGCAATCCATGAGGCCGGGCAGTTGGCGCCGATAGAGACCACCGGTCGTTTGGCGGAGATTGTCACGGCGGCCAATCCCGCCTGGGAGAAGGGGAAGCATCCGGCAACGCGCGCCTTCCAAGGGATTCGAATATTTATTAATAGAGAGCTGGATGATCTGAGGTCCTGCCTTGATCAATCGCTGCGGGTGCTTGCGCCCGGAGGACGTTTGGTGGTGATCAGTTTTCATTCACTGGAGGATCGGATAGTAAAGCGGTTTATGCGCGAGTGTGAGCGTGGTGACAATTTTCCTCCAGGCCTTCCTGTAACTCAGGAGCAGATGAACTCCAAACTCAAACGTATCGGCAAAGCGACAAAACCCTCGCTGCAAGAGGTGACGGAGAATCCGCGGTCGCGTAGCGCGGTACTTCGGGTGGCGGAGAGATTGTTATGAGCCGTCGACAGTTGGTGGTTTTTATCATCACGGCGCTCACTCTGCTGGTATCGGCAACAGGGGTGGTGTATGCGAAATATGCATCGCGGAAAAACTTTGTTGAGCTGCAGCAGCTGCGCGCCGAGCGTGACCGGATCGATGTTGAGTGGGGGCGTTTGCAGCTGGAGCAGAGTACCTGGGCTACTCATGGACGGATTGAACGGATAGCAAGAAAACGGTTGAAAATGCACAGTCCCCCAGCGAGTGATGTGATGGTAATCAGGCCCTCTAAAGTGACAGGCGGCAATGGCGGCTATTGAGCGAAAAAAACGGCGGTCTGATTCTCCCAAGGGAGAACAGGTGAAGTTGCCGAGCTACCGAGCTCGGCGCTGGACTCTGCTTGTCTTGCTCTCACTCTCCGGCATGTTGTTGGTAGGGGGCGCGGTGGAGCGTCAGATCTTTGAGACTGACTTCCTGCAAAATGAGGGTCAGAGGCGCCACCTGAGGGTGCTGGATATCCCAGCTGACAGAGGAATGATCACTGACCGTAAGGGTCAACCTTTAGCGATCAGCACGCCTGTGGATTCTGTGTGGGCCAATCCTCGACTTCTCTCTCCGGACAGGCGTATCCTGGCGCCCCTGGCCAAGTTGCTGGGACGGGACTTGGACGAGCTGCGGCGGCAGCTGGCCCAGCGCAGTAGCCGCTCTTTTATCTACCTCAAGCGTAGGGTCAATCCTGATCTGGCTAATAAAGTGAAGGATCTGGTTGATGAGCAGGGGATCGAGGGTGTCGGGCTGCAGCGGGAGTATCGCCGCTACTATCCAGGCGGTGAGGTGTTCGCTCATGTGGTTGGCTTTACCGGTATTGATGATCATGGACAAGAGGGGCTGGAGCTCGCATACGAAGAGTGGTTGAAGGGAACAGCGGGAAAAAAACGGGTGATCCGTGACGGCCTCGCCCGGGTGGTGAAGGATGTGGAGCAGATTCTTGAACCGCGTAAGGGCAATGATCTGGTGCTGAGCATCGACCGGCGGCTTCAGTTTCTTGCCTACCGGGAGCTGAAGGGCGCGGTTAAACACCACAAAGCCAAGTCCGGCTCAGCGGTGATTGTTGATGCCAAGTCGGGTGAGGTGTTGGCGATGGTGAATCAGCCGGCCTACAACCCCAACGGTAGTAAACGAGGTAAAGCCGGCAGCTTCCGTAACCGCGCGGTGACCGATGTATTTGAACCCGGTTCAACAATGAAGCCTTTTACCATTGCGGCGGCACTTGAGTCCGGTAAATACAGGCCCGATACGCTGATCAATACTGCTCCCGGAGTATTTAAGGTGGGGCGCTATCCGGTGAAGGACATTCGGGACTACGGCCTTATCGATGTTTCTACGGTTATCAAGAAATCGAGCAACGTTGGCGTCAGCAAGATTGCGCTGAGCCTTCCTAAGGATAAGCTCTGGAGGCTCTTTTCTCAGTTGGGGTTTGGTGAACCGACCTATACCGGCTTTCCTGGTGAAGTGGGAGGGCAGCTGCCCCCGTATCAGCGTTGGGTAAAGATTGATCAGGCCACTCTTGCTTTTGGTTATGGCCTCTCGGTAACGCCTCTGCAGCTGGCCGATGCCTACACAACCATCGCAGCAGATGGTGTCAGGCGTCCTCTGTCACTGGTGAAGCGTGATGAACCGGCGGAAGAGAAGCGGGTGATGAGCGTGGCGACGGCTCAATCGGTACGCAAAATGATGGAAGCGGTGGTCTCCGCCAAGGGTACTGCTCCCCGTGCCGCCGTGGCCGGTTACCGTGTTGCCGGCAAGACCGGAACGGTGAAGAAGAGTATCTCAGGCGGCTACTCCGATGATCGCTACACGGCAGTATTTGCCGGTATGGCGCCAGCCAGTGATCCCCGTCTGGTGATGGTGGTGATGATCGATGAGCCGAGTGCGGGCAAATACTACGGTGGTCTTGTGGCTGCACCGGTTTTTGCCAAGGTGATGGCCGGCTCCCTAAGGCTGCTCAATGTAGCGCCTGATGCACTCAGTGAAAAGGGTGTGCAGATTGCCGGATTGGGAGGCGAGTGATGGCAGGAGAGATAAAAGCCGGGGTGATGCTTGGTGAACTACTGTCGAACTGGCTGGTGATCTCCGACGAGGTGGATTGCGAAATCACCGGTTTGACCCAGGACAGTAGAACGGTGCGTCAGGGGAGCCTGTTTCTGGCCTGCTCCGGTGGCAGCCGGCACGGCCTCGACTTTATTAATCAGGCGTTGGATGGCGGTGCGACGGCGGTAGTTTGTGAGGCGGACCGGGAGTGGCCGGTGGAGCGTATTGATATGCTCACAGAATCACTTGATGTTCCACTACTGATTTTAGAAGGTTTGGGCACCAAGCTGAGCGCTATTGCAGGACACTTTTATCACCACCCGAGCCGGGATATGACCGTGATTGGTGTTACCGGCACCAACGGCAAGACCAGTTGCGCCCAGTTTCTTGCTCGGGCGCTCTCCGACGAGCGCCCCTGTGGCGTGATCGGTACCCTTGGCAATGGTTTTCCCGACAGTATGGAAGACTCCACTCACACGACCCCGGATCCGGTGCTGCTACAGGCGCTGCTAAACGCGCTTCATGCCCAGGGTGCGAAGGCGGTGGCGATGGAGGTCTCCTCTCATGCGCTGGATCAGAGCCGGGTCGCACATCTCCACTTCGATGTGGCGGTATTTACCAACCTGAGTCGCGATCATCTCGACTATCACGGCACCCTGGAGGCCTACGGCGAAACCAAAAAGCAGCTCTTCTATATGCCGGGCCTCGGTTGCGCGGTGATCAACCTGGATGATCCCTTTGGTCGGGAACTGCTCAGTGAATTGCCTGCCGAGATAAAGCGTGTGGGCTACGGCATCGGTAGTGGTGTAGCTGATGGTGTCGAAGTGGACTGTTGGCTTCAGGCGTCGGCGGTGGATTCGAGCGGCGAGGGGATGCACATAGCGATTGAGAGCAGCTGGGGTGCCGGTGAGTTGAAGACCCCTCTGTTGGGGCATTTCAATGTCAGCAATCTTCTGGCGGTGCTGGCGGTTCTGCTGCATCTGGACATCCCCTTGAATGAAGCTGTGGAGCGGTTGGAGAAACTGCGTACGGTACCTGGAAGGATGGAGCATTTCGGTGGTGGCGACAGACCATTGGTCGTTGTTGATTACGCCCATACCCCCGATGCCTTGGAGCATGTGCTGTTGGCGTTGCGAGATCATGCCAAAAAGCGCTTGATCTGTCTGTTCGGCTGCGGTGGTGACCGTGATCGTGGCAAAAGACCACAGATGGGACGCGTGGCGGAACGGCTGGCAGATCGAGTGATCGTCACCGATGACAATCCCCGCGGTGAGGATGGTGGTCTTATCGTTGCAGAGATTTTGGCGGGAATGAAACGGCCTGAACAGGTGCAAGTGGTGCGTGACCGCAAACAAGCAATTGCTCGAGCAATTACTGAGGCGGAAATAGGTGACCTGGTGTTGGTAGCCGGTAAAGGCCATGAGACGGTGCAGGTCGTAGCTGGTGAGAAACTGCCGTTCAGTGACTGTGAACAGGTAGTAGCTGCGTTGTCGGAGGTGGGGGTGTGATCGAATTCAGCCTCTCTGCGGCCGCCGAAAAACTGAGTGCGCGTCACATCGGCCCTGAGGGATGCTTCTCGGCCGTCAGCACCGACAGTAGAACTATCGCCGCGGGTGATCTGTTTGTCGCCCTGGTGGGGCCGAATTTTGATGGACATGACTATCTTGACCTTGCCGCTGAACGCGGCTCATCAGGTGCCATGGTGCAACGTGCAGTGATGACAGAGTTGCCTCTTTTGCAGGTCGATAACACTCTGGAGGGGTTGGGGCAACTTGCCGCCATGTGGCGGCAGCGAGCTGAGGCTCTGCTTGTGGCGATCACCGGCAGCAACGGCAAGACCACAGTAAAAGAGATGCTCGCCTCAATCCTGCGTTGTCGTGGTGAGGTACTTGCCACTGAAGGAAATCTGAATAACGAAATCGGTATGCCGCTGACCCTGCTGCGTCTGCAGGAGCAGTCCTACGCAGTGGTGGAAATGGGTGCTAATCATATCGGGGAGATCGACTACCTGAGTCGTATTGCCCAGCCGGATGTGGCACTGCTTACCAACGCCGGTCGTGCTCATCTGGAGGGCTTTGGCTCACTCGAGAGGGTGGCTCGTGCCAAGGGAGAGATCATCAACGGCCTGACCGATGACGGCTGTTTCATATTCAACGCCGACGATCATTGGGCACCACTGTGGCGACAGATGGCCGGGGAGCGGAAATATCGCACTTTCGGCGTCACTCAGCCTGCGGATGTCAGCAGCCCTGAAGAGGCGTGGGATATCGTCTGGGAAGGGAGTGGCTTTTTTAGCCGTTTCCCCGTCTCTACTCCAGAGGGTGATCTGGAGATTAAGTTACCCCTGGCTGGACGTCACAATCGGATGAATGCACTTGCTGCAATCACTGCGGCTCAGGTGATGGGGGCGGACCTGAATCAGATTGTATCCGGCCTGGAATCGCTGCAGCCGGTGAAGGGGCGGCTTTACCCCATGGTTGGACGCAACGGGGTGCAGCTGGTGGATGACAGCTATAACGCTAACCCCGACTCCGTCGCCGCCGCTATCGAGGTGCTGGTCACCGCCCCTGGCCGGCGTTTTCTGGTATTGGGTGAGCTGGCTGAGATGGGGGAGGGAGGAGAGCTTTTCTACCGTGAGTTGGGTGAGTTGGCCCGCAGCTCGGGAATCGAGCATCTCTATGCCGTTGGCCACGCTGTAGTTGCCGCCGATGCTTTTGGTGAAGGCGGCTGCGGCTTTTCCGGGCGCGATGAATTGATCGAAGGGCTTCTGCAGGTGCTGAAGCCGGAGGACTGCGTACTGGTGAAAGGTTCCAGGCGCGCAGGCATGGAGCAGATTATCAACAGACTCATTGTGGGGATTGACTGACATGCTGGTCTATCTGGCGGAATACCTGACGCAGTACAACAACGGCTTCGGCGTCTTTCAGTACCTGACGCTACGGGCGATTCTCGGCGTACTTACGGCGTTGATGATCTCCTTTATGGTCGGGCCGGTAATGATACGGCGTCTGATTCGTCATCAGATCGGTCAGACGGTGCGTGATGACGGCCCTCAGAGTCACCTCTCCAAGGCGGGGACGCCTACTATGGGTGGTGCCCTGCTGCTGGTTGGTATCTCCATCAGCACGCTTTTCTGGTCTGACTTGAGTAACCGCTACGTCTGGATAGTGCTGCTGGTGACGCTGTTGTTTGGAGTTATCGGTTTTATCGATGACTACAAAAAGCTGGTGCTGAAGAACTCAAAAGGGTTGGCGGCAAAGTATAAATATCTGTGGCAGTCGGTAGTGGGTCTGGGAGCCGCCTACATACTTTATACCACTGCCTCCAGCCCGGCTGAGACCGAATTGATGATCCCCTTCTTCAAGAATGTGGTGATCGACATGGGGCCGTGGTTCATCCTGTTGACCTACCTTGTCATCGTCGGCAGCAGCAATGCGGTCAACCTTACTGACGGGCTTGATGGATTGGCGATTATGCCGACCGTACTGGTGGCCGGTGCCCTTGGCATCTTTGCCTATGTTGTGGGTCACTCAAAAATTGCTGGTTACTTGCTGATTCCCTATATCCCGGGAGTGGGCGAGATGGCTGTCTTCTGCGGTGCACTGGTGGGTTCGGGTCTCGGTTTCCTTTGGTTTAACGCCTATCCGGCACAGGTTTTTATGGGGGATGTAGGTGCTCTGGCACTTGGTGCCGCCCTGGGCGTGGTGGCGGTTGTTGTGCGCCAGGAGCTGGTGCTCATGATCATGGGTGGTGTCTTCGTTATGGAGACCGTGTCGGTGATGTTGCAGGTGGCCTCGTTCAAGCTCACCGGTAGGCGTATTTTTCGTATGGCGCCGTTGCATCACCATTTTGAGCTTAAGGGGTGGCCTGAACCGAGGGTCATTGTACGTTTTTGGATTGTCACAGTGATCCTGGTACTGGTCGGTCTGGCCAGTCTCAAGATTCGCTAGGGCTATTTTGTGGAGTCAATGGTAGAGCAGATGCCGATGAGAGAGACAAATGAGGTGAAAACCTTGATTGTCGGTCTGGGTAAGACCGGGCTCTCTTGTGCGCGCTATTTGGCTGCCCGGGGTCTCCCCGTTGCCATCACCGATAGTCGCTTTCAGCCCCCGGGACTGGCGGAGCTGGAGAGTGAGTTGCCGGATACGGCACTGTTTCTCGGGCAGTTCGATTCACTGGTTTTCGAAGCGGCGGAACAGCTGGTGGTAAGTCCCGGTGTGGCGGTCAGCGAACCGTTGATCCAAGCGGCAATTGCACGCGGTGTTCCGGTGATCGGTGATATCGAACTGTTTGCCCGCGAAGTGAAGGCTCCGGTGGTGGCGATTACCGGTTCCAATGGCAAAAGCACAGTCACCACGCTGCTGGGGAAAATGGCAGAGACCGCCGGACGGCGGGTAGCCTTGGGCGGTAATCTCGGAGAACCTGCCCTCGACCTGCTCGATCCGGCAGTGGAGCTCTATATTCTGGAACTCTCCAGTTTTCAGCTTGAGACTACCCACACCCTTGCTCCGGCGGTATCGGTGGTACTGAATCTGTCGGCGGATCATATGGATCGCTATAGCGATTTTGATGCCTATGCCGATGTCAAGGCGGGGATCTACCAGCATGCGGTCGCTCGGGTGTTTAATCTTGACGATCCTCGTGTGATGGCGATGCAGGGCACCGAGGGTGAGGACCTTCTGTTTACTCTGGGTGTGCCGACTGCGGAGCAATTCGGTGTAGATTACCGGGAGGGCCGTGCTTGGCTCTGCCTTGGTGAGCAGGGGTTGTTGCCGATATCGGAACTGAAAATACCGGGCCGACACAATGTGGCCAATGCCCTGGCCGCCTTGGCCATGGGGAGCCTGTTGAAGCTGCCGATGCCGGCGATGCTGGAGGCGCTGCAACATTTCCCCGGGCTGCCTCACCGCACCCAGTTCGTTGCAGAGCACCTGAATGTACGCTGGTACAACGACTCCAAGGGAACCAACGTCGGCGCCTGTATCGCTGCACTGGAGGGGATGAAATCTGATCAGGGCAGTGATCGCACGGTGCTGATTGCCGGCGGTGACGGCAAAGGGGCGGACTTCTCTCCACTGGCGGCCGTAGTGGCGGCGACTGCTCGCGCAGTCATTCTGATTGGCAGAGATGCACCACTGATTGCTCAAGCACTGGAGGGAACGGTAACTATTCTATACGCCGGGAATATGGAAGAGGCGGTAGGTCTTGCCGCCGAACGGGCAGAGGCGGGTGACCGTGTTTTGCTCTCTCCCGCCTGCGCCAGCTTTGATATGTTTCGTGACTATCTGCGGCGGGGCGAGCAGTTTATGGATGCGGTAAGGAGACTGGTGCGATGAGCCACCAGGCGACAATCGGTGAGACCCGGGTGATGATGCCCGATCTCGACTATCCACTGATTCTGGCAGCGGCAATCCTGCTTGGTCTGGGACTGGTGATGGTGGCTTCCGCATCACTGCATCGAATTAATGAGGCACCGTTCTATTACGTCAACCGCCACCTGATTGCTATTACCATCGGTATTTTCGCGGCGGCAGTGGTCAGTCAAATACCGGTGGCCTATTGGGAACGTTCGGGAACAGTACTCTACTTTATCGGCCTGCTGTTGCTGATTCTCGTGCTGGTACCCGGCTTGGGTCGGACGGCTAATGGCGCTACTCGGTGGATTCCCATAGGCCCGTTCAATCTTCAGAGTTCTGAGTTTATGAAGCTGTTTCTGGTGATCTATATCGCCGGTTATCTGGAGCGGCGCCAACTTGAGGTCACCCACAGCATTTGGGGTTTTATCAAACCGATGCTGCTGCTGTTGATCGCCTGTTCGATGGTCATGATTCAACCCGATTTCGGTACCACAGCCGTACTGCTTGCGACAGCCATGGGGCTGCTCTTTCTCGGTGGTGTACCACTGTGGCAGTTTGCACTGCTGATGTCGGCGGCCGGGGCGGTACTTGCGGGTCTGGTTTTCTTCTCTCCTTATCGTCTACAGCGGGTGACCTCATTTCTCGATCCCTGGGCCGATGTGGAGGGCGCAGGTTATCAGCTGGCACAGGCACTGATCGCCTTTGGCCGTGGTGAATGGTTTGGCGTTGGTCTTGGTAACGGTATCCAGAAGCAGTTTTATCTGCCTGAGGCACACACGGATTTTCTTATGGCGGTGATTGGTGAGGAGTTTGGGCTGAGCGGTACCCTGGTAGTGATTCTGATGTTTGCCGTTATTGTCTGGCGGGCCTTTCGTATCGGCTCATTGGCTGAGCGGCAAGGGCGGCGTTTTGCCTCCTTTGTTGCACAGGGGTTCGGTCTCTGGCTCGGTATGCAGGCGTTCATCAATATCGGCGTCAATGTCGGCCTGCTGCCTACCAAGGGATTGACCTTGCCGCTGATGAGTTATGGCGGTAACAGCATTATCGTCGCCTGTGTGGTGGTCGCCATGCTGGTGCGTATCGATTATGAGCTGCGCCGGGAAGCCGGTGATGGAAACGGGGAGGCTAAACGATGGCACTCCGCGTAATGGTAATGGCAGGTGGTACCGGCGGTCATGTTTTTCCCGCTCTGGCGGTTGCCGATGAACTGGCAACACGGGGGATGGAGGTGTGCTGGCTTGGCGTTCCCAACAGTTTTGAGTCACGGGTAGTGCCGGAGCACGGCTACCCTATCGAGTGGATCAACATCGAGGGGCTGCGTGGTAATGGCGTTCTGCGCTGGTTGGTCGCGCCGTTGAAGCTGCTTCATGCCATGTATCAGGCATTCGGTGCGCTACGCCGTCAGCGTCCGGCACTGGTGTTGGGTATGGGGGGATTTGTTACCGGACCGGGAGGTGTGGTGGCACGGCTGTTGGGTATTCCGCTGGTGATCCATGAGCAGAACGCCTTCCCCGGCCTGACCAACCGCCTGTTGGCGCGCATAGCCGGCAGAGTGCTGGAGGCGTTTCCTGGGAGCTTTGACCGGCGGCAGACCGAAGTGACTGGCAATCCGGTGCGTGCGGATATCGCTGCTATCGATGAGCCAGTGGCACGTCTGGGTGATCGCAGTGGCCGGTTGAGGTTGTTGATACTGGGAGGGTCCCAGGGGGCACAGGCACTTAATGAGACGGTTCCTGCAGCACTGGCACTGATCGATGCAGAACAGCGTCCCCAAGTACGCCATCAGGCAGGACGGGATAAAGACGAGCTCACCAGAAAAAGCTACGACCAATTGGGAGTTAAAGCGGAAGTGTCAGCGTTTGTCACCGATATGAAGGAGGCTTACAGCTGGGCTGACCTGGTGGTGTGCCGGGCCGGGGCACTGACTGTAGCCGAACTGGCGGCAGTTGGTGTAGGGGCGATCCTGGTGCCTTACCCCCACGCGGTGGATGACCACCAGACCCGCAATGGCGGTTATCTTGCGGATGAGGGTGCAGCACTGCTGTTGCCCCAGAAGAGAATGACGCCGGAACTTCTCGCTGAGATGTTGACGCGGTTATGTGAAGACAGAGGAGAAGTGATGAAGATGGCTGTTACCGCACGCTCACTGGCATTGCCTAAAGCAACTCAGCGGGTGGCTGATATCTGTCAGGAGGTTGCCGGTCGATGAGCCAGCATGAGCGCAAACAACATAGGCCAACACCTGATGCCATGGGGCGTATGCGTCATATTCACTTTGTCGGTATCGGTGGAGTCGGAATGAACGGTATTGCCCAGGTGATGCTCAATCTCGACTACAAGGTGTCGGGTTCGGATCTGAAAGAGAATGCTGCCACCCAACGACTGGCTGACCAGGGGGCCAACATCCTCATCGGGCATGGGCCGGAGAATGTCGCCGGCGCCGATGCAGTGGTGATCTCCAGTGCGGTAAAAGATGATAACCCGGAGGTGATTGCTGCTCATGAAGC
Organism: Sedimenticola sp.; assembly: GCA_040505895.1. Taxonomy (GTDB): domain Bacteria; phylum Pseudomonadota; class Gammaproteobacteria; order Chromatiales; family Chromatiaceae; genus Vondammii. The sequence goes on along the minus strand of JBEVXU010000012.1, from coordinate 226,558 downwards.
ACGTGTTCCCGTGGTGCCGCGGGCTGAGATGCTGGCGGAGCTGATGCGTTTTCTCTACGGCATCGCTGTGGCCGGTACTCACGGCAAGACGACCACCACCAGCCTGATCGCCAGCGTGCTGTCCGAGGGTGGCCTCGATCCCACCTTTGTTATCGGTGGTCGTCTTAACGCCGCCGGTACCTATGCCCGGTTGGGGAAGGGCGAGTATCTGGTGGCTGAAGCGGATGAGAGTGATGCCTCCTTCCTCTACCTGCAACCGATGATGGCGGTGGTGACCAATGTCGACGCTGACCACATGACCACCTACGGTGGTGATTTCCAGCGTCTGCGAGGCACCTTTGTCGAGTTTCTTCATCACCTCCCCTTCTATGGTTTGGCAGTGCTCTGTATCGATGATGATGAAGTGCGCAGCCTGTTGCCTGAGATCTCTCGTACGGCAATCACATACGGTTTCTCGGCGGATGCCGATCTGCGTGCCGAAAACCTTCGCCAGGAAGGGCTGCGTACCCACTTTCAGGTCTCGCCAAAGGAGGGTGATCATTTTGATGTGACTCTGAATATGCCGGGTCGTCATAACGTCCTCAATGCGCTGGCGGCGATTGCAGTGGCCCTGGAGTTGGGCGTGGGTGCCTCATCGATACAGCGCTCTCTGGTCGAGTTTGGTGGGATCGGGCGGCGTTTTCAGGCAACAGAGTGCAGGCTTTCGGATGGGAGCAATATCATGCTGGTGGACGATTACGCTCACCACCCGAGTGAAGTGGCGGCCACGCTTGATGCGGTAAGTGAAGGATGGCCCGGTAGGCGTGTTGTTTTGGCGTTTCAGCCCCACCGCTATAGCCGGACTCAAGAACAGTTTGAAGATTTTTCCCAGGTGCTGTCACGACCGGATGTTCTGCTGCTGGGTGAAGTTTTTGCCGCAGGTGAAAAACCGATTGCAGGGGCTGACGGTCGCGCCCTGAGCCGTGCCATCCGAGCGCGTGGGCAGGTGGATCCAATCTTTGTCGAGCCCATTTCAGAACTCCCTGAGGTGTTGTCGGGAGTGGTATGTGCGGGTGACATCGTGCTTACACTCGGTGCCGGTGACATCGGTCGGGTCGCTGCCGGCCTTGCGGATAAGTTGAGTGGAGAGGAGGTGGCATGACGAAGGACCAGACAGGCAGACATCTGCATATGGGGTGTGGTGAGTCACTAACCGGGCGGGTTCCGTTGCGGACACTGACCGTGAAGCCGCAGCGGCTGTATCAAAAAACAGTAGAGAAGAGAGTCAGTGGTATCCATCGGTCAAAGGAGAAGCAGCGTTGATGGCGGCTCAGGAGACAGCGCTACTGAGGGGTGAGATGCGCCATGATGAGCCGCTCTCTCTCCATACCAGCTGGCGTGTTGGTGGGCCTGCACGCCATTTTTACCGCCCGGCGGATAGCGGTGATCTGTTGCTGTTTTTGACCACCTTGGCAGAAGAGGAACCGCTGCTCTGGCTTGGGCTTGGCAGTAACCTATTGGTGAGAGACGGAGGCTTCGACGGCACGGTAATCGCTACCCGAGGATGCATGGAAGCTTTGGATATGCGGGGTGAGACGATATTGCGTGCAGAAGCGGGTGCCTCTTGTGCGGCTGTTGCCCGTTTCGCCTCCCGTCAGGGGCTTACCGGGTTGGAGTTTCTTGCCGGTATACCCGGCACCATGGGGGGTGCATTGGCGATGAATGCGGGTGCCTTTGGTGGCGAGACTTGGAAACAGGTTGAGATGGTCGAGACGGTGGATCGCTATGGTGTAGTACGACAGCGCCGGCCCGAAGAGTTTGAGGTGGGATATCGTCACGTCAGTGGCCCCGTCGGTGAGTGGTTTCTTGCCGTCTTGTTGACACTTGATCAGGGTGACAGCACCTCGGCACAACAGAGGGTGCGTGATCTGTTGGCAGAGCGGGCAGAGAAGCAGCCGATTGGGCTGCCTAGTTGCGGATCTGTGTTTCGCAATCCGCCAGGGGATTATGCCGCCCGCCTGATAGAGGTTGCGGGATTGAAAGGGGTGGCTATCGGTGGCGCCAGAGTGTCGCCGAAACACGCCAACTTCATTATCAACGAAGGGGATGCAACGGCATCCGAGATCGAACAGCTGATTGAGAGGGTTCGTCAAGAGGTGTTGGCCGACAGCGGTATCGAGTTGCAGACAGAGGTGCATATTGTCGGCATGGCGGAGTCTGGGAGATGAGTGTGACAGCAACAGATTTTGGTCGAGTGGCTGTGCTGATGGGAGGGCGTTCCGCAGAGCGGGAGGTTTCACTCGTCAGTGGACAGGCAGTGCTTGATGGACTGTTGGGTTGCGGTGTAGATGCTCATGGTGTGGACGCAGAGACGGATGTGGTGAAGCAGCTACAGGAAGGTGCATTTGATCGTGCTTTCATCGTCCTCCACGGCAGAGGGGGGGAGGATGGCGTAATACAGGGAGCCCTGGAGACGCTTGGTCTGCCTTATACCGGTAGTGGCGTAGCGGCGTCCTCTCTTGGAATGGATAAGTACCGTTGTAAGTTGCTATGGAAGGGGCTGACGTTACCGACTGCACCCTTCGTCATGATCGCCGGTGAGGAGGATCTGGAGCGGGCGGCCGACCTCGGTTTCCCCCTGATGGTGAAGCCATCTCATGAGGGCTCGAGTATCGGTATGGCGCGGGTGGAAAATCGGGATGAGTTACGCAGTGCCTGGCTGGAAGCCGCAGGCTTTGACACAGAGGTGATGGCGGAGGGCTGGCTCTCAGGCCCGGAGTATACCGCCGCAGTCGTCGACGGAGAGGTGTTGCCGTTGATCCGGGTAGAGACACCAAATGAGTTTTACGACTACGAGGCTAAGTATCAGGTCGACACGACGCGCTACCACCTGCCTTGTGGACTGGAACCTTCACGGGAGCAGGTGCTTGCCGAACTGGCGCTGAGAGCTTTCGATGCTGTTGGATGTGAGGGCTGGGGGCGGGTGGATATGCTGATGAGTGACAGTGGCGCACCTCAGCTGTTGGAGGTAAACACGGTACCGGGGATGACCAGTCACAGTTTGGTACCGATGGCGGCAAAGGCCAAGGGTATAGATTTTGATGAACTGGTGTGGCGGATTTTGGCGACAACACTGAGCGTGAAGAGATGAACAGTCCCACAGCAAAAAGAGGTGGCAAAAAGGTGCAAGAGATTGTGCCTTTGTGGACGCGGCTGGGCAGCTGGTCTCTGGCGTTGGTGCTGTTTGCGATGATGGGAATCGGTGCTGTGTGGGGGACAACGGTTCTGCGAGACCCCTCTGTGCTGCCGTTGAAAGTGGTACGGATCGATGGCGACTTCAATCACCTTAAACGTAGTGATCTTGAGCATGCCATCGGTAGGGTGATGCAGGGTAATTTTTTTACCGTCGACCTCGATGCCGTACGTGACGCTGCACTCTCACTGCCATGGGTGGAGCAGGTGACGGTGAGGCGCATCTGGCCCGGTACGCTGAAGGTGTGGGTGGGTGAGCAGACTCCTCTTGGTCGCTGGGGCAAGAAGCGCTTGGTCAGTGCTCGCGGGGTGGTATTTACACCGAAGCCGGAAGAGATTCCATCGGGTTTGCCGATACTCTCCGGGGCTGACGAAGATTCACAAGAGGTGGTGACGCACTATTTGGAAATGGTACGCCGGATCGCCGATTTGCCGCTGACAATTGAGAGTGCCGGTATGGATGGTCGTAGATCCTGGAAACTTGTGTTCAAGCAGGGGCTGACGCTGCGTCTCGGAAGTCGCGAGCGGGAGCTCCGTCTTGCACAGTTTGTACGGCTCTATCGCCAGTTTGCAGTAGTGGATGGAAAGCAGTTGAAAGTGATGGATCTCAGGTACACCAATGGTGTCGCGGTGCGTTGGGAAAACGACAAAAAAGATAAGAAGCTCAAAACAACCGATTCAGTAACCGGTAAACGGCTCGGGCTGATACTTGATGATGCAGGGGGACAGGTTTAAATGACCAAGAAGGTGGAGAAAAATCTTATTGTCGGACTCGATATAGGCACCTCCAAGGTAGTGGCCATTGTCGGTGAGGTAAAGACGAGTGATGAGATCGAAATTATCGGTATTGGATCTCACCCCTCACGAGGGCTTAAGAAGGGTGTGGTGATCAATATCGAGTCTACTGTGCAGTCGATACAGCGTGCGGTGGAGGAGGCTGAACTGATGGCCGGCTGTGAGATCCACTCGGTTCACGCCGGTATTGCAGGCAACCATATTCGCAGTCTCAACTCCCACGGCATCGTTGCCATCAAGGATCGTGAAGTGATGCACGGCGATGTGGAGCGGGTGATCGATGCGGCGCGTGCGGTGGCGATTCCTGCAGATCAGAAGATTCTGCATATTCTGCCGCAGGAATTCATCATCGATGAGCAGGAGGGGATCAGGGAGCCGGTAGGTATGTCCGGTGTACGTCTGGAGGCCCGGGTCCACATGGTGACCGGTGCGGTGAGTGCGGCCCAGAATATCGTCAAGTGCATCCGTCGCTGTGGTCTGGAGGTGGATGACCTGATTCTGGAACAGCTCAGTTCCAGCTACTCAGTCCTGAGTGAGGATGAGAAAGAGTTAGGCGTCTGTCTGGTCGATATCGGCGGTGGTACCACCGATATTGCCGTCTTTACCGAAGGTTCCATACGACATACCGCCGTGATTCCCATCGCAGGTGATCAGGTGACCAATGACATCGCGGTGGCGTTGCGTACTCCTACACAACACGCCGAGGATATCAAGATCAAGTACGCCTGCGCACTGACCCAGTTGGCGGCGGGGGATGAGACGATCGAAGTGCCCAGTATTGGCGACCGGCCGCCGCGCCGGCTTTCACGCCAGACATTGGCGGAGGTAGTGGAGCCACGTTATGAAGAGCTATTGGGGTTAGTGCAGGCTGAGCTGCGGCGAAGTGGTTTTGAGGATCTGATAGCCGGTGGTGTGGTAATGACCGGCGGTAGTTCGAAGATGGAGGGTCTGATTGAGTTGGCCGAGGAGGTATTCCATATGCCGGTTCGCCTCGGTCTGCCCCAGTATGTGACGGGGCTGGTGGATGTGGTGCGTAACCCGATTTACTCCACTGGTGTCGGTCTTTTGCTGTTCGGTCGGCAGAATCAGAGTGGCAAGCTACATGATATGCCCGGCGGTGGAGGGTTTAAGGCGGTATTCGAAAGAATGAAGAGTTGGTTTCAGGGTAATTTTTAATTTCTGTGGAAGGTTTAATTTCAGGTGGTTGGGTTTTGGCCCGATTGATGAGGAGAGTGACAAATGACTTTTGAATTAATGGATGCTTACAGTCAGAACGCAGTAATCAAAGTGGTTGGTGTTGGCGGTGGTGGCGGAAATGCCATCCACCATATGTTGAACGCCAATATTGAAGGTGTTGACTTCATCTGTGCCAACACGGATGCCCAGGCACTGCGCAACAGTGAGGTACGTACCTTGCTGCAGTTGGGCACCAATGTGACCAAGGGACTTGGTGCCGGTGCTGACCCAGTGGTTGGGCGCGATGCGGCATTGGAAGATAAAGAGAGAATTCAGGAAGCGCTGCAGGGTGCAGACATGGTATTTATCACGGCCGGAATGGGGGGTGGAACCGGTACGGGAGCGGCACCGGTAGTGGCTGAAGTGGCCCGCGACCTCGGGATTCTTACTGTGGCGGTGGTCACCAAACCGTTCCCGTTTGAAGGTGCCAAGCGGATGAAGGTGGCGGAACAGGGGATCGAAGAGCTGGGTCAGTATGTAGATTCGCTGATTACCATTCCGAACGAGAAACTCCTGGCGGTGCTGGGCCGGGATATGAGCCTGCTTAATGCCTTCAAGTCGGCTAACGACGTGTTGCAGGGTGCGGTTCAGGGTATTGCAGAGTTGATCACCCGTCCCGGCCTGATCAATGTCGACTTTGCCGATGTGCGTACAGTGATGGCTGAGATGGGTGTTGCCATGATGGGTTCCGGTAGTGCCAAGGGGGAGACACGCGCACGGGAAGCGGCGGAAGAGGCGATTCGCAGTCCATTACTTGAAGATATCAACCTCTCTGGAGCTAAAGGAATTCTGGTTAATATTACCGCCGGACTCGATCTCTCTATCGGTGAGTTTGATGAGGTCGGCAGCACGGTGAAAGAGTTTGCCTGTGATGATGCTACGGTAGTGGTGGGCACAGTGATCGATGCTGAGATGAGTGATGAATTGCGTGTGACCGTTGTTGCCACCGGGTTGGGTGAGTTGAGTGGTGCAGTCAAGCAGCCGGCTTTGGATGAGGCCGTTCCTGTTCGCCTGGTCAATTCAGATATTGTTGAACCGAATGCGGAAGATTATCGCAATATGGATAGCCCAACCGTGGTGCGTAAGGGACGTCAGGCGGCACAATCCTTTGTCGATGCGGCTCAGGAGCAGAATATGGACTACCTGGATATCCCCGCATTTCTTCGTCGGCAAGCCGACTGAAGGGGGAGTGGAAAGAGGAAATAACTTGAAATAGAGAGGCAAAACTGTTTAATATCCGGGAATACCCTAGGATAGTATCGGGGTGTCGGCCTGTGGGGCCGAGTCATTAAAGCTCGTGGGATAGGGCGTTTATGAGGCTATGGTGATTTCTGATCACCCAGAGGTAGTGCCTTATAGGATGTATATTACTATTTTTTCCGGTGGAAAACCGGGTAGGGACAGTTTGGGGATTACTCATAAATGATACGCCAGCGTACGCTTAAAAACGTAATACGTGCCACTGGAGTGGGCTTGCACACGGGAGAGAAGGTCTATCTGACCTTACGGCCGGCTGCAGTCAATACCGGCATTATTTTTTGCCGGACTGACCTGGAAGAGCCGGTTGAAATAGCCGCTTGTCCAGACAATGTGGGTGATACACGGCTCTCCACCACTCTGGAGCAGGATGGTGTAAAGATCTCAACGGTTGAACACCTACTCTCTGCATTTGCTGGTCTCGGTATTGATAACGCCTATGTAGATGTTAGTGCCGCTGAAGTACCTATTATGGACGGCAGTGCCGGCCCATTTGTCTTCCTTATTCAATCTGCGGGTGTTGAAGAGCAGAACGCAGCCAAGCGTTTTATTCGTATCAAGCGCAAATTGGTAGTGGAGGATGATGATAAGCATGCCGCCTTCGAGCCATTCGATGGTTTTAAAGTATCGTTTGGTATCGATTTTGAGCATCCTGCATTTGTCGACTGTTCAAAATCCGCCACCATCGATTTCTCCTCGACCTCTTTTGTCAAAGAGGTGAGTCGTGCTCGTACTTTTGGTTTTCTCCGCGATATCGAAATGTTGCGGGAGCGTGAACTGGCTCTCGGTGGCAGCATGGACAACGCGATTGTTGTTGATGACTACCGGGTGCTCAACGAAGATGGACTCCGTTACGAGGATGAATTTGTAAAACACAAGATCCTCGATGCTATTGGTGATCTCTATCTATTGGGGCATAGCCTGATTGGTGCCTTTAGCGGTTACAAGTCAGGCCATGAGTTGAATAACAGGTTGTTGAGAGCGCTACTGGCTGATGCAGATGCCTGGGAAGAGGTGACCTTTGAAGAGGAGGGCGTCGGGGTGCCCATCTCCTATATGAAGCCGGTTCAGGCCTCCTGAAACGAGAAAATTGAGAAAATTGCAGAGAAAATTGGGGTCAGAGTAAAATTTTAGAGCGCAATGTGAAGAATTAACCACAAGTTATTAAAATTTTACTCTGACCCCAATTTTGATTTGCGGTGCCGTGCCAGTCGTTTCATGGCCGCTTGGAGCTCCGGATCGTCGATAGCTTCCGCTGTTTCGATAATAAGAGAGGCGTTGTCAGCAGAGAGTTGCCTTAGTCTGCGGTTTTCTGTTTGTCTGCGGGGTTTGGGGGAGAGCATTACCCTGGCAGTGATTCGCTCCACCCGGAGTCCGCTCTCGTTTAGTTTTGTGGTGAGTTCTCTGCTGATAAAGCGGAGTCGGCCGGCCCAGGCGGAGGAGTCGACATAGATCAGCAGCCGTGAGGCGCTTTTCACCGCACCTACACAGTGCTCACAGAGTGGCTCAGGCAACATCGACCGCACCTGTTGTAGCAACTGCTGCTGCTTGCGGGAACGAGAAAGCAGTGCCTGCATGGTGGTGCCGGTGTTGAGACACTCAGCAAGAGAGCGTAATTTTTTTTTCATTATTTGCAGTGCAACATTAGAATAGCTAAAACAGACGATTTATGAAGATTATACTCCTATCCAAGCTTTGCAGGCAGTCGGGCAGTCGTCCGCTGTCACTCACCAAACTGGTGGCAGCCCTGGTTATCCTATTTGTCGGTGTGACCAGCGGTGGCATCTGGGCTGGCTATAAGTTGGGTATTGATGCCGGCGTGGCACACTCAACTACTGAAGGTGGAGAGGGTATGTTACGACAGGTATTGGCGGCCCAGCAGGAGGAGATTTTCGAGACTCGCAGGCAGAGCCAAGAGCACCTGGATGCTTTAGCGTTGCGCCTCGGGCAGATGCAGTCGAATATCCTGCGTATCGATGCACTGGGTGAGCGATTGGCAAAAAAGGGAGGGCTGGATATTACAGAGTTCAGTTTTGGTCAGGAACCCGGCCAGGGTGGTATCGACCCCGCCATCTCGGCACAGTCGGTCGAAGTGTCGGAGCTGCTTGCAGATATGGAGCGGCTTTCACGCAGTATTGATGACCGTGCTCATAAGCTGGAACTGATGGAAGTGCTGATTTTCAATACTGGAGTTCATCAGGATCTCAAACCATCGGGTCGTCCGGTCACAAAGGGCTGGGTCTCATCCCGTTACGGCTATAGAAAAGACCCCTTTACCGGCAAAAAGGCGTTCCACCGGGGTGTCGATGTAGCGGGTAAAAAGAATTCGGATATTATTGCCGTGGCGGCCGGTGTGGTCACCTGGGCCGGTGAGAAGAGTAATTACGGACGTCTGGTGGAGATCCGCCATGCCGATGGTTATATGACCCGCTATGGACATAACAGTAAATTACTGGTGAAGAGTGGGGAACTGGTGGCCAAGGGGCAGGTGATTGCCGCTATGGGCTCCAGTGGTCGCTCCACGGGCCCTCATGTCCACTTTGAGATTGCCCGTAATGGACAGGCAATCAATCCTTCAAAATACCTGCGTTCCAAGTAGTCTTTAAGTCACTCCGACTGCATCAATGTGCCTGCATTGGTGGTGGATTTGCTGTATTATTTCCCGTAAAGAACCGCCACCTGCTACACGGGATATTCTAGGAGCCTGTCCGAGAATAGATGAACCTACTGCGGAAAAGCCATTTTGGCCAGATTTCCCGATTAAATTCGTTAAATATGTCCAATATTCGTCTCATTTAATCGAAAAATCTAACTCAAAATGGCATTTCCTCGCTACGGCCCCTATTCTCGGGCAGGCTCCTGGCGCAGAACTGTGTGAAGGGGTACTCTCTTTCCGTTTCTGCATCTTGAAGTCGGCAATATGTAATCACATATTATGTTGATGGAGTGTGTTGGGGGCCTCTGGATAAGTCTGGCCGAATTGAATTGTGCTCAGGGGGTGCAATATCAAGGCGGAGGTCGCAGCTGATAGCAGGCTATCAGTAAGATCTTCAACGTAGATATTGCACCTCCTGAGTGCAAGGCAATCGGTCATGACTTGTTCAGAGGCTCCTTAGGTCGCACATGTTATTTTTTTACCCACTACGGAATATACATTTTCATGGTCAGTAAGATTCTCAAGAAGATCTTTGGCAGTCGTAACGACCGCATGGTCAAGCTCATGATGAAGGACGTTGCCAAGATCAATGAGCTGGAGGCGAACCTTCAGACGCTCTCAGATGATGAACTGAAAGCCAGAACAGAAGAGTTCAGGCAGAGACTGGAGAGTGGTGAGCAGCTTGATGATCTGCTGTTTGAAGCTTTTGCCACCGTCAGGGAAGCGGGTGTGCGCACACTAAACATGCGCCATTTCGACACCCAACTGATAGGCGGTATGGTGCTTAATCAAGGCAAGATTGCCGAGATGCGCACCGGCGAGGGTAAGACGCTGGTGGCGACGCTCTCAGGTTACCTGAATGCACTGCCCGCAAAGGGTGTCCATGTGGTCACGGTGAATGACTATCTGGCCCGGCGTGATGCCGAGTGGATGGGGAAAATCTATCATTTTCTTGGCCTTAGCGTCGGCGTTATTCAGTCTAGTGGCGGCCAGGGGGCCGACGACGGCTCTTTCCTTTTCGACCCGGCTTACGACGGTTCGTCCGGTGGTTATCTGCATTTGCAGCCGGTACCCAGGCAGGAGGCTTATGCCTGTGATATTACCTACGGTACCAATAATGAGTTTGGCTTTGACTATCTGCGTGACAACATGGCCTTCAGTGCCGACCAGCGAGTGCAGCGCGAGAAGTTCTTTGCCGTGGTGGATGAGGTCGACTCGATCCTGATTGATGAGGCGCGTACACCTCTGATCATCTCCGGGCCGGCAGAGGGAGGCACCGATCTCTACACCCGTATTAATCAGATTATTCCAGACCTGGTTCAACAGGACCCAATTGAAGATGAGGAGGGGAAACCCGCCTTCGGGCCCGGTCACTTCTCGGTGGATGAGAAGGCAAAGCAGGTGTTTCTCAGTGAGGATGGGCATCAGCACGTCGAGGACAAGCTGACAGCGCTGGGTCTTCTTGGAGAAGGAGAGAGCCTCTACGACTCAGGCAACATCATGCTGATGCATCATATAACTGCAGCCTTGCGCGCCCACGCACTGTTTCAGCGTAATGTGGACTATATTGTTCGTGACGACCAGATCATTATTGTTGATGAGTTCACCGGTCGTACCATGGTCGGCCGCCGTTGGTCTGATGGACTGCATCAGGCGGTTGAGGCCAAAGAAGGGGTCTCGATCCAGAAGGAGAATCAGACCCTGGCGTCGGTCACCTTCCAGAACTATTTCCGCCTCTACAACAAGCTCTCCGGTATGACCGGTACCGCTGATACTGAGGCACCGGAGTTTTTGCAGATCTATGGTCTTGAAGTGGTGGTGATACCCACCAACCAGGAGATGATCCGGCAGGATCTGGGTGACCTGGTCTACCTCACAGAAGAGGAAAAGTACCAGGCGATCGTCGCCGATATACGTGACTGTGTCGAGCGGGGACAGCCGGTGCTGGTGGGTACCGCTTCCATCGAGACTTCGGAGTTGATTTCCGGTTTGCTTGCGAAGGATGATGTCGAGCATGAGATTCTCAACGCCAAGCATCACGAACGTGAAGCCAATATCATTGCTGATGCAGGGCGGCCGGAGGCCGTTACCATCGCCACCAATATGGCGGGTCGCGGTACCGATATTGTTCTCGGTGGTAATCCTGAGATGGAGATTTCAGAACTGGGTGAGAACCCGGATGCAACAGCGGTGGAGAAGATTCGCAGTGATTGGAAAATACGGCACCAGCAAGTGCTTGATGCGGGTGGCCTCCATGTGACCGGTACTGAGCGCCATGAATCACGCCGTGTAGATAACCAGTTGCGCGGTCGCTCAGGTCGACAGGGTGATCCCGGCTCGACCCGTTTCTACCTGTCGTTGGAAGACAGTCTGATGCGAATTTTTGCCTCGGATCGTGTCTCGGCGATTATGTCCAAACTGGGTATGGAGGAGGGCGAGGCGATTGAACACCCCTGGGTCACCAAGGCGATTGCCAATGCTCAGAAGAAAGTGGAGGGGCGCAACTTCGATATTCGTAAACAGCTGCTTGATTACGATGATGTTGCCAACGACCAGCGTAAGGTGGTCTATGAGCAGCGCGACGGCTTGATGGATGCCGAGGATGTCTCCAGCTCGATCGATGCACTGCGAAGCGATGTAGTCAACGATCTGATCAGCAGCTATATCCCCCCCGAGAGTCTTGACGAACAGTGGGATGTTCCCGGTCTTACTCAAGCACTAAAAGATGAGTATGACCTCAATTACCCACTGCAGCAGTGGCTTGATGAGGATCATGACCTCCATGAAGAGACCCTGCGCAAACGTATCATAGACGAGATGGACACTACCTATGCCGCCAAGGAGACGTTGGCGGGTGCTGAAAATCTGCGGCTCTATGAGAAAGCGGTGATGCTGCAGATTCTTGATTCCAACTGGAAAGAGCACTTGGCGGCAATGGACTACCTTCGTCAGGGAATTCACCTCCGTGGTTACGCCCAGAAGAATCCCAAGCAGGAGTACAAGCGTGAAGCGTTTGAGATGTTCTCCAATATGCTCGATAGCATTAAGCACGAGGTGGTTTCAGTACTGACCAAGGTGCAGATCCAGCCTCAGGAGGAGATGTATATCCCTCAGCAGGAGCGGGACGATAATGGCTTCGAATTCCAGCATGAGGCGTTTGAGGGTTTTGACGGAGAAGAAGCGCCTGCTGAGACGGAGACTGAGGGAGAGGAGCACAAGCCTTTTGTACGTTCAGACCGCAAGGTGGGTCGCAATGAACCTTGCCCCTGTGGTTCCGGCAAGAAGTACAAGCAGTGCCACGGGAAATTGCAGTAGAGATTTCTAGGCAAATTGAGGGCAAATTGGGGTCAGAGTAAAATCTCGATGAAAATAGAGTCAATTTTACTTCCGGCGGGATAAAATTTTACTCTGACCCCAATTTACACCAATTTACACGCGATCAGCTCCGCGGCCTGTTCATCGCGAACAAGTTCGCTCCAGCGGATTTATTAGTGAGTAGACCAATGGAAGAGAAACTACCCATTTTTCCCGTTCCCGGCATCCGTCTGGGCTCTGCTGCTGCAGGAATCAAGTACCCGGACCGTAATGACCTGGTTGTTATCGAACTGGCCGAGGGGAGCAGCTGTGCGGCGGTGTTTACCCGTAACGCCTTCTGTGCCGCTCCCGTGGTGGTGGCCAAAGAGCATCTTGCGGCAACCCAGCCGCACTACTTGCTGATTAACTCAGGTAATGCCAATGCAGGTACTGGTGCTGATGGTCTGCGTACATCTCGTGAGTCGTGTAAGGCTCTGGCTGCCGCCAGGGGTTGCGCCATCAATCAGATTCTCCCTTTCTCCACCGGTGTTATCGGTGAATCGCTGCCTGCTAATCGTATTGCCGTAGCTATTCCTGATACCCTGAGTTCACTCAATGAATCGGGATGGGATGAGGCGGCAAGAGCAATTATGACCACCGATACGGTGGCAAAGCTAAGTTCCCGTCGGCTGGATATCGCTGGGGAGAGAGTGACCGTAACGGGCATGGCTAAGGGTTCAGGTATGATCCGGCCCGATATGGCAACCATGCTCGCCTATGTCGCCACTGATGCAGAAGTGGCGAGATATCTGCTGCAGGATTGTCTTAATCGAGCTGTGGCCCCTTCATTCAATTCGATCACTGTCGATGGTGATACCTCCACTAATGACGCATGCGTGCTAATGGCCTCAGGGCAAAGTGGTTGCCCACCTATCACTGATCCCGAAAGCGAAGCTTATGGACTACTTTGTGATGCAGTGCGGGAAGTCTGCATGGAGCTGGCGCGGGCAATCGTAAAAGATGGTGAGGGGGCGACCAAGTTGGTCGAGGTGTCGGTTACAGGGGCGGCTGATCTGGATGAGGCGCGCGATGTAGCCTACACCATTGCCCATTCACCTCTGGTAAAGACGGCAGTGTTTGCCTCCGACCCCAATTGGGGGCGCATTCTTGCGGCGGTCGGCCGTGCAGGTTTGACTGATCTTGATATCGATTCCATTCGCATTCTGCTGGATGACGTCTGCATTGTTCGTGACGGCGGCAGGGCACCGGAATACACCGAGGCCGCCGGGCAGGCGGTGATGGATCGGGATGAGTTTACCATCTCTGTGGAGTTGAACCGGGGAGAGATTTCAACCCTGATACTGACCTGCGATCTCTCCTATGATTATGTCAAGATCAATGCTGAGTATAGAACCTGACCGACATGGTGATTCATGTCGCCGTCGCCGTTATCGAGGATGACCGGGGGCGGGTACTGCTCAGTCAGCGCAAGGAGGGTACTCACCAGGGCGGTTTGTGGGAGTTTCCCGGGGGCAAGCTTGAGCCGGGGGAGACTCTCTCCCAGGCACTAGGGCGGGAGATTCATGAAGAGCTGGGTATAGATGTAGTCTCTCATGAGCCCCTGATCAAAGTCCCCCATCAATACGGTGACCGCACAGTTGTTCTTGATGTTCATAGAGTCACCCGTTTCAACGGTCAACCCCTGGGAATGGAGGGGCAGCCCCTGGTCTGGGTTGAATCTGAGGATATCAGCGATTACCCACTACCTGCGGCCGACCGGCCGATCGTTACGGCGCTTTCCCTGCCTTCAACCTATCTGATTACCGGAGAGGGCTCATTTCAGCCGGAGCGGTTTCTTGCACGCCTATCTGCCGCATTGGAGCAGGGCCGTAAGCTTGTTCAGCTGCGTGCTCAGGGATTGGATGAGAATGCCTACCGGCAGCTGGCGCTCTCCGCAGTGAGTCTATGTGATGACCACGGTGCGCGGCTGTTGCTTAATGCTCCGCCGGAGTGGGTTGCCACGGTTGGTGCCGCCGGTGTTCACCTCAATAGTAGTCGTTTGATGGCGCTGCAGGAGCGACCTCTGGCAGAAGGGTTCCTGGTGGCCGCCTCCTGTCACCGCCTGGAAGAGCTGCAACAGGCTGAGCGCATCGGTGCTGATTTTGTTGTACTTTCGCCTGTGAAGGTGACGACGAGCCATCCAGAGGCAGAGCCCATGGGTTGGAAAAGATTTTCTAAAATGGTTGAAGGTGTCTCGATGCCGGTTTTTGCTTTGGGTGGGATGGAGCTGGGGATGATTCAACAAGCACGACAAGCGGGCGGGCAGGGGATTGCTGCTATCAGAGAGTTCTGGCCGGTAGTGTAATCAACAGCCCACCAGAGCTTGCGCAATTTTCGTGGGAGCAGATCAGCCTGTGCTTGCGAAACCCGGGGTATCGTTTAGGTAGGGTGCTGATTTCTGGAATGGGAGGCGACCATCTCATCAATACCTGCGCTACAAACTAATGGGTATTGCCGTCATCCGGTGGCATGAAGGGGTGTGTAGATTCACTTTCCGGAATGCTGTGCTTCTCATCGAACCAGTCACCAAGGTCAATCAGCCTGCAGCGCTCACTACAGAAAGGGCGTGATGGTGATTCACTGTTCCACTCAAAGAGTTTACGGCAGCTGGGACAGGCTACTTTGCGCTTTGAATCCTTCGACATGACAACTAGTGCTCTATCAACATGATAATTACGGATGCAGTTAGCTTGTCAACGTTCACGGCAAGGCGCACCTTGCAGGCAATGGCCGCTCCCTTGTCAAGAGGTGCAACGCAGTCTGTGGGCGTTGACAAGCTAACCCGTAGGGCGCCCCTGTGGTGTCCCGCAGTCGCGTTGCAGTGCTTGACAAGGGAGTAGCCTTTGCCTGCACACTGCGCCTTGCTGCGAAACACCACAGGGGCGCTGAATCCGTAATTATCATGTTGATAGAGCACTAAAGGATGCAGCAGTTGAGGAAGAAGGCGACATCTTCCTTGGTTTGGCTGGGGCGTTCACTTCCAGAGACGTCCATGAACCGCACTGAAAAGCGGTGCTTTCCACCGCTGATCTCAGCAAAGAGCCGACCCTCACGTGGCAAACCCACACGGATAAGCTGTGCTGGTGTTTGAGCATCGATATTACGCTGAAAAAAGCCACTAACCGCCAACTCGGTGGTGGGTCGTGTGCTGCCGCGTATCAGAGAAAGGATCAGTGAGACGGCTGACTCTACCGGCTTAAGTGTGCTGATCCACCCTTGGAGCTCAGCTTGGCGTAGCTCGTGGGATTGTTCCAGCCAGTGGTGGTAGAGGGGGAGGTCAAAGGTGCAGTTTCCCCCTGGGATACTGCTGCGCTGCATGATGCTTTTCAGGAACTCGTTATTGCGCAGTGATTGCCCGATCTGCCCGGTGAGATCGTGAATCTCCTCTGTAATCAGCTTAAGTTCGTTGAGAATTTGCTGCAGGCGATCAGTGTCCACGCCCTGAGACATATCGATACTCTGTAGCTTCTCCTGATGCCTTTTCAGCTCTTTGATGAGATCGGTTTTTATATCAGCGCGGGAGAAGATGCTTGCCATGTCGAGCAGACTGGATATTGCCGCCCTGCTGGCCCAGACTTCGCTGCGAGGGGCGTGATAGTCGACTTCACGAAACAGGTGTTCCAGACGCAGGAGTGTTCTGACCCTTTCGTTGAGGGGGTGCTCGTAGATGATCTTGTCCGGTGCGACGGGGCTCATGATTGATTTGATGGTGTTTTTTGTTAAATATTGGGTCGGTGGCTGCTATCTACATTAGCCTGACCGTACATTGTCGTATATTTGACCACCCCAGGTAAATAGCCTTTGTTGAAAACAGGCAAAGCTATTACGACAAGATGCGGATGATTTCACGGATAGACGAGTTTTTCTGTTTATATGTGAGCCATTTGGGTGTACTTTTTGTGGAGCTGTTCCACCAGGATGTGTAGTTGCCCAATAGTGCCTGAGTTATCGATAACGTCATCAGCCACGGCAAGCCGCTCTTCCCTGCTGCACTGTGCGTTGAGAATTCCCTCGGCCTGTGCTGGAGTAATACCGTCTCTATGAACAATACGCTCAATCTGGAGGGGCGTGGGGCAGTCAACCACCAGTATCCGGTCCACGCTGTTGTTTCCTCCCGTTTCAACCAGTAGGGGAATAGAGAATATGGCGTAATCTGCTGTTAATGCAGATAATTGTAGCCGCATCCTCTGTCGGATGACGGGATGAAGCAACTCCTCTAGGATTTTTCGGGACGAGCTGTCCTGGAACACCCTTTTCCGTAGATGGTGCCTGTCGAGGCTCCCATCCGCCTGTAGGGCTTCGTGGCCAAAAAGGCGGACTATTTCCTCCAGGGCGGGCTCTCCCGGCTCAACCACCTCCCTGGAAACCTGGTCGGCATCAATCACGGGAACACCGAGGGAGCTAAAATAGTCGGTGACTGCTGTCTTGCCGCTGCCTATACCTCCCGTCACACCTACCACAAACATGATTGACTGATCCTTGGCAGAAATTGGATTATGTGTCCGAGATTATGCCAAGCCGGCCCACTGGAGGTAGGCATTGTTGATTTCATCACCCCATAGCAGGCTTATCCAGCCGGCGGTGGCCAGGTAAGGGCCAAAGGGGATGGGGATAGCACGGTCACGCCCCCGGAAAAGAATAAGGGAGATGCCGACAAGGGCGCCGACAACCGAGGAGAGCAGTAGAATCTGGATTAGATATTGCCAACCAAGCCAGGCACCAAAGAGGGAGAAGAGCTTGAAATCTCCATAGCCCATCCCCTCTTTCCCAGTCAGCAGTTTGAACAGCTGAAATACCGTCCAGAGTGAAAGGTAGCCGACAGTGGCGCCGATGATGGCTGATGTGGTGTCACTGAAGACAGCGAAGAGACTGATGATGAGTCCGCCCCAGAGCCCGGGAATAACGATGGAGTCGGGCAGCAGCTGGTGGTCGAAATCGATCAACGTGAGGGCGGTTAGCGCCCAAGTCAGAGGCAGGGCGGCGGCGCACTGCCAGCTGAAGCCAAAATGCCAGGCAACAATCAGTGAGAGGAGGCCGGTGGTCAGTTCGACTATGGGATAGCGTGGGGATATGGCGGTGTTGCAGGCGGAGCAGCGACCGCGCAGCATGAGATAACTGATGACCGGAATATTCTCCCATGCTGATATTGGGTGGTTGCATTTTGGACAGGCTGAGCGCGGTCGGCTGAGCGTGAAGCTGGGTGCCTCTTCTGCCGCGGGCAGTTCCAGTATCTCGTGGCACTGGGATTTCCATTCACGCTCCATCATCAGTGGTAGCCGGTAGGCGACGACATTGAGGAAGCTGCCGACCATCAGGCCGGTCAGTGTGACAAAAGAGATAAACAGAATGTCGTTCTGTTGTAGTAGTTGCAGCAAGTCCATCTATTCTTTTCTCATTGGGGGTGCCGAAAAAGCGCCTGTTCCTTCTTCCTACGAGGGAGAAGGTTAGGATGAAGGTCTATTAAATCAATAAGTTACCTATTGACTCCCCTCACCCCGGTGGGGCGAGGGGCTTTTACAATATCTTCCTCCATTAGTGGAGAGAAAGTTTCGGCCCTGACGCTCCTGCAAGGAGAAATGTTCGATGGTGCCGGATCAAACCACAGCTGCCATTTTGAAGATAGGAAGATACATGGCAACCACAAGTCCACCTACTAGGGTGCCAATAATGACCATGATAAAGGGTTCTAACAGACTGCTGAGTGCATCAACAGCGTTGTCCACCTCCTCCTCATAGAAATCGGCCACTTTGGACAGCATGTGATCCAATGAACCTGACTCCTCGCCGATGGAGACCATCTGGACCACCATGTGGGGGAAGAGTCCTTGCTGTTTCATGCTGAGTTGCAGGGATTGGCCAGTGGCGACATCCTCACGCATCCGCATTACGGCATCACCATAAACCACGTTGCCAGTGGCGCCAGCGACAGACTCCAGGGCTTCCACCAGCGGGACGCCTGCGGCAAACATGGTGGCGAGGGTACGAGCATAACGGGCGATGGCCGCTTTGTTGAGGATGGCACCTATAATCGGGACCCCCAACATGATTTTATCGACTCTTTGCCGGAATTTGCGTGAGCGTTTCCATGTGTAGGAGAAGAGATAGATAACACCTGCTATCCCAAGGAACAGCAGCCACCAGTAGGCTTGCATCCATTCGGACATGGCGATTACTACTTTTGTAAATGCCGGTAGGTCACCACCGAAGCTTGCGAAGAGGCTTTGAAACTGTGGAATAACGAAAACCATGATCATGGCGGTGACGAGAACAGCAACCAAAATGATGGAAGCAGGATAGAAGAGTGCTTTTTTTATTTTGCCTTTAAGAGATTCGGTTTTCTCCTTATAAGTGGCGATCTTATCGAGAAGAATCTCGAGAACACCAGCCGCCTCACCAGCACGCACCAGGTTGCAGAAAAGGTCATCAAAATAGAGAGGGTGTTTCTTCAATGCCTCCGCCAGGGCCGTGCCGCCCTCCACGTCACTTTTGATAGCAAGGACCAAATCCTGCATGGACGGATTCTCATGCCCCCGACCAATGATATCAAAGGCCTGAACGAGGGGGACGCCTGACTCCATCATGGTTGCAAGTTGGCGGCTGAAGACAGCGATGTCTCCCGGGGTGATCTTTTTCTTGGTGCTAAAAAGATCAATCGGTTTTTTCTTCACCTTCAGCGGGGCTATGCCCTGCTTACGGAGCTCAGCCCTCACCAGCGCCATACTGGCAGCACGGCTCTCGCCTTTGATTCGCCTGCCACTTTTGTCTGAGCCTTCCCATACAAAGATTTTGGGTTTTTCGACTTTTTTCTGGGCTGCTGCCATGATAGTTAATCCTTGGTTACCCTGTTGATCTCTTCCAGGCTGGTAATACCTGATTTCACTTTTCTTAGACCTGACATACGCAGGCTTGCGACACCCTCTGCTGTTGCAAGTGCTTCCAATTGCATGGAGTTGCCGCCTTCCAAAATCATCTTCTCCATATCGCTAGAGACCGCCATTACCTGAAATATACCAACACGCCCCTTATAACCGCGAGTGCAGCGTTCACATCCTACAGCTTTGTATATAGTCAGGTCAGCCAGTTCATCCTCCTTGAAACCCTCCTCAAGGAGTGCTTCCCGAGGAATCTCTTCGGGCTGCTTGCAGTGTTCGCAGAGGCGTCTGGCAAGACGTTGGGCCATAATTAACAGCACGGAAGAGGCAATATTGAACGGTGGTACGCCCATATTAGCCAGGCGGGTCAGGGTCTGTGGCGCATCGTTGGTGTGGAGTGTTGAAAGCACTAGGTGGCCTGTTTGGGCCGCTTTGATTGCGATTTCTGCTGTCTCCAGATCACGAATCTCACCCACCATTATGATATCCGGATCCTGGCGCAGAAAAGCACGAAGTGCTTCAGCAAAAGTGAGCCCGGTTTTTGTGTTGGTGTTGACCTGATTGATTCCCGGCACCTGGATTTCGACAGGATCCTCAACAGTGGATATGTTGACATCCGGCTGATTCAGCATGTTTAGGCCAGTATAGAGTGAGACGGTCTTTCCGCTTCCTGTTGGGCCTGTGACCAGTATCATTCCGTAAGGCTTTTGTAAGGCGGCCTCAAATAGAGCTCGCTGCTCAGGCTCAAACCCCAAAGCCTCAATTCCAACCTGTGCGCTTGTGGGATCAAGGATGCGAAGTACGATCTTTTCACCATAGAGGGTGGGGCAGGTGTTGACACGAAAGTCGATCGCACGGTTTCGGGACAACACCATCTTAATGCGACCATCCTGGGGTACACGACGTTCCGCTATGTTGAGTCTGGCCATTACCTTCACGCGTGCTGTCAGTCGTGGGGCTATATTGACCGGGGGAGACGCCACTTCAGAAAGTAGGCCATCCTGACGATAACGCACCCTGAACGTTTTTTCATAGGGCTCGAAATGGACATCTGATGCCCCTAGGTTGATTGCGTCCAATAGCACCTTGTTGACGAAACGCACGACAGGTGCATCGTCAACATCAAGATCACCATCTGCTCCTTGAGGCCGCTCCTCTTCAATGGAGATATCCAGGTTATCCAGATCTGTATCCAGCAGATCCGACATGCTGCTGTCGGCAACATTGAGCACAGCCTCAATGGAGCGGGTAAGTTTATCCTCCTCAACGAGAATGCCTTCCGTGCTCAGGCCGGTGTGAAACTTGATTTCATCCAGACCTTGCAGGTTGGTGGGGTCGGATACACCAAGAAACAGGCGATTCCCTCTTTTGAACAGTGGTAGTGCGTGGTGTTTTCGTACTAACTCTTCAGCTACAAGGCCGGTTGGGATGCTTTCAAAATCGAGGACATCAAGATCGAATAGGGGCGCGCCAAATTCATGCGAAGCTGATTCAGCTACTTTTCGGCTGGAAACGAGGCCCTTCTCAATCAGGTGGGTTACAAATGGTTGCCGCTGCTTTCTTGCCTGTTGGAAGGCTGTCTGTGCGCTCTCTTCTGATAGCAGACCATCATGGACCAGCCTGCGAGCTAGTCCACTTACACCCATATTTGCTTTGGTTGTAACCATTATCAAAAACTCATCTCTTTGGTTAAATACAATGCAAGTTTGTCTTGACGCGACTAGTTACCCGCACCAAACTATTATAGTCGATAGCATTTTTGACTACGGAACCCTGTAATAACAGCTTGTTTCATGGGGTGAAAACCTCGTCCATCTGGGCTGTCGCCAAGAAAGCCGGCACAGTTCTTCCTGTGAGCGTGCAACGTGCTACAACATATTATTCCGATTCTAAAGTAGATTATAGCAAAATGGCTGCATCATATTGGGGTGGAAGGTAAAAAATCGTACCTAATTTTTACCTTTTGTGGGACGAGTGCAAACAGAATGTTGGTTTTTTCTAGTTGAGTATATGGTTATGTGCTTGGACACCTGAAAAATCGTCTATGATGGTATCTGTTGCTGTTAACTATTTGTATTTATTGAGATCTTATTGATGTGTGAACTCAGTGTGGTGTTGCCTGCCTACAATGAAGCTGGAGTAGTGGGTGAGGTTGTCGGGCGGATCCGGCAAAGATTCCCAAATGCGGAGATTCTAGTTGTCGATGACAACTCCAGTGATGCTACTGCAGCCGAAGCTGAAAATGCCGGCGCTCGAGTGGTTCGCCATCTCTACAACATGGGCAACGGTGCCGCTATTAAGACCGGAGCAAGGCATGCAAAAGGTGAGACTATTGTATTCATGGATGCAGATGGCCAACATGATGACCGGGATATACTGAAGTTACTTGAAAATATTGATGAGGGTTATGAGCTCGTGGTGGGGTCTCGAGCTGGCGATTCCCACGCAAATATTGGGCGCAGTCTTGGAAACCAGCTACTCAATAGATTTGCCTCGCTTATGATCGGCCGTACCATCCCCGATCTGACGTCCGGTTTTCGGGCGGTTAAGCGCGATACTTTTCGTCAGTTTATCCATCTTCTGCCCAATGGATTTTCATATCCGACAACATCGACTATGGCCTATTACAGGTCGGGATACCCTGTCACATTTGTCCCTATCAAGGCGCTACCAAGAAAAGGCAAGAGTAAAATCAGTTTTGTGCGGGATGGTATACGTTTCATGGTGGTTATCATGAAGGTGACGACTCTATTTTCACCGATGCGATTGTTCTTTCCTGCAAGCCTGATATTTTTCCTGCTGGGCTTGGGCCGTTACCTATACTTTTATTGGCAAACGAATAGTTTCTCCAGCATGGCGGGTGTTATGTTCATAACAGCGATGCTGGTATTTCTTATCGGTCTGGTATCGGAGCAGATTACAGCCCTACATTATGGTATTTCACATTCAAGAATGAATGAGCATCAAGATCATGATTAAGGCGGGCTCAGTGAGTGTGGAAAGAAGAAACTGAGCAGCCCATTGCCGCATTATCCTGCTGCTGTCGAGTTCGATGTGTACTTGGCTGTTATCTCTGATATGAACTGAATCGTCGTACTGGAAGGAGTCTCTCATCTCGGAAGATAGATCAATGCACAGAGGGTGATGAGCGCCAGGAGGCTAATTGCTGTGCCACTGAGGGGGGGTGTCTGAGGAAATAGACATGGCTGCGCAGTTTAGCGACTGTATGTGGTGCCTCGAAACAGGATTTTTTGCCGCTCTGTGACGCTGTTGGAATTTAATGCTTGATGTTCTAAAAAAAAGTACTATCGTGTTTGCATGGAACAGCTTTTCGATGCCCTTATTACTTCCAAGATGCGTGTTCGCATCCTTATGCGCCTGTTTCTGAATGCAGAGAACAGGACTTATCTTAGAGAGTTAGTTAGTGACTTTGGTGCCTCGCCAGGGCATGTCAATAAAGAGCTCGGTCTATTGAAGGATGCCGGCCTGCTGCAAAGTGAGCGAGACGGACGTCAGATCAATTACCGGGCGAATACTCATCACCCGCTGTTTCCAGAGCTTCATTCCATGGTTCGAAAGTCCCTTGGAATGGATAGAATTTTGGAAAGTATTATTGAGAGGCTGGGAAACTTGGAAACAGCCTTTTTACTCAATGACTATGCGATGGGTAAAGACAGTGGCTTGATAGACTTGGTGTTGGTGGGGGATGTCGACCTAGGTAACTTGAATGATCTGGTTGCAAAAACGGAACGATATATCGACCGGAAGATTCAGGTCATCGTATTGAGCTATGAGGAGTACATTGATATTGAACCAGAATTTGCAAACAAGTCAAAACTCCTTCTTTGGAGTCGTTCGGAGGGGGTCCTGGCATGAAATCACAGGAGCCAAATTGGACTCAAGTCATTGAACCTCATGGCCGACTTTTTGATTTAAAACTCAAGGAGCTTTGGCAATACCGAGATTTGATCTATCTATTCGTACATCGTGACTTCGTTGCACAGTACAAGCAAACGATCCTTGGCCCGGCATGGCATTTTATTCAACCATTGCTTACTACGATTATGTTTACCATCGTTTTTGGCAAGATTGCCAAAATTTCCACTGATGGTGTATCACCCTTTATCTTTTATATGTCGGGGACAGTAATCTGGACATATTTCGCTAATGTTCTGACTGCCACATCAGGTACCTTTACAGGGAATGCGGCAATCTTTGGAAAGGTCTATTTCCCCAGGCTTGTGATACCCGTTGCTAACCTATTTTCTAAGTTAATCGCGTTTACGATCCAGTTCTGTATGTTTCTCTGCTTTCTTATCTATTTCATGTGGCAGGGGGCAGAGGTCGAACCCAACGTGTGGATGCTGGCTACACCCCTGCTGCTATTGATGATGGCCGCATTCAGCTTGGGATTGGGCATCATCATCTCTGCGATGACCACCCGCTATAGAGACCTTACGGTCTTGGTGGGGTTTGGCGTGCAACTGCTGATGTATGCGAGTCCCATTATTTACCCACTTTCGGCACTACCCGATGAGTGGCGTTTCTGGGCCGGTTTGAATCCGATCGCCTCAATTGTTGAGGTTTTTCGCCATGCATACCTGGGGACTGGTTCGGTTGATATCAGTTCGCTTGGATACAGCTTTCTGATTATCAGTGGAATACTGTTCGTGGGTATTGTTATGTTCAATAAGGTTGAAAGAACCTTCATGGACACGGTTTAGTGACCGTGTCATGAGATCCTGAAGTCATGTCAGTTGTCATTAAAATCGAGAACTTATCAAAATACTACCGGCTGGGGATTATTGGTGGGGGAACACTACAGGAGGATGTGTCCCGTTGGTTCGCCAAGTTGCGCGGACAGCCGGACCCCTTGATGAAGGTGGATGTCGAGAATCATGGAAATCGCAAGAATGGAGAGATATGGGCACTGCAGAATATTAATCTGGAAGTCAAGGAGGGTGAAATTCTTGGCATCATAGGGAACAATGGGGTAGGCAAAAGCACATTATTGAAAATCCTGTCCAGGATTACCGCTCCAACATCAGGTCGGATAAAGATCAAGGGACGGGTGAGTAGTCTCCTGGAAGTAGGTACTGGGTTTCATCCAGAACTGACAGGGCGTGAGAATATCTATCTGAATGGTGCAATCCTGGGGATGTATCGAAGAGAGATTGATCAGAAGTTTGATGAGATTGTGGACTTTTCAGGTATTGAAGAGTTTGTTGATACTCCCGTTAAGCGCTATTCGTCCGGCATGTTGGTTCGGCTTGCATTTGCCGTGGCTGCCCATCTGGAGCCAGAGGTTCTTGTGGTTGATGAAGTGCTTGCGGTAGGCGACCTGCAGTTTCAGAAAAAATGTCTTGGCAAGATGCAAGATGTCTCCCGTCAAGGGCGCACTGTGCTTTTCGTTAGTCACAATATGTCGGCAGTGGAGAACCTTTGCACCAAAGGAGTCCTGCTTAATCAGGGAAGGGTGGCGCATCGTGGTGATGTGGCGGAAACAATCAAGATATATATCAAGTCAACCCATGATAGTAGTCGTTGTCCCTTGGGTTCCCGTACGGATCGACAAGGCAACGGTAACGTAAGGCTAAGGGAAGTCGTGATTTCGTCAGATGGAGAGAATGATAGCGATGGATTTTTAGTTGGTTCGGCAATCAACTTTCATCTTCGACTTAATTCCCGGATTCGCACAGGTGTAAGGGTAATTATTGGTGTCTATGATTTTATGAACGTCGGCATCATGAGGTTCGACTCAAATCTTCTGGGGGACGAACTTATCATTGGAGAGGGTGATGTATCGATTCACTGTATAACTGAATTGGTTCCGATAATGCCTGGTAGCTATTTCATTAACATCGCAATATTACAGCAAGGTGGAATGGAGGATTATGTGACACGAGCGGCATATATTAATTTTTATCCTTCAGATTATTTTGGATCAGGTCGTTTCTATACTAATTCTGATACCAAGTTAGTGAAGTTTATGGTTAAGCACAAATGGAGCATTGGTGACAAAACTTCTTGAAATAGCTGATCTGGATATTGTCAGTGAATCAATTGTAGATGCGTCAGGTCGCGTTTTCTACTATCAGGGCCGTGTATTGAGGGTGATTTATGATGTATCACAAGCTAAGTTTTACACGCAATTATTAAAGCAGCCTTGGATTGAAGGCATGTTTCGTGCGGGTCTTATTGAAACTTGGGTCGCCGATGATCTGGCAGTAGTGGGTGCGCCATTGGTGCTAGAGCACCGCCGACTACCATTTGATACTCATCCCGTGGAAAGTACGGATCATATGCATTGGAAAATGGCCGTATCATTTATCAAATTGGTAATGGAGCTATCTCGTCGGGGAGTTTTTGTAAAGGACGCACATCCCTGGAATATTATGTTAGGTAAGGGTGATGTGAAGTTCATAGATTTTGGTTCACTAACACAAGATGAGATTGATGTTAAGGCTTGGTTGAACGAATTCTATACTTATTTTGTTGTGCCTATATGGTTGTCTTCCAGTCGATGGAGACGGTTTTCAAAACTGTATAGGCGGGAACACTTGGCTGGCTTTGGAATCATGGTATTTCAATCGGCTGTGTTAAAGAAATGGATATGGGGCAGGATTTTTTCCCTGCACCGCAAGGGGCGGTCGGTTGGCGAGATATTGTCAGGCATTTATATGTGGTTGGAATGCAAGCAGCCAAAAGAAATGGCAGGCGGTCGGTGGGTGGATTATGAGCAGAACCACGGTGTTGGTGAAGCTATATACCCCGTGACAACAAAGCAGAAATTTATATTTGATGTTCTTACAGAAATGCGGCCGGAAAAGGTATTGGATTGTGCAGCAAATAAGGGATTCTATTCCGAGATGGCTGCTTCCTTTGGGGCTGATGTGGTTGCCTTCGATTATGAAGAGGCTTGTGTTGATAATTGTTTTAATCTGGCCTGGAAAAAACAACTGACGATAATATCTGTATGGATGGATTTTTGTCAGCCTACGCCACGTTATGGACTAGGCTTATGTGGTAGAGATTCCTTTTCCAGATTCCGTAGTGACCTGGTTCTTGCGCTAGGACTTGTTCATCATCTCTGCCTCGTACAAAGATTCCCGGTGGAGTTGTTCTGTGATATCTGCATGCTATACAGCGTATCTGGAATAATCATAGAATACGTAGATCCTGAAGACGTTCACGTGCGCGAGTGGTCTGTAGAAATCCCTCCAGATTATTCTCAGCAGAATTTCTTGAACTATTTTCAACGCAAGAAATGGTATCTATCACATAAAGTTGATATGAATGAAGATGGCCTAAAGAGGAGTATGCTGTATCTGTTGAAATATGATATTTCTACTTCTGAAAATTTCCATTAACTGCTAAATGATTAGGGTTTAAATAGGTTTGAATGAAAATATTTGGGCGGCAATTTGATTTCTGGAAACGGGAACGTTCGATACGTGCCGAGATGAAGGGAGAGATAAGCGATATCCGAGATCTTGATTCAATAAGCTTATCTATTGGGAAACTTCTGGCTTCTCGGTGTTGGGATGTCGGTGTAATAAATGATCTGCGTAAAGTCGAGTTTAAGATTTTTTCCCAATGGGGAGATGATGGGATCATCCAGTACCTTATCTCCCATATCGGTGTACAAAATGATACATTTATTGAATTTGGATGCGGAAATTATCGTGAGTCGAATACTCGATTTTTGTTAGTGAATGATAATTGGCGTGGTTTGGTGATGGATTCTTCCCCACAAAATATCACCACAATTCAGTCTGAGTGGTATTACTGGAGACACGATCTGACCGCCAAGCAGGCATTTATTACCTCGGAAAACATCAATACTCTGATAGAGAGAGAATCGATTTCAGGTGATATTGGCATTCTTCATATTGATGTGGACGGAAACGACTATTGGATCTGGAAAGCCATTGAGGTGGTGACGCCGGAGATAGTCATCGTTGAATACAATAGTCTGTTTGGTGCGGAGCGCGCGATCACCGTCCCGTATGGCCCTGATTTTGACCGATACGCTGCTCACTTTAGCGGGCTGTTTGCGGGGAGTTCGCTTACCGCACTATGTGATCTGGCACAGAAGAAGGGTTACGCCTTCATAGGCTCTAATAGTGCTGGAAATAACGCCTATTTTGTAAGAAATGACAGGGTTGGTGATCTGCCTGTAGTGAGTGTAGCGCAGGGTTATGTGCAGTGCCGCTTCAGGGAGCATCGCAATGCAGACGGCGATCTCACTTTCCAGAGTGGTGAGGTCGCGCTTGAGGATATCAGGGGACTCGCGGTGTATAACACCCGTGAGAACAGGCTAGAGGATTTTTAATGATATGGGTGTGCAGCATCAGGCTATGAAAATCTTGTTGACCGCATACTATTCACCCGGTATCCGTGCACTGGACGTGTTGTTTGCGAAGGGATACCGGCCAGAACAGATAGCGCTACTGAGCCATCGTGACTCGCGCAATGGGGCGCTAATCGACTATGCAGGAATTCATGGTATCGAATTGTGCACTGCGCCGGCTAAGTCCGATGAGGCTTATGAGTGGATTAAAGTTTTTTCCCCGGATGCGATTTTCTCCCTCTATTACCGGGAGATTTTTCCGGTACGGGTGCTCTCTCTTCCTTCCCGGGGGGCGGTCAATCTCCATCCCTCATTATTGCCAAGGTACCGGGGTGCCTTCTCCGCTCCCTGGATCATATTTAATGGCGAGAATCTTGGTGGGTACACCTATCACTATATGAATGAAAAGGTCGATGAAGGGGACGTCCTTTTGCAGCAGGAATTGTGCGTCAATCATGACGACACCGCATATTCGCTGTACCACCGGGTTATTCATGAAGCCATGAAGGAGTTTGGTGATGTGGTTGATATGGTGGCTAATGGAGTTCAGGGAACGCCGCAGCAAGGAGAGGGGAGTTACTTTTCGCGCAAAGTTCCGTTCGAGGGTGTGATTGACCCCAATTGGGACGAAGCAAGGATAGATCGCTTCATAAGGGCGATGTATTTTCCACCCTTTCGAGGCGCAATCGTCAGGTTGGAGGATGGTCAAGAGCTGGAGATCGATACCCTCGAGAGCTACCGGTCCCTTGTCGGGCCGCGGAATGAAACGGTGAAGCAGGCGTGACTCTTCGTATTGCTATTAATGCCCAGTTGGATCCTGCTACAGGAGTAGGGGGGGTCAGTTCGTTTCTGATCGCCCTGGTCGCAGCCTTGGGTAAATTGAATGATGGTGACGAAGAGTATCTAATCGTTATGACCGAGGGTAATACCTCTTGGCTTGAGCCCTACTTAGGCCCTAATCAGCAAATAGTCACGGTTCCATCCAGTGCACAAGATGATCAGGTGTCCGGGAAGATAGGGTGGTTGGATGATGCGTTGCGGCCGCTGGTGCAAGGGATTCGCCGCCTGCTGTGTCCTGGGATGGAGAGAATCGAAAGGCAGTTGGGGTTGATCGAAAGGCAGCTGTGGTCGAGCAAAAGGCAACTGTGGTGGAATGTTCCCGTGTCCGATGGCTTGTGGGAAGGGCTCGGTTGCCAAGTGGTTCATTTTCCCTTTCAAGAGTACGAGATCTGCGCACTTCCCACTGTATACAACCCTCATGATCTGCAACATCTTCACTACCCCGAGTTTTTCAACGCCAGTGATATCGCCAGGCGCGAAGCAATCTATCCGGCAGGTTGCCGTTTTTCGAAAACGGTGGTGGTTGCGTCTGATTGGGTCAAGAGCGATGTCTTGCATCATTACGGTGTTCATGAAGATAAGGTTCAAGTAATACCTTGGGCGGCGCCAACCCAAGCATACGGGGAGTCAACGCCTGAAGTATTGGAGGAAGTCAGGAGTATTTACGGCCTCACGGAGGATTATGCCTTCTACCCGGCAATGACATGGGAGCATAAAAATCATATTCGGCTTCTCCAGGCACTGGCACTTGTCAGGGAGCGTGATGGCCGAGTGGTCAACCTGGTATGCACGGGCTTCCAGCACAACCAGTATTGGGAACGTATTCAGTCAACCATTGAAGAACTTGAGTTGCAGAGCCAAGTACATTTTTTGGGCTTTGTTCCGGAAGAACACCTGAAGTCCCTCTACCGCCTGGCGCAATTTGTGATTGCGCCCACTCTATTTGAGGCCTCATGTGGGCCCGTGTTTGAAGCGTGGCAGGAAGAGGTTCCCGTGGCATGTTCGACAGTGACTTCACTGCCGGAGCAGGTCGGCGATGGGGCACTTCTGTTTGACGCACTCTCAGTTGAGGAAATCGCCGATACTATTCTTCGGATGACGACTGATGAACCATTCAGAAGGCAACTGACCGAACGGGGCAGCAATCGGCTGGCATGTTTTAGTTGGGAGCGTACCGCAAAGGCATATCGAGCAGTCTACAGGCGTGCCGCACGAATGCCATTGAACACGGAAGATAAAGAATTGCTGAATTGGAACTGGATGAAAGTGGGTGCCAGCTCGTGAAAGATATATCTATTCCCGTTGCAGAGCCTGCCTTGGTGGGCAATGAGAGGCACTATGTGATGGATTGTCTCGATTCAAATTGGATATCTTCCAATGGGAAATACATCAAGAAATTCGAGGATGGGTTCGGCCAGCTTTGTGCGGCTGAACACGCAGTTTCCTGTTCCAACGGTACCGTTGCACTTCACTTGGCGTTACTGGCACTTGGCGTGGGACCTGGGGACGAAGTGATTGTTCCGACGCTGACCTTTGTCTCGACAGCCAATGCTGTAGCGTATTGTGGAGCGAAACCGGTATTTATCGATTCCGAAAACGAGACATGGAACATGGATGTGGAGTTGATCGAGGGCCAGATAACCGAGAATACCAAGGCGATAATCGCGGTTCACCTGTATGGTCATCCCGTAGACATGGATTCGGTAATGGCTATAGCACGGCGACATGATATTGCTGTGATAGAAGATGCTGCGGAGGCGCACGGTGCTCAGTACAAGGGGCGACCCGTCGGTGCCATTGGTGATATCGGTACTTTCAGTTTCTACGGCAACAAGGTTCTGACCACTGGTGAGGGGGGGATGGTTGTAACCAATAATGAGCACATTGCATCTGACGTCCGGCTCCTTCGGGGGCAGGGTATGGACCCGGAACGTAGATACTGGTTTACAGTGATTGGTTACAACTACCGGCTGACGAATATAGCTGCAGCTATCGGTGTTGGACAGTTGGAGAAGATTGAGTGGCACTTGGCAAGACGCCGGGAAGTCGCCGATGCGTATGCACGTTGCCTCAGTGGAGTGGCTGAGGTGTCTGTACAACCGGAAATGCCCTGGGCCCGTAATGTGTACTGGATGAACTCGCTGGTGCTCGGTGAGAAAATAGATATCAGCCGGGATGAGCTTGCATCCGAACTGGCAGAGCATGGCATAGAGACCCGCCCCTTTTTTGTGCCGATGCATGAGCTTCCGATGTACCAAAATGAAGATGAGAGTAGGAGATTTGTTGTTGCTGAGCGACTTTCAAGGCAGGGATTGAGTCTTCCGTCATCCGCTTCGCTAGAAATTTCACAAGTAGAATGGATTTGCGACAGGATTAAGATTGCTATCGCAGGTTGATTCAGATTCCTTGTGGGGATGGCTATTATTAATTTTGGCGGGTTGATCTTATCTTCAGATATGGTGAGTGCTGTGCTTTAGATGCTAAGTGCTAAGTGACAATGCACTGTCCTACAGTGATCCGTTATGACTAAGATCTTTATCTTAGTGCCATGAGTAGCATTCTGACTATCTTTTTAGCGTGATATGGGGCCTCAATTAATAGAAAAATAAATACAAATATAGCTGCCTGCACAGGCTTGCGGATTTTACGCCAGCTACTAATCAGTGGGATTTTTTCGGCACGGGATTTAGCATATTGCATACACCATAGCGGTGAGGTATGACCATAATGCCTGCGGCAAGCAGTCATGCTTTCCTTGATCGATAGTGTGCGATAGCGGGAGGTTTTCGTCTGTGGGTGAATGCGTGAACTGGCTAGTACCTCTGGAATATAAAGTAGCGGCGTGATTTTTGAGTAGCGGAGCCATAACTCATAGTCCATAGCCATGAAAAAACTTTCATCTATATCTCCACCAATCTCATACAGACGCCGATGAAAAAATACTGTTGGTTGGCAAATGCAGCAATGCCGTAGAAGATTAGTGACAGAATACGTATCGGTAGGGTAACGTCCTATGTTGTTTCCTTGTTCATCTATATAGTTAGCTTCCCCATAGGCCAGCCAGCAGCCAGATTTCTCCATGAGTAAGGATACGGTACGTTCTATCGTTTTTGGTTGGTATAGGTCGTCCGAATTAAGCCAGCCTATGATAAGGCCTGATGACATACTTAAACCCTTGTTGATGGCATGTCCTTGCCCATTGTCGGGTTCCGAGATCCATTGAATAAGTGTGCCGTATGATTTTAATATATCAAGAGTTTCATCGTCTGAGCCACCATCGACAATAATGCACTCAATGTTTGGGTAGTCCTGTGCCAGCACACTGTCAATAGCTTCTTTTATGAATTGGCCTTGTTGATACGATGGCATGATTATGCTCACAAGAGGATAAGAAGTAGTCTCGGTCTTATCAGGGCTGATATGTTTACTCAAGTGTGCTGGGGGTCCAAACTCACTGGCTGCATCCTGTAGTTTGGAGAGAAGAAGTTTTGCCTGTTTGTGGTTGTCAAACTCATTGCAACGGGCTAGCCCATTGCGTATCAGGCGCTCTCGTATAAAACTGTCGGTCCATATAATTTCAATGGCATTGTGAATTTGCAGGCTATCATCTGGGTCAAAATAAATGGCGGCATCGCCAGCTACCTCTGGGCAACTCGTTGTACTTGAACAAATAATTGGGCAGTTTGAATGCATGGCTTCAAGCAATGGGATGCCGAAACCTTCGAATAGTGATGGAAAAACCAAAGCGGTGGCATGAGAGTAGATATATGGCATACACTCGTCTTGTACATATCCTAACCAAGTTATAGAGTCATCAAGATTTAACTCTTTTATTCTTCTTTTGATTGATTTATGTGCCTTCTGAGGCCAGCCAGTAAGTACAAGGTGAATATCATTGTGTTTCTTTTTAATTATAGATATGGCCAGTAAAAGATTTAAGTGATTTTTGTGTGGCCAGGTGTTTGATGGATAAAAAAGGTACTTTGCGGGGAGCGCTTTGATTAATGATGATGGGATAGCATCAGGTAAATCTGCACAATTCTTTCCATAAATTGACTTGTTAATAGGTGGTGGAGTTAGAATAATGCGCGATCTGGGTATATCTAAATGTTTGGTCACTGAGTCAGCTACAAACTCTGTACTAACACAAACAGTATGGGCCGCCCGAGCGGGCCATTCCCAATGAAGGCGCCGATGGGTGATCTCGGCTTCTGAAAAGAACTGTGGATAGTATACGTGTTGCAGATCGACAATTAGTGTAACCATTGGGAAGATGTATTGGTCCACGCTTGGATCCATCATGGGTGCGAACAATACATCGAACTCACCATGTGTATAGCGCTGTGCGATTTCTTTTGAATTTCGAGGTAATTCTACCAGTCGTATACGGGGGTTATCTTTAGGGAATAACTTCGCCAATCCGAAGGTTACATAATATACGTAGGAGGTGTCTTGATCCACTTCCAGCAGGTTGTCGAGAAGACCAATGAGGTGTTGCTGTATACCTCCAACTACACCAGGCACCAAGGGTAATAGGTTGACACCAATACGCATGAATATTTCCGTACAGTCTTCTGTTAACGTGTTGATAGATAATGAAAAATATCATTAGCTAGTGTACTATGCAAGTTTTAATGGAGAATTTGATAGGTATTTTTTACTGTAGATTAGATGGTAACAAATCTTGCCTGTGCTGGCAGTTAACATCTGTACTATTATGAGCAATAGCTGTAGAAAAATATCCAGGTTCTTAAGGATTAAATAATCAGTGTCTAAATAAAATGGGTAATATCTACTACTCTTGATCAATGCAAAGTGTGCTGAATAGTTGCAAATGGATTATTTATAAATGAAGATCGCTTTTCAGAAAGTCCCCCAGTGGGAAGGTTATCCGCACGCTGAAGCGGAACTAGCATCACGCATGTTAATAGCAGTCAATTCTATTGATACGATGGAGGGTATTGCCACCAGTTGTATGGATGAAATAGCATCATTTGAACCAAATGTTGTTGTTCCTCTCCATTTTTTTCTACCGAAGGTCTTTGATTCTTTTACAGTTGGATGCATGTGGAATCCAGTAAATTCAATAGAACATAATAATGCGTGGGACAATATTAAAAGCTATGACGGGTACGGAATTGCCTCCGAGCAACAAGAGCAACTAGTTAGGTCACTAAAGTTCACGTCTACCTCTCCTTATTTACTTACACGATTGTACCCATCAACCAACACAACTACGTTTAATATCCCTAAAACATTCGGGGCCCCAGTGTACATAGGGTCAAATTGGAGCATGGATCGCCATAAGGATTTATTTACTGTCACTAAAAATATCAAAGTATTCGGCCCTAGGAATAGATGGAAGCATCTTGCCAATGGAGTTTATCGAGGAGAGATACCTGTCGATGGAAGCAGTACATTAGGGGCCTATCATGAATCCGGAATCGGGCTCTCTCTGCATCATGCTGATCATAATATTGAAGGGATACCCAGCATGCGGCCTTTCGAAATTGCAGCAAGCGGTTCAGTAATGATCAGTGATCATAATAAGTTTGTTAAGGAAAATTTTGGTGACAATGCTCTCTATATTGACACATCTTTAGCTCCGAAGGAGATAGATGAACAGTTGACTGTTTTGGTCGATTGGATAAAATCCAACCAAAAGCAGGCTAGGGATATGGCAAGGGCATGCCATGAAATATTTATTGAAAGATATTCTTTGGAAATGCTGCTAAATAATTTAGTTGAAGATATCGATGACTTCAGGCGCCCTGATAATGCCTCCTTTCCCGACAATACTCCAGTAGTACAGATCGTTATTCGGTCCGATGGATCGGATAGAAAGAAACTCTATAGAGCACTAAGCTCGATAGAGCAGCAGATCTATAAAAACGTATCAGCTTTATTAGTCTATCGTGGAATGTCCGAGGAACTAGGTCAACTCAAAAATGAAATACAAAAAATATTGCCTGATTTAAATATTGATTATATATGTACGAACACCAGGTGTGATAGGGGTGCTCAGTTTTTTACTGGTTTGCGCGCATGTACTGCACCGTATATTGGGTTTCTTGATCATGATGATGTTATTTTCTCTGATCATATAGAAGTTCTTCTCGCCTGCCTAACGCGAAATCTAGATGTTTCTTTATCCTACAGCGGTAGTGTTCGGGTATGGGAGGATGGAGATCCCCCTAAAGACGAGCAATCCAGAAAACTCGCTTTTTATTATGAACATGAAAAGACACAAGCATTAAAATCAGGTATCACCAGTAACTCATATCTTGTGCGGCGCGATAAAATTCCTTGGGAAGCATTAAATCAGCCAATACCGCGTATGAATTGCCGTGAAGATTTTCTTTTTCTTAATATGATGCATGATCGATATGCGGATTTTATTTTTTCAGGGAAAGTCACTTGTTCATTTTATTGGAGATCATCTAAAAAGGATAATTGTGCGTTTGAGAAACATATCTGGGATGATAATAAAAAAACATTTGACTTAATGAGAAATAAAGCCACGACGGTAATGACGTATGCGGTTACCTCAGACAGTTCTCGTATTGAGATGTACCGTATTTTTAAAAAAGCAACCTCTATGCTTAGAAGTGATGTGATAAATATAACGAAAAGAATGAAGAATAGGTTGCTCGGAACGAGCTAAAAATATATCAACCATTATTTTGTATTGTATGTACCATAATGGGCTACATTTTTTCTTTTAATTCACCGCTGTTCCATTAGAAAAAGTTCTGAAAAGCCACTTGTTTTGATGCAATGTAATACCCAAAAGTTATAGGAGAATAGGAAGGAGTGCAGGCTTTGTCCCATAATAAGGATCTTCAGAAAATCGTGTGGAGAGGTTAGCTTAATCCTCTATGAGTAATAAGATAATCAGAAAGTTGCGTGATTTTTCGTCTGGTAAAGTCTTGTCATATCAGTGCGGCATGGCCCTGAGTGAACTGTAATGCGAATTGGTGTTGTTATACCTACCTTTAATCGATGTAATTCGGTATTGCGTTGCCTTGGTTCATTACGACCCGAACTTATGCCAGAAGATTCGGTAGTAATAGTTGATGCCGGATCAACTGATAACTCTGTACAGGAAATCATGAGGCTCTTTCCAGAGGTGGTCTGTATCCAGGCCACATCAGAATCATGGTGGGCTGACTTGGTAAATACCGGTGTACAAAGGTTACTGGGAGATGGTGTTGATTATGTCTTGACCTTCAACGACGATAATATTGCTACTCCTGGGTTTCTAAAAAACATGAGAAGTGCAGTAGCGCAACATGGCGCCGGTATTTTCTCCTCAGTATGTTGCTACATGAGCGATCCACAATGTATCTTCTTCGCCGGCCGCAAGAGAAACCGCTGGACCGATCGCTTTCATTACCTGGATCTCAACATGGATATGCGCCAACTGCATGGTGGGATTCGTGAGGTAGACCTGTTGCACGGAATGTGCACACTGATTCCTCGTGCCATATTTGAGAAGATTGGTATGTTCGACGCAGCGGCTTTCCCCCACCTGTTTGCCGACGATGATTTCGTCTTGAGGGCGCATGAGGTGGGGTATTCCAGTCTTGTGGTACTGGACTCAGTTGTGCTCAACGATCGAACTACCACCGGATATAATCCCTATGATCGGCGGCTTGGCCCAATCGTGGCCTTTCGCCTGTTTACATCCCGTCGTTCAGCGTTCCAAATAAATACACGTGTTCGGTTTTTATGGCGACACCGTCGGGGATTCTTCCGTTTTCTGCTGACCTTAATAAGTGACTATTTGCGTCTGATCTCAGTTGTTATCGCCCGCTGGGTATTGCCGGATAAATGGTTTCACGCTATCGGCATGGCCGTAAACCGGCTGGGTAGTGATCAATGAAAATTCTCGTTCTCACTAAGCGTTTCTATACGGGTAGGGATCTGCTGTCTGATCGCTATGGCAGGATGTGGGAGTTACCATATTTCCTTGCCGAGAGTGGCCACGAGGTTCGTGGCTTTGCTCTCAGTTACCGTGCCACTGAGGAGATGCATCTAGAACGTGAAGGGGGTATGAATCTTGGCTGGCAGTCGATGAGTATTGGCTTGCTACCAGGTATTGGACTGTTCCGCTATTGGCAGGAGGTAAAATCCTGTATCTCTGATTTCAAGCCGGATCTGATCTGGGCGGGAAGTGACGTATTTCACGTAATAATGGGGGCACGGCTTGGATCGATATTTGGTGTCCAGGTAGTTGCTGACCTTTATGACAATTACGAGAGCTTCTCCGCAACCCGCTTGCTTCCTGGTGCTGGCTGGCTGTTTCGGCGATCCTTAGTTAGTGTCACTGGAATTTCCTGCGTTAGTGGTATCTTGGCTCGTAAGATAGCTAATCAACTGCCGACCGAACCTAAAATTACGGTGGTGGAGAATGGGGTTGACCCTGAATCCTTTAGACCGATGAGTAAGGCAACTTGTCGCCACCGTCTGGGGCTGCCGAAAGAGGGATGGTTGGTAGGTGTTGCTGGTGCGTTATCCGCCAGCCGTGGTATCGCTGTCCTCGGTGATGCTTGTCTGCTGTTACAGCAGGAAGGTGTGCCAGTACATTTGGTGGTAGCTGGGCCGCGTGACAGAAATTTTCATCCACCAATGTCAGGGGAGGGCTTTGACCTAGGTATTCTAGCCCATAAAGACGTGCCTCTCTTCATCAATGCCCTGGATGTTGTTGTGATTGCAAATATTGATTCTGAATTTGGTCGCTACTGCTTTCCGGTGAAACTCTATGAGACCATGGCCTGCGGTGTTCCGTTGGTTGCTGCTTCGGTTGGTGCTGTTGCTGAACTCTTTTCCGATGAGCAATACTGCCTTTTCCAGCCTGGGGACATTGATGGTCTGGCAAGGGTGATCAAGGCGCAGCTGTATGGACCAGCACGCCCGAACCTGCCCGTCTCATCCTGGCGGGAGATGGCTCACAAGCTGGAGGCATTCCTCGAGGATGTGGTCGCCTCATCTCCCATGAGCAAGTCAGAATAACCTGCAGCCACGCTGGCCCAGTCGAACTTTAGCATGACACTTTGACGCCCCTGTTTGGCTATGCGGAGGGCATCCGCCTCATCGCTTAGCAGGTGTTTGATTGCCCTCGCCAGGCATGAGTGATCTCGGGTTGGACATAGCAGGCCGTTTTCCTCGTGCTTAATCACGTCATGCACCGCTGGCAGGTTGCTGACCACGACGGGTAGGCCGCATCCCATCGCCTCTATGGTCACAAGCCCCAGGCCTTCCTGGTCACCATCCCGGGCCACCTGGAAGGGAAATGCTGCAATATCAGCTCGAGCATATAGCTGGGGCAGCTCCTCATTGCGGTAGCGTCCATGAAATTGCACCGATGCAGAGATGCCAAGCTCTTCGGCTCTGCTCACCAGCTGTTTTCTGTTTGGCCCGTCGCCGGCAATCAGTAAATGGCAGCTGGGAAAATCCATGAGAATCTCAGGCATTGCGTCAAGCAGACAGTCGACGCCCTTTTTCTCCACCAGGCGACCGGCAAATATCAGGGTCTGCCCACGGGGACGTGGTTTCCCTGGTACGAACAGCTGGTCGAGGTCCACTCCCATTGGCATGACATGAATTTTTCTGGCCCCTTGTGCCGTGGTACTGACCGCATTCGCTAGGGCCTGGCTGACGGCGGTAACCTCGTCCGCCTTTTGAATGACCCAGGCCTTCAGCATGGTGGCAAATCTGGAACGCAGGCCGTGCACATCGGCGCCGTGGGCAGTGACGATCAGGCGAGCCTTCGAGCGAGTTAGCCAGCGAGCGACTAACGCGATCAGACCCTGTGGCAGCAACCAGTGGGCATGGATCGCATCTGGTTGGATTCGCTGGATGAGGCGTACTGTAGAGACCAACTGGACAAAGAGAAATAGTGGTAACAGCAATGCCATCCAGGGCCGTGACCGTAGTTTGTAAGGGATACCACCCTCATAGGCCAGGTGTTCCAGGAAGGCTGGGGCATAGCGGAAACGGTGGATGGAAATTCCATCCATAACTTCTCTGGTAGCTATGCCGGGTGCGTGCGGGGCCAAGACATGGACATCGTAACCTGTAAGCCGCCGGGTCAATTCGAATACGAATGGTGGTTCGTGGTCTCCGTTCCACCGTGGGAAGGTGGAGGTGAGCACAAGTAGACGTGATCTTGGGATGGTGCTTTTGACAGTCAATTTACTTGGTTATCTCAAATTACAGCTGGTTTGCTGAAAATAGTATCTGGTTTATACCGATTACTTTTGTGCGATAAAAACCATCTGGTGGCAATGATAGGGGTCTATCTTTTCCAATGCAGGCTGCATGAAATTTGGGAATGGATATAATCCAAATCCATAGCCTTTAATCTGCCTGAAGCCCTGCATATTCAAATATGTTTTAAGAACGCTATAGCTGAAAACAACCAGATGACGATGAGCCGGCATATCCTGTTCGGTATCATGCTGGAGCAATTCAGAACTCACCTTAAACAGGTTTTCTGATCTCAATAATCTGTCGGAATCCGGATGGGGCCCACTGGAGGGCATCCTGCCGGCTAGGATAAGTGCAGCGGTGAAATAGGTGCTTATATTTGGCGTAAAGATGATCAGTGTACCGCCTTTATCCAACACTCTGTAGCATTCGTTGAGGTAGCGGCACGGGTTCATTAGGTGCTCCAGAATTGAGAGGCCAAATATGCAATTGAATCTATTGTCGGGGTGCGGAATTCTCTTGTTCAGGTCGCACTGGATAATGCTAAGGTCTTTTTTGCTCGCGATTTCTACCGAGTGATTGTTCCATTCGATTCCATAGTAGGAATCTTTTGTGAGGCCAGTTTCACTGTATAGGTGATCATACATATGTCCATGTCCCGCACCACAGTCCAGGCAGTCACCACCTGTTTTCATGGCATGACCTATTTCATTCTGGGCGAGGGCATAGGCCTCACGCATCGTTCTTCGATAAAGCGATTTAAAGTAACCGTGAAGCATTGTTTTGTTCGTTTCCTTAGTCCCACAAGAAGCGATGATGCATCTTTTGGTCTGGGGATATGGAACCTGCGTTCATTTTCGTGGCTTTCGTGCAAGCAGCCAGTTTCGAGAGGGCATGTAGCCGGAATTCCCTGCCAAGCTCCCAAGCAGCCAACCGACGAGGTTGATTACCGGGATCAGCAAAAGCAGTAAAGGGGCTACAAGCCAAACCAAGGGCCGTCCCGAGAATCCCGAGAGCAATAGCTCAGAGATGGCCAGATTGTATAATACTGCGGCCGTTTCAGGGGGCGAGCCTTCCGAGTGGGCCTCTATGACTTCAAAGCCATTGGATTCTACTATTTTTCTTAAGCCATAGATGGTCCAGCGCTGAAAATCGAGCGGAGCGTCGTGTAGGGGATAGACGCAGGGCACTTCCAGCAGCAGGACCCCGTCCAGCTTGAGGGTGCGCCAGGTTTCTCTTAGTGCCAAGCCTGGATCGGGAAGATGCTCCAGCACATGAATCAGCGTGACACTGTCGAAACTGGCAGCATCGAAGGGCAGCGCCTGGCCATCACCAAAAACATCAGGCTTGCTTCCGTACCATTCGGTGGCAGTTGGAAGGTAGTCAAGGCCGATATATTGGCTTGGGTCAGGTAGGTTTTGACACAGAGAGCGGTCACCGCATCCGATGTCAAGCGTTCTTCCTGTAAGTTGGAGCCATGGGCGAAGATCTTTGCTTCTTCCAAGTAGCCACTGGGGGTGAAGTGGAGTGTTGGCGAGGGGGGCGATCCACTTTTTAAGGATTTTAGCCTGCATGATAGCGTTTTTTTTCTCAGCCAGTTTGATCTTTAATGTTGCCTGACTGCAAGGTGTGGGTCTATGTTTATGCTAAATTAACTTGAAAATTCTCAGCGGCTTCTCTGGTCGCAAGGTTGTGGGTGGTTTTATCCTTGAATGGAACTGGATGTAAAGGTCGCTACCACTTCAGCGTATTCTCTTATCAAATTGCTGGAGCATCAGTCTATGTAATATCATCGTTATTGGCCAGCGAGTTCCAGTCTCCTGACTGTTTGGGAGATCAGAGTAATCTCTTTGTCTCTTGGGTGTGGGTTATCGATATTACGTTCACGGATAAGTTCTAGTAAGGCTTTTGCTTCTCTAACCTTATTTGCCGAAATATAGATATTCAGCATTTCAAAAAGAGGTTGAAGGTAATGCTTGTCATCCATTTGAGATCTGTTGAATGCCTGTAGGGCATCGTTGTAATGCCCTGTAGTGATCAATGATTTCCCTAGCAGGTAATAGTAAAGAGATCGATAGTGTTTTTGAGAATTGATGTTGATCAGAATCGTGAGCCACTCTCTGAGGTGGTTTGTAAGAGGGACGCAGCTCTCCTTGTTACATGCTTGATTAACAACCGACTTCAGGGCGATTCTTGTTTTTGCTGATATATGATCTTGTGATATCAGCTCGATTATTCTCTTATGCACCTCCTTTGATGGGGTTATGTCTGCGAGTGATTCAAATAGCTGCGCTCTGATGAGGTGAGCCGGCTCTTTTGGGGCGAGTCGAGCGGCCTGCGTTGTCGACTCTATCGCAATGCTCAAATCCCCATTGGCTTTTGCAGCGGCTGCCAGCATTGCCATGGCAGAGGGAGAGTTGGGGTGATGCTGGGCTTCATAGCTTGCAAGGGTGTAAGCCGATGACCATTGTGTCGCCCTTAAGAGTGTCGTTCCGCCAAAGACAATCCCGATTAAGAGGAAGAGAAAATAGAGTTGTCGGTGAGAGATGGATAGTCTGTTTAACAGATCGACAGCCGCAATAATAAGCCCCAGTGCTGGTAGGTAGTTCCGGTGCTCATGGATGATTTCGAGAGGTAAAAAGGTCGATTCCAACAGGTGTCCGACAAAGAACCAGACGACACCGAAGGCCAGTAGGGGCATTGTCTTTCGGAGGCGGATGGCAAATGTTAGGAGCAGTGCAATTGCGATGAGTGCTGCCAAAGTGGTGGCGGGGTTCAGTAGAGAGGTCGAAATTGCTATTTCATCATGGTAAAGCGCGAAGTCATTAATATGAGGAAGCAGTATTAAGGAGAGATAGAGAAGAATGACTCGTGACTCGGTCAGCAGTCTTTCTACCATCGAGAATTCGCGATAGGAATATCCTGGGGTGGCATACTGAATAACGAATAGCAGCAATCCGGTGCTGATTACCGCCAGGCCGGCTACAGCTATGCCCCGTTGCTTTGAAGAGAGTTCACTCCAGCGGCTCCACGGTCTGCAGTCAGAAAAAATGAAATACTCCAGTGTTATGATGAAAAGGGGGAGCAGGATGGCGCTCTCTTTACTGAATAGTCCAAAAGCAAAGGAGATTATCAGTGTAGCGGCGATTGCCGACTGCTTGACTCTTCCCATGTTGGAGGCATTTGTGCGTAGCTGGAGATAGCAGGTGAGTGCACAGAGAGTAAAAAGGGTGGAGAGCGATGTCATGCGCTGGACAACGTAGAGGACGCTGGTGAGCATGATGGGTGAGAGGACCCAGAGCAGGGCTGTAATACCCGCCAGATTTACTGCCGACAGTGGTTGAGTGGGTGCCTTTAGGTCGGTCGTTGGGATATTGTGTCGACGGCTTGTTAGATGACGTTGAATAAAGAGTACAAAAACAAAAACAAAGAGGCCGTTGGTGATATGTATTATCAGATTGGTTAGTTTGAATGAAAAAGGTGCTAAAGAGTGGCCGGATATGTAGTAGTTGAGGGCAAAGGTGAGATTGGCCAGAGGGCGTCTCAGTGGCCCTGTATTTGTTGAGAAGGCGGCATTATAGAGTGATTCTACCGACAGGTCTGTTATCTGAATATAACTGTTATTGACGATGCTTGAGTAGTCATCAAATAGATAGGGGCCATCCAATCCAGGCAGGTAGGCTAGTCCAGACAATATAACCAGGAAGGGGAAGAGTCGGTGCATAGGCTGTTGAAACACCCAAAAGAAAAATGGCGGCTTTCGCCGCCATTTTTTATGCGGTTAGGCTGATGCTACTGCTTTGGAAGATATTTAGTTGGTACGCTGCCGCCAACGGTCCACGAGAGGTTGCCGCCTTGAGATGCAGGAGTGTACGTCACGTTATCACCGGATGCATCTCCCAGTTCAGTAAGGGTATTCAGTGTAATTGTGATTACCCCTGTGGTCGCAGTAACCGCTACACTCGCAACATACTTAGCTGTGTATTCATTGGATTCAGAGATGCCAAGCTGAGCATGAGTGCCTACGGCTGCCAAGTTGCCGGTCTCACTGAATGAGACATCAACGGCAGTTTTTGCCGCACCGGAGAGTGAGGCGGCCTCAGAGACCTTTGACTTGATTGTGTAGTCCTGGTAGGCGGGGATGGCCAGTGCAGCCAAGATGCCGATAATCGCTACGACGATCATCAGTTCGATCAGTGTGAAGCCGGATTGTGTCTTTTTCATGGTCAACTCCTTCAAAGTTTTATTGCCTGCAGTAAAGAGAGGTACTTTATTCTGCAGTCCGTAATGCATGTTTTTCAGTAGTTAAGGAATGCATAAAATGCGCCAAGTCAGAGGAGTCATTATATATTTTTTGTAAGATGTGTTGAAAACTCAGTGAGATAGTGTGGCTGGTCGGATCTTTTTGCATGGTGGCTGAGGGCTTGAGCAGGGTATCTGTTTAAGAGCGCACTATCTTGATTGATGAATTTTGTCGCAAGGTGACAAAAATTGTCACCTTGCGGTTTTGGTTTTGGTAATTGGCTTCGCTAAGATGATGAGGTTTGCTAAAGAAAAAGGGTGGCTTACGTCGCCGCTATTGATGGATAGAATGACACTACTGTCGTGGAAAATATTTAGCTGGTACGGTGCCGTCAACGGTCCACTCAAAGTTGCTGCCCCGCGATACGGGGCTATATGTTACGGTGTCACCAGAGGCGCCTTCCAGTTCAGAGGGTGGCTTACGTCGCCGCTATTGATGGATAGAATGACACTACTGTTTTGGAAAAT
Source organism: Sedimenticola sp. (assembly GCA_040505895.1). Taxonomy (GTDB): domain Bacteria; phylum Pseudomonadota; class Gammaproteobacteria; order Chromatiales; family Chromatiaceae; genus Vondammii. Next base: position 182,982 of record JBEVXU010000012.1, on the reverse strand, counting down.
ATTTAGCTGGTACGGTGCCGCCAACGGTCCACTCGAGGTTACCGCCCCGCGATACGGGGCTATATGTCACGGTGTCACCAGAGGCGTCTCCCAGTTCAATAAGGGTATTCAGTGTAACTGTGATTAGCCCTGTGCCTGCAGTGACCGCTACTCTCTGGACATATTTGGCGGTGTACTCATTGGACTCGGCAATGCCGAGTTGAGTGTGAGTGCCGACAGCTGCTAGGGTGCCATTCTCACTGTATGACATATCAACTGCGGTCTTTGGAGCGGATGCAATAGATGCGGCCTCAGAAACCTTTGTTTTGATTGTGTAGTCTTGGTAAGCGGGGATGGCCAGGGCGGCCAGGATGCCGATGATCGCTACGACAATCATCAGTTCGATTAGTGTGAAGCCGGATTGCTTTTCCATCATCATCAACTCCCTATGTAGTGTTACTGTCAGTTTGGGGGGAAGTGTACCCTTCAATCCCTCAATCATGTCTGTTTGTCAATGACAATATAGGCAAAAAACATACCAATCGATGGTAGATTGAGTCTATGGTGTTTATTATTATATATAATAATGAACATATTAGGGTGATTGAGTGGGGGCTTGGTGTAGAACAAGGCGGTTGTTTATTGAGCGCCTGCTTGTGGTCACGTCACTTCTCTGAATTTTGCTATGCTAGAAAAGAGACAAATATTATTGCCTTGGTGATTTTGTTCGCGGTTGTGGTCGCCACTGATTACTCCATACCCAGCCTACTAAGCCTGTATCTTAGGGCGCGAAAGCTGATCCCCAGTTTTTTTGCCGCCGCTGTCTTGTTCCAACGGGTCTCCTCCAGTGCTTGGGTGATGATCGACCGCTCTATCTTCTCCAGATGCTCTTCCAGTGGGAGTCCCGGCTCTGGCTGAGACTCACCCTGTTTATTTCTCGGCAGGGCAAGGTCGTCAAGGCCGATCATCCCGTCTTCACAAAGGGCAGTGGCGCGCTCCAGAATATTTTCCAGCTCCCTGACGTTGCCGGGAAAGGGGTAACTGTAGAGCACTCTTAGTGCCTCGCGGTCGATGCGTGGTTTGTCGCTGCTATTCTGCTCTGCAATGCGGCTGAGGATTTGATCTGTCAGCAGGGGGATATCTTCCCTGCGCTCCCGCAGGGGGGGGATTTTTAGTTCGATGACGTTGATGCGGTAGAAGAGGTCCTGGCGGAACGTCCCCTCTGCCACCAGTTTACCCAGATCCTTATGGGTGGCGCTGATCAGACGTACATCCACAGGTATCTCTTTCTGGGCTCCCACCTGACGGATCGATTTCTCCTGGATGGCACGCAGCAGCTTTACTTGCATGTGCAAGGGGAGGTCAGCCACTTCATCAAGGAACAGGGTGCCGCCTTCGGCTGCCTGAAACAGTCCCTCTTTGTCGGTGACGGCACCGGTAAAGCTTCCCTTCGTGTGTCCAAAGAACTCGCTCTCCATTAACTCCTGGGGGATGGCGCCGCAGTTGACAGCGATAAAGTTGTGCTCAATCCTGGGGCCTTGGCTGTGAATCAGGCGGGATGCCAGTTCCTTGCCACAGCCTGATTCGCCGCTGACATAGACCGGTGCCTGACTGCGTGCCAACTTTTGGATTATTACCCGGACCTGCTCAATCGCTGCAGATTTTCCTTGTAAACCACCATCTGCACTTTTACCTGTTTCTACAGCAGGGGAAAGGAGAGATTTTTCCAACTTGAGAGCACTCTCCACCAGTCGGCGTAGCATCTGCAGATCGACCGGTTTGGAGACGAAGTCGAAGGCACCCGCTTTCAGCGCCAGGATGGCTGATTCCATATTGCCATGGGCAGTGATCATTGCGACAGGGAGTTGGGGGTATTGATGGTTGATCAGCTCAACCAGTTCGATACCGTTGCCATCAGGCAGTCGCATATCGGTGAGGCAGAGGTCGAACGACTCCTTCTGCAGTTGTTCTCGTGCAGAGCTCAGATCACCTGCTGAACGGGTATCGATATTCATCCGCCCAAGGGTGATCTCGAGTAGTTCCCGGATGTCTGGTTCATCATCGACGATAAGCGCAAGGGGCTGGGGCATTATTTTCTCAAGCCCGGGTTACTACAGCCGGAGGAATGTGTGGTTCTGAAGCCCGCCGGTAGCGCCTTTGGAGTGAGTGCATCCACGGGAACTTCCAGTAGTTGCAGTAACTCATGCCTGATGGCCCCAATATCGAATAGAGTGGTCTCAGGGGTAGGGTCGACCAGAAGATCCAGGTCACTATCACTCTGATCTTCCTTTCGTAGCACAGAGCCAAAGACTCTTGCATTCACGGCATGATGACGAGCGACGATCTGCCGAATGGCATCTCTGTGCTGCTCAAGTGCAATGGATGGTTTCATTGATATCTCTATTTCTACTCTTAATGATTACTCAAATGTAGCCCATAGCTTCCTTCGCCTCAATCACCTATCTCAGGATATCTGTTTGCACCGCTGGTGATGTCAATCCACTATTGGCTCATTGCCCCTACCTGGAAAGGTGATACGAAAACAGCTGCCGCCTGTTGGGATGGTGATGTAATCGAGTCCCAAGCGGTTGGATTCACTCAACTCCTTGGCAATGAACAGTCCCAGACCTGTACCTGAGTTACGGGTGGTAAAAAACGGCTCAAAGATCTGTCGTACCGTCTCGGCGTCTATCCCCGGCCCGTTATCGATAATGTCGACAAATGGCCCCCCCGACTCCCGCGTGATACCGCCATTGATCTTGATCGATAGGAGATCCTGCTCCCTGTCGAAGTGGTTGATGGCATTTTCACAGAGGATGACAAATATCTGCCGCAGCTGGCCGGGGTCTGCCCTAATTAGTGTGCTGTCGGGTTCGATCTGCAGTTGGATAGTTTCGCCGGTCAGTCGGTGGCTGCGTTGCAGGTCACTCACGAACTGTTGTAGCCAGGGTTTGAGGATAAACTCCTCAGGTTGTGAACTGCTGCGGCGGGAGAACTGCAGGATGTTCTCAATCACCTCATTCACCCGCAGGGTATTGGTATTGATAATGTCGATCAGCCGCTGATCCGACGGTGGCAGATCTGGCGACTCACGCAACAACTGCTCTGCATGACCGATGGCACCCAGGGGGTTACGGATCTCATGGGCGATACTTGCGGTGAGTCGGCCGAGTGAGGCCAGCTTCATCTGTTGCGCCTGCTGTGTCACCGTCGCCATATCTTCAAGGAAGATGACCGTGCCCTCATCGCCACGGGTTCCCAGTCGGGAGAAGCCGGCTTTCAGTTCGCGACCGGCTGGGGTGGGGCGAAACGGCACTATCTGAAATTGGTGGTCGGTTTTCCACTGCTCCAACTGGATAACCAGTTCATGACTCACCTCTTCCAAGTGATCGTCGGTGCCGGCGCTTGGCATTCCTACGAGATACCAGGCAGCCTCATTCATCAGGCGAATAGAGTTGTCGCCATCAGCGACAATAATGCCGGTCTGCATGTGCTGGATCACATACTCATTGAGCTGCTCCAGGTTAGCCAAGTCCAGCTCCCGCTGGCTTGCCAGCGCCTCGCTCCTGCGTAACTGGCGTGACAGCACATGGGAGAGGGTGGCAATGGCGAAAAAGAGTACGCCCAGCAGCCCGGATTGAGTATAGGCGGTATTGATAAATGAGTTGCTGAGGTGAGAGTAGACCTGTTCAGTCAGAATAAATAGGGAGGCGAGGGCTGCCAGCAATCCCGCTGACAATCCGCGGCAGATCAGGCTGCCGAAGGCGATGGAGACAGCCATCAGCATACCTAATCCGGATTCGACCCCGCCACTGGCATGCACCAGCAGAGTGATGGAGCAGATGTCGATAAACACCATCAGAAACCCCTGGTTCTGTGGTGACATGGGGGATGGGGCGTAGAGCAGTAGGCCGCCTGCAATCACCATCCCGACGTAGATGCTGGCGGTGAGGGCGAAAAGTTCTCTGCTGTGGCTGCCTAGAAGTGAGGGGCCTGTGTTGGTGAAAAAGAGTAGGGCGAGGGTGACGGCAAGAGCCAGTCGGTAGACAAAAAAGTAGAACAGAGCGCGTTCCGGTCTCTCCTCATCGGACAGGATGACATGGGTGTTGATCGATTTGCTGGATTCAAATAGGGCCATTAGGGCGTCTCTGAACAAAGCTGAGTGGATTGGGTTGTGTTCAGATGGTGCCAGCTCAAAGAGTGAATCACAGTTGATAGCAGGCTATTAATGAGATGTCCGACGCAGGTGTTGCGTTTATTGAGAGCAAGACAGTTGTTCATGGCTTGTTCGGCAGTTCCTTAGCTATCACGGGTCTGCTTATCCGCCTCCAGGTGTTTGGGGCCGCAGTAGAAATTGTCATTACTGCTGACGGCCTCGGCTCGGGGTAGGTAGACCCCACAGTGCCTACATTGAACCGTTTCAACCGATGCGGTATCCGATTTTTTTCTGGAGGTTTGGTTAGCGGCGCTCTTGCTGATCAGCTGAATTATGTAGTAGATAAGGAGGGCGGCGACGAGGATAAAAAGTAGTTTCATGCCCGTATTAAAGCTTATTCGGTAGGGTTATTTTTTGATTCTTACTCCAGTTTGCCTCAGAATAGCAGCTTTTCCAGCAAACTGGTTGTAAAAGAATAATGAATTTACATGAATATCAATCAAAGCAGCTATTTGCCAGGCAGGGTATTCCGGTACCTGAGGGTAAGCCGGCTGTCACCGTAAATGAGGCGCGGGAGGCGGCACAGACACTGGCCGGCGAACGTTGGGTGGTGAAGGCGCAGATTCATGCCGGTGGCCGTGGTAAGGTCGGCGGTGTGGTTCTGGTCGACACTCTGGATCAGGTCGAGGCCGAAGCCGAGCGTCTGCTCGGGAGCATGATGGCCACCAAGCAGACCGGAGAGCCCGGTCTGCCGGTTAATACACTCCTTATCGAAGAGCCTACCGATATCGATCGCGAACTCTACCTCAGTGTCTTGATGGATCGCGCCGAGAAGAAGGTCCTCTTTATGGCCTCCCCTGCCGGTGGCATGAACATCGAAGAGGTGGCGGAGGAGACACCGGAGCAGATTCACACCACCCATGTCGATCCGGCCGCCGGTATGCAGGGTTACCAGTGTCGCAAGCTGGCCTTTGCCCTCGGACTGGAAGGTAAGCAGGTTCGTGAGTTCCAGAAGCTGATGTGCAATCTCTACGATCTGTTCATCCAAAACGATGCCAGCCTGATCGAGGTCAATCCCCTGGTAGTGAACAAAGAGGGACATCTGATCGCACTCGATGCCAAGATTAATCTTGATGACAACGCCTTCTACCGTCAGCCCGAACTGATCGCAATGCGTGACGTTACGCAGGAAGATGAGCGGGAAGCGAAAGCGAAAGAACACGATCTCAACTACATCACCCTCGATGGCAACATAGGGTGCATGGTTAACGGCGCCGGTCTGGCGATGGCCACCATGGATCTGGTCCAGCTTAAGGGTGGTTCACCCGCCAACTTCCTCGACGTGGGTGGTGGAACTACTGCAGATCGTGTTGCTGAGGCGTTCAAACTGATTCTTTCCGATGAGAAGGTGGAGGCGGTACTGGTCAATATCTTCGGTGGTATCGTTCGCTGTGATCTGATTGCTGACGGTATCATTCAGGCGGTAAAGGAGGTGGATATGCAGATTCCTCTGGTCGTCCGCCTGGAAGGCACCAATGCTCCCCAAGGGCGAGAAACGCTGGAGAACAGCGGCTTGCCCATCATCACTGCTTCCGACCTGGCGGAAGGGGCAGAGAAGGTAGTTGCAGCGGCCAAGGGCTGAGCGACGGGATCTCCAGAACGCTTGAGGAGAGTGACTGGCCAACAGGCCGGGCCCTCATCAAAGTATTCCATCATTGGGGCGGTCTAGAACCGGCCCCTGGGAAAAGGTAAGAGCAGTGAGTATTCTCATAGACAAGAACACAAAGGTTATCTGCCAGGGCTTTACCGGCAAGCAGGGCACCTTCCACACCGAGCAGGCTATCGCCTACGGCACCAATGTGGTTGGTGGCGTCACCCCCGGCAAAGGCGGTCAGACACATCTCGACCTGCCGGTGTTTGACACAGTGCACGATGCAGTAAAAGAGACCGGTGCCGAAGCCACAATGATTTACGTACCGGCCTCTTTTGCAGCCGATGCCATCCTTGAAGCGGCGGATGCCGGCATCAAGGTAATCGTCTGTATCTCAGAAGGTATTCCGGTCATCGATATGATGCGGGTAAAGGCGGCACTGGCCACCCAAGACTGCCGGTTGATTGGTCCCAACTGCCCGGGGGTAATCACTCCGGGTGGGTGCAAAATCGGCATTATGCCCGGCATGATCCATAAGCCAGGCAAAATCGGCATCGTCTCTCGCTCCGGCACGCTCACCTACGAGGCGGTCTATCAGACCACCACTACCGGACTTGGGCAGAGCACCTGTGTCGGTATCGGTGGCGATCCACTCCACGGTATGAACTTCATCGACTGCCTTGAGTTGTTCCAGCAGGATTCCCAGACTGAAGGTATCGTTATGGTCGGTGAGATTGGTGGTACCGCAGAGGAAGATGCGGCCGCCTATATCCAGGCCAATGTCACCAAACCGGTGGTTGCTTACATAGCTGGTGTGACCGCGCCTCCTGGAAAGCGCATGGGCCACGCAGGAGCCATCGTCAGCGGCGGTAAAGGTACCGCCGACAGCAAGTTTGCCGCCCTGGAGGCCGCTGGTGTTACCACCGTTCGTTCGCCTTCGGATATCGGTCAAACCATGTTGGGGTTGATGAACGGCTAAAGCGAAAGCGCTATTCGTGAGTTATAATTAACCGCCATCGGCACTGGTTGCCATGGCGGTTTTTTATTTGGCAACATTGCATTTGTAGGAGCGCTTCGAGAAAGGATTCCTACAAAAGTACTGTGCATAACCATGTATGTTTTTGATCTAGTGGTGAGCCCTTGACTCTTAGAATTTCAATAGCACAGCTTAACTTTCTGGTCGGGGATGTTGCCGGCAACTGTGAACGTATCCTGGGGGCGGTCCGCATGGCCAGGGATGAGCAGCGGGCCGATGTTGTGGTGTTCCCCGAACTGACCCTCACCGGCTACCCGCCGGAGGATTTATTGCTGCGTCCGCAGTTGATTGAACGTGTGGAACTGGCCCTGGAACGACTCTGTAGGGAAGGCGGCGGTATCGATATTGTGGTCGGTTACCCCCGTCTGCTGGCCGGCCGACTCTATAACGCTGCCGGTGTGGTACGCAATGGCCGCATTATCGCCGAATACTACAAGGAGCGGCTGCCCAACTACAGCGTCTTCGATGAGAAACGCTACTTTGTGTCTGGTGATCAACCCTGTGTATTCGAGATCAACGGTGTTGCCGTCGGCCTGACTATTTGTGAGGACATCTGGGATGCTGCACCCGCTGCTCGCTCGGTAGCTGCCGGTGCCCGCCTGTTACTCAATCTCAATGCTTCGCCGTTCCACACTGGCAAAGCGCCGGAGCGGGAGGAGCTTTTACAACGTCGTGCCCGGGAGACAGGGCTCGCTATTGTCTATGTTAATTTGGTGGGCGGCCAGGATGAGTTGGTGTTCGACGGCGGCTCCTTTGCTGTCGATTCCAAGGGTGTGCTAACCCAGCGACTGGACTACTTCACTGAGTCACAGGGGTTGGTTGAAATTACCGATATCGATAGCAAACCAGAGCCTGTACCTTCTGTAGTTGCCCCTCTCATGGAGGAAGAGAAGGGCATCTACAATGCGTTGGTGCTGGGTGTACGGGATTATGTGCACAAGAATGGTTTTCACGGTGCGGTCCTCGGTCTCTCCGGAGGAATAGACTCGGCCCTGACGCTGGCGGTTGCCGTCGATGCCCTGGGAGCGGAACAGGTGGAGGTGGTGATGATGCCGTCCCGCTACACGCTCGAGATGAGCAATGAGGATGCGGTGATTGAGGCGGAGAGACTAGGCGTGCTTTATCGCTCTATTCCTATCGAGCCGGCCTTCAACACCTTTATCGAAATGCTGTCAGAGGAGTTTTCCGGTACTGCCGTCGATACCACCGAAGAGAATATTCAGGCGAGATGTCGGGGCATTATTCTGATGGCGATCAGCAACAAGAAGGGACGGATTCTGCTGACCACAGGCAACAAGAGTGAGATGGCGGTGGGATATGCGACCCTTTACGGTGATATGGCCGGTGGTTTTGCGCCGATCAAGGATGTGCCGAAACAGATGGTCTATCGCCTCTGCGAATTCCGTAACCGTGATGGCGAGGTGATTCCCCGTCGGGTGATTGAACGTCCCCCTTCAGCGGAGTTGGCGCCGGATCAGAAAGATTCGGATAGTCTGCCACCCTATGAGATACTTGACGCCATCCTGGAGATGTATATCGAGAGGGACATGAGTGTTGCGGATATTTCCGCAGGGGGGTTTGATGACGCCGTTGTTCGGCGTGTAACCCGCATGGTAGATAACAATGAATACAAGCGCCGCCAGGCACCGCCCGGAGTAAAAATCACCCGGCGCGCGTTCGGTCGTGATAGGCGCTACCCGCTGACCAGCGGTTTTTCAAGGTGACTCAGGAGCAGATTAAAGAATGAAAAAGGTCGATGCGATTATTAAACCATTCAAGCTTGATGACGTACGTGAGGCCCTCTCCGCCGTCGGCATCACCGGTATGACTGCCAGCGAGGTGAAGGGCTTCGGACGCCAGAAAGGTCATACTGAACTTTATCGAGGCGCGGAGTATGTTGTCGACTTTCTCCCGAAGGTAAAACTCGAAGTGGTGATAAACGAAGCTCAGCTTGATGAGTGTATCGAGGCGATAACCAACGCCGCCCGTACCGGAAAAATAGGCGATGGTAAGATTTTTGTCACTTCTGTGGAGAAGGTGGTACGTATTCGCACCGGTGAAGAGGACGAGTCAGCTATCTGATACAGTTTGTAGGCGCGGTTTCTCGGGCCGCGATTGCATGTCCCATCGCGCTTCGAGAAATACACCTACAGTTCAGTTCTTATCCAACTCCAGGTAATCCCATACCGCCCGACTCAGCGGTTTGTCGCCATCACCGAGCTCTTCTGCTGTAGGTTGTGAAATGACCCCTTTCGCTTCATTCAGGGCCAGTACTCGCCGTGTGTCGGCTGAAAGCTGCTCCAGGCCAAGTTTGTCATAAGCCTCAATCATGATGGTCATCGCCTCTTTCACCGAGGGCGTACGCTGGTATTTCTCAACTACCGTTATGCCGCGTTTTGCCGCAGCAAGGTAGGCGCCTCGTTTCATGTAGTAGCGAGCGACGTGTATCTCATGGCGGGCCAGATTGTTTCGCAGGTAGACCATGCGTTTGCGTGAATCTTCCGCATACTTGCTTCCCGGAAACCTGCGTACCAGTTCAGAAAAGTCGTTGAAAGCATCAAGAGTTGAGCCGGGGTCCCGTTGAGAAGTATCGGTGGGTACGAAACGGTTGATAAAGGTCAGGTTACGGTTAAAGTTGATGATGCCCTTGAGGTAGAAGGTGTAATCAACGTAAGGATTACGTGGGTGCAACTTGATGAAACGGTCGGCCGCAGCAATGGCTGATTCAGGCTCGCTGTTCTTGTAGTAGGCGTAGGCAACATCCAGCTGGGACTGCATGGCAAAGCGGCCAAACGGGAACCGTGATTCAAGTCCTTCGTAGTACTTGATGGCAGCGTCATAGTCACCATCAGACATTGCAGAAGAGGCTTCGTTATAGAACTTCTGTGCACTCCAGCCCTTGGTTTTATCCTCTTCCTTAGGCAGCAGGGAGCAGCCGGAAAGGATAAATAGCGCCATCAGTAGTGTCAGGGAGCGGGTATTTGCCATCATCTACGAAAAACCTTGGTTATCTCTACGAATCAGCAAAGTATACCCTAAATTATTGCTCCCCCATAAACTCCCTCCCTCCTTCTGTAGAGGGTCATACCGGAAGGACAAATGTTCCGTGCAGGTAGGAAAGAACCGTGCCTTCTCTGTTAGGATACGAAGATTAATTCAAGTGGGCGAACAGAGTGACTGAGAAAAATCGATATTTGACCGCCAAGGTGGGTATGGAGTTGGCGGGAAAGCGCCTTGATCAGGCATTAGCCATCCTCTTTCCCGATTTCTCTCGTAGTCGCCTGCAGCAGTGGGTCAAACAGGAACGGGTCACGCTGGATGGTGTTGTCCACCGCTCCAGGGATAAGCTGGTAGGTGGTGAGCAGGTGGAGCTGAATGCGCTGATAGAGGATCAGGTTGAATGTCGGCCGCAGGCCATTCCGCTGGATCTGGTCTACGAGGATGATCAGATTCTTGTCGTCAATAAGCCAGTGGGGCTGGTGGTGCATCCTGCTGCGGGTAACCCGGATGGCACCCTGCAAAATGCACTGCTTCATCATGACCCGGAACTGGTGCAACTACCCCGGGCCGGTATCGTACATCGACTGGACAAGGATACCAGTGGTCTGTTGGTGGTGGCGCGGACTACAGGTGCTCACCGTTCTCTGGTGGAGCAACTGCAGGATCGGGCCTTCAAGCGGGAGTACCGCACCATCGTCACCGGCGTGATGACTGCCGGCGGCACAGTGGATGAGCCCATTGGCCGCCATCCAATCCATCGTACCCGCATGGCGGTCGTATTTAGTGGTAAGCCGGCGGTGACTCACTATCGTGTGATCGAACGATTCAAAGCGCACACCTATTTGCGTGTGCAGCTGGAGACAGGACGAACCCACCAGATTCGTGTTCATCTTGCTCATATCCGCTATCCAATCGTCGGTGATCCTGTCTACGCCGGGCGCTTGCGAATGCCTGGGGGCATGACAGATGCACTACGCAGTGAACTGAAGGGCTTTCGCCGCCAGGCGCTGCATGCACGCCGCCTTGGTCTGACACATCCAACAACCGGCGAGTGGGTGGAGTGGGAGTCACCTCTACCGGACGATATGGAGCAGCTGCTGGCGGTATTGAAGCGGGATATGGCAAGTGGCTGAGGTGATTGTCCCCGATTGGCCGGCTCCCACCCGTGTGCGGGCATTGACCACCACCCGGCGTGGAGGCTGTAGTCATGCTCCCTATGAGAGCCTCAATCTGGGAACGCATGTGGGCGATGACCCGGAACGGGTCGCAAACAACCGCACACTGCTTCGTCAGCAGCAGGGGCTGCCGGCTGACCCTCTCTGGTTGGAGCAGGTTCACGGTTGTGCGGTTGCGGAGTGCAACAGTAATGAGCGCGACCTGCCGATAATAGCAGATGCCGCTTTTAGTGACAGGCCCGACAAGGTGTGTGCGGTAATGACTGCCGACTGCCTTCCTCTGTTGTTATGTAATCGTTCAGGCACAAAAGTGGCTGCTGTCCACGCCGGTTGGCGGGGGCTGGCGGCGGGAGTGATTGAGGCTGCCGTCAACCGCTTCGATGAACCGGGTGAGTCTATACTGGCGTGGTTGGGTCCGGCCATTGGCCCTGAGTGCTTTGAGGTGGGTGGAGAGGTGCGTGAGCGTTTTCTCTCCATTGATCAGCAAAACGAGGCGGCCTTTCAGAAAGGGAAGCCGGGACACTGGCAGGCCGATATCTATAAGTTGGCCCGTATACGGCTGGAAAACAGGAGGACCGGTTTCATCGCCGGTGGCGATTACTGTACAGTAAGTGACAGTGATAATTTCTTCTCCTATCGCCGTGATGGTGTGACAGGCAGAATGGCGTCGCTGATCTGGTTTGCATAAACGGTGGATAGGCTATGAGTAACTGGAAAATGTTAACCCTGGTGGGTGAAGACCGACCGGGTATAGTTGCAGCTGTGACGGCAGCGTTGTTCAACTGTGGCTGGAATCTTGGTGAAGCCTCAATGATACGTCTGGGGGACAGCTTTACCATCATGCTGATGGTCTCCGGTGAAGGTGACGTGACACAGGCGTTGGAACCGGTGGTCGGAGAGATGGGTTTACACCTGCACGTCGATGATATCTCCGGTAGATTGCATCAGCATAAAGTGCCTAATATCCAGGTACGGGTGGCGGGTGCCGACCGTGCCGGTATTGTCGCCCAGGTGGCGGGTGTACTGGCCGAGGCCGGTTTCAATATTCTTGAGCTGGAGTCGGATGTCGCAGGTTCCGAAGAGCACCCCCTCTATATCATGCATATCCAAGGCTATAGCGATTCACCGCTGGAACGTCTTGAAGAGGCTGTCGCGAGTCTCGGTGATATCGACGCCTCTGTCTCGCCTATTGAAATGCTGATCGGCTGATCATGGCGTTGCTAGAAATTCTAAAAATTCCCGACCTTCGGCTGAAGCAGGAGTCGGCTGCCGTAGAGCTGTTCGATGACGCCTTGCGTGCTTTTATCGATGATCTGGAAGAGACCCGCCTGGCGGGTCCCGGAGCAGTCGGTATCGCCGCACCACAGGTGGGCCATTTCCAACGTATCGCTATCGTCGATGTCTCCAATACTCGCAAACCAGTACCAAACCACGGCTATATGGTGCTGATAAATCCGGAGATCACCGAATGGAACGGTTATGAGATGGGGCGTGAAGGGTGTTTGTCAGTGCCCGATTACACCGGTAATGTGATCCGCGCCACCCAGATCAAGCTGGAGGCAAAAGATCCCTGGGGAGAGCATCTGGAGTATGAGATGGAGGGGTTCGAGGCACGTGCAGTACAGCATGAACTGGATCACCTCGACGGTATGCTCTTTCTCGACCGTGTGGTCAGTCGTCGAACCGACCTGTTCCGCCGTAAGGTGTACCAGAAAGGGAAGAAAGGCGGCAAGGATTAAAGAGTGTAACTGCGTGAGTAGGAGTGAACTTGTTCGCGACCAGCTCCGTGGTGCGTTCTTCGCGAACAAGTTTGCTCCTACACCCTGTTCCAGAATAGTAATGTATAGCCGGCCAAATATTTTCGTCTATTCGCGTTCGTTTCCGGCTAATCACTCTCTGATCCATCATGGATAATCTCCCTCTACTATTTGGTCTCGCTGTTGCGCTGCTGCTGTTGTGGCAGCTTCGTCGGCTACTGCAGGCGTGTGACCGCGCCAACAGGGTAGATTGGGGCAAGGGCTGGATGAACCGGATCGATGGTTTCAATCGCCTTTTCTGCTACCGTTATCACTGCCTCAATGTGACCGGCCTGCGCCTGCCGAAAACCGGTCCGGCCATCGTTGTCGCCAACCATGTCTCCGGTCTTGATCCCATGCTGCTGATTGCATCAGCACGACGGCCATTGCGTTTTTTGATCGCACGGGAGGAGTATCAGCGCTTTGGTCTCACATGGCTGTTCAAAGCGGTGAAATGTATTCCGGTTGACCGTGAACGCAAGCCTGAACAGGCGTTACGTGATGCTCTACGATCTCTCAAGGAGGGGCATGTGGTGGCGCTCTTTCCCCATGGGAAAATTCATCTCGACAGTGACCCGCCACGCAAAATCAAGGCAGGTGCTGTGCGCTTGGCACAGATGACAGGTGCTCCCATTCTTCCCCTGCGTATCAGTGGTATTCGTGGCGAGGGTGGTGTCGTCGCTGGTGTAGTGTTGCGTAGCCAGGCACAGATAAAGGCCTTCCCTCCAATCGATTCCACTCAGTACGAATACAAGGAGTTGCTGGAACAGGTGCAGCAGATTCTTGATGGAGCACCGGTCTCCGGTCAGAAATAGGTTTTTTGGACGCTGAGGTCGCAAAGGAAAGCAGAGTACACAGAGGTTATCCATTGAAAATCAGAGATTTTCTCTGCGACCTCAGCGTCTACTCTGCGGTCCCAGCGTCCTGCTTTTTTCGTCTATTGAATTTTCACGTCTCTCCCCCATCTCATCTACAACTTTAGAGAATACGGAGTTGTTTCCATGAGAATGGACAAATTGACAAGCAAATTTCAGATGGCCCTTGCCGATGCCCAGAGCCTGGCGGTGGGGCGCGATCACCAATTTATCGAGCCTGCTCACCTGATGAGCGCTTTGCTGGACCAGGAGGGGAGCACGGTGCGTCACCTGCTGGCCCAGGCTGATGTCAATGTCAATCAGCTTCGCTCTGGTCTTGGCGATACGCTTGATCGTCTCTCAAGCGTTGAGGGAGGCTCGGGTGATTTGCACGTTTCAAATGATCTTGGACGCCTTCTCAACCAGACCGACAAGCTGGCACAAAAGCGCAAGGATCAGTATATCTCCAGTGAGCTGTTTGTCCTTGCTGCTGCAGAAGACAGGGGTGAGCTTGGGGAGTTGATGCGTAAGGCAGGCGCTGCCAAAGCGCCTCTTGAGAAGGTGATTGATACTCTGCGTGGCGGACAGCAGGTGAATGATCCCAATGCCGAGGATCAGCGCCAGGCGTTGGAGAAGTACACTGTCGATCTCACCACCCGAGCGGAGCAGGGCAAGCTTGATCCGGTGATCGGTCGTGACGATGAGATACGCCGTACCATCCAGGTACTGCAGCGGCGTACCAAGAACAATCCTGTGCTGATCGGTGAACCGGGTGTTGGTAAAACCGCCATCGCAGAGGGGTTGGCACAACGCATTATTAATAACGAAGTGCCTGAAGGGTTGAAGAAAAAACGCCTGCTCTCACTCGATATGGGTGCCCTGATTGCAGGGGCCAAGTTTCGCGGTGAGTTCGAGGAGCGGTTGAAGGCGGTGCTCAATGATCTCTCCAAACAGGAGGGTCAGGTCATCCTCTTTATCGATGAACTGCATACCATGGTCGGCGCCGGCAAGGCGGAGGGTGCGATGGATGCCGGTAATATGCTCAAGCCCGCCCTGGCCCGGGGTGAGCTGCACTGCGTTGGTGCCACCACCCTCGATGAGTATCGTCAGTACGTGGAGAAGGATGCTGCTCTGGAGCGGCGTTTCCAGAAGGTACTGGTGGAAGAGCCGACTGTTGAGGATACCATCGCCATTCTGCGCGGCTTGAAGGAGCGTTACGAGCTGCATCATGGGGTGGATATCACCGATCCCGCCATTATTGCCGCTGCGACCCTCTCGCACCGCTACATTGCCGATCGTCAGTTGCCGGATAAGGCGATTGACCTGATGGACGAAGCGGGCTCGCTGATCCGCATGGAGATCGACTCTCTGCCGGAAGAGATGGATCGTATGGAGCGGCGCCTGATCCAGCTCAAGATAGAGCGTGAGGCGCTGAAGAAAGAGTCTGATGCCTCCTCCAGAAAACGTCTCGCCGATCTGGAAGCGGAGATCGACAAGCTGGAGCGGGAGTTCTCCGATCTGGAAGAGGTGTGGAAGTCTGAAAAGGCCGCACTTCAGGGCGCTGCTCACGTCAGGGAGGAGCTGGAGCGGGTACGCCTCGATATGGAGACAGCGCGCCGAGCGGGTGATCTCACCCGTATGTCAGAGCTGCAGTATGGACGCATCCCTGAGCTGGAAAAACAGCTGGAGGTGGCGGCTCAGGCAGAGACCCGGGAGATGCAACTGCTGCGCAACAAGGTCACTGATGAGGAGATTGCCGAGGTGGTTGCCCGCTGGACCGGTATCCCTGTCAGTAAGATGCTGGAGGGTGATCGGGAAAAACTGCTGCGCATGGAGGATGAGTTGGGCAAACGTGTGGTAGGGCAGGGCGAGGCACTGTCCGCCGTCTCAGATGCCATTCGTCGTTCCCGTGCAGGCCTTGCCGACCCGGACCAGCCCAATGGTTCCTTCCTCTTTCTTGGTCCCACCGGTGTGGGCAAGACCGAGCTGTGCAAAGCGTTGGCCGACTTCCTCTTTGATACTGAGGAGGCAATGATCCGCATTGATATGTCGGAGTTTATGGAGAGACACTCGGTGGCACGTCTTATAGGTGCTCCTCCCGGCTATGTCGGTTACGAGGAGGGTGGTTATCTCACCGAGGCGGTACGTCGTCGTCCCTACTCAGTGATACTCCTTGATGAGGTGGAGAAAGCTCACCCGGACGTATTCAATGTCCTTCTGCAGGTGCTGGATGATGGCCGCCTCACCGATGGTCAGGGGCGCACCGTCGACTTTCGCAATACGGTGATCGTTATGACCTCAAACCTCGCTTCCGACCTAATTCAGAATATGGCTAATGAAGATGACTATGATTCGATGAAGAGTGCGGTGATGGAGGTGGTGAGTAGTCACTTCCGTCCTGAGTTTATCAACCGTGTCGATGAGATGGTGGTATTCCATCCCCTCGGGCGCGAGCAGATTCGAGCTATCAGCGCCATACAGATCAACTACCTTCAGAAGCGGCTGGAAGATCATGACATCGGACTGGAGCTGTCGGAATCCGCCCTTGATCTACTGGGTGAGGCAGGGTTCGATCCGGTTTATGGTGCCAGACCTTTGAAACGGGCTATTCGTCAACAGCTTGAAAATCCCTTGGCTCAGGAGATTCTGGCAGGCCGTTTCAGTAGTGGTGATAAGGTGTACGTCGATGCCAAAGAGGGTGTCTTGGTATTTGACCGATAGCTATTCAGAGCATCATCCTAGAATCCTCAGTTGACCGCTCCATTCTATGGGCAATGCATTGATTTTAATTGCATTGACTGCGATTACCTATTTCACCCTCGGGGTGAATTACGCTACAGGGTGGATAGCACACTTGTGGCGGTGCATTACGGCGTTACAACTCCTTGGAATAGAACAATTATTCCGCGTCGTTGTGCCTTGTACTGCACCACCGCAAGTGCACTTTCCACCCTGTCCAACTGAGGATTCTAGGATCATTCAGCACCAACCAGCTCATTAGGCTCTCTCAATAAACGGCGATAATAAGGAGGGCCGGATTGTGGATGAGAGCAGTTTGCCTATATTGGCGGGGTGGCTTTGGGAGGGTGAAACATCTGTGCTAAGTAGGTCGATCTAGAAGGGCCGGAGATGGTGACACCATCTCCGGCCCTGTTACTTCAGGCTACTTCCAAACCTTCCACCAGGGTCTATTACCCTGCATGCCGCTCATTCCAGACATGCCGTTCATGCCGGACACGCCGTTCATACCGCTCATTCCAGACATGCCGTTCATGCCGGACATACCGTTCATGCCGCTCATTCCGGACATGCCGTTCATACCGGACATACCGTTCATTCCGGACATACCGTTCATGCCGCTCATTCCAGACATGCCGTTCATTCCGGACATACCGTTCATGCCGCCCATGCCGGACATACCGCTCATTCCGGACATCCCGCCACCAACTCGATGGGTGCAGACCCAGCCATTTTTGCTATTAGTCCACTGAGAGCAGGTCGAATCGCTGCTTCCACCCATGCCGGACATACCGTTCATGCCGGACATACCGTTCATACCGGACATACCATTCATGCCGGACATACCATTCATGCCGGACATTCCAGACATACTGCTATTAGCAGCTAATGGAAGCGCCGCTATGACACATGACAAAATAGCAACTCCGAGATCTAACCTGTTTTTTCTTAGCTTCATTTTGAGCCTCCTGAGGTTCTTATACTCTAGTGTTAGGGTTCAAACACGTAATCTGAAGCTAGTGGGCAATAAACGAGCCAAGCTTGATTTTGATTTACAGAAAGGGTGAAGGTTAGGTCTGTTTTATATATAAATACAATGAGATGTGGGGATTAAGGCTAACGGTAGGTTGATTAACGGATTCTCTTGAGTTAGAGAAATATCAATAAAAATACTGACAATCTGGCATGTCGCACCACTGTTCGAACTTTTACTCCACCACTATGCACGGTTTCGAAATAGATCTTTTTCAGTGCGCTAAATCATCGATAGTTCATCGACTTGAGTTTTATGGGGATCATACCTGCTGTTATCACTTTGATAACGAGAGTGTCGACCAGGTTGCCTGGTCCGGCTTATCAAGAAGGGTCTGAAAAAAAACAGTAGCTGCCTGGAGGTTTTTCTCTGCCAGGTCACTGATGGGGATACCCAGTTCAAAGTGATAACCGGGTATTCCCAGCAGGAAAGCCGGTGGAGGTGGTTGCTTGTGTATCTGCTGATAGACGGCAAGTACCGCTGCCGGTGACATGGCATGGCTGCTATAGCTCTCATCCTGTTGTGGTGCCAGTTGTGTAAACTCAAATGGTGCACCGACGGACTCGCAGGCATCGACAAACAGCACCAGCGCTCTCTCTTCCAGATCCAGTGCATGTTCTATCTGCAGCTGAAAATCGGTGAGAGCGTCAAACCCGGACAAGTTCTCCAGCCTCTCTATCCGTCTGATAAATTCCGGTCCCAAGGCATCATCACCACGGGAGGGATTACCGTAACCGATGATTAGTAGTGGGTTATTGGACATGGGTGATTTGCTGCTCAATGGTGCTGTAATGATCTGGGATGTCAGGTAGGAGCGAACTTGTTCGCGATGAACACACCTCGGAGTCTGTCGCGAACAAGTTCGCCTCTATCAGGTGTTATTCATCCCCTATCAGGCAAGCGGATACAGTATCTCCTGATAGGTGGTATGCCAACTGCTTTTTTATGAACTTATCCGCTCTCCATCGATCCATCGGCATTTTTTACCAGCCGATCCACTTGCCGTCCCTCTGCATCCAGTAATTCCACCTCCAGGGGCATTTTACCCAAGGCGTGAGTGGCGCAGGAGAGACAGGGATCATAGGCGCGAATCGCCACCTCAATCTGGTTGAGCAGCGGTTCGGTCAACTCTTGTCCATCAAGTAGATCAGCTGCGACACGACGTACCGATTGATTCATCGCCCTGTTGTTGTTGGTGGTGGAGACAATCAGGTTGGCCTTGGTCACCAGGCCATCGTCATCAATCTTATAGTGATGGAAGAGGGTGCCGCGGGGAGCCTCGATAACGCCAATACCTTCGCTTCGCATTTCGCCACGGTGTTGTAGATCCTTACCCTGGAGTTGTGGATCAGCCAACAGTTTCTGTATCGCCTCGGCACAGTAGAGCATTTCGATCATTCTCGCCCAGTGGTAGGCGAGGGTGGACTGCACAAGACCTTCGGCGGCAAAGGCACGAAACTCCAGTCGTGCCGCCTCTGCCAGTGGCGTATCGATAAAATCACAGTTGTTGAGTCGCGCCAGAGGGCCCACGCGATAGGCGCCCTCATCACTCCCTAGAGAAGTGATGTAAGGGAACTTCATATAGCTCCAGGATTTTACCTGCTCGCGGATATAGTCATCGTAGTGCCGGTAGTCCACTTTGTCGAAAATGAGTGAGCCATCGGGGGCTTTTGCCCGCAGTCCGCCGTGGTAGAGATCGAGTGCACCATCGTCGCGACAGAGGCTCAGCATATTGGTGACAATACGGGCGAAACGGCGATTCTTCTCTTCATCCTGTAATATTATTTTCTTTGCCAGCGCCAGAGCTCCCTGGCTCCACTCGATGACCTGCGCGATATTCTTCTGCAGGTAGTCGCACTCTTCGATGGAGAGGGCTTTGTTGACCCCGCCGGGGATGACGCAGCTGCCGTGAACTCGCTTGCCGGAGGTGACGCGGATCACCTCCTGTCCAAACTTGCGCAGTAGCACACCCTGTTTTGCCAAGTCGGGATAGTCCGCCAATACGCCGATGATGTTGCGGTGGGCCACATCATCGTCGTAACCGAATAGCAGGTCGGGAGAGGAGAGGTGGAAAAAGTGCAGGGCGTGTGACTGCAGCATCTGCCCCAGGTGGGTCAGTTTGCGTACCTTCTCTGCCGTCGGTGGAAGTAGATCCACCCCCACCAACTGATCGATAGCCTTGCCGGCAGCGAGGTGGTGACTTACCGGGCAGATACCGCAGAGTCGCTGCACCAGCACCGGTAGTTCCCAGTAGGGTCGTCCCTGGATAAACTTTTCAAAACCACGAAACTCGACGATGTGGAGTCGTGCCTGTTGTACCCGGTTATCCTCATCCAGTAGCAGTGATACCTTGCCATGCCCTTCGACACGAGTGATGGGCTCGATGGCGACCCGGCGGTAGGTCTCTGGATTCTGTACTGTCTCCAGACGATCAATATCTCGGTTGTTTCTGTCAGTCATAGTGGATCTGCCGGTAGGCGAATTCGATGGGTTTGCCTGAAAGCAGCTCTTCCAGGAAGGTCCAGATGGTGTCTGCCGACGGTGGACAGCCTGGAAGGAAGTAGTCTACCCACACCACCTCATGGATCGGGTGCACCTTGTTCAGCAGCAACGGCAGCTCCGGATCGCTGGGGATCTGTGCATCTTCAATATTGGCACCGTTGAGGTAGGCCTCCTCAAGGCACTCACCCAGTTGATACTGGTTGCGCATGGCGGGAATGCCACCGTTGATGCTGCAGGCGCCGAGAGCGACAAGAATCTTGCACTTGCGGCGAAATGCACGCAGCACCTCTACGTTTTCTGCATTGCAGACGCCGCCCTCGATGATGCCGACATCACACTCACCGACCCGCTTGATATCGGTGATCGGTGTGCGGTCGAACTGCACCAGCTCGGCCAGATCAATGATGCGCTCGTCGATATCGAGGATCGACATATGGCAGCCGAAACAGCCGGCGAGGGAGGCGGTGGCGACTTTGATTTTATCGGCCATCTCACTCCTCCTCGTGCTGGGCTACATCGCCCACCAGGCTGATCGATTCGCGGTCGTAGAGCCGTTCGCCTATGGGAACATCGTAACCCTTATGCTTCGGCAGTATTGCACCCACGGGACAGACGTGGGCCGCCTTGTCGTCACTATGGAATGCTGAATCCCTTAGTTTGCCACTGGGAGAGTTGATTATCAGATGGGCCTCAATGCCCCGGCCGCTAATGGCAAAAACGTTCTTGTCATCTACATCGCGGCTGGCCCTGACGCAGAGTTCGCAGAGGATGCACCGGTTGAAGTCGATGATGGTCTCGGTGTGGGAGGCATCTATTTGGCGGCGTGGATAAAAATGAGTGAACTCCGGTGCCAGCATGCTGCAGTGATAGGCCACAGCCTGGAGTTGGCAGTTGCCGCTCTTCTCGCAAGCAGGGCAGACGTGGTTGCCTTCGACGAAGAGCATCTTTAGCAGCAGACGCCGCCGTGTATTTATCTCATGGGTCTCGTTCTCGACCTTGGCATTGGCAGAGGCAGGAGTCGTGCAGGCAGTAACGGGGCGGTCGTTGACGTTGACCGTGCATAGTCGGCAGCTGCCGTGAGGGTGAAATTCCGGATTGTGGCAGAGGTGAGGAATATAGACTCCCGCCGCCAGGGCTGCATCCATGATGCTCTCTCCCTCTTTGAAGGGAACGACCAGGCCGTCGATAGTGAACTGGTTGCTCATACGCCTCCCCTTTTGAGATGTGCCCCTGGGTCGTCCCTACCGGTGGCCAGACGCGCTTCTTCCAGTGAGGCGTCGAGATCGAAGGCGGGTTCAAAACTGGTGGTACGCAGCCGTGACTTATAGATCAACGGAAACTTTTTCATGCTAGTCAGAATCGGGTTGGCGGCAGTCTGACCGAGGCCGCAGTGGCTGGTCTCCTGCATCAGTGTGCCGATGGTCTCGATGCTCTCCATGTCTTTGCGGGTGGCGTGGGTGTTGAGGATCTTGTTCAGCAGCTTTTTCAATAAGGTGGTACCGACACGGCAGGGGGTGCAGAAGCCGCAGCTCTCGTGGACAAAGAAGTTGGTGAAGTTATTGACTGCCTCAAGCAGGCTGCGGCTACGGTTGAATATCATGAAGGAGCCTCCGGTAGCCAAGTCCTCAAAGGCGATGGTGCGGTGGAACTCTTCGGGGGCTACCCAATGACCGGCGGGGCCGGCAATCTGCACCGCCTGTGTCTCTTCGGCGCCGCAGTCGTGGAGTATCTCGGAGAGGGTGACGCCGAAGGGGTATTCGTAGATGCCCGGTCGTTGACAGTCGCCGGAGATGCTGAGCAGTTTTGTGCCGGTGGAGGCTTCGGTTCCCTTAGCGCGAAACCAGTCGGCGCCATAGACGGCGATCATGGCGGCGGCGATGAAGGTCTCGACATTATTGACCACGGTGGGGTATCCCAGGTAGCCGTGGGTGACCGGGAAGGGGGGGCGGATACGGGGGATGCCCCGTTTTCCTTCCAGGGATTCTATCAGGGCTGACTCTTCACCACAGATGTAGGCACCAGCCCCCAGGTGGATCGTGATATCAAAATCAAATCCTTCTCGGCCAAGAATGGCTTGTCCGAGCAGGCCGTTGCTGCGGCGCTGTTCCAGTTCCTGCTCTAACGGCTCCTGCAGATAAAGGTACTCACCACGCAGATAGAGAAAGCCCTTTTGAGCACCAACAACGGCGGCACAGAGAGTCATTCCTTCGAACAGCCGGTCGGCATAACTCTGTAGCAGAACACGGTCTTTGAAGGTGCCGGGCTCTCCCTCGTCGGCGTTGCACACCACCACCCGCTGCTCTTGGTCGGTCTGGAGGCAGAAGCGCCACTTATCTGCGGTCTTGAAGCCTGCACCACCACGGCCACGTAGTCCGGCGTTGCCAAGGCTATCTAGGAGTCGTCCCGCACCCTGGGTGAGTGCACTCTCAATGGCACGCCCTGGAGGGAGGTCGCTGTCGAGCAGTAGATCACGGCGGCGGATGTTGTTGCTGACATGAAACAGCTCTTCCGGCCACTCCGTAACGGGCACCTCCATCTCCACCAGCGCGGTAATGCGATCGATCCGCTCCGGTGTCAGGGAGGTCAGAGGGTAGCCATTGATCAGTGCCGCAGGCCCCTGATCACCCATTCCGGTGCATGAGGTGTAGTCGAGACTGATCTGTTTGTCGCAACGGGTGTCGCCAGGGTTGGTACAGAGACGCTCCGCCAGTTGTGTCGCCAGTGAGCGGCTGCCCAGCATCTGGTCGATAATATTGTCGCTGAAGAGAATGTCGTACTCACCTCGAGGAGAGGTGTGGAGAAAACTGTAGAAGCCGATCACTCCCTCAATTGACGCCTGGGAGATGTTCAATGTGGAGGAGAGGAGGTCAACGGCTTGATCGGGAATATGGTGCAGTGATTGCTGAAGTGCGATGAGTATCTGCAGCAGATTCACCGGCTCCCTGTCCCATTTCTCCAGCAGTCTGCCGGTGGTTTCCTGAATATCTCTCTCAGACATCATGCGCCTCTGTCGTGGCGGTTATTTATATTATTCAGAGTGTAATGTTTGTAAATAATAATCACTCTCTACACAAGCTAAATATAATCCAATATTGGGGAATTTGTAATGAAGAAACCGGGAAATATTATTTTCGCTTTCAGTATGTTGCAATCATGCTATTCCAATATTTCAATGTTGGCTGTGACGGGGTAGGATCTACTCCCTGTTGAACCTCCTTATCCACTGTCGCTTCACTGACAGTAGTGACTGAAAATTAATAGAGAGACCATGCTGGAATATATCTTTTTCGACCAACGCCCGTGGGCACTTTTTGACAAATTTCTCAAGGAGAAGGGACTGGAGCCCGAGTCTGTCCATGAAGAGCAGGGCTATCTGGTATCCATTCCAGATGATACTGATGATGATCTGATGGAGAGCATCGAAGCCTACTACGACGAGATGCTGGATATGAATGAGTCGCTGTTTCTTGAGCAGCAGGGAGAGGGTCAGGTTCATGCCGCCGGAGTTTCCGTCTCTCTCAGCGACGGACGCTCAGTCGACGCCATGGTTGACCCCGAGCTGCTCAACCGGATGTTGGAGGTGGTGAGTACCGATGAGCTGGGCCGGTTTGTCACCGCTATCGTCGATGCGGTGGAGAACCCCGATAACCGTCCGTTCTGTCGGCGACATAGGGATGAGGTTGACCAGTGAGCACAAGGGACTCAGAGGTTCCTTAAACCTAGATTCCGCAGTTGACCGCGCCATTCTGAGGCTATGTTGCTGATATGAAAACCATTGATATCAATTTACACTTTCGCCTGCCGGGTGAGCCATGCTACGGAGTGAATTGCACGCTTGCGGTGGCGCATGGCGGCGTGACAACTCCTTGGAATAGAATGACTATTACGCGTCGTTGTGCCTTGCCCTGCACCCCCGCAAACGCACACTTCACCCCGTCCAACTGCAGATTCTAGGTTAAAGGTCACTCTTGCTTCGTTTCGTCATTTAGTTTGCTCTTCTCCTCGGGTGGAATATTCGCCGCTTGCTTCTCCTTCTCTTGCTTGAGCTTTTCCGCCCTGTTCTTCTGCACCAGCTCGATATACTCCTTCGGGGTCAGGTTGATGGCCCGCTCCGGTCTCTCTTTTGGGGCGTAGTAGGCGTAGATGATCACGCCTACCAAGACGATAAAAACGGGAAAGAAAGGCTTTATCTGCATGAGGGTTGATCTCCCTATTTTTCCAGCACTGCTCTAAGGATATACGAGGAATCCCTTTTTGCTAATAACAATTCAGGAGACCTCACTATTTAGCACTGGGAGACTGTCCGAGAATAAGGGCCAAAACAGCTTTTCCGCAGTAGGCTCTTCTATTCTCGGACAGCCTCCTAGTCTCGCAGGCTGATGATCGGCCATCCCTGCTGCTTGGCTGCCTCTCTAAGGGTATCGTCAGGATCGACTGCCACCGGTTTCTCAACTTGCTGCAGTAGCGGTATGTCGTTGTGAGAGTCACTGTAGAAATAACTCCCCTGGAGGTCTGCTCCCTGCTGTTTTAGCCACTGTTTCAGTCTCTCCACCTTACCCTGTTGGAAGCAGGGGGTTCCGGCCACCTCCCCCGTATACTGTCCATCAATCATCTCCGGGTTGGTCGCCAGTAGGTGATCTATTCCCATGCTCTCGGCAATCGGACTTGTGACAAAGGCGTTAGTAGCGGTAATGATCATCAGCGTGTCACCGGCACTGCGATGTTTATCCACCAGTGTTTTTGCTGCAGGAAGAATAATCGGTTCAATCATTTTCCGCATAAACTCCCCCCTGAGAGCGAAGAGTTGATCCAGTGAATGCTCTTTCAAAGGCGTTAGGGAAAAGCGAAGAAACTCAAAAATATCCAACTCGCCATCCTTGTACTCTTGGTAGAAGCGCTCATTTTCACGCTCATAGTGGTCACCATCCACTACCCCCTGTTCGGCGAGAAAGACGCCCCAGAGGTAGTCGGAATCACCTGCCAGCAGTGTGTTATCTAGATCGAAAATGGCCAGTGGCAAAGGGGTATCTCCTGATTTGATATGAGAAAACCAGTTTATCTCAACTTGGGTTGGAACGGATAGTTGCCGTGCAGCAGGGGAGTGTGGAACAATCGGGCTCAATAATTTATTAAATAGGTTTTCCTTGTGATTGATTCAGAAGGCTATAGACCTAACGTCGGTATTATTCTCTGCAACAATGAACGACAGTTGTTTTGGGGGCGTCGTGTGGGGCAGGATTCCTGGCAGTTCCCTCAAGGGGGAATCAATGCGAATGAGACCCCTGAGCAGGCGATGTACCGGGAGTTGGAAGAAGAGGTCGGACTTAAGTCCCATCAGGTGGAGATTGTCGGCGTTACCGACAAGTGGCTGAAATACCGCTTGCCGAAGCGTTTCCTTCGCCATAACTCCCAGCCGTTGTGCATTGGCCAGAAGCAGATCTGGTTTCTACTGCGGGTACTCTGCAAGGAGACTGATTTCTGCCTCGACCACTCCCCTAAACCGGAGTTTGATGGTTGGCGTTGGGTAAAATATTGGCAACCGCTGCGAGAGGTTGTCTATTTTAAGAAATGGGTCTACAGCCGGGCACTGGAGGAGTTGGCGCCGCTGCTGTTTCCCGACGGACCGCCTGCGCGCTCTCAGGCTAACTATTTGCGCAAGAATCGGCGTTAGCCTCCCCCTTTTTATCTCCACAACCCCAAGGTTGAGTCTAGATGCTTGAGACACTGCACCGGATTGTCAAAAAGGTAAATGCCGCCCCCGACCTGGGTGAGGCGCTGTCAATTATCGTACATAAGGTGAAGGATGCGGTGGGTGCCGATGTCTGCTCTGTCTATCTGACGGACTTCGAGCGGCGCTGCCATGTTCTGCGTGCCACAAATGGTCTGCGTCAGGAAGCCGTTGGCAAGGTGAGTCTACCTCTGCATCGGGGAGTGATCGGTTTGGTGTGTGAGCGTTCAGAGCCGATCAACCTGGATGATGCCACCAGCCACCCACGCTACCTCTTTGTCGAGGAGACTGGCGAGACCCGTTATCACGGCTTTCTAGGTGTGCCGATCATCCAAAACCGTAGGGTGCTCGGTGTGCTCGTTGTACGTCAGGAGAAGGTGCGCAGCTTCAGTGATGATGAGGTGACTTTCCTTTTTACCCTGGCGGCACAGTTGGCCGGGGCCATTACCCATGCCCGTGCCAGTGGTGACCTGAATGCAATTCAGGAGTCGCCTGATGCGCCCAAGCGTTTCCTTAGAGGGAGGCCCAGCGCCTCGGGTGTGGCTATCGGTACGGCGGTAGTAGCTTACCAACTGGCGGATCTTGCTGCTGTACCTGACCGCGAAGTCAAGGATTCTGATAAGGAAATTGCTGAATTTCATACCGCGGTGTCCAAGGTCGAGGAAGATCTGCGAAGGCTGCAGAGCATCCTGGAACACGAGCTGCCTCCCGAAGACCACGCCATGTTTGATGTTCTGCTGCTGATGCTGGGTGGCGATACCCTGGTGACCGAGACGGTGGAACGAATTAAACAGGGTGAATGGGTTCAGAGCGCACTACACCACACGGTGGAGAAGCACGCCCAGCTGTTCGATAACATGGATGATGCCTACCTGCGTGAGCGGGCTTCCGATATCCGCGATTTAGGCCGGCGGATTTTAATGCATTTGCAGAGTGAGCGACCAATAGAGATGGTCTATCCTGATCGGACCATCCTTGTGGGCGGGGATGTGAGCGCAGTGCAGCTGGCAGAGGTGCCGAGGGAGCTGTTGGCGGGTATTGTTTCGGCCAGCGGCTCCGGTGCCTCTCACGTGGCGATCCTGGCTCGTGCCATGGGTGTGCCGGCGGTAATGGGTGTGACTGATCTGCCTGCGGGCCGTGTCGAAGGACGCGAGATCATTATCGATGGCTACCGTGGGCGGGTCTATCTCTCACCCGTGAAACAGGTGAGGTTGAAATACGAGCGCTTGGCTCGTGAGGATAGGGCGCTCTCCCAGGAACTGGAAGAGTTGCGTGGATTGCCGGCAGAGACTACAGATGGTTCCAAGGTGCCTCTCTACCTTAATACCGGCCTGATCTCAGAGCTCAGTAATCTGGGAACTGAGGAGGCGGAAGGTATTGGGCTCTATCGTACCGAGCTGCTCTATATGATGCGTGACCGCTTCCCCGGAGAGTCTGATCAGTCGGAAAGTTATGGCAGCGTGCTCAGGTCGTTTGCTCCCAACCCGGTCACCTTGCGGACGCTGGATATTGG
The DNA here is from genome assembly GCA_040505895.1 of Sedimenticola sp. Lineage (GTDB taxonomy): Bacteria > Pseudomonadota > Gammaproteobacteria > Chromatiales > Chromatiaceae > Vondammii. The sequence goes on along the minus strand of JBEVXU010000012.1, from coordinate 155,820 downwards.
TGGTGATAAACCTCTGACTTATTTTCCGGTGGAGGAGTCGAACCCTTTTCTTGGTTGGCGCGGCATCCGTATCTCTCTTGATCACCCAGAGATCTTTCTTACTCAGATTCGTGCCATGTTGCGTGCCTCGGTGGGTAACAACAACCTGCAGATTATGCTGCCGATGATCAGCGCTGTCTCCGAGGTTGATGAGTTGATGCTGCTGATTCAGCGCGCTTTTGATGAGTTGGAGGAGGAGGGGTATAAGGTCGTCTTTCCGAAGATAGGGGTAATGATCGAAGTACCGTCGGCGGTCTATCAGGTCGAGGCACTGGCGCGCCGTGTTGACTTTCTCTCGATAGGTACCAACGACCTCACTCAGTACCTGTTGGCAGTGGATCGCAATAATCCCATGGTGGCGGATCTCTACGATGACCTGCACCCGTCAGTGCTTCACGCGCTGGTTAGTATCATCAAGGGGGCGGCTGTCTATAACCGACCGGTTAGCGTTTGTGGTGAGCTGGCGGGAAATCCTCTTGCCACCATACTGCTGCTGGGCCTGGGGGTGGACAGTCTTAGCATGAGTGCCGGCAGTCTGCTTAAAGTGAAATGGGTGATCAGAAATATCAGCCGCTCCCGAGCTCGTCATCTTCTCAAAGCGGCACTCCGCATGGAGTCACCCCGGGAGGTGAGGCGGCTGATGGAGGATGCACTCGATGAGATGGGGCTGGGTGGTTTGGTTCGTCCGGGAAAATAGGGCTTTCAGCCGTATGCCGTAGTGCTACCAGTAACGCACCCGACCGGTGTCAACATGGATGAAGTCAGAACCGGCATAGAGGCCGACACCTCCCGCTTTCTCTGCCTTTGCCGCCCGGTGAAGTTGTCTCAGATCACGTCCCGGCAGACGGATGTCGATCGCCTTACCATCCATGTGCAGACTGCGTTTTGCCACCCCACCGCTTCTTGACCGTAGCATGTTGTTGGTCTTTGGTGAGCGGTAACCGGAGATGATGTGAAACGGCTTGTTGCTGTCGAGTTGTAACTGCAGACGGTGCAGCAGGTTGAGCAGCTCGGGATCTATAGTGTGGGCATCACCAGTGCGGTGATCCCGCAGTAACAGATTGACCTCACGTAGCCCATCCTCAACGTAGACTCCATCCGCCCAATAGGTGACCTTTAGTTTTTCACCGGTATGGGTATGGTGAAAGGAGAGTCGGCGTTCTGGAGTTACGGCAGCTTTGGTAAACGAAGGGGGGAGTATCAGGCCGGCGGCAATACAGCTGCTGCCAGCCAGAAATCGGCGCCGGCTGAGGCTGACCCCCAGCTCTCTACGTCTGATTTTTTCGCTGCCTATGGTCAATCGTCTGACTCCGATTTAAGATTTTGATTCTTATGGGTATTTTGTTCTATCACCCTTGATGCTGCGAGGATATATTAATTTCCCTGATAATTCTACAATTACAGGGTAACTCAATGAACAGGTTCACTTTTTTGTGGTTGACCGTTTTATTCTTGTACGGCTTCAGTATGGTAGGCGAGTGCGGGTGCTGATGGGGTGTCTTGGTGGTGTAGCGCCTGTATCAGAGGCTTGTTGAGTCTGTAGCTGTCCGGGCGGAACTGGACTGCGCCCAATTCATCCACCCAGCTGGTGAGGTAGACCAGATAGACCGGTACCGGTTTGGGTATGGACGTTTTCAGGGTTTCGCCGGAGGCGATCTGTTCGGCTAGAGTGGTTTCCAGAGACTGAGCGCGGTCTCCCATCAGCATTTCTGCCAGCTGTAGTGGGTGCTCAACGCGGATGCAGCCGGAGCTGAAGGCGCGGAGCTTCTGGTCGAACAGCTCTCGGGACGGCGTATCGTGGAGGTAGATGTTATAGGGGTTGGGCATATAGAATTTCAGTTTGCCCAGGCTGTTGTGATCCCCGGGGTGTTGCCGCAGGGTGAATGGGAAGTGATTCCAGTTGTAGCTGTCCCAGTCGAGCTTCGCTGCATCTTCCACACTCCATCCGCTCTCGGTTTTCCGTAGGACATCGATATTTTTACTTGCCAGGTATTGACTGTTGCGCCGCTGTAGCGGCAGTAGATCCCTGACTGCAATGCTTTTGGGAACAGTCCAGTCCGGATTGACCACCACATGGGTGATGCGGCTGCTGAACGAGGGCGTTCTACGCCACCGTTTACCATTGATGCTACGCTTCACCAGGGAGGTCTGACCACCCTCTATCAGCCGCACTTCGTATCCGGCTGTATTTACCAGCAGATAGCGTTCACCTAATCGGTGGGGGAGCCAACGCCAACGCTCCAGGTTAGCCCTTAACTGGTCGATGCGGAATGCTACCGGTATTTTCATCTCCTTTCTGGTTTTCGGTCCGACCTCGCTATCCACCTCCAATCCGTGTCGAAGCTGAAAATTGGCAACCGCTGTTCCGAGTTCACCATCAAAGAGCAGTTGATTGTCTGGAATTGTACCCAGGTAATCTCCTTCAATGATTAGTCGTTGTCGTAACAGAGGGATAGCTTGATCAATATCGCCGGGGTGGAGAGTGGGACCGTCAGGCAGGTTTGGCCAACCGCCTGCAATGGCGATCTGTTGATAAAACTTCAAGGCCGATTTAAGGGCCAGATAGAATGAATCGCGAGGGGCAAGTTGGTTGAAAAACCCTTCCAACTCACCCTTGGCCAGGCTCTGATAGAGTTGCTGGGGGGCACTGAAAGGCTCCTGCTTGATGCGCCAGAGTGGATCTATGGCCTGCTGTGAGTGACGCCCCACCCGTAGGTCGTGCGCCAGGTTGACAGCCGCGCTGGAGAGCAGGGCGTCGGCCTGGGCCGCCTCTTCCCGGTTTCTTGCAGGCTGTAGGGAGAGCAGGGCTGAGAGGTGGTAATCTTCTGGGTCAAGCCCCTCAATTTCTGCTTTGGTGATCTGCCTGATCAGGCTTTCAACCTGATCGCTGCGTTTTAGCCCCTGATGCCAGAGTGGTTGAAGATTGCTAACGAGATAAAGTTCTCCCAACTGCGTCCAGTCTGGTTTGTCCTGCTGACCAGTCAGGTGTGAATGTTGGCTATTACCATTGCCCGAGAGGTGCTCATCGGCACCACTGATATTAGTCACCAATAGGAACGCCAAGGGTAAAAAGTACAGCTGTTTGACCTTTATTATCTGCATGGATCCCTACAAAACCGGAAGCACTTGCTATTCAGTATAGACCGCCATTTTTTTGATAGATTCGGAAAGCGAGTGCACTAGTACGATCCTGGGCGTGAATTGTTGGTTTTGTGTAGGAATTAACCTAATGGTGAATAGTGCTAAAGCCCGCATGTTATGGACAAGCCCTCTATTACCGCAGGCTAAAGGATCAGTCCGTATAGCCATCTAAAAAATAGGATTTCTCACGTCATGGAATCAATTAGTCAGGTGTCTTCCTAAATATTTCCATCGTGCTGCCGTATTACTACCTATAATCATACGAAATACAGATAACACTCTGTTCAGTTGGGACGTTGCTGAAGTCTATTTCTACCGGATTCAACAACATCCAATCTGAAATAGTGCAGGGAGCCACAGGCTATGACTCAGCAGACCCCAACCCCAGCTAAGGGACCGTTACCAAAAAAACGTAACTCCTTAAGCCGAAGCCTAATGGGCTGGTTTTTGCTACTGGCTTTGGCACCGATGATATTGGTTGAATTGGTCAGTTATCAGCAGACTAATAAAAGCCTTACTGAAATAGCAGGTCAACAGTTAGTTCAGACTTCAGAAGGGAAAGCTTTTTTTCTAAAAAGCTGGTTCAGATATCGTTTTATGGACCTTAATAGCCATGCTGAAGCAGACCACAATAGATCTTTCATCACACAGCTCATTGATGGATTGGAACAGAGCGGTGGGGATCTACAGAAGTATGTTGGAAGTTCTGATTGGGCACGCAGGGTTGATGTGGCTCAACACGACATTGTGATCTTATCGCGTCGTTATGACTATATCTTTGATCTGTTTTTGATTGATGCTAAGGGTAATGTTCTCTACAGCGTTGCTCGTAAGTCTGATCTTGGCAGCAACCTGTTTAATGGTCCACTCGCCAAAACCCGTTTCGCCCATAGTGTAAAGATGTCACTTGAGACTGGAAAGTCGAGATTTTCTGATATTGAGCGCTATGCCCCCAGCAATAATAGACTGGCAGGTTTTCTAACAGCGCCACTAGTGAATAAGCTCGGTGAAAGAGTCGGCGTTTTTGCCATCCAGATGAATTTAGAACGGATTATTTCGCAGATAGATAAAACCCGGGGAGATGATAGTTCCTGGGCTCACTATCTGGTGGGCGAGGATGGACTCCTTCGAACAGCAATCAGTGCTGACAAGGCAGGGGTTCTGAAGCGGGTTATTGATACAGAGCAGTTCCGGACTTGGCAGAGTGAACACGTCGAAGCAGTTGAGGCGCCGGATCATGAGCATGAAACTACTTTTTTCTATACGGGGCCTGGTGGTAAAGAGGTTTTAGGAATACATCAAACACTTGAGATTCCAGGGGTCCGCTGGGCACTGATCAGTGAAGTTGACCGGGATGAAGCACTGGCGGCTGCTGATTGGCTGAGAGCTGTTATCTTGTCACTGGTCGGATTAACCGGTCTCTTGGTCATAGGGCTGGCTTTTTATCAAGCAAGGCGAATTACCCAGCCAATTATCCAATTGGCTGATGTCAGTATGGCGGTGGCCGCCGGTGCAATTGATCAAAAAGTGACAGTCAAAGCAGAGAATGAGATCGGGCAATTGGCTGATGCATTTAACCATATGCTTGAGGTACGTCTATCTGATCAAGAGGCCATTGAACAGAGTCAATATGAAACTCAAAAGGCATGGGATGAATTGGCTGAACAGAAAAATGCGTTGGATCAACATGCCATTGTTGCCATCACTAATGTAAAAGGCGACATCACCTTTTGTAACGATAAGTTTTGTGAAATCAGTGGCTATAGTCGTGACGAGCTGCTGGGTAATAATCACCGCATTCTGAACTCCGGCTATCATGAAAAAAAATTCTTCGTCGATATGTATCGCACTATTGCACAGGGTGAGGTGTGGCGAGAAGAGGTATGCAACAGAACCAAAGGCGGTAACATTTATTGGGTGGATACCACCATTGTTCCGTTTAAAGGAGATGATGGTAAGCCCAAGAGTTATGTGGCTATTCGCACCGAAATTACCCAGCGAAAATTAGTAGAGCAGGAGATGCTGGAAGCTAAGGAGGATATGGAAGCTGCCAATAAGGCCCTTGAACAGAGTCAGTACGAGACTCAAAAGGCATGGGATGACCTGGCTGAACAGAAAAATGCGTTGGATCAACATGCCATTGTTGCCATCACTAATGTAAAAGGTGACATCACCTTTTGTAACGATAAGTTTTGTGAGATCAGTGGCTATAGTCGTGATGAGCTGCTGGGTAACAATCACCGCATTCTGAACTCCGGCTATCATGAAAAAGAATTTTTCGTCGATATGTATCGGACTATTGCTCGGGGCGAGGTGTGGCGGAATGAGGTCTGCAACAGAGCCAAAGATGGCAGCATTTACTGGGTGGATACCACCATTGTGCCCTTTAAAAGGGCTGATGGTAAGCCTAAGAGTTATGTGGCTATTCGCACCGAAATTACCCAGCGAAAATTAGTAGAGCAGGAGATGCTGGAGGCCAAAGTGGAGGCAGATGCCGCCAACCTGGCCAAGAGCGAGTTCCTGGCCAATATGAGTCATGAGATCCGCACGCCGATGAACGGCATTATCGGCATGACCAATCTGCTGCTCGATACCCAGTTGAGCCAGGAGCAATACACCTTTGCCAAGACTGTTAAACGCAGTGGTGAATCCCTGCTCAGCATCATCAACGATATTCTCGACTTCTCCAAGATCGAGGCAGGTAAGCTTGACCTTGAGGTGCTGGATTTTGATATGGGTACACTAATGGAGGATTTTGCCGCTACCTTTGCTTTCCGCGCCGAAGAGAAGGGCGTGGAGTTGATCTGTTCTGCCAATCCGATGCTGCGTCAGTGGTTCCAAGGGGACCCAGGGCGGATACGCCAGATAATTACCAACCTGGTAGGTAATGCATTCAAGTTTACTGAAAAGGGAGAGGTGGCTGTCTACTATGATCTGAAAGAGGAGCAAGGCGGTCGGGCATTGCTCTACTTTACGATAACCGATACCGGTATTGGTCTCAGTCAGGAGCAGCAGAACAAGTTGTTCCAAAAATTCACCCAGGCCGATAGCTCTACTACCCGTGAGTATGGTGGTACCGGGCTGGGGCTCTCCATCAGTAAACAGTTGGTGGAGTTGATGGATGGTGAGATTGGTGTGGAGAGTACCCAGGGTGAAGGTGCTACCTTCTGGTTTACCTTGGCTCTTCCTTATGCTGAAAGTCAGACACCACCGCGTCAAGTTGATGATCTTCACCAGCAGAAGGTGTTGGTGGTGGATGACAATGCCACCAACCTACAACTGCTGGACAAGGTGCTTGATACCTGGGAGGTGGAGCATGCACTGGCAGCCAGTGGCCCGGAAGCATTGCAGGCGCTCTATGATGCGGCAGCGGAGGATCAACCCTATACCATGGCACTACTCGATATGCAGATGCCGGGTATGGATGGTGCCCGTCTGGGCGCACTGATTCGTGATGAAAAGCAGCTCTCCGATACCCGCTCAATACTGCTTACCTCCCAGGGTCGTCGTGGTGATGCCAAAAAGATGCTGGAGACAGGGTTCTCCGGTTATCTCAGGAAGCCAATTAATCAGTCGGAACTCTACAACGCCATGTTACAAGTGGCGGGAATTGAGGGTGAGGGAGACCGGTTGATCACCCGTTTTACCGCTCGTGCAAAACAGCAATTCAATGCTCGGGTGCTGGTGGTTGAGGATAACGTTACCAATCAAGCGGTGGCACGGGGTATGTTGGAGAAGTTTGGAGTGCAGATCGACCTCGCTGCCAATGGCAAAGAGGCGATCGAGTCCCTTACATTGATTCCCTATGACCTGGTCTTCATGGACTGCCAGATGCCGGTAATGGACGGTTATGAAGCCACCCGGCAGATCCGTGATCCCAACTCTCCTGTCAAAGATCACGCGATCGCCGTGGTCGCGATGACGGCCAATGCCATGCAGGGTGATCGTGAACGATGTATTGATGCGGGCATGAATGACCATGTTGCCAAGCCTGTAGATCCCGGCAAATTACGTCAGGCTTTAGCGCAATGGTTACCAGCACGATGCCAAGTTGATTCGATTCATGGTGAAGCTATGGAAGGTGCGGCACCTGATGACTCAACTAAATCCATTGAGGGTAGCGATCAATCTGATCCTGATAGCGGCGCTGAATCATCCACCATCACAGATGAGGCGGCAACGGACCAGCCTATCTTTGACTATGATGATATGAGCAAGCGGCTGATGGGCGACGAGTCATTGATAAATATCGTCGCTGAGGCTTTCCTGGAAGATATGAGTGATCAAATCGCACAACTCAAGGAGTATGTGGCGGCAGGTGATGTACAGCAGGCTGCAGCTCAGGCACATAAAATCAAGGGCGCTTCTGCAAACGTAGGTGGCATGCAGCTCAGTACCCAGGCTAAATTAATGGAGCAGGCCGGTAAGGCCGGTGAGCTGGAAACTATCCGTGAGGGCTTGTCGGAGTTGGAGTCAAACCTCACCCAACTCAAGAAGGTAATGGAGGAGAAACTGTTTTGAAACTACTGATCGCTGAGGATGACCTTACCTCCCGCACCGTACTTACCGCAGTAGCAGGTAAATGGGGATTTGAGACGATAGCCGTGGAAGATGGTGAGGCTGCTTGGGATGTGCTGCAGGCAGATGAACCACCCCGTCTGCTGCTGCTTGATTGGGAGATGCCGAGACTTGACGGTCTAGCTCTGTGTGAGCGAATACGCAACCGCGAAAGCAGCAACCCGCCCTATATCATACTTTTGACTGCCCGCACCGAAACAGACGATATCGTCGCCGGACTTGAAGCCGGCGCCAATGACTACATCTCCAAGCCGTTTGTGAACTCAGAACTGCAAGCCCGCCTTCAGGTTGGCAGACGTATGCTTAATCTACAGGCGGAATTGATCAATGCAAAGGAGGCGATGGCTTTCCAGGCCACCCACGATGCACTGACCGGGCTGCTTAACCGTGGTGCCATCATGGAAGCGTTGGATGTAGAGATGGCACGTGCCCAGCGTCAGGACCAGACTCTATGTATCGGCCTGTGTGATATCGATCACTTTAAACGAGTCAACGATACCCATGGCCATCTTGCCGGTGATGCCGTATTGCGCGAGGTAACACAGCGCCTCTCCAAGGCACTCAGGCCGTATGATCAAGTCGGTCGCTATGGAGGAGAGGAGTTTTTGATTCTGCTGAATGCGCCGGAAGATCAGGCCCATAGACAGTTTGAACGGTTTCGTCAGGCCATCGCTGAGGTGCCCTTTGATTACGAGGGGACACAGCTGCCGGTAACCATCAGTTGCGGAGTGACGATATTCATCCCGCCACAGGATGCACGGGATGAATCTGCACTGCTCGGTGCCGCTGATGAAGCACTGTATGAGGCCAAGGAGAACGGACGGAATCGTACGATCATTGCCGCGGCTTGAGATAATGCCGTTACCCCTCACCCCAACCCTCCTGAGGGAGGGGGGGCTAATGAACTCCGAAACTTGAGTTGGTAACTCATGATTCGGCTATCTAAAGATACGATGCCAAAATCTTGATGGTATGAAACAACAAAGGTCTGCAGAAGCAGGCCTTTGTCTTATCCTTAGTAATCCATAATGTCTAGACAGCTACCATGCAAATCCAGGGACTAATCTAAACCGGCTATTTTATCGGCAGACAAACCATGAACTTCGCCCCCTGACCAGGCTGAGAATCGACACTCATACTCCCATTGTGCTCCTGGGTAACGATGAAATAGGAGACAGAAAGGCCAAGCCCCGTCCCTTCACCAACCGGGCGGGTAGTGAAGAAGGGATCAAATACCTTTTTCATTGTCTCTTCGTCCATTCCAGGCCCGTTGTCCTCGACCTCGATGCAGGCCATCTCATTTATCTCCATGATCCTGAGCATAATACGCGGTGGTTCAGCTTTTTCCTCTTCCGTATAAATCGCCTGTGCCGCATTACGAAAGAGGTTCAACAGCACCTGCTGGATCTCGGATGCAATGCAATTGACCTGTGGTAGCGCCGTGTCGTACTCCCTCACAATCTCGATCCCACGGAAGTCGTACTTTTTCTTCAGGTCGTAGTCCACTGCGGCCAGCTCCAGAGCCTGGTCGACCAGTTGACCCAGGTTTTCAGGGTGCGCCTTTGACTCAGCCTTGCGGGCAAACTGGAGCATGTTATCTACGATTACCGCTGCACGCTCACCGGACTCGCGAATGCTCCGCATAAAATTCATGATCCCCCGCTGATCGAGGTATGAGTCTATTTTGGCCAGGTCAATTCCGAGTTCCTGTGCGATTTTCTGGTTCTTTTCGAGATCGGGTGATAGCCGGCGCTGAACATTCTGTAGCCCCTGCAGGATGCCGCCCAGGGGATTGTTCAGTTCGTGGGCCATGCCTGCGGCCAGACCACCCACCGACATCATCTTCTCTGTCTGCATCATCATAGTTCGCATACGCTTCCGTTCTGTGACGTCCTGGATGATGGCAACGAAGACGGGGGGAGTCTCTTCATGCATTAACTGCAAGTGCACCTCCACGTTGTAGAGAGAGCCATCCTTGCGCTTATGCACCGTTTCGAAAATGATAATTTCCTTCTCTCCACGGCGCAGGGGTTCTATGCTCTCTTCAAAGCTCTCAAGGGTGAATTCCGGCTTGAGATCGAGGGGCGTCAAACTGCGAAACTCATCCATGTCGTAGCCCAGGTTTGCGCGCCCCCCGTTATTAACCTCGGTGAAGTTCAGCGACTGGGCATCAAAGACATAAACCTCGTTGAGGGAGCGTTCAACGATGCGCCCTAACCGAGTTGCCCTCTCCTCGGCCTGTTTGCGCTCGGTGATGTCTTGAAACATCCCTTTCAGTTTAACTGTTTTGCCATCGGCAACTTCCGGTGCACAGATCATTCGTGTCCACAACTGCCTGCCCTTGGCCGTTATAAACCGGATCTCCACATCATAGGGAGTACCTTTTTCCACTGCCTGCTGTATGGCCCCGGTCAGTTTTTCACGATCGTCCGGATGGAAGAAGTTGATCGCCTCTTCAAGTGGCGGCTTGTACTTTTCCGAAACTTCGTGAATGCGATAGGTTTCGCTGGTCCAGCGCACTTCGTTGGTCGCCACATCGAGTTCCCAGCCACCCATCTTGGCAACCCGCCCGGTTTCATTGAGAAATGTTTCACTCTCACGAAGCCTCCTGGTACGTTCCTCGACCTTGTTCTCAAGTTCCCTGTGGGCCGCCGAGAGCTTCTGTGTCATCGCATTGATGACATCGCCGACCTGGTCAAATTCATCGCCCCGGTTCAATGCAGAGATGCTCTTCCGCTCAAAAGGAGGCAGGTCCTCTTTTTCCAGATTCAGTTCACCGAGGTAGTCACTGATGTGACGCAGTGGCAGGCTCACCAGGAGGTGGAAAAGAAATAGCAGCAGACCCGCTATCAGAAAAATCTCGATGGCATTGGCCAGTAGAATCTTTCCGGCACTTTTCCAGAGTCGGTCATAGAGTTTATCCAGGCCGGCGGTCACCTTCAACTCACCCAGGGATGTTTCCTGGCCTCGATAACTTCGCAACAAGGGAAATGAGGCAATCAGAACATCTCCCGAAGTCTTTTTTCCTGCCTGCCAGACCACCCGGTCATCGACCAGGATTTCCAGATGCTCCATGTCAGGCAGGTTTACCAAGCCATCGAGTTGAAGCTGTATCTGTTTACGATTAATGACCCAGACACTCTCCACTAGGCTCTCAAGAGAGTTGGTACCGATAAATTCGAAGCTTTTTTCGATTTGCTCGACAGATGAGAGATAGTCATTACGGAGTTGCAAAGCCGTGGTCGACAAGGTGACGACAAAGCTGCCCGCAAGCACAATCAGAACCAGCCTGCGTGCGATACGACTCTTGATGAGATGCTTTGCCATTGAAGTAATCGTCAGGGTTTCAGTAATGGCCCAAGTGTCTTCTCTTCGATGCGCTGATAGCTGCCGTCAGCCTTCATCTTTTCGAGTGCATGCGCCAGTTCCGGAATCAGCTTCTCATGACGCTTGTTTACGTAAAGGAAGACCTCCTTGGTGACGAGCGGAGGCTCAAGCGCCATAATTCCCTTCAGGCCATGCTTCCGAATCAGCTCCAGACCTTGCCATTTCTCATAGATCGCCAGCTCGGTTCGGTCCCTTGCAAGTACCAAGAACAGCTGGTCAGATGTGCTGACCTTGGTGATGGTGCGTGACTTGACGTTTTTCTCCAGAATCTTCCATCCTGTCACGAAGGCTACATTATAATTCTGCATGCTCTCCCAGCTGTCTATGACAACGTCGTGATTCTTTGAAAAAACCTGGAAGTTGAAGTCCATCACCTTACCGGGTACCTGACGGATATTTGGGTAGATCTTTTCCAGTCCGGCTACCCGGGGCAGATTGCCATCATCCAATCCCTGATCCAGGGCACGGAGCCCGCGCTCCTCCTCGGCAAACTCAAAATCGGGGATGCGGCCTACCCGGTGCAACATTTCCGTCACTACCAGATCTAGGAAACCTTGTCGTTCCGGGGTGCCAAGAGGTGCCGTCAGGGTGATATTGATCTTAAACGGGGCATTCTCTCCTGCCACGTTGAAGCTGGCTAACAGCAGTAACGAAATCAGAAAGAGCGTTATTTTTTTAAGCATGATCAGCCCTCCCTTGGGCCTGCCAATTTTCATCTATAAAGTTGACCGTCTTATCGAACCAGACGGTTTATTCTATGCCATGCTCCTTCATGATCTCTTTGTATCGGCCGGTTCTCTGCAGCATGTACATCCCTTCGTTATAGTCCTGCAGCCTGAGCAGGTTATCCGGGTTTTTCTTTGAAAATGCCATATGGACATATTGCCGCTGAAGGGGCTCACCTACCGTTTTGATTTTGTCGCGGCCTCCCAGTTTCCCGGCCTCGTAAAATGCAACTGACTTAGCGCTGACAAATAAGTCGATTCTGTTGTTCAGCAACATCTCTATGCCGTTTTGGTAACCGCCCGTTTCGTGCTTGTGCAGGTAGCCCACAGCATCGAACTCTTTGGATAGCGATCCGGCCCGGTTATGGCCTATGGTGTACTCAACGAGATCACGCAGTGAGCTGTAACTGCTTACAGGATTGGAGACCAATCCAATCAAGTACACCTCGTGAACCGCATAGGGTGCGCCATACCAATAAAATTCGAGCCTAGGTTTGTTGAAATATATCTCGGTGATCGCATCACTCCTCTTACCCTCTTTCGCGTATGCCTGCGCACGTGCCCAGGGCAAAAACATCTTGTTTATCTTGTAACCCCTCGGCTCAAATATCTCCGCTATTATCTGAGCGGTGTAACCTTCGTTAACGAGGGTGGTTCCATGATGTGGAGGCCATTCATAGCTGCAGATGGTTATTGTCTTGTTTTGAGTGTAAGCGAGTGACGTCATAATCAGAAGGAAGAGAGCCAGAACAATCTTTTTCATGACATCCCCCTTTTGGGACGTGAAACCATACTGTAAATATAGATCCTGAGGTTTTTTTTGCCTGGAATCCCGGCAGTTATAAGGTGCTTTCGTCAGTTAAGTGGCTACAGCACGGACATCAGGATGTATCCATCTGATGAGATTGACGGAGAAGCTGTTGATACTGACTTTTGAGGTAGCTTAAGCGTCATCCACTGGAGGCGTATAACTGACAGAAAATGTCCGATTTGACACTTTGGGTGGGGTAGCCCAGATGCCACCGTCAGTATTATTGATGTTCTGCCTCTTTTGGGGTGTTGGTGTCTGTTTTTGTTCTGAGTGAGGAGGCAAAGTCAGAGAATCAGAAAGCGTGTAACACAACGTATAACACACAGGCAATAAAAAACACGATAAGTTATTGAAATTATACGGATAATGTGTCTGGCATCGGGGGTGCGTGGCTGCTCTTGGCTTGATGTGGCTCACGTAGTTGTCTTTTTCTTTGGTTGTATTAATATTTAATACATCTGGAGTTGTCAGGAGATTCCCATGCCCAGAAATACCTCGGTTACACTCGGTGACCACTTTGATTCCTTTGTTAACGCGAAAATCGCCCAGGGCCGGTTTCAGTCGGTCAGCGAAGCGGTGCGTGCAGGCCTGCGCAGACTGGAGGAGGATGAGATCAAGCTTGAGGCACTCAGGGCCAAGCTTCAGGCGGGTGAGGAGAGTCCGTTGGTCGAAGAGTTCTCAGCGCAACACTTCCTGGCTGAGATGCGCGAAAAGTACGTGAAATGAGTACAGGCTATAGGTTGCGTCTCCATGCACATGCAGATCTGGAGGTGATCTGGGTCTACACGCTCGATCATTGGGGTAGTGATCAGGCGGATCGTTATCTACAGGCCTTGTTTTCATGTTTTGACGATCTGATGGCGAACCCCAGATTGGGTAAGCTGCGTGATGATGTCAAAGTTGGCTATCGCAGTTTTCCACAAGGCAGACATGTGGTGTTCTATATGATCATGCCGCCGGGTATCGACATTATCGGTATCGTTCACCAGAGTGCAGATGTGGAAGGGCGCCTGAAGTCAGAATAGAAGGTAGTACGGCAATAACGACAAGGGCCTGCAGAAGCTGGCCTTTGAAGGTGCCTGGCTGAAGCTGGGCCTATCTGGTACCGAGGGGGCGGTACGAACCTTACTAAACACTATTTTAGTACCATTGATGCCCATGTATTGATGCTATATACCATTGCTATATACCCTATTGTGGTATACGATTCATTATGTAGCTTATGGAGGTGGTTTATGTCTACTGGATCAGTTTTTTTAAGTAACAGGACCCAGGCGGTAAGGCTTCCTGCCGATACACGCTTTCCCGAGAATGTGAAAAAGGTCACTGTACGCGTGGTTGGGCGGGATCGTGTGTTGTCCCCCGTTGAGAATACCTGGGACAGCTTCTTTCTGTCTGACGAGCGCGTGACGGATGATTTTATGGTTGAACGTGCGTCCCAGGAGCAACAAGAGAGGGAACCGTTTTAATGCTGAAATACATGCTTGATACGAATATTGTAATTTATGTGATCAAGCGTCGCCCGGTACAGGCACTGGGGGTTTTTAATCGGCATACAGGACAGATGTGTATCAGTTCTATAACTCTTGCCGAGTTGCTGCATGGTGTTGAAAAAAGTGCAATGCCGGACCAAAATTTGGTGCAAGTTGAGGATTTCATCTCCCGGCTGGATGTACTGGAGTACGGAAGTAAGGCGGCTTCTCATTATGGTGATATTCGTGCTGACCTGGAACGGAAAGGGACGCCGATTGGTGTGAATGATCTACATATTGCCGGCCATGCGAGAAGCGAAGGGTTGACTCTGGTGACCAATAACCAACGTGAGTTTGAGCGTGTTGAGGCGTTGCGTTTGGATAATTGGGTGTAATTCTCCAGACCTTGTTGCACCGGGAAAGAATGAAAAAGGCCTGCAAATGCAGGCCTTTTTCGTTGCCTAACTTGCATTAGGCCTATTTGGTACCGAGGGGGCGGTACATACCCTACTAACAAACCTGAGCGTTCCAATATAAAAATAGTATTTCTTTAATAAATAGATAAGTAAATCATGTGGTTAGTGGTATGTTGCTTTGGCTGATTCAGTGATAATACTGAATCTTAATGATTCTCCATGGATCGTATGTGCTGTATTTTACTGATGCCCTCTCGCAATAGCTGAAAGGCAATGCATATATTGCTTTTTCTAAGTAAAGAAACTAATATGTTTCCTTTATTGGGAGAGCAACATATATGTTTCACTATGAACTCATTACTTGAACAGCTTAAAAAACGTAGGTTAGCGCTCGGTCTGAAGCAAAACGACATGATGCTTCGCATAGGTGTATCGCGCCAGCAATACCAGCGCTTAGAGTCCAAGGGCAATCCCCGGTTGAATACACTTGAGCTTATTGCCAAAGGGTTCAAGAGTGAGCTGATGCTCATACCTCAAGAGAAACTTAGCGCGGTTAAAGCAATTCTTGATAGCGATGAGTTTTCGTCTTCACCGCTCAAAAACAGAGATGCCAAACAGGGCGGGAAACACACCCTCGCAGATGATCCATGGAAGAATTTACTGGAGGGTAATGAATGAGCCCTGGTGAAAACACGGATGAGATAAGTGTCTTAAAGCTTACCCTTCATGACAGATTGGTGGGCTATCTCGCTGGTTTTCAAAACGGGCGTAATGTCCTGAGTTTTGCGGATGAATTCAAAGACGATCTCTCACGTCCTACATTTAGCCTGATTACCCACCCAAGGTTCCCAAATTCAGAAAAGCTCTTGTCAGAGCCATGGGCTAAAAATCAGCGGTTACACCCTGTCCTATCCAACCTACTGCCAGAAGGTGCGTTACGGGAATTGATTGCTCAAGGGTTAAAAACCCATACCGACAACGAATTTCAGATACTTTCCTATCTTGGTCAAGACCTGCCCGGTGCACTGGTGGCAACTCCGATGGCGCCTGAAGATGTGCCGGAGAGTGTGCTGAGCACTCATGGCAAGGCTAAAGCTATAAAATTTGAAGGTAGCTCTCAAGAGAGCAGGTTCTCCTTAGCGGGTATTCAAATGAAGTTCTCCATGAAAGAGACGGATGGCCGTTATAACCTGACTAAAAATAGCGATCTTGGTGACTGGATTATTAAAACTCCTTCCACCAAGCATAAGAACGTGCCTGTAAATGAATATACAGCGATGTCCCTGGCGGCTTTGGCAGGGGTTGAAATCCCTGATATCAAACTCATTGAACTGGACAAACTGGATAACCTGCCGCAGATCAATCTCCCCGATGAGAAACTGGCCTTTGCCATCAAGCGATTTGATCGTGAGGGCAATACACGAATTCATATGGAAGACTTTGCTCAAGTCTTGGTGAAGTACCCACGCGATAAATATGACTCAGCCAATTATGAACAAGTTGGTAAGGTCATTTACGATTACTCCGGTGATGGGTTAGCCGATGCCCAGCAATTTGCCAGACGATTGCTAGTGAATATTCTGCTTGCCAATGGCGACGCCCATCTAAAGAACTGGAGCTTTCTCTACCAGGATCAAGTGATACCAAGGCTATCTCCAGCATACGATATCGTAACCACCAGCGTTTATATCAACGATGAAATGAAATACGCCTTGAATCTAGGTAAAACGAAAGAGTGGTTTTCGGTGACGGCAGAAAATTTTCACTCTTGGGCTAACAAGTCCGGTATTCCATGGCGTGCAATCAAGCCGCATATTGATGATGTCATGGAAAAGGCACGTTCATTGTGGCCAGAGGCCTTGAATGATCTGCCTATGGATGAGATGCATAAAGAGAAGCTCAAAGCTCACTGGCTTAAGCTTCAAGCAGATTTTCGGATAGAATCAGCATGATAGGCAGGTAATTCCGGTTTCTCCGACTAAAGCCTACTTGGTCTCATGGCGCCCTTTGATAAAACAACGCCCCAGTTGTTGGGCTGTCTCCCTGTTTTTTCTTTATGCCCCAGAACAACAGGGTGAGGTTTGCAATAACGGCAGTATCACTATAATCAAAGCGGCCTGAAGGTGGCATCTCCCGACGTTTTGTCGATAGTCACTTCCAGCTCGCAATAAGCCTCATCATACATACCATCTCCACCACAGCAGGTGAGGCAGTTGATAATTTCGGCAAAGAATACCCCAACCTTCGCTTGGATCTGTTGCGGGTCGTCACTGACCCCGTTGATGATCACCCCTAAATCACTCTCATCCAGCTTGTTGCCTTGGCCAATGACATGAGCGATGGGCAATACGTCACTTCGCAACTTCTCCAGTTCTCCCTTCAGTGTGGCGGCGAAGTGGTCGGTGTTCCAGGCGTTTAGTGAGTTTTGTAGGTGTACCATTGTCATTGCATTCATGCAGAATAAGGATTGATTGGCATTCAACGAAAAAGGCCTGCGATTGCAGGCCTTTGTCTGTGCCTAGATGAAACTAGGCCTGTCTGGTACCGAGGGCCGGACTCGAACCGGCAAGGGGTTGCCCCCGGGGGATTTTGAATCCCCTGTGTCTACCAATTTCACCACCCCGGCATTGGTTAAAATCTTATATATTCTAATGTGTTACGCTTGAATATACTACTTCAGTGGCGCGTAATATACCTCTAACCGTTACAAATATCCAGCAGAACCCTGTTTTGTTCAAGCTTACTCTATGCAAGGGTGGTTTAGGCACGGGCGATATCACGTTGATGCTCAAAGACACAAAATGTGGGCCTAGGCTCACTATATCCCGGGGATTTGAATATGACATTAGACGAGCTTCAATTTTGAGCGATCATTTGTGTAAAAAGAAATTTCAGCATTCAGGTAGTTGTACCAACTGATTTTCATCATCTACACTCATGCCACTTATATCGCATGTAGCGCAATCCCATGTGTAGTTACATTGTTGTTTCCAGCATTGAAGCTGATGGGTTTGTCCATGAATTAGGCGTTCAAGGTGTTCAATACGAATTGACTTAATCAAAATAATCTCATCTTTGATAGCCGAATCTAATAGCCACTGATTTACTATTTCTGCAGATTCAAAAACAAAAAGGCGCCCCTTCAGCTCGGGAGTGATCATCTTTGTTACATATTGGGCATTCTTACCAACGAAAACGGTCCTGTCTGCAACTGCCACCCCTTTTTTTGCTAAACCGCGGTATTTTTTTGATGCTCCGCCAGAGGAGTCTGAGAATGAACCTAATACCAAGGTTTTTCTTGGTGCTGTAAGGCCTTTTAAGCTTTGGATTGCACCGGGAATGCTCCAGTGAGGGGATTTGAAGCTGTCATTAATGAGCCAAACACCTAAAGGTGTGCGGTGAGCAGACATACGCCTGTTATACGGTTTAACAGAACTTAAGGATGTAGCGCAGCTTTTTAAGTCAATGCCGACAGATAGTGCGCCAGCAATAGCTGCAAGTATGGAAGTTACCCAGATATCACCGAAAAGTTTTGTTTCCACACGCACGCTTTCACCTTGATAATCCACGGTGAATGCCAATCCTTCCGGCCAGGAGAAACAGATATCTGAAGCGGTTACATCCGACTGGGGATCCTTCCCATAGGTGATTACATTTGCCATGGTGCGGTCAGTCATAGACAACACATTGGGATCATCTGCATTCAAAACTGCCACACCATCCTCTGGGAGCATTTCGGGTAGCGTGCCTTTTTCTTGCGCGGTGTTTTCCAGTGAACGAAAGTTAGTGTGATGATCTCGGCCAACAGTCGTGACAACACCAACGTTAGGAAGAAGAATCGGTAAGACTTTTCGTAGGGTCCCAGGCTTATCGCCTGAGACCTCTTGCACTATAAAATTTAGATCTGAAGTTGCCCTGACCAGGGTTTTTACTATGGCCAGCCGGCCATTTTCATTAATGCCTATATGGCATTTTCCATGCTGAGAAAGAATATGCCCAATAAATCGGGTGGTACTTGTCTTTCCGCAGCTACCTGTTATCGCAATACAGGGTATACTCCCGAGGCTTTTTCGTCTTCTAGCTGCCCGATACTCGCGCAGTCTATGTTTTAGTGCTCTTATTAGCTTCTTTGAGGTATTCAACGGGTTACTCGTCGGAATTGTAGAAAATGGTTTTTCTTTTGCATGGAGTTGGTGTCGTTTTACGAATAGTAACTACTGTGAAATTCAATTCATACCTTTTCAAATAGTAAGATTATTTTATGGCGTCAGTAGAGTCAGACAAGAGGCTTCACGTTTTCTTGATCAACCTTGATGTGGACCGAGAGCGACTGCTGAGAATGCAGCGTCTTCTTGATCATATAGGTTTGTCCTATACTCGATTACCGGCTTATACCCAAAAAACTATACCTGAATGGATTAGATCTCAATTTTATGGGAGTGATGGAGTCCCTTATGGGAATCTGGGCGATGGTGAAATTGGATGCTATGCCAGTCACATGGAAATAATGAAGAGAATTATTGACGACAATATACCTGATCCGATTTTGATATTAGAAGATGACCTCGAGTTTACCCCTGGATTCGTTAGCCTTTTAGGCGGCCTGACAGATCTCCCTATGGATTGGGATATCATTCGTTTATCCAATGATCCTAAATCACCATTCATTCCTATAAAGAGCATCGAATCAAACGTTGAATTGGTAACATATTGGCGCATCCCAAATAATACAGGTGCCTATCTGATCAATCGTAAAGGAGCTGAAAAATTTCTTCGAGCATTCAATCCCAAAACCCGTGCGATCGATGAAGATATGCGCCGCCCATGGTTTCACCATATGATCACATACGGCATTCTGCCTTCACCTGTGACGTCAAATGTACTGGGAACCTCCAATATCAACATCATCGGTCAGGTCACTTCTCCAAGAAATTATGAATCTGTCAGCATTCGATATAAGAACTTATTCGCTGGCTTGTTCTACAAATTCAGACAGTTTGGCCCAACCCTGTTTTTCAGGATTTTGTCCCAGACCATTGTTATCAGCATCAAGAGGAAATTCCGGGATAGTGATAACAACATCAGCAGCCTACGAATAAATCTGGACCATTAAGAGCACTGTTTGGTATGGAGCATAAACTTATGTATGGCGGGCTGTTGTATGAGAAATCCAACAATTTTGGTGATGAGATTCAATCGCTTGCCGCTGAGCAGCACCTGCCGCCAGTAACACAATATTTTGAACGAGACAGTCTCCGTTCTGCCATAGCGAAAGAGCCCCATATCGTTATCCTCAATGGCTGGTTTTCCTGGCATCCAGAGCAAACATTTCCTGCCGGCCAAGACATCAACCCTATCTTTTTCGGCTTTCATATAACTGATTGGAATGCCTCATCAAACTATTTTCTCAGCGCTGATTGCATCAATTACTTCAAGCAGCATCAGCCCATCGGCTGCCGGGATGAAACCACTGCAAATGTGCTTCGTGGGCGAGGCGTAGATGCGTTCTGTAGCCACTGCCTCACCCTCACCTTTCCGCGTCGTTCAGCTCCTCCGACGGATGGACGAATCTTTATCGTCGACGCAAAGCATATTCCTATTCCAGGGTCGCTTAGAAAGCGAGCGACAAGACTCAGCCATGGCATGAAGGCAATTTACGGTGCAGCAACCAAACGTGAAGCGGCCCGTGAGGTATTGTCACTTTATCGGAACCAGGCTCACCTTGTAATCACTACCAGACTGCATTGCGCGCTACCTTGTGTTGCCATGGGTATACCTGTGATTTTTTTTGGTGACCCTGATGACCACCGGGTTTCCATATTAAAGGATATCGGTGTCCCTGTTTACCCAGAACCACCACGCCTTCTTAAATCCCTCTACCGCCTCGCGGCGAAGTACTTTCCTGGTTTTTACATGCGAGGGATCAACTGGGATCCTGAACCAGTCGATTTCGAGGGCGAAAAGGCTAAAATGCTGACTCGCCTGCATGACATGTTAAAGCAGACTGAACAACGAATCAGTCAGATGAGAGAGCATGCAGACTAAAGTTACTGATGATAGGCAATCCACTCTCGCCAGAACGATAGTGGTTCAAGGCCGGGAGCAGCGTTCCCCGGACACTGTTCGCTTTGAATTTGATGCATTACTGCCAGATAGCAGTAGGTCGCAGACTATTTGGTACGAATATTCTCAAGGCCCGCTACCTCCTGCTCTGGAGAGACTCGATATGGCAGCGATAGTTTTCTATCAATATGCTGCACGTTTGGGGTTCAACCTGTTTTTTGAAGGGGCTGTTTCCAGGCAACTGCTTGAAAATCTTGAACGCTTTGGGGCCATCTGGCGCAGTTGGAAACCTGACATATACAATAAAATTACATTAGCCGCAGAAATAGAAGCTGATGATAAAGGGATTGGTCCTGCAGGAGATCGTGCCATTCTGGCCTATTCTGGGGGTGTGGATTCGAATGCAGTTCTGATTCGGCATATGAATGGGATTGGAAGAGCAACCCGAAAACTCGAGGCTGCCCTACTTATTCATGGGCTAGATATTCCGTTAACTGAACCCCAGGGCTTTATTGAGGCAAAAAAGCGAGCGACAGAGGGGCTTGACGCATTTGGGCTGCCACTGGCTGTGGTCAGAACAAATATTATGGATATCGCCGGAAATCATTGGAATATGGAACACGGCACTGCTTTAACATCCTGCCTTCACGCCTATTCAGGAGATTTGGATTATGGGCTTTTAGCGGAAGACTTCCATTATGGGCACCTGGTGGAATCCGTTGCTTGGGGTAATAATCCACTAACTATCCCTTTGATCTCAAGTGGTCGATTTGCCATTCGTCCAGATGGTGGTGAGCTGACGAGACTAGAAAAGGTTGATTTGCTGGCAAAATACCCGGTGATTGTCAAAAATCTAAGAGTCTGCTTTGTTACTTATGGAGGTAATTGCGGCCTCTGCGAAAAGTGCACCAGGACCCAGCTCAACTTTCTGCTTAAAGGACATGACCCAACCCCTCTTTTTCCTAATGAAATAACTTTCTGGCGCCTTATCCGGGTGCGGGTCAGGAGTCAAGTTGCATCCTGGAAGATTATTACTAAGGGGCTACCTATGGCTGGTCAGCCATTTTCATGGCGGATCGCTATCCGTATAGCCAGGTTAAAGAGCTCTTTTCTCAACCATCTTCACGCCATTGATGCTTGGAGGCGAGGAAAGTTTAAGAAACAGTAAAAGCCGTTGGTTAGACTCTATAGTCATTTCCCGATCCAGCGCAAATGTGAAACAGGCTCTCCGCACTGTGGTAATATCCCGCCGCCATGCAACGTAGTGACTTTTATTATCATCTGCCCGATGAGCTGATTGCTCAGCACCCTGCCGAGACTCGGGGGGGTAGCCGTCTGCTTCATCTCAACGGTATGACCGGTGCAATTGCAGATCGAGGATTTACCGATCTGCCGGATCTGCTGCGCCCTGAAGATCTGCTGGTTTTCAATGACACTCGGGTGATGCAGGCGCGCATGTATGGCCGTAAGGCGACCGGTGGTCAGGTTGAGATACTGATCGAACGGGTTCAGGGGCCGCACAGCGCCCTTGCCCATATCCGTGCCAGTAAGTCCCCTAAACCTGGTAGCCGGATTCTGATTGGTGATACCGCCGAGCTGAATGTGGTCGGTCGCATGGATGACCTGTTTGAATTGGCGTCACCCGATATCGGCTTTATGGAGCTGATGGAGTTGGCAGGTCATATGCCGCTGCCCCCCTATATCAGCCGTGATGACGATGCGGTGGATGAGGAACGCTATCAGACGGTCTATGCTGATCGTCCAGGGGCGGTGGCGGCACCGACGGCCGGTCTCCACTTTGATCAATCGATGCTGGACCGGCTCTCAGCCATGGGGATCGATCAGGCGCGGATCACTCTGCATGTGGGGGCGGGTACTTTTCGTCCGGTGCGGGTTGATCGTCTGGAAGATCACGTGATGCACAGTGAGTATGTCGAGGTGAGTCAGGCAACTTGTGAGCAGGTGCAGGCGACCCGCTTGCGTGGCGGGCGGGTTGTTGCTGTGGGTACTACCAGTGTACGCAGCCTGGAGGCGGCCTCGGTGGAAGGTTCACTGAAATCGTTTACAGGGGATACCCGGCTCTTTATCACGCCCGGCTATCGTTTCAAGAGTGTTGATGCCATGATCACCAACTTCCACCTGCCTGAGTCCACACTGTTGATGCTGGTGTCGGCGTTTTCCGGCTATGAGCAGATTATGGCGGCATACCGTCATGCCGTGGAGCAGCGCTATCGCTTTTTCAGTTATGGAGATGCGATGTTTTTGGAGAGTAGTGCGGGGGTGGGGTAAAAAAAACCGCGCGGCAGTGTGGCCGCGCGTTAAGGGTTCCACCAAAGGAGGATGGAGGAGTGTGTACTGAAGTGCTTCAGTACATGGGCATCTTCTAATATTCCTCCATGCTTTGTCAACAGATATAACCTATTTTATACTGATTCATGTCATGAAATTCGAATTATTGGGCCAAGCGGGCCAAGCAAGAAGAGGGCGCCTCTCTTTTCCCCGGGGTGATATCGACACACCGGCATTTATGCCGGTGGGCACCTATGGCACGGTAAAGGCGATGACGCCGGAAGAGCTTGAAGCGATGGGCGCCCAGGTCATTCTCGGTAACACCTTTCACCTGATGCTGAGACCGGGCACTGAAATTATCAAGCGCCATGGGGATCTGCACGACTTTACTCACTGGCAACGGCCTATCCTTACCGACTCGGGTGGTTTTCAGGTTTTTAGCTTGGGTAAAATGCGCAAGATCACTGAAGAAGGGGTCCACTTCCGCTCTCCAGTCAACGGCAGTCGTATCTTTATGGGGCCGGAGGAGTCGATGGTGGTGCAGCGCGATCTCGGGTCCGACATCGTTATGATATTTGATGAGTGCACCCCCTATCCGGCCACGGAACGGGAGACTGAAAGCTCTATGGAGCTCTCTCTGCGCTGGGCTGCTCGGAGCAAGGAGGCTCATGGTGATAATCCCTCAGCGCTCTTCGGCATTATTCAGGGCGGTGTTTTTGACTCCTTGCGCGGACGTTCTCTGGAGGGGCTGAAGGAGATCGGTTTTGACGGTTATGCGGTGGGCGGGCTCTCTGTGGGAGAGCCGCCGGAGGATCGTTGGCGTGTGCTCGATTTTCTCTCCACCCGTCTGCCGGAGGATAAGCCCCACTACCTTATGGGTGTGGGTACGCCGGAAGATATCGTCGAAGCGGTCTCCAGGGGCATCGATATGTTTGACTGTGTGATGCCGACCCGTAATGCCCGCAACGGACACATGTTTACCCATGAGGGGGTGGTGCGTATCCGTAACGCTGTTCATGCGGAAGATACCGGGCCGCTCGATCCTCATTGTGATTGCTACACCTGCCGTAATTACAGTCGCTCATACCTGCGCCACCTGCAGCGTTGTAATGAGATTCTAGGTGCCCGGCTCAATACGATCCACAACCTTCATTACTACCAGACTCTGATGCGTGATATCAGACAGTCAATAGAGGAGGGACGGTTCGACGCTTTTGTCAGGAATTTTTATGCTATGAGAGGACGCGCTTAAGCAGGGCTCAGAGTAAATTATTTCTATTTCCAATAAATAAATCTCTATTCGAGTAGTAAAATTTTATTCTGTCCCCAATTGAGGGGGATGAGACTCCTTATATTTCCAAGGTTGTGTCATAATCTTCGCCTTGTACCCCCCGGAGAGGCTTTGCCCGCCGGGGAAAACCGATAAAAATTGAGTTCGCAACAGGTAAACAGCATGAATTTCTTTATTTCCGATGCCATGGCACAGAGCGCTGGTGCTGGTTTTGCAGGTGGTCTGGAACAGCTGGTTCTACCGGCCGGTCTGATCATTATTCTCTACTTTCTTATGATCCGTCCCCAGATGAAGCGCCAGAAAGAGCATAAAAAACTGGTCGAAGCACTGTCTAAGGGTGATGAAGTGCAGACCGACGGTGGCCTTATGGGTAAGGTTACCGACCTGGGTGATAACTTCGTTCAGGTTGAGATTGCCGACAAAGTGGAGGTTAAAATCCGCCGTCAGGCAGTGTCTGCAGTGATGCCGAAGGGTACCCTCAAAGAGCTGTAATTCGCTGTAAACCATGCGGCCGGCCACTGCCGGCCGTGCTTCGTATTGAGCTCCATAAAACCATAAGTAAGAAGATGAACCGATACCCTTTCTGGAAGAACCTCCTGGTGGTGGTAGTGGTGTTGATCGGCATGATCTACGCCCTGCCCAATATCTATTCCCAGGACCCGGCCATGGATATTTCCGGCACCCGCAGGGCCGAGGTTGATGTCACCACTGAGGCGCGGGTTCGCGATGCGCTGAAGGGCGCAGGACTTGAGATCAAATCGATGGAGGCGGGTGGCGGCAAGCTGCTGGTTCGTTTCCCCGACTCAGAGACTCAACTGCGTGCCAAGGAGACCCTGGAAGTCGCCCTCGCCGGTGACTACAACCTGGCGTTGACGCTAAATACTGATGTACCGGGTTGGCTGAGAACCATGGGTGCTATGCCGATGTATCTCGGGCTCGACCTGCGTGGTGGTATCCACGTGCTGATCGATGTCGATATGGATGCGGCGGTTAAGCAGGCAATGGAGCGCTATACCAGTGATATTCGCACCCTGATGCGCAAAAACAAGCTGCGCTACAGCAAGGTCGCCCAACGTATCGATACCGTTACCGTCAGTTTCAAAAAGTTGGAAGACCGTGATAAAGCGAATGAGTTGATCGGTAATGAGTTCCGGGATCTTCTGATTGAGACCAAAGATGAGGGTGGAATCTACAGCGTCACCACCCGCATGGGTAAGCGTGAACAGCAGTCGGTGAAGAAGTTCGCCCTCGACCAGAACATTACCACTCTGCGTAATCGTGTCGATGCTCTCGGGGTTTCTGAGCCGGTGATCCAGCAGCAGGGTGAGCGCCGCATCGTTATTCAGCTGCCGGGTGTTCAGGATCCGGCCAAGGTGAAAGATCTTATCGGTGCCACCGCGACTCTGGAGTACCGCCTCGCAGATACCGAGCACAGTGTCGAGGATGCCGTGGCCGGTAAGATACCGGTCGGTACAAAACTCTATCGTACTCGCGAAGGCCGTCCCATCCTGCTGAAAAAACGTCTGATCGTTACCGGTAACCAGATTACCAATGCACGCTCGGGTATTGATACGCGCTCCGGGCAACCGATGGTATCGGTCAACCTTGATGGTCCGGGTGCCGGTCGCATGCGCAAGGTTACCAACGATAACGTCGGCAAGCCGATGGCGGTGGTCTTTATCGAGACCCGTAACGAGGTGCGGATTATCGATGGCAAGCCGGTGACTCGCAAAGTCCCGGTGGAAGAGGTGATCAGCGTTGCCAATATTCTGGAACCCTTCGGTGCCCGCTTCCAGACCACCGGTCTGGATAGCTCCGAAGAGGCCCACGATCTTGCATTGTTGTTGCGCGCCGGCGCTCTTGCCGCTCCCATCGATATTGTTGAAGAGCGCACCATTGGGCCAAGCCTTGGTCAGGATAACATCGATCAGGGATTCCGTTCTGTGATGATCGGTCTGCTATTGGTGATGATCTTCATGGTGGTCTACTATCGGGTGTTTGGTCTGGTGGCCAATCTGGCGCTGGGAATGAATCTGGTATTGATTGTCTCGGTGCTGTCGATGTTCCAGGCTACGCTGACTCTGCCGGGAATCGCCGGCATCGTGTTGACCGTGGGTATGGCGGTGGATGCTAACGTGCTTATCTTTGAGCGTATCCGTGAGGAGATTGGAGTCGGTAATACACCCCAGGCGAGTATTTTTTCCGGCTATGAGAAGGCGTTGTGGACTATTGTCGATGCCAATATCACTACCCTGATCGCTGCGGTGGTACTGTTTAGCTTCGGTACCGGGCCGGTCAAAGGCTTCGCGGTGACGCTGGGTATCGGTATTCTGACGTCGATGTTTACCTCCATCGTCGGTACCCGTGCGGTAATCAATCTGCTCTACGGCGGAAAACGCATCACCAAACTGGCTATATAGATCGGTGGTCGGTCTGAATCTCTTTCAGACCGGCACCGGTGGTTCGGATTTTAGGGAATAGATACTGTAATGCAGCTCTTCAAAAGCAATACGAAAATCGACTTTATGAGCAAGCGTAAGCTTGCCATGATTCTGTCGGCCTCACTTATCCTGGTCGCCATCGTTTCACTGTTTGCCCGGGGGTTGTCGCTGGGCATCGATTTTACCGGCGGAACTATCGTCGAAGTTGGTTATCAGCAGCCGATTGAGTTGACCTCGGTTCGTGCCGCTCTCTCGGCAGGTGGTTTTCCGGATGCCACGGCACAGCACTTCGGTACTTCGCGGGATGTTATGGTGAGGCTGGCACCCCAGGAGAATATTGCGAATGCAGAACTGAGCGACCGTGCCTTTGCGGCAATGAATCAACTGGCAGACGGTACGGCTGATCTGCGCCGGGTGGAGTTTGTCGGCCCCCAGGTGGGCGATGAACTGACCGAAGATGGCGGCTTGGCGATGCTCTACGCGCTGATGGGTATTCTTGTCTACGTTGCTCTGCGTTTTGAATACCGTTTTGCCTTGGGCTCGGTGATTGCGCTGGTGCATGATGTCATAGTCACCCTCGGTATCTTCTCTCTGTTTCAGATTGAGTTCGATCTTACGGTGCTGGCGGCGGTATTGGCGGTAATTGGTTACTCACTGAACGATACCATCGTGGTCTATGATCGCATCCGTGAAAATTTCCGTAAGATGCGCAAAGGATCCTCCCCAGAGATTATCAATAGCTCACTGAATCAGACCCTCTCGCGTACCATGGTCACCTCTCTGACCACTCTGCTGGTACTGACCGCGCTGTTTCTGCTTGGTGGAGAGATTATCCACGGTTTTGCCCTGGCACTGATTATCGGTGTGGTGGTAGGTACCTACTCCTCCATCTATGTTGCCAGTACGGCGGTTCTGATGTTGGGTATCAGTAAGGCTGATCTGATGCCGATCAAGAAAGAGGGTGCAGACGCGGGTGTAGAGCCTTAGGCTGCCACTACCTGAAAGCGCTCCTACGTTTGGTTTTACCTCAGGAAATCTTGGCTCGAAACAGAATTGATCGGGCTTATCAGGAAGTGGGATGTTAGCCTGTGGCGCGACGTCGTTGTGGAAACAGGATGATTTCTGTCTCTTCCGGCTGGTCAGCCACAATCTGTCGTTGGTGTTGTTTGGTCACCTCAGGAGTGATGTCGACAATCTCAAAGTCGGTGCTGCGCTCTTGATATGCTGACTCCAGTGAGACTTCCACCAGACAGTCAAGTACATCACGCATTACCATTTCAAGGGCGCGTTCGCTTATCTGTGTCGGGTTGTTATTCACTTTAGGCATTTCCAGCAGTTCCATTCTCTGGCGGCTAGGGGATTCTGATAACCCCCCGTTCAAACCCTTTAGCGGTATCGCTTGGAAAAACTTAAACCTGCAACAGGGAAAGTTGTGACGTCCGTCAGACTCTCAGCTGCTGCGGAGTGTGTTGAGGTCAGGCTCTGATGGCGTCTGTCAGATGAGGATGAATTATCTTGACCATGGCACTGTGTAGTCGTAAACCACCGGCGATGACGTTACCGGTTTCGAGGAAACGACCTCCTCCGCTGATGTCGGAAACAGTGCCTCCCGCCTCCTTTACCAGCAGTGCGCCGGCGGCAAAATCCCACTCCGAAAGTCCCAGCTCCCAGAAGCCGTCAATGCGACCCGCTGCCACATAGGCAAAATCGAGAGCAGCGGAACCTGGGCGACGTATCCCTGCGGTTGGTATCAGCAGATCCTTGAACATACCCATATAGGCATCCAGGTTGGAGTGGTCGCTGTAAGGGAATCCTGTGCCAAGGAGGGCACCTTCAAGCCCCTTCCTTTTGCTCACTCGCAAACGCCTATCGTTCAGCAGTGCACCCTCTCCACGACTGGCGGTAAACATCTCGTCGCGTAACGGATCATAAACAACGCCATGCTCAAGCACACCTTTGTGTTTCAATGCGATGGAGACAGAAAACTGAGGAAATCCATGGAGATAGTTGGTGGTTCCGTCCAAGGGGTCGATGACCCACTGGTACTCATTGCCATCGTGCCGCCCGCTCTCTTCGGCGAGAATCGCATGGTCGGGATAGGCGTCTCTCAGGGTCTTGATGACGGCCTGCTCGGATGCCTTGTCTACTTCGGAGACAAAGTCATTCTTTCCCTTCGAACTGACTGTAAGGGTGTCAATACGATCGTGATAGCGAAGTAATATACTACCGGCGTTACGGGCGGCGCGTACCGCTATATTCATCATTGGTTGCATGGGCGGCAAAGATACAGCAAGCGGCCTTGGCTATAAAGAGGAAAGTGCAGTTTTTTCTTTTGAAAAGCGGGTCGCAGAGAACGCGGAGGAGTGCAGAGAACCCAGAGAAAAGCCTAATATGATCACTTGGTGCATTACTGAATATGACGCATATCATATTGGTTCCTGCGCTGGGCTTGGGAGCTAAGGGACACCAAATAACTCTCTGTGCCCCCTGTGTTTCTCTGTGTGCTCCGTGATCAGCTTTTGAAAGTACCAAGGTTAGAATATAAAGCACCGTTAATGTACTCTTCGCACCATGTTGAAGAATATCCGTATTGTAATGATTGAGACCTCACACCCCGGGAATATTGGGGCAGTCGCTCGGGCGATGAAAAATATGTGCCTGGAGAATCTCTGCCTGGTGAGGCCGAAAGAGTTTCCCTGTGCTGAGGCGACCGCCCGGGCGTCCGGTGCCGACGATCTTTTGGGCGGTGCCCAGGTGTTCGATTCTCTGGATGAGGCCCTGGAAGGGTGTCGTCTGGTGGTGGGGGCGAGCGCCCGTCTGCGCACAGTGGAGTGGCCGCAGTTGGCGCCTCGGGCCTGTGCCGAAAAGGTGTGGCGCGAGGCGACGAAGGGAGATGTCGCAATACTCTTCGGTCGTGAGAGTTCCGGCCTGCGTAACAGCGAACTGGATCGCTGCCAGTACCTGGTTCATATCCCCGCTAATGCTGAATATTGCTCACTGAATATTGCCCAAGCGCTGCAGGTCATCGCCTATGAGCTGCATGTGGAGTCGCTTGCCGGCGTCCCAGAAGAGGATGCGGTGGCAAAAGATGTCGCCACTGCCGACGCAATGGAGGGCTTTTTCGATCATCTGTCTCAGACCATGGGAGATATCGGCTTCTCCGATCCCCATCAGTCAGAAAAACTTCACCGCCGCTTGCGTCGGCTCTTCTTCCGGGCCCGCCCCGATACAGAAGAGTTGAATATTCTTCGCGGTATCCTCAGTGCTGCGCAAGGGCGTAAGTCGATGAGAGATAAGGATAAATAGAGCAGCTAGTGTGTAGGAGCGCTTTCCCGAAGCGCGATGAACATTTGTACTAAGCCAGCTCTTTCATCGCGGTTCGAGAAACCGCACCTACGCTATAAAAAAGGCTCAAATTGGTGTAATTTTACACCTTCGGTTTATCGCGCTGGTCAGCAGGCTTAATAATCGAGTAGAATAGTTGGTCTTTATCCGGCCCATTGCGGCCGACAGCTGAGTTGAGTGGGATTTGTCGATGCTTTCGCGTCTCAAAGAGGATATCAAAAGCGTATTTGATCGCGATCCGGCGGCGCGTAACACCCTTGATGTGATTACCACCTACCCCGGCCTGCATGCGCTGTTGTTTCATCGATTGAGTCACTGGCTGTGGAGCATCGGCTTGTGCTGGATTGCCCGGCTGTTTTCGGCCGTGTCGCGCTGGTTGACCGGTATTGAAATCCATCCGGGAGCGCAGATTGGTCGCCGCCTCTTTATCGATCACGGCATGGGTGTGGTGATTGGTGAGACCGCCGTGATTGGCGATGATTGCACCCTCTACCACGGTGTTACCCTCGGTGGTACCAGCTGGCAAAAGGGGAAGCGTCATCCGACATTAGCTAGTGATGTGGTCGTGGGAGCGGGCGCAAAGGTGCTTGGCCCTATTGATATAGGAAAGGGGGCGCGCATCGGCTCCAATGCGGTGGTGGTAAAGTCGGTACCGCCCGCGACAACGGTGGTGGGCGTTCCGGGTCGGTTGGTTGACTCTTCCCTCACCGAAGATAATCCCCATCGCAGCAAAATCGCAAAAAAAATGGGTTTCGATGCCTATGGCGCCACCAGTGATGCACCGGATCCTGTGGCCCATGCGATCAACTGTATGCTCGATCATATTCACGTGATGGATCAACGCATGCAGCAGATGTGTGAGGTTATGAAGCAGGTGAGTGAGGATCAGCCTGATCTCGACCTGCCTGACCTGGATGCTTGTGAAATTGCCTCAACAGCAGAAGAATTGCTTAAAATTCAACCTGATATAAATAATTCCCCTGATATTCAAAAGACCAGCTGAAGGCGACTGCTGAATACTTGACTATTTTAGTAAGTCTTGTATATTAGTCATTACGGATATTATCTAGGAGCACCTGCTTTGAGGTTGACCACTAAAGGCCGCTATGCGGTCACGGCAATGCTGGATCTTGCCCTCCATCAGGGGGAAGGCCCCATCACTCTGGCGGAAATCGCCAAGAGGCAGGGCATCTCTCTCTCCTACCTCGAGCAGCTTTTCTCACGGCTTCGCAAGCGGACGCTGGTGGGTAGTGTTCGAGGGCCTGGCGGTGGCTACGTCCTCAACCGGGGCTCCGAAGAGATCTCCATTGCTGAAGTGATCAGCGCAGTGGATGAGAAGGTGGATACTACACGCTGTGGCGGTGATCACAACTGCCAGGGTAACGAGCGCTGTCTGACACACGATCTCTGGAAAGATCTCAGTGGTCAGATCTATGACTACCTGGACCAGATAAGTTTGAATGACCTCATGGAGCGCAATGGTGTCCAGCAAGTTTCGCAGCGCCAGGATGAAAGTCCGGCAACCAAGGTGGACCTTGACCAGACACGCGCCGTCGGCGGTGTCGGTGTATAACCAGATTTTACGATTTTGGAGCGATAGATGAAGTTACCAATCTATATGGATTATTCGGCTACGACGCCGGTTGATCCGCGGGTGGCGGAGAAGATGTGTCAATGCCTTACCCCTGATGGGATCTTTGGTAATCCAGCCTCCCGTTCCCATCAGTTCGGCTGGGATGCGGATGAGGCTGTTGAACAGGCTCGGCGGGATGTAGCGGCACTGATCAATGCGGACCCGAGGGAGATCGCATGGACTTCAGGCGCGACCGAATCGGATAACCTGGCGATTAAGGGTGTGGCTCACTTCTATCGTAAAAAGGGCAAACACATTGTCACCTGCAAAACTGAGCATAAGGCGGTGCTGGATACTTGTCGACAGCTGGAGCGGGAAGGGTTTGAAGTGACCTATCTTGATCCTGAGCCCAGCGGTCTGATTGACCTGGCCAAGCTTGAAGCGGCAATGCGGGACGACACAATTCTGGTCTCCCTGATGCATGTCAATAATGAGATTGGTGTGATCCAGGACGTCGCGGCTATCGGTGAGTTGACCCGTGCACGCAAGATCCTTTTCCACGTGGATGCTGCTCAGAGCGCCGGCAAAGTACCCCTCGATATGGAGTCAATGAAGGTGGATCTGATGTCGATGTCCGCCCACAAAATCTACGGCCCTAAAGGTATAGGTGCACTCTATGTAAGGCGCAAGCCGAGGGTGCGTCTTGAAGCACAAATACACGGTGGCGGTCATGAGCGCGGTATGCGCTCCGGCACCCTGGCGACTCACCAGATTGTCGGCATGGGCGAAGCTATGCGTATCGCCAAAGAGGAGATGGAGCAAGAGAACGAACGCCTGTTGCTGCTGCGTAATCGTCTTTGGGATGGCCTTAAGGATATGGAAGAGGTCTATCTTAATGGTGATCTGGAGCAGCGGGTTTCCGGCAATATGAATATCAGCTTCGCCTTTGTTGAAGGTGAATCTCTAATCATGGCGCTGAAGGATATTGCTGTCTCTTCCGGCTCGGCATGCACCTCTTCGAGTCTGGAGCCCAGCTATGTGCTGCGCGCACTGGGCCGTGAGGATGAACTGGCTCACAGCTCAATACGCTTCACCATCGGCCGCTTTACCACTGAAGAGGAGGTCGATTATGTCATCGACCTGATCCGCACCCAGGTTGACCGGCTACGGGAACTGTCGCCACTGTGGGATATGTTCAAAGATGGTATTGACCTGAAGTCAGTGCAGTGGGCAGCTCACTGAGCCGGCCTCTGGAACTGAATAATTTATTGGGCGTTGCCGCTACCGAGGCGGCCGCCGACTGTGGAGATCAAGACTATGGCTTATAGCGATAAGGTTCTGGACCATTATGAAAACCCGCGCAACGTGGGTAGCATGGACAATGATGCTACCAACGTGGGTACCGGCATGGTTGGTGCCCCGGCATGTGGTGATGTAATGCGTCTGCAGATACAGGTCAATGATGAGGGCGTTATCGAAGATGCCAAGTTCAAGACCTATGGCTGTGGTTCCGCTATCGCCTCCAGCAGTCTGCTGACCGAGTGGGTAAAGGGTAAAACCCTTGATGAGGCGCAGCAGATTAAAAACACCGATATTGCAGAAGAGCTGGCTCTGCCGCCGGTGAAGGTGCACTGCTCAGTGTTGGCGGAAGATGCCATCAAGGCTGCGGTTGAGGACTATGCCAGTAAACAGGGCGAGAACTAATCCCACCACTCTAGCAACGCCACGGTAAAGCCGGGGAGAATCTTATGGCGATTACATTGACCGAAGCTGCCGCCAGCCATGTGCAGCGTTTTTTAGATAGCCGTGGCGAGGGTGCAGGTATTCGCCTCGGTGTTCGTACTTCCGGCTGCTCAGGAATGGCTTATGTGCTGGAGTTTGCCGATGAGGCAGAGGTGGATGATGTTGTTTTTGAGGCACATGGAGTGAAGGTGCTGGTCGATCCAAAAAGTTATCTCTACCTCGATGGTACTGAGCTGGATTACACCAAAGAGGGGTTGAACGAAGGATTCAAGTTCAACAACCCGAACGTCAAGGATGCCTGTGGTTGTGGTGAAAGTTTTACTGTTTAAAGGCGCACTGATCTCTCAGTGTTTTCCCATCACCTGGCGCCATCGCCACTTCGGCGCTCATGAATAAGATGTGACATGTTGGATTTCTCGAAGAATTACTTTGAGCTTTTTGGGTTGCCAGTCGTCTACCTGGTGGACTTAGAGCAGTTAGTGGAGCGTTATCGCGAGCTGCAGCAGGTGGTCCATCCAGATCGCTTTGCCAATGCCTCGGATCATGAACGCATGTTGTCGATGCAAGGTGCCTCACTGGTAAATGAGGCGTTTGAAACACTGAAGGATCCTCTTCGTAGAGCTCACTATCTACTGGTTCTCAATGGCATCGATATGGATGTGCAGCAGGAGAGTACGAAGGATGTCTCTTTCCTGATGGAGCAGCTGGAGCTACGGGAACGGCTGGAGGCAAGCCGACATACTGATGATCCCTACGAAGTGATTAGTGAAATTGTCGATGGCGTCAGCCGTAAAATCAATGTGCTTGTCGGGCAGATGGCTGTTCAGTTTGAGGCAGCCACGCCAGAGCAGTTGGAGCTGGCGCGGGAGATTCTGCGCAAGATGCAGTTTCTACAAAAGTTAAGATTTGATGCCGAATCCCTCGAGAACGAGTTGGATGAGGCGCTATAGGCTAAAGGGATAAGATGGCACTATTACAGCTTTCAGAACCGGGGCAATCCGCCGCACCGCATCAGCATCGGCTGGCGGCTGGAATCGACCTTGGTACTACCAACTCCCTTGTCGCCTCCGTTCGTAGTGGCCAGGCTGAAACCCTGCCCGATGGTGCCGGCCGGCACCTGCTGCCGTCGGTGGTACGCTACACCGAAGAGGGTGTAGTCGTCGGCGGTGATGCTGTTGCTATAGCGGCTGATGATCCTCTTAACACCATCTTCTCGGTGAAGCGCCTGATCGGCCGTGGTGTCGATGCGATGAAATCTCTTGGGGGGCGGTTGCCCTACCACTTCAGTCAGGAAAAGGGCAGCGTGCCGCGTATTTCCACTGTTGCGGGAGACGTCAGTCCGGTAGAGGTCTCCGCCGAGATACTTCGTATACTGGCGCAGCGGGCGGTTGCTACGCTGGGTGGTGATCTTGAAGGCGTGGTGATCACCGTCCCCGCTCACTTTGATGATGCTCAGCGCCAGGCAACAAAAGATGCCGCCAAGGTGGCTGGCTTGAAGGTACTTCGTCTCCTTAATGAGCCGACTGCAGCTGCAGTTGCCTATGGTCTGGATAGCGGTGCCGACGGCGTTCATGCGATCTACGACCTGGGTGGA
Organism: Sedimenticola sp.; assembly: GCA_040505895.1. GTDB lineage: Bacteria > Pseudomonadota > Gammaproteobacteria > Chromatiales > Chromatiaceae > Vondammii. Next base: position 120,912 of record JBEVXU010000012.1, on the reverse strand, counting down.
GGTACCTTCGATATCTCTGTTTTGCGACTCAATCGCGGGGTCTTTCAAGTGCTCTCCACCGGTGGTGATACCGCTCTGGGTGGTGATGACTTTGACCATGCCGTGGCGGAATGGCTTATGGAGCAGGCGGGCATAGTTGATGATGCCGATCATCATATGCAGCGGCGCCTGATGAGCAGTGCCCAACAGGCAAAAGAGGCACTGACCTCCGCCGAGGCAACCACAGTCGAGGTAGAGCGTGTTGACGGCTCTCGCTGGCAGGGAGAGTTGACACGTACAGAGTTCGATACCCTGATTAAGGGGCTGGTCAAGAAGACGATTGCCCCCTGTCGTCGTGCTCTGCGGGATGCCGGCGTTACCGCTGAAGAAGTCGAAGATGTGGTGATGGTGGGCGGCTCCACCCGGGTGCCGCTGGTACGGCAGATGATGGGTGAGTTTTTCAAGACTGAGCCGTTGGTAAGTATCGACCCTGACCGAGTGGTCGCTATCGGTGCCGCTATCCAGGCAGATCTGCTGGCGGGCAACAAGCCCGATGAGGATATGCTGCTGCTGGATGTCAATCCACTCTCTCTTGGATTGGAGACCATGGGGGGGCTGGTTGAGAAGGTGATCCCACGCAATACCACTATCCCGGTGGCCCGAGCCCAGGAGTTCACCACCTTCAAGGATGGCCAGACGGCCATGGCGGTTCATGTGCTGCAGGGTGAGCGTGAACTGGTTTCTGATTGCCGTTCTCTGGCTCGTTTCGAACTGCGTAGTATCCCTCCCATGGTGGCGGGTGCGGCGCGTATTCGTGTTACCTTTACAGTTGATGCCGATGGTCTGCTCAGCGTTGGGGCAGAGGAGCTGAGTAGTGGTGTCAAAGCCCATGTGGAAGTGAAACCCTCCTATGGACTTAGCGACGGAGAGATTGAGGGTATGCTGCGTGACTCCATAGATCATGCCCAGGAAGATCTGGAAGCACGTCGTCTGCGCGAGCAGCAGGTGGAGGCACAACGGGTGATTGAGGCCCTTACCTCCGCTCTCGCCGATGACGGTGATGATCTGCTCAGCAGTGAAGAACGTGAGCGGGTCGAGTCGGCTCTGCAGTCACTGGCTGATAGCGCCGGGGGTGATGATCATCAAGCGATAAAAAATGCCATCGGTGCCCTGGAGAAGAGTTGCGAGTTCTATGTCGAACGGCGCATGAACTCCAGTGTCACCAAGGCGATGTCCGGACACAGTGTGGATGAGTTTTAAAGGTGCTGCAGATCTCTCTGTAGCGATACCATAGACCAGGTTTTTTTAGATGACTCAGATTATATTTCTCCCCCATGAAGAGATCTGCCCAGAAGGGGTGGTGATTGAAGTGGAGCCCGGTATCACCGTCTGTGATGCTGCTCTGCAAAACGATATCCATATCGAACATGCCTGTGAGAAGTCATGTGCCTGCACCACCTGTCATGTGGTGGTCCGCGCGGGTTTTGACTCCCTTGAAGAGGCCGAAGAGATGGAAGAGGATCTGCTCGATAAGGCGTGGGGGCTGGAGCCGGAATCCCGGCTCAGTTGTCAGGCGGTGGTGGGTGATGTGGCTCTGGTGGTGGAGATTCCCAAGTACAACATCAATATGGTCTCTGAGAGTCACTGAGGAGAGGTGTGATGAGCTTGTGTTGGACTGATACCCTCGATATTGTCATTGAACTGGATGAGACTTATCCTGACGTGGATCCGACGACGGTCAACTTCGTCGATTTGCGTAACTGGGTGATGGCTCTGCCTGAGTTCGATGATGATCCTGAGCACAGTGGCGAGAAGATCCTAGAAGCGATACAGATGACGTGGATCGAAGAGCGCGAGTAGTCTTGGTCCTCTTCCTGCAACGGTGGTGGAATCAGAAAAAGTGACTATAGTTAGGGTATATCGTTATTCTAGGTGAAGAAGCGTGAAACCTGATGAAAAACAGTTAGATGATGCGTTGACTGCCGCTGAAGAGTTGCGTGATCTCGGGGTCGACAAGCACCACTTGGGTAGGAGTCTCCTCTACCTGCAGCGCAGAAACAAACTACTGGAAGAGCTACTGGATCATGTTGAGCTCTATCTGCAGTTTGGCTTGCCGGTGGATGAGCACACCAAGCTGGAGAAGCTGCTGGAAAGGATAAGATACTTGGAGCACCGTGAATCCGGTGAGGATGAGAGCAGTACAGGGCTCTAGGGAACCTCTGAACAAGTCATGATTGCTTTACGCTGGCTAAAATCGCCCCAATTCGCTTCGAAGATCGCAGCAATAGAGTGGCTATTACCGCTCACTTCGAAACAAATTGGAACAATTTTATCTCAGCCTAAATCTAACCAGACTTAATCAGAGGCTCCCTAGTGATAACTGATTTACTATGTAAGTAATATTGTTATTTTCTTTGCTGCATAAACCCCTCTGGTAAGTGTGTGGTTACTCTTTCCGTCCTATTTTGGCGGCCGTCGAAAAGCCATTTTTTGTAAATGGCTACGCATAATAATCCTAAAATCATCTCTATGTGAAAAAGTTGCGTCTGTAGGCGTGAACTCGTTTGCCATCGGTTCCGAGGCGTGCTTTGATAGCCACCCATCTACTATTGCGCCGTAACAGCGTGAATATGCTAGAATTCCGCTAATTTTGTTAGCTCATCAAGGTTGAGCAGCACCCTGAGGATTTTTTATGCCGATCTATGAATACCGCTGTGAGGCCTGTGGGCACGCCATGGAGTCGTTACAGAAGATGAGTGACGCTCCACTGACCGATTGTCCCGAGTGTGGCAAGCCTCAGTTGAAGAAACTGATCTCTGCCGCCGGCTTCCGTCTCAAGGGCAGCGGTTGGTATGAGACCGATTTCAAGAGTGGCAGTGGTAAGAAGAATCTCCATGAAGGCGGTAAAAGTGAAACGAAACCGGCACCCGCCTGTGCCGCAGGCGGTTGTTCCGGCTGCGACTGACCGCTGATACAGTATGTCTTTTATACGGCGCTATTTAATAGCCGGGCTGTTGGTATGGGTGCCCTTGGGCATCACCCTGTTGGTGGTGCGTCTGCTGGTCCAGTGGATGGACGGCACGCTGATGCTGATTCCCCAACCTTATCGGCCTGAGAATCTCTTTGGTTTTAGCATCCCCGGTCTAGGGGTGGTGCTCTCCGTCCTGGTGGTGTTTGTTACCGGTGTTTTAGTGGCCAACCTCTTTGGTCGATCGCTGATCAATATTTGGGAACGCCTGTTGGCGCGCATTCCTCTGGTGCGCTCAATCTACTCCGGTGCTAAGCAGTTGGCAGAGACCATGTTCTCTGGGTCCGGGCAGTCGTTCCGCAAAGTACTGCTGGTGGAGTTTCCACGACCCGGTCTCTGGACTCTCGCTTTTCTCACCGGTACCGATGTGGGAGAGGCCCAGCAGAAAACCGGCCGGGATGTGATCAATGTCTATATCCCGACGACACCCAATCCCACCGGCGGATATTTCGTCATGGTACCCCGTGAAGATGCTGTGGAACTCGATATGAGCGTCGATGATGGGCTAAAAATGCTGATATCGATGGGGGCGGTGGTGCCCGATGCAAGAAAACTCGACGAGGAACTTGCGCCGCAAGAGGCTAAAACGTAACATTCCCGCTTTTCATCGGTGCTCTTTCCGATACGCTCAATAAAATGGAACAAGTTTCATGCGCACTCACTATTGCGGACATCTGAATGCCTCTCATATAGGTCAAGAGGTTGAGATCACCGGTTGGGTTAATCGTCGTCGCGACCACGGCGGTGTGATCTTTATCGACCTGCGGGATCGTGAAGGTCTGGTGCAGGTGGTCTATGATCCTGATCGGGCGGAAATTTTTGCCATTGCCGAGCAGGTGCGCAACGAGTTCGTGCTGCGTGTCAAGGGTCGAGTGCGTGGACGACCTGAAGGTACCATCAATTCGGAATTGCCCACCGGTGCGGTCGAGATTCTTGGTCTCGAACTTGAGGTGCTGAATCAGTCGGATACCCCTCCTTTCCAGTTGGATGAGCACGAGAATGTCTCTGAAGAGGTACGTCTGCGCTATCGCTATATCGATCTGCGCCGCCCTGAGATGCAGCAGCGTATCCGCCTGCGTGCCGCAGTGACTCGTGCTCTGCGAAACTATCTCGATGATAACGGCTTTCTCGATATTGAAACGCCAATGCTGACCAAGGCGACACCTGAGGGTGCCCGCGACTATCTGGTACCGTCACGCACCCACCCGGGACATTTCTTTGCACTGCCCCAGTCACCCCAGCTGTTCAAACAGTTGCTGATGATGTCGGGTATGGATCGCTACTATCAGGTGGTGCGCTGCTTCCGTGATGAGGACTTGCGTGCCGATCGCCAGCCGGAATTTACCCAACTTGATGTTGAGGCCTCTTTTATTGAGGAAGAAGACATTATGGGACTGATGGAGGAGATGATTCGCCAGGTGGTGAAGGAAGTTTTGGATGACGATCTTCCCAATCCGTTCCCGCGTATGAGCTACCAGGAAGCGGTTCATCGCTTCGGTACCGACCGCCCGGACCTCCGTTGTGCCATGGAGTTAGTAGATGTGGGCGACCTGATGGAAGGCGTCGAATTCAAGGTCTTCTCTGGTCCCGCCAAGGATCCTAAAGGTCGAGTCGCAGCCCTGTGTCTGCCCAAGGGGTGTGAGCTCAGCCGTAAAGAGATTGATGGTTATACCAAGTTTGTCGGTATCTACGGAGCCAAAGGACTTGCCTATATCAAGGTTAACGAAGTGGCCAAGGGTCGTGAGGGTCTGCAGTCACCGATTCTGAAGTTCCTGCCGGATGAGGCTGTGGATGAGATCCTGAAGCGGACCGCAGCGGAAGATGGGGATCTGATCTTCTTTGGCGCAGACAAGGCAAACGTTGTAAACGAGGCCCTGGGTGCATTGCGTGTCAAACTGGCCGAAGACCGAGGCTTGATGGAGGAGGCCTGGCATCCACTGTGGATTGTCGATTTCCCAATGTTTGAGTGGGATGACAAGAGTGATCGCTGGAATGCACTCCATCACCCCTTCACAGCACCCAAGGATGACCAGGTGGAACTGCTGCAGAGTGATCCCGGTGCCTGCCTCTCCCGTGCCTATGATATGGTGATTAACGGTAGCGAGGTGGGTGGTGGCTCCATACGTATCCATCGTCCGGAGGTACAGGAGCAGGTATTCCGCCTGCTTGGTATCGGTGAGGAAGAGGCTCAGGAAAAGTTTGGCTTCCTTCTTGAAGCACTTAAGTACGGTTGTCCTCCCCATGGCGGTCTCGCCTTCGGTCTTGATCGTCTGGTGATGTTGCTGGTTGGTGCCGACTCCATTCGCGAGGTGATGGCCTTCCCAAAAACGCAGACTGCGGCCTGTATGCTCACATCAGCTCCTTCCGAGGTGGATTCCGGGCAGCTGCGTGAACTCTCCATCAGGGTACGGCAGCCTCAGAGTGAAGAGAAGAAAGGATAACTCTTGCTTGAGCCCGGAACTGAAAACCCGCACTTATCGAGTGCGGGTTTTTTTAGGCATGCACCCCCATCTCAAACTCTGTTAGTGAGATGACTGCGACGTCATTGTGCAATCGGGTATAATCTCTTCATCACTTTTCTGATACAAGGCAAATCAATATGGCATCAAGATCATTCAATGGCAGCAGTTTTCTGTTGCGCTTCTTGCTGGCGATGGTGGTTGTTTTCTGTACCTATAATCCAGAAGGGGTCTCTTACTACCACTGGGCTTTGACCGATCTCGGTAGTATCTCTATCCTCAAAGCGTTTATCGGTGTGGTGTTATTGATCGGTTGGGTAATCCTTGTACGGGCGACAATCGGCTCCCTGGGGATTATCGGCGTTGTATTGGCCGGTGCTTTTTTCGGTCTGCTGATCTGGTTGCTTATCGACTTGGTAGGTCTCGATCCCGCCAATATGAAAGTCATCAGCTATATCATCGAAGTGGTACTGGTGGGTGTGCTCAGTGCCGGCGTCTCCTGGTCTCATATCCGCCGGCGGATGACCGGTCAAATCGATATGGATGATGTTGAGGACTGAATCGGTTTGAGGAACTAAATAGTCCCCTTACAGGGCATCCGAAGCGTAATCTGCCAATCTCGAACGCTCGCCGCGCAGCAGGGTGATATGACCACTGTGTTCCCACTCCTTGAAGCGGTCAACCGCATAGGTGAGGCCTGAGGTGGTTTCCGTCAGGTAGGGGGTGTCGATCTGGGAGACGTTACCCAGGCAGACGATCTTGGTACCCGGCCCTGCTCGGGTAATCAGTGTTTTCATCTGCTTTGAGGTAAGGTTCTGGGCTTCATCGAGGATAATATATTTGTTAAGGAAGGTGCGTCCACGCATGAAGTTAAGAGAGTGGATGCGGATACGTGAGCGCAACAGGTCATCTGTGGCGGCACGTCCCCATTCGCCCCCTTCCGTTTGGGTCAGTACCTCCAGGTTATCCATCAAAGCACCCATCCAGGGAGTCATCTTCTCCTCTTCTGTACCCGGCAGGAACCCGATATCTTCACCCACGGGTACGGTGACACGGGTCATGATGATCTCCCGGTAGAGGTTCTGGTCCAGGGTCTGGGCAAGTCCCGCAGCCAGAGCGAGGAGCGTTTTACCGGTTCCCGCCGATCCCAACAGGGAGACAAAGTCGACCTCTGGGTCCATTAGCATGTTGAGAGCAAAGTTCTGTTCGCGGTTGCGGGCGGAGATCCCCCACACGGAGTGCTTCTGCTGACGGTAGTCGTTGGCAAGCTCGATAATGGCATCGCCACCATCGATGCGGCGGACCATCGCTTCAAAACCGCTCTCACCCTCCATTAAAAGGCACTCGTTGGCGTACCACTCCTCTGCATCCGGGCCACTTACCCGGTAGAAAGTACGGCCCTCCTCCTGCCAGGAATCGAGATCTTTACTGTGGTTCTCCCAAAAATCTTCCGGTAATACGGATTCACCGCTGTAGAGCAGTGCGACATCGTCCAGTACCTGGTCGTTGTAGTAGTCTTCTGAGCAGATTCCCAGTACTGCTGCCTTGATACGCAGGTTGATATCCTTGGATATAAGGATGACATCCGACTCCGGATGTTCGTTTTGCAGGGCAATAGCGATGCCTAAAATATTATTGTCCGGTATGTTCCCTGGTAGGGTCTCGGGGAGCAGTTGCCCCAGCGTCTTGGTCTGGAAGAAGAGGCGGCCATGTTCAGCGGTGTTGTTGGCTTTTCCATTGCCAGGTGCAGGAAGTGGAAGGCCTGCATCGATAGCCTCCTTGCCGGCATCAGACATTAACTCATCAAGAAAACGGGAGGTTTGACGTACGTTGCGGGCAACTTCCGACATGCCTTTTTTTGACCTGTCCAACTCTTCCAGAACCACCATCGGGATAAAGACATCGTGTTCTTGAAAGCGGAAGATCGAGGTAGGGTCATGCATCAATACGTTGGTATCGAGGATGTATATTCGGCCCTTGTTATCATTCATTACTACTAAATCCTGAGGGTTGGGGCTGTACCCCGTTGTTATTATGATTTTGTAGGGAGGCTGTTATCAGCTGCCCGATCTCTTCAATGCCCTGACAGCGTCAAGTACCTCTTCGATATGTCCCTTAACCTTCACCTTTCGCCACTCCCGGCGCAAGACACCGTCAGCGCCGATGAGAAAAGTGCTGCGCTCAATGCCCCGCACCTGTTTGCCGTACATGTTCTTCATCTTGATGACATCGAAGGTGTTGCACAGCGCTTCATCTGGATCTGACAGCAGATCGAATGGAAACGCCTGCTTGGCCTTGAAGTTCTCCTGTGCTTTTATCTTGTCTCTAGAGGCACCCAGGATGGTGCAGGAGTTACGGCGAAACTTGGCAATCGCCTGACTGAAGTCTCGGCCCTCCAGAGTACAGCCCGGCGTGCTTGCCTTCGGGTAGAAATAGAGTACAAGGATTTTGCCGCGGTAATCCGACAGTTTTATCTGTTTGTCGCCAGTCGCCTGCAGTTCAAGATCCGGAATTTTTTTATCGATGGTTACTTGAATCATTGATGTTTCAGCCCTTTTCCGGTTCAAGGACGGCGTCCAGGTTCAGTGAGTCACAAAACTCCATGAATTCGTCTCGCAAAGTGGCGATATGTACATCTGAGGGGATACCGACGCTCATGTGAACGGCAAACATTGGCGTGCCCGTATGGGCGGCGGCATAACTGCTGGTCAGAAGATCCTCGATATTGATATTTCTTTTTGAAAAGAAACCGGCCAGGTGGTGAACGATGCCGGGATTATCCAGTGCGACAACCTCCACACAGTAGGGCAGTTGGTTTTTTGCAGTTTTACGTTCAGCGGTACGTTTGACCGTGATGGTGAGCTCCAACTGTTGCTCAAGAGCGGTAACTGCATCCTCCAGCTTCGCCAGCGTGTTCCAGTTTCCCTCAACCAGAAGCAGAATAGCAAACTCCCCTCCCAGTACTGTCATTCGGCTGTCGGCAATATTACAGCCACCCTCAAGTATGACTTTTGACAGGTCATCCACAATACCCGGGCGGTCTTTGCCGAGAGCGGAAATTACCAGGTAGTTTTTACTAGACATCAGTGCAGGGTGCTCCTCGCTGTGCGGTAACATAGGAATCGCAGGAGTTGCTGTTGGTTCCTATGGGCTCATGGGCCGTTATTTGTTGAGTAAGAGTGTAGCGCTCATCGCGCCTCCTTGTCTCCCTTTCTCGCAGTGCTTGAATTGGCAATTACCTCGGTTGAACTTGGGGGTGAAGAGGTAGAGCGCTGTTTTTGTGGGTATATGCCTGGGCTATTTGGCTGGGTTCCCTTGTCAGGGTATTGGCCGGCGATTTAGAATAGACAATTCAGTCTATGTAAAATGTGGAGTTCACAGATGTTTCAAGGCAGCTTTGTTGCGCTGGTTTCGCCGATGTTCGAGGATGGCAGCCTCGATGAGGCGAGCTTGCGTTCGCTGATCGATTGGCATGTGGAGCAGGGAACTGCCGGCATTGTTGCTGTGGGCACCACCGGTGAGTCCGCTACCCTGGATGAAAAAGAGCACTGCCATGCCATTCGCCGGATTGTTGAATTTACCGACGGTCGTCTCCCTGTGATAGCCGGTACCGGCGCCAACTCCACAACCGAGGCGATTAGTCTCACCCGCTGTGCCAAGGATGCGGGCGCCGATGCTGCGCTACTGGTGACACCCTACTACAACAAGCCGACTCAGGAGGGTCTCTACCTCCACCACAAAGCGATTGCCGAAGCGGTGGATCTGCCGCAGATGCTCTACAATGTGCCGGGCAGAACCGCCTGCGATATGCTGCCTGAGACGATTGGCCGCCTGGCAAAGATCTCTAATATCTTTGGTGTCAAGGAGGCGACCGGTGATCTACAGCGAGTGCCGCAGATAAGGGCGCTCTGTGGTGAGGAATTTGATATCTTTAGTGGCGACGATGCCACTTCACGAGAGCTGATCTTTGCCGGAGGGCAGGGAACAATTTCGGTGACCGCCAATATTGCACCCGCTGCCGTGAGTCGGATGATGGCTGCAGCCCTGGCGGGGGATGCGGGGCAGGCTGAGGAGATTGATAAGCAGATTGAGGTGTTACACCGGGATCTATTCCTGGAGTCGAACCCCATTCCGGTAAAATGGGCACTCTGTGAGATGGGTCGGATACCTAAGGGAATTCGGCTGCCGCTGACCTGGTTTGCCGAGAAGCACCAGGACACTCTGCGCGGCGCTATGCAGCAAGCCGGTGTACTCTGAGCCTCTCGATGAGGACTCACAACAGTCAGGCTAGCGTACTGATACAGATACGAATTAAATAGGTTGATTACCCCAATGTCCGTAAAATTTAGCAATTTACTTGTCACTCCTTTTCTGGCGGCTGTCGTTGTTGGCTGTGGCTCCATGCCCAACACAGACGATGTGCTGCCCGACCGCAAGGTGGAGTACAAGCGTGCATCACTGTCTGGTTCCAATCTTGAGATCCCACCCGACCTGACTAAAAGCTCGATCAATGACGCCCTTGAGATTCCGGATGCGCCTAATGCCGGCGCCACCACCCTCTCTGGGGTGATGGCGCGTGAGCAGGTCCAGGGGCGGGTGGCGACCCGCACTCAGGTGATGCCGACAATCAGCGATATGGAGGTGCGCCGTGACGGTGATCAGCGCTGGTTGGTTATTCAGGGGAACGTCGATGATGTCTGGTTCAGATCAGTCGAGTTCTGGCAGGATAACGGCATTCTCCTTGTGGAGCAGGATCCCACGATTGGCGTGATGGTGACCGATTGGCTGGAGAATAGGGAAGATATCAGCAGCGACATTGTTACCGACACTGTACGCAGAGTCTTTGATGGCATTTACTCAGCATCCACTCGTGACAAGTACCGTGTTCGTATCGAACGGGGAGCGGAGGAAAGCACTACTGAACTCTATCTGACGCACCGGGGTATGCAGGAGACGATCCTCGAAGATACCAGCGGTAAGTCGAATCGCATCGTCTGGAATCCGAGGGAAACAGACCATGGACTGGAAGCGGAGATGCTACGACGTTTGATGGTGCATATGGGCATTGCAGATCAACAGGCCAGCCGTTCATTGGCGCGCAAGGGTACAGTGGACAAAAACCGTTCTACATTGAGTCGCAGCGCCGACCAGGTCTCTCTAAAGATAGACGAAAGTCCGTCCCAGGCATGGCGGCTGACCGGTGTCGCACTGGATCGTGTGGGCTTTGCTGTTGAGGATCGTGATCGGAGTAAGGGGATCTATTTTGTCCGCTACAACGATCCGATGAAGGATACGGATGAGCCAGGTCTTCTCAGCAAGCTTGCTTTCTGGAAGGATAACGACAGCAACATTGATAAGAGCAACCAATACCAGGTGAGTCTGCAGCCGGAGGGCAAGGGTACCCGTGTGGTGGTCCTCAACAAGGGCGGCGTCAGGGATAGTTCGGAGACGGCGTTGCGTATTCTGACGCTGCTTAATGAGCAGATAAAATAGCCTCCCTGATTGAGTTACTACTCACTAAGGAGCCTGTCCGAAAATAGGGCGCCTACTGCGGAAACCCCATTTTGGCCCTTTTTTCCGCTCATTTTCGTTGAATAAGAGCAACTATTCGCCTCTAATGACCAAAAAAAATGACTCAAAATGGGCTTCCCTCACTACGGCGCCTATTCTCGGACAGGCTCCTAGTGGGCTGATCTCAGCGGGAAGTAAGAGTGCGATTTACCTCACTTGGGAGCGGTAGCGGCGGTAACGCCACTCTAATTGAGAGTGGTGCGACAAGGCTGCTGCTCGACTGTGGTTTTGCCGCCAGGGAGGTGGAGCGTCGGCTGCAGCAGGTTGGTGTGACTGCGGATACCCTGGATGGCATTCTGGTGACTCACGAGCACCAGGATCATGTTCGGGGCGTAGGCCCCTTGGCTCGTCGTTACAATATTCCCGTTTGGATTACCCACGGTACTCACCGTCTCAATCGTTGTGGCCGTCTCTCTCGACTGCAGCTGATCCACGGCCACCAACCGGCCTTTACTATTGGTGATATCGAGGTACAGCCGTTCCCCGTGCCCCACGATGCCAAAGAGCCGGTTCAATATCTGTTTCGATCTGCCGATACACAACTCGGCGTGCTAACGGACTTGGGGTGTGCAACCCCCCATATTCTAGAGGTGTTGAAAGATTGTGATGCCCTGCTGCTGGAGTGTAATCACGACTCACAAATGCTGAGTGACGGCCCCTATCCTCTATCTCTTCAACGGCGGGTGAGTGGAGGGTTAGGACATCTCAGCAACCTCCAGGCCGCACAATTGTTGGCGCGCTTGGAGCATGAACGGCTGCAGCATCTGGTGGCCGCTCATCTAAGTGAAAAAAACAACCACCCTGATAGGGTGCGGGATACGCTGTTATCCGCTGTACCGGAGATTGAGAAACGCCTGTCGATAACCTGTCAGGATCAGGTATCCGGCTGGTTTGAAATATGACGATGATGCTACATAAGGTGCTGTTTCCGGGAGAGTCCCGGATTTTCGCCGGACAGCGCTGGGTTAATGTAATTTTGCGTACCTTGCATCTTGTCGGTTTGGCTGGTGTTGGTGCCGGTTTCTTCTATCAGGTGATGGACGATAGCTGGCGTCTTTTTTTATATCTCACCTTGGTCTCCGGTGGAGCGCTTATGCTGATCTCCATCTGGTCTAACGGTATCTGGCTGATCCAATTACGTGGCCAGGCGATTCTACTCAAGTTGTTGTTACTGGCGATCATGCCCCTCTTTCCCGACCTGAAAGCGCTGCTCTTTGTTATCGTTATTGTTATCTCGGGATTGATCTCTCATGCTCCCGCCAATACACGCTGCTACTCCCTGTTTCAACATCGCCGTGTCGATAGGCTCTGATTTTAAAGATATGCTTTAATCTGCCGATGTTTTACTTAGCTTGGATAGGGATTCTTGCCGGGGCATAGTTTGCCCATTGAGCTATGGAGGAGGTTCCGCTAGGGAGAATTATGGCCAGACAGCTCTCCATTAATATGAAATTCCATCTGCTGACGCTGCTGATTGCATTGTTGGGGGTAGGGCTTTTCCTGTTTATCTACTCCGCAGTCAAACCGATAGGCGGCGGGTTTTCGGATTATCGCAATGAGGTGGTTCAGCGTGAACACCTGTTGATGGGATTACGTAAAGCCTTTGGCTATGGTGGGGGTATTCATAACTTTAAGAATTACGTGCTGCGTGCGGATGCCAAGTATCTGCGCAGGATGGAGACGAATGCCGCGGAAATCGAGTCCATCGTGGAGCAGTATCGAAATCTGAAGGGGCTATCCTCAGATGAAGGCAGTGCTCTGGATGCTATTGAGCAAACCTTCGGACAGTATCTCCATCATCTCTCCAGCGTTACGAAGATGCATGCCGGTGGCGAGTCTATTCAGTCGATAGACCGGATAGTTAAGGTTGATGACACACCGGCAGTCAAGGGGTTTGAGTTGTTGGGTGAGCACTACAACAAAATGACCCTGCAGGCAGTCACCTCTCTTGACCAAAAGATCGGCTATGTCGTTGACTGGCTGGTATGGATTCTGCTGCTTGGCACGCTGCTGTTTGCACTGCTGTTGCAGCTTTTCAGAGTGGCGATTGTGCGGCCGATCGATACAGCGGTTAGTGCCATGAGTGAGGTGGCACGGGGAGATGGAGATCTTACCAGGCGCCTGCACTCCTCACACCATGAGGAGCTTAATCGGCTCAGTGACTCTTTCAACGCCTTTATCGGGCGTGTTGAGGAGTTGGTCAGTCGAGTGATCGAAAATATTGCCGGTATGGAGCAAGCGGCCAAGCAGGTGGCCTCGCTGGCGGAGAAAACCCACCTAAGTACCAGTAGCCAGCAGAGTGAAATTGAGCAGGCCGCCGATGCAGTGAGCCATCTTGCATCCAGTACTCGGCGGGTAGCGTCTGAGGCCGGTGAAACCGCCGAATCGGCGCGGTCGGCGGATCGTGAAGCGGGTGAAGGCGGTGCTGTGGTGCAAGCCTCTATGGCCAGAGTTCAGAATTTGACTGTTGAGGTTGATGAGGGTGCTGAGGTGATTCGTGAACTACAGCAGGAGAGTGAGAATATCGGCTCAGTGCTTGATGTAATCCGTGGTATCGCCGGCCAGACCAGTCTTTTGGCACTTAATGCCGCTATAGAAGCGGCAAGGGCGGGAGAGCAGGGCAGAGGATTCGCCGTGGTGGCCGATGAAGTGCGCTCTCTGGCACAACGAACTCAGGCCTCCACTCAGGAGATTCAGGATATGGTAGAACGCCTTCAGGGGCGTTCCCAGGCGGCAGTGGCTGCAATGGAGCGTGGCAGAGAACAGGCTGAAGCGGGAGGCGTTGAAGCGCAGACTGCAGGACAGTCACTGCAGGCGATTACTGGTGCAGTTGCCGATATCAGTAGGCGAAGTGGAGAAATTGCGGATTCCGCTCTCAATCAGAGTGGCGTCTGTGAGTCGATCCACGGCAGTATTATGGAGATTGCCGCCGCCGCTAAGACCACCGCTGAGACCGCATCAGAGACGGCTGAAATCAGTGATAGTATCGTTAACCTTGGACTCAATCTTCACGACCTGGTGGGGCAGTTTAAAGTGGGCGCATCATCTGCTGCCGACGTAGATGAGGTTGGTGACGGAGACGGGGGGTAGTTGCGGCATTTGCCGACGTGATGGAGTATTATTGGCAGCTTCTCAAGAAACAGCTTTTACAAGGTACGCAATGCTCATTCTTCGTGGTGCTCCCGCCCTCTCTGAATTCCGTCTCAGCAAGCTTCAGCAGCGCCTGACCGGCAGCGTTGGCCAATCAATCTCAGCCTATGCTGAATTTATTCACTTTGCCGACCTCGATGAGCAGTTAAGCAGTGAAGAGAGCAAGGTGCTTGAGCAGTTGCTGCGCTATGGCCCCCATCTGCAGGAACATGAGCCTACGGGTTCATTGCTACTGGTGGTGCCGCGTCCCGGCACACTCTCGCCCTGGTCCACCAAAGCGACGGATATTGCCCGCAATTGTGGCCTTGGCAAGGTCTCCAGGCTGGAACGGGGCATCGCTTACTATCTGGCGGTCGAGGGTGGTGATCTGGGCGAGTCGGAACTGGCTGCCGCCGCCGCACTGCTTCATGATCGTATGACCGAGGCTGTGTTCCCTGAGCTGGAGGATGCCTCCGCCCTGTTCAGCCATGCACAGCCCAAGCCACTGAGCCGTGTTGACGTGGTTTCCGGTGGTCGCGATGCCCTTGCTGTGGCCAATCGTGCGCTGGGTCTGGCACTTTCTGCTGATGAGATCGACTACCTGGTAGAGAGCTTTCAGTGCCTCGAACGCAACCCCACAGATGTGGAGTTGATGATGTTTGCCCAGGCTAACTCTGAGCACTGTCGACACAAAATTTTCAACGCGGACTGGGTTATTGACGGCGAAGCCCAGCCCAAATCACTCTTCTCGATGATTCGCAATACCACCGAGCACTCTCCGGATGACGTGCTTTCCGCCTACTCGGACAACGCGGCAGTGATGGCCGGACATCAGGGACGGCGCTTTATTCCCGATCCTGACAGCCACAGTTATGGCTACAGTACCGAGGCGATCCATATTCTGATGAAGGTGGAGACCCATAATCATCCAACGGCGATCTCTCCAGAGCCTGGGGCGGCCACCGGCTCCGGAGGGGAGATTCGTGATGAGGGAGCAACCGGTAAAGGCTCCAAACCGAAGGCGGGACTCACCGGTTTTTCTGTCTCCGATCTGCGCATACCGGGGGCCGAGCAACCTTGGGAACAGGACTACGGCAAACCCGAGCGGATAGTCTCCGCCCTCGATATTATGTTGGAGGGACCCATAGGTGGTGCCTCCTTCAATAATGAGTTTGGCCGCCCCAATCTCTGTGGCTACTTCCGCACTTTTGAGCAGGAGGTTGCCGGCGCCGACGGTAGTGAACTGCGTGGTTACCACAAGCCCATCATGTTAGCCGGTGGCCTGGGTAATATCCGTGAGGAGCACGTTGAGAAAAAAACGTTTCCCGTCGGCTCACCGCTAGTAGTACTGGGTGGTCCCGCCATGCTGATTGGTCTGGGTGGTGGCGCTGCCTCCTCCATGGATAGCGGTAGCTCTGCAGAAGATCTCGACTTTGCCTCGGTGCAGCGCTCGAACCCTGAGATGGAGCGGCGCTGTCAGGAGGTTATCGACCGCTGTTCGGCACGTGGCAAAAAGAATCCGGTAATCTTTATCCACGATGTCGGTGCCGGAGGACTCTCCAACGCCCTACCGGAGTTGGTTCATGATGCCGGTCGGGGTGGACGCTTTGAACTGCGCACGGTACCCAACGATGAGCCGGGGATGACCCCCATGGAGATCTGGTGCAATGAGTCTCAGGAGCGTTATGTCCTCGCCATTGCCGTTGATCAACTGGCGGAGTTCGAGGCGATCTGTGAACGTGAGCGTTGCCCCTATGCCGTAGTGGGTGAAGCCGTTGATGAGGATCATCTGCTGCTGGGTGACGCTCACTTCGACAACAGTCCCATCGATATGCCGATGTCCCTGTTGTTCGGTAAGCCACCGCGGATGTTGCGTGATGTACAGAGCCACTCCTTCCATAAACCGCCCCTTGATCTCTCCGGTGTTGAGCTGAAGGATGCGGCCTTGCGGGTATTGCGTCTGCCAACGGTGGCCAATAAAACTTTCCTGATCACTATCGGTGACCGCTCTATCACCGGTCAGGTAGCCCGTGATCAGATGGTTGGTCCCTGGCAGGTGCCGGTGGCGGACCTGGCAGTAACGCTTTCTGACTACAGCGGCCATATGGGTGAGGCGATGGCGATGGGTGAGCGGACCCCGCTGGCGTTGATTGATGCACCTGCATCCGGTCGTATGGCAGTGGGTGAGGCGATCACCAACTTAGCGGCGACTGCTATCGATAAGTTGGGTGATATTAAACTCTCGGCCAACTGGATGGCGGCCGCCGGCCATAGTGGTGAGGATGCTAAGCTCTATCAGACTGTCCATGCCGTGGGTATGGAGCTCTGTCCCGCCTTGGGCATCTCCATACCGGTGGGTAAGGACTCCATGTCGATGAAGACGGTGTGGGAGCAGAACAGTGAAGCGCGGGCAATGGCAGCACCCCTGTCGCTGATTATCACCGGTTTTGCGCCGGTGAGTGATGTACGCCGCACCCTTACACCCGAATTATGCAAAGACCAGGGTGACAGTGACCTGATTTTGATCGATCTGGGTAAAGGGGCGAACCGTCTCGGCGCCTCAGCACTGGCCCAGGTCTATGAGCAGATGGGCCACGCGGGTGCTGACCTTAATGATCCCGAAGTGTTGAAACACTTCTTCTCCATCATCCAGGAGTTGAATCGTGATGGGCTGCTGTTGGCCTACCATGACCGTTCCGATGGCGGTCTCTTCGTTACCCTGTGTGAGATGGCGTTTGCCGGTCGTACCGGTCTCTCCATTGAGCTCGACTCACTGGGTGATAACGACTTCGCCTCGCTCTTCAGTGAGGAGCTTGGGGCGGTGGTCCAGGTACGTCACTGCGATACCGATGAGGTGTTCAAGTCACTCCACGACGCAGGCCTGGGGCACTACAGTCATCTCATCGGCACACTCAGTGGCAATGATCGTATCTCTGTTAGCCGTGCGGGTCTGCCGCTGCTCGATATCTCCCGGGTGGAGCTACAGCAGGCTTGGTCTGAGACCACCCGTGAGATGCAGGCGCTACGCGATAACCCCAACTGTGCCATTGAGGAGTTCGAGCGTATTGCTGATGTGACTGACCCTGGAATACAGGTTGCACTGACATTCGATCCTGAAGAGGATGTCGCGGCACCGATGATCAATAGCGGTGTTCGTCCGGCAGTAGCCGTACTGCGTGAGCAGGGGGTGAATGGCCAGATTGAGATGGCTAATGCCTTCCACCGTGCAGGCTTTGACAGCGTCGATGTTCATATGTCCGATATCCTCAGCGGCCGGGTATCTCTGGATCGTTTTAAGGGGATGGTTGCTTGCGGCGGCTTCTCCTACGGTGATGTCCTCGGTGCCGGTGAAGGCTGGGCCAAGTCGATCCTCTTCAATTCCCAGGCACGAGACCAGTTCGAGGCGTTCTTCCAGCGCCGGGACAGCTTTTCACTCGGTGTCTGCAACGGCTGTCAGATGCTCTCCAATCTCTATGAGCTGATACCCGGGGCGGAGAGCTGGCCTCACTTCGTGCGTAACCGCTCGGAGCAGTTTGAGGCACGCTTTGCCACTGTTGAGGTGCAAGAGACTCCCTCCATCATGCTGCGGGGAATGGCGGGCTCGCGGCTGCCCATCGCTGTGGCTCATGGTGAAGGGCGTGCCGAGTTCCGTGACCGTCAACATCTGAAGGCGGCTAATGAACGAGTGGCCCTGCGCTATGTGGAGAACAACGGTGAGGTGGCATCTGCCTACCCGGCCAATCCCAACGGCTCTCCCGAAGGGATTTCCGGTCTCACCAGTGATGATGGTCGGGCTACTATCATGATGCCTCATCCTGAGCGGGTGATTCGGACTGTACAGAACTCCTGGCACCCCGATGAGTGGGGCGAAGACGGCCCGTGGTTGCGGCTGTTTCGTAACGCCAGAGTTTGGGTAGGGTAACAATAGGTCTCTTGCCTCTGTGTCTGTAGCCGCTACTGCCTTTAAGTCGTCGCTACCGGTCATGTTCGGCTATGTCCCGCTGGGCATGGCTTTTGGGGTACTGTTCCAGGATCTTGGTTACCCCTGGTACTTTGCCCCACTGATGGGGGTTTTGGTCTACGCCGGTGCGGCACAGTTTATGGCGGTGGGGTTGCTCTCCGCTCAGGCGGGGTTGTTGGAGGTGGCGGTCTCTACTCTGTTGCTCAACTCCCGACATATGTTTTTCGGTCTGTCGCTACTGCAGCGCTACCGCTCTCAGGGGCTGCGGCGGTTTTACCTGATTTTTGGTCTTACAGATGAGACCTACTCTTTGATCACCAGCACACAGCTCCCCCATTCGGAGGACGAGCAGTCTTATTATCTCCTGCTGACAGCGATGAACCAAGCCTACTGGGTGGTGGGTTGTGCTATGGGTGCCTTGCTGGGAAGTCTAGTCACTTTCGACAGTACAGGAATGGAATTTGCGCTCACTGCACTGTTTATGGTGCTGGTGCTTGAACAGTGGAAAAAGCTGCGTCACCCCTTTCCTTTTTTTGTTGCTGTGGTAAGTGCGGTAGCGGCGCTGCTTCTGTACAAAGAGCAGATGCTGTTGGTCGCTATCACGCTCTCTACGGCAGTATTACTGATGCGTCGGCACTACCAGGGTGACGCGGGATGAGTGGGGTTGGCTATCTGCTGGCAGTGATAGGAGTAATGACCCTGATGACCTTCCTCACCCGGGTGTTACCTTTTATCGCGCTGAAAAATAGAGGCGATCATCCTCTGCTGCTATTTCTTGGTCGCTACACTCCGCCAGTGATTATGACCATTCTGCTGCTCTACAGTCTAAAGGCAGTCGATCTCACCCGTACCCCCTACGGAGCCAACGAGTTATCGGCGCTACTGCTGACCGCCGTACTTCATTTGTGGAGAGGGAATCATCTACTCAGTATTTTTTCGGGTACAGCACTCTATATGGTTTTGATTCAGCAGGGTTTATTTTAGCCGGGTGCGGTCCGGCCAATAGGTCTGATTCACGCTTAACAGGGTTTCCAGCTCTTTTCTTTGGATTGATAGCGTCCCTCTAGATCAACAGGGGCACGCGGGGGCGGAATAGTCGTGGAGATGCGTGCTACCAGGGCATGAAGCTGTTTATTGGGTTCATATTATGCATGTCTTGGCCCATGCGACCCGTGCTCACCGTAATGGAGCGTATGGCATGATTCATCTCTACAATATTGCCGGTGACGACTGTTATAGAGTCATCCATGTGGGTGATATTTTTCGCCATTATGCTGGTGTCATCGTGCATCCCCTTGATGTCGCCAGTGAGCATATCCATGCTTGCGTTGACCTGATCGAATGAGACGCTGATATTACTCATGGTGCCGTTCATCTGGGTGATATTTTTGTCCATATGCTGGATGCTCCCCACCAGGAGGTTGATCTGGCCGGTCATGACAGAGATGTTTTTTGACAGGTCGGCGATATGTCTCGACATGTTGGCCATGTTGGTTTCCATCGCCGGGTCAAAACTTTGGGACATACTGCGCATGTCTTTGGTTACATGATAGATGAGATAGAATCCTGAGATCCCCAGTAAGGCGAAGACCAGCATGGCGGGATAGATCATTCGCTCCCAGCGGCCGACGCTGGTGTTGAAGTCCTTAAAAAAGCGTGTGAGGGTGATCTCAAGCTTTACCATCGCCTTCTGCTCTGGCGTCAGATTCTTATAATCAGGAGCGAAGGTGCGGGGGTCTTTTTCAAACATAGTCATAAACCATCAATAGACTTGGCTCCAACCGTTTCAGAGCCTTAAACCAGCCATTTCATTGTCAATGCGCCGATAAATATAACAAATAATACCCATAATTAATATAGTAATATTCTAATGCGTTTGCGTCACTTTATAAGACGTACTTCCTACCCACCGGGACACGGTGGTTTTTGTCCACAGTGGTTGCTTTCTTCCTTAATCGGATATCGGAGACTGCTGGTTGCCAGGTGTTGTAAACAGGTCAGTCCAGGCTTGATAGTGGTGCCCTTACCTGGGGTACTGCTCTCCACATGGCCCCGTAAGATGGAGTGCGGTTTAACCCTGACCGACCCTCACTGCAAGCACATCGCAAGCCGTCTGGTGGAGTACTCCGTTGGCGGTGGAGCCGAGAAGAAGCTGTAGGCCATGCCGACCATGGCTGCCAATAATGATCAGGTCGACATCCTCCGCCTCGGCAATGCGTACGATTTCACGTTTTGGTGTACCGATTTCGACAAAGCGTCCACACTCTGTCAGGCCGTGCGCCGCTATCAGTTTGTCTAGTTTGCTTTCGGCGTGTTCAGCCATTCGCTGATCCAGATCGAGATCCTCAGGTATGGGGATCTCTCCTGTGTACATGGTGCCGCTATATTCAACAACATGGATCAGGCTTAGCTTTGCCCCATTCTGTTGTCGTAGCTCCAGTGCCTTGTTGATAACCGTGCCGCTCTCATCAGAAAAATCTATTGCTAGTAGGATGTGCTGATAGTTCGCCATAAGAAGAGATTCCTTTGCTGGGTGATGTTGCTTAGGGAACTTCTGAACAGGGCTTTACAGAGTGCAAGGCAAACGCTCGCGTCTGTTCATGGGTTCCCCGGTAAGTATGGTCTGAAAAATGTTTTTTTCCAGCTTGTCAGCCTGTAAATAATTCCGTAGGCTGATTTTTTTATCTGTGATGGGCTGTTATGCGACTTAGAGTGCTTTTATCGCTTCTGCTTCTTTTCCTTCTGCCGGGGGTGCTTTGGGCTGAAGATTCAGTGATCCGCATTGGTGTGTTGAGTCACCGTGGTAATGAAGCCACCTACAAAATGTGGTCTCCCACTGCCGATTACCTGAGTGATACCGTTCCAAAGCACCGTTTTGAGGTTGTACCCCTCGACTTCGATGAGGTTGATTCTGCGGTTCAATATGGACAGGTGGACTTTGTTCTGGTCAACCCGGGAATCTATGTGAACCTGGAGGTGCGTTATCGGATTTCCCGTATCGTCACGCTCAATAATCTGGTTGGGGGTGTTGCAAGAAAGATGTTTGGAGGCGTGATCTTTACCCGCAGTGATCGGAGTGAACTCAATACTCTTGCAGATCTCCAGGGCAAGCATCTGATGGCTGTGGATGAGACCTCTCTGGGAGGTTTCCAAATGGCATGGCGAGAGCTTAAAGCGGAAGGGCTCGATCCTTATCGTGATCTCTCCCGGCTCTCATTTGGAGGCATTCATGACAAAGTAGTAATGGCGGTCAGATCCGGCAAGGTGGATGTGGGCACTGTTCGCACCGGCATACTTGAACGGATGGCGAAGGCCGAGGTCATCGATATGAGTGACTTCAAAATCATCAATCCACGTTTTCATGCCGAGTTTCTTCTTGCACACAGTACCCAGCTTTACCCGGAGTGGCCCTTCAGTAAGGTTCAGCACACATCAGATACCCTGGCGCAGCAGGTCGTGGTGGCGCTGCTGAATATGCCCAAGCCTCATGCAGCGGCGAAAGCAGGTGGTTACTTCGATTGGACCATCCCTCTCGACTACCAGCAGATACATGAACTGTTCACCGAACTGCATCTGCCTCCTTACCAGTATCTCGGCCGTTTTACTTTGACGGACGCAATTCGGAAATACTGGTATTGGGTGCTGATTGGACTCGCGTTTCTGCTCTCAATGGCCTTTATGACCTCTTGGGTCCTGCGTCTGAACCAGCAGTTGAAGAAAGCCAAGCAGTATCTTGAACATCAGTATGAGTTGATTCTTAACTCGGTGGCTGACGGTATCTATGGGGTTGATCTCGAAGGTAATGCCACCTTCTTTAACAAGGCTGCAGAAGAGATTGTTGGTTGGAAGGATAATGAGCTGATCGGTAAGAATCAGCATGCCATTCTGCATCACACCCGTGCAGATGGTACGGATCACCCTGCCACGGAATGCCCCGTCTATGCCACATCACGTGACAGTATTTCCCGCTTTGTCAAAGACGACGTATTCTGGAGTAAGGATGAGCGCAGCATACCGGTGGAGTACTCTAGCACGCCGATAAGAGATAACCAGGGGCTGACTGTCGGTAGTGTTGTGGTGTTTCGTGATATCAGTGAGCGTAAACAGGCGGAGGAGGTGGAGCAGCAACACCAGCTGGATCTTGCGCATGTGGCCAGGCTAAATACCATGGGTGAGATGGCATCAGGGATGGCCCATGAGATCAACCAGCCCTTGACCGCCATTGCGACAAATGCTCATGCTTGCGTGCGAATGCTGGAAGGAAGCTCCGAGCAGCGGGAGCGGGTAGCGGATGTGATCGAGCGTATTGCCACACAAGCTGAGCGGGCGGGGGAGATCATCTCCAAGCTACGTCAGTTTGTAAGAAAAGAGCAACCGGACCTGAGCCTGATCAATCTCAACGAGGTGATCAATGGAGTGATAATGCTGTTACGCCCTGAGATCAGGCGGACTGGGGTAAAAGTACAGCTCGACCTTAATCCTGATATTGGCAGTATAATGGCTCAACATGTACAGATAGATCAGGTGATACTCAACCTGGCCAGAAACGCCATTGAGGCGATGAGTGATGCCGCTGTTGAAGAGCCGGTGCTTACCATCAGCACCACTTTGCCCCATCCCGATATGGTGACTGTGACAGTGGCGGACAATGGTCCCGGCTTCGACGAGGCGGTTGTGGATCAGCTGTTTAACCCGTTTGTTACCACCAAGACTAAGGGCATGGGATTGGGACTCTCCATTAGCCAGGGCATCATTGAGGCGCATAAGGGTAGAATATATATTGGTAACGAGCCAGACAAGGGTGCGGTATTTCACTTTAATTTACCGATTGCCATCCCTTAATCAGAGCACAAAAGAGAAGAACAATTATGACTCAAGAGACAACTGTTTTTATTGTCGACGATGACCTGGAAGTGCGGGATGCCTTGCAGTTGCTGATGGAGTCTGTCGGCCTCAAGGTGGAGGTTTATGAGTCAGCTCAAGCCTATCTAAACCAGTTTGATCATAATCGCCCGGGCTGTCTGGTACTGGATGTTCGTATGCCGGGCATGAGTGGACTCGACCTACAGGTCTATCTGAAATCAGAACCCATGCACCCCCCCATTATCATTATCACCGGTCACGGTGATGTACCGATGGCGGTCCGGGCCGTCCAATCGGGGGCCGTTGATTTTGTAGAAAAGCCGTTTAACGATCAGGCCTTGCTTGACAGTGTGCACCGCGCTCTTGAAAAAGATGGTGAACAGCGGGGTGAAGCATCGCGGTTGGCAGATATCCAGGGTAGGCTGGACAGGTTGACACCACGAGAGAGAGAGGTGATGGAACTTGTGGTCTCAGGCAAACGCAACAAGATAATCGCTGCTGATCTCAATGTCAGTCAATCTACGGTTGAAGCACATCGCGCCAAAGTGATGGAGAAGATGGAAGCGTCGACGCTCTCTGACCTGATGCGCATGATGCTTACACTGGAACAGCTTTGAAAATGATAAAAACCTACTTTTTTTGAACTACATAACATATTGATATTCTTATATATCGGGGTAATCCACAGCATGCCATTCAGTGGGCTGTGGAAAACCCTTAGGGTCTCTCCCGTATCTCGCAATTTTATCTCCCTCGTTCTCTTTACATAATCTTAACCAGCCCAGAGATCTGGTGCTTGGTGTCGCATAGAGTTGGATAATAAGTTCCTATTCGTCGATTCCCGGGAAACAGACAGAGAGGCAATAAATAGTTTTTACTGGTTGTTCGCCGCTATGGCGTAGACGGAGTGGATGCAGTTCCTGAACACTCCAGGCAACCCTCTCACCATCCGCCCTAAGGAGGAAGATGATGATAAGAATTGGCAGACAACTGGTTATTGCAACCAGTGCCCTGGCTGTTTTGATTGGTGGTGTGACAGTAGCATCAAGTGCTATCGCCGCCGGTTCCAGCGTAGAAGAAGGCAAGAAAATTGCACTCCACCGTAAGAAAGGCAACTGCATGACTTGCCATATGATCGTGGGTGTTCCTCAACCAGGCAACGTCGCTCCACCGCTGATCGCCATAAAGGCACGTTACCCTGATAAAGCCAAACTACGTGCTCAGATCTGGGATGCCACGGCGATCAATCGTGACTCCCCCATGCCTCCCTATGGTAAATACAAGGTTCTTACCGAATCGGAGATCGATAAGGTAACCGACTACGTCTACTCTCTGTGAGTACGGATTAGCGACAACCTTTGACCCATTTTGAGGAGATTGTGAAGATGAAAAAGTTGCTGATGATATCGGCCGCCGTTGCCATGAGCGCCGGCGCCGTGCTCAATGTTCAGGCCGGACCCGATGAAGACCGTGCCGCTTTTACCAAGTTCTACCAGGAACGTTTCACTGGTGTTGAAATGCAAGAGTATGCCAATGGCGTCTATGCTATTGATAAAATTGCACGCGCCAACTGGGAAGCGATTGAGGAGTTCCCCCCTTATGAGCCGTTTGTCGAAGATGGCCAGGAGATGTGGGAGAAACCATTTGCCAACGGCAAAGGCTACAAAGACTGTTTCCCCGAGGGTCCGGGAGTAGCCCACAAATACCCAAGCTGGGATAAAAAGAAGGGTATGGTGATGACCATGGCGCTGGCGGTCAATAACTGCAGAAAGGCCAATGGCGAAAAGCCGATGAAGTACAAGAAGGGGCCTATCAACAAAGTCTTGGCTTACATGGCCTATGAATCACGCGGCAAGGTGACCAACGTGGTAGTACCGCAAGATGATCCCCGGGCGATGGAAGCCTACAATAAGGGTAAGCATTTCTTCTTTACCCGCCGTGGCCAGCTCAACTTCTCCTGCGCCAGCTGTCATATACAGAATGCCGGTAACAGTGTCCGTACCGAGGTGATGAGCCCCTCCATTGGTCATACGACACACTGGCCGTCTTACCGCTCCAAGTGGGGCACTGTGGGTACTTTGCATCGTCGCTTCACCGGCTGCAATAAGAATATCCGTGCCAAGCCGATGAAAGCTCAGGGTGAAGAGTACCGTAACCTAGAGTACTTCCTGACCTCTCTGAGTAACGGTATTGAACTGAATGGTCCGGGCACCCGGAAATAAGTTGATATGCAGGGCGACCGTTGGACGGTCTCCCGCGATAACGAATTTTGGAGTGAGAAGATGCGAAAGAGAAATAGATTGAGTATGCTGCTCCTGGCGGCACTTATTGCCGGAGCCTCGGGCCAGCTCTATGCGGCCGGTCCTACGGCGGCCCAGGCTGCTGATGCGATTACAGTGGCGAAGGCCGCTCTGAAAAAAGCTGCCAGTGTGCAGACTCAGTGGCGCGATTCAGGAAAGCTGGTAAAAAAGGCGGAGGCAGCTGTTAAAAAGGGTGATTATGCCAAGGCTATCAAGTTGGCGGCCAGGGCCACCGATGAAGGCGATATGGCCTATCGGCAGGGAGCTGAGCAGAGCGAGCTCTATATCCCACCATACCTGATGTCGAAGTACTGAAACCCGATTCCATAAGGAGTATAAGCATAATGAGATATGCCAAGGTATTGATCTCCCTCTCTCTGGCTGGCGGTTTGGCCCTGTCGGGTCTAGCCACTGCGGAGAACGGCGGTAGGATCACCCCGTCACTGCACTCTGTTGATGTTGTGCACAATGGGAAAACCGTTACTATTTCACGAGCCACCAACAAAAGTGCAACTGTACCCCAGGCCTACGCCAGGACTTCCCGTCCCTGTCCCCCATTCTGTGTCCAACCGATGCAAGTGGTGCCTGGGGTTGATACAATCGCTGAACTGGAGGTCCTCGGTTACCTGAAGCGTATGGGTAATGGAGATCGCTCAGTAATGGTAGTAGATTCCCGGACGCCGGATTGGGTTGGACGTGGTACTATTCCAGGCTCCGTAAATATCCCATGGAGCAAAATCAATGTGGATGTTGGCGGCACTTTTGAGGTTGAAGCCGAAGCGGAAACGCTGAATGATATTCTCACCGGGCAACTAGGTGCGCAACTGCGTGAGGGCAAGTGGGACTTCCGCAATGCCAAGACGCTGGTGCTGTTCTGTAATGGCATCTGGTGCCCACAGTCATCCTTGAATATCAAGACGTTGACTAAGCTGGGTTACCCCACCTATAAGCTGAAGTGGTACCGCGGTGGTATGCAGTCATGGACCAGTGTTGGCCTGACCACAGTTTCGCCTTAGCAGAACAGAAAAATATTTTTAGGAGTGTACTTTTATGAAACGCAGGATTTTTCTTAAAGGGTCGATGGCTGTCAGCGCACTGGGCGTAGCCCTGGGTGCTGGTCTTCTGACGCCGACTGCAGTACTGGCGGCATGGCCGGATAAGGCTTTTCACGCCAAGAAGATGTCTGATGCATTGAACGCACTGCTTGGTAGCGATGCTGTGGAAGAGAGCGCAGATATCACGATCGACGTGCCGGAAATTGCTGAGAATGGTAATGAAGTACCGGTTAAGGTGATATCCACTATCGCCGGTATCGAGTCTATCTCTATCTTTGCTGAGAAAAACCCCTCTCCTCTGGTTGCCACCTTTAATCTGGCTGACAATGCGCAGGGCTTTGTTTCCACCCGTATCAGAATGGGCGGCACCGCGAATGTGGTTGGTGTGGTCAAGGCGGGCGGCAAGCTCTACAGTGCAAAGAAAGAGGTAAAAGTGACTGTTGGTGGTTGTGGTGGTTAATTTCTGATGGACCTCATGTGAGGTCTGATCAGACTGAACCTGCCAGCCGGTTTAAAAAATGTAACCGGGACTGACACAGACATGTTTCCATGTGCCACAGGTGCATGCTAAAGAAAATAGCCGAGGAAGAGACAATGGCGAAAAAAAGTATTCGAGTCCGCGCAAAGTTTAAAGACGGTGTTACCACCGTCAGGGCGCTGATGAGTCACCCAATGGAGAGCGGTAACCGCAAAAACAAAGCCGGCAAGAAGATCCCAGCTAACTTCATCCAGGAAGTGACCTGTGATGTGGCCGGTAAGACTGTAATCACCTCCCTTTGGGGTGGTGGTGTTGCGAAATCCGCTTACCTCTCCTTCAAGCTCAATGGCGGCAAGGGTGAGAAACTCAAGCTGACATGGGTAGATAATCAGGGTAAATCTGATTCGGTGGAAACAGCCATCAAGGGCTGATTCCTCCTACCCTCCAGCCGGTGATGGGAGACCCCCTTTTCCGTCACCGGCCTGCAGTACCCTCTCTGTAAGGAGTCTCTGATCGAATAGTAAGCAGCCGCCTTGCGGTTCAAGTTTACTACTGCCGTATTCTGCGCAGATTCATTCAAAGACACTTTGACCACACCAGTTTTTTTGCTGAACACAGGCAAGTTGTGCCTGAAGGATCGGTTTACGATGACACTTTCGCGACGGGAATTTATACGACTGATGGGTATGGCCGGTGCGGCGGGAATGTTGCCGGGGTCTGTCTTCGCGGCAGCCAGGCGGCCTACTGACCTTTATGAAGTGCCAAAATTCGGTAATGTCTGCCTGATGCATATGACGGATTGCCACGCGCAGCTCAATCCGGTCTATTTCCGTGAGCCCAACGTCAATATGGGGATTGGCGGAGCTTTTGGTAAGGCACCTCATCTGGTGGGTAACACCCTGCTTAAACACTTTGGTTTAGAGCCCGGTGGCATTGAGTCCCACGCCTTTAGTTACCTTGGTTTCGACAAGGCTGCGGGTGAGTATGGCAAGGTGGGCGGTTTTTCCCATCTGGCCAGCTTGGTCAAGCGCCTGCGTGCAGAACGAGGTGATGGTAACAGCCTGTTGATGGATGGTGGTGATACCTGGCAGGGATCCGGTACCGCCTACTGGACACGCGGCAAGGATATGGTTGGCGCCTGTAATCGCCTTGGTGTCGATGTGATGACCGGCCACTGGGAGTTCACCTATCTTGATAAGGAGATTATCGAGAATGTCGGTGAGTTCAAGGGTGATTTCGTCGCACAGAATGTCAATGTCAAAGAGGACGCACTCTTTGATTACAAATTCCCCGATTTTGATGGTTTTGACGAGGATGAAGGACTCGCCTTCAAACCTTATACCATCAAGATCGTTAACGGTGCCCGGGTGGCGGTGATTGGTCAGGCTTTCCCCTATACCCCCATTGCCAATCCATCTCGCTTTATTCCCGACTGGACTTTCGGTATCAAAGATAACCAGATGCAGGATACCGTTGATATGGTGCGTGAGAAAGAGAAGCCCGATGTGGTGGTGGTGCTCTCCCATAACGGTATGGATGTAGATTTGAAGATGGCTTCCAGGGTGAGTGGTATCGATGCGATCTTCGGAGGCCATACCCACGACGGTATGCCGGCGCCGACTGTTGTGAGTAATCCCGGTGGTAAGACCCTGGTGACCAATGCCGGCTCCAACGGCAAGTTCCTGGGAGTGATGGACCTGGATGTGCGCAACGGCAAGGTGCAGGATTTCCGTTACCGTCTGGTACCGGTTTTCTCCAACCTGCTACCAGCTGACGCAGAGATGCAGACTTATATTGATGGTGTACGTGCGCCCTATAAGGATCAGCTGGAGGAGAAACTGGCGGTTGCAGGCGAGACCCTCTACCGTCGTGGCAACTTCAACGGCACCTTCGATCAGGTGATCTGTGATGCACTACGTGAGGTGAATGATGCACAGGTCTCGCTCTCCCCGGGTTTCCGTTGGGGTACCACGGTGCTTCCCGGTCAGACCATTACCATGGACAACGTCATGGATCAGACCTGTATCACTTACCCGGAGACCTATCGCCGGGAGATGAGTGGTGCCGATATCAAAGTAATTCTCGAGGACGTGAGTGACAACCTGTTCAATGAAGACCCCTATCGCCAGCAGGGGGGGGATATGGTGCGTGTTGGTGGTCTCGATTATGTCTGTGAGCCCAACGCGTCCTTCGGTAATCGTATTACAGAGATGACACTGGATGACGGTACAAAAATAGAGGCGGGTAAAAAGTATACGGTTGCCGGTTGGGCCACTGTTAATTCGAAAGCCCCCGGTCGTCCAATATGGGAAGTGGTGGGCGACTACCTGCGAGATCAGAAGCAGGTCAAACTAAAGAAACTCAATACGCCTAAACTGCTAGGTGTCAAGGGTAATCCTGGCATAGCTGGATACCCCCAGGGATGACGTGACTCGTCCAGCTTTCAAGGCGCCCTAGGGCGCCTTTTTTTATGGGATATACTCTGCCATATGAACCAGAGATTGAAGATAGGTGTTAGCAGTTGTCTGCTGGGTGAACGGGTACGTTATAACGGTGAGTTGAAACGGTCTGCGTTGATAGCAGATGATATGGCACATTTTTTCGATTTTATACCGGTGTGCCCTGAAGTGGAGGCGGGCTTTCCCGTTCCCCGTCCACCGGTGCAGTTGGTGGGTGATCAACAGGCACCACGGGTAGTGGAAGTGGGAAATTCCCAGATTGATATTACAGAGCGTCTCGATACTTTTTCCCGGAAAAGGGTAGTGGAACTGGAAGAGGTTTGCGGTTACTTATTCAAGGCACGCTCACCCAGTTGTGGCCCCGATATTCCACTTTTTGACCTATCGGGGAGAGAGGTTGGCAGAACCAAGGGTATTTTTTCCCGCAGTGTCCAGCACCACTTTCCCTTGTTACCTGTGGAGGATGAGGGAGGCATGGAAAATTCGGCCAATGGTGGGTGGTTTCTCTTTGGTGTGCTGCTTTTTGCCTGTTGGCAGGGCATAGATGTCGGCGATGAAAGCGGTCTTTCACCGGCGGAACTTTGGCGGAGTTGGGTTCAGGCACTTTATCCAGGAGCTCAGTGGTCGCCCCAAATTGTCTCCATGCTGGGGAGCCAATGGGAAAGACCGGAAGAGGCTGGACAACTACTCAGGGGGCTGGTCGTGGCGAGGTGATATAGGCCGTTGGGGATAGGGGGCTAATCACACTCATCCTCAGGATCATCGTCGTCGTTATGACAGGAGGGAAAGAGATTACGGCGTCGGTATACCTCTTTACACTTCTTCGAGGTGTCGCTCGGCCGGGTTATATCCTGGATAAGACGTAGCTCTTCTATCTCCATATTCAGTAGTTGCTTCGCCGGAGCGCAACCTTTTTCATTATTACACTCATCGTTGGCACCACAGACTCGCTTGACGAGATGTTGGCATGGGGTTTTCTTACCACTACTGACAGTGCGTTCACATGGAGTGAAAAAATCCTCCTGCTTCAGCGCGTTAGTGCATTGATCGACACTCTCTCCCGGACTTCCTCTCCAGGCATCCTCTCTCTCCAGTTGCACCAGTTGACGTGCCGGGGAGCAGGCGGGGCTCTGGCTACAGGCACCATTAAAGCCACACACCTTCACCATCAATTCCATGCATGGAGAGACGGCCATGGAAGGAGAAGTTTCAATCTTCTCTGTTGTTTCATTTGCCGGCACCGTCTCTGTTTGTTTCGTATCGGCACCACTGATTGCGATGCCATCACGGATAATCACAACCGACCCATCTTTGAGTCGGTGGGTCCCATCCCAGAGTGGTGTCGAGCCGCCGTCTGTGTGTCTTACCGCTTTACCTGTTATCGGATCGAAAGTTACCGATGAACCGTCATTAAGGCCGCTAGTACCACCCTGTGCGAGCACGGGGGTGATCAGAATCATCAATAGCGCGAATTTGATGGGATTGATGTTAATCCAGTATGGCATGCTGTTTCTCGCCGGTAGTTATTTGGGTAGGTTGGTGGCGGCTGCTTTACTCTGACCACCACAGCTGCTCACTACCAGATCAGTCATAAGTTCAATATGACTTATAGCATCATTTAGAGCGGGTATGTACTGATACTCTTCACCTCCTGCCGAAAGGAAATAGTTGCGGTTCTCTTCACCGATCTCTTCGAGTGTCTCCAAACAGTCAGCTGAGAAGCCCGGGCAGATTACCTGGACGCTTTTTACTCCCTCTTTTCCCCACAGTTTCAATGTTTCATCAGTATAGGGTTTGATCCACTCCTGTCGTCCCAGCCGTGACTGGAAGGTGATGGCCCACTCCTTTTCATCAAGATTAAGTGCCTGTGCCAGCTTTGTTGCCGTTACTTTGCACTCTTGTGGGTAGGGGTCGCCACCATCGGCATATGATTGTGGAATGCCGTGGAATGAAATCAGCAGCCGCTCAGCCCGCCCCTGCTTTTTCCAGGCACTACGGACACTCTCAGACAGTGCCTTAATATACTGATTATTATCGAAATAGTGATTAACGAAGCGCAATTCAGGAATCCAGCGCCACCCTTGAAGTGTTTGGCTGACGGCATCAAAGGTCGATGCTGTGGTGGTTGCAG
Organism: Sedimenticola sp.; assembly: GCA_040505895.1. Lineage (GTDB taxonomy): Bacteria > Pseudomonadota > Gammaproteobacteria > Chromatiales > Chromatiaceae > Vondammii. The sequence goes on along the minus strand of JBEVXU010000012.1, from coordinate 89,499 downwards.
AATATTGAGGATAAAGGGGTAGGATCAGCACCCTACGGGCGTTGGCTCTCCTCAGCGCTTCGAGTCCCTGGGCTATAGAAGGCGAGCCATAGCGCATGGCCAGCACCACCTTGGCAGAGCCGTCCATGTGTTGCTCCAGTGCCGATTGCAGGGCAGTCGCCTGTTTTTGTGAAATCGTCAGTAGTGGTGAGCCCTCATCCGTCCAGACTTTGCGATAGGCGGCGGCGGAGTGTTTTGGACGGGTGCGCAGAATTATGCCGTTGAGAATCAACCACCAGAGCCATCGTGGTGTCTCCACCACTCTTGGATCCCAGAGGAACTCTTTTAGATAGCGGCGTACATCAGCGGTGGTAGCAGCATCCGGGGTGCCAAGGTTGGTCAGCAGTATGCCGGTGCATGGGGCTGACGTGTCGTCGGGTACAGCTCCTTGGTAGTTCATGGGTACCTGTTTCTCTCCCGGTTTCTCGATTAGTGCCTATGTAAAGGGCCATATTGTCCCATTTGCTCTGCTACTGGCAATGAAAAAAATCACCTGAAATAAAAGTTACCAAAGTAAGGTCTCTTTACGTAACAGCTTTTTGTATTGGTGAGTCATGAAAAAAATCCTCCTTTTTGGCCTCTTCACACTCCTGGTAATGCCGCTCATTGTAGTGGCGGCTAGCGGGCGTGTAATCGCTGACAATGGAGCAGAGGTGTCTGCCTTTGTTTCCTGGAGTGGGATAACAAGCATTGATTTGACCACCGGGAATACCCGTTGGCGGGTATTGGATGATCGACAGTTCCATGAGCCTGTGTTGGCCGGCAGACAGTTGCTTGCCGCCGGTAGTACCGGACTTTATGCCATTGACCCCAGCAGTGGTGAAATTGGTTGGATGTTGGCCGATGGCACCCATTTTTTTCCACCGGTAGTGGTTGGCAGTGAGGTGTTTGTTACTGATCAGAGTGGAATGGTCCGCTCAGTTGATCTTGGGACTGGAAAGCCGCGTTGGCAACGTTTGTTGGGTGATGGTTGGCTCTATCCGCCTGCGGTTATCGGCAGCCTGCTGATTACCGGCGGTCAGTCCACTCAGCTCTGGGCGCTGGAGCGGAAAAGCGGTGAAATTGTCTGGCAGAAGCACATCGGACAGGAGTTGGTCTACAGTCCGGTTGCCTTGGGTAATGGACGGGTAGTTGTTACCACCTTCAGTGGTGAAGTGACAGCTCTGAATGCTGCAAGTGGGGAAGCGTTGTGGATCCGACGGTTTCCCAGCCCCTCCTTGTCACCGGTGCTGATCGATGGGCGACTTGTCATCGGCAGTCTGGGCGGTGTGCTTCGGGCGATAGACCCGGTCAATGGCAAGTTGATCTGGAGGCGAAAGCTGGAGAGTCGCCTGATCGCCCCTGTGCAGGGGGTGGGCGGACGTCTATTGGCACTCACCAACGACAGCCACTATCACATTGTAGATAGTGGTAACGGCCAAGTGATTAGCCGTGGTCTGGTGAGTGGTGAGATGGTAGGTGGCCTCTTGTTATCACCGACAGTGGGTAGGATTGTCACCTCTGGTCGAGAGGGTGATTTGCATTTATCAGAGATACATATCGGTATTTAGGAGCCCTGAATAATTCGTGGGCGCAATTCGAGTCGTCCAGACCTATTCAGAAACGCCATAATATAGTGAAAAAGATAGATTAAGGAGAGGAGTATGAAGATGAATTTATTGATGGTTGCAGGAGTTGTCGGCATGGTGACAACGATGGGGGCTTTGGCCGCAGCAGCACCCTTTGGTGGCGCAGATGATGTTGCTTACGCCAACAAGCTTTGGAAAGCGATGGAGAAGAGCCACTATGTGGGTGGTGAGGCGATTATGTCGACACCCTATACCGGTGTGCACCCTCATGGTGCCATCCTCGATACTATTGAGGGGCCTTTGGCAGTCGACGGCAGCGTCAACAAGGTGATGGTTAAGCGTAACTACGGTGGCGATGCTGTCACTAAACAAGCGGTTGCCGATGATCCGAAGAAGTGGCTGAAGGCGGTGACGGTGATGTACAAACGCCCCGGTTATGATGCAGAGACCAAAGATTGGTTCTGGGTCAAGTACTCACCCGCTGGGATGGTTTTGAAAAATCCCAAGAATATGGCATTGGCAGGCAAGGTGGGAAAAGGTGGCAGTGCCGGCTGTGTCGCCTGTCATCAGGCGGCCCCCGGCGGCGACTTGGTGTTCAATCACGACTGATCTCCAAGCTGTTATTAACTCGGCACCGTAACATGCCGCTATACAGCGCCTATTCTGAGGGTGTTGTATAGCGGCGTTTTGCGTGTGGCATCATCTGATAGAATAATCTGGTGGGCCATACGGTCTGCAGCAGATGGACTCCTTCAATACACCGAGTAACTTACAGAGAACCATTCATGGCTTTGACAGCTCAATACCATGTAGTGACGCTAATGAGTGGAGGCGTATTAGGCAGTGGCTGCTCAATCGTGAAGGGAGTTCGCTGTGAGCAGTGACCCGATAGTCGAGCAGTTTGCCGATGCGCTGTGGATGGAGCGGGGGCTCAGCCGTAACACCCTCAGTGCCTATCAATCGGATCTCAATCATCTCTCACACTGGCTTGAGGCGAATCGGGAACGGAAGTTATTGAATGCCCGGCGTGAGGATCTTCTCGACTATCTGGTGGTCAGATCAACCGAGGGAAAAAAAGCACGTTCGACGGCGCGTATGCTCTCCTGCGTACGGCAGTTCTACCAACATGCGGTACGTGAGGGATGGGTTAAGATTGATCCTTCTGCGCAGATAGAGGCTCCCAAGCTGGGCAGGTCTCTGCCGAAATCGCTTACCGAAGAGGAGGTGGAGGCGCTGCTGGAGGCGCCTGATGTGGATGATCCTGAAGGTTTTCGTGATCGTGCCATGTTGGAGGTGCTCTACGCCACAGGGCTACGGGTGTCAGAGCTGGTGGGGCTGCGGCTGGAGCAGGTGAGTCTCAATCAGGGCGCGGTGCGGGTGATCGGCAAGGGCGGCAAGGAGCGTCTGGTACCCTTGGGAGATGAAGCGGTCTCCTGGATGACGAGTTTTCTCAGTAGTGGCCGTCAGGATCTTTTGAAAGGGCGGTTGTGTGCAGATTTCTTCCCTACACGCCGTGGGGCGGCGATGACTCGTCAGGCGTTCTGGTACCGGATCAAAAAACACGCTACAACCGCCAACATCACCAAGCACCTCTCCCCACATACTCTGCGACACGCCTTTGCAACCCATCTACTCAATCATGGTGCCGATCTACGGGTGGTACAGATGTTGTTGGGCCACAGTGACCTTTCCACTACCCAGATCTACACTCACGTTGCGCATGAGCGACTGAAGGGGCTGCACGCTGCTCACCACCCGCGTGGATAGTGGGTCAGTAAGGTGGCAATTTTGTGCTGTAGAGAGGATTGATAAGAAGTTACGGGATAGCAATTCCCCCAATGTCTTCACAACCGCTTCTGCGTTATGCTTCTGCCAATTAGCTTAAACTTGTGAGATAGGAGCAACCAACTATGCCGTCTTTCGACATCGTTTCCGAGGTGGACCTGCAAGAGGTGCGCAATGCAGTGGATCAGGCTAACCGTGAGGTGGGAACCCGCTTCGACTTTAAGGGCGTAAATGCGGTTTATGAGCAGAATGCTGCCGAACTTACTCTGAAGGCGGAGCAGGAGTTTCAGCTTGGTCAGATGATGGATATCCTCCGACAGAAGCTGGCTAAACGGAAAGTCGATATTGGCTGCATGGAGTTAAAGACCCCTGATTGCAGTCTCAATTCCGCTCGCCAGCAGGTGATTATCCAGCAAGGTATAGAGGCGGATATTGCCCGTAAGATGGTGAAGACTATCAAAGGTAGCAAGATCAAGGTACAGGCGCAGATCCAGGGGGATCAGTTGCGGGTTACCGGCAAGAAGCGGGACGACCTTCAGAAGGTGATGGCGCTGCTCAGAGACGATGATTTTGGTCTGCCGCTACAGTTTAATAATTTCAGAGACTGATGGTTTTGCTCCGTACACTCCCGGTTTGTGGGTTACTCTTTCTGCTATCACTGCTTGTCGCTTCCTCTGTTGTTGCTGCTGAAACAGAGGATGAGAAGGTCGAACGGATCCGTCAGAGCCTGACTCTACTGTTGCCGGGACTCCAGCTGGAGAGTGTTGTTGCAGCACCAATTCCCGGCATGTATGAGGTGGTGATTGGCACACGCATAGCCTATGTCTCAGAAGATGGCCGGTACCTCATTGAAGGCAGTATTACTGATCTGGAGAGTCGGCAGAATCTCACTGAGCCACGAATAAGAGCGGCCAGGCTTGATCTCGTCAAGAAGATCGGCGAGGCCAACATGCTGATCTACCCAGCCCCGGAGTTGAGGCACAGGGTGACGGTTTTTACCGATATCGATAGCGGTCACGGTAGAAAGATGCATAGAGAAATTGCTGACTATGCGGCCCAGGGTATCGAACTGCGCTATCTCTTTTTTCCAAGAGCCGGGGTCAACAGTCTCTCTTTTAGAAAGACGGTTGCTATTTGGTGTGCTGATGACATGAAAAGCACCATGGCGGCTGCCGCACGTGGGGCAAAGGTCCCAGTGAAAGAGTGTGATAATCCAATACTTAGCCATATGCGGCTGGGTGAGATGATGGGCGTGACTGGAACGCCGGTTCTACTATTGGAGAGTGGCGAGATGATTCCTGCCTATGTGCCCGCCAAGGAACTCGCTCAGATTCTTAACAAGTAAACCTCTGTCATTTCATTTCTTTGTGTAAGGAAAGTCTCCTTTGAAACGTGAACCAGTTGGTATTTATTTCCATTCAGAATGGGGCACAATAAATCACTCAAAATTTAGTGAAACAGCGCGGTTGGACAAGTGCCGCCTGATGGCTGATTAATCCAGGTATGAGCTTAATGTCCATTGAAGCTGTATCTCGTACCGACAGAGGCTTAGTCAGGAAAGAAAATGAAGACAGCCTGGCGCTTTTTCCTCAAGCCGGTCTGGTGATTTTGGCTGACGGCATGGGCGGTTATAGTGCTGGAGAGGTGGCCAGTGGTCTGGCGACTGAGACTGCGGCTGCTCAGCTGCTGGCTGATTTTCATGATGGATTAAATGTCACCGGCGAACAGGTGACGGCGGCGGTGACGGCGGCGAACAGGGTGATTGTCAATAGTGCGGAGCAGGTGCCTGAGTGGCAAGGGATGGGTACCACTCTGCTGTTGGGCTGTTTCCATGATGGGCGGGTCACTTATGCTCATGTTGGGGATTCGCGCCTCTACCGCTATAGAGCGGGGCGGCTGGAGAGCCTTACACAGGACCATACGCTTATCCAGCGTCTGATCGATGATGGTGTTTTTGCTTCCCGTGAAGAGGGCAAGGCGGCCGGTGTTAACACCAATGCGCTCCTCCGAGGGGTTGGGATTGGTGAGGTTCTTGAGGTTGAGGTGGCGGAAGATGTAGTCGAAGAGGGTGACCTCTTTCTCTTCTGCTCAGATGGTTTGAACAATATGGTTCCGGATGCTCTCATAGAAACGACAATAGGAGCGTCTGATGGAGAGATTGAGGTGGCCGCAGACAGATTGCTCTCTCTGGCTTTGGAAAATGGGGGCTTGGATAATATTTCTCTGGTATTGGTGCGTCCTAAACAATGACGTATGAACTAGGGAGCCTCTGATTAAGTCTGGTTAGATTTAGGCTGATATAAAATTGTTCCAATTTGGTTCGAAGTGAGCGGCAATAGCCACTCTATTACTGCGATCTTCGGAGTGAATTGGGTCGATTTTAGCCAGCGTAAAGCAATCATGACTTGATCAGAGTCTCACTAGCGTATGGAAAGTACAGTAGGAGGAAAGATGGAAAAATTGGTGGTTTTGAAAGATGGGGTCTTGATCAGGGAGGTGCCGATGGAGACGACATCGATTTCGATCGGCCGAGATCCGGAGGCTTGCATCTCTCTGGATGATCCCTCAGTAAGCCGTCTTCATGCGCAGATAACCAAGATCTACACAGATTATTATGTGGAGGATCTGGAGAGTACCAACGGTACCCAGCTTAACGGCAGGGCGGTAAAAAAGCATATCCTGCGTGAAGGAGACCGCCTCTCTATCGGCAGCTACAAGTTGCGCTATGACAATGATGAGGCAGACAGCGAAGAGGATGATATCGACAAGACGGTACTGATACGGCCCGAGGCGCCGGCAAGATCACCTGCAGTCCCAGAGCGTCCCCAGCGGAAACGACCTATGGTGATGCCAAAGACGGCTCTGTTACGTTTTTTTCGTGGTCCACTGAAGGGGCAGCAGGATCAAATCACCCGCTCCCTCTATACCATCGGTAAGCCTGGGGCTGCGGTGGCGGTTATCGCCAGGCGTCCACAGGGGTTTTATCTACTCCACATCGGCGGCCCGTCACTACCAAAGATCAATGATAAGGAGATCGAAGGCAGCGCTGGGGTACAGCTCCATCACGGAGACGTTGTCGAAGTGGGGGAGTATCTCACTGAGATTATTTTTGAGGAACTTTCGCCGGTTTCGGCAGCATAATCTTATTTTGTCTCCACCCAGGCTCTCCCGGGACGCTCTCTTTGACCTAATCTTGTTGCAGTCCTTTCAGGCGGTAGAGCGTATCAAGAGCCTCTTTTGGCGAGAGATCGTCAGGATCAATCTCTCTTAGTGCGTCAAGGGCAGGCTCCGTCTTTTCAACCACAGGCTCAGATGAAAACAGTGATAGCTGGCTCACCTGCTGGTCGGCGTGTTGTTGAGCCGACTGCTCCAGCTCTCTCAGTCTCTGTCGTGCACGTTCGATGATTGAGCGCGGAACCCCTGCCAAAGCCGCCACCTGCAGGCCGTAGCTCTGGTTTGCCGGTCCCTCTCTTACCGCATGAAGAAAGACGATGGAGTCGCCGTGTTCCACTGCATCCAAGTGGACATTGGCGATTCCCGGGTACTCCTCCGGCAGGGTGGTCAGCTCGAAGTAGTGGGTGGCAAACAGGGTGAACGCCCGGATCCGGGTGGCCAGCTCGACACCACAAGACCAAGCCAGTGACAGACCGTCGAAGGTGCTGGTACCACGGCCGATTTCATCCATCAAAACCAGACTCTGCTCACTGGCGTTGTGCAGGATATTGGCGGTCTCCTCCATCTCCACCATAAAGGTGGAGCGACCTCCCGCCAGATCGTCTGAGGCGCCAATGCGGGAAAAGATGCGATCAATAGGGCCGATGCGAGCCGATGCGGCAGGGACAAAACTGCCGGCACAGGCGAGCAGTACAATCAGTGCCGTTTGACGCATATAGGTCGACTTACCACCCATATTGGGGCCGGTAATGATGAGGATGCGGCGCTCATCATCAAATTCGACGCTGTTGGCGACAAACGGCTTGTCACTCACCCGCTCAACCACCGGATGGCGACCGTCAACGATATGAATTCCCGGTTGTTGTTCCAGCTCGGGCTGACTGAGGTTTAGTCGTATCGCACGCTCGGAAAAGTTGGCCAGTACATCGAGTGCGGCCAGGGCATCGGCACACTGTTGCAGTTTGGCAATGCTCGGCTGCAGCGCTTCCAGCAGTGCAGCGTAGAGTGATTTCTCCCGCGCCAGTGAACGCTCCCGGGCTGAAAGTACCTGATCTTCGAACTTTTTAAGCTCTGGGGTGATGAAGCGTTCGGCCCCCTTTAGGGTCTGGCGTCGCACATACTCATCCGGTACCGAGTCCGAGTGAATGCGGCTGACTTCGATGTAGTAGCCATGTACCCGGTTGTAGCTCACCTTAAGAGTGGCGATACCGGTACGCTCTTTCTCTCTGGCTTCCAGATCGAGCAGAAACTGGTCTGCGTTTTGCGAAAGGTCGCGCAGCTCATCCAGCTCTTTGTCATAGCCTCTGGCCAGTACCCCGCCGTCACGGATCAATACCGGTGGATTTTCGATAATCGCACGTTGTAGCAGTTCCACCTCTTGTGGGTGAGTGCCTGCCTCCATAGCCAGTTTTTCAAGCAGTGGCGCATCGAAGGAGTGAAGTTGCTGCTGTAGTTGTGGCAGTAGGGCAAGAGAATCACGCAGGGTGGCGAGGTCTCGTGGACGTGCAGATCTCAATGCAATACGGGCGAGGATACGCTCGATATCACCGATACCTCGTAGCGGCTCCTGTAGTTCAGGATAGGCCTGCTGTTCCAGTAGTTGACTGATGGCATTGTGGCGGCCCCGGATCTGCTCGCTGTCCCGTAACGGACGGCTGATCCAGCGGCGCAACATGCGGCTACCCATTGGGGTGGCGGTACGATCCAGAATGCCTGCCAGGGTGTGCTTGCCGGCACTGCTGAGATTGGAGTCGATCTCCAGGTTGCGGCGGGTGGCTGCATCGATAATCACTGCATCTTCCCGTCGCTCGACGGAGAGTCCACGGATATGGGGGAGGGCGCTCTGCTGCGTCTCTTTCACGTACTGCAGCAGGCAACCGGCGGCGGCTATTGCCAACGGTAGATCACTGCAACCGAAGCCACCCAGGTCACGGGTACCAAACTGTTGGGTGAGTAACCGCTCGGCGGTCTCCAGATCGAAATGCCAAGCGGGACGGCGCGTTGTTCCACCATCGCGTCGCACTTCGCTCGGTAGTGGCGTATCTTCCTCCACCAGTAACTCCGCCGGAAGAAGTCGCTCCAGCTCACCACCCAGCGCCTCGCTATCATTCAGTTCTAGCAGGGAGAAGCGGCCACTGCCGAGGTCGAGGGTGGCGAGTCCGAAACGTCCCTCTATCTCATGCACGGCGGCCAGCAGATTATCCCGTCGCTCCTCCAACAGAGCTTCATCCGTCACCGTACCGGGGGTGACAATACGGACTACCTTCCGTTCAACGGGGCCTTTGCTGAGGGCGGGGTCTCCAATCTGTTCACAGATCGCCACCGACTCACCCTTACGGATCAACTTGGCAAGATAGCCTTCAGCCGCGTGATGGGGTATTCCCGCCATAGGAATGGGTTTGCCCGCTGATTTTCCCCGTTTGGTCAGAGTGATGTCGAGCAGTTGTGCCGCTTTTTCTGCATCTTTAAAGAAGAGCTCATAGAAATCCCCCATGCGGTAGAACACCAGCATACTCGGGTGCTCAGCCTTAATGCGAAGGTACTGCTGCATCATCGGCGTGTGCTTGGGTGTTTCGGCAGCGGACATACTTATCTCTTACTCAAAGTTGTAGTGCTTCTCTACCTCTGACAGTACCTTCCAGGTGCAGGACATGCCGGCGGGGAAGGTAACCAGATCACCACGGCCAAACTCTTGAGGCTCGCTGTCAGTGGGGGTGACAATCACCTTGCCGCGGACAAAATAACAGACCTCAGTGCGGTCGTAATGCCAGTCAAATTCTGAGACCTCTTTCTCCCAGATCGGCCAGTCAAAGATGCCGAGTATCTCCAGCTTGGCGGGGGAGGCGCGGTGTTCACATAAGATTTCCATACAAATTTCAACAGTGTCAGTTGTGGGCGGCACAGTTTAGCCTAAAATTTCCTTGTCATGGTAATCCATGGGGCCGACTGGCGGGGTAGGCGAAACACTATATAATGCGCCGATATTAATCCTGTGGGTGTACTCATTATGAATATTGTCGTTGTCGACAGCGGCCGATTGGCCGGAGAGGCCGATTTTCCAGAGATCAATCTTGGGAAGTTTGGCTGGATACAGTATCCGAGGCTGGAGTCGGATCAGGTATCTGAAAACTGCTGGCGTTCAGATGTCATTATTTCTGTCTTCACCCCCATCACCCAGGAGGTGATCGACAAGGCGTTCAAGCTCAAGCTGATTGCAGTGGCGGGAGACGCCTACGACCATGTCGATATGGCGGCAGCTCAGGCGAGGGGTATCTCTGTGTGCAATACACCAGGCCTCAATCCAGCGGATCCCGCCTGTACTCAAATGATCTGTGATGGAGTGGTCGACAATATCAACGCCTTTCTGAAGGGTGGAAACAGGAATGTCATATCGATCTGAACGCAGGTTAAATAGTGACCTTTCGGTGCATGGTTGAGTGCCGTTTTGGTTTCTCCCCTGTACTGCTATCATGAGGAAACAGGTAGCCGGTTTAAGAGAGAATGGATAGAGAACTGGAGCAGTTGGCAAGAAAAGTCGGGCGGCAGCTGGTGCTTGAGGGCATGGCTCTGGTAACCGCCGAGTCCTGCACCGGCGGCTGGATCGCCAAGGTGATGACCGATATTCCCGGTAGCAGCGGCTGCTTTGATCGGGGTTTTGTCACCTACAGCAATGAGGCGAAGCAGGAGATGCTGGGGGTTTCCATCGAGACCCTGGAACAATATGGAGCAGTGAGCGAAACCGTGGTGCGAGAGATGGTGGTAGGTGCCTTGGAGCAGGGCCGTGGGTCGGTAGCGTTGTCGGTGAGTGGCATTGCCGGGCCTGGCGGCGGGTCAGCGGATAAGCCGGTGGGCACCGTCTGCTTCGCCTGGGGCATTAGAGGTGGGGAGGTTAACTCTCAGCAACACTGTTTCGAGGGTGATCGTGAATCGGTTCGCCGTCAGGCAGTTTCTCAGGCGTTACAGGGCGTTCTGGACCTTTTTGACTAAGCGTCACTCCCAGCGGCTCTTTTTTGCCCTCTGGCCGGATGCCGATACCCGGCTTGGATTGCACAGAGTTTCCAGTGCGCTCTCTGGTCACGGTGGCAGGGTTCACCAACCCGATGATCTGCATATCACTCTGGCCTTTCTCGGCCGGGTCTCTCCTGATCAGTACACCTGCCTGATAGAGGCGGCTGATGAGGTGATCATCACTCCCTTTGAGCTGACCATCGACAAGATCGAGCTGTGGCGACGCCCGGGAATCCTCTGGTGCGGGCCTTCTCATATCCCGGATCAGCTCCAGAAACTCGTTGCCGATCTCAAGGAGCGCTTGTACGACTGCGGTTTTGAACCTGAAAAGCGGGCCTATACCCCGCATGTCACTCTGGCCCGAAAGGTGCGGGTGCTGCCTGATTACCAGATATCCAGACCCCTTAAGTGGCGGATTCGTGGGTTCGTTTTGGCCTCTTCAGATGATGCGGGGTCACCGCTTCGCTATAAAGTGCTAAAAAAATGGTTCACGGACTCATGACTTGAGCCTCTGGCTGTGCCATAATATAGAACATCAAGAGAACTCCAAGAGAATACCTAGTCGGATGGATGCCGATGCTAATTTCAATCCCGGGGGATAAGATGGACGACAATCGTAAAAAAGCCTTGAGTGCAGCACTTGGCCAGATCGAGAAACAATTCGGTAAGGGGGCGGTGATGCGTATGGGAGACTCTGCCGCTTCCCGCAACATTGAGGCGATATCAACCGGCTCGATTAATCTGGATATCGCCCTGGGTATCGGCGGTCTGCCCAAGGGGAGAGTGGTTGAGATCTACGGCCCGGAGTCTTCGGGTAAAACTACGTTGACACTTCATGTGGTTGCCGAAGCGCAGAAGCAGGGTGGTACCGCTGCCTTTGTCGATGCCGAGCACGCACTGGACCCCTCCTATGCCGAAAAACTTGGAGTCAATGTCGATGAGTTGCTGGTTTCCCAGCCCGACACCGGCGAGCAGGCTTTGGAGATCACCGATATGCTGGTGCGTTCCGGCGCTGTTGATGTGGTAGTTGTCGACTCTGTTGCCGCGCTTACGCCAAAGGCGGAGATCGAAGGAGAGATGGGCGATCATCATGTCGGTCTTCAGGCCCGACTCATGTCTCAGGCGCTACGTAAACTCGCCGCCAACATCAAGCGTTCCAACTGTATTGTCATTTTTATCAACCAGATTCGTATGAAGATCGGCGTTATGTTTGGCTCACCCGAGACTACCACCGGTGGTAATGCGCTCAAGTTTTACGCTTCAGTCCGGCTTGATATTCGCCGCACTGGTGCGATCAAGAAGGGCGACGAGGTGGTCGGTAATGAGACCAAGGTGAAGGTGGTGAAAAACAAAGTCGCTCCACCCTTCAAAGTGGTTAATTTCGAGATTATCTACGGCTCCGGTATCTCCCGTGAGGGTGAGATTATAGATCTGGGTGTGAAGGAGGGGTTGGTGGATAAGTCCGGCTCCTGGTACAGCTACAACGGTGACCGCATCGGCCAGGGTAAGGAGAATGTGCGTAATTTCCTGCGAGAGAATCCCGATATCTCCCAGGAGATTGAGAGCAAAATTCGCGAGATTGCCTTTCCCAAAGTGCAGGTTGACCCTGAGACCGGTGAGGTGGAGGTAAAGGCCTGAGCCTCACTACTGACAATGAGATAGAGCAGGCGGCGATGCGCCTGCTCGTTTTGCGTGAGCACAGCCGTGCTGAGTTGCGCCGGAAGCTGCAATCCAAAGTTGAGGATATCACTCGGCTTGATCCGGTGCTTGATAGTCTGGAAAGTAGGAACCATCTGAGCGATGAACGCTTTACCGAGCAGTACATCGCCTTTCGTAAACGCAAAGGATTCGGCCCTTCACGTATTCGCCTTGAATTGCGGGAACGGGGAATTGACAGCACCTTGGCGGAAGAGTGGTTGGATGAGCGAGATGAGGAGTGGTTGCAACTGCTGGAAGAGGCCAACTGTCGAAAGTTTGGCTCTGATCGACCCGTCGATTTCAAAGAGTGGGCTAGACGCGCCCGCTTTCTCGAATATAGAGGTTTTCCCCCTGAGATGATTCGCCAGGCCCTCTGGCGAGAGTAGCTTGGTTGTGAGACCCGCAAGGGTTTGATTATCCTGGAATTCTCAGTTAATCGCTCCATTCTACGGGCAAGGCATTGATTTAAATTGCATAGACTGCGATTGCCTATGTCACTCTCCGGGTGAATTACGCTACAGTGCGGATAGCGCACTTGGGTTGGCGCATTACGGCGTTACAACTCCTTGGAATAGACAGAAAATTGCTCCTGCATTTTCTGCATACCGTCCATCCATGGACATAAATAACTATTCCGCGTCGTTGAGCTTTGTACTGCACCACCGCAAGTGCACTCTCCACCCTGTCCAACTGAGGATTCTAGGATTATCCAAAAACCACCCTCATTCCGGTGCAGGCCAGGGTCCAGAATTCGACTACAACGGCTAATTCTCTGAGCTCCAGTACTAAAAACAAGCTATCTTATAGGTAAGCGGGTTTATGCGTTGCTGCGGGAAGTCAATTTGATGTCAAATACTGAACTGGTCTCGGTAGAACTTGAACAGGCGCTGCTTTCGCTTGATCGCATCAAAGCGGAAGAGATTATTAATCAGTGTCTGCAGTCAGTATCACTCATTGAAGTGGTGGAGTCTGTTATTGCGCCGGTGATGGAGCGTATAGGCAATGGTTGGGAAGAGGGGAGCGTAGCGCTCTCACAGATCTACATGAGCAGCCGTATCTGTGAGGATATCGTAACCACCAGCATCTCATCTCAAAGGCAGTCACTATACGAACATCAGCCGAAGACTGCGATTGTGGTACTCGAAGATTTCCACCTTTTGGGTAAACGCATTGTGTATGCGGTTTTGCGCGCTTCGGGATTGCAGGTGGATGACCTGGGGCAGCAGGATGCCGACACTCTTATACAGCGGGTGGAAGAGGATGGGATTGAAGTGCTTCTGATCTCAACCCTGATGTTACGCTCGGCTCTCAGGGTTGGTTATGTTCGCGAGCAGTTGGAGCAGCGTGGACATGCAGTGAAAATTGTCGTTGGCGGTGCTCCTTTCCGTTTCGATCCAAACCTTTGGCAGGAGGTGAGAGCGGATGCGACAGCTAATACTGCAACCGAGGCACTGCCCGTAATGAAAATGATTATGGGGGAGCGGGCATGAGTGTAAATGAGATGACATCAATGGAGCGGGTGCTCAATACTCTGCAACAGAAAGAGGCTGATCGGGTTCCCTTCTTTCTCCTGTTAACACTTCATGGCGCCAAGGAGATGGGACTTGGTATAGAGGCCTATTTTTCAGATCCTGAGGCAGTGGCTGAAGGGCAACTGCGTCTGCGTAAACGCTATGGCCATGACTGTTACTACACCTTTTACCACGCTTCGATCGAAGTAGAGGCTTGGGGTGGTAGCTCAATCTTCTATGCCGATGGCCCACCCAATGCGGGTATGCCGCCGATAACAACATCCCAATGTATCGATACGCTGGCGGTGCCTGGTATTGATGAAGCGGAGGGGCTGCAGCGGGTACTAAAAACCCAGCAACTACTGAAGGCTGAAGCGGGCGACGAGGCGCTGATCATCGGGGTGGTTATGTCACCCTTTTCGCTGCCGGTGATGCAGATGGGTTTCGAAGCATACCTGATGCTTATGCAGCAGGAGCAGGATAGGTTTCAACATCTTATGGATTTGAATGAGAAGTTCACCGTTGCCTGGGCCAACGCTCAATTGGCGGCGGGTGCCCATGCCATCTGCTATTTCGATCCGGTCGCTTCGACCACAATTATTCCGCGGGAGCTCTACCTTGAGACTGGCTTTAAAGTGGCGAAGCGTACTCTGCCGCAGATCAACGGCCCCATCGCCACTCACATGGCATCAGGGCGCTGTAAAGGAATTTTGCAGGATCTGATCGAAACCGGCACCGGTGTGGTGGGTGTCAGTACAGATGAGGATTTGGCAGAGTTAAAACAGATTGCAGCCGGAAAGCTGACGCTGCTGGGAAATCTTAACGGTGTCACCATGCGCCGCTGGAGCTCCCAGGAGGCTGAGGATGAGGTAAGGCGTGCAATTGCCAAAGCAGGCAGGGGTGGTGGTTTTATTCTCTCTGATAACCATGGAGAGATACCCTGCCAGGTAAGTGATGAGGTGCTGCAATCCATCTCTGATGCTGTTCATCACTGGGGACGCTATCCACTGGACTGGGTTGATGGATATGTCGGCTAAGCTGACGCTCTTACTTTGTGGTCACCCTCTTTCCGGGCAGACACTGGTCTCGTTGGTGAGACAGCCGGGAGAGTGCGTTGCACTAGTGTGTCTGGTTGTTTGAAAGCTCCACGTTTTTCCGTTTAATGGTTGTGCACAATAATTCGTGAATCGGGTGTAGGGGCGAGCTTGTTCGCGAAGAACATGCCCGGAGCCTGATCGCGAACAAATTCGCCCTACAGATACACTTTGTTTCTATGAAGATAGTGCTTCGGGACTATTGTGCATCGCCACTTTCCGTTTTTTTCGCTTTAACAGCAACAAGAGAGGTAAAATGCCTCACAGTTGTTGAAATGATAGGGTTTATTATCGAAAAAGCGGGTAGAGCGATATGGAAATCATAGTGCTACATTGGCGGCTGCTGTGGCGATAGCGCGGCTGTGGCGCAATAATGAATTTCAGTCCGCCTCTGTTAGGTTGATCGCCTGGGGTGTGCTGGTTGCACTCCTCGGCTTGGGGAAAATGGAGGGGTACTTCCCGTTCACCTGGGAGCAGTACTTCTATCTCTTTGGCCTCCACTTCGTCTGGTTTGCAGGGATTTTTCTACACGTAATCCTGCGGCCGGAACATAACCAGCTGCGTACCTACCTGGGTGCCATGGCGGACACAAGCGGTACCTCCTTTTGCATCTACCTCAATGGTGAGGTGATCAGCCCCTTCTTTCTTATCTACCTCTGGTCCTATGTCTCCCAAGGGACTCGTTTCGGCCTACGCAACCTGATAGTGGCCTGTGTCGCCAGTTTTGTGGGCTTCAATATAGTGGTGATTGCCCTGTCAGGTTGGGCGAGTGATGGTTTCGCCGTTATTTTTCAGCTGGTTGGGTTGGTTATTCTGCCCCTCTATCAGGCGGTACTCTTACGTAACCTTCATGATACGAGAAAAGCGGCGGAGGCTGCCAATCGGGCCAAGGGCAACTTTCTTGCGATCATGACTCATGAGCTGCGCACACCACTGGCGGGAGTCGTTGGTATGTCACGGCTGCTTGCCACCACCACCCTGGATCGTGAACAACGGCAGTATCTGGAGTCTGTGCGTAGCTCCGCCAATATGCTTGAGTCACTGGTTGTCGATGTCCTCGATTTCTCAAAGATAGATGCAGGAAAACTGGAGCTGACGCCACGATTGTTTGACCTGCGTTCCAGTATGACGGCGGTCTGTGCCACCCTTAGCTCCGAGGCGGTGAATCGGGGTGTGGAGCTGGTCAGCCATATCGATAGCGATGTGCCGATACAGGTTTACGGTGATGAACTGCGCATCAATCAGGTGATCTACAACCTCCTCGGTAATGCGGTAAAGTTTACCGACCGGGGGAGCATCACAATCCATGTAGAGGTTGCTCATGAGGATGAGAGTATTCCCGAGGGGCATCTGCGTATCACTGTCAGGGATACCGGAATCGGAATGTCTCCCGAAAAACTAGAGCGGGTTTTCGAAAGTTTCTGGCAGGCCGACTCCAGCACCACCCGGCAGTATGATGGCAGTGGCCTCGGTACCACTATCGCCAGAGACCTTGTACGCCTAATGGGGGGGAACCTCTATGTTGAGAGTGTTGAAGGAGAAGGATCGGCTTTCTGGTTCAACCTGCCCTTGATGTTGGGGCCGGTTAAGGGACTCACCCCTCCACGTGCTCCTGCAAAGTTACAGGGAAAGACGGTTGTACTGTTTGAACCACAGGCCGACAGCAGGGAAGTGCTGGCAGAGGCCTGTCTGCGTGCCGGTATGCAGGTGGTGAGCATTGATGAGCCGGAGACCAACGTCGCGATGACACCCTCTCAAAATGGCAATGATATAGATTTTGTACTATTTGCCGACAAACCAAGTGGAGGTGGTCTGGAGTGTGATCGGCAGCCCTTGCGTAGCTATCAGGTGTTGGGTCTTCCTGTCATCTATCTTACTTATGCAAACCGTGCAGTTTTCGAAGTTGAGCGTGGTGTGAGCCTGTTGGTTAAACCATGTAACCCTGTTGTACTGTGGAGCACTATGGTCTCTCTGCTGGAACAGCGCGATCATCCGGTGGATTTACCACCGATTGATAGCGATGGGCAGCTGAAAATGGCTTATCAAGGAAAAGCGCTTAATGTATTGGTGGCGGAGGATGACTCGGTCAACGCCCTGTTGATCAGAACACTGCTGAGCCAAGCAGGTCACAAAGTGACGCTGGTTGAAGATGGCCGACGGGCGCTGGATGTAGCAACTGAAGGCATGTTTGACCTGGCATTGGTTGATCTACGCATGCCGAACATGGACGGTATCGATTTTACCCGTTTCTACCGGGCATCCGAGAGGGAAGGTCACTATTTACCGATAATCGCTTTGACCGCCAACGCATCAGAAAATATTCGCCAGGCCTGTTTTGCCGTCGGTATGGATGAATTTCTCAGTAAACCGGTTGATCCTGCGCGGCTGGACCGGTGCCTGACACGGTTTGGCAGGGGGTGGTGAATAGCCATGAATGAAGTGTGTTCGGTGTGTCTGCCTCCCAAGGGCAACCGCTGACAATTGATATCCGGTGGCTGTAAACTTCGGCTGCCAATTAACTTGCCATGTACAAAACTCCTGAAGTTGGATTTTACAGACGACAATGCAGTACTGTCGTACCAAAGGGCTTTTGTGTAGGGCTGTCTCAACTATGGAGTGCCGATCATGAACCCTTTTCGCCTACTTACCCTCCTGCTTTTACTTCTTCTTTACGGATGCTCTCAGGAGCAGCAAAACCGTATTTCCCGTATCGGTGTGAGCTGGTTGGAGGGAAATTACCGTGTCACGTTTGCCAGTGGCAATCATGTCAAAGAGTGGGAAGTCCGCGACGGCAAGGTTACCAGTGACCCTCAGAAAGGTTACTACTACTTCTGGGCGAAAGTGGATGGACGGAAAGTGTATGTTCAGACACCCGTAGAGCGCAGCTATGTCGAGGAGTTATGAGGCCCACCCAGTTTTTTAGCGGCAGCTTTGTTCACTCTGCGCCGCCGACCGAGATAGTAGAGTACCCGTATTACTGCTTCGGCCGTCGATGGCAGCAGCAATCCTGCAGCCAACCCAAACATTAATGTCTCCATCTTTATCGGGAGCGTGTAGCTGTGGGAGGCGAACGTCTCCTCTAGAATCACACTCTCTTTCGCACTAATCAACAGTTTCAGTCGGCTGCTCCAGCCTTTCCCAAGAGCCTCTGAAGCTGCCGAGAGTTGCTGGACCCTCAGGTAGATATGACGGATGCTCTCAGCCTCTTCCTGGAAAACGGTATTGTGACTGGCTTCATGGTGGCGGATCAACGCTTCCACATCACCGCTGAAGTGGCGATCAGCGATCTGCTGAAAACCGCGGAAGTTTTCATTTGCCTCAATCAGATGGGCATTCACACGTTTGGCGTAACTGTCGATTACAGCCGGTATCTGAGTGCCCAGTAACACTCCGGGTAGAAAGAGGAACAGCCTGAGATAGCGGAGGACCATGGCGCCATTATAGGTCTTAAGCTGTTACTTTGGCCTTTTCAACGGCTAATTGGCCCGAATTCGCACAATATTTGCCCTTCACTGGTGACAAAAGGGCCTGATCTGCATACTATTCCCCCTTTTCAGATATCTTGATCCAGCCCTGTATGAAAACCAGCGCAGAAATACGTAACGCATTCCTCGACTTTTTCGCTGAAAAGGGCCATCAAAAATTGGCCTCCAGCCCCCTTGTGCCTCACAACGACCCGACTCTGCTGTTCACTAACGCAGGTATGGTCCAGTTCAAGGATCTGTTCCTGGGCCGGGAGAAGCGTGACTATAACCGTGCTACCACCTCTCAGCGCTGCGTACGTGCAGGCGGCAAGCACAACGATCTGGAAAATGTCGGTTACACCGCACGTCATCACACCTTCTTTGAGATGCTTGGCAACTTCAGCTTTGGAGACTACTTCAAGGAGGATGCGATTGGTTTCGCCTGGGAGTTTCTGACAGAAACTCTTGGTCTGTCGGAAGAGAAGCTGTGGGTCACAGTTTACGAAGAGGATAAGGAAACCGAGGATATCTGGTTCAATAAGATTGGAATCGATCAGACACGGTTTTCCCGTTGCGGCGCCAAAGACAACTTCTGGTCCATGGGCGATACCGGTCCCTGCGGCCCCTGCTCCGAGATTTTCTACGACCATGGTCCGGAAATTCCTGGTGGCCCGCCGGGAACACCTGATGAGGAGGGTGATCGTTATATCGAGATATGGAACCTGGTGTTTATGCAGTTTAACCGGGACCAGGAAGGAAAAATGACGCCCCTGCCTCGCCCCTCGGTGGATACCGGTATGGGCCTGGAGCGGCTGGCTGCAGTGCTTCAGGGTGTTCACAGTAACTACGAGATCGACCTTTTTCAGAGCCTGATCAAGGGGACGGCAGCAGTTACCGGTTGCGATAATCTCGAAGAGAAGTCCCTGCGAGTGATCGCCGACCATATTCGCTCTTGTGCCTTCCTTATCGTCGACGGTGTGCTGCCCTCCAATGAAGGGCGTGGCTATGTACTGCGGCGTATCATCCGCCGCGCCATCCGCCACGGTTATATGTTGGGTATGAAGCAGCCCTTCTTCTACCGTTTGGTAGCGGTTCTCAATAGTGAGATGGGTGGCGCCTATCCCGAGCTGACCAAGGCCCACGGACAGGTGGAACGGGTACTGCGTGTGGAGGAGGAGCGTTTCGCCGAGACCCTCGAACAGGGCATGAAGATTCTTGAGCACGCTATCGGATCACTCGAAGGGAAAGAGATCCCCGGGGATGTCGTTTTTAAACTCTACGATACCTACGGCTTTCCCGCTGACCTGACTGCAGATATTGCACGTGAAAAGGAGCTGACCCTCGATATGGAGGGGTTTGAAGCGGAGATGGAGGCACAACGTGAACGCGCCCGCGCCGCCAGTAACTTTGGCTCCGACCAGCAGCTTGATATCTCCCTCGATGGCGAGACCGACTTTACCGGCTATGAGCGGTTGGAGGACGAGTCCACGGTGATCGCCCTGTTCCAGGATGGCAAATCGGTGGATACCTTGGGGGATGATGAGCAGGGTATGGTTGTACTTGATCGCACTCCCTTCTATGCAGAATCGGGTGGTCAGGCAGGCGATGTCGGTGAATTGGGTCTGGACGGTGCGGCCTTTATCGTTACCGATACACGCAAGCAGGGCGGTAATGTCTTTATCCACAATGGTCACCTCAAGGGTGATGTGATTCGTGTGGGTGATCTGGTTCAGGCCAGAGTGGAAGCTGAAAAGCGTGAAGCGACCGCTCTCAACCACTCGGCTACACATCTGCTGCACGAAGCACTGCGCCGGGTGCTGGGTGAGCATGTACAGCAGAAAGGATCACTGGTTGATTCGGAACGGCTGCGTTTTGACTTCTCTCACTTTGAGCCTATGAGTCGGGAACAGCTCCAGGCCATTGAGCGCATGGCGAATGAACAGATTCGCGGCAACGATATGGTTGAGACCCGCATCATGTCGCTGGAAGATGCGAAAAAGAGCGGTGCCATGGCGCTGTTTGGCGAAAAGTATGCCGACCAGGTAAGGGTGCTGCGGATGGGGGACTTCTCTACCGAACTGTGTGGTGGCACCCATGTTAAGGCGGTGGGCGATATCGGCTTGGTAAAAATTACTGCAGAGACCGGCATTGCATCCGGTGTTCGCCGTATCGAGGCGGTAACTGGTGAGCAGGCGATAAACTGGGTGGAAGCGGATGAAAACCGCCTCCATCGAGTAGCTGAACTAGTGAAGTCCGGACGCGATGACGTGGATACTAAGGTTGCCCAGCTGGTAGAGCGTAACCGTAAGCTGGAGAAGGAACTGGAACAGTTGAAGTCTAAGCTGGCAAGTGCGGCCGGCAGCGACCTTTCCAGCAGTGCAGTCGATATTAGTGGAGTGAAGGTGCTGGTTGCGAAGCTGGATGGGGCTGATCCCAAGGCTCTGCGCGACACTATGGATCAGCTGAAAAACAAGCTTGGCAGTGCGGTGATCGTACTGGCGACGATACAGGGCGAGAAAGTGAGCCTGGTCGCCGGTGTTACCAAAGATCAGACCGGCAAGGTAAAGGCAGGTGATCTGGTGAAGTTTGTTGCCGAGAAGGTTGGTGGCCGGGGCGGTGGACGCCCGGATATGGCACAGGCCGGCGGCAGTGATCCTTCAGCTCTGCCCGGTGCGCTTGAGGCGGCTGAGGCTTGGGTGCGCGAACGCCTTGAAGGCTGAGCGGATAGAAAATTTTATCAACCGTATCCAGCCCACGGCAGGATACGCACAAAGGTAAGTGAGCAGTAACAGATGGCTCTTATTGTCCAGAAATATGGCGGTACATCCGTCGGTACCGTCGAGAGGATTGAGGCGGTTGCAAAAAAAGTGGCCTCCGTCCGTGAACGGGGTGATCAGGTTATCGTAGTGGTCTCGGCTATGTCGGGAGAGACCAACCGATTGGTCTCATTGGCTAGTGCTATTGATGAGCAGCCCAGTGCCAGGGAGATGGATGTCCTACTCTCAACCGGAGAGCAAGTTACCATCGCACTGTTGAGCATGGCGCTGCATAAGGTGGGTTGTGATGCCAGATCCTATACCGGTACTCAGGTTCATATACTGACCGACAGTGCCCACAGCAAGGCGCGGATCCAGGATATCGACGATGCACGGGTGCGTGCCGATCTGGAAGCGGGCCGGGTTGTAGTGGTTGCCGGTTTTCAGGGGGTCAATGAGCATGGTGACATCACTACTCTGGGCCGCGGCGGCTCCGATACCACGGCGGTGGCACTGGCGGCGGCGTTGAAAGCGGACGAGTGTCAGATCTTTACCGATGTGGATGGTGTTTACACCACAGACCCCAGGGTGGAGCCGAATGCGCGCCGCCTGGAACGAATCACTTTTGAAGAGATGCTGGAGATGGCCAGCCTCGGGTCTAAAGTACTGCAGATCCGGGCGGTGGAGTTTGCCGGCAAATACAATGTACCCCTGCGTGTTCTCTCTAGTTTTGAAGAGGGCGAGGGCACCCTGATCACCTTCGAGGAGGAGGGTATGGAAGAGGCAAAAATTGCGGGTATCGCGTTCAGTCGTGATGAGGCCAAACTGACGATACTTGGGGTGCCCGATACCCCCGGTGTGGCATACAGCATCCTGGGACCGATTTCGGCGGAAAATATCGAAGTCGATATGATCATCCAGAATATTGCTGAAGATGATACTACCGACTTCACCTTTACGGTGAACCGTGGTGACTACCCCAAGGCGTTGGAGATACTTGGGGATACCTCAAAGATTCTTAACGCGCGTGAAGTTCATGGTGATGACAAGATTGTAAAAATCTCACTGGTTGGCGTTGGCATGCGTTCCCATGCGGGTATTGCCAGCCAGATGTTCGAATCTCTCGCCAAGGAAGGGATCAATATTCGCATGATCTCAACCTCAGAGATAAAAATCTCCGTTGTGGTGGATGAGAAATATCTGGAACTTGGGGTGCGTACTCTGCACGAAGCGTTTGGGCTGGCGATGGAACCTGCTACCTAAAAGTACGGTCTATACTCAAGCTAGGAGGTTAGCTGGACATCTGTTTATTTCACCACAAATAATTAGGTGTTCGATTCCCTTTAGAATTTTGTGTGGGGCTGGTAAAATCCGATTTCGCTCTTTCTCCACAGGGTTCCCTTGGATGTAAGTGCTTGGTTGGCGGCGGCATAAACTATTTCATGGGCACCAGGATGTGTCGCTCTGGAGTGGTGAGATGTTGTCATTCTTGGAATAAATGTACAGGGAGACAGGACGATGTTGATTTTAACTCGCCGTGTAGGCGAAACACTGATGATTGGCGATGAAGTTACCGTTACGGTGCTCGGAGTCAAAGGCAATCAGGTTCGCATTGGTGTGAATGCACCTCGTGATGTAACAGTTCATCGTGAAGAGATCTATGAGCGCATCAAGCGTGAACAGCAGCAAGAACAGGAATCTGCTGAGGACTGATATAGTCATCTGATGGGGTTCGTTCGAGCCCCATTCATATCCAAACCAGTTGAGTAATAGAGGGTTGCGATCACTCCTCGGGTAGGTGCGGATTTTTTTCCTTTTGCTGTTAATTGATAGCAGCAATAGGAAAAAAAATGGGGTAGAATAC
This sequence comes from Sedimenticola sp., assembly GCA_040505895.1. Taxonomy (GTDB): domain Bacteria; phylum Pseudomonadota; class Gammaproteobacteria; order Chromatiales; family Chromatiaceae; genus Vondammii. The sequence continues at coordinate 66,538 of JBEVXU010000012.1, read as the reverse complement.
CGCCGTCTTCGGATGGGTGAGGGATAGAGTCCCGAATAACGCGTGCCCCCGCATGGCCCGATAGGGCCATTGGATAAAACGCGATAGTAAGTTTTTTTGGAGAGCTGGCCGAGTGGCTGAAGGCGTGCCCCTGCTAAGGGTATATACGTTAATAGCGTATCGAGGGTTCGAATCCCTCGCTCTCCGCCATAAAAGAAAAGGCCCCGCATTGCGGGGCCTTTTCTTTTATGGGGAAGGTTGAGGTTTTGATGAGAGCCCTTCGTTCGATAAAAACGGCAGGAAGCCGTTTTGACCGCGCGGATGCGCGGCCCGTAGGGTGAGCGCCAAGGATGGCGCGAATCAATCCCGGGCTTTAAATTTATGCCGACTATAAAAAACCTCTGAACCCCTCATCGTGAGTCAACCCTTCGCTCAAGATTACACATGGGCTTGTCTTTGGATCTGGCTGCGCAACAAGTGCGTACTGTTTTACAGAGAAACAGAGAATATGGCTTATGCCGATTTACTGATTCACCAAAGAGAAGATCAGGGTTAAACAGCCGGAGTGCTAAATAATGGGTTGACAAGCGGGCGATAAATCAGCAGAATTCGCCCTCCAGAAAAAGCGCCTGTAGCTCAGCTGGATAGAGTACTCGGCTACGAACCGAGCGGTCGGAGGTTCGAATCCTTCCAGGCGCGCCATACATAGAAACCCACCTCTCAAGGTGGGTTTTTTATTGGATCGGGTTAGTCGCACTCGAACCTCCGACTCAAAAGGCTTGTTCGACAAGGGCCGGAGGCCCGCAGCACGAACGCGCAGCGTGAGTAATCCTTCCAGGCGCGCCATCTTCGAGAGGGGATCACGATTATCGTGATCCCCTTTTGTTTTCTCTGCTTTCGGAACTAACCACTCATAATCCGTGGCCAGCGATCGTGTACCGCATCCTCCCTCTCCGGGGTGATGGTCACCACATAGACTCGTCGTTCGTTGTCCCAGTGGGCTACCAGCCCCTGTACCCATTTCCCCGGTGTCAGGTCATACCAGTGGCTGCCGCCTTCGATATCCTTCTCCATAAACTGGGAGATGTTGAGCTTTACCGGGGTGGGGAACCATCGGTCCCAGCGCCCTTCGTAGATCGACTCCAGCCGTGCCCAGCCGCCGAGGGGAAGTTTCCCTGCCTGACTCTTACGACGGCCCCATGGAAGCAGTTCGATACCACCAACTCGTTTCCTTACCGGCAGACACGCCTTGGGGTTGGGGAAGTAGGTCCGGACCTCCTGGCCCTCGATAAGATAGTAGACGCCGCCGCACATTGCGCTTATCCGAGGATTGTTTCGCGATGACCAAAGGGTTTCCATGCCGGGGCGATGACGTTGGGCATCTTCGACCGCAGTAGCAGACGGGCCGGGGCCAGAGTGAATTCGCCGTAGCGACGGTTAATGGCATCCATGGTGCTGTCCAGTTGTTGTTCCCGCCGTTGTCGAGGGGCGAACAGGTCCAGCTGTCCCTGGCAGGGAGTGATCCTGATCGCCGTCACCTGCACCTGGTAGACCGGCTGCCCCTGCCACAGGGTGTGCATAAAGTGTCGGCAGAGTGCCGTGATATCGGCACCGTGGTTGGTCGGTGGGTTATAGGGGTATTTCCCTCCCAGCCAAGCTTCGGCGGTGCGCAGGCCGATAAAGAAACGGTCGGCATGGTAGCCGCAGCGGCGCAGTCGCGCCGCCACCTTCTCGGCCATGTGCTGGAGAAAGGTGATGATTACCAATGAGTCTCGGGTCTCCGGAGGCATCACCTTTCCGTGCCCGATAGACTTTGGCTCCGGTACTGATCGGATTATCGGTTCCGGATCCAGCCCCTGGGCCATCAGCCAGATGCGGCGTCCGGGGTTGCCGAAACGTTGCCCTAGTTCGCCAATTGGCAGCCGCGGCATATCACTACACCGGTGTATGCCACGTTCGGCCAGATAACGGCCGATACCGTTGGCGATACCGCAGAGCTCTGTGACGGCCACCGGTGCCAGTGTCGCCGCCGCCTCCCACGGGGGGATTACCGTCAATCCATCGGGCTTATGTAGCTTGGCGGCGTATTTGGCAGTGGTCTTGTCACCGCTCACCCCTACAGAGCAGAGCACACCACCGGATGCCTCTTGCACGGTCTGTTTCACCAGACGGGCGACTTGGGGTGGGGTGCCGTGCAGGCGTCGGCAGTGAGTAATATCGAGAAACGCCTCATCTACTGAAAATACCTCTATATCAGGTGTGATATCGGTGAGTGCGTGCATGATATTGGTTGATACCTCGGCATAGCGCTCGGGGCGGGCCGGGATCTGGATAAAACCAGGGCAGATCGTCTTCGCCTCCCTGACCCGCATGCCGGTACGCACCCCGTGGGCGCGTGCTTCGTAGGAGCTGGTGATGATGCAGGTGCCCTGCTCACCGTTAGTAATGCCGATGGGCCGCCCCTGCCACTCCGGGTGGTCTGCCTGTTCCACGCCACAGAAAAAGGCGTTCATATCTACCAGAATGATGGCGCGGGACCAGCGGTCATCACTTTTTTCCGATAGGGTGGTCATGGGGATGCCCTGCTTCTCTCTATACCTGGGATGATAACAGTATAGAACAAACATAGAACATTCAAGGGAACTTAACACTATCGTTTGTTGTTCATTGTCCCTGGCTATAGGGGAGGTTATCGATTGCCGGGTGTAGAATGTACCGCTTTTAGAGAAGGGGGCGGTGGTGGATCGGAACAAACTCCGGCCCGAAGGGGGCGGAGTTGTGGTAGGGAGTGTTTGTTTCTGATGAAGCTATTTAAAAAAACGGTCAGCCTGTTTTTTAAGCCAGCCGGGCTTTATCTCCTGCTGCTCCAGGTGTAGGCGTACAGTGGTTACATACTGCCCATCTTCCTCCTGAATATGTGTGAAGAGCCAGTCGTTGAGTAGTTTCAGCAGAGATGGGGCGACATCGCCACCTTCGGTTGCCTGCGCTTTGAAGGCAAATATTTTATTTCTGAACGCATCGTGCTCACGAATATGCTCAGCGCTTTTCTCATAGCCCGCCTCTTCAAGCAGACTCTCTTCAAATACAAAATGAGAAAGTGTGTAATCAACAAGTGCGATGATGACATCGCTCACTTCAGTGTCACTTTCTCCCCGAGCTATATCGTGCAATTGGTTGATGTAGTCAACGATACGTTTGTGCTGAGTATCAATAATATCAATGCCGGTTTCCAGCTCTTCTTTCCAGTCCAGGTATGCCATCTATCGTCCCGAGTTTTATCCAAAAATCTTCTTCATAGAACGGGATAGCCAGCCACCGCTCTCCTTCCCATCACCCATGCTCTCTTTGACAATCTCCGTGTAGTCACTGTCATCGTTTTTGATGTGATTAACCAGCCAGGTTTTGAGAGAGGTGAGCAACTCATCGGTAATATCTTCACCTGTTTTGAAACGCTCAACATAATCACTGACTCTGCGTACAAACAGTTTATGCACCTTCTTGTGCGCATTCACGAAACGGTAACCGCTCTCTTCCATCAACTCTTCCTCAAAGGTGAAGTGGGAGAGTGTGTAGTCAACGAGTTGATCAAGTACCTCGCCAACCTCTTCGCGGCTTGAGGACTGCTGCGCGTGATTTAACTGGTTGATGTACTCCACAATACGCTGATGCTGTTTATCGATTACCGAAATACCGGTATCGAGATCGGGCGACCATTTCAATAGGCTCATGAATTACCTCAGGTGTCTACTTTGCAGAAATACTGTATAGATCGTAGGTGTAGTAGCATATCCTAAAACCCGGATGTAAAAAATGGTAAAAGGCGAGACCTGTCTGTTTAAGCGTGTTTATAATGGGGGTCTCTCAAATGAGTAGAAGAAGTGGGATGTTCAGAGAGGAAAAAGTTCTTTTTTCAAGGCATTATCTCCTTGATTTCAATAGTGCCTCCCGTTTCCCATCAATCATACATAGAATAAGCCTGTCCGATATTATGGGATGCACCGTATGAAAAAGCTGAAAAATGAGAAAGAGCTCCTCAAAGAAGCGTTACGTGTGGGTATGATCTATGCCGAAAAGCGTGGTGCCGCAGAGTTTGAGGCGACCGATTCACACCACCTCAAGATTGAATATGTCTACAAACTACTGGTGTATGACAAGCAGATCCAGCCCCTTGCCAAGGATCAGATGGATGAGCCGGGAATGCGCCACAAGCTTGCTATCTGGATATCCAAACTCCTGCCAGAAGATCACCCGCTGAAGCAGTGACCGCAGAGCGCGTCCGATGCCGATTAACGAACTAATTGAGATTATGGCGCGGCTGCGCGATCCCAAAAAGGGCTGTCCCTGGGATCGGGAGCAGACCTTTGCCACCATTGTCCCCTATACCATCGAAGAGGCCTACGAAGTGGCCGATGCCATCGAGCGGGGTGATATGGGAGAGCTGCGTGATGAGTTGGGTGACCTGCTGTTTCAGGTGGTTTTCTACGCCCAGATGGCTCGGGAACAAGGAAGTTTTGACTTCAGCGACGTGGTACACGCTATTAATACCAAGATGCTGCGGCGTCACCCCCATGTCTTTGCCGATGCCGAGGTGTCGGATGTGGCAGAACAGAGCCGGGCATGGGAGCGGCTCAAGGCGGAGGAGCGCAGGAAGAAGGCAGAGGAGGGGGCACATGGTCAGCTGGATGGTGTTGCTCAGGCCCTACCGGCCCTGCTGCGGGCGGAGAAGCTGCAGAAACGGGCGGCCAAGGTGGGGTTCGACTGGCCCGATGTGGCGGGTGTTGTTGCCAAGGTGGATGAAGAGTTGAACGAAATTACGGATGAGCTGGAAGATGCCGGCAACCCTGTCCGGCTAAGGGAAGAGGTGGGGGATCTGCTGTTCAGTTGCGTCAATCTGGCGCGTCGTCTGGACGTGGATGCGGAGAGCGCCCTGCGGGAGGCCAACGGAAAATTCGAGAAGCGCTTCCGCCGCATGGAACAGATACTTGATTCCCAGGGGCTCAAGCTGCCTGCCATCGAGATGGATCAAATGGATCGCCTGTGGGAACAGGTAAAACGTGAGGAGAAGCAAGATGATTAGCCTCTGTCGCCACCAGATTACACCCCTCGTACTCCTACTGCTTCTGCAGCTCTCCGGCTGTGCCGTCAACCCGGTGACCGGCGAGAAAGAGCTAACCCTGGTGTCGGAGTCGCAGGAGCTTGCTATCGGCAAAAAACAGTACGGCCCCAGTCGGCAGATGCAGGGTGGAGACTATCGGCTCGATCCTAAATTAACGAGTTATATACAGCAGGTGGGGCAGCGCCTGACAGCCGAGAGTGACCGTAAGCTGCCCTATGAGTTTGTAGTGATTAACGACGCCAGCCCCAACGCCTGGGCACTGCCAGGAGGTAAGATTGCGGTCAATCGCGGCTTGCTTATGGAACTGAAAAATGAGGCTGAGCTGGCCGCTGTGTTGGGCCATGAGATTGTTCATGCCGCCGCCCGTCACGGGGCCAAGAGGATGGAAAAAGGTCTGCTGCTACAGGGAGCCGTCATGGCTGCCGGAATCGCCACACAAAATAGTGATTATTCCCGGCTGGCCGTGGGGGCCGCCACTATCGGTGCCTCTCTTCTCAGTCAGCGCTACTCCCGGGGTGCGGAGCTCGAATCGGACTACTACGGCATGGTCTATATGGTACGGGCCGGTTACGATCCGCGGGCGGCGGTGGGGTTGCAGGAGACCTTTGTCCGCCTCTCCAAGGCGGGCGAGAGTAACTGGTTGTCTGGGCTATTCTCCAGCCATCCACCGTCGGCGGAGCGGGTGGCAAAAAACCGTGAGACGGCGGAGCAACTCGGGGTCCACGGCGGCGAACTGGGAGAGCGGCGTTACCGCCGTATGCTTAGCAGTCTGCGCAAGGCGGAGCCTGCCTATGCCGCCTACAAGCAGGGTGGCGAGGCGCTGCAGAAGAAACGGCATGATCAGGCCCTCAGCTACGCCAGGGAGGCGATTGCCATTGAGCCTGCGGAGGCACTTTTTCACTCGCTGGAAGGTGATGCGCTGGCAGGCAAGAAACGCAATAGAGAGGCACTTGCCTCCTACAATCGTGCTCTGGCGAGGGATGACGGCTTTTTCCGTCACTACCTGAAGCGTGGTGAACTGCGGGTGAAGCTGGGCAACCGGTCTGGGGCAAAAAGCGATCTCGAACAGAGTCTGTCGTTGCTGCCGACGGCGAATGCCCATCACACCTTGGGACGTCTGGCACTGGATGAGAATGACAGACGCAGCGCTCTGACCCACTTTAAGGCAGCCTCTACCTCCAGCTCCGCCACAGGAAAAGCGGCTGCCAAGGCCTTTTTACAGCTGGATCTGCCGGAAAACCCTCACCGCTATATCAGAAGCCGACTGGGGATGGATAAAGGCGGCCGCTTGATTGTGCAGCTGGAGAACCCCACATCGGTTACAGTGGAGAGGTTGCGCCTGCAGGTGGGGCGGCTGGATGCCAAAGGTCGTCTGCAGCGTCCGGTACAGTACCGGGTTGATCGTCGCATGGCACCTAAAGATGTGATCGCGTTACGTACGAGGGTGAGCCTGCAGGATCGCGCCGAGCTGAAGCAGTGGGGTGTGCAGGTTATTCAGGCGGGGGTGGGGGAGTAGACTTCCCTAGGGAGACCCTGATCAAGTCATGATTACTTTACGCTGGCTAAAATCGCTCCAATTCGTTCCGAAAATCGCTGCAATAGAGTGACTATTACTGCTCACTTCGAAACAAATTGGAACAATTTTATCTCAGCCTAAATCTAACCAGACTTAATCAGAGTCTTCCTTGGTATTTTTTAGAGTAATAGATACATGAGCTTTATCGATCACATTCGTGCCTGCAACTATCACGAGCCGTCGGATTTTATACCGTTTCGCATCGATGGCATCACCGTAGGACGTGTGCGTCACTCCTTTGCCCAAGCGTTGCAGCGTCATCCACAGGTGTTTGCCGTCTCCAGTACATCGGTGGAGCTGGCAGTGGCATCCCCTGATCTAAATGAGCGTAGCACCAGAGTAGCGGAGGTGCTGGTGGAACTGGTGGCTGAGGGGGTGATAACTCATCTTCACGGTGAGCAGTACGCAGCCACTACAACCAACCGTGATACCGCTCTGCTGCTGCTTGATCGTGCCGCCGCTCCCTATTTTGGCACCCGTGCCTTTGGTCAACATATGAATGGCTTTGTCCGAGGGCGTGATGGGCTAAAACTGTGGGTGGCCCGTCGTTCCTCAGACCGTGTTCATTATCCAGGGCATCTCGACAATCTGGTGGCCGGCGGTCTGCCTTATGGTGTCAGCTTGAGCGATAATCTGGCCAAAGAGTGCTGGGAAGAGGCGGCGATACCGGGGTCGTTGGCGACCCAGGCGATACCGATTGGCGCACTTGGTTATTATGCCGATACAAAGAAGGGTTTTAAGCCGGATACGATGTTCTGCTACGATCTGGAGTTGCCGGCCGATTTCCGCCCCCATTGCACCGATGGCGAAGTGGAGAGTTTCTCTCTCCGGCCGGTAGAGCAGGTGATGGAGACCGTTCGGGAGAGCAGTGAGTTCAAGCTCAACTGTAATCTGGTGGTTATTGATTTCCTTATTCGTCACGGTGTCCTTGGGCCGGAGGATGAAGAGTACCTTGCCTTGGTGTCCGGCCTGCATCCACCGGAACCCCCCGTGTGATGGTGTCATGCTACACTCTGTCCAAATTGAAACCAATCAGTCTGAAAGCGGTCTGACCTGTGAATGACACTCTTAAAATTTTACTTATGAATATTAGAAAACTACTGCTGCTGACACTGTTACTGGGCCTCTGGAGTACGGGTCTCTGGGCTGATGCTAAAGAGGTTCCTGTTGCCGAGCTGGAACCGACCCGTGAACAGCAGCAGTCGGCTCTGCTTATCCTGCGGGTGGTTGATCGTTACCACTACAAAGAGCAGCGGCTCGATGATGAGATGTCGAGTAATATTCTTGATCGCTATCTGGAGTCTCTCGATCCTAATAAGAGCTTCTTTAGTTACAAGGATATTGAACGTTTCGAGGTATACCGCGGCCTTCTGGATGATGCCCTGCGTACGGCCCGGCTCGATTCCCCTTTTGATATTTTCAAGGTGTTCCGGCAACGTGTCGATGAGAGCGTCGGCCGGGCAGTAAATTTGCTCGACAAGGAGTTCGATTTCTCTATTGATGAGCGCTACCATTTTGACCGTAGTGAGCAGGGCTGGGCCAAGGACTCGCAGGCCCTCGGAGAGATTTGGCGTAAGCGTGTGAAGAGCGATATTCTCGGATTGCGCCTGAAAGATAAAGCGGATAAGGAGATCAAAGAGACGCTAAAAAAACGTTATCTTGGCATCCGGCGGCGTACTCACCAGCTCTCATCCACCGACATTTTTCAGACTTTTGTTAATGCCTATACTTTGAGCCTGGAACCCCATACCGCTTACATGTCGCCTCGGGTATCTGAGAATTTCAACATCAGTATGCGTCTCTCATTGGAGGGGATCGGTGCCGTGTTGAGTAGTAAGGATGAGTACACTGAGGTTCAGCGGACAGTGCTTGGCGGGCCTGCCAGACTGAGTGGTAAGATCCAGTCCGGTGACCGTATTATTGGCGTCGGCCAAGGGGTTGATGGTGAGGTTGTCGACATTATCGGTTGGCGGCTGCAGGATGTGGTCGACAAGATTCGTGGCCCCAAAGGCACCACTGTGAGATTGAGGGTGCTGCCGGAGAGTGAGGGGACGGATGGTCGCGCATCACTGGTCACCCTGGTACGCAACAAGATCAAACTTGAGGATCAGGCCGCGAAGAAAAGCATTATTGAAGGACTCGATAACATGGGGCCGGTGCGTATCGGCGTGATCGATCTACCCACCTTCTACCGTGATTTTCAGGGGCAGTCCAACGGTGTTAAGGACTCTCGCAGTACCACCGAAGATGTGCGCAAGTTGATCGGTGAACTGATGGATGAAGGGATCGATGGTTTGGTGATCGATCTGCGGGAGAACGGTGGTGGCGCCTTGACAGAGGCGGTTGAACTGACCGGCCTGTTTATCCCATCGGGCCCGGTGGTTCAGGTGAAAAACTCAAGTGGTGAGCTGGAGGTCGAACAGGACCCCGATCCAAAGCTGGTGTATGGCGGCCCGCTCGCGGTGCTGGTGGATCGTGACAGCGCTTCAGCCTCGGAGATTTTTGCCGGCGCAATTCAGGATTACCGGCGCGGTATCGTTATTGGTGAGCCCACCTTTGGCAAGGGTACGGTACAGACCCTGGTTGACCTCGGACGTTTGATCCCAAAAGGTAACAACAAGCTGGGTCTCCTGCGACTCACCATGGCCCAGTTTTTTCGAATCAATGGTGGCAGCACGCAGTTCCGCGGCGTTGTGCCGGATATCATCTACCCTTCTGCCAGTGACTCTGAAGAGCATGGTGAACGGGGACTGGATAATGCGTTGCCTTGGGCGGAGATTCGGCCTGCATCATTTGAGTATCAGGGACTCAGCTCTTTGCAAAAGTACCGGGGGCAGCATCAGGCACGAATCAAGAGTGATCCTGGATTTCTCTATCTGGAGAATCAGGCTGCTCTCCTGAAAGAGGTACGTGATCGCGATACGGTATCCCTTAAAGAGAGTGAACGGAAAAAGGAGTGGGAGTCGCGTGAGAGTCGCAGGAAGAAGTTGAAGAACAGTTTCCGTGAAGCTGTCGGCCTGAAAATCCTGACCGTCGAAGAGGAGGAGGCGGAAGGTAAAAAACGTCTCGCCGCCGGTAATAATCATGATGACCCGTTCAGTAAAATCATGCTCAATGAGGCTGCACGCATTCTCTCGGATTATATTGTCGATCAGACCCGTTCGGTGATGGCCCATTAGCAGTGATGTAGGAGTGCTTTCTCGAAGCGCGATCAGAATTTCATCACATTTCGAGAAAATGCTCCTACATCGTGCTGCGGGATTTTTGTGCAGAACTACTGATATTTTTTATCCGGGCTAACCCTTCGCCTTCGGTCCCGACTGAATCCATTTACGGATGCGATTGGAGTCTCCAAAGGGAGTGAGCTTGCCAAATGAGTTGAGTAGTACGATCACCATTGGCTCACCCCCAATCTCAACCTGCATTACCAGACAGCGTCCAGCCTCATTGATATATCCTGTCTTGCTCAGACCGATTTGCCACGCTTTGTTTTTCAGTAGGCGGTTGGTGTTGCCGTACTTCAGGGGGCCCTTACGACGATAGGGACGCACTTCCAGCGCCTTTGTCGTTGTCGCTTCTCTGATCAGCGGGTAGCGGGAGGCGGCACGTACCAGCTTTGCCAGATCGCGGGCGGAGGCGATATTGCCTGCGTCGAGTCCGCTGGGGTCGGTAAAATGACTCTCACTCATACCCAGGCGACGCGCCTTGCGGTTCATCACCGTAACAAAGTCGCGGGTACCGCCTGGAAAGGTGCGGGCGAGAGCGGTGGCCGCCCGGTTTTCCGATGCCATCAGCGCCAGTCGCAGCAACTCTTTGCGGCTGAGGCTGGCACCTACCTTCAGACGTGAACCCGTTAGGCGTAGCAAGTCACGATCCTGCTTTGTGATGATAATTTTTTCATCCATGGGAAGCTGCGCGTCAAGGATCACTATGGCCGTCATCAGTTTGGTAATTGAGGCGATGGGCATCGCTTTCCCCGCTTTTCTGGCATAGATCTCACGCCCTGAACGGTCTATTACCAGAGCTGATTCCGAGCGCAATTTGAGTCGCCTGGGATTAAGTTTTTGCCACGGATTTTCAGTTTTCAGGCTTACCAGGGCCGCAGACACTTCTGCTGAAGAAGACGTCTGTAGTGGTTCCGCTACTACCTGAAGGCAGGGAGCGATAAAGAGGATGACTACAAGGTGAATAGATTTCACGACAGTGTACGACTTATGTGGTTTCCCGTATCTTTGCCCATTCGGCGGCTAATAGCAAAAATCAGCACGTGACGGCCATTAGGGCTGCGAAAAAAATAAACTATCCGATCTCGCTTGCCTCTCGGTCCGCCTGCTGCGTTGTGAAAAGGGTTACATAGGCCTGCTATGTGCCCCTTTCCACGCCTTGCAGGCGAACCGATAGTCTGCGCGATCTTCGGATAGTTATTATTTTCCGAGGCCCTTATACCCATGTGTTTTATAACGTTTCTGCGGCCACCTCTTCACTATCCGTTATAATGCGCTCAATTTAAGGGTCTGCCCCGGCTATTTGGAACAAGCTTTGTATCGATCTATCGAAAACCGACTCCGGCAGCTCTCTGATGAAGCGCTGCAGGCCCTGAAAGGGGGTGCTATCGGGTTGGAAAAAGAGTGCCTTCGTGTTTCACCCGACGGTGGTATCGCCCAGACCGAGCACCCCAAAACTCTGGGGGCGGCGCTTAGCAACAGCTATATCACCACCGATTACTCAGAAGCGCTGGCTGAGCTTATTACTCCTCCCATGGCCGGTGGTGGTGAAGCGTTAGCTTTTTTGGGGGATCTTCAGAAGTTTGCCTATGACCGCCTGGATAATGAGATTCTCTGGGCGACCAGTATGCCCTGTGTCCTTGCCGGCGGTGAAAATATTCCCATTGCCCGTTATGGTGATTCCAACGCCGGTACCATGAAGACCGTCTATCGTCGTGGACTGGGACACCGATATGGCCGCACCATGCAGGTGATCGCCGGGGTTCATTTTAACTTCTCCCTGGAGGAGAGTTTATGGCCTCTGTTACGGGAGTTGGAGGGTGACAAGCGGTCGCTACGTTGCTTTACCGATGACGCCTATCTTGGTATGACTCGCAATCTGCAGCGTTTTGGTTGGTTGATTCCTTACCTGTTTGGTGCCTCGCCCGCCATCTGCAAGTCATTTCTTGGAGGAAAAAGCAGCTCACTCGACTCGTTCGATGAGTATACCTATTACGAGCCTTATGCCACCTCACTGCGCATGGGTGATATCGGCTATACCAATAGCAAGGAGCAGGGGGTTGGCGTCAAGGCTGACTACAATAGCCTGGAGGACTATATCAACAGTCTCACCTGCGCTATTGAGACCCCCAGCCCGATCTGGCGGGAGATCGGTGTCAAGGTGGACGGACGCTACGAGCAGCTTAATGCCAATGTGCTGCAGATCGAAAACGAGTACTACAGCACGGTGAGACCCAAACAGGTACTCAAAGGGCTGGAGAAGCCAACTCTGGCGCTGAAGGCCCGGGGAGTACGCTATATTGAGCTGCGCTCACTCGATGTCAACGCCTTTCACCCTCTTGGGATGAGCGAAGAGCAGCTCTCTTTCTTGCGGGCGTTTATGCTCTTCTGCCTGTTGCTCGAAAGCCCACCCATCGACAGCCGGGAACGGGTGGAGATCGATCGGAATATTATAGATACAGCGCATCGGGGACGGGATTCGGCGCTCACTCTTCTGCGTCAGGGAGAACAGGTTCTGTTGAGCGAATGGGCAACGGAGATCTGTGCCGCAATGGTGCCGTTATGTGAACTGCTCGATGGCGATGACCCACAACTGCCACATGGTCGGGCATTGGCTGAACAGCTAGCCTGTGTCGGAGATCCCGGCCTGACTCCATCAGCGCGGATGCTGGCGGAGATGCGCAGTCAGGGAGAGGGCTTTTTCGACTTTGCCTGGCGCATGTCGTTGCAGCACCGTGACTATTTCCGCAACTGCCGGCTCTCCAGTGAGCGTGAAGCGCTGTTTCTTGAAGAGGCGGAGGCGTCCCTGCTACAACAAACCGCTATAGAGGCGGCCGACAAAATCAGCTTTGATCAATTTCTGGCAGACTATTTCGCTCAGTAGCGCGATCTTAAATCACGCGATCATTGCCTCCATCCACCGGTACCTGTGCCCCCGTGGTCTTGGCAAATAGCCGACTGCACATGGCGGCGGCCAGTTCTGCCACATCATGGGAAGAGATCGCGGTCTTGAGCAGGTTCTTGGTTTTATACTCCTGTACGGTCATGCCATAGTGATCGGCTCGTGATTGCAGTACCTCGTCGGTCCAGAGACCGGTATCGAAAACGGCATCAGGGTGCAGACTGTTGATACGGATGCCTTCGCCACCCCACTCCAGTGCCGCCACGCGGGCCAGTTGATTCAGTGCAGCCTTGGAGGCGGAGTATGCCGCCGCACCCGGCCCGGGTGCCGGTACATTCTTGGAACCAATCACCACTACACGGCCATGGGTGGGTGCTAGCTTCAGCAGAGGATAACACTCACGCATGATCATCAGGTTGGCGTCCAGATTGACTCCCATTACCTGCCGCCACAGGTCATCATCCAGTGCTTCAATACGTTTGCCGCCTGGGAACATTCCGGCATTGAGTACCAGTATATCCAGACCGCCATATTGAGTGACTGTCTGATTCAGGGCATGGGTTAGGGCTTCACGATCTGTGATATCGCAGGTTAAACCGAGAAAATCGGGACGTTCATAGAGGTTGGCGACGTTGTGGTTAAGATCCAGGCCGACCACACAGGCACCGCGGGCCAGCAGTGAATCGACACAGGCCTTGCCAATGCCTGAGGCGGCCCCCGTCACCAACGCCACCTCACCCTGTAACTCTGGAGCTGAGCCGCCTTTGCGAAGCTTGGCCTGCTCCAACTCCCAATACTCCACATCAAAAATATCTTTGGCAGGCAACGCCTTCCAACCACCCAGCAGCTCAGCTCGCTGAACAATTTTGACTGTGTGACGGTAGATGTCCGAGATGATGCCGCTCTCCTTGATACTCTTGCCGACGCTAAGCAGGCCCAGCTCTCTATCCAGGATCACCCGTGGTACGGGGTCTAACATCTGTACTTCTGAGCGGGCACTGCTTGCATATTCCTTGAAATAGTCGCTATAGGCGTTGCCATAGGCGGCTACATCACGCCCCAACATAGGTAGGCGTTTGGTACGGATAACGTGATCGGGGGTGGCGGGGCCCTGTTGAGAGATGCTGCTTATATCCTCGCGGAGACAGAATTGCATCGCCTCTTGGGAGCGATCTGCTGTCAAAACCACCGGGGTGCCGGCAGCGACGGAGAGCCGGCGGCGCAGCTCTGCCATCTCATGGATAGCTACAGGCGCTTGAATTACTTCAGACAACTCCGGGAGCTCCCAGGCGTTGCGTTTCTTGAGATACTCTTCGGCACGATCTACCAGCGCTATCATGCGTTCGTAGGCGATCTTGGCGCTGTCACCAAAGGAGAAGATGCCGTGGTTCATCAGAATCATACCGATGGTTTTCTCTGTCGCCTGCTGTGCAAACAGCTCTGCTACCATCCGCGCCAAGTCGAAGCCGGGCATCACATAGGGGATGACCACCATCTCATCGCCGTAGAGTTCCCTGATACGTGCCTCGCCATCTGCGGTGTTGGTGATCGTAACCACAGCGTCGGCATGAGTGTGATCCACATATTTAAAGGGCAGTGCCGCGTGCAGAATTGCTTCAACCGAGCCGGTGGGGGCCGATGCAAGGGTCTGATGAGTCTTCATCTCATTGACCATCTGGGTATCAGAGAGAGACTCCAGTTTGGCCAGTTTCAACAGGTGCGCCATGCGAATGGGAGTAAACCCAGGTGCTTCTATACTTCCCAAGTCCCAACCAGAACCTTTGACGTAGAGGATCTCCTCCTCTTCACCGAGGAGGTTGATCTCGGTGATTTTTACCGATGTGTTGCCGCCACCATGCAGCACCAGCGAGGGATCGGTGCCCAACAGGCGTGAGCTGTAGACTCTCTGCTCCAGGTGGCTCTTGTATTGGCTTGCATCGTTGTCGTTCCAAAGACTCTTCATATGTGGTTCTTCAAGTTGTCAGTTGTCAGTTGTCAGTTGTTAGTCGGGACGGAATGCTCTTGATTTTAATGTCATCACCGATGGGTGAAAAACGCATGTACCAAAAGATGATGCCCTCCGCGCTGCTTGTTATGCAAGGGGGCAAACTACACTCTTCTCAATACCCAATCCATTGCTCGTATCGGTAGCAGCCGTTTTAGGATACCAAATAGATAGGTCGGGAAAGTGACATAGTAGCGTGCTTGAGGCCTGGAGCTCTCAAGTGCATGAATCACCCGTTTCAGCACCGCCTCGGGGGGGAGGGTGAAGGGCACGGCCGGCCCTTCCTTTGTCAGCCGTTCCTCCATAGCCCGGTAGGCGGCGCTGTGGTGGCTCTCTGTTGGGTCGATGTTTTTCTTGTACATGGTGTAGCCGTTGGCGCGGAAACGGCTCTCAATGGGGCCGGGCTCGATCAGGCTGACATGGATGTTGCTGCCGTAGAGCTCCAGGCGCAGGGTGTCACTGAGTCCCTCCAATGCGTATTTGCTGGCATTATAGGCACCCCGGTAGGGGAGGGCGACAAACCCGAGCACTGAGCTATTCTGGATAATTCTCCCCTCTCCCTGACGGCGCATCACAGGTAAGAGCTTTTGGGTCAGCTGATGCCAACCAAACAGATTGCTCTCAAACTGCTCACGCAGCACTTCACGGCTGATATCTTCTACAGCACCTGGCTGACCATAGGCGCCATTGTTGAACAAGCCGTAGAGCTTGCCGCCGGTCTGCTCAAGGAGAGTATCGACAGCGGAGATGATGCTGCCACTCTCTGCCAGGTCCAACTGCAGTGAGTTGAGGCCTTCGGCCTGTAACCGTGCCACATCCTCTCTCTTTCTGGCGGTGGCAAAGACCGGATAGCCACGCTGTTTTAGCCCCCTAGCGACACAGAGGCCGATACCGCTGGAGCAGCCGGTGATAAGAACGGGTCTGTTTTCTATGCTGTTCATTGCCTGTCTCTTCTTCTAAGAGGTGCCTGTTAAGGGGAGTATTCTCCGGTAGTTGTTCGTTGGTATCCACTTTTTATGCTTAAAGATTTTACCTCTCAGACCGCTACCCTATACAATGTCAACAAGACAATAAAAATAGGGCCGTGTCGTTATGGCATCTTAATATTCCAGGCGCCCGGAACGAGAAGGAGAATCTGTGGACATTGCAACGTTAATCGGACTGCTTGGCGGATTCGGTATTATCATCGGTGCTATCGCCACCGGCGGCGATGTCATGCTCTTTGTCAACGTGCCGTCGATCCTTATTGTTGTCGGCGGTACCTTCATGGTGACGCTGATGCAGGTGTCGCTAAAGGACTTCCTCGGTTCCTTCGCTATGGGGATGAAGGCTTTTTTCTATAAAACCGACGATCCCTCACAGCTAATTGAGGAGGCGGTGCAGTTGGCCGATCTGGCGCGTAAGAACGGCCTGCTCGCCCTCGAAGGGCAAGAGATCAGCAACGCCTTCTTGAAGCAGGGCATCGGCTTCTGTGTTGATGGCCATGATCCCGGCCTGGTGCAGAAGATGCTGGGCAAGGATATCAGCCTCACTATCGAGCGCCACGAGGTGGGTCAGACCATGTTCAAAAACATGGCGATCATGGCGCCGGCGATGGGTATGATTGGTACGTTGGTCGGTCTGGTACAGATGCTGGCCAATATGTCCGACCCCGCCAGTATCGGCCCCGCCATGGCGGTGGCGCTGTTGACTACCCTCTACGGTGCTGTCATCGCCAACGCCTTTGCCCAGCCCCTGGCGGATAAGCTGGCTCGTGCCAGCGCTCTGGAGAAGACCAATAAGTCGCTGATTCTCGAAACCATCTCAGGCATTCAGGAGGGGATGAATCCCCGGGTGCTGGAACAGCTGTTAGCCACCTATCTCCCGGCGAGCAAACGTCCCACGGGTGATAAGGAGTAGGAGACTGCGATGGATGACGAACCAGAGTGTCCGGAATGTGAAGCGGGGCTACCTGCCTGGCTTGCGACCTTTGCTGATCTGATGTCTCTGCTGATGTGTTTTTTCGTATTGCTGCTCTCCTTCGCGACGATGGATGCCACTCGCTTCAAAAAGATGGCGGAGTCGATGAAAGATGCCTTTGGTGTACAGCGGGAGGTGCCTGCTTACGACATAGTGATGGGCACCAGCGTGATAAAAACCGAGTTCAGCCCCTCCTCAGTCTCCGATCCCTCACTCATCGATGAAGTTCGTCAGCAGACCACCGATGTGGAGAAGCAGCACCTTGATGTCGAGGAGGCAAAGGCGGCGATGGCGGAGCAGGTTCAGAAAGAGTTGGAGCAGCAGGCCGAAGAGCTTAAGGAAGAGTTGAAAGAGGAGATCAGCGAGGGTCTGGTCAATGTGGAAACAGAAGCAGGTCGGGTGATTATCCGTATCCAGGAGAAGGGCTCTTTTTCATCGGGAAGAGCCAGCCTCAATGCCGATTTCTATGGTGTAATGACACGTATCGGGGATGCTGTGGCCAAGTCACCGGGGAAAGTCGTTGTGGCAGGCCATACCGATGATGTGCCGATATCAACAACACGTTTTCGCTCTAACTGGGAACTCTCCTCCGCACGCGCCGTCACGGTGGTACATGCTCTGTTACGTAATTCTGCTATCGATCCTGCGCGGATACTGGTAGAGGGACATGCTGATTCTCACCCTCTGGTTCCCAATGACTCACACGAGAGCCGCTCTAAAAACAGGCGGGTTGAGTTGATCATCAAACGGGGTGAGGATGCGGATAGTGGCGAGACATTGGATACCGGAGCATCCAAGGGGTAAGAATTTGGCAGACAACACAACTATGAATAGAGAGCAGCAGCTGGAAAATGATGATGATCGGCGTGAATTTTTCCGCATCGACGACAGTATTCACCTGAGTTACCAGCGGATTCCCTCCGAGGATATCCATCAGCGACTGGAGAGGCTGGAGCATGGCCTCGACAGCGACTTCACCATTGTCAGTACACTTGCCGCAATCACCCAGCGAATGGCCGGAACTTTACACCAGATTGAATCGGTTCGTCCCGGTCTGGCGAGCTATCTGCGCTCTCTGGATGAAAAAATAGAGGTGCTGGGGCGTGCCTTTCTTGTACAGAACACTGATATTGCCGATCAACCCGCCCATGCAGTTAATCTCAGTGCTACCGGTATGGCGTTTCATGCCGCTGAATCGATTGATCAGGGTGTAATGCTGGAGCTGAAAATTCTTTTGATGCCGTCAGTTACCGGCATTCTCACCTATGCCGAGGTGGTGGGGTGTGATGAGATTGGTGATGAGAGTGAAGGGCTGCCTTATACTCTGCGGGTTAACTTCTCTCACCTGCGTGGGGATGACAGGGATGTGCTCATACGCCATGTGGTGCAACGCCAAAGTGCTCTGTTGAGAAAGCAGCGTGAGATGCGTGAGGCGGAGTAACAGGTAACCCTAGAATCCTCAGTTGACCGCTCTACTCTACGGGTAAGACGTTAATTTTAATTGCATTGACCGTGATTGCCTATTTCACTCTCCGGGTGAATTACGCTACAAGACGGATAGCACACTTGGGTTGGCGCATTACGGCGTTACAACTCCTTGGAATAGAGCAACTATTCCGCGTCGTTGTGCCTTGTACTACACCAACCCAAGTGCACTCTCCGCCCTGTCCAACTGAGGATTCTAGGGTAACGACAGCAACCTACTCGCTTACGCTTTCCCAGTCTCCGGATCGGGGGCAAAGTGGATGCTATTCCCCCCCCTCTTTTTAGCTTTGTACATCGCTTGATCAGACTCGATTATCAGTTGATCTGGAGTTGTACCGTGTTGTGGATAGATGGCGATGCCAATACTGCAACCCACAAGTAGTTGCGCTCCGTCGATAGCAAAGGGCTTCTTGATAGTGGCCTGGATTTTATTGGTTACCCTGGCAATATCCTTGCGACTACCGGCCTCTGTCAACACCAGCACAAATTCATCTCCACCGAACCTGGCAACGGTGTCAGCCTTACGTACAGTGAGTTGCAGTTTTACGCTGATCTGTTGTAGCAGTTTATCTCCCATCCTGTGCCCCAAGTCATCGTTGATCGCCTTGAAGCCGTCGAGGTCGATAAAGAGAACCGCGATATGCTGGCTGTAACGCTTGGCTTTTTCTATTGCCACTTCCAGACGGTCAAGCAGTAGTGCCCGATTGGGTAGATCGGTAAGGACATCGTGGTTGCCAAGATGCTTGATCTGCTCCTCCATGACTTTCCGCTCTGTCACGTCATGGATGATGGCGTAGACCAGGCTACGACTTTTCAGTCTGATCGGATTGGAGTAAATTTCTACGTCCCGAATCAGTCCCGTTGCCAATTGGTGTTTCAACAGACAATAAGCGCGCCCCTCTTCCTTGGCTCTTCTCTGCTCCTCTTCAACTTCAGCCGGAGAGAGAGTGTTGACGGCGGCTATTTTCATCAGCTTCATATCTTCCCGATGATAGCCGTAGTACTCACAGGCGGCATCATTTGCATCGACGATCTGGCCGTTTTTGGCATCAAGGATCAGTTGAATAGCCTTGCTTCCGGTAAACAGCTTCCGGTAGCGGTCTTCATTCTCCCTCAGATCTTTTTCCACCACTGCTCGGTCATCGATCTCTGATAGCAACATTCGTAGGCGGCGTAGGAGTTTTCTATGGGAGTAGATTGCCAATAGTAGAAGGGTGAAAGATACAAGAGTGACGATACTCCCCAGGAGCAGGTCACGCTGATCTTGCCATTTTGTACCGGCTGCGGCGAGTATTGCCTGTTCCGGTGTAGAGAGGCCGATGGTCCAAATATTGGCCCCGATTTTTATTGAACTCCAGGCGGCGTGCTCAGGCTGTCGGCCGCTGCCGGGGATATACCACCCGCCCGATTCACTACCAAGCGTAACGCCTTCAATCAGTTCATCAAGGTGACCGGCACCACGTGGGGAGAGGGAAGAGAGAATCTGTTTTATGCTCTTCCCTCTGTTGTTTTCTGAGAAAGGGGCATCTTTTCCATATCGTAGTGCACCGTTATGAAAGAGCCAGATATTGGTTTCCGGGTATAGCTTCAGGGGAAGGATGATGTTTTTGAGTACCTCGTCCTCGGCTTGTTGTCTAGCCTCTGGGCCGAGAGTTGTGATGCGGTGCTCTATCCAAATTCTGGCGGCGTGGGCTGCACCCCGTGCTGTGGTCATCTCAATGGTGGTAAAGGTGTCAAGTTCCTCTTCTACGCGCTGTTGTCGATGCTCATGGATACCCCACCAAACCATTGAGTTGACCGCTGCAAAGGTCAGCAGATAAGCGATGATCTTGGGTGACGTCACCATTATCTCCCTGAAAATACTCCATTGTCTGTCAGTCGGCCGCACTCCCAGCGGCCGTCAAACAGGCGCCATAAGTAAGTCTAGGACAAAATAGAGTGGTCGACGGCGCTTTATTACAGAGATCAGCCTGTGAGGTTTCTGAGGCACTGCAGGTAAGCTTGTTCATCCGGCATGCGGTTGGCTCGCTGAGCCTCCCATAGCATCCGCCCCAAGCACTCCATCATCTTATGCTCGGCATCGTGGGGATCACCGCATCTACTTACCAGTTGTTGGTAGAGTGTACCAATACCGGAAGGTCTGTCGGTGGAGATTTGCTCCTGCAAGCTGATGTGCATCCCCATATGAAGGAATGGGTTCTCCTTTCCCCCCTCAGGGAGGAAATCACGGTCGATCTGGTCCTCCCCCTTATTGAGCATGGAGTGGTATTCCGGGTGCAGTTCGATGATGTTGACGATCACCTGTTCCAGCGGTTCCAGTGGCTGCTTTCCCTGGGCTTTTTGCCACGCTTCGGTGAAGAAGCGGCGCATCTGTACGCGGTCATTACCAAACATAGTGTTATCCAGTTGATTTAGTTAGATTCAGAGTAACTATTCAGCTCACCCCTAAAATCCGCCTTTTCTGCGTTACAAAATGATTATTTACACCTGTAAACCCACATTTTGCGCCGTGAACTGACGGATTTTAGGGGCAATCTGAACGGTTACGGCATAGTACTGAATAGTTACGATTCAGATTTACTTTTTTGGATAAGCACTAATCCAGATTTTTATCCCGGTATTCACACAGGTTTTCGATAATACAGGATCCACAGCGGGGTTTGCGGGCAATACATGTGTAACGCCCATGGAGAATGAGCCAGTGATGAGCGTCAAGCATAAACTCTTTTGGGATGTGACGCAGGAGCTTTTTCTCTACTTCCAGTACGTTCTTTCCCGGAGCGATACGGGTACGGTTGCTGACGCGAAAGATATGGGTATCTACGGCCATTGTCGGTTGGCCGAATGCGGTGTTGAGGATTACATTTGCCGTCTTTCTACCGACGCCTGGGAGGGCTTCGAGGGCAGCTCTCTCTTCAGGGATCTGACTGCCGTGCTCCTGGATGAGCTTCTCACAGGTTTTGATGATATTGGCAGCCTTGCCGTTAAACAGGCCGATGGTCTTGATGTAGTTCTTCAGGCGACTTTCCCCCAGTGCCAGTATGGTTTCCGGGGTATTGGCTACAGGGAACAATTTGGCTGTTGCCTTATTGACCCCTTTGTCTGTAGCCTGTGCAGAGAGCACCACGGCAATCAGCAGTTCAAAGGGGGAGGTGTAGTTAAGCTCGGTTTCTGGATTGGGATTGTCGCTGCGTAGTCGCTCGAAAATCTGCTGACGAATCTCTCTGTTCATCCTGGGTCGAGTCGTTGTGCCAACAGCCGTCCGTCAGCTGGCGCTGGGCGCCATCTCTTCAGCTTCACTTTTACTGATACGGCTACGCCGTTTCTGTAGGCGACCATCGATGATATTCTTTAGGGCGATCATAAATCCCAGTCCGATGAATGCACCGGGGGGCAGTATCGCCAGCAACATCCCTTGAAAGTTATCTCCAAGGGTAATGGTGAGTCCGGCAGCCGCTTCACCAAACATCAGGTCGGCCTGTGAGAAGAGGGTACCCATACCGATGATCTCACGCATTGCACCAAGGGCGACGAGGGCGAGGGTAAAGCCTATGCCCATAGCCAAGCCATCGACTATCGCCCTGTCGACGCGGTTCTTCGAGGCGAATGCCTCAGCACGGCCGATGATGGCACAGTTGGTGACAATCAGCGGAATGAAGATGCCGAGTATCTTGTAAAGCTCATGGAACCAGGCATTCATGCTCAGCTCCACAGCGGTGACGAAGGAGGCGATGACGATAACAAAGATCGGCAGACGCACTTCCTTTCGCACCATGTTGCGAATAAGGGAAACGGTGAAGTTGGATAGGGTCAGTACCAGAGTAGTGGCGATACCTAATCCCAGGCCGTTGATAGCGGTGTTGGTTACCGCCAGCAGGGGGCAGAGGCCGAGCAGTGCCACCAGTGCCTGGTTGTTACCCCAAAGCCCTTCTTTGATCAGAGTTCCGTAACCGGTATCAGCCATTCTTTTTCTCCTGCGGCTTCGCCTTGGCGCTGAACAGGGGGCCACCCTGTTCCCTGAAGTAGATCAGGGTATTCTTCACTGCGTTGACAATGGAACGCGGGGTAATTGTGGCGCCGGCGAACTGGTCAAAGATGCCGCCGTCCCGCTTCACCTTCCAGCGGGAGATATCGGGGTTGTCGAGTGATTTGTCGTTGAAGGAGTAGACCCAGTCAGATCGACGCTCTTCCACCTTGTCGCCAAGCCCCGGCGTCTCCTTATGGGAGACCACGCGAACACCACCGAGGGTGCCGTCCACTCGCACAGCCACCAGCAGTTTGATCGGCCCGCTGTAACCATCGGGGACAACGCTGGCGAATACTGCGGCCACCGGCTCCCCACTCTTGCGACCGAGGTAGACATCCACTGCTTCGCTGCCCAGCAGTTCCCGGCTGTTGACGGTGGTGCGGTCACTGACGATGTCGTTATCGATAGTGCTCTCCGGCACCAGTGCGGTAAGGCTGCGCAGCAGTGCCTCGCGTTCGTTGGCGGCAATACGCTCTTTCGTCTGCTGGTGGGTAAAAGCCACCAGTCCCGTCCCAGCTGCACTGAACATGGCGAGGAGCAGGCCGGCGATCAGGATGCGTTTTTTATTCACCTGAACGACCTCCGCTCTCGGCGCTATGACCAAACACCCTTGGTTGGGTGTAGTGGTCAATCAGAGGTACCGCCATATTGAACAGCAGTACCGCAAAGGCGACGGCATCGGGGTAGCCACCCCAAGCACGGATAACATAGATTGTCAGGCCTATGCCGGCACCAAAGATAAGTTGCCCTTTACGGGTGGTACAGGCGGTGATTGGGTCAGTAGCAATAAAGAAGGCCCCCAGCAAGGTACCACCGCTGAAGATATGGAATAGCCCTAAGGGGTAGGCATCCTGGTCGATAAAGTGGAAGAGCATGGCGATCAGTAGCAGGCTCCCCAGCATGGAGACGGGGATGTGCCAAGTGATTACCCGCTTGTAGATCAGGAACAGGCCGCCCAGCAGGAACCAGTTACCGACCCACTCCCAGCCACGGCCACCAAAATCACCCCACAGAGGACTCTGCTTGATTTCACTAAGGGTGACGTTTAGATCCAGTTGGGTACGCATACTGTCCAGTGGCGAGGCCATGGTCAGGGC
The DNA here is from genome assembly GCA_040505895.1 of Sedimenticola sp. Taxonomy (GTDB): domain Bacteria; phylum Pseudomonadota; class Gammaproteobacteria; order Chromatiales; family Chromatiaceae; genus Vondammii. The sequence continues at coordinate 43,168 of JBEVXU010000012.1, read as the reverse complement.
ATCCCAAGTGAGATCGATGGGCAGGGCGCCGGTAAATATTACCGTTGCTGTCTGGATCAGGGTCAGTGGGTTCTCATTGAGCATCACTGGAGGCAGCCAGGAAGTCATCTGTACCGGGTAGGAGATCAGCAGCAGCACGTAGCCCGCCATAGCGGGGTTAAACGGATTGTAGCCGAGACCTCCGTAGAGCTGTTTTACTACCACAATGGCAAAAGCGGTACCAATGACCGTCAACCACCAAGGGAGAAGAGGAGGTAAGGCGACGGCGAGCAACAGCGCGGTGAGCAGTGCGCTCAGATCACCGACAGCGGATGATGCTTGACGCCCTCTCATTTTCATTACCAGGGCCTCACAGGAGACAGCCGTAGCAGAGGCAATGACCATATTGATGATAATGCCCCAGCCAAAATACCAGAACATCGCTGCCGCCCCCGGCATCAAGGCAGCAATTACCCACAGCATATTTTTGCGTACGCTATTGGGCCGGTCGGTATGGGGTGAGGTGAATGATGGGAACTGCATTCGGTTATAGGCCCTTTTGTTCCGAAGAGTCCGTAGCCTCTTCGTCCTTTCTCATTTCAGCAGCAACTTCGCCACGCCTGCTGTCCACCTCGTCGATGGCCTTTTGCTGGGTGTCGGTGAGGTTTTCGGTATTGCCGGGTTCGACACCTTCTTGTGCCATCTGTGCCTTCTTTTTAGCCGCCCGCGCTTTGGCCGCCTCGATAGCGGCTTTCTTGGGGTCTGCATCCCCCTCTTTCATGGCTGCTTTCTTTTTTGCCAGTGCTGCTTTTTTCTTCGCCTGCAACGCCTTTCGTTCAGCCTTTATCCGCTCCTGGCGGGCTGTCCGTGCTTCACTGCGGGCGCGGGCGCGATCCGAGGCCTTTGCCTCTCGCTCCTTGGCCCAGCTCTCTGTCTTGGCAAAGCGGAAATATTGCACCAGAGGTATACGCGATGGACAGACGTGAGAGCAGCAACCGCACTCAATGCAGTCGAACAGATTGTATTCCTGGGTCTTCTTCAGATCCTTTGCCCGAGAGTACCAGTACATCTGCTGAGGCAGAAGTGATACCGGGCAGGCTTCAGCGCAACGGCCACAGCGGATACATGCCAGTGCTACGCCGCTGCTGGGAGACTCCGTGCTTCCGGTGGCGAGCAGACAGTTAGCCGCCTTGGTGATGGGAACAACGTCACTCTCCAGGGTGAAGCCCATCATTGGTCCACCGAGAATCAGCTTTTCCACTGTATCGGTATAACCGCCGGCCTGTTCAATCAGTTCATTTGCCGGGGTTCCGATCAGCACTTCAAGGTTACATGGATTGCTGATGCCACTGCCGGTGAGGGTGACATAACGTGAAATCAAGGGTTTCCCCTCTAACACCGCATCGGCAACGGCGGCGGCGGTACCAACATTGTGACAGACGAAACCGATTTGGCTTGGGATACCACCGCTGGGTACCTCTTCGCCGGTCAAAACTTTAATCAGTTGCTTTTCACCACCGCTGGGATAGCGTGTTGGGATGCTCACCACCTCAGCCCACGCTATGCCGGCGGCTGTAACTGCAGCCCCCATCGCGGCAATGGCCTCAGGTTTGTTGTCCTCGATTGCGATCAGGCAGCTGTCAGCACCTATGATATAGCGCAGAATGGTGGCACCTGTAAGTACCTGCTCCGCCTGTTGACGCATCAGCATATCATCACAGGTGATGTAGGGTTCACACTCGGCGCCATTGATCACCAGTGTGTGAATCTTTGTATCCGGGCCGGGGTTGGCCTTGACGCTGGTAGGAAAGGCAGCACCGCCAAGTCCGACGATACCGGCATTGCGTATCCGCTCACGCAGCAGTGCAGGCTCTTGGGCGCTGTAGTCGGAGATCTTCTCTGGCAGTTCACACCAGCGATCTTCGCCATCGCTATCGATAATGATGCAGTGGGCGGGGAGACCGGATGGATGAGGAATCGGGTGTGTCTCGACCGCAGTGACCACCCCTGAGGTGGGTGCGTGTACAGGCGCACTGATATAGCCCTGGGGTTTGCCGATTATCTCGCCTTTGAGTACATGGTCACCGACTTTCACCAGTGCCTCGGCCGGTTCCCCTATGTGCTGTGACAGGGGGATAATCAGTTGCTGTGGCAGGCGGGCCTTCTCGACTGTCAGGCCGATAGATTGCTGTTTGTTATCAGGCAGATGCAGGCCGCCATGAAAACGATAGAGCTTACGGGGCTGAGTGCTGTTTTTCACTTGCTGCATTACTATGACCCCACCATTGATGGGTTACCAGCCGGCAGCTCCCCAGTTGGCTTGGGGAAGGGCCAGCACCAGTTGCCGGTGTCGATCTTGACCGGGGTCATATCGATACACTCTACGGGGCAGGGTGGCAGGCAGAGTTGACAGCCGGTGCATTCGTCACTGATGACGGTATGCATATGTTTGGCAGCGCCGAGGATGGCATCAACCGGGCATGCCTGGATACAGAGGGTGCAGCCGATGCACTCCTGCTCACGAATATGGGCCGTTATGGGGCCAGTCACCTCGCCACCACTCTCTCCCATCGGGAGTGGATCCCTGCCCAGCATCTCGGCTATTGCACTCATGGTGCTTTCGCCGCCTGGGGGGCAGAGGTTGATCTCCGCTTCCTCTGCAGCGACGGCCTCGGCATAAGGTGTACAGCCTGGATAACCGCACTGCCCGCACTGGGTCTGTGGCAGCAGCGCATCCAAACGGTCAACGATGGGGTCTCCCTCGACGTGGAAACGGATCGATGAGTAGCCCAGCATCAAACCAAAAAGGAGGGCGAGTATAGTGAGAACGATAATAGCGATAAGCATCTCTTGAGCTCCCTTAGCCTGCGACCAGACCAGCAAAGCCCATGAAGGCGATTGACATCATGCCGGCGGTGATCAGTGCGATGGCACTGCCTTTGAAGGGGGCGGGTACATCAGATACCGCCTCGCGTTCCCTTATCCCTGCAAATAGCACCAGTACCAGAGAGAAGCCGGCAGCGGCCCCCAGTCCATAGAGAGCCGATTCAATAAAGTTGTGATGCTCCTGGATGTTGAGCAGAGCCACTCCCAACACGGCACAGTTGGTGGTGATTAGTGGCAGAAAAATGCCCAGTGTCTGGTAGAGCATGGGACTGGTTTTATGCATCACCATCTCGGTGAACTGGACTAATACCGCGATCACCAGGATAAAGGTTATTGTGCGCAAATACTCCAGTCCCAAGGGGGCCAGCAGGTATTCGTTGGCCAGGTAGCTGCATACCGAGGCGAGGGTCAAGACAAAAGTGGTGGCCATCCCCATACCGATGGCGGTCTCCAGTTTTTTGGATACCCCCATGAGCGGACAGAGGCCGAGAAACTTCACCAAGACGAAGTTATTGACCAGGATAGTACTAATGAGAATGATCGCAAACTCTTTCATCGTATACTTTCTATTATCCTAACGCCCATTGGAAATTACATATGTTGATGTCGAGGCCCGCAATCAGCTGATTAAATACTGGTTTGCTTATATACCAGATAGCGGCGCCGTGCGCATCAATTTTTTAGTAGCTTAGTGCCGTCATAGCGACCATGGCGACTGCTGTTGTAGCTTATTATTTACCTTATTTTATTCTCGTGCTTTGGGGCTATTTTGCCCGCATTCCCGGTTCTGCACCTGAGTCGGGGTTGAGGATATAGATGTCCTCACCACCCGGTCCGGCGGCCAGAACCATACCATCGGAAACCCCGAAACGCATTTTTCTCGGCGCCAGATTAGCAACCATTACCGTCAGTTTTCCCTCTATATCTTCAGGGGCATAAGCGGCTTTAATGCCGGCAAAGACATTGCGGGTTTCGCCACCAAGGTCCAAAGTCAGCTGCAGCAGTTTGTCGGCACCCTCTACATGGGCAGCCTTGACGATTTTAACGATGCGCAGGTCCACCTTGGCGAAGTCGGCGTAGTCAATGGTTTCGGAAATCGGGTCTTTGGCTAAGTGTCCCTCGGAGCTTGTCTCTTTGGGCTTGGTCTTTTTGGCATTGGTTGCTGTCAGATCATCCATCGAGGCTTCGACCATTGCATCAATCTGCTTTTTTTCGACCCGCGTCATCAACGGTTTGAACTTGGCGATAGCGTGGTCGGTAAGAGGTGTCGAGAGTATCTCCCAAGTCAGAGGTTCCACTTGCAAAAACGTTTCGGACTTCTCCGCCGTTATCGGTAGAATGGGGCGCAGATAACCGATCAGCAGCCGGAAAAGGTTGATGCCCATGGAGCAGACTTCGTGCAGTTCCTGATCGCGCCCCTCCTCCTTGGCGATTACCCAGGGCTTCTTCTCATCGATATACTGATTGGCTCTATCCGCCAGTGCCATAATTTCGCGTACCGCATGGCTGAATTCACGTTCCTCGTAACGCCCGGCAATCGACTCACCGGCCGTGATGAATTCGTCGAACAGTGACTGTTCGGATACATTCTCAGAGAGTTTTCCCTTGAAACGTTTTTTGATGAAGCCGGCGCAACGACTGGCAATGTTGACCACTTTGCCCACCAGGTCGGAGTTGACCCGAGCAGTGAAGTCCTCCAGATTAAGATCAATATCCTCCACCCCGGAGCTCAACTTGGCTGAATAGTAGTAGCGCAGATACTCGGGATTGAGATGGTCCAGGTAGGTGCGCGCTTTGATAAAGGTGCCCCGTGACTTGGACATCTTCTGCCCATCCACCGTGAGGAATCCGTGGGAGAAGACGGCGGTAGGGGTGCGGAAACCGGCGCCATGGAGCATGGCGGGCCAGAATAGTGCGTGGAAGTAGATGATGTCCTTACCGATAAAGTGGTAAAGCTCGGCGTCTGACTCTTTGGCCCAGTAGTCATCAAATTCCAGCCCGTCGGTACGGTCACAGAGGTTCTTGAAACTTGCCTGGTAACCGATGGGGGCATCCAGCCATACGTAGAAATATTTGCCGGGATGATCAGGGATCTCGAAGCCAAAGTAGGGGGCGTCACGGGAGATATCCCACTCCTGAAGACCGGCAGAGAACCACTCATCCAGCTTATTGGAGACTTCGTCCTGCAGATGGCCGCCTTTGGTCCAGCCCTTGAGCATCTCCTCGAAATTACCCAGTTTAAAGAAGTAGTGCTCCGACTCTTTCTCTATCGGTGTGGCGCCTGAGACGGCTGAAACCGGGTTTTTCAGCTCCGCCGGTGAGTAGCTGGCACCACACACCTCACAGTTGTCACCATACTGCTCCTGGGCGCCACACTTGGGGCATTCGCCTTTGATGAATCGGTCCGGCAGAAACATCTTCTCTTCAGGATCGTAGGCCTGTGTGATGGTGCGACGGGCAATATGACCGGCATCGCGATTGCGTTCGTAGATGCGGGTGGCACAGACCCGATTCTCATCCGAGTGGGTGGAGTGGTAGTTGTCGAACTTGACGTTGAAGTCGGCAAAATCGGCCGTGTGCTCTTTGGCAACACGCGCTATCAGTGCCTCCGGTTCGATCTCCTCCTGGCGGGCGCGTAGCATGATTGGTGTGCCATGAGCGTCATCAGCGCAGACATAGATGCAGTTATTTCCAGTCATATTCTGATAACGGACCCAGATATCGGTCTGGATATACTCCACCAGATGACCGATATGGATCGGGCCATTGGCATAGGGGAGGGCGCTGGTTACAAGGATTTTTCGCACACTTTTGCTCATGAGTAACTTCAATTGACCAGGTTTTGAGTAAACCGCGCCATTATTCCACAGTTGGCATCCGGCTGGAATGGGAGTTTGTAAATGTTGCGTTTTTAGCTGTAACTACTGCCACTTTGTCATGTGGATTCAGTCTAGTGAGCTAGTTGAGACTGCTGTTTGTGTGCTGTTCCGCCGGCACCATCGCCTCGTCACGGAGATTGAGGAGACGTTCAAAATTATCTATCGGTAGCGGTCGGCTGAAGAGAAAACCCTGCACCATATCGACCCCTTGTCCCTGTAGATAGTTGAACTGTGCTTCTGTCTCGACACCTTCACCGACCACTTCCAGCTTTAGTCCGTGAGCCATATTGATGATGGCCGTGGCGAGGGCTGCATCTTCAGAATTGCTGGTGATATCACTGACAAACGAGCGGTCCATCTTGAGAGTGTGGAAGGAGAATTTCTTCAGATACCCAAGTGCCGAGTAACCGGTGCCGAAATCATCGATGGATAAGCGGACACCCATTTGATGAAGTCGGGAAAGTATACTCTGTATTTCCGGAGCATCATCGAGTAACAGGCCCTCGGTTATTTCGATCTCCAGGCAGTGAGGGGGGAGGCCGCTCACTTCCAGTTCATTGGAAATTGTTTTAACGATATCCCCAGCCCGAAACTGTCGGGCGGAGACATTGACCGATATTCGTAGTGGTTTCTTGCCCGGTTGCTGCCATGCGGCGGCTGCCGTGCAGCTTTGGTGTAGTACCCAGGCACCTATCGGCAGGATCAGACCAATATCCTCTGCCAGTGGTATGAATGTCGAGGGTGGCACATTGCCCAGTTTTTGATTGTGCCAGCGTAATAGCGCTTCTGCGCCGACCAACCTTTTACTGTTGGCATCAATGATAGGCTGGAAATGGATTTCGAGCTCATTGTTGTGCTGGGCTTGGCGAAGTTCAGACTCCATCTCCATTCTGTTTTTTGCTTGCTCGTTCATCGACGGAGTGAAAAAGCAATGGCTGTTGCGTCCTTCATCCTTCGCCTGGTACATGGCGGAGTCGGCATTGCGCAGGAGTATCTGTGGTGTGTCTCCGTCTTCCGGATAAACGGTGATACCGATACTTGCAGTGACATAGACTTCACGGTTCTCCAATAGGAACGGCTCTGTCATGGAGTGGCCGATCTTTTCAGCAATGACCTTAGCGCTTCGCGCAGTGGATATGTTCGGTAGCACAACCAGAAACTCATCGCCGCCAAAGCGGGCTATGGTGTCCTCTACCCGAATTGCACTTCTCAAACGCAACGAGGCATCGACGAGCAGTTGGTCTCCGCAGCTGTGCCCCAGAGTGTCGTTGATATTTTTGAAGCGATCGAGATCGATAAACATGATCACCACATGCCCTTTATCCCGGTGATGAGAGATCAGCGCCTGAGAGATACGATCAACAGCGAGCAGTCGATTGGGCAGGTTGGTGAGGTTGTCGAAATTGGCCTGGTGGAGGAGCTGCTCTTCATAGGATTTTTGTAGGGTGATGTCCTCTTTGATGGCGACATAGTGAAGAATGACACCCGCGTCGTCCTTCACCGGCGCTATGCGTGCGCTTTCCCAATAGAGCTCACCTGATTTCTTCTTGTTATAGAGTTCTCCGGTCCAGACGTTCCCTGCCTGGATTGTCTGCCAGAGGTCATGGTAGATGCTACGTGGCGTCTGGCTGGCACCAAACAATCTAGGATTTTTCCCTTTGACCTCATCCAGCGTGTAGCCGGTAACCTCCGATAGTTTGCTGTTGATATACTCAATACGGCCCTCAGGATCAGTGAGGATGATGGAGTTTGGACTCTGCTCCACGGTGGTGGCCAGCACCCGGAGGTCGCTCTCTCTCCTCTGCAGTGTATCCACCATTCGGTTGACCGACTCTTCAAGCTGGTTCAGCTCATCCGCCTTTTGATGCTCTGATTGCTTCCGTTGCAGTTGAAACTGGGGGAGGCTGTCACCTTTGCCGAAGTGGTTGGCAAAAGAGGCGAGTCTGATGATGTGTTTACCGAGTAGGTGGTAAAAGAGGAAGAGGATGAAGAGTGCGACAAGGGCGGTCTTCAGTGCATTGCTCAGGAGAATAAAGAAAACCTTGCGGAGTAGACGCATATATACATCGTCCAGGGATCCCTTGATCTCCAGAGCACCGATTGCCAGATTTTTACCACGATGTTTATAGGTGAGAGAGAAATTTCTTCCTATTTCGTTATTGACCTCAACTTCACCCTCGCTCCATTTCAGTTTACCGTCGATCGATATGCCCACATATTCGATGTAAGGGAGCTGTTTTAACCCCTGAATCAGTTTTTTTACCTGAATCTCATCGATTACCCAAACACCTTGGGCAATACCTTCAAGTCTACTGTTCTCCACCTGTTCGAACTGTTGTTCGATGGTTGAAAGCTCCAGCCGGTAGTCATTGTGGATCTGCAGAGCGGTGATGATCAGAGTGATCAGGGAGCTGAAAAGGACGATGGAGACGAACAGACGTCGTCCCAGGGGACTGAGAAAAATATCAGAGAGTGAATCGGGCGACTGCAATTTTTTCTTCCGTTACCGCAATAAAGGGGCCAGGGTCTGATTAAAAATCTTCTGGTATGTGCCGTCCTCTTTCATCTGCTGAAGAGCCTTGGCCACCTTCGGTATCAATGCCTTGTGCTTTTTGTTCATATACATGAACATCTCCATGGAGACAAAGGGAGGGTCAAGCACCTTGTAGTCCTTCAGTCCGGAATTTTTTGCCTGCAGCAGTCCCTGCCACTTCTCGTAGAGTGCAATATCGGCTCTTCCTTCCTGCAGTAGAGCGAACATCTGCAGTGGCTCACCAACCATAACCGTCTCTTCCGTATTCTTGACATTAACATCAAAGATTTTCCACCCCTTCGGGTAGGTGACGATCATGTCAGAGAGGCGCGTCCATCCCGGCTTGGGTGGAATTGTTTTGACGGCATAGCCGACAAACTCTGAGTTCATCATCTTCTCTGGCACCCGAACCAGGTTGGGATAACGCTTCTCAAGCCCCTTAATTCGTAGCAGGTTGCCGTCTTCGACACCATTATTTGCATTTACCAGCGCCCGCTCTGCCGGCAGGATGATCACCTCCAGTTCAATCCCCAGTCGCTGGAAAATCTCTTTGGCCAGCATATCGAGAAAGCCCGGTGTTGTCTCAGAAGAGACCAAGGGTGGCTTGAGCCCGGTGCCGATAACAATTTTGTCGATGGCAGACGCTTCAGTGGAGATAACCAGGGACAGCAATATCCCAACAAACGTTCGGTTTCTCATTCTATCTCCCTCTCGGCTCCTATGCGGGTATACAAATACCGACACTTAACCCTTATTCATCCATGATATCACCTAGTCAGTATAGGAGTTTATGGATTTTTTTCCACCCCTACTGAGTGGGAATGCCACATTATTTCATACTGTGTTTAGGTGTATATCCTTTGTAAATACAAAGTGTTAGACATAACCAACTATTTTGGTTGGTGACTCTCAGGTTGATAATGTAGAATGCACGCCCATATATCGTATATTTCCGCGGAGCCACAGCTGTCGGGCACCGCTTTCAGGAGACAGAAATGGCTGAAGTGACGAAAGAGCAGATTGAAGATGCGATCAAGGGGCATATCGAGCCTCATCTGGAAAAAGATCTGGTAAGTGCAAAGTCGGTTAAGTCAATCGATATTGCCGGCGACTCGGCCAAAGTCGAGATCGAATTGGGATTCCCTGCCAAGGGTATTGTCGATGAGTTGGCGTCTACCATCAAAGGTTTGGTGGAAGCTGTCGATGGTATCTCCTCTGCCGATGTCTCTGTTGGCTGGAAGGTAACCGCACATTCGGTACAGAAGTCTCTGAAACCGATCGATAACGTCAAGAACATCATCGCCGTTGCGTCCGGTAAAGGTGGCGTGGGCAAGTCTACTACTTCCATCAATATGGCCCTCGCACTGGCGGAAGAGGGTGCCAAGGTAGGTATACTGGACGCTGATATCTATGGTCCGTCGCAGCCACGCATGCTGGGTATCACAGGTCAGCCTGAGTCGAAGGACGGCAAGACCATGGAGCCGAAGGAGAACTACGGCCTGCAGGCGATGTCCATTGGCTTCCTGATTGATGAAGAGACACCGATGATTTGGCGTGGCCCAATGGTTACCCAGGCGCTTGAGCAACTGCTCAATGACACCAACTGGGATAGCCTCGACTATCTGATAATCGATCTTCCCCCCGGTACCGGTGACACCCAGCTGACCCTGGCCCAGAAGGTGCCGGTTTCCGGTGCGGTCATCGTTACCACTCCTCAGGATATCGCCCTACTGGATGCCAAAAAAGGCTTCAAGATGTTCGAGAAGGTAGAGGTGCCGATACTGGGTATCGTCGAGAATATGAGCATCCATATCTGCTCCAGCTGCGGCAATGAAGAGCACATCTTCGGTGAAGGCGGCGGCAGGCGTATGGCGGAGGAGTACGGCGTTAACTTCCTTGGTGCACTGCCCCTGGATATCCGTATCCGCGAGGAGACCGATAACGGCAAGCCCACTGTAGCTGCAGAGCCCGAGTCACGTATCTCTCATATCTACCGTGAAATTGCCCGTAAGACGGCTGCCAAGCTGGCACTGCAGGCTAAGAGCTATGCGGCTAAGTTCCCCAATATCGTGATTCAGAATAACTGATAGCTGTTGGGAAACTTAAAAAGCAGGACGCAGAGGATTCAGAGAAGCACAGAGGTCGCAGAGAAAAGCTTTTTCTCACCAAGTGACTGCTCTCTATTCTCTCTTTCTTTGTGACTGCTGATTAAACTGGAGACGCCTACTGAAATCCCCGCATATGCGGGGATTTTTGTTGGTAAAAAGGTGGGCTTGATTCACCTTTTTCCTTATTATGCCGTTGCACAGATAATCGATGGAGAGAATGAATGAGTATGAAATGGGACACCCGCTTTCTTGGTTTGGCTGCTCATATTTCCGCTTGGAGTAAGGATCCATCGTCACAGGTCGGGGCGGTGATTACCGACCACAACCGCATCGTCTCCCTCGGTTATAACGGCTTTGCCGCCGGTGTAGAGGATCGGGAGAGCCGTCTGGCCGACAGGAACTGCAAGCTTAACCTCACTATCCATGCCGAAGAGAATGCGATGATTTTCGCCAAGCGTGATCTGCGAGGTTGTACTGTTTTTGTGACCCACCCCCCTTGTCCCCGTTGTGCTTCGAAGTTGATCCAGGAAGAGATCAAACGCATCGTCTATATCAATCCCAGCGATGATTTCCTCTCACGTTGGGCCGATGATCTGGAGCTGTCACAAGAGATGTACCAGGAGGCCGGTGTTGAGGTAACCGGATACGCCGTCGAAAAGATCAATGTGGAGGATGCCAAAATCACTGTGGCTCCCGGTGGTTTCTTCAGGGAGGTATTGGGTCGCTTACTCCGTGCAATCGACGGCAATGCAAAATGATACCCTAGGAGCCTGTCCGAGAATAGGACACCTACTGCGGAAATCCCATTTTGGCCCTTTTCCCCGCTCATTTTCGTTGAATAAGAGTAACTATTCGCCTCAAATGACCAGAAAAAATGGCTCAAAATGGAATTCCCTCGTTACGATGCCTATTCTCGGACAAGCTCCTAGGCTATCCCGGCCTGCTCCAAGAGACACTGCTCAGCTCGACGGTGAATTTGCCGTCCTTCTCCTGCTTGACGATTTTTATCGGTAGGTAGTGGAACTCCGGCGCCATCCAGAAAGTGGCGCGGGTTGGGTGGTTATCCTTGGCATGCGTCAGCTTTACTACGTCGTAGTTGCCCGCCTCGACCTGTATCTGCACCCTGTTATGGCGTTTGAAATGGTAGGTCTTCAGGCGTCCGCCATCGGCTACCTGGAACTGTGTGCCGTCATTACTTTGTGCCAGATGTGACATCAGAGCCAGTTGCTGGCTGAATTTATCCTGGGCGCCACTTGGGACGTCCATCGACCAGTTACTGTTTCCTGTTTGGTTCGATACCCGGTGGTTTTGCCAGTCGAAGTCGAGACTCACTTTGCGTACTTTTTTCCGTTTTACGTGATGGTAAAAGTAGTTGAGAGGTATAATACGGCTGCCACTGATTGTTCCTTGGCTGATCTCTGTGATCTCATCATTTCTGAAGATTGCGGCTATGCCTACCGAGGTGGTGTGGGCGCGGTAGGTGTACTCTCCTTCAGGGGTGATATCCAGAGAAATTTTGATTCTGCCTACGGTGATGCTCCCCATCTGCAGGTTGTACTCTGCGGTGTAGGGCTTCAGTGATTGTGTCTCGGCCGCTACAAGCGAATGTCCCAACAGTATCCATCCGATGAGGAGGATTCGAGGGAACCATCGGTCACCGTTCATACCGAAGGCGGCTCCAGGGTGTTGATGATGACTGGTGCTTCGAGCTGTTTTCCATCTTTCAATACTCTATTCTCCTTCAGCTTCAAGCGACCCTCGGCAAACCATCGAATAACCTGTGGGTAGATGATATGTTCCTGGGTTAACACCCTGGCGGCCAACTGCTGCTCATCATCATCCTGAAGTACCGGAACCTTGGCCTGTAGAACCAGCGGGCCGCCGTCCAGCTCTTCGGTGACGAAGTGGACACTGGCGCCGTGTTCTTTGTCACCCGCCTCCAGTACCCGCTGGTGGGTATGCAGGCCGCGGTAGTTAGGCAGCAGTGACGGGTGAATGTTCAACATGCGTCCGTGAAAGCGTGTGACAAGTGGCGGGGTGAGGATACGCATAAAGCCCGCCAGGGCGACCAGTCCCGGCTGGTGTGACTCGATTAGATCCCCCAGCGCCTGATCGTAGCTCTCTCTATCGGTGTAGGCTTTGTGGTCAAGTACCTGGGTTTCGATACCAGCCCGGGCGGCACGTTCAAGCCCAAAAGCGTCGGCCCTGTTGCTGATTACCGCCCTGACTTCGACTATCGGGTCGTTCTCGGCGGCATCAATGATCGCCTGTAGATTACTGCCGCTGCCGGAGATCAGCACCACCAGCGAGAGTTGCTGCTGTGTTGTCACGTTGTTACTTCTACCACGGCATCGCCTTCTGTGGCTTCTATCCGCCCCAGTTGCCAGACTGTTTCGCCCTGCTCCCGGAGCAGAGCCATGGCCTTATCGGCCTCTTCGGCGGCGATACAGACCACCATGCCGACACCGCAGTTGAAGGTGCGCATCATCTCGCTGTCGATGACATTGCCCTGTTCTTGCAGCCACCGGAAGACCGGTGGTAATTCCCAGGAGCTGCCATCAATCACCGCTTTGGTACCCGTTGGTAGTACCCGGGGAATGTTCTCCAGCAGCCCGCCGCCGGTAATATGCGCGAGGGCGTGGATGTTCAGGGCATTGTGCAGCGCTAGCAGGGATTTGACGTAGATGCGAGTAGGGGCCAGAAGCGCCTCGCCCAGTGTCTGTTCTCCCATCATCTGATTGAGGTCGGCGCCAGAGACTTCAAGAATTTTACGAACCAGTGAATAGCCATTGGAGTGGGGCCCGGAGGAGGCGAGTCCCAGCAGCAGGTCGCCAGAGCGCACACGGCCTGGTTCGATGATACGGGATTTTTCGACAATCCCTACAGAGAAACCGGCCAGGTCATAATCACCTGCACCATACATCCCCGGCATCTCGGCGGTCTCACCACCGGTGAGAGCGGCACCGGACTGCTTGCATCCCTCGGCTATGCCCTTGACCACGTCGGTAGCGATATCGACATCCAATTTGCCGGTAGCGTAGTAGTCGAGGAAGAAGAGCGGTTCGGCGCCGGTAACGATAATGTCGTTGACACACATTGCAACCAGATCAATGCCGATGGTGTCGTGTTTTTCGAGTTCCAGCGCCAGTTTCAGTTTGGTACCGACACCATCCGTACCTGATACCAGTACCGGTTCCTTGTAGCGATCAAGGGGCAGCTCAAAAAGGGCGCCGAAACCGCCGAGTCCCGCCATGACACCTGGTCTAAAGGTCGCTTTAACAATCGGTTTGATTCGCTCTACCAGACTGTTACCAGCATCGATGTCTACACCGGCGTCGCGGTAACTGAGGGAATCGCTCTTATCCTGATCCACTGATGGCTCCAAAAATTTGTAGGGTAAAACGCAATATTATCAAATCGGGAGGGGTAGGGCAGGTAAAAACGTGATTTCGTACATTTTAGACAGGATGTGAGTAGCAGGATAGAATTGGCGGATTCACTCTTGCGCGGTGCGCCGCTTGGGCTTTACCCTTCACTGCTATGATCAATAAATATAGAACTTTGCCCATCACCCTGCTTCTCCTGCTCCTGTTGTCCACATGGGAAAGCGTTTTTGCCACCCAGATGAAAGGACTTTACGAGGTGGAGGTGCCCGTGGCGGGGCAGGAAACGGTCCAGCGGAACGAGGCGATTCGTAAGGCGTTTGGGCTGATGCTGGTGAAGGTGACCGGTAATCGTGGAGTCACCGCGCGCCAAGAGCTGGTCGATGCAATCCGCAAGGCGCCTCGTTATGTTCAGCAGTATCAGTATCGCCTGGCCCCGATAGAGAAGGAAGCCGTTGAAACGACTGCCATGGGTAGTGTGGCTGAGCCACCGCTGGAACCTGCCGGCGACTCCCCCGAAGGAGTGGTGAAAACGGTTGAGGAGGAGCCTGCACGCCTGCTCAAGGTGACCTTCGATCATAATGCGGTGGAGCGCCTGCTGCGGGAAAAGCGTCTGCCTGTGTGGGATGGTAATCGCCCCAGTGGTCTTATCTGGCTGGGAGTTGAATCAGGCAGCCGGCGCAGGCTGGGACTGCCTGATGCCGATGTCGAGCTCTATGCGGCAATGGTTGAGTCATCAGGTGGTCGCGGTATACCACTGATCTTTCCGTTGATGGATCTGGAGGATCAGGCGGGAATGCAAGTAGCTGATATTTGGGGTGATTTTGAGGCGAATATTCGTCGTGCATCCAACCGTTATGCTCCCGATCTGATTGTCAGTGGGCGTTTGATTCAACTGTCAGAGCATCTTTGGCGTGCCCAGTGGAGTTTCTATCTGGCTGATCAAGTGGTTAAGTGGAGTGATGAGAGTAGTGCCGTTGAAATTCTGGCTGATCAGGGAGTACAGCGGATAGCCGATTTGCTGGCTGAGCGTTTTGCTCCGCTAGGAGGGGATGATGGGGTGTCTCTGGTCAGGCTCCGGGTGGAGGGAGTACATGATTTTAAAGGGTACCTCACCGTTGGGAATATGCTTCGCTCTCAGGGTGCGGTTGATCATGTGGATATTCTCTTTGTCGAACCTGATGCAGTCACATTCGGCTTGCAGGCACGGGGTGGAATTCAGCTGCTGGAGCAGGGGCTTGTCTTGGGAGGCATACTGATTCCGGCGGCCAGCGCTCAAGCGGCAGACAGTCTGCTTACCGACCAAGTTGATCTCACATACCGCCTGAAGTGATGGAGTAGTGCTGTGAGACGTGAAGATATTCCCAATCTGATCAGTATCCTGCGAATATTTCTTTCAATTCCTGTGATATGGATGCTGCTGGAGCAGCAGTTTACTATTGCTCTGGTACTGTTTGCCGTAGCCGGCATCTCAGATGGTCTTGATGGTTATTTGGCAAAGCACTATGGTTGGGAGAGTCGTCTCGGTGGTTTGCTTGATCCGTTGGCGGATAAGGTGCTGCTGGTCTCCAGCTACCTTTCGCTTGCTGTTATCGGTGCAATCCCCGTGTGGTTGGTGCTGCTGGTAATTTTGCGTGATCTGGTGATTGTTACTGGTGCCCTGATCTATAACTTCCGTATCAAGCAACTGGATGCCGATCCCAGTATGCTCAGTAAATTCAATACCCTGGTACAGATCGTTCTGGTTCTGGCGGTGGTGTTGGATATGGGGATGCTCGACCTCCCGATATGGATTACCGGGGGTTTGATATGGCTGGTCTTTGCCACCACCCTGGCTAGTGGTATCAACTACGTCTGGGTCTGGAGTCGGTTGGCGGCCGACCATGGTGATAACGAAAAGAGCTGATTCCGAGTTAGGGAACCTCTGAATAAGTCTGGCCGAATTGAATTGTGCTCAGGAGGTGCAAGATCAAGGCGAAGATCGCAGCTGATAACAGGCTATTAGCAAGATTTTCAACGAAGATATTGCGGCTCCTGGGTGCAAGGCAATCGGTCACGACTTGTTCAGAGGTTCCTTAGGGCATGATTGGGTTCATAAAGCCCATAGGGCGCGAAATCTGCCTTACATTCTCACGCATCACCGCTACGCTTCCTCCTATCTGACCAAAGCGAAGTTCGATATTGTTCATGCCACCGCCTAAGTGGGTCATCTCCTGGCCGATAGTGTTCGTTTCAGCCGTTATCTTGTGCATGTTGGTGCTGATTTTTGGCAATGTCTTGGTGATAGAGTCCGTGTGATTGTTGATCGCCTCCATATGGTCAACATGTTTAGCGATCGACTTCATCTTGCCGCTGATGGCGACCATATTGTTGTTTACAAATTTCAAGTTGGTGTGCATCGAGTCCATGTTGTTGACGATGCCGGTAAGATTTTGATAAAGGATATGAATGTAATAGATATTGAACACCGCCAGGATTAAGAGCAGTAGCGACATCATTAGGATCACCAGGTTGGTGATACGGAAATGGTGGTGGCGTTCGTCGAGATGGATCTGGGTTTCGCGACCGAGTCGCCCAACCATTTCAACTACAATACGTTTAGGATCTTCCATATCGGTTCACTTATTGAAAAAACGGGAACGTTTTGTTCATGGTACGCGCCGGCTGGCCCATGCGATGCATATCGCCGCCCATTCGCTGCACCTCGAAATTCAGGTGGTCTATCGAGACGGAGATGTTGCCGATATTGTGGCGTACCCCCCCAATATCACGTTTGATTCCACCTATACTCCCCTCCATGAGCACCATGTCTTCGGAAATGGCTGTCATCTCCCTGTCCATTATGCCGGTTTGCTGGTCAATCTCCTGCAGCAGCGCCACCCGTTTATCCATGCTGGTAATGTACTCCTCCATCAGTTTCATCTGGCTGGAGACCGAAGTGAAATCTTGGTTCATGCTGATGACAACATGGGAGATGCTGTTGATTTGTGAAGAGAGGGTCAACAGCAGGACTAGAATTGAGATGGCAATGGCGCCAAGGATAGTGATACCGGCTCGAATGCTGTAGTTGAGACGATCGGCCAGCTTATTTTTAATTTCGATCTGGCTAAGCATGATCGCTTCAAACGAGCCGACCGCACGAAGAAACTGTTGCTCAAGAACTTCGTCTTCTGTTTCTTCGTCAGTTGGGGAACTCTCTTTTGTCATTTTCTATTTCCCAATCAATCACGCCTGTGAGATGCCACTGTAAATTTTTCGACAGGAAAAATGCCGGCTACTGCTCAAAGAACCTCTGATCACTTCGTGAATTCGTAGCTTGCGCCGAAACGCCTAGTTTCTGTGTTGTAAGTCATAGTAATAACCTTCTCCCTCGTAGGGAGAAGGAACCGGAGCTTTTACCGTGCTCTACCCGAAATGGCAGAACAGTACATCTAAGCCGTTTGTGTCGCTTGAACTCCGAAACTTGAGTTAAAGCTATGCATGCTGTCCATGATGAACAGATGATATTATCACCAATCCATAAAGTGAAGTGAGGGATTTGTATTCAATCCCTGGTTTTATGCTGGTGAGGCACAATGTTTCAGTAGCGCAGCTGTTCGACCACCTCAAATTTATATTTCTCTGGAGACCAGCCCCACGAGTAGGCCTGTAGATCCCCTATGGCAAGCTGTTGGGCGTGTTCATGGGAAGAGGGACTGAAGCCGCAGCCATAGCTTGTACGCAGCTTCCCCCGCACCGTCTTGAAGCGGCTCTTGATGATGATTACAAAGGCATGGGTAAGGTGGGATGAGGCCTGTTGATGCATGATATCAACGTTGACCTTGTAGTCGGCATAGCCTTTTTTCCGCAAAACCTTTTCCGCCTCATCCAGTGCGAGCACCGGGTGGCGTTTGCCGTAGACCAGAGCGTAATCGAGAGTGTTCCCCATCCACTTGGCCATCAGGCAGACGGCGCCGCCTTGATAAGGGTCACCGGGCGCCGCCGGGGAAGGTGGCGCTGCTTGGATGGTATTAGTGGCCAGGAGCAATAAAAGTAGGGTCAGGTATCGCATAGTTCACCTTTTTCCAAATTTCCTAAAATGTTGGCGGCGGTATCTGCCCATTTCTTTAATCCCACCAGTCTGCTCAGTGTCGGCTTTCTAGTCTCTGGAGGCGGTGAGAAATGACCGAACAAAGGGCGTAGTAAGGCGGCGTTGGGCCTCCAGTGAGGCGTGATCGAGTCGATCAAGCAGGTTCTGCAGAGATTCCATGTCCCGCGGTGTGTGGCGCAGGATATAAGCAGCGGTGTCATTACTCATCTCCAGACCTCGCCTGGCTGCACCTGAGGTTAGAGCAAGCTGTTTCTCTTCATCAGAGAGAGGCTGGAGCTGGTAGCAGAGCCCCCAGTTCATCCGTGAAGCCAGATCAGGCAGTCTAAGGGGGAGGGCCGATGGGCTCTGGGTCGCCGATACCAGTAGAGACGCGTCACGATCCCGTAGCCGGTTGAAAAGGTGGAATATCGCCTGTTCCCAGTCGGCAGATCCAGCTACCTGCTGTATATCGTCAAGGCAGATCAGCTGCAGGCTGTCCAGACCACTAAGAATGTCAGGATGAAACTCCGACGCTTGCTGTAACGGGATGTAGGCGGCACTTCTCTGCTCTTCATCGGCAAGTTGGCAAGCGGCCTGCAGGAGATGGCTCTTGCCGACGCCCTCTCCACCCCAGAGGTAGACAAAGGGCTCACCTTTACCCCGAGCGCAGGTGGTGAGGTCGCTTACCGCCTGGTGGTTGCCGCCGGCAACAAAGGTCTCCAGGTCTGCGTGTTTCCGCAGTGTGATGCCGAGGGCAAGTTGCTTGGCCATAGGATGCTGGTTGACTACCGTCAGATTACTGCCGGGAGAGTGCGGCAGCAGTGGATGCCAGGCGTTTGCCGAGAGCGCGGCAGAGTCTTTTTTCCTCATCGCTCAGGGGAAGTTTGCTGTCGCTGCCGGCTAGATGGCTGGGACCGTAGGGGGTTCCACCACTTTGAGTGTGCAGCAGATCGGTCTCACTGTAGGGGAGGCCCACAATCAGCATGCCGTGATGCAGTAGCGGCAACATCATCGATGTTAGGGTGGTCTCCTGGCCGCCATGAAGGCTGGAGCTGGAGGTGAATACACCACCCGGCTTGCCCATCAGGGCGCCGGAGAGCCAGAGAGGGCTGGTGCCATCGATAAAGTACTTCATTGATGCGGCCATATTGCCGAAGCGTGTCGGGCTGCCCAGGGCCAGAGCGGCGCAGGATTTCAGATCATCCAGCGTGGCGTAGGGGGCCCCCTGTGATGGGATCGTCTCCTCAGTTGCTTCGCATACGCTGGAGACATTGGGAACGGTGCGCAGACGCGCCTCCATGCCGGGAACCTCTTCAACGCCACGGGCTATCTGCTGTGCCATCTCTGCCGTGGCACCATAACGGCTGTAGTAGAGCACCAGAACCTCCGCCATCAGAGGATCTCCAGAACCTTTTCAGGGGGGCGGCCGATGGCGGCCTTGCCATCCTTGATCACAATCGGCCGCTCGATCAGTTTAGGATTGTCGAGCATTCCCTGGATGAGCTGATCCCGGGTGAGACCGGGTTTATCGAGTCCCGCCTGTTTGTATTCAGCCTCTTTTTGTCTCATCAGATCCCGAGGCTCGATGCCAAGCATATCGAGAACTTTGATTAACTCTTCACGGTTGGGCGGGGTATTCAGGTACTCTCTGATTTTAGGCTCTACCCCTTGCTCCTCAAGCAGTTGCAGTGTCTGACGGGATTTGCTGCAACGGGGATTGTGGTAGATTTCTACTGGCATGGACAGCTAACTCCTTGGTGTGTGATATAGGCTATTGTAACGGGTAAGACGAAGATTTGAATACGACAATTGCGCTGTATTGATGTTGTGCTGAAAAGTCCCGGTCATTTTCGATTCTGTTAGGCAGAGATCATACAGGCTGTAAGTCGGTTTTATCTGTAGGGTGGATATATTCAGTTGTGTCTGATTTTACTTCACCGCAGATAGCTGAATAACTGCAAACTTTATTTCAGGATGGGTATGGACAGAGAGCATTCAGGAGGCAGCCCCATGGAAAAACTAAGGGAGAGCGTGTTCCGTAGCCAAGCTTTTATCCAGCTGCTGTTCAGGCATTTTTGCGAAAACCGGGGATTGTCCAACGCCGCCTCCCTCACCTACACCACCCTGTTGTCGTTGGTGCCGCTAATGACCGTTAGCCTGGCGGTTTTTGCCGCCTTTCCCGTCGCCGATCGGGTTGAGGAGAAAGTTCAAAGCTTTCTGTTTGAAAACTTTGTGCCGGCCTCGGGGGAGGTGCTGAAAGTCTACATGGAGCAGTTCACCAGCAGAGCTTCCCATCTCTCCGGTGCCGGTTTCGTCTTTCTTGTCGTGGTTGCGTTGATGATGATGGCGAATATCGATCACGCCATCAATGCTATCTGGCGAGTGCGGCGTAAACGTGGTCCACTGAGCGTATTTATGGTCTATTGGGCGATTCTCTCCCTTGGGCCTCTGCTGATCGGCGGCAGTGTTGCGGTGACCTCTTATCTGGTCACCATTCCTATCCTCTCGGATGCGGCGGCGACCTTCAGTCAGCGTTTGCTTGGCCTGACGCCGTTTTTGGCATCAGCAGCCGCTTTCAGCCTGCTCTATATCATCGTGCCCAATCGACGGGTACTAATTGGGCACGCCGTTGCCGGAGGTCTTCTTGCGGCACTGCTGTTCGAGCTGGCAAAAAAAGGTTTCGCTTTCTATCTCACCCACTTCCCTACCTATGAGGCGATCTATGGCGCTTTGGCAGTAATTCCTATCTTCCTGATGTGGCTCTATCTCTCATGGGTAATAACACTCCTGGGAGCTGAGTTTGCCTACTGTCTGGGTGTTTTCGGTAAGGTATCGCATCGCAGGGAGGAGGGTGGCGGTAACTCTCTACTGCTGGCATATCGTCTGTTGCAACGCTTATGGCAGGCCCAGCACTCAGGTGAGTCGGTAGGCTTGATGCAACTCTCCAATGATCTTGATGGTGAACCTGAGGAACGCTTGGAAGGGCTACTGGTACAACTGCGGGAAGCCCATCTGATATTGATTACCGATGAGGGGGCGTGGGCGTTGGCCCGAGATCTTTCAGAGGTCTCCCTGCTTGATCTCTATCTTATCCACCCGTTTGTTCTGCCTGACCCCAAATTGCTGAGAGGCGTGCTGTATCCGCAAGAGCAGGCACTGGGTGATCTGCTGGGAAAGGTGCGTGGGGACCTGGAGAAGACAATGGCTCTGTCTCTGGATGAACTCTACCGTGGTGGGGAGGGCCGGGAGAGGGGTAAATAGTCCAGCGTTAATCCTGTGTTTATTAACCATGTAGCTGAATAGTGTGGTACTCGAAGCGCTCAAAGCAACAGGTCGATTGCAACAGCTTGTCGGCAAAGATCCGTGTTTTGAGGTGTTTTCCCCCATCGACAAAATACTCTCTTTCCGGGTGGTACAGCAGATGGGGAGTAATAATGACAGAAGGGTGTTTTTCTCCGCGGTCGAGCAGAAGTGCTGGCTGGAAATCGGCTATATCGGTGGTGCCAAACACCATCGGCTTGATGGTGGCGGCGGAGATGCTGCCCTGAATAAACTGGACGCCTACCTCAGTAGTATCCTTGTTGCGGGCGATAAAGCGGCGTACGACACCAATTATCCAGTTTTCCCCGTTCTCGGAACGTTCACTCTCAATCAAAACCAGTTGACCTACCTGGAGATTGCTTGAGTTATCGGGGGCGACTTCCAAACCGATGCCGCTTTTACTGATATTGGTCTGGCGCCAACGGAAAGTGTTGTGTGTCACCACCTGATGAGGGCTGATGGCATCACCAATGGTGACCAACTCTTCGTCCAGCATGCTCTCTGATGGGGCGGTATTGACAATGCCGCCATATTTTAGAAAGTGAGCGATGTCGGTAATACCGCAAGCGATTATCAGCCAGTCATAACGCTCCTGTCGTGGATGGCGTCGCTGTGGCTGCAGATGCCAAGCCACCAGCATATTGCGAAGCAGCTGTTGGATGGAGGCGATGTTGAGGTTCTTCAGCCCTGGGACCGAGGGTGTTGTCTTTGTTCCGATGGTTTGCATCTGCTGGTTGATAAGGTTGCAGAGGGGGGTGCTGTCCAGCAATAGGCAGCTTTCGGGATTTTTGGGTGGAGTCTCCGGAGAGAAGGCATGAGGTTTGCCGCTCCCCTGAAGGTCGATAACAAATCGTCCGCCATTCCCATCGGCTGCTGATTTCAGTGCTGTGATCCGGGCATACTCCCCCCACCAAGTGAGGTAACTATAGACCTGCCATATCTCATTCTGTTGCAGCTTGGAGGGGTCGAGCAGCATGATCAGTACGATAGATTTAAACAGTGTGCGGACGGTCGCGTTGCTGTCAGCTTTGTGTTGAGGGTCATCGACAGGTTCATTTGATAGCCGCAGTTTCTCAGCAAGAAGATAGAGTTGAAGTATCTCAGGCCAAATGTGCCCGGGCTCCTGACGGTGCTCTGCAAATGTGAACAATAGGCTGAGAATCAGGCTGTCCAGAGCGAGGTAGACCAGTCTTGTCTGTTGCTCGATCGGTACTTTTCCCTTCTGGAAGTAGTGCTGTTCCTTGATAGCGATCTTATAACCGTAAGAGATCTCAATAGTGATCTTTTCGGTTAATGAGTAGAGCTCGGCAGCATCCCGATGAGTACTGGTACGGTTTTTCTTTCTTGCACTGTCTGCAAGCTGGTGGAAGGGTGTGTGGTAGCAGGTCATCAAGTCAGTCCGGTTGGCAATGCTTCCAGGATGACGATTAAGCAGTGTGAGAGATTTGAGTAGGAGCTTTGCCGTCTGTAGTGGATTGGCATAGGGGAGCTCTTCCATCCACTGCTGCAAGGGCTGTATCTGGGTCAGGGTGCCTGGATTCTCGGTGGTATCGGGAGTGGGTACTGTTAGCTGGGTTTTGCTCATCTTCTTCTAATTACCCCGTTGGTGCCATGTCAGAGAGCGTTAATTGCCATTCTTTTCGGCTCAGTCCGAAATACGCCCCTATCGATAGATCTTCCATTGCACTCAAATTGTTATTCTTGATAAATGTATAGGCGTATCACTGAAGAATTACAAGCTATTGGGTATCTTTGCGTAGAGTATGCAGAGGACATATTTCATCTGCAGCACTCTATTTTCATAAAATGGTTCTGTACAATAATCCTGAAGTCGATTGTAGAAGCGAACTTGTTCGCAAAGAACGTGCCTCGGAGCCAATCGTGAACAAGTTCGCTCCTACAAATGCAACTTTATTTCCATCGAGGTGGGTTTCAGAATTATTGTGCATAGCCACTATTCCTAAATAAAGGTAATCCCCCGTTTAGTGGTGGAAGTTCAGTATACCAATGGGGTGACTACTGACTTATATTAAGGTGACTTCTGAACAGATCACGAGTGACTCTCTTCTGCTCAGGTGACACAGGCTCTGTGGTGAAAATCTTGCCTATGGCTTGCTTTCGCTACGATCATCCCCTGGAAACCCCGATGAGGTCACTCCCGTAACCATGATTATGATCATAATCCGGCATCATAATAGCAGTCATAATAATATTCGGATTAAACCAAAGGAGGTGATATGAACCGTCTAGTCACATCTCTGCTCTGTTTCACGTTACTAGTGGTGTCGAGCCTGGTACAGGCAGCCGCAACCCGTGATCCGGCAACCCATTTTTTTGATGAGACATGGGGTGATTTTCAGGAGGAGCTGGCCACTGCCAAAGAGCAGGGGAAACGAGCCGTTCTCATAATGTTTGAGATGGAAGATTGCCCCTACTGTCACCGGATGAAGCAGACCGTGCTCAATCAGCCCGATATTCAGGATTACTTCAAACAGCACTTTCTCATCTTCTCGGTAGATATCGAGGGTGATGTGGAGATTACTGACTTTAGTGGTGAGATGATGCTGCAGAAGGATTTTGCGGTGAAGAAGAATAGAGTTGGAGTCACCCCG
Source organism: Sedimenticola sp. (assembly GCA_040505895.1). Lineage (GTDB taxonomy): Bacteria > Pseudomonadota > Gammaproteobacteria > Chromatiales > Chromatiaceae > Vondammii. Next base: position 19,398 of record JBEVXU010000012.1, on the reverse strand, counting down.
GTATTCGCATTCTATGACCTCAAAGGAAAAGAGATAAAGCGGGCACGCATGACCATTGCCGCCAATGGTCCGGAGGAGTTTCTGCTGCTTGGCCGCTATGTGGTTGAGGAGGCTTTCAGTAAAACAAGCTTTACCCGCTACAAGAGACAACAGCGTAAAGCAGCGAAAGGAAAGTGAGCACTATGAGGCAGCCGAAGATAATGCTCTACCTGCTGTTGTTTGTCGTGGCCTGCTGGGGTAACGCTCAGGGCGAGGAGGCGATGGGGCTGGAGCCATTGCCCGAACCTCTGACACTGCCGTATGCACTCTCCCTTGCCGATGACAGCCATCCTGAGCTGGAGACCCAGCGTGCCCGAATGGAAGCGGGTGATGCGCAGCAGTTGGAAATCACCGCAAGAACGCAGTTCCAGGCTGGGCTGGAGGCGAAATTTCTGGCAGTTAAGCCCTCCTACCTCTCGTCCAATCGAAGCATAAATAACAGTAGTGTAAAACTGAGGTTGAGCAAGCAGTTGTATGATGCCGGTCAAAATAAATTGGAGCTGGAAGCGACAAGCTATGATCGGAAGGGCAGAGAGTGGGACTATCTGGGTGCCAGGCAGAAACGCCGCCTGGATATCATGACCCGGTACTTTGATGTGCTGCTCTCTGACATGCGGTATCTCAGAGACGATGAAGTGTTGACGGTCGCCTTTACGCGCTGGAATAAACTCAGGGATGTGACTGAGCTGGGACGGGTGTCTGACCTCGATCTACTGGAGAAAGAGAGCATTTTCAATAGGGAGCTGCGTCAGCGGACATTGAGCCAGCATCTACAGCAGGCAACTCGTTCACGCCTGGCGATGAGTATCAACCGCCCTGAGAATCTCTCGGCGGAGTTGGAGCGGCCAAGCCTGCCGTCAGTTGAGAGAGAGCTTGGAGAGGTGGATGATCTGGTAGTAGATGTATTGGCGAGCAACCCCCGGCTCAAATCACTACGTGCCGGGGTGCTTGCCGCCGTGGCACGGGTCGATTCCGCAAAGGCGGGGGGTGGCTTGGTGATTCGCGGTGAGATGGAGTTGGCCGGCTACAATCGAACCACCGGTTCCAGTCACCCTCTCTCGGCCGGCCTGGTAATGGAGTTGCCGCTCTCAAGTGGTGGAGCAGTGGATGCCGCCGTAGCTAAACAACGCGCTCTGCTCCATGAGCAACGAGCACTTCTGGCTCAGGGTGAGATGGATCTCCGTCAAACGGTACTGGATCTCTGGCTTGAGATCAGCGCACTGAGGGTAGAGCAACAAGAGGTTGAAGCTTTGGGTGCCTATCGTGAACTCTATCTTGATCGGAGTCGTGCCCTCTATGAGCATGAGCTGAAGTCAAATTTGGGGGATGCGGCGTCTAAGACGGTCGATTATCAGCTGCGCAGAGATGAGGTTGAGTTCAATCTGGTACTTGCCTGGGCACGACTGGATGCCCTTGGCGGGCACCTGCTTCAGCTGGCTGCTGGGAAAAACAACGGAGAGAAAACAGATGATTAAACGCTGGATTGTCGCAGTGGTGATGTCCGGATGGTTTACCCTGGCGATGGCTGATGATGTAGAGGGTCACCTTGGTTGGCTTAAGCGTGTCGAACTGGGTACTCCGCTATCGGGTAGAATCAGTCGTGTGATGGTACAACCGGGAGACCGGGTTAAGGCGGGAGGTGTGCTGGTGGCGCTGGATGAGCGCCGTTATGCAGCTCAATTGCCGGCTGCCAAAGCAGGAGTGGAAGCGGCGCGCCAGGAAAAGCTGGAGGCGGATAAAGAGCTGGAGCGTACGCTTGACCTATTCGATAGAACTGTCCTTTCAGAGCATGACCGTAATCTTGCGGAGATTGCAGCGGCAGGTGCTGCTGCGCAGTGGCGACAGGCCCAAGCAGCCCTGGTGGAAGCGCAGAGTAATCTTGATGATTGTCGTGTTACAGCACCGTTTGACGGTGTAGTGATCAAGGTTGATGCTATTCCCGGGGCGACAACAGTCAACCGACTGCAGCTTCAATCCCTGGTGGCAATGGCAGATGATAGCGGCCTTCTTGTGCATGGTGAGGTGACACCTGAACAAGCGGCTGGATTGACGGTAGGTGGTGTGGTGGAGGTTGCCGTCAATGCTACCTGGCACCCCGGTAGGGTTCAGCATGTCGGGCTGGAGCCGGTTAGCAACAGCACAGAGGTAAGATATAGGCTGACCGTCCGGATTGACGGGGTGGATCGGTTGAAGCTTCGGGCCGGCGGCCCGGCTGTGATACGCTTTTAATCCTGCAGGGCTATCAATTTAGGGAGAGTGGCATTGAGTATCTGTTTACGCTGTATTGTCGCAGGTAAGGTTCAGGGTGTCTTTTTTCGCGCCTCCGCACGCTTCGAGGCGGGCGCCCTGGGTATTAAAGGCTATGCGCGGAATCTGACGGACGGCAGTGTTGAGGTGATGGCTTGTGGCGAGCCCAACTCTTTGGAACGGTTTAGATCCTGGCTTGCCAAGGGTCCTCAATCCGCCAGGGTGAGTGGTGTCTCATGCGAACCGGTTGAGATGCAGGCGTTTGACGGTTTCTCTATCCGCTAATTCCCTAATCTACTCTTTCGTCAATGGGCGAAATACCGGAGCCTCTCCCACCGGCATCATACTCGCTCCTTCCATGCTTGGCTCTTGTGGCATCGGTCGCCAGTTTTTGCTCTGATTTTCTTCGGTAATTACTGCCGGAGCCGGATAGGAGGGTGCTGGTGCAGGATTGTTGTAACCGTAGATACCGCTACTGGATGGTTGCTGCGGAGATTGCTGTGACCATTGTGGCACTGCCGGGCTCTGTAGATAACTGTTGTCTCTCCTATTCCCCGCATCGTAAGGCGCTACAGGGTAAGTCTGGTCGTAACCTGTTTCAGGCGGGGTAGAGTATTCATAGTTGTTGTAGCTCTGCTCATATGGATAGGGCTGTGGAGTGTACTCTCCATAGTTTGGGACGTAGCCATAACCTTGAGGGGCATAGGTTTCGTAGGCCGGGGGATAGCCGCCCGCAGGTGGGTATCCATAACCGTACTCCGGTCCGTGGCCATAACCCCGGGGATCGAAATATGGAGCAAAACTGTCGAAGCCGTTATCGAATCTGTTGCCCCAGGGTGAGGGGGGGCTGTTCTCCATCTCCATTGGATTGATTGATATTGAGCGGCGGTTTATCTGTGGGGGCGGATACCTATCGGCTGCTTGGGGATAGTCAGGTGCCCGACTGTAATCGGTGGCGTCTGGGTATCCATAGGCGGGTGCACTCATCGGTTGTAGCGTTGCAGGAGTACTTGGGTAGGCTTGTTCCGCAGGTAAAGGGGCTGCCATGTAGGGGCCGGGCGGAGGTGGATAGTCCTCATCTGCCCATACCGTTGTGGTCAGGAGTGCTGCACAGCAGCTGGAAATTATGTAAAAGCCCTTCATCGATCTATTCCCGGTTATTATCCTAGAATCCTCAGTTGACCGCTCCATTCTACGGGCAAGGCATTGATTTTAATTGCATCGACTCCGATTACCTATTCCACGTCCAACTGAGGATTCTAGGATTATGGTGTCAGGTCAGTATTGCTCACAGTATACTAGCGTGATGCAGCTACCACCATTAACCGCCGGGCGTATCCTCCGCCGCTACAAACGTTTTCTTGCCGATGTGGAGCTGAATGACGGCACACAAGTGACTGCACACTGCCCCAATACCGGGCGGATGACAGGCTGTTGGGCTACCGGTGCTCCTGTGCAGTTGAGCTTCAGTGACAACCCAAAACGAAAGTTGGCGTGGACCCTGGAACGGGTGGATATGGGTAGGGGCTGGGTGGGGATTAACACGGCACGAACCAACAGCGTGGTGGCGGAGGCTATTACTGAAGGGCGTGTATCGGTGCTGGCAGGGTATCAACGCTTACAGCGAGAGGTCCGTTTTACCGTGCCTGGACATCCCGCTTCACGCCTCGACTTGCTGTTGAGTGAGGGGATGGAGAAAGACGCCTTGGTTGAGATCAAGAATGTCACCCTGCTGATAGAGGATAGCCTGCAGTTTCCCGATGCGGTGAGCGAGCGGGCAAGAAAACACCTCGACATGCTGGTCGCGGCGGTTGAAAGAGGGATGCGCGGTGTTATCCTGTTTGCCGTGAACCGACCTGAAGGTGATTACTTTACAGCTGCGGTGGCTATAGATCCTAAGTATGGGGAGCGTCTGCGGGAGGTGGTTGCCGGCGGAGTTGAAGCCTATGCGTTACGTCTTAATCATACATCTGGCGGCATTGTGGGTGGCGGCATGGTACCTATAGAGTTATAGGTGTAACCGGTTATGCACAATAATCTTAAAAACCATTTTTATGGTGAAAAGGGAGTGTTGTAGGAGAGAACTTGTTCGCGATAAGCTCCGAGGCGTGTTCCTCGCGAACAAGTTCGCTCCTACGCTCGATGCTTCTGATATTCCGCTGCATCATTTAGATATATGGGTGCACCTTTAGTACCCGGATGACTCGACGTCCAGACCTTGTGGCAACTCATCCAGGCGTTCGACTCCACTAGTGATTTCACCATTGGGCATCAGCTCCAGCCAACGATATCCCGGCGGCAACGCTTCAATGCTGAATTCGTCCCGGTTCCGGGTGAACTGGATGCATGTGGAGGGTGAGCTCATCAACTTGACACCGTTGCGCTCGCCATCAAAGTGTTGATGTACATGTCCCCAAAGCACTCCCCGCACATTAGTGTGGCGGTCGATAATTCTGAACAACGATGCGGGGTTGTCGAGTGATATATCATCGAGCCAGCGACTGCCCATCGGCACAGGGTGGTGGTGCAGGCAGGTAATGACGTGATGGTTGGGGTGACTCTCCAGGCTCTGCTGCAGAATAGAGAGCTCACTGTCGTTAAGGTGACCGCCGGGATGGTTGGGCTGTGATGAGTCGAGGAGTACCAGTAGCCAGTTGCCCTGTTTTACCGTTTTTGGCGAGCTGATATTGGCAGCTGTCATGGTGCTTGCCATCATGCTCGAATCGTCATGATTTCCGGCGAGACAGTGGGTTGGTATACCTGCTTCCTCAAACTGCTTCCCCATCCGGGTATAGCCTGCTTCAGAAACATCATGCACCAGATCCCCTGTTGCCAAAATGAGGTCGGGTTTGGTGAATTTATGCAATGCACTGTCGAGCACCTGAGTGAAGCTCTGTTGGGTGTTGACACCTGCCAGGCACCGTTCGGGGTCTGCGTAGAGGTGGCTGTCGGTTATCTGTATAACACGCAGAGGCAGCTCATCCCCCTTTGAGGGGGGCTGCCGATGTTGATTATCCCGCAGTGTGTCATCGCGCTGCACTGGTCACCGATTTATCCTTAATCGAAACACCCTCGGGAGCCTCTGAATAAGTCTGGGCGAATTGAATTGAGCTCAGGCGGCGCAAGATCGAGGCGAAGATCGCAGCTGATAGTGGACTATTAGCAAGATTTTCAACACGAAAGCACAGCTTTCGGTGATGGTATTCAGCGTAGCTGAATCCCCTAGATCGATTTCTCCTGAGTGCAAGACAATCGCTCATGACTTGTTCAGAGGCTCCCTAAGTGAATAGTTGCCGAAAAGGGAGAGCTGTTCTGTGTCTGTGATGTTGCTTTCGTAAAAGTAATCAGAAGTTGTCTGTAGATACAAACAGACCGACACGGAGATCTTTTGCAGTGTAGATCTCACGACCGTCCACTCTCATCACGGCATCGGCAACCCCCATCACCAGGCGTCGGGAGATGACCCGTTTCAGGTCGATTTGGTAGGTCACCTTCTTTGCCGCCGGCAGAACCTGACCGGTAAATTTGACCTCACCAACACCGAGGGCGCGACCATGACCCGGGTTACCGATCCAGGCAAGGTAGAAACCGATCGCCTGCCACATGGCATCCAGGCCCAGGCAACCGGGCATGACTGGATCGCCTGGAAAGTGGCAGTCAAAGAACCAGAGGTCGGGGTTGATGTCCAACTCCGCCTGGATCTCTCCTTTGCCATAGGCGCCACCCTCATCACAAATGCGGGTGATACGGTCCATCATCAGCATGTTGGGGGTGGGTAGTTGAGCGTTGCCTTCGCCAAACATTTTGCCGTGACCACACTCAAGCAGCTCCTCTCTGGTAAAGCTCTGTTCTTTTGCCATCAGTTTTAATTCTCTTTCTGTTCGTTATTCAAGTTTCGGAGTTCGCTAGCTCCCTCTCCTCTTTTGGGGGGTGTCGTAAAAGCACCAGTTCCTTCTCCCTACGAGGGAGAAGGTTAGGATGAGGGTGTATTAAATCAATAAATTACCTATTGATCCCCCTCATCCTAACCCTCTCCCCGGTAGGGAGAGGGGACTTTTGCAACACCCTCCGTTGGGAGAAGGGGGCAGCCTAATAAGATTTTTGTGTCGTTGAACTCCGAAATATGTGTTCGTTACATCCTACAGAGGATATCTGGTTCTACTGCAGCCGCCGTTGCAGGAATGGAATGATCTCATCGATATCGATCATCGAATTTTCACTCTCACTACGCCCACGATACTCAATTTTCCCTTCATCCAGGCTGCGTTCACCCACCACTACCCGGTGAGGTATACCGATTAGTTCCATGTCAGCGAACATAAAGCCCGGGCGAACCTCGCGGTCGTCCAGTAGCACCTCAATACCGGCGGCGCTCATCTGTTCATAGAGTTTTTCGGCTGCTTCACGTACCCGCTGGGATTTGCTCATTTTCATCGGCAACAGAGCGACCTGGAAAGGCGCAATGGCATTGGGCCAGATAATGCCTTTGTCGTCATGATTCTGCTCAATCGCCGCGGCAACGACCCGGGAAACCCCGATGCCGTAGCAGCCCATGGTCATCACCTGGGCGCGACCCGATTCATCCAGTACCGTGGCGCCCATCGCTTCGCTGTACTTTTCCCCCAGCTGGAAGATGTGTCCCACTTCGATACCACGGGCGATGGTCAGCACCCCTCTGCCGTCAGGGCTTGGATCGCCCTCCTGGACAGAGCGCAGGTCAGCCACCTGGGGTAGCGGCAGGTCACGCTCCCAGTTGATGCCGAAGTAGTGTTGGCCATCAATATTTGCACCGGCACTGAAATCGGCGGTATTGGCCACCGTACGATCAATAATGGATGGAAGCGGCAGGTTGAGCGGGCCCAGAGAGCCGGGGCCGGCACCGATGGTTTCACGGATCTCCTCTTCTGTGGCGAAGCGCAGAGGAGAGGCGACCTCATCCAGCTTCTCCGCTTTGACTTCGTTGAGGTCGTGGTCGCCGCGCACCAGCAGTGCAATAAACTCTGCTTCCTGCTCTTCGGCAGCAGCTACGATCAGTGTTTTTACCGTGCGCTCAATCGGCTGATTGAAACCCTCGACAATTTCATTGATGGTCTTGGCATTCGGTGTAGCCACCATCCGCATCTCTTCTGCAGGCTCGGATCGTGACTCAGTTGGCGCAACGGCCTCGGCCGTCTCAATGTTGGCGGCATAATTGCCTTCTGTAGAGAAGGCAATGGCATCCTCTCCAGAATCGGCGAGTACATGAAATTCATGGGAGGAGCTGCCGCCGATACTGCCGGAGTCGGCCTGTACCGCCCGGAAGTTAAGGCCGCAGTGGTTGAAAATATTGCTGTAGGCCTGGTGCATCTGGTCATAGGTCTGCTGCAGCGACTCCTGGCCAATATGGAAGGAGTAGGCATCCTTCATCAGGAATTCCCTGGCGCGCATAATCCCAAAGCGAGGGCGGATCTCATCTCGAAACTTGGTCTGAATCTGGTAAAAGGTGGTCGGTAGCTGTTTGTAACTCTGTAGCTCGCTACGGGCCAGGTCGGTAATGATCTCCTCATGGGTAGGGCCGTAGCAGAACTCCCGCCCATGACGGTCGTTCAGACGCAGCAGCTCCGGCCCATACTTCTGCCAGCGGCCCGTCTCCTGCCACAGCTCGGCGGGCTGTATCGAGGGCATCAACACCTCAAGGGCACCGTTTCTGTCCATCTCCTTGCGGACAATATTCTCTATCTTGTGCAGTACTCGCAACCCCAGGGGGAGCCATGTATAGAGACCGGCGGCCAGTTTTCTGATCAGCCCGGCCCGCAGCATCAGCTGGTGGCTGGCGATTTCGGCATCAGCCGGGGTTTCCTTGGTAGTCTGGAGGGGGAAACGGGAGGTATGCATCTGTTGTCCAATAGTTATTTCAAAACGTTGTATTCTAACCAAAAATGAGAATCGATGCTGCAGCTGTTTTCTAGTAGCAAGTCACCAGCCATGACGATCAACGAGTTGGGGTAGAATACGAGTTGGTAAATAATTCCTATTATGTAGACAATGAGTATCTATATGCACTCCGCCTCCTCGTTGTGGCTACCCCATGTTTGAAGACGGCAGAATATAACCCGTGGGCTGCTAAAGTATGGTAATGGCACGGACACCGCTCATCAGAGATCGACACGGCAGACGCCACTTGAAGTTGCTGTCCGCTCTACTGTTGTGGAGCGCTTTTTCCTGGCTGGCAGCTGACGGACTGGTGACGGAGGAGTTGATTCAGTGGGCGACCGAAAAGTATGGTAGTACCGCCGGTGATCGCATGCGTGGCTGGCAGCGACTGATGGAAAAAAATCAGCAGAAGGATGAGGCGGCCAAGCTCGTCGTGGTGAATGACTTTTTTAATCTGCTTACCTACCGCTCAGACCTCAATATATGGGGGCAGAAAGATTACTGGGCGACCCCCGTTGAGGCTTTAGGCAAAGGTAAGGCGGATTGTGAAGACTATTCCATAGCTAAGTACTTTACCCTGCGGGAGTTGGGGGTGCCGGATGAAAAGATGCGCATTATGTACGTTAAGGCGCTGGAGCTGAATGAAGCACATATGGTGCTCACCTATTACTCTGATCCGGGTGCGGTTCCAGTGGTGCTGGATAATCTCAATCGGCGCATTCTCTCCGCCAACAAGCGTGCAGATCTGGCGCCGGTATACAGCTTTAATGCCGAAGGACTGTGGCTGGCGAAGAATCTCGGCAGGGGGAAGAAGCTGGGCTCCTCCGGGCGACTTAACCGCTGGGAAGATCTGAAGGCACGGATGGCGAAGGAGCTGAAGCCATGATGATAGACGCTCAGTATCATGTTGAAAAGACAACAATAACAAGATTTTTTGTACCTGCTTCTGTGATGGGGGCGGTAATCGCTACTGAAAATTTAGGGAAACGGTCATGACCTTATCGAAACAGCTGATTATCCTGATAGCCGCTCTATTGCTGATGGTCTTTGTCGGCACATTTCTGATCAGTGTTGACAACACTCGGGACTATCTGGAAAAACAGTTGGCCTCTCATGCTCAGGATGCCGCTACCTCCCTTGGTCTGTCGATCTCTTCCCATATGGCGGAAGGCGATCTGGCGACAGTGCGCTCGATGACGGATGTTATTTTCGATCGAGGTTATTACCGCTCTATCCGGGTGGAGGATATGGCGGGAAAACCACTGGTTGACCGAATTCTGCCGGTGAAGATCGAGGGCGTACCCGAGTGGTTTATTGAGCGCCTTCCCCTGACCACTCCGCAGGGTGAATCCTCGTTGATGAGTGGATGGATGCAGGCCGGCAGGGTAGAGGTCAGGAGTCATCCAGGCTTTGCCTACAATCAGCTGTGGCAGACGGTAGCGGCAACTTTTCGTTGGTTTATCGGCAGCATGGTAGTGGTTTTGACCGTCGGTCTCTTACTGCTGCGTTGGGTCATGAAACCACTGGAATCGGTTGAGCAGCAGGCCAATGCGATCTGCAATCGTGAGTTTCAGATACTGGAGGAGCTGCCGCGAACCCCCGATCTGCGCCGTATTGTTGAGGCGATGAACAGGATGTCGGGAAAGGTGAAACAGATGCTCGATGATCTCGAGCAACTGGCCTCGGGTCTGCGGCGGAAGGCGTATCAACATCCGGTATCCGGCCTCGCCAACAAGCGCTACTTTATGGATACCTTGGAGAACCTGATCCGCTCACCTGAAGATTTTTCGCACGGTGTTCTCTGTCTGATTCAGCTGAAGGATTTCAAAGAGTATAACGATCGCAAGGGGTATCAGGCGGGTGATAATCTCCTGCAGGAGGCGACGAAGTCGCTCAAGGCGGTAGTGGGTGATAGACCCAAGCAGTTACTGGCACATCTGGCAGGCGCCGATTTTGCGCTGCTGGTGGAAGAGTGCAGCATAGAAGAGAGTGAGGTGCTGGGAGCTGAGTTGGTAGCCGCGCTGACACAACTCTACGGTACCGGCAAGCTGGATGAGCCTAATGCCGGCCATGTCGGCATGGGCTACTTTGATGGTAGCCAGACACTCTCCGAGCTGATGTCTGAGGCTGACATGGCGTTGCGTATGGCTCAGCTAAAGGGGGCTAACGAGTGGCACCTCAGCACGCCGGATGAGTTGGAGCGGGAGCATATCCGTACTGCAACTGAGTGGCGGGAGTTTATTGGTGAGGCCCTCGGCAGTGGTCAGATCCAGCTCCAGTTTCAACCGGTGGTCTCCTGTCCGAGTAAGACGCTTCTGCATCAAGAGGTGTTGGTGAGAATACCTGAGGGGACGGGTGGTGACGGACAGGCGCTGTTGAGTGCTGGTGTTTTCATGCCCCAGGCCGAGAGCTTGGGGATGACCGCCGAGATTGATAAAGCGGTGATTGACAAAGTGCTCGATAGGCTGCGCGATGATGCCGGTGGCGAAACACAGTATGCAATCAACCTCTCCCCTCCCTCCATCCTCTCTCCAGGATTCATGCCCTGGCTGGAGGAAGAGCTCTCTGCACATAGTGATATCGCCCATCGCCTGATCTTTGAGATGCAGGAGTATGGTGCTGTTGCTCTGGTGGAACAGATGAAAGAGCTGATTGAGCTGGTGGGGCGCCACGGTTGCCAGTTCTCGCTTGATCACTTTGGGCGCAGCTTCAGCTCTCTTGCCTATCTGCGCTCCTTTAAAGTCGATTACCTGAAGGTGGATGGCAGCTTTATGCTCTCGTTGGATGAGAATAGTGATAATCGCTTCTTCGTTCAGGCGTTGACCGAGATTGCCCATGGGCTGGAGATCAAAGTCATAGGCGAGTCAGTGGAGTCGGAGACGGTGTGGAATATTCTGCCCGGGCTGAAGCTAGACGGTGCACAGGGTTATTATCTGGGACGGCCGGTGTAGATTATTAGTTGTCAGTTGTCAGTTGTCAGTTGTCAGTTGTCAGTTGTCAGTGGGCAGAACTATCTGCTGAAGAAATAAAGTTTTTCTCTGTGTCCGCTGCGTCTCCTCTGTGCTCTCTGTGTTCCGCTTTTTAGTTTTCTGGCGGGCACTAATCGGCTGACAATGGGTGGGGGATGACCACTCTACAACTGGGGCAGCTTTTTTCGATCTCCTGTTTCAGCGCGCTCTTCGCTTTCGCATCCCCATGCACCAGCCGTACCTCGGTCGGTGGTCGCCGCATCCGCTTCACAAAGTTAACCAGATCCTTCTGGTCTCCATGGGCGGAGTAGCCGCTCAGGGTATGAATGCCGGCACGAATATCCACCCGCTCCCCATCCAGTATGACGTACCCCTGCCCCGGACCATATTTCTGGATGCTTTTCCCTGGTGTGCCTTCAGCCTGGTAGCCGACAAAAAGCACATCAGTTCTCCGGTCTCCCAGTAGTGCCTTCAGGTAGTTGACGATGCGGCCGCCGGTACACATGCCGCTGCCGGCAATCACTATAGTGGGTTTGGCGTTCTGCTTGAGGTGGGCGACCGCCTGCAGGTGGCTGTTGTGATCATCGATAGTAGTGAGCTGGGAAAAGGCGAGGGGGTGCCGCCCTCGTTCTGTCTTGGTGCGGGCTTCCCGGTCCCAGTAGGGTTTCAGTTTGCGGTAGGCCTCGGTAAAACGTGCGGCCAGAGGCGAGTCGAGAATAATCTCCAGCTCATTCCAGGCTAACCTATGTGCTGCATGTCGTTCTCCGAAACGGTGAATGATCTCCTCCAGTTCATAGAGCAGTTCTTGGGTGCGGCCGATGCTGAAAGCGGGGATCAGGATCACGCCACGGTCTTGAAAGCAACGTTCCACTACTTGTCTCAGACGCCTCCGCCGCTCCTTTCTCCCTTCGTGCAAACGGTTGCCATAGGTACTTTCAAGCACCAGGATATCGGTCGACCAAGGTGCCTTGGGCGTCGGCAGCAGGGGTGTGTAGGGTGCCCCCAGGTCGCCGGAGAAGATCACTTTTCTCTGCTCTCCCTCGTGGGAAATGCGGCACTCGATATAGGCTGAACCGAGAATGTGGCCGGCGGGCTGCAAGCGGAGCTCCAGTCGGCTGTTTGATGACTCCTTCAGAGGTATCTCACTCCAGCGGTTGTAGGGCAGGGGCTTGAGCCTCTTATCGATCAATTTAAGAAAGGCTGTTACCAGCCTTCTATTGCGGGTAATGCCCATTCGCAGGGCATCATCAAGTACCAATGGCAGCAGAATGGCTGTTGCTTCAGAACAGTAGATGGAGCCTTTGAATCCCGCAGCGATCAGATGAGGAATGCGGCCGACATGGTCGAGGTGGCAGTGAGTCACCAGTAGGGCAGCCACACGCTCAACTGGAAAATCGATCTCCTCCCTGCCGTTGCGGTAATCCTCTGCCCCCTGAAACATGCCACAGTCCACCAGCACAGAATTGGCACTATCGATTATCAACTCGTGGCAGGAACCTGTTACACCACTAATTGCGCCATGATGAAGGATGTCCATATCTATATTCTGCATCTCATAGTCGATGAATGCTAGGAATTAAAATAACAAATATACCAGTTTCACGCAAAAAATGTGACCCATTACTCAAATAGGGGATGTTTAAGTTCACGTTTTTAGGTAAAAAGGCCGTTATGGTCAAAACGGGGCCTGAAAGGAGGCACCTCTTTGACTCTTGTTGACAGCCACGCATTAACCCGATACATTGCTTTCCAATTACGGTCAGCATTTTGCTAAATATCTCAGGGATTACCGATATGAAAAGGCGTGTTACGAACATTTTGATTTTTGCGGTCCTTTACATGACCGCAGCGTCCGCGAGTGCTGCGCTGATTACTTCGCAACTGAACGGTGTAAGTATTCTTGGGAACGTCTACAACGTTACCTTTAAGGCAGACACGGGAGGGTACGATTACCAGTCGTACAACAGCTTGGGTGAGCCGGCTGCGCTTGAGTTCACAACTGAAGCCGATGCGAATACAGCGGCTTTGGCAATTGCTGCGGCTGCAGGCAATACTTTTCTCTACAATCCAGGTGGAGGAAACGGTGGTTCTCCGACCCCAATTTACGACAACTACAATGGCTTCCGTATCGCTTATATGGTTGATCAGGCGACGTATAACTTCATCACCTACAAGTTGGTTGATGGCCTAAGTACGAGTTCATTTAATAGAACATTAGATGCCGGTGATTATCTCTCCCTAGCCACATTCGAGCTGGCGGAGGTACCGGTACCTGCAGCAGTCTGGTTGTTTGGCTCCGCCCTGTTGGGATTCAGCTTTTTCCGCAAAAAGGGCGTACGCGCCTGAGCTGAAGGGCTTACCAAGCCTACTGAATAAAATAGAAACCCCGCAGTTAAGTTACTGACTGCGGGGTTTTTCTTTGCTTAAAATTTATCCAAGCAGAGAGTTCAATAACCTCCCTTACTATCTGTACAGCAGTTCGTTGCTGACTTCCTTTCCAGTTACCACCTTCAGTGCTCACTTGGTGACTGTACCCAACATTGCTTACGACGGTACTCTCAGCAGTGATATCACGTTGGGGCTATTCGCTTACTACTGATTTCTGGAGGTGTGAGTGTCTGCAGATTATCCTAATTAACAGAGTAGCCTTCTCAAGGTGATATTAAATCTCACAAAAAGAAATAAAATACTAACCAGGCATATTTTATGTAAAAAATGTGATCTATTACTCAAATAGGGGATGTACCAGTTCACGTTTTTGGGTAAAAAGGGCGCTATATGTGAAATAGGCGATTTTTATTAAGGAAGTAATCGCCTTGTACGGATAAAAATTTCTGCCCACGAGAAGTTTATAGCGACTCTGGGCTGACCTAATCAATAGGATCAACGGGAGCTTTAAAGATGGCTGATACCACCACCAACACCCCCAATGCAACGGAACAGGCAGCTAACTACACTCTGGAGATCTCTCGCCAGGAGTTCTCGGGAGTGACCTTCACTCAAGGTTCCGAAGAGAAAGGTGCGACTCCCAATGACCTGATAGGTGAGTTGCCGGGTGGTGAGAAGTTCGTATTGGCCGATTATCTGGTGTTGGTGAAGGCTACCGATGGTGCGCTCCCTCCTCCCCTGACCCTGAATGACGGTACAGTCATTGACGGTGCTGAGGTGTTGGCAGCCCTTGGCGATATTAATCTTGATCTGGTAGGCGATACTGCTGCGGGTGGGCAGACAGGTCCGAATGCCACCGGTAACGGCAGCTATACAATCTACTTCCCGGAAGGGTTGGGTGACAACTTGCTGCACGGCCCTTATGCGCCGGATCCTGGCGCTTTGGGGGCGGGTGACGAAGGGAGCCTGCTCTTTGGTCAGCAGACTCTGGGTACGCTGGATATCGAGGTCCTCACTGATATCGAGATCAGCGGCTACGAAGATGCCCAGCCCAATCAGCATATTGGTGATTACACGCTGGCGCTGATGAAAGTGAATATCGCCATGACGCCCAGCAACGAGGCGACCTACCGCGATTCACTTGCCCTCAACGATATTCCCGACGGTGCTGTTCTCTATGTTGGTGGCACTGATGCCGCCAATATCGTCACTGTTGTCGGTGGCTCCTATACCATCGAACTCCTCTCTCTGAGCGAACTGGACCAGGAAGCCCTGCTCGATTCCGTCTACATGATCGCACCGGATGACAGTGATGTGGACTACCCGCTTACAGCAGAAGCAGTCTTCGGTGGCCCCACCGGTGATCTTGCGGTACCTGCTGAGACTAACGTCATCATCGATGCGGTGGCGGATATGCCGGTAGAGACCGACGCCTCTGCTGACCCTGGGTCGGTTACTTATGGTGAGTACCTCGATACCTCTCCTGACACAGGAAATTTTGTTGTCCCCCCCAGCAATCCGGCCGAGCCTGCCAGCTCTGAGCCTAACCCCAGTACCTTCGATATCAATATCAGTGCTGTTTTCGATGATGTAGAGGATGGTTCCGAAGCCCACCTGATCTTCGCCCGTGTACCAGACGGTTTCACTGCCGTTGATGGTTCCGACGGTTACCAGGGTGTAATCACCGTCAATGGTGACGGCACTATCAGTTATGACGACGGTAGCGGTACTGTCACCTTTGCCGCCAATATGGCCGAACTTACCGAGCAGCTGCGTGGCACCCTACTGGTCGGTGAGGCCTTCGACGGTACTGTGCCCGAAGATCAGGCCATCGATCTGCCTGAGGGCATCTATGCTGTCTTTGAGCTGACCGCAGCCGAGATGACCTCTAATGCCGATGCGGCCATGTCTCCCTCTTATACCGCCAATGTGACGGTCACCCTTCAGGCCCCTGATCGTTGGGATATGGAAGAAGGTCCTGACGGCTGGCAGGTGGTTGGTGGCGATATCGGCTTTGATGCCGAAGACCTCGACGGTGAGCCAGGAGACGACTCTGGTGTCATGGTCGATGATACCGGCGTGGTCGAATTCAGCGTTCCCACTTGGGCGCTGGCGCTGGATATTCCTACCGAACCGGATACCGAACTGACCTACGAAAACAATGTCAGCCTGGTGGAGGCCGGTGTCGTCGATGTGACGGTCGATCCGGTCCACGGTCAGCTCTATGTAGATGACTCCGAAGGGTTCGAGGATGGTGATTCCGGTGATCAGATCGATACTGAAGCCGACCTGCAGGATGCCAGAGTGCCGGTTGCCGACGCACCCAGCGTTGATTATGTTAACACCACCGGTGTCGATGAAGGCCCTATACCGGTCAATATCAATATCGAAGTGCCGGATAATGAGGTAGTCCTCTCCGTCGTTCTTAGTAATGTGCCTGCCGGCGCCACGCTGTTTGATTCAACTCACCCTGCCGGTGTCACTGTGGCCGTGACCGGTGATGTTGATCTGGTGGCCTTGGGTCTTGACTATGAAGACCTCAGCATACTGCCGCCGAACGACAGTGATGTAGATCTAGAGTTCCATGTAACAGCGACTCTTGCCGACCCTGATACCGGTCATACCCTGGTACGTGAAGGCGACATTTTCATCAAGGTTGATGCCGTGGCTGAAGAGGCGGTGCTCGTTGATCAGAATGATGCCACTGCCTTCAGTTACGTCTACAACGAAGACCAGTCAGAGGATGATGCCGGAGATACCACAGCTTGGGGTAGTGGAGAAACCGGTTGGACAGACCAGCCCACTGATGGTGACAACTATATTGACGGCGAGCCGGTCTACGGCATCGGTTTCAAAGCCACCGTCTCCGATGTAGATCAGGGCGCGGATACGCCCGCTGATATCACCGATGATCAGGGTTCTGAGTACATCGAAAAAATCGTTATCGATCCAGTAAGTGCCGGTGATGTATTCGGTACCGATGCCTTTAAGGCTTACATCGATGGTGTTGAATTGAGCGATGGTGCCACAGTATCTGTTCGTGCCCAGTACCTTGATGCAGGTGGCGTGTTGCAGTCTGGTTTGGTAGATGCGACCGTTGTCCTTAAAGATGGTGCCGCCGTCAGCTCGGACGCTTTTGTGCTGCTGTTTGATGCAGCCGACCATGTGCAGCGCGTCGATATGACCGATGGACTTGATGGTCCCGGCCTGCAGATTACAATGCCTCAGCATTCTGATAACGACGTTACCTTTGATGCCAAGGTCTGGACCCGTGAAGTACCTACCGATGGTGAGATCACCGATCAGAATGATGCTGCGGTAGTCAAAGCTACCATCACACTGGAAGTTCAGGCAGTGGCTGATGGCGCTGTTATCAACACTGCTGATCAACTGGTACACCATATAGAAGATGGTACTGACGTTATTGCCGATCATGGTGATGAAGCTGCCCCTGGTCTCTACGTTCCTCTCGATTTCACCGCAGAACTGGTGGATACCGATACTTCTGAAGGTGTTACCCAGATTGTCATTACCCTCAATGGGGCGGATGCCGGTGCACGTTTTGTCGATGGTGGCGCTGCTCATAACGATCTAGGTGCGACAATTACCCTCTCTGGTGTGACCTACGAGGTAGCTATCGTCGGCCAGACATTGACTCTTACTCTCGCAAGTGGCGAGGAGGGTGTGGCTGCCGGACAGGACATCGATCTCAATGGACAGATTGCCGTTGAGTTCCCCATTGATGACAGCACAGATTTCAGCACTACCTTTACGGTAACCACCACAGAGATCAACACTGAGGGTGCTCCGTTATTGGATGCAGAGTCCTATAGCACCACCACCACAGTAGATCATGTGATTGACGGAGTGGTAGCGGTAGCGGCAACGACGCTGAGTGCGGATAACGATGCCGGTGCAACCATTACTGATCTGGCGGGTACCGATGAGACGGTGGTACTGACCGAAGACAACGGTGTCACCGATGCCCAGGGTGCGGAGAGTGATCCAGAAGGTCGTTTGGTTGAGTTCTCCTACACGGCCGATACGCAGGACCGTGGTACGGGTTCCGACAACTCCGAGGCGATCACCGAGATCGTGCTGAACAAAGATGTCAGTGATGGCGATTGGGAATACGACGTTACTCAGCTGGTGATTGAGGATGCGGCAGGGGCTGATATCTCAGCTACGGCCGGTGCTCAGATGAACATTGTTGCCGGTGAACTGGTGATCACCTTCACCGGAACGGCAGCAGAAGATGTAGAGCACGTAGAGCTCGATGCGGCGGTAGGCGTTCGTTTACCGATTGATGACAGCACCGACTTTGATCTGACTGTCACCACCACGACGGAAGAGTTCGACGACGACGCCACCAGCACCACCAGCCCGGCGACGGCCAGCACCAGCAACGTGCTGCACTTCGAGATTGAGGGTGAGGTAGCGGTAGCGGCAACGACGCTGAGTGCGGATAACGATGCCGGTGCAACCATTACTGATCTGGCGGGTACCGATGAGACGGTGGTACTG
>JBEVXU010000012.1:0-1218 GCA_040505895.1 Sedimenticola sp. | reverse complement strand
CGACGGAAGAGTTCGACGACGACGCCACCAGCACCACCAGCCCGGCGACGGCCAGCACCAGCAACGTGCTGCACTTCGAGATTGAGGGTGAAGTGGCGGTCGCGGAAGCGAGCCTGAGTGCAGTCAACGATGCCGGCGATACCATTACCGACGACGAGACGGGTGCAGATGAGATCGTGGTTCTGACCGAGGATAACGGCGTCACTGGAGCCCAGGGCGATGAAGGTTTCCCAGGGCGTCGGATCGATTTTGACTACACCACTGAGACCCAGGACCGTGGACCGGGTTCTGACAACTCTGAAGCGATTACCCGGATCGTACTGGACAAAGGCGCTTCCGATGGCAACTGGGTTTTTGATAGCGATGGTGATGGCACACTGGATCTAATCATTGAGGATGCAGCCGGTAGCCTGATCAGCGAGGCGGATGCGGGTCTGGTGGTACTCAACCCCAATACAGATGGTCATCTTGAGCTGAGCTTCACTAATCCGGATGTTGAGTTTGTTGATCTGAACAACGCTATTGGTATTCGGCTGTTCCCTGATGACAGTACCGACTTTGATCTGACCGTCACCACCAACACCCAGGAGTCTGATGACGACGGCGTCAGCACTACCAGCCCGGCGACGGCCAGCACCAGCAACGTGCTGCACTTCGAGATTGAGGGTGAAGTGGCGGTTGCTGAAGCGAGCCTGAGTGCAGTCAACGATGCCGGCGATACCATTACCGACGACGAGACTGGTGCAGATGAGATCGTGGTTCTGACCGAGGATAACGGCGTCACTGGAGCCCAGGGTGCGGAAGGTTTCCCTGGACGTCGGATTGATTTCGACTTCACCGCAAAGACCCAGGATGAGGGTTTCGGCTCTGATAACTCCGAGGGGATTACGCGGATCGTATTGGACAAAGGTGTCTCTGATGGCAACTGGGTTTTCGATAGCGATGGTGATGGCACACTGGGTCTGATTATCAAAGATGCGACAGGCATCCTGATCAGCGAGTCTGCTGCAGGTCTGGTGGTACTCAATCCCAATGCAGACGGTAAGCTTGAGCTGAGCTTCACCAACCCGGATGTTGTTGAGTCTGTTGACCTGAACAATGCCATTGGCATTCGTCTGTTCCCTGATGACAGTACCGACTTTGATCTGACCATTACCACCACCACTCAGGAGTTTGATGACGACGGCGTCAGCACCACCAGCCCGGATACAGCCAGCA
>JBEVXU010000011.1:0-113407 GCA_040505895.1 Sedimenticola sp. | reverse complement strand
CTTTCATATCCTGAACAGAAGCCATTGACAGAGAAGGTAAAAATGAGAAATCAGTGCTAATAGTTGACAGGTCAATCCATATCAGGAGCGACTTCATTGTGTTGAGTGCTCTACCGCTGACACCGCCCACAGTAAAAACTGGAACGCTGTCCAATACGCACCTGCTTGATCGGTGATCCGCAGTTAGGGCAGGGCTTACCCTCGCGGCCATACACCTTCAACTGCTGGGCAAAGTAGCCCGGTTTGCCATCCTCTTGTTGAAAATCCCGGAGCGTCGTTCCCCCTTGGGCAATGGCAGCAGCCAACACCTGCTTGATATTGTCTGCCAGCTTGCGATAGCGGGTGAGGGAGATTCTATTACATGGTCGGTGGGGATGAATGCCGGAGAGGAACAAGGATTCACTGGCGTAGATATTGCCAACGCCCACCACCACCTTGCCATCCATAATCAAGTTCTTTACCGGGATGCGTCGCTTTGCCGCCAACTGCTGGAGAGTGTCGCCGGCGAAGGCATCACTCAGGGGTTCAGGCCCAAGTCGGCTTATCAGTGAGTGCTCCGCCACAGGTTCGCGGGTCCAAAGCACCAGGCCAAATCGGCGGGGATCGCGCAGTCGCAGGCAGCAGTCGGCAAACTCCAAGTCGAAGTGGTCATGGACTCCGGCGGGGGTACCCGGTGGCAGGATGCGTAGGCTGCCGGACATACCCAGGTGGAGTAGCAGTGTCCCAGTATCGGTTTCCAACAGAAGATACTTGGCGCGGCGTTTGACCGCCCTGATGGTCTTGCCTTTCAGCTGCCTGCCGAGCCCTTTGGTAATAGGTTGGCGTAACGATCTGTTGCGAACAGTCACCCCGGTCACCGTCTTGCCGGTGATGTGGGGGGCGATACCGCGGCGGGTAGTCTCTACCTCTGGCAGTTCAGGCATACTACTCCGGTGCCGGTGCCGGTGCCTGCAGCAGCTCAGCAGCGGGCAGTCGGTAGGCGAGGCCCAGCTCGGCGGAGACCAGTAGAGTGCTCTTCTTCTGTTGGACAACACCCAACACAACCGGGTTGGGTTGACCATTCAGCCATACCTTTACTTCTGCTGAGGGGCTCTCTTTCGGGGGGGCTTCGATACGCGCCACCCAGGTGTGCTGCCACTGATCCACCTTCTCCGTCAGGCGGTCATTGGAGATGCCTGGGTGAGGGGGATTCAGTTGCCACCTCTTGTCAGCACCCTGAAACAGCCGCCACTCCGGTGTCTCTATCTCCCGGATCTTCTGTTCCGGGGTAAAAAGCTCATGGCTGATAAATACTTCCGCCCGGGCAAGAACGTGGTGGGGAAAGAGGTCGTCTATCAGGTGCAGGTTATCGCCGATGCGTAGATAGCGTCGGTAGTTATAGGGGTGAGTGCCGCCAAAGGTGATCTGGGTATTGTTGAACACCACTTTGGCCACCGGCTGCTCCAGGCCAAACTCACCGAGGCGATCCAGGGGTAGCGGCTGCTGCTCGATGCTTGGGGTGGATAGCAGATCCAGCAGGATATTGATCCTTGGCTGGTTGGCGGCGATGTGGTGGGGGGTGGTCATCTTCCACCTGCCGTTGAGACGCTCCATGGTGAACTCAGGGCCGTTGTTATTGCTGATACGGATCACTTTAACGGCAGCAGGGTCAATATCCGTCAGGGGGGGGAGGCGGTCTCTCTCTTCCTGCTCACCACTAAACCAGGCGAGTGCACCGAGAATGATGACCAGCACCAGTAGAGCAAGGTTTTTTTTGCTGCGACTTCCCATATCGATTAGATTCACTCTTTTCTGCGCCGCCACCTGATGACCACGCCTGTAGATATAAATAGCAGTGGTAGCAGAAAAAGGAAACCCAGGCCGATAATCCCTCCGATGGTGGGAGTAAGTGTCAGGCTCAAATCGGCGGCACTCTTGGCGGGGATATCGAGCAGGCGGTCATTACCGCTGAGCCAGCGCAACAGATTAAGTCCTAGGTCGAGATTACCGCCATTACCGAGATAGGCGTTGGAGAGAAAGTCACCGTCACCGATGACCAGCAGGCGCTGTTCACGCTTCTCTCCCGGGCGGGTAAAGGCGTAGCCAAGGGTGAGTGGACCCGCCCGTTCCCCCTGCTTTGGGTTACGCGCCACTTCACCGCTGATCGGGCCGGTTTCGTTCCAGCTGCGTGGCAGGGTGGAGAGCAGGGGGGTGGCCTGCCAGCTGCTTTCCCCCTCCACCTTCAGTGCCGCCGCCGCCGGGTAGAGGGTTAGCAGGCGGAAGTTGGCAGTGGCAGGATGGTCGGGAAAACGTGACACCAGGGCGATGGTGGGGCTCTCCAGACCCAGGTCGGCGGTGTTGGCGTCGACTATGGTGCCGGGCAGCACCTTCAGGCCGGTCTCGTTCAGAAGACTGTCTACTCCGTGCTGCTTACCGGGATCAGTGAGCCAGAGCAGATTGCCACCCTCTTCGATGTGTTTACGGATCAGGGACAGCTCTCCCGGCAGATAGTCCGTCTGGGGGCCGGCAATGACCAGTAGTTGGGAGTTGCCCGGTATCTGTGGTTGGGTTGCCAGATCCAGGGCCTGGATCTGGTAGCCTTTGCGCCTCAGCTCATCACCAAAAGCCCCCAGGTCGTGGTTGGCGCGGCCGCTGAAACGACGCTCACCATGCCCTTCAATGGTGGACAGCCACTGCTCTCCTCCTATGATCAGGCGCTGTATGGCGTTGCTGATACTCTCCTCGTCCAGTGAGCGGAGATTTTCACTGCGCCCCTGGTAGGCCAGATGCAGCTCTCCCGCTACCTGAATGCCCAGTTCACGGGTCAGTTTTGGCTCCAGTGCGGGGTTGACGAAGGTCAGTCTGATCTTGGGATGGTGACGCTGGTAGCGCTGGATAATCTCCCGGATACGCCTGCGAAGCTCCGGGTTGTCCGGTGCAAACGAGGTCACCTTCAGCTCCCCCTGAAGTCGTGTCAGTAGCTGTTGACTCACCGGGCTGAGGCTGTTTCTGGCGCCGGCGGTCCAATCCCATACGGGATCGTGACGCTGACTGAGCCAGCCTGTCAATCCGACGGCAACGGCAAGCAGGAGATAGAAGGTGAGGCCTTCGAGTTTCTGTTTAACTTTTTGAGTCTCTATCGCCACTGTTTAGCCCAGGGTACGGCGGCTTTCCAGCCGATGGTTGGCGAGAGAGAGAGAGGCGGTAATCAGCAGCAGATAGTAGATGATATCGCTGCTGTGGATCAGGCCGCTGAGCATCCGTTGATAGTGGCCGGCGAGGGAGAGCCAGGCAAACAGCTCACTCCCTTCGCCACCACCGGCGAGGTTGATCAACCAGAGAAACAGCAGTAGGCCATAACTGCCCACCGCCGCTACAGTGGGTTGATCAGTATGGCAAGAGAGGAGTAGACCGATAGCGGCGAACGTCGCCAGCAGCAAGCCAAGCCCAAGCAGACCGGCGGCCAGTCGTCCCATATCGAGTGAGCCCCCCAGCAGCAGGGAGAGAGGCATCAGGGCTATCAGTAGCAATATGGCTCCGTAGATCGCCAGTAGTGCCAGGTATTTCCCCAGCAGAATGCGCAGCATTGAGATCGGTGCCGAGAGCAGTAGGTCGATCGTACCGCTGCGGAACTCTTCACTTATCAACCGCATACTCAGTAGCGGCGTCAACAGCATTAGAATGACCGCGGCACTCTCCAGCAGTGGAGCCACCACCAGATCGGTCACTCCGGGGGCGCTCTCCAGGGTGGCAAGCTGGGGCTGGATCTTAAGAAACTCTTCAAGCTGAATCAGAAACAGCCAGGCAAGGATAAACTGCATCACCCCGATCAGAATCCAGGCGAGGGGCGAGAAGAAGAGGCTGCGCAGCTCACGTCCGGCAATGGCAAACATTATGCTGCCTCCGAGGTGGTGAGCCGGGTGAATACCTGCTCCAGACTATCACTCGCTTCGGTCAGGCGGTGCAGTGCCCAGTGGTTGTTCACACACTGTTCGGCGATCATAGCCGCTGTGGTCTCCGCTGTTAGAGAGAGGCGATACCCACCTCCACCCAGATCGTCAACCCGGTCGATGCCTTTGAGTAACCCAAGCTGCTCGGCTGTGGGTCGATTTTCCAGCGTAATGAGTAGCTGTTGCCCCTCGTTTCGCCGGGAATTCATATGTTCCGAGAAGACCAAGCGTCCCTGATGGAGTATCTGCACACGGTCACAGACCGCCTCCACTTCGGGCAGTATGTGAGTTGAGAGTATGACGCCGCACTGCTCTCCCAGTGTTTTTATCAGGCCACGAATCTCCCTTATCTGATTGGGATCGAGACCACTGGTCGGTTCATCGAGAATGACCACTTTAGGCTGGTGAATGATCGCCTGGGCTATACCGGTGCGCTGCCGGTAACCCTTGGAGAGGTTGCCTATCAGTCGTCTGCCTGAGTCGCCTAAGCCACAGAGTCCTTTCGCCCGATCAACTGCGGAGGAAGTATCACTGCGCTCAATACGCCGCAAGCGGGCGCAGAAGTGCAGGTATTCATTCACCGTCATCTCCGGGTAGAGCGGTGGTTGTTCAGGCAGATAGCCGAGCTGGGCTTTCGCTTCCAGCGGGTTTTTCAACAGGTCGATCCCATTGATCCAGATCTTGCCACTGCTTGGCGCCAGCCCACCGCTGATAATGCGCATGCAGGTGGATTTGCCGGCGCCATTGGGGCCGAGAAAGCCGAGCACTTCTCCGGGGTTGAGTTCGAAGCTAATGTCGTCAACGGCGCAAAGATCGCCATAGTGACGGCTGAGGTTGTGGATTTCTATCAGTGGTTGCATCAAGTCGGGACGTTACAGGAGAACCCGGCGCTTTTGCAACACCTGCATAAATAGGATACAAGATAAGAGACATTAACTTTACCGGCTATGCATAATAACCCTGAAGCTGGATGACGTCTGTAGGAGCAAACTTTCAGGGTTATTGTACTTAGACGGCATATTTTCGGAGTATCAAAAGTGAAGTATCTATTGCCGTTTCTTATCGTACCCGCCATCGCCTTTGCCCAAGCACCCAGCC
Organism: Sedimenticola sp.; assembly: GCA_040505895.1. Classification (GTDB taxonomy): domain Bacteria; phylum Pseudomonadota; class Gammaproteobacteria; order Chromatiales; family Chromatiaceae; genus Vondammii. Next base: position 108,380 of record JBEVXU010000011.1, on the reverse strand, counting down.
AGGACAAAATGTCGAAACAGGACTATTTTGATGGGATCAAGGGGAGAATGCAGCAGGTGATGGCATTGACCGTACCCGCTATGGAGAAGACTCAAGTCTGTCTACAGCAGGCAGGTGACAAGCCGGCACTCAACGGCTGTATTGATATTATGGCCGAGGTGCAGCGAAAGATGATGAGCGGCAAGGCTGCCGGTCATGGAGCGCAGAATATGCCGAAGAAACCGAATATTGAGTGGAGTGAAGAGATAAAGGCGAAGATGCTGAAGGATCTGGAACGTGCTCTCACAGAGAGTAAAGCGACCCAAGGCTGTTTCGGCAGTAGCGCTACACCAGAACAGATGGATGTCTGTATGAAAAAGGCCGGGCTGGGGCGCTAGGAGTCTTTGATGAATTGAATCAGAGGCTACTTAGTCTCTGAGCAATTGCTCTTGTTCGCTGTTGTGTGATGAGTGCCGGTAGCTTCGATGGGTCGTCCGTCTGCCGCGCGAGGGCACCGCAGTCCACCGTTGCCACTGCTTGCAGTGCCTCCCTGAATATCTCAACCTGCGGGTAGCTCTTCTCTTCATAACCTGCACGTCCCCGGGTGTCAGCCTTGCAGGCGGTAAGAAACTGTTCCAGCCGTTGTGGTTTGCGCAAGCAGTCTAACGCCATTAACACCTTCAGTACTGTTGCGGGTTTTAACTCTGCTGCCTTGTGACAGTGGGTGTGATACTGCGTCACCAGGCGGGCCAGGCTGCTGAATTTGTTGGGAACTCTGAGACGTTTACACAGTGCTAGAACCAGCCGTACTCCCCGCTCCTCATGTCCACGGTGGTGCGGCCACTCAGCCGCCGGCGTCACCCCTTTTCCCAGGTCGTGAACCAGCGCGGCAAAACGCACCTCAGGCTCCCGGCTTAACCTGCAGGCCTGCTCCAGCACCATTAGGCTATGGATGCCGGTATCGATCTCAGGATGGTGCTTCTCAGGTTGCGGTACACCAAACAGACGGTCCAGCTCAGGCAGGATGGATGAGAGGGCGCCGCACTGCCGAAGGGTTTGGAAAAAAACAGCCGGTCTACTCTCCTGGAGCGCACGGTCAATTTCAGACCAGACGCGTTCTGCCACCAGTGTCTCCAACTTGCCTGCATCAGCAAGGGCTTTCACCAGTGCAACGGTTTCATCCGCCGGATGGAAACCGAGTGTCGCATAGCGGGCACCGAGGCGTGCCAGGCGCAGTACTCGAATCGGATCATCGGCAAAAGCCGGAGTATGGCGCAGCAGGTGCTGATTTAGATCCGCTTGACCATTGAGCGGGTCAATCAACTCGTCGTCAGGCCCTATCGCCATGGCGTTGATAGTGAGGTCGCGCAGGCTTAGGTCGGCCTCCACCTGCTGCCGCTCTGTCAGCCCGTCAGTGGGGCAGCGGGGAAGGGCGCACTCCTCCTTTGTCTGAGGGTGGAGAAACACCGGAAAGTCTCTGCCCACCTGCTGGTAGCCGAGCTCAAGTAGTTGTTGTGGCGATACCCCAGTCACTAGCCAATCACGATCACCCACCGGACATCCCAGGAGTTGGTCTCTAACGGCACCACCCACCAAAAATCTTTTCATAGGTGGATGTTAACAAATGTGGAGCAATGCTGAATGGGGTTTGATTAAGCCAAAACCAGAGTTACAGCGCGCAGAAAGAGAGAGATGACTGTTATTGAGGGTTGATGTGACATCCAGGTTTTTATGGTGCGATGTCCTGTTCCTTGTCACCTAATGTCGGCAGGCTACTGAGAGGGCAGAAATGGACCCCTATTTTCGGACAGCTGCTTAAGTGTATTCTTCCTCTCTGATTATGCTGCTTCCGGCAACATGATTTCACCAAAATATGCCTGATCCGGGGTTTTTCCCAAGCTCTGGTGTTTCCGTTCCGAATTGTAAAACTTCAAGTAGTCGCCAATTCTGGAACGTGCTTCATTCACAGACTCATAGGCCCGCAGATAGACTTCTTCATATTTGACGCTACGCCAAAGCCGCTCAATGAAGACATTGTCTACCCAGCGCCCCTTGCCGTCCATACTGATCTTTACCCCTGATGCCATCAGTACGCTCGTAAACGCCTCACTTGTGAATTGTGCTCCTTGATCTGTGTTGAATATCTCTGGTGCACCATAACGGCTGATAGCTTCCTCCAGTGCATCAACACAAAAGTCACTATCCATCGTGTTGGAAAGACGCCAGCTCAATACTCTGCGACTATACCAGTCCATAATTGCCACCAGATAGACAAAACCTCTGGCCATCGGAATATAGGTGATGTCACTGCAGTAAACCTGGCCTGGGCGATTGATCTCCAGCCCCTTCAGCAGGTAGGGGTAGATCTTGTGCCCCTTGCCTGGCTGGCTGGTGCCCTTCTTGGGGTACAGGGCCGCTATCCCCATCTGGCGCATTAGCCGCTGTACACGCTTACGGTTAATGTCGTATCTCTCCTCCCATAGCCAGTCACGAATCCTGCGGCTACCATAGAAGGGACGCTTCAGATGCATCTCATCAATGCGCCGCATCAGCTTCAGATCTTCGTCTGACACGCCCTTGGGCTGGTAGTAAACCATCGAGCGATTTAGCGATAGTAACTGGCATTGACGGGTCACGGGCAACGTATTCTGCCGGTCGATCATCCCTTTCCTTTCGGACCGTGAATCCTTTCCAGTCCTTGTTCTAAAAAATCCCGTTCCATAGTCAGCTGACCAATCTTGGCATGCAGGTGGTTGATCTTGTGTTCACTCTCCGCGGCCTGCTTCTCTGAACGACCAAATACCTGATCCGCATTGCCAACCAATTGACGCCGCCACTCGGTGATCTGATTGGGATGAACATCAAACTGTTCAGCTAGTTCCGCCAGAGTTTTATCACCCTTCAAGGCTGCCACAGCTACCTTGGCCTTGAAGTTAGATGTGTGGTTTCTACGCTTTCTTCTCATCTTCTGCTCCTGTCTCATGGACAATAGTGTTACAGAAGACACTTAAACTTTCCTTATCCCTGTCTGGCTAATGGGGTCCACCACTGGCTGATCACAGCAGATCCTGAGCGGTTCAGGGCGCGGGTATAAATCTGTGTGGTGCGTATATCTTTGTGCCCAAGCTGCTCTTGTACCGTGTGAATGTCCATGCCCCTTTCGGGCAGGTGTGTTGCAACATCGGGAAACTGGATGTCTGCCATTGTTCAGGTAAGAAAATGAGTAGAAAGGTGGCTGTCTCAGATACCCAGCTCAGATATCCCTGATTGAGGAGATCACGGGTGTAGATCAAACTTCGTTCACTTCGCTTTGCAAAAGTAAACTACCACCCCCCAACACACTCAGAAAGTTATTAATCTTATGTGTATAAGATATTACCACTATGATTTAACTGGCTTATCTAGGTTTATATGCAAAGTGAAAAAAGTTACGCTTAAAAAATATCAACCGTAACTTTTTAGGACTATTTCTACTATTTGTCCATATCCAAACCAAAATCAAAGCTATCTATTTTAATTCCTTCCGGAAAAGCTTTGTTCAGACGGCTTTCAAACTCAGCATAGATTTCTGCTTTGTGTTGTTGCACATCATAATCTCGGCTACGTTCAGTAATACCCTCTAAATCGATATCCATTCTAAATTCGACACTCGGGGCGATTTTAATATGTGACATGATCTCCTCCTTGTTCAAGGATTAATTATCTCTCTCCCCTATAACGATTATAGGATACGTTTTTGGCAGCATCTATAATGTTTCTTGCCAACAGTTGGCAAGGGACATAACGACATAACAGGACGACTGACTTTTTTGTTGAGCGTGATGTGTTGCTTTTCATCCATTGCACATACTTGGAAAACATTTTTTGCCAAATCGATACTAATTACGCTAGATTTCATTGTGGACACCCCGTTAACTTGTACGTTTGTGACTTCAAGTTTGGCACATTGCGATGCCGTATGGCGGGGTGTCCATCTCAGCACCCAAAAAGAACACAAAAAGGAAAAAGGTGGACGTCCTGAAATAACTTTCCAAGGACTTATCTTAGCATCAGGGGTCAGAGCCCTTTGCGGGTTTTTTCGGCCTATCTCAACCCCCCCTTTTCTTTGCCACTCTTTCCAAAGCAATGAAAACGGCTCTGACTTTTTTGTTCCTACGGTCAGAGACCAGGTTAGGCGTAAATAGACTTGTATGTTTAGTTATTTAGCGTATTCTTATATACAAGGACTTAACTCGAAGTATAGGTATTCCAATGGCAGTATTAGATTGTAAAACCCTACGCGGCGCCGTAATGGGCTCCGCAGTGGCCTTCGTTGCAGGCATAGCCCTGCAGTTCCTCGCCGCCGCCGCCCCCATCCAGGGCACCCTGATTTCCAGCATTTTCGCCGCGACGGCACTGCTGTTGGTACTTGGCAGCACGGTGGTGATTATCCTGACTTTCCTGATCAGTCTGATTCCCAATTCCGGACTCGATCACTGCCAGCACTAGAGCTGTTGTAGGAGCGCCGCAAGGGGCGCCTTCACTAGTGTTCGCAACTATCCGGATCCTCCCGTCTCTGCGGAAGCACAGAGAGCAGGAAGGTGGAGAGCAGGATCAATGGTGCCATCAGCAGCATGATGAACCCGACAGCCATCACGATGTGCTGCATATTGAAAAGATCGGGGATGACATGTGCGGCAGCCAGAAAACTCAGAATGCCGATAAAGAAAAAGGCGAAAGAGGCGACCACCCCTTCCCGCATGGTCCTGCAACCCAGTATCAATAGCTTCATCGCACATACTCCTATTCCGCCAGTAGGGCTTCAGCACTACCGGGTTCAAGTTGGAACTCCTGCTCAATCATCCGATTCCATGCTCCCCGTTTGAAGGTCCTTTTATCGGGCACTTTGCGGTGCACAATATTGTAGTGACATTCAATACAGGTTTTCTCCTTGGCATCCTCCAGATGAATTTGCAGTGTGTCAGTACGATCACCGTTGATCGCCTCCTTCACATGACAGCGTTTGCAGGTAGCGGAATCTCTATCTTTAAACCACTCCCTGGCTGCAAAGGCAGCTTCTGGAAGATGCAGCGCATTGATCACCGGGTCATCATAGTTGTCGCCAAACATCTGCCTGATCAAATCTTTGGTGCCGATAAGATGATCCAGGGTGGCGGACAACACTCCCTCGGAGACATGACAATCACCACAACTGGCACGCACACCCGAAGCCGGGTTGTAGTGCGATGACTTCCGGTAGGGCTCGGCAACCAACTCCATAGAGTGGCAGCCGGTGCAGAAGGTTTCGCTACTGGTGAAGTGATCAAATTCCGTCAAAAAAAGAATAAAACTGATACCACTCAGACCACCGATAACCAGTGCATAGAGGACATGACGAGTTATGAAGGCAGGCAGCAGGCCATTAGTCCTAGTCTTCATTGTCTTTCCCTTCACCAAGGATCGGGTTTGACTTATTGGGATGATTCAACCATTCATGGTGCTCTGAATCATGGACGTGCTCCTTAACCAGCGCCCGGCCTCGCTGCTCGCCTGCAACATCGAGAATCTGCTGGAGGAATTTCCCGTAAAAGTTACTCCCGACATCCTGTATCCCTTTCCATGTCATGCTTGGGCTGCCCATTGCGGCACCGTGACGGGCAAGTGTTCCACCGGTGTGCCACATCTGCCAGTAACTTATCTCGATAGGTTCATCGAAAGGCAAGGGGGTAAGCAGATTTTCTAAGTAGAGTGCCTGCATGATCGCCTCTGCCGGTTTGCCATACTTTTCGTTATAGAGCTCGACGACATTATCAAACTGCTTCATCGACTTATTGGCGAAACCCTTGCTGTGGCACTCAAGGCACACCTTCGTCATTGCCTGACGACGGCGCTTGGGTGAGGCCACTGCCCTGACTTTCGCCATGCTGCCATCCAGTTTACTGATGGTTTCACCACGCCCCGGCTGGGGCTGGGAAGTGGCGAGTTCACGTTTGTCGCCATCTTCAAAGATGACCAGAGATTGCTGTTCGGAGACGGCGGCATTCAGGTTCCACGCATCCCGCATACCCACATCGTGGGTGGATTTCATCTTGCCCGCTGCACCCATATGGCAGGTGACACAGGTTGGGGCGGCAGAGTAGTCCTTGCCGGCGATCCATTGGTCACTCGTGAGGTTCATTTCGCCCTTATGGGCTTCGTACATCATGCCGTGTTTGGAGCTCTCGTAGACCGCTTTATCAGGCGAATCGGGACCTGAGTGGCAGAAGGTGCAGGCACCGGGTTGACGGGCTTGTGCCTTGGAAAACTGATGCCGCCCATGGCAGGCTGAACAGGAGCCGATAGAACCGTCCGGGTTGATGCGCCCAATCCCTGAGTTGGGCCAGGTAGCCGGGTCCAGGGTACCGTCACCGCGCATTATTACCTTGGAGCCATGGCATTTTGCACAACCGGCATCATTGATCGACGGGCTGCCAAAATGCTCGGACAGTGCCGGCATACGGTTCTTGATGATAGAGACCGCCTTGGTATGTACAGAGCCCTTCTGCTGCTTGAATTCTGTTTCATGGCAGCGTCCACAATCCTTGGGAGAGACAATGGTGGCAATTACACTGCCCTCATGCTCTATCGCATCGACGTCGTCTTCATGGGCTCGATGACAATCGAGACAGTTGACCTTTGCCTGGGCATGGGCGCTGTTTTTCCACTGGTGGGTTAACCCTGCGGAAGACTTGCTGTGGCAATCAACACAGGCCTTGCCCTCTTCAGAGCCCCAACTTTCTGGGTCAAGCGTCACCTTGGCGGCCAGCACCGCAGTACTCAATAACAGTGATGAGAGTAAGCCACCGATCACCAGCAGGGTGGAATATGAGCTCTGTTGGAAACGCCTCATTCGACTTTCTCCTCTATCTGAATTTCTTGTTGTAGTGATTCGATTTAGCCTGGTGAGCTATAGTAAAAACGGCGCTGCACAATAGTCCTTAAATCAATTGTGCAGAGCCATTTAGACAAATATGCCATCAGACCAGTCTCCTACTTGCCGCTTGGTTCTGTATGCCTTGAAAATCGCGTTACTCTTTCTCATGGCTGCCAGACAGATCAGGTCGATGAGGAGGGTTGCAGGGCTTCAGGCCAGGGGGGTTCCTTAAAAAATAGGGTTGCTTCCCCAGCGCGACGGGATGTTTGTGGTAAAAAACGAAAAAAAGGCTGCCAATCAACAGAGACTGGCAGCCTTTTCTGGATACTGATTACAGGGAGTTTTCAGCTACTGCAATCAGTTTTGGAGCCATTACGTCTGCCGGGATCTTCTTGGCAAACTGCTTGACCAGTCCAGGCCACAGCAGGTTGTAGTAAAGCTCGGAACGAACCAGTACCACACCCTTTGCCGGGATCTCATAAGAAAAATCACGCTTTTCAAATGCCTTCAGGCGGGTATCCGCACCCTGCGACTTGGCTGTTGGCGGAGCAGTCGGTTTACCTTCAGCATCCTTGAGTGTCAAGAACATGAATGCTTTGGGATCTTTTTTCGCTGGATGACCTTTGGCATTTTCCCATACGACATTACCTTGCTTGTCATAAGCGGTGACCTTCAGGTAGAGGTTTCTGAAGGGTGCGCCGGTAGGCATAGTATGGGGCTGCTTGTTCTTGATAGTGACGGTAGCGTTGATATTGCCGCCTTTCTTACTACTGTTCATGGCAAACAGAACGGAGCGTTTCAGCATGCCCATATCGTGTCCACCACCCATACTGTGGTTGGCGATACCGTTATTCGTTGCCATATGACAGGAGAGGCAGTCTACCTGTGACTCACTGGCGGCATATTCGTTGCCAGTGGCACATAGAGGCACACCGTGAGAGTTGCTGCGTCTATCATGACAGCCCATGCAGGCGTCTGATGTTCTCTGTTGCTGAGGATTGCTCTCCATCGGCAGCGAGGGGATATCCTTGCCGTCCATGGTGACCGCTTTACCCAGGTGTGGATTGGGTTTCTGCTCTTCATCGCCACCACCAAAACCGAAGGCATCTCCGGCAGCCTTTAGCGCATCGAGCTTGTTGTTGGAGTTACGCCCTGGCCCTTGAATCTTGTCGCCATAATCGTAGGCCTTCAGACCAAGCTGCAGTTTCCCATCAGGGGCATCAATCCCGTTAAATTTCTTCAGCGTGTGGCAGGCGATACAGTTGACACCCTCAGAGTAGGCTGGCTTGGCATCAAGTTTTGTGGCCTTATCCTTGGCGGCATTTGGCGAATGGCACTGTAGACAGGAAGGGTACTTACCCGCCTTGGTTCTTACACCCTCTTTCGAAGGATCACCGATCACCTTTCGGTAAAAGGTTCCATGGATGGGATCATTGAATGCAGTACTGTTCGCGTGCATGGAACCCTTCCACTGCTTGTAAACCTCTTTGTGACAGGCTTTACAGACTTCAGAAGAGACATGGTGAATGGATTTGTCGTCACTTGATCCAGTTGCTGCCTGAGCAGATGGAAGAAAACCCAGACAGGCGATCACCATGCCTGAGAGTGTTAAAGAGATACTTTTCATGAACATATCTTTTCCTTTTGAAAGTGAGGGTATTATTAATTCAAGTTTCGGAGTTCAAATGGCGTAAAAGGTTTGGCTTTTCAACTCACCTCACACCAACTCTCTCTCTGAGGGAGGGGGAGCTAATGAACTCCGAAACTTGAGTTATTAATTATTTAGCAATCTATGCGCGAAACGGGAAATAGATCCGAGTATAAAAGTGGCATTATTTCCCGTTAAGACGTAGCGCATGTTTTTATTCTTTATAATATCTATCAGTTCGCAGCAAAAAGATGACAACGAGGTTTAGAGAGTAAGAATTTTATCTCATAAAATCAACTGCTTTTGAAAAGCAACCCCAGAAACCAGAATGACTATTCCTCGTCGTTGTGCCTTGTGCTACACCAACCCAAGCGCACTCTCCACCCTGTCCATCTGAGGATTCTAGGTTGAACAAGAAAACATGCAACCCCGAACCTTATTACTACTGAATTACTACTTCTTATGCGGCTCGAGCCACTATTTTATACGCCAATTAAATAAACTTATGCATTGATTATTCGCAATTTACTCATATCGAAAACAAAAAACTTGATTAGCACGAATGTTCAGCCGGGGATGAGCCTGCCGGAGCTATTTGGTGAATATGGTACGGAGCAGCAGAGTGAAGTGGTACTCGAGAAAGCACGCAGGCCCCAGAAGTAAAGTACGGGTGTCCTGTTTATGCGACAAAGCAGGGACAAGGCAGGTATGGTGTCGTCAGCACCACCCCGTGGTACGTTCGACTTCGATCCCCTAAGCTTTAGAGGTCACTGGGAGCCAACAGTCTTGAACTCCCCTATTCGATGAGCTTGCCACTCCTGAGTAGATCAGCCGTCATCTTCTCCAACTCTTCAGCACCCGAGTGAACCACACCGGGATCCGGCGTGTAATCCAGGGCATCGTTGCGTCGTTCGTAGTCGACGGAACTCAGAATCACCTTGATGGCGTTGAGCCTGGCACGGTGTTTGTTGTCGGCCTGGACGATGGTCCAGGGTGCCGCCTGGGTGTGGGTTTGTTTGAGCATTTCGTACTTCACCCGGGAGAAATCGTCCCAGCGTTCCTGGACCTGAAGGTCGATTTCACTGAGTTTCCACTGCTTCAGTGGATTGGTCTTGCGGATCTCGAAACGTCGGGCTTGTACATCTTTGCTGACGCTAAAGTAGAACTTGATCAGGAGGGTACCCTGACGTGCCAGATCCTGCTCAAATCCCGCAACCCCTTGCATAAAGTCCTGGTGCTCCTTCTCGGTACAAAACTCGAACACCGGCTCCACCATGGCCCGGTTGTACCAGCTGCGGTCGAAGATGACGATTTCTCCACCCCGTGGAAACTGTGAGATATATTTCTGGAAATACCATTGACTGCGCTGTTCCCGGGTCGGTTTTCCCAAAGCGACGATACGGTAGTGGCGTGCGTTCATGTAAAAGGTGATGCGCTGGATGGCTCCACCCTTACCGGCCGCGTCACGCCCTTCGAACAGGATGATCATGCGCCGGTTCTCTTTTTCCAGCTGTTCTTGGAGCTTGATCAACTCAGCCTCGTAGGGCTTGAGCTCTTCCTGCTTGCGGTAGCGCTTGATCGCCTTGCTGCGGTCTCTCTTTAGCTGTGTATTCTCCTGCTCAAGCTCATCAATACGCCTGGTCAGAGATGCCAGTGCGACCTGCTCGCCTCTAAATTCGACGAATTCCGGATTTTCATTGTCTCTCATGTAGTTACGATTCCGAATTTCATGGTGAATTGAAGTCTACGTGGACACGTCGAGATCGGCCGCGGGCACTCCTAGTGTAGTTAGTGCTAGTCACAGTGCTGGAGAAAGTTTCATGGCAAGCACAGGAAATACTACTGATAATAACGTAGTTCTTCCATGGAGTCTCTGATGTCATTGCTGACACAGACCCCAAGTTGGCCGCCACTCTTGCGACTCGTGGAAGAGTTTGGTTTTGCGGCAATCCAGAGGCTGCTAAAGCAGTTAATACCCCAAATATATAAGGATCTTCCATGAGGCTAACCAATAATTAAGACATCCACTTTTTAAAGAGTCCAAACTGCATTTCTCACATGGGCTTAGCGGCCTTTGGTATGAATCGCCGTAAACTTTTGGTGAAAGTTGTCAGCTAGGGGTGATTAACTCGAGAAAGGCGCAGCTGTATTCCAAATCATAGCCAATGTGTAGCCTGGATAGGAAATCCGATAGTGAACTTTTTGAAGAGAGGTAGTGGGTGTCCTACTAAAAAGCACTTAAAAATAACTTCTGTACATATCGGCCTGGAGCGCTACATATGTCTGCTGTGAAAGTAACTTTATTCCTCATGGCGGCTCAGTAACCTTATGAATAATGGTCTATTATTTGGTGCAAAGATCAACACGTAATCAGTATGTTTATCGTCTTTACAGTAGTAAGTGACGTGCGTTGTGTTGCGAACATTTCAGGAAATTAAGGACTATGAACATGAATGTGGTATCAAGTGTATCCCATGTAGGTCAATGAACACCCCCCCTCTAATTCAGCAGAAAAAATGGACACTGCTCTCCTTTGTAGTGGGTGGATTGTCAGTGCTTCTTGCTGTGATAATTATGGGTTATTGGGTAATTAGCAAGATGGAGAGTGGAGTCAAATTTCAGCTGAAAAATCAGCTAACCACCGCTATCAACACTACTGAGGAATCGATAGATCATTGGGCAAAACACCATCTTTATATGGTTTCCAGTCTTGCAAATAAGCACGGAGTATTGGGGCTCGTTAAAGAGCAATTGAACGTTTTTCGCGACCATGATTCTCTACTGTCATCAACTATGCATTCTGAATTGCGTAATCGATTTGTTCCCATGGTAGAGCAAGGAAACTATATTGGTTACTTTATTGCGGCACCGGATTTTACGAGAATCAGCGCCTATCGCCCCATCAAGATTGGCAAGAAGATGCCTGACATTATGCATGAAACACTTCAGCATGCATTTGACGGGGTAACGCATATCACAGATCCAAATATATTTGGACAATATTCTCAACATTGGCCAAAACATATGCCAAGAGGTATCCCCTCGGCTTTTGCGCTTGCTCCAATACAGGACGAGAGTGGAGAGACTATAGCGGTTTTAGCGTTGCACCTACCTTCGACTAAAGATTGGACACATATATCATCAGTTGCCCGCTTTGGTAAAAGTGGAGATACATACCTTGTTAATAATATCGGGAATTTGATCTCTGAAAGTAGGTTCCTTGTTGAGTTGAAGCAACGAAATATCCTGCCTCCTGATGCATCGAGTTCCATTGGAATGCGTCTGGAGCATAGAGGCGAAACTCATAATATTGGCCAGAATAAGCCTTCTTTGATTCATTCAGTAGAAGAGGTAGTTAACAAGCGATCTGGTTTCAGGCTGGAACCCTACGAAGACTATAGGGGGGTTCAGGTTGTTGGCGCATGGCATTGGGATAGCGAGAGGAGTATTGGGATTGTTTCTGAGATAGATGCCGACGAAGCCTATGCCGTTTTTCAACTTGCTCGTTGGTCCCACTGGGCTTCAATCGGAGGAACGCTTGTTCTTGTTCTATCGCTAATAAGTTACTCTGCAAGAAGATACCTGATAACGGTTAGGGTTGCAGAAGATGAGCGTTTGGGCAGACATAAAGAGGAGGTCGCCAGAAAATTTGCAACACACCTAGCCATGCATGATCAGCTTACCGGGCTGCCAAATCGCAGGCTCTTTATTGAGTTGGGTGAGTATGCAATAACTCGCGCCAAAAGAAATGAATTGCACCTTGGAGTTGTTTTTTTGGATATCGATTATTTCAAGAAAGTTAATGATGAGTTTGGGCATGATGTCGGAGATGAGTACCTAAAGCAGTTCTCTCGCCGACTGCTACATATAGTACGTGGCAGTGAGCTCCTATGCCGTATGGGAGGAGATGAATTTGCTTTGATTTTTGAAGGCGTAAAGAATCGTGATGATATGATTCCGGTAGCAGAGAAGGTCTACAATTTCCTTTCCAAGCCATTCCAGTTCGACGAACAAACCGGGTTTGAGAGTTCATGTAGTATTGGTATTAGCCTATATCCAGAAGATGGAAGTACGTTTGAAGTACTGATTAAACGGGCTGATGAGGCAATGTACCAGGTTAAGAAGTCGGGTCGGGCTAATTATAAATTTTATGGTGAATAGGGTGAGACCTATCATATATCCTTGACAAGAATATATTTCCTGCTCGCCAAAAAAACAGGAAAAAAACTTATCTGATTACCCTTAATGCTCAGTCAGTGATAGCAGTAGATAAGCCAATATTGGCCGCAAATAAACGCGTATGAACGCGAATTGGACTCATCAACCGCAGGGTGGAGTGAATCCAAATTGGAAACCAGCATTCTTAGGAAATATATCCATTATTTTGTCTCTTTTGACCATCTCCTGCTCTCCGAGACCTTAAAAAATGGCCCAAAATTTGAAATAATCCTTAGTTAACATGAGGATTTTTGATAACCTAGCGGGCATTCGATTTATTAGAGGGCATATGTGATGGAAGTTAAAGATGGGTCACAAGCTAATGCTGACACTCCGGATGAGGTTGGAAACTGGTTTTTTTCGATGGTACCCGTGGGCGTTGCGTTTGCCTTTTACATGGTTTTTGTTCTGTACGCGAAACTTGAGAACGCAAATCTCTTTATTGCCTTCGGTGCCGCTGCCTCCGCTATCGGCCTACAAAGCTTCTGGATCATCAGAGGCTTTCGTAACGGTGATAAACCTACGATCGTGATGGGTTTTGCCGGTATTGGAATTATCGTAGGTGTCCTATACGCATACCTATACTTCATATAGCCAAAGTATCCAATTAGGGTGCATATCAATCTAGCGGCTGTATGGTCATAACACGCAGCCGCTAGTGGATCTATGGTTTCAAGGGCTGGAAGTTTTTGGATAGGGCCAAGAATATTCGTTACAGCCCGCTAGCGTTTTGGCAGGCTCTGCGTATAGCTCAGGATATCCATTTGCTGATGGATTTCCAAAGCGTGTACTGAAATCATCTCCTCACCCGGGTGGCCATTACGGATTTTATGCAGTAACTCCCAGGGGTTTTTGACCGCTAGCGTGCCAACATACTCGGGTTTTTTGGGGGTTTTGAAGTTAATTTCACGCCCCATTAAACCATGGCATGTGGTGCAGAGGGTGTTATAGAGAGGTTTTCCCCGCTCTGGATTACCTCGAGCTATTCTTGTTTTACTGTCGATATATTTTTCCACGTCGATCTGCCCCCGGCTGATGAACAGGGCCAGTGCCCAGGCCGTCTCATCATCGATCATCTGCAGGCTGTAGCGGTGGGTATCGCTGCGAAGAATCACTTCTATCTCTCCCGGTTCCGCGCCCTGCATAGCACGGATTCCTTTGATGCCGGTGAAGTGGGAGCCGGCATTATAGGCTCCCTGGCTGCCACGGTAGTCCCAGCCGTGGCACTCTTTGCACCTCCAGGTGGTAAAACCTTGCTTTTCTCCTTCAGCTGGGTAGGCCGGGTGGTTTTTGAGGAAGTCGCGTTTTTTTAGGCCGCGTTTCTCCTGTGTCTCCCTGTCGAGCAGTGACATCCAGTTATCGTAGGCCCTGCCTCCTAAGGTAAGGTAGTAGCTCTCGTTTTCCACCGGCGTTTCGGCCCAGACTGTCTGGGGCATCAGTAGGGCCGTTGCTATCCACAAAGTGGACAGTATGTTTCTCACGCTTGGACTATTTACCACTTTCATCTTATCTCCTTACCCGCCACAGAAAAGCTCTGTACGGTTTCGTCCGCCCTCCTTGGACTTATAGAGTGCCTGATCCGCAAGCTTAATCAGGTCGTTTCCAGTTTCTATATCGGTATGATTGGCTGTACAGGCTACACCCAGGCTAATGGTCACCTGTAAGTTATCTACCGGGGTCTGTTCCACCTTCTGCCGGAGCTTCTCCGCCACCACCATGGCCCCCTTGGCCTCGGTGTGGGGCAGGATGATACAGAACTCTTCACCGCCGTAGCGACAGGGGTGGTCGGTTTGGCGGCACAACTCCCAACACATTTCGCCCAGTGCGGTTAGAACGCGATCACCCTGGTCGTGACCATGGGTGTCGTTGAAATGCTTGAAGTGGTCTACGTCAAACATAATGAGGGAGAGTGGCTGATTGTGCCGCTGGGCCAGGCGCAGGAGCTTCTCCAGTGTCTCTTCCAGGCTGCGGCGGTTATATAGCCCGGTGAGCTGGTCAGTATAGGAGAGCTGGCGTAGCTGGCTCTCAAGCCGTTTCTGCTCGGTGACATCATGGACCAGAGCCGCTGAACCAATGGGTTCGCCGTCATTGCGGCGGATATGGGCGGCAAACACCTGTAGCAGCCGTTGATTGAATTCGACGGTCTCACAATCCTCCACCTCACCATCCAGCAAGCGTTGCAGCAACGGGGGCTGGTCCAGCAACTGCATAAAACCCTGGTGAACTATCTGTCCCATGGTCTTGCCCAGCAGTAGCTCTGCCGCCGGGTTGACCAGTACTACATGCCCCTCGTTGTCGGTGACCACAATCCCTTCGCTGGCACTGAGGATGATGGTGGTGAGCTTGTCCTGTTCCCGCTGCAGTCCGGTGTATGTCTGCAGCAGCCGCACGGTCATGCCGTTGAAGCTGCGTGCCATACGCCCCAGTTCGTCTTGGGACAGTATCGGGACCTCCTGGGTAAAGTCACCCTCCTCAACCTGGTTCATGGCTTCTGTAACCAGCTTGATCGGCTGGACAATGGTGCGGCGTAGCATGCCGAAGGTCAGTACCCCCAGCAGCAGCATGAAGATGCTCATCACGATCAGGGCATGCAGGCGGGTTTCAGCAATGGCATCATAGACCGGCTTGAGTGAGGAGGTCAGTTTAACGACGCCGAGTACTGGACCCTCGTCATCATGACAACGCAGGCAGTCCTTATGATTGTGTATGGGGCTGAGGAAGGTGAGCAGTGGTGTGCCGTCCGGTGCCTCTTCGTTGTACTGCACGATACGCTGTTCACTAATCGCCTGATGTAGTATCGGTAGGTTCTCCTCGATCACCTGACGGCCTGATTCTTCCTCTCGGGGCGCGAACAACTCCTTACCCTTGTGCCAGTTGACCTGATAGATGGTCTCGTTATCATGGAATGCCTCGAGGCCGTCAATGCGCAGAAAACGGAACTCAGCAATACCCGGAACCTGCATCAACTCCTCAGCGTAGTTCTGGGCGATCTCGGCTGAGCCGGTGAGCATGATGGAGTGGAGTCCCCGGCCTACACTCTCCAGGAGCTCCATGCGGGCGCTTGCATTGTTCTCAAGGATAGTGCGCTGCTGGCTGATTGTATAGAACAGTACCATGCCAAGCAGGCTGATCAGGGCGGCGATACCCACTACCGCCAGGATTTTGCCGCCGATGTGATTTCTGATCAGGTACATTGACTGCTACTGCCTCTTGAAGTACTTCCTGTATATTGCCTGGCCTATATGCCTAAGCTAGGCAATTTGTGTGGGTATTACAACTAGGATTTGAAGTTGAATGGTAAATATATAAATTGTTCAGAGGTTGCTTGGGTAAGTATCATTCCCCCCGGACAGGATTAAGCCTCTCCGCATATTTTTTGTTTACTTCCGTTTACTGATATAAAAGGCCAATGAAAGTCGTTCTTAAGCATGCGGGCAAATGGCTCCGGTTTGACCAGCCTGAAAAAGTGCTTTGTGCAGAACGGATAGAGGATGTTATGCCGATGCTGTGCGAGGCGGAGGCCTCCGGTCGTTTTGCCGTAGGATTTATCTCATACGAGGCCGCCCCCGCTTTTGACCATGCATTCAGAACTTATCCTCCTGATGGCTTTCCCCTGCTCTGCCTGGGGCTCTTTTCCGCCCCGGATGTGATGGAAGAGCTCAACGATGTTACAGGGGGAGCCTATGAGGTAGGTGAGCTGAAACCATCGATCTCCAAAGAGGGGTTTGTCTCAGCTATTGGTGATATCAAAGAGCGCATTGAGGAGGGGGAGACCTACCAGGTAAATTACACTTACCGTCTCACTGCCGATTTTTCCGGTGACCCCTGGGCGTTTTTTTGTCGGCTGGTGAAGTCACAAAAAATGGAGCATGCCGCTTTTGTGGATACCGGTAATTACACCATCTGCTCCGCCTCTCCTGAGCTTTTCTTCAGCCTTGATCGTGGGCGGATTGTTTCGCGGCCAATGAAGGGTACGGCACGACGTGGGCGTACGTTTCTCGAAGATAGGGCCCAGGCCGAGGCGCTTGGCGGGTCGGAGAAGGATCGGGCGGAAAATATTATGATCGTCGATATGATACGTAATGACATCAGCCGGGTTGCAGCGCTTGGCAGTGTCGAGACGGTCAGTCGCTTTGATATCGAAAAATACCCCACCGTATGGCAAATGACATCAACCGTACACGGGCGCATAGATGGCAAGCCCACATCGCATGCTGAGGGAGCTGTAGGTACTGTTTCCGGTATCATAAAGAACCTTTTTCCCTGTGCGTCGATCACCGGTGCACCTAAGGCGAAGACGATGGAGATTATCCATGAGATGGAAGCCTCCTCACGCAAAATCTACACCGGTACTGTCGGTTTTATCTCGCCACAGGGTGATGCTTGCTTCAATGTGGCGATTCGCACGGCCTTGATCGACCGTACCACCGGTATGCTGGAGTATGGCGTGGGAGGGGGTATCGTCTGGGAGTCGGATGCAGAGGCTGAATATCAAGAGACCCAGACTAAGGCGCGGGTGCTGACCCAGCCGATACCCGATTTCAAACTACTTGAAACTATGCTTTGGCAACCGGCGAGCGGTATCTTTCTGCTGAGTGAACACCTACATCGACTTCAAGAGTCATCCCTCTATTTTGATATTCCACTGGATATTGCTGCAATTGAGCAAGCGTTGCAGCAGCTCTCTCAAACTCTGGAGGCGGAAGATCGTCGGCTCAGGTTGCTGGTCTCCCGAGATGGGGCGTTTGAGGTTCAGAGCTATCCACTGCAGGAGAGTGGAGAGGGTGAGTCTCTAGTGGCGCTCGCCAAGGAGCCCATCGACTCACAGGATATATTTTATTTTCACAAGACAACAAATCGCGCAGTCTATGAAAAAGCACGAGCAGACTTTCCCGATTGTGATGATGTGATTCTGTGGAATGAAAAGGGTGAAGTTAGCGAAGGGTCTATAGCCAATATAGTCATTCGTAGGGAAGAAAAGCTGGTGACGCCACCAGTAGAGTGTGGCCTGTTGGCAGGTACTTTTCGTGGAGCTCTGTTGCAATCAGGAGAGATAGAAGAGTCTGTTATATCTATTGATGATTTAAAGGCCGCAGATGAGATATTTCTGATCAACTCTGTACGTAAGTGGCGGCATGTTAAGTTGAGCTAAATAGGCCGCTCTCCAGAAATTTTCCCAGGGCACCTGCATAAGTCATTAACGATTGCCTTGCACTCAGAAGCCACACTGGTTGCGTTCAATAACTTGATAATAGCCTGCTAGTGCCGTACTTCTCTGACATATCGCACTGACCGTAATGATAAAAAGCGGCTATTGATAGATATTTGATTTGATTAAGAAATATCAATGACGATCCCGGTATGTCACCCTATTATCTCGCATCAATTTTCATTAGAATTCGCCCACCAGAGAAGTCTGTTTAGTAAAGGCCATAGCGAAAAAGAGCAATGATGTTTTGCTCGTTCATGGTGAAAGATGTATTAGGGGTGCCAGTGGAACAGTATGTAGAGCAGAATATAGAGAGGGGTCTATTCAGCAAACAGGTGCTGTTTAAATCAATACCTGTGTTTAACGGTTTCTCAAAACAGCAAATTAATCAGCTACTGACAAGGACACTCGAAATCGATCTCAAAGAGTCTGATATGTTATTCATATCAGGTAGCAAGGCAGACAATTTCTATATCGTAGTCAGTGGTACCAATAAGCTTTATCGACTCTCATCGAACGGCAATGAAAAAGTGATCGACATCGCTAATCCGGGTGATGTTATCGGCTTGCCATCGCTCTTTCTTCAGGAGCCTTCATATAGCTACTGGTGCCAGTCCGTTACCGATACACAGTTGCTGGCAATAGACAGAAAGTGCTTTCTGAAAACCATTGCAGACTCCCCTGATATTCTTATCAAACTACTGGGAGAGCTTAGCTGCCAGGTTCAAAATAAGATTGATGAAATCGATAGCATCTGTCTTAAGAGCGCCGGTACCCGTTTTGCGGATTATCTGGTCGCTAATATCAGTGAAGTCGATGACACCAAGGCCGTCCACCTGAGAGCCAATAAAAACACCCTCGCTTCCAGGCTGTCAATAACGCCTGAGACTCTGTCGCGTCTGATCCGTACCTTCAAACAGAAAAATATTCTTGGCTGCCAGGGCAATCATCACTTTCTTATTCACGATATAGAAGCGCTGCAGAACATGAGCAGCCAGGGGTGTCAGCTGAAGTACTACTAAGGATGTTCTAGGGCCTGTTAACACTAGTTGAATGATGCCTGATAACGCCGCTGAGCGGAAAAATGGCCTCAGCCCTTCGGGTTGCCCCTGAAAAAGCGCCACTCATCGTTGCTCGTTGCTCGTTGCTCGTTGCTCGTTGCTTATTTGGAATGACCAAACTACACGCCTCGCGCCTTGATTGGCATTTTTTCAGGGGCAACAGACACGATTCAATTAGTGTTAACAGGCCCTAGTTACCGCTTCCGCAGTGACCAGACATTTTCAGTTGTCCACTGGCTAGTTAAATAGAGTGCTTCAACCTTCTGCCGTGCCCAAGGTGTTTTTCGTAGAAATTTCAGGCTGGAGTTGATACTCGGATCACTGATGAAACAGTTGATCTTGATACGGCGCCCCAGCTCTTCCCATCCGTACTTCTCGACCAGCCGGGTCAACACCAGCTTCAGTGTCACCCCGTGTAGTGGATCCTGGTTGGCTGGTCCACCCATCTCATGATTCACCGGAGCGGCCGGCGGCCTCTTTCTGCGGTTCGGCTTTTTTTACACGGATCTTATTGCCCGCCACATCTTTGCCGTTGAGGCTCTTCACTGCTGCTTTGGCATCCCCGGGCTTGGGCATTTCTACAAAGCCGAAACCCTTGGAGCCTCCAGTCGTTTTGTCCATTACCAGAGTGCAGGACTGTACTGTCCCGTGGGCCTCAAATAGGGCCTGGAGTTCAGCTTCTGTGGTGCTGCGTGCGAGGTTGCGTACCAGTAGTTTCATGGGGTTACCATTCTATGAAGAGATGCCGCTAATGGCATCAAAATAGCGAGCCCGGTAGAGCAGGCGTTGAGGCTCGCCGTTGTCAAACCGTTCGCGGGTGTGGAGTACATTGCTGCTGATCAGCCCCTGCCCACTCTGTAGTGTGCCTTCAAAGTGATAGGGTGAATCGCTCTTTAATAGCTGCTTGAGGGCGGACACCGCCTCCTGGGTGAGTGGGTCGTCACGCCACTCGATACTACGGGTTCGATCGGTATAGCGCATGTGTAACCGGCCGTCAGGGCGAATCATGAACACCGGACCGCTACGTGCCGGGCGTAGTATCTTTCCATCGATCTCATTGGCGGGGATAGTCATCGCCTCGGGGTGCTGTAGTGCTTCGATAAAAGCGGGGTTCAGCTCCCTTAGTTGGAGATAGAGTACTTCGTGATCAAGTAAGCGGTTGGCGCCCCCCTCGACAGCAGGCTTGACACAGTGGAGCAGTAATCCGTAGATCTGCTGTTCCAGCAGGTTGTAATAACCGTCGGTATGCCATGCGATGGGCCGGTCGGTATAGGGGATATAGCCCCGATGAAGTGCATCTTTCTGTACCGTTAACGAACTGATGGCATCGTCGTCGGCACCCATGTTGTCATCGAGGTGCTGCAGACCGAATTGACGACCGAGATCACGTATCAGGGATTTGTCGGCAATTTCGCTGTTGCTGCTTGCATAGATGGCCATACCGCAGCTGTCTACTTTCGACAAAACCGCCTGGTGTTCACTGCTGGTGAGCTGGTGCAGGTCAGCAATCTCGACGATCAGCTCCTCCAGTGAACTGGGGTGATTTCTCAGCTTAATGTCGCGCCAGCGGGCGAAGCTGTCGTTGTTGTCGAGATCAAATGGGCTATTTTCTAACATTGGCTTACCCCACTATATTCATTTCACGTTGACGGAATTTTACGCCCCGGGTCTCGGCGAGCTCCCGACAGGCGGCAATATCCACCCCTTCAAGGCCGCTGATGGCGGTGGCAGTTACATCCTTGATATATTTTGGTGCCTCTTCGATGAACTCCAGCATATTTTCAAAGGAGCCCTTCAGTGCCGGCACGCAGTGAAGATTATAGACCTCAGCATTCTGTGCGTTGAGAGAGATGGATAGGGCATCCACGCACTCTGCCATCTCCGATAGTACATTACGCTTGTTAGCCAGGTTGGCCAGGCCGTCGGTGTTGATTCTTACCTGACCACCGTGGGCCTTGATGTACTTAGCCACCTCCATCAACACCTTGAAACGCAAGGTCGGTTCCCCGTAACCACAAAACACCACCTGCTTATAGCAGGCGGGATCATCGATAGCGGCGATGATCTCCTCGGTGGTTGGCCGGTGATCCAGAGTCAGGTCAAAGTCATGTACCTTGTTCACTCCCTGAGTCTTGGGACAGAAAGTGCACGCCAGAGTACAGCGGTCGGTAATATTGAGGTAGAGGCTGTCGCGGATGACGTAACTGAGTTGCTGTGGGGACACGGCTGTTCTGCTGCTGAGGAGGGATGGGAGACGGGAACTATACCGCAGTTGGCAAGTATTGGGAAAAGAGGTGTTGTTACCTCCCTGTAGGAGTGGTTTCTCGAAGCGCGATGAATGTTGTACAGGCCCTGCTGTACTCCATCGCGCTTCGAGAAAGCGCTCCTACCCTGAGGGGTGGCTACCGAGGGTGGTGCCCAGTGCCTGTCCCAACTGTCGAAAAAGCTCGTAGCCTTCAGCTGTCAGGACTTCCGGGGTGGTGAAGTCAGCGTAGATCAGCCCTAGAGGGCAGTGTCTAACGAAAACAGAGATGGCAAAAAAACCCTCCATCTCCAGGGCGGGGTGGAGTGATTCGGGGATTAGTGGCAGGTATTTTTCCCGATTGTCAGGCTTTAACCAGAAACATTGTGGTTTTTTCATTAACAGGGAGAAGAGGTGTTTCTCATCCAGCTTGGCGTTAAATTGTCGTAGAGGGGCGCTCTTCTCTGCGCCGATGACAAATTTCACCTTCAACTCATTACCCTCGGGGGTGAGTCTGGCGAACATAGCGCGTTTCACCCCCAGCTTCTCCCGCATCTCCTTAAAGGTATGGATTACCTGCTCCTGTAACAGTTTGTCATCGATAGGTACGGTTTTCCCTGAAGCTGCCGCACTCTTCTTTGCTGTCGATGTCGATGCGGTAGTGGGCTTGCCCTTCTCCTCGCTACGGGCTGCTTGGGGATGGGATTTCTGTTTCGAATCGGCTCTCTTTTGTGTGGGTTTTTTCGTAGCGACTTTTTCTGCTGCACCCTCAGCGGTTGTTGTCTCCTCCTCTGTCGTGGAGGCTGCAAAAACCGGCACGGGGTTCATCAGACTATAAACCGAGAGGGGCATGGTCAGGTCGTAGAGGTTTCTTGCCGCTTCAGCCGCCCATCGATGACAACGGTTGATCGCCTGCTCCGGGCTGACCCGCTGATAATCGGCGGCTAATTCGAATAGCTCTTCAGCAGAATCGGAATACCACCCCTGGGCTGTTTTTTCCGCCATCGATGAGGCGAGCATTACCCCTAGGGGACGTGATTCAAAAGCGCCCGTAGGGGAGAGTGCTTTGATTGTTAGTGGCGGCAGGTGCCACCGCTCAGCCAATCCGAGACTGAGTTGGTCGAGGGTGAAGCCGAGAACTGCCAGAGATGCACTGTCGCGGTTGAGCCCCTTCGCCATCTGCTCTCTTATCTTCAGCATCTCCTCCTTGGCATTGCTCCACAGCGCCATTTCACCACAACCGTGAAGTAGGGCTGCAATGGCGATCTGCTCTGGCCTCTCATCACGGTGGCCATGCGCCAGATTAAGTGCATAAACAGCAGCGTGGGCGGCTCTTGAGTAGCACTCATAGAGTGCGCCAGTGTCATGTTTTTTTGATGGGGGTTCCAGTACCTTCAGTGTTCTCCTTGTACGGGTGACCGCATCTACACCGAGCATGGAGACAGCGTGGGCGAGGCTGCTGATAGGCTCTTCCAGCTGCGTTGCATTGGCGCCGAGATCGCGAAACAGGGCCAGGGCAAATCCGGGATCACGCCCTATCACCCGTTCGAAGTCAGCGTTGGTGGTACTTTGGCGATCAAGCAGAAGCGGTATACGCTGAAGTGTGAAGGGAATTGCAGGCAGGGAACTTATTCCCAGACGTTCTACCCATTCACTTAGGCTGGCGGACATTACTGCGGTTTCCTCTCCTGTCGAGTGAGTAGCACTGCGATTTATTTTCATGCCACTGCTATTTAGCTTCGGCCTATGCTCGCGTATCTTTAGATAATAGCGAAAAGGAGTGCACATTGAAAAAAGTTGAGCAGAGGGAGCATGTGGTCTTGATACACGGTATCTGGATGACTGGGCTGATGATGCGTCGTCTGGGGGGGCGTCTCTCTGCTGAAGGCTATTCGGTCCACTATTTCAACTACCATTCAGTGAATGAAACGCCGATGGTGAATGCGCGAAAACTGGCCCGGTTTATCCGGGGGGTGGGGGCGCAACGGCTTCACTTGGTGGCCCACAGTCTTGGGGGTGTGGTGTTGCTCCACCTGTATCATCATTTTCATGACCTGCCACCGGGGCGGGTGGTGTTGTTGGGCTCTCCGGTACGGGGCAGTGGGGTGGCAAAAAAGATGTCTGAACGCCCATGGATGGCTCCGTTATTGGGCCGGAGTGTAGACCGTGGTCTGCTGGGAGGGGTGCCCGCCTGGCAGGGTGAGCGGGAGTTGGGGAGTGTTGTAGGTACCCATAATATTGGGATAGGCCGCCTGATCGGCGGCTTGGGTGACAGCGGTGATGGCACCGTTGCCGTGGCAGAGACTGAACTGGTTGGTGCCGTAGATACTACCCACGTGGAGGTGGGGCACACCGCGATGCTTTTTTCCCCCACGGTTGCGGCGGAGGTTATCTCCTTTCTCCACAAGGGGCACTTCTTGAAGAGAGCATTACTTACCCACGGATGACCTGGAGTGGTAAACTCACGCCCAACTGAAAACTGAGAGGGTGATCATGGCTGGACACAGTAAATGGGCCAACATCAAGCATAAGAAGGCGGCTAACGACAAAAAGCGCGGAAAGATCTGGACCAAGCTGTTGCGGGAAGTGACGGTGGCGGCGAAAGGGGGTGGTGGTGATATCGAGGCCAACCCCCGTCTGCGTCTGGCGGTGGACAAGGCCAACGGCGCTAATGTGCCGAAAGATACCACCGATCGTGCGATCAAGCGCGGTGCAGGCAGCGACGATATGGATAGCTATGAAGAGTTGCGCTATGAAGGCTACGGTGCCGGCGGTACGGCGGTTATCGTCGACTGCATGACAGACAATCGCAACCGTACCGCCTCCGAGGTGCGCCACGCCTTCACTAAGGCCGGTGGCAACCTGGGTACCGATGGCTCGGTTGCCTATATGTTCAGCAAGCAGGGGATCATTAGCTTCGCACCGGGTATCGATGAAAATACAGTGATGGACGCCGCTCTTGAGGCGGGTGCCGAGGATGTGGTCACCCATGGCGATGGTTCGGTGGATGTGATAACAGATCCGGATGAATTTGCCGGCGTTAAAGATGCCATCATCGCCGCCGGTCTCGAGCCGGATAATGCTGAGGTGACCTTTAGCGCCTCCACGCTGGCAGAGCTGGATCATGATATGGCGGAGAAGCTGCTGCGGATGGTCGACGTATTGGAAGATCTTGATGATGTCCAGGATGTCTACACCAATGCCGATATTTCAGACGAGATTATGGAAGCCCTCGACGGATGAAACGAATTCTCGGCATCGATCCCGGCTCACGGGTGACCGGTTTTGGGATTATCGAGAGTAATGGTGATCGCAGTGTGCACATCACCAGTGGTTGCATTCGTCTTCAGGGTGATAATTTTCCCCTGCGCCTGGGGGAGATATACCTTCGCCTGGCAGAGATTATCGCCGAGTATCAGCCGGATGAGATGGCGATAGAGCAGGTGTTTGTCTCAAAAAATCCCTCGTCGGCGCTGAAGTTGGGCCAGGCACGGGGTGCCGCGATCTGTGCCTCTGTAGTGGCCGGTATCGAAGTGTTTGAATATACCCCGAGGATGATTAAACAGGCGGTGGTGGGCTCAGGTGCTGCCACCAAAGATCAGGTGCAGCACATGGTAAAACAGCTACTTTCTCTTGACGAAAAGTTGGCTGAGGATCAGTCGGATGCTTTGGCCATAGCGATCAGCCACGCCCACTCCAACAGCACCATGCGGCTTCTGCAACAGGCGAAGGGGTGGGGGCGATGATAGGGCGGCTTTCCGGTGCTATTGCCTATAAACAGCCGCCGTTTCTGATGCTGGATGTGAATGGTGTCGGCTACGAGTTGGAAGCACCGATGTCGACTTTCTACGATCTTCCTGCACAAGGAGAGAAGGTCACCCTCTTTACCCACTTGGCGATTCGTGACGATGCTCATGTACTTTACGGTTTCGCCAATGAGTCGGAACGGGTGCTGTTTCGCGCCCTGCTGAAGGTCAGTGGTGTCGGCGCAAAGGTGGCGCTGGCAATCCTCTCGGGGATGAACGCGGATGAGTTCTCCATCTGTATTCAGAATGATGACATTACTGCACTGACACGCCTGCCGGGTATCGGAAAAAAGACTGCCGAGCGGCTGATCGTGGAGATGCGCGATCGATTGGCGAAGCTGGAGTTGGGTGGCAATGCTGTCGCCAGGCCCTCTGCATTATCTTCGGTAGTCGTGGCGGATAACCCTGTCTCGGATGCAGTAGGTGCACTGGTAGCACTGGGCTATAAGCCCAACGATGCCGCCAGGATGGTGCGCTTGGTGGAGAGTGAGGGGCTCTCAAGTGAGGAAATTATCCGTCAAGCGTTGAAAGCCATGGTGATGAAATAGAGATGAGTGAGGTCGACAGAATAATCAGCCCCCAGGCCGCGTCGGATGATGTGGTGATGGATCGGGCGATCCGTCCCAAACAGCTCACCGACTATGTCGGTCAGCCGGTGGTGCGGGAGCAGATGGAGATCTTTATCTCTGCCGCCCGTGCCCGTGAGGAGGCGTTGGATCATGTGTTGATCTTTGGCCCGCCGGGGCTGGGCAAGACCACTCTGGCCCATATCATCGCCAATGAGATGGGGGTCAACCTGCGCCAGACATCCGGCCCGGTACTGGAGAAGCCCGGTGATCTTGCCGCACTGCTGACCAACCTGGAGCCTCATGATGTGCTCTTCATCGATGAGATTCACCGTCTCAGCCCGGTGGTGGAGGAGGTGCTTTATCCCGCCATGGAGGACTACCAGCTCGATATTATGATTGGTGAGGGTCCGGCTGCGCGTTCGATCAAACTCGATCTGCCCCCTTTTACCCTGATTGGTGCCACCACCCGCGCCGGTCTGCTGACTTCGCCTCTGCGTGATCGCTTCGGTATCGTTCAGCGCCTGGAGTTCTACTCCACTAAGGATCTCACTCATATCGTCGGTCGCTCGTCTGAGATACTCAATATAGTGACCGATATGGCGGGCGCTCAGGAGATCGCCTGTCGTTCCCGCGGCACCCCTCGCATTGCCAACCGCCTGCTGCGGAGGGTGCGCGATTATGCCCAAGTGAAGGTTAATGGGGAGATCACCTCACAAGTTGCTGACAGCGCCCTTGGTATGTTGAAGGTGGACGGTAACGGTTTTGATATTATGGATCGCAAGCTGCTGTCGGCAATGATCAAAAAGTTCGATGGCGGTCCCGTGGGTGTAGATAGTCTTGCGGCGGCGATTGGAGAGGAGCGTGGCACCATTGAGGATGTCATTGAACCCTATCTGATTCAGCAGGGATTTATGATGCGTACCCCTCGTGGACGAACCGCCACTAAGGCGGCTTATATCCACTTCGGCCTTCAGCCAAAAGAGGATGGTAGCGGTAGTATGCCAAGGGCGGGGGGGCCGTTCGAGGATTAAGATGGGGTGGTGGGTGGGTCGCGCCTCCGTCCTGGGATCATGTGTGGGTGGTGGTTGTAGTCATACAGCTTTTAGGTTGGGCTGAGTTTTTCTCACCTAACAAATATTGAGAGATTGTTGGTGCCAAAGAGCCGATTACAGGTCTGGGCAAATGATCACGTTAACTTGTAGCTATTTATGATGGAATTTATCTGGCCGGTACGGGTCTACTATGAGGATACCGACTCCGGCGGCGTGGTCTACTACGCCAATTATCTAAAATTCATGGAGCGGGCACGTACTGAGTGGCTGCGGCAGCTGGGTTTTGAACAAGATGAACTTCTGGAAAAAGAGGGCATCCTGTTTGCTGTCCGTCGGGTATCTGTGGATTATCTGCGGCCGGCCCGTTTCAATGACGAGTTGCTGGTCAGTGCAAGTATCAGTAAACAGGGGAGAGCCAGTTTGACCTTTCAACAGGAGATTAGGATGGCTGACGGCCAGGCGTTGTGCCGTGGCGAGGTGCAGGTGGCTGCCCTCGATGCTGTCCGTTTCCGGCCTGTCTCTCTTCCGGCAACTATTTTGGAGTTGATCAACGATGGCCCCTGAGCTCTCATTTATCGATCTGGTGGCGGGTGCCAGTCCTCTGGTGCAGTTGGTGATGGCGATACTGCTACTCGCCTCCATCGTCTCCTGGAGCATGGTGTTTGACCGGGCGCGGGTACTCAAGCGGGCGCGTACCACAGCCGACAGTTTTGAGCAGCGCTTCTGGTCGGGTGGGGATCTCGGTGAGCTTTACCATGCGGTTGATCGGGAGAGTGCCGATGCTACCGGACTGGCCAATATCTTCCACGCCGGTTTTCGTGAATTTGCCCGCCTGAAAAAGAGTACTGACATTGAACCGATGGCGGTGGTCGAAGGTGCCCGCCGCTCCATGCACGTAGCGCTGAGCCGGGAGATGGACGGGCTGGAGAGTAACCTCTCCTTCCTCGCTACAGTAGGTTCGGTAAGCCCCTATGTCGGCCTGTTCGGCACCGTCTGGGGCATAATGAACGCCTTTATCGCCCTGGGTAACGTCAAGCAGGCGACGCTCTCTCTGGTCGCCCCGGGTATTGCCGAGGCACTGGTTGCCACCGCCATGGGGCTTTTTGCCGCCATCCCTGCGGTAGTCGCCTATAACCGTTACTCACACGATGTTGAGAAGCTCAATAATCGTTATGAAGATTTTCTTGATGAATTCACCAGCATTCTGCAGCGCCAGGCCCATGTTTGATCTCGCCGTAGAGTGTCGCTTGTCGGCCTTGGGGTGGAGGCTTCGGTGAGTCGTCAGCGCAAAAATCGCCGCAAGCCGATGGCGGAGATCAATGTGGTCCCCTATATCGATGTGATGTTGGTGCTGCTGGTGATCTTTATGATCACCGCGCCACTGCTGACCCAGGGGGTCAATGTGGATCTGCCCGTGGCGGATGCCGAACCTCTGCCGCCGGAGATGGACGACCCTGTTATTGTCTCGGTAAAGGCCAATGGTGATCTGTTTATCGATGTGGGCGAGGGCAAGAACAACCCGGTGGATGAGCAGACCCTGGTGACCCGGGTAAGAGCTGTTCTCACTTACAAACCCAAGACCCCGGTCATGGTGAAGGGCGATCACAATGTTGACTACGGCAGCGTGGTGTCGGCGATGGTGCTGCTGCAGTCTGCCGGTGTACCGAATGTGGGCCTGATTACCGAGCCGCCGGAGCACTAGCAGTTAAATGATTGAGATTTTTAAACGCAATCCTGCGGCGGTTGTTATCGCCTTGGCTATGCATCTGGTGATTGTTCTCTTCATGCTGGTAGGTGTTGATTGGCTGAAGAAACCGCAGCAACCGAAATCAGTGGTTGAGGTGGTGCAGGCGCGGGTGGTTGATCAGGCCAAGGTCAATGCTGAAGTTGAGAAGCTGAAACAGGCTGAGGCAGAGAAAAAGAAAAAACATGATGCCGCCAAACGCAAGGAAGAGCAGCAGTTGGCCAACCTGAAGAAAAAGCAGCAGAAAGAGAAAAAACGCCTCGCCGATCTCGAAAAGAAACGTAAGGCGGCCGAGACCAAAGCAGTAAAAGAAGCAAAGCAGAAAAAAGCGGCTAAGGCCAAACGTCTTGCGGCGGAGAAGAAGCGCAAGGCTGATGAGAAAAAACGCAAGGCGTTGGAGACTAAGCGCAAGGCGAAAGAGAAAGCGCAGAAGCTGGCGGCTGAGAAAAAGCGCAAAGCAGCCGCGGCAAAGAAGAAGGCTGAACAGGAGAAGCAGCGCAAAGCGGCAGAGTCCAAACGCAAGGCGGCTGAAGCGGCAAAGCGTAAAGCCGAAGCAGCTCGTCAGGCGAGGGAAGCGGAACTGCAGGCGAAGATGCGGCAGGAGCAGTTTGCTCGTGAAGGGATGTCGGTGAGGGCGGCGATCTTCAACAAGGTTGCCGATAACTGGGTCTACATGCCGGGAGCGGTGGAGAAGGGGCTGAAGTGCACCGTCAGGGTGCGACTCGGTGTCAGTGGCGCAGTACTCCTGGCCCAGGTGGTCAAGTCCAGTGGCGATACGGCCTTTGATCGTTCGGTGGAGACCGCCGTCAGGAAGTCGGAGCCACTGCCGATGCCCAGTACACCGGAGTTGAGAAATTACCCTGATTTTCGTGAACACACATTTGTATTCGATCCATCACAATCAAGATAGATAAAAAGATGATAGCTAGACTGACACTCTTACTGATGCTGCTGTGCGTTTCTCTGAATGCAGTGGCACTGAATATTGAGATCACCCGTGGTGCGGAAGGTGCCCTGCCCATTGCCGTAGTGCCGTTTGGCTGGACCGGGCCGGGCGTCCCCCCCGCTGAGGATATCGCCGGAATCGTGCGCAATGATCTGGCACGAAGCGGGCGTTTCAGCGCCATGCCGGTAAAGGATATGTTGGCCCAACCACATAATGATTCAGAGGTGGAGTTTCGTGACTGGAAGGCGCTGGGTATAGATAACTTGGTGGTTGGCCAAGTTTCGGCCAATGGAGAGGGTGGCTACCGGATCCTTTTTCAGCTGTTTGATGTCTTCAAGGGAGAGCAGCTGACCGGTTATGAGATGACCACCACGGTTAAGAACCTGCGTTCAACCGCTCATCAAATCGCCGATTTCATCTACGAAAAATTGACCGGTCAGCGGGGAGCGTTCGATACCCGGGTCGCCTATGTTACCTCGACACGAAAAGCCGGTGGTGACCAACAGGTGATGCTTAAGATGGCAGATGCCGATGGCATCAACCCGGTGACTCTGGTCACTTCCAGTGACCCTTTGATGTCACCCGCCTGGTCACCGGACGGACGCCGTATCGCCTACGTCTCCCTGGAGAACAAGCAGGCGTCGATCTACGTTCAGGAGGTGTATGCCCCAAGGCGTCAGAAAGTGGCCTCCTTCAAGGGGATCAATGGCGCCCCAGCCTGGTCGCCGGACGGCCGCAAACTGGCGATGACGCTATCTAAGGATGGCAATCCCGAGATCTATGTCTACGATATCAATCGTAAAACACTGGCCCGACTGACTAACCACTACGCAATTGACACTGAACCGGCCTGGTCGCCCGACGGTCGCTATCTGGTATTTACTTCGGACCGTGGCGGCAGGCCCCAGATTTACCGTGTTCCCTCCTTTGGCGGCAAGGTGAGCAGGGTGACCTTTGAAGGTAACTACAACGCCCGTGCGTCCTACTCCGCAGATGGTAAACTACTGACCCTGGTCACTCGGCGTGGCGGCGCGTTCCGTATTGCCGTGCTTGATCTTGCCAGCGGCAGTCAACAGGTGTTGAGTGACGGTGAACTCGACGAATCACCCAGTTTTGCACCCAATGGCAGTATGGTCATCTACGCCACAAAAAATGGCGGCAAGGGAGAACTGGCTGCAGTCTCTGTGGATGGACGGGTTCATCAGCGTCTTGCTAATCAGGTGGGTGATGTTCGTGAACCCGCCTGGTCACCCTTTGCACGAAACAACAGGAGATAAAAATGAAACTGCGCACCTTGAAGTTGGTTCCTTTACTGCTATCGGCGCTGCTGTTTGCCGGCTGTGAGAGCATTCCCGGCATGTCCGATGATGAGGCAGCAGGTAGCGAAGCGGCGCCGGTGACGGAGGCGGTCGAGGGTGGCCAAGGCTCAACGATGTCGGCGGCTGAAGAACGCCCGGCATGGAGCGGTAGCCCACTGGAGAATCCCGAAAGCCCACTCTACACGAAAGTAATTTACTTCGATTACGATGTTGATCAGGTGCGCTCAGACTACTATCAGGTGGTGGTGGCCCACGGTGAATACCTGGCGACTAATCCGGCGATCACCGTGACGCTTGAAGGCCATGCCGATGAGCGCGGTTCCCGTGAGTACAATATTGCACTGGGTGAGCGACGCGCTAACAGTGTTCGACAGATACTGCTGGCCCAGGGGGTGAGTGACAGCCAGATCATTACCATTAGTTATGGTGAGGAGCGTCCGGCGGTAACCGGGGGCAATGAGGCCTCCTGGTCTCAGAACCGGCGTGCTGTTTTTGCCTACTGATCAGACGGATTCTAGGATAATGAAAGCACTCGCTGTAGTAATCACCACGCTGTTGCCGGTTATCTCTCTGCATGCGGCACAAGCCCCTGCAGCTCCTGTTGTAGCGGCTGGAGGCATGGGTCAGGAGCAGCGCCTGCAGCTGCTTGAACGGAAGGTAAAAGCGTTATCCACTCAGGTGATACGGCTTGATACCCTGCAGCGTGAACTGCAGCAGCTGAGAGGTGAGATTGAGGTGCAGAACCACGCTATGGATGCGCTGAAAAAGCGTCAGCGTGATCTCTATCTTGATGTCGATCAGCGCCTAAGCCAGGTGTCGACCACCACACCGGCGGATACTCAGCTCAATTCAAAAGTGACTCCATCGGTGGCTTCTCCGTCAGCGGTTGGACAGGCCCCGGCTCCGGCAGCGGCTCCAACCCCGGCTCCGGTCACAGTGGTAAAGCCAGTCAGGGCAATGCCGGCCATGACGCTACCTCCCAAAGTTACCTCTGGGACACCTGCGTCGGCTGATCCCGCTGGGGAAAAGGACGAATATAGCAGTGCCTTCAATATGCTGATGCAGCGCCGTTATGACGATGCAGGGCGTGCTTTCAGTGATTTTCTTGCCAGGTATCCAGGTGGCGATTATGCTGACAATGCCCAGTATTGGCTGGCCGAGGCTAGCTATGTCACACGGAATTTTGACAAGGCCCTGGAAGAGTTTCAGAAGGTGCTTCAGCTCTACCCCGCCAGTTCGAAAGTGCCCGATGCGATGCTGAAGTCGGGCTTTATCCTCTACGAAAAGAAGCAGTGGCCGGAGGCCCGTTCGGTGCTGCAGGATCTGGTTAAACGTTATCCGGGAACCTCCGCCAACCGTCTTGCCGGAAAACGGCTGGAGCGGATGAGCAGCGAAGGGAACTAGTGCTCTTTCAGCGTGATAATTACGGATTCAGCATCCCTTTGGAAGAGCACTAGTGACCCAACTGCGTATTAGCGAGATCTTCTACTCGCTTCAAGGTGAATCCAATACCGTCGGCCTGCCGACGGTATTTATTCGTCTGACCGGCTGTCCACTTCGATGCGGTTATTGTGATACCACTTACGCCTTCAAAGGTGGCGAGTGGATGTCGCTCTCTGCAGTTCTTCAACAGGTGTCCCGCTATCAGCCCCGCTATGTCACTGTGACCGGCGGCGAACCATTGGCTCAGATGGAGTGCCTGCAGCTGCTGACGGAACTCAGTGATGCCGGTTACAGCGTTTCACTGGAAACCAGCGGTGCCCTCGATATCTCACAAGTGGACCCCCGGGTAGTCAGGGTGATGGACATGAAAACACCGGCTTCGGGTGAGATGGAGCGCAATCTGGTGACAAATATCGACCAACTGAAAGTGGGTGACCAGGTGAAATTTGTTATCTGTGATGAAGCAGATTATGTCTGGTCCAAGGTGCAGCTTGAAAAGTGGAACCTGTGCAGCCGCTGCGAGGTACTGTTTTCACCGGCCTTGGGACTGCAGGATGCCACGGAACTGGCGGAGTGGATTATTTGCGACCGACTTCAGGTGCGGTTTCAGATTCAGCTGCACAAGTTCCTTTGGGGTGATGTGTCGGGGAAGTAGTTAAGGGTGGTGGCTGTGGAGAAGAAAAGAGCAGTAGTCCTGTTGTCCGGTGGTCTCGATTCCGCCACGGTGTTGGCGATGGCGCGCGACCGGGGATTTGACTGTTACGCGCTGAGTTTCGATTACGGCCAACGCAGTGCAACCGAACTGGCAGCGGCAAGGCGCGTTGCTGAATCCCTCGGTGTGCTGTCCCATAAAATCCTGCCTATCGCTCTTGACGCCTTTGGTGGCTCGGCACTGACGGATGAAAGTATCGAAGTACCGGAGCAAGAGGGAGAGGGAATTCCTATCACCTATGTGCCGGCACGCAACACGATCTTTCTCTCCCTGGCACTCGGCTGGGCGGAGGTGCTGGGGGCGCGGGATCTGTTTCTCGGTGTCAATGCCGTTGATTACTCCGGCTATCCTGATTGCCGCCCCGAATTCATTGATGCCTTTGAAACGCTGGCCAACCTTGCTACCAAAGCCGGTGTCGAGGGTGATAACTTCCATATTCACGCGCCGCTGATCAATATGACCAAAGGTGAGATTATCGAAGAGGGGACTCGTCTCGGTGTCAATTACGGCAACACCATCTCCTGCTATCAGGCCGACACTGAGGGGCATGCCTGCGGTGTCTGTGACTCTTGCCGCCTCCGTGCTCGGGGGTTTACCGATACAGGGATTTCCGATCCCACCCACTATCAATCCCGCGTCGGGTCAGCTTCATAGCTGGGTTATTAGTAGTTGGTGAAATTGCAATTTATGTGATCTGGATCACATATTACCCTGAATGATTAGGGGATTCTGTCAACTGCTTAGTGTGATGTTGTTCACACTCTTGTTAGGTGATATATATGACCCAGGCCCTATAAACCATATGATTTATGTCAGTTTATAGGGCCTGGTTTCATCAGAAGTTACTTTGCTTAGCCCTGTGGACAGAAAGTTAATACTGTGAAAAAACTCATCTCCTCCCTCAAGCGTTTTGAGCCTGAACATTCTGATCTTAAACTACCGGGTGTCGAACCCGATTTTGTGCTTGATCACTGGCATCGCCTAAAGGCGCCTCGACTGGTTGATCAAGGCAGGCTGATCAGCTATTTCACCCATCAGATTGCTCGCCGGCCGTCTGATCTGCTGTCCCATACCCGGCGTGTCCTGTTTCACGTATCACTGAAGGATCAGGAGGGTGTCTATGGCGCCTTGCTCGATCTCTATCTGGTGCTTGGCGACAAGGGGCTGGGTCTGCGGGAGCGCATGCTGGTGAAGGCCGCCGGCTATCTCTCCGATGAGCAGAAAACGCTCTTCTCATCACACCAGCAGAGTGGCATCTTCCGCTCTCAGTCCCTGCCGCCATCCAGCACTTCGGTATTGGGTAACTTCTTTACCGGTACTAGTCAGCTGGTGTCCAAGGGAGGTCAAGTAGCTCCTGAATTGGAAAGGTCGGTTCTGGCTCATGCGCGTGAATTGCTGGTGTATGGGCAGGTAGAACAGGCACAGCAGATGCTTGAAGACGCCGTACTCGCCAATCCAATGGATCCTGAGCTGAACGGTGAGCTTCTTGAGGTCTATCGCTATAAGCGTGGTAAGGAGGATTTTCTCCATATGCGTGCCTTGCTGGAGGGTACCGAGACCGCCGTTCCAGAACAGTGGCAAGAGGTTGCAGACTATCTCGATGAGGCTGAGAGCAAATGACACCCCACAAGCATCAGACTCTTAATGTTGGCGTCGTCGGTATCAATGAACGTACGCTAAAAATGCTCGAACTCTATTTTTCACGTCAGTGCCGAGGACGCTATGCGTTGAGTGGCAACCATCAGGCACAGGTGATGGTCGCCGATCTCGATACTGTTGGTGGGAAGAAGAAGCTGGATCAGCAGATGGCCAACCATCCCCACCGTCCGGTAGTCGCCTTTACCGTCAGGGATATGGAAGTTGATGGTGTTCAGTTATTGCGTAAGCCGATTCAGCTGGATGCACTGGGAAAGGCTCTCGATTTCTTTCATACCGAGCTTGATCACGAGCCGGTAATTGATGAGTCTGCTTTCGAAATCCATAACTCTATGGATGAAGAGGGGGTAGTGACTGCTAAGAAAGAGGTACAGGAAGAGCCCGAAATAGAGCAGGAGAAGCAGGCGGCGTTAGAGACAGAGCTGAGCCTGGATCAACTTGCAGAGATTGAGGCGGAGATAGGGGTACCTCCCGATGGGTCGTCTGAGACAGGCATGGGTGAGGAGGAGGCCGCCTCCCGGGCTGAAACGCTAAGCGAATCCAAGGCAGGCGTTGAGCCGGTAGCGGAAATTGTGGAGGCTCTGGAGAAGGAAGGTGCCCGCAAGTTGGCTGAAGGTGCAAAAGGTACGCGTACCGCAACCCGAGTCTTTGAAGATAAACAGCGTGTGGCCCACGAGTGCTGTGGTGGCCGCGAAGATATAGATATGGCCGATCCGGAGGCGAGAAGTGGGCTGTTTTACCATCCGGATGAGTATCTGCAAGGCTCATTTGAGCAAGCAATGCACCTCGCCATGGATAAAGGCACAGCGGTAGAGCTGAAGATGAGAAGGGCAAAGAAGATACTCTTCCTGCCTAAGGAAAACTGTGTGATTTCCGATATCAGTGATCGGTTGCTCCGGGCGCTCTGTGTGCAGCCGGTGAAGAGTGAAACAGACTTTGTTATCACTCAGTCCGATAAGACCGAGGAGTGGCTGATTGCCAACACCAAAGGTGAGCAGTGTGCTATTGAACCGTTGCACTGGAAGGTTACCATGTGGTCTTCCCGGGGACGGATCCCTGATGGCACCGACCTGGAGGGTATTGTCCACCTTTCAAACTGGCCGAATTTCACCCGTCTAATGGTGATTCCACAGTTTATGCGTATGTCTGCATACTGGTCCCAGGGAGAGCACTCTCTACTTGAAACGGCTGAATCTCTTCAAATCGCACAGCGCCATGTTCTCTCTTTTTACAGTGCCTGCCAAGCAATGAAGCTCGCCTCAGTTGACGCTACGAAGGTGACGGGGGCGGTAACGCGAGTGGCGCTGGAGTCACAACAGAATGCAAAAAATCACTCTATGTTCGGTAAGATACTTGCTCATCTAAGGGGCGGCTGACAATCTATAAGAAGAAACAAAAATATAAAGAGAGTATGGCTAACTATAAAATAATATTTACCGGCCCTGTTGGGGCGGGAAAGACAACAGCGATCCAGACAATCAGTGATATCCCGGTAGTCTCAACAGATGAGATGGCCAGTGATATGACGCGTGACCGGAAGGCGAGCACGACCGTCGCTATGGACTACGGGATGATGGAGTTGAGTCCCGGTGAGCGGATCCACCTTTACGGCACTCCTGGACAGGAGCGTTTTGACTTTATGTGGAACATCCTTACTCAAGGGGGCTTGGGTCTGGTGTTGATGATAGATAATGCGCGCAATGAGCCTTTTCGTGACTTGCGTTTCTTTCTTAATGCGTTCAAAGAATTTATTGGACGAACAAGTGTTGTGATTGGTATTACCCGGCTAGATGTTAAAGACCAGCCTACGATACAGGACTACCGCCGGGAGTTGGCGGAAAATCATGCTAGTCAACTGCCGCTGTTTGAGGTCGATGCCCGTCGACATGAGGATATTTCGATGTTGGTACAGACACTTTTATATTCACTGGACCCCGAATTGGTTGAATGACTATGGAAAATTACACACTCGAAGATGATTTATTTGTGCAGCCGACACCTGCAGGCGCCTTTTATGCCGTATCAGGCCCCAAGCAGGAGCCGGCAAGAAGAGTACTTTTCCATCTCCTGCGTGATGATGAGACGCCTGCATTGAACCTGGTAAATCTACAACACTGGTCCGGTATCGATGATGAGGAGGAGGTTTTTCAGCTCTTATATCGCATTCAGGAGTTGGGCTGGATATCTGGAGAGGAAACGCCGGTCAAAGGCCCGGAAGGCTCGATTGAAGAGGTGTTGGCTCGGGTACTCCCGGATCTTGCTGATGAAGGTAAGGTACTACTGGCGGATAACCTGGGGTTCTACCTGTCGAGCCACGGTTACCCTCACGAGGCGGCAGAGGAGTTGTCGGCTCTGAGCGCCGACCTCGGATCTCTTTATGATCGCCATGAGGGGCTATTGAAGAATAAGCTGGGGCAGTCATTGCAGTCCTGGGGGTTGATGGACGCAGCGGGCAATAGCCAACTTGGCTTCTGGCCGCTCTTTTTCGGGGGGCAACGCTTTGTGCTGGCTCTTAATGGACGCCCTCGTTTTAACCAGCCGGCCTTTAGAGATATGGTGTGGGCGCTGGCCCGTCGCTATGTGACTGAAGACATGTTTAAAGAGTAGGTCAATTCTGACTTTCTGAATTGTTACATTCAAGGTATCAAAATCTAGGAGCAAAACAATGCGCGAAGATATGCTTTCTTCCATCCTTAGTGACCTCAACGGCAGCTCAGCCGATATTGAGGCCTCTGCTGTTATTTCGATCGATGGTCTAATGATGGCAGCGCTGTTGCCGGCCGGCATGGATGAGGACCGTGTAGGTGCCATGAGTGCTGCAATGCTATCTCTTGGTGATCGTACCGCCCAGGAATTGGCACGTGGTGACCTGGAGCAAGTGTTGATTAAGGGCAACAGCGGTTATGTGCTTATGACCCACGCGGGCAATGAGGCGGTAGTCTCCGTACTGGCCAAATCAACCGCAAAACTTGGGCTGATCTTTCTCGACGTCAAGCGAGCCGCTGAAGCGATCTCCAAGGTTATCTGACGCAGCGACAAATAACGACAGAACTCCACCCCGGAGAACCGGGGCGGGCTACCTATTCGGAGTGATCAGATATGCAAGATATGGTACCAGCCGATGTTGTCGGCGATTATCAGGAAACCACACTCTCATATTACGATGGGACCAGCCGCAAGGTGCTCTACACAGAGATAGAGACACCTTTTCCGGATGGTCGCCTAATCGTTTCCAGGACGGATAAGGAAGGCATCAT
The DNA here is from genome assembly GCA_040505895.1 of Sedimenticola sp. Taxonomy (GTDB): domain Bacteria; phylum Pseudomonadota; class Gammaproteobacteria; order Chromatiales; family Chromatiaceae; genus Vondammii. The sequence goes on along the minus strand of JBEVXU010000011.1, from coordinate 70,627 downwards.
TACCCACGTCAACAACTCGTTTGTCGAGATGTCGGGCTTTAGTGAAGAGGAGTTGGTTGGAGCACCCCACTATATTCTCAAGCACCCATTTATGCCGCCCGCCGCCTTCAAAGGGCTGTGGGATACCATCGAGCAGGGAGATAAGTGGCACGGTTATGTCAAGAATCTGCGAAAAGACGGCGGTTTCTACTGGGTCCATGCCGTGGTGATCCCCAATGTTCGTAACGGTGAGATTGTGGGTTACACATCGGTCAGGCGTAAGCCGGCGCGTCGTAACGTTGAAGAGTGCATGCAGCTCTATCCGACACTGTTCTAGAGGCTAGCAAATACCATGTCCTATTTTTTTACTGTAAGCCCGGACTTCACTCCGGATCATATCTCTGGCTGGTACATCTTCAACACCTGGCTGCAAAAGGCCATTGGTGAGGGAATCCACCTGGAACTGTTCAATGATTTTGACGCCCAACGCAAGGTGATCGTAGAAGATGGAGTGGATCTTATCTATGCCAATCCCTTTGACGCATCCGATCTTGTGAGGAACAAAGGATTCCTACCTATCGCCAAAGCGGCGGAAAAGGGTGATGAAGCGATTGTAGTGGTGCGTGATGACAATCCCGCACAAGAGGTCGAAGAGCTTCAGTCCGGTACCTGTCTGGCATCCACTGATGATCCCGATGTCCACTTGATGGGCGCAATCATGCTTGAACCGGCGGAGCTGAGTGCCGCCAATACCACCCGTCATGTCTGCAGCAGTTATCCCATTGTTGCCAAGGAGTTGATACGTGGTGAGGCGGATGTCGGCTTCTTCCTCGCTGAAGCATACGACGGCCTCTCAGGTATTACCCGCAAACAGCTGCGGCCGTTGGTTCGGAGTCAGATCGGTGTCATTCATCATGCACTGATGGTCGGCCCCAAACTGGCTCACCGCCGTGAAGATATTCGTCAGACCCTCCTGGGCATGGCTCAGGCGGAGAAGGGACCGGGTGTTCTGGAAAGTCTCGGCTTTACCGGCTGGCAGAGCGTTGAGGATGAGGATACCGAGTTCATGATCGACCTGATGGAGACACTCACCTGGCAGCTGGAGTGATTGGGAGAGGGATTTTTCCCTCTCTTTAATTTTCTATCATAAGGTTTAAATCTTGGCCTCAGCCGGTCAGCTTTAGCTGCGAGAATGAGCCGCCAATCTAAAGAATGGATGTTGTGTGGAGCCTAGTTAGACGCGTCGTTAAGTCGACGCGTATCTGGACTTTCAATCCGTAACTCAAACCCGCCGGCTTTAGCCGGCGGGCGGTTTAGCAAACATAATCCCCTCCCTTGACCCCAGCACTATCCAGAATGTGTAGTCATAAACCAGAGTAGATCGACATTAGTTGATACGTTAATCTATACCACTTTCTTTTATTGTCTCCCTAAATGGTGGTGCCAGGATGCTCATTCCCGGAGACGTTGCTGTTCAACCGTTAGATTAGATAAAAAGGCACCCGGTTTCTGGTGTCGATTGGGAGAATAGTATGGGTTTTGATAGCTTTTTCGAAGCGCAGTCCACGCTTTTGTGGGCAACGTTTACCATTGCGTTGATTATGGGGGCCGTGGTCAATAAGACCAACTTCTGCACTATGGGTGCAGTCTCTGACATGGTCAATATGAGTGATATGGGACGTATGCGCTCCTGGTTCCTGGCCATAGCGGTGGCGTTGATCGGTGTAACCGTTTTCGAAGCCGTCGGTCTGGCGAATCCCGGCGGCTCTTTTCCTCCCTACCGGGTGGGGCAGCTGATGTGGGCTGATAATATTCTTGGTGGCCTGTTGTTTGGCATCGGTATGACCCTGGCCTCCGGCTGCGGTAACAAGATGCTGATTCGTATCGGCGGAGGCAACCTAAAGTCGATCGTCGTTGTATTGGTAGTTTCCGTTATCGCCTACTTTATGACCAATCCCTTTCCCGGTACCGATCAGACGCTGATGTCGGTTCTTTTCGCTGACTGGATCGGCCCACTGTCGATCAATGTTGGCGAGAGCCAGGATCTTGGAACCTTGGTTGCCGGTGAAAGTGGCGCTACAGCCCGCCTTGTGATCGGAATAGTTCTGGGGCTGGGATTGCTCTTTTATATCTTCAAATCCAGCGAATTCCGCGGCAGCTTCGACGGTATCCTTGGTGGTCTTGTCGTCGGTCTCGCCGTCCTCGCCGCCTGGTACGTCAGCAGCAACATCGTGGTCGATGCCGAGGGTGACCTCTACTCCCTTAGCAGCTATGTTCAGGAGTGGGAGTTTGTCGCCGAGTCAGAAGAGGGAAAACCGGCGGCCAGTCGTCCTCTGAGCCCACAATCTTTCACCTTTATCAATCCCACTGGTCAGACCCTGGGTTATGCCGCATCGGGCCTTAACTCCGCCTACCTGACCTTTGGTGTGATGGCGCTGTTTGGGGTGATTTGTGGCTCTCTGCTATGGACTCTGATCAGCAGCAACTTCCGTGTTGAGTGGTTCGTCGATCTCAAAGACTTTATCAATCATATGATTGGTGCGGTGTTGATGGGCTTCGGCGGAGTCTTGGCTATGGGTTGTACCATAGGGCAGGGTGTTACCGGCATCTCAACGCTGGCATTGGGATCATTCTTCGCTTTTGGCGCCATCGTTTTCGGCAGCGCCATGACCATGAAGATTCAGTACTACAAACTGGTCTACGAAGAGGAAGCCACCTTTGTCAAAGCGCTGATCACCGGTCTGGTGGATATGAAGCTGCTGCCTGAATCATTCAGGAAACTCGAGGCTATCTAGTCCCTGGTGATATTGGCCCAATCCTTTGCCCTCCTGATATGGTGAGGTGGATGAGGGGGCTGTTTTTACCGTAGGCGTTACGGTAAGAATGAAGGGCGGTTAAATGGCTAATCAGCCGTTGACTGTCCTGGGATGTGATGTATAATGCCGCGCTCTATCGGGCCGTTAGCTCAGTTGGTAGAGCAGTGGATTTTTAATCCATTGGTCGGGCGTTCGAGTCGCCCACGGCCCACCATATTTGAAAGGGGTTAGCAGGTAAATAACTGCTAACCCTTTTTCTTTTTGGCGCACTCACAGGCAACAAACCACCCAAAAAGCGCACTGTTACCTGCCGTTTTCCTCTGTCTTTCTATTTCCTCTTGATTATCCTTTATTGCCATTTTCTGGGGTGTAATGGCAGTGTTCACTACCCTCGCTCTCTTCCCTTGGTCAAAGCAAATCCCTATCCTTCCTTATCCCTAATCAAACCGTGAATTGCAGGATTTCGCCTACCTGTTCTCCCATGGCATGCCGGCACCCCTGCGGCCGGCTATCGTGGAGGGCGGGGCAGAGGTACAGCAAGGCAACTTGCCCCGGGTATCCGCGGATAGGGATCAGGTCTCCCGTGTATTCCTGAATCTTACCGGCAATTCCCCAGTGTTGGGTCTATATTCATAGTATCTCCCCACAGCATAGGGATGTGTGCATGTTCGTTCGTCCTCCAGGCAATTCACTCCTTTGGCTACTGGTTCCGTTGGTTGCCTGGAGCCTGCTGGTCAGCATCTCACTCGATAGGGAATTTGAGCACCGGGTTGACGATATCACCGACTTTGCCACCGAGCGGACGCGCAATCTGTTTCAGATAGTTGAGCTGACCCGTCTGTGGAATGCACAGCATGGGGGGGTCTATGTGCCTGTCACCGATGCGACACAGCCTAACCCCTATCTTAAGGTGCCGGATCGGGATCTGGTCGCCGCTGACGGCATGAAGTTGACCATGATCAATCCCGCCTACATGACTCGTCAGATTAGTGAGTTGGCCAGCGACCTGGGGGTCGTTTTTCACATCACCGGTCTCAAGCCACTCAATCCGGATAACCGTGCGGATCCCTGGGAGCTGCGGGCGCTGCAGGCCTTCGAGCAGGGTACTGCAGAGCTGGCTGAGCTGATCCAAGGTGATGATGAGAACAGTTTCCGTTACATGGCGCCATTGCGGATCAAGGATGCCTGTCTGTCGTGTCATGGTGCCCAGGGCTACAGGGTGGGGGATGTAAAAGGCGGCATCAGCGTAACCCTGCCAGCGACTGAAATGGTTGGCCGTATCACGCGTACCCGCTACGAAATCATTGCCGGTCATCTCTTTGTCTGGTTGGTGATAAGCCTTCTCATCATCGGCTATCTTTACAAACACCGCCGCCATGTCAGGCAACTGGAGGGGATTCGTCAGGGGCAGGAGGTTCAGATCGAGCAGCGCACGGCAGAGCTGGTCCAGTCCAACGAACAGCTGTCACACAGAATCACCGAGAGCCGTCGGGCGCTTGTGGCTTTGGAAGAGAGCGAACAGCAGCTGCGCGAGATAACCGCCACCCTGGGCGAGGGTCTCTACGTCATCGATATCGAAGGCCTCATCACCTTCACTAATCTGGCCGCCGGCGAGATGCTTGGCTGGAGTAGCGAGGAGCTCCTCGGTCGGAATGCCCATGCACTCTTCCATCATGACAGGGAATTGGTGGCCGGCTCCGTTGAGGAAAAGTGCCCGGTGCTGGAGGCAATAGCCAATGCAGCGTCACTGAAAAACTACGAAACCCTGTTTTGGACCCGGGCCGGTGATGGCTTCCCGGTGAAGCTCCTTTCCACCCCCATCATTCGCCATGGCCAGGTCGAGGGCGCGGTAGTGGCCTTCCACGACATCACCGATCTGAAAGAGGAGCGGAAGGCGATTCAGCAATATGCCAAACGGGTCAAACTGGCTGCCAGGGCAGGGGGCATCGCTGTGTGGGAGTGGGAGGTCGGTTCCGGCAGGTTGATCTGGGATGATCACATGTTCGAGCTCTACCAGATGGATCCGGAGTCGTTCAGTGGCAGCTACAGCGACTGGCTGGCTCTGATGCATCCTGATGATCGGCCGGCGGCGGAACAGGCACTGAATACCGCCATAGAGTCGGGTGGGGAGTTCACTAGCGAGTTCCGTATCTGTCTGCCGGATGGTGAATTCCGTAGCATCAAGGCTGCTGGATTGCTGGAGTACGATCTGGGCGGTAGGCCACTACGGATGATCGGCACCAACTACGATATCAGCTGGCACAAGGAGTCTGAGGTGTTGTTGGAGGGGGCAAGGGAGACGGCGGTGAACGCAAATCGTGCCAAGAGCCTGTTTCTGGCCAACGTCAGCCACGAGATCCGTACCCCGATGAACGCCATCCTCGGTCTGACTCACATCACCCTCGGCACAGAGCTTACGGAGAAACAGCGGGACAACCTCGAGAAGGTTCTACGCTCCGCCCGTTCGCTGCTTCGGATTATCAGCGACATTCTGGAGTTTTCGAAGATGGAGGCCGGCAAGTTGGAGTTGCGGCCGGAACCATTCCAGCTCTCTGAACTGTTTGCCGAGCTGGCGGTGCTGCATGACGTCGATGCTCACGAAAAACGCATTCGCCTCTCTTTTCTCCAGGAGGAGGATATACCCAACCGGTTATATGGTGATGGACTCCGTCTCTCCCAGATTCTTTCCAACCTGATCGGTAATGCCATCAAGTTCACCCAGGAGGGTAGCATCAAGTGCCGCGCCAGACTGGCGCAACGCAGCGACGATACAGCTGTTATCATCTTCTCGGTTGAGGATACCGGTATCGGCATGAGTGACGAGGAGATGGCCGGTCTGTTCCAACCCTTCGCCCAGGTCGACAGCACGGCCAGTCGCCGCCATGGCGGCACCGGCCTCGGGCTCAGCATCAGCAAGCGATTGGTGGAGGTGATGGCGGGTGAGATCAGCCTCAGCAGTACCCCGGGTGAGGGCAGCAGCTTCATCGTCCAGCTTCCCCTGGGTATCGGGAGCCTGGATGAGGAGATAACTAACGGTACCGTGTTGGAGCAGCTGAAAAACCTGCGCGTCCTGGTGGTCAATGCCGACAACCGGGAACGGCGGCAACTCTGCTCCTGCCTCGGCCATCTGCAATTGCGTTACAAGGCGGTGGTAGATACGCCGCACGCTATCCAGGCACTTGGAGATAACAGCGGTGAACCTGAGTTTGGGCTGGTGATAGTTGCACAGGTATTGCCGAACAGGCAGGAGCTGCTCAATGACCTGAAGAAAAAGTCGCAGCAACCGCTTCCCTGCATGATCACGCTGCCCTTCGATATGCCCTACGACATCCCGAGCGAAGCAAAGAATCACCAGATCGACAACCTGCTAACCCTGCCCACGACCGTTTCACAGCTGCATGAGGCCTTGCTGACGGTGTTGGGGGAGAGTTCAGCGACCCGGATCATGGCCCCGGAGGTAAAGGGCAGGGCACTCCAGTCCATTCGTGGGGCGGAGGTGCTGGTGGTGGAGGACAATAAGATGAACCAGATAGTAGCCACCGAGCTGCTACAGAGTATGGGGCTTGAAGTGACCTGTGTGGCTGACGGCAGGGATGCCATCGAGCAGCTTGAAGAGCACCTGTATGACCTGGTACTGATGGATATCCAGATGGCGGGTATCGATGGCTACGAGACAACACGCCGTATCCGCACCACCATTCCCAAGAACCAGCTGCCCATTGTGGCGATAACCGCTCATGCACTGGCCAGTGACCGGGAAAAGTCACTGGCGGCGGGCATGAACGACCATCTGAACAAGCCCATAGAGCCACATTTGCTGGAGGATATGCTGCTGCGCTGGATTCCACCCCGCATTGCCGTACTGGAGGAGAGTGATTATGCGGAGCCGGATTCGGTTGAGATCATCTCCATGTTGCCAGCCAGCCTGCCGGGCATCGATATAGCGGTAGGTGTGCGCCGCCTGGGCAGCGATCCGCTGCGTTTCAAGCGCACCCTGGAGCGTTTCCTGGATGAGTTCGGGGAGCGGCCGGAGGGCGTTCGTCAGATGCAACAGGACGAGGCGTGGAACGACCTGCGCAATCTGGCCCATACGCTGAAGAGCGCCGCCGGAATCATCGGGGCCGAGGGGTTGAGTCGTTCAGCGGCAGATCTCGAGCAGGCGCTCAACGATGGTGACAGCAGCGAATACCACAACCTGCTCCAGGGTTTTGAGGATAACCTGCGGCAGGTCATCTCCACACTTAACCGGGCCTTTGTCGAGCATGTCTTTGATAAGGCCGCCCCCTCTCAGGGTGAAGCGGGTCGGCAACAGCTCGACTTGATGACTGAACTTGACGAACTGCTGAGAATTGGCGATACGGATGCGCTGGAGCTGGGTAACCAGCTGACGCTGCGGTTGGCCGGTGAGATTCCCGGTGAACTCATTGAGCGCCTGCATGGTCAACTGCAGGGCTTCGACCTGAGTAGTGCACGCAACACCCTCGAATCCATCCGTAGTGCGTACCCCGCCAGTCAGGATGAGTCCCTATGACGCACAAACATGATGCGACCTTGCTGCTGGTGGATGACGACAGCTTCATCCTCGCCACGCTGGTGGATATTCTCAAGCCCTGGTATCGGCTGCTGGTGGCGAAGAACGGCGAGGAGGCGATTGCACATGCCAGGGAGGAACCCCGCCCCGACCTGATCCTGCTCGATATCGTCATGTCGGACATGGACGGCTTTACTGTCTGCGAGACCCTCAAGTCAACCCCCGCCACCCAGGATATTCCCATCATCTTCGTGACCGGCAGTAGCAGCTCCACCGACGAGGCCTACGGTTTTGGATTGGGGGCAAGTGACTACATCACCAAGCCGCTGTCAGCGCCGATTATCATAGAACGCATAAAGAACCACCTGGCGCTCAAGCGGGCACAGCATCGTCTCGCTGATCAGAACGAGTTGCTCGAAGAGTTGGTGCGTGACCGTACGCGGGAACTGGAGATCACCAAGGATGTGACGATTCATGGTATGGCCCTGCTCTCTGGCCTGCGGGACAATGAAACCGGCAACCATATCCGCCGAACCCAGCACTATATCAGGGAGATTGCCAACTACCTGAAGGACAACACCGCCTATGATCAGCGGCTGGATGACGCCACCATCAATCTGTTGTTCAAGTCGGCTCCACTGCATGACCTGGGAAAGGTGGGCATACCGGATGCCATATTGCGGAAACCCGGTGCGCTGGAGCCCCATGAATTTGAAATCATGAAGACCCACACCACTCTGGGGTTCGATGCACTGCGTAATTCGGAACAGGACCTGGGACACGGCAGTTCATCCTTCCTGTGCATCGCCCGGGAAATCGCCTACACACATCACGAAAAATGGGATGGCAGTGGCTATCCCCGGGGTCTCAGGGGAGAAGAGATTCCCCTCTCCGGGCAACTCATGGCCGTCGCCGATGTCTATGATGCGCTGATATCACGTCGCATATACAAGCCGGCCTTTTCTCATGAGAAGTCCTTCGATATCATCACACAGGGAGCGGGTGTGCACTTTAATCCTGATGCGGTTCAGGCATTTACTGCCGTTGAGCACACCATAGTCGAGATTTCACACAGCTTTGTGGATAGCGATGAATGATCGGTGTCGGCCGCTGGTAGAATGGGCAAAGCATAGGGGGGCTTTGCCCCTAAATTCCTCTCCGGCGTTGTTTGATGAGCAAGCTACTGCACACCCTTGCCACTATTCCCCCATCAGCGGTAATTCAATCCGACGGTGTACCCTCCACCTCCTCCAGTAACTGTTCGACCAGTGTACGTGCCGTGTCGAATTCAAAATCGCCAACCAGATCTCTGACCCGTGCCAGTTGGGGATGAAGGGCGTTGCCATTCGCTTCGTTGTGCATCTGCTCCAATACCTCGATCGCCTCGGCGTCGTGTAGTGCCACCAGTCGGGCCAATGTCTGCAGTAGCGGGATCGATATGTCGAGCGTGTTGGGTGGCTGATTGTTGCCGCTGCTGGGCTCAGCACTGAATAATCGCTCTATCGAGGCGATTACCGGTGCCAGGGCGTGGCTGAGGGCCTTGATATGGCCATCGAGCTGATCACCGGCTGCTCCCTGTTTCAGCCTGTTTTCCAGATCGACTGCCGCCTGCTGTACCTCCAGGGCGCCAAGCGTTCCCGCCGCTGCCTTGAGGGTGTGAACCAGGCGCCGGGCCAGCGTCTGATCCCCCAATGCCAGTGCCTCCCGTAACTCTGCAACCACATTGGCATTGGTGTCGTGAAATATCCGCAGCAGCTTTCGGTAGAGGACGGCATTTCTCTGTATCATCCTCAGCCCGGCTTCCACATCGATATGCTCTAGCAGGTCGAATTCACTCTCCTTATTGGTGGCTGGGGCATCGTCCGGCAAATCGGTGGTGGCGTTCTCCGGTGTGCTCGGCCTGATCCATTTGATCATGGTGGCGAACATTACTCCGGTATCGATCGGTTTGGCGATGTAGTCGTTCATGCCCGCATCGGCTACGGCACGGCGATCCTCCTCCATGACCCCAGCCGTCATGGCGATGATCGGCAGGGTACGAAAGCGCGCCTGCCGGCGCAGCTCACGGGTGGCGGTCAGTCCATCCATCCTGGGCATCTGCACGTCCATCAGCACGCCATCGAAGGATTCTGTATCGGCCAGATGCAGGGCCTCGAGACCATCTGCGGCAACCCTGACACTCATCCCTGCGTTGGTCAGTAGTTCCAACGCCAGTTCCTGATTGAACCTGTTGTCTTCCACCAGCAGTATTCGTGCACCACGCAGCATCGGTGATGCTTCGCTGCCGGAGGTCGTTTTGGAGAGCAATTCTGCCCTCTCCAGGGGGGCATGGCCCAAGGTGACCAGAACCGCATCAAGCAGGTTCGACGGGTTGACAGGCTTGATCAGTATAGTTGGCAGAACCAGGCCGGCAGCTGCTGCCTTAAGCTCCTCCACATCGTAGGCGGTGACCATTATCACCGCCGGTCGCCTCTCCAGGTTGACGTCTTGTTGCAGGGTGCGCACGGTTTCCAGGCCATCCAGCCCCGGCATTTTCCAGTCGATGATCGCCAAATCATAGGGCGCCCCGGCATCATCAGCGGCCTTGATCAGGTCGAGGCCCTTTTTACCGGTGTCGGTGCAGTCCACATCCAGCCCGAAATGCTCCAGCAGGTGTTGAAGGATCTCCCGAGCGGTGTCGTTGTCGTCAACCACCAGTACCCGCACACCGCCGAGGCTGTTGGTGGCGAGCTGTTTCAGTGGTTCCGAGACTTCTCCGAAGTCGAAGACCACGCTAAAGAGGAAGGTGCTGCCGACGCCTGGGGCGCTCTTTACGTGCAACTCACCACCCATCAGTATCACCAGTCGCCTGGCTATGGCAAGACCGAGACCGGTCCCGCCATAGCGTCGTGAGACCGATGCATCGGCCTGGGAGAAGGGTGTAAACAGTTTCTGCTGTTGCTCGTCGCTCAGGCCAATACCGGTATCCCGCACACTGAATTGCAGGGTTACCTTGCGGTATCCGGTTTCGACCACATGGCAGGTGATGACGATTTCCCCCTCGTCGGTGAACTTCACCGCATTGCTGCCAAGGTTCACCAGTATCTGGGTGAGTCGTACCGGGTCGCCCACAAGGGAGAGAGGTACGTTGGGATCGATATCGAAGATCAGTTCCAGCCTCTTCTCGGCCGCCGTGAGACCCACCATGTTGGCGAGGTTGTCCAGTACCCTCTCCAGCCGAAAGTCCACCGATTCGATCTCGAGGCGACCGGCCTCTATCTTGGAGAAATCGAGGATATCGTTGATGATGCGCAGCAAGAGGGTGGCCGAGCTATGGGTATTTTCAATGTAGTTGTGCTGTTTGGCGGTAAGTTCGGTCTGTAGTGCCAACTGGGACATGCCGATGATGGAGTTCATCGGGGTGCGTATCTCGTGGCTCATGGTGGCGAGGAAGGTCGATTTGGAGCGGTTGGCGGCCTCGGCCGCCTCCTTGGCGATGAGTAGCTGCTGTTCGGCCCTTCGGCGCATGATGATCTTCATCGCGTCGTCCGCCACCAGTTCCAGCTGCTGAATATCTGTATCCTTGTAAGATGCCTCCTTGTTGCCTACGCCGATTACCATTTCCACGTGACCGTGAGTGAGTGCCGGCGTGCTCATGTAGCGAGTGAGGGGGATGTGCTCAGGGGGATAGCCTTGGTGCTTGTCGGTGTTGGGATAGTCGTTGTGGACCACTGTGCGTCGCTGCCTCACCGCATCAGCCCAAATTCCGCTCTGCGACAGAGGGCACTGTTCGCCGTCCACGGTAGTGCTGTGTCCCAGGGTTTCGTCATTCCACACAATCAGCCGGAGTGTCTCCTGTGCTTCATCAACCAGATGTAAATAGCCGATGTGGCTGTTGGTTATATCCATAGCAATCGCCACCACCTCTTCCATGAACGGTTTGTCGGCCAGCTCTTCGGCCTTCCTGAGCTGCTGCAGCCGCCTCTCATTGTGGTGTCGGTACTCCTCATCCTGCAGATGTGCTTGCTGTTCGAAACGTGCCGCCATGATCTGGCCACAGGCATCGACCACCGGCTGTAGTTCGGCTATCAGTGCCTGGTCGTAGCCTCCGGCGCGATTGGCTTGGCAGATGGTTCCCACAAGTTCACTGCCGTAGTAGACCGGCAATCCCAGGAAGGCCGCTATTGGCGGGTGTCCAGGGGGTGTACCGACAGCCCGTGGGTCATGTGGGACATCATTGGCCAGCACCGGTTCACCCGAGGTGATTACCCGGCCAAAGAGATTGTCGAGATTCTTGAAGATGAATCCCTGTTGCTTGTGCTCTTCATAGAAACGCTGGGTCTCCTCATCCCAGGCGATGTTGCTGAAGGCGTATGCCTTTAGATAGGGCGTGTCATCATCCTCGTGCAACACTTCACCGATAAAGCCAAATTCGCTGCCGGAGAAGTTGAGTATGTGCCGCAGCAGCGTATCGAACATGTTGAAGGGTTCGGGCTCCTTGATAAATCGGCTGCGCAGGTCGTCGATGATTTCGATCAGCTGATGGCTGCGTTTGAGCTGATCCGCCGTCTCCTCCAGATGGGCCTGAATCTTTTTGCGGGTCTCCATCTCCTGCTTCATCTCCTCCCGGGAGGCGGTGACATTCTTGAGGTTGGCGGTCATGGTGTCGAAGTCCCTTGATAGCTCGCCAATCTCGTCCTCGGCCTGGGTGCCGACCTGGTGTGAAAGGTCTCCGCTGCCAATCAGTTCGGTGCCCTTGCGCAGTCGGGCAACGGGGGCCACAACACTCATTACCACGCGCCATGCCAATAGCGAGGTGATGATGGCAATCAGAGAGATCGTGGCAATGGAGGTGTTACGGGTGATGGCCCGTCGATGATCATGGGACAGAGTGATCTTCTTGACCAGTCGGTGGGTCTCGCTGAGCATCAGCTGCAGTGCCGTGCGCATCTGCCCGCTGACGAGTTCCTTGAGTCCGTATACCCCGCTGCTTACGGTATTGGTTGAGGTATTATCCGTGTTATCACTGTTATGCAATTTACTGAACAGATAGGAGAGGTGAGTATGTAATTCGAGCATCCGCTCGACATGAATCCCATCATCCTTGAGAATACTTTCCGACTGATCCAGCAAATCACCCAGGGAGCGGTGACGTGTCTGCCACTGTCGCGGCACCCGTGGATTGGTTTGGAGTCCATACAATTCGTAGCCCAGCAGCGTCAGATCGAACACCGCCTTCTCTATTTGTTTAACGTACAGCTGCTGGTGGGTGAATTTTTCCGTTTCATTGGATTCATGCCTGCTGGCTGCAAACAACACGGCCACCAGTAACAACGGTAGCATTACACTGAACATTAACCGCTGCTTTATGCGCACGACTCATCTTCCTCCTTCACCTTGGTGCGTGGTTGATTCGTTGCCGGCATCAGGCTAGTGAATGATGGAAACGGCCTCCGGATTGACACTTTTTAGTCCATCCAGATAAACGATATCCAGGAAATTGGGCAGGGGAGCGGATAGCTCCTCACCCCTCTTGGATCTGGCCCAGCGCGCCTGATTCTCCATGGTGGTTATCAACGCCTGATCGAGGCTTACATCGTATTTGAAGATATCCCACAGCTCGGCGAATTGGGCGGTACTCAGCTTGATATGTTTGGCTACCATCCCCTGCGCGCGCGTCGGATCCTCTATGACAAATTTCGCTGCCTGCGTCATGGCACGCAGAATTCTCTCGATCACATCTGGATTTTGGGCAATGAACGGCTCCATGGCCACAAGATTGTAGGTAGCGGTGTATAGCTCATTGCCGTAGAAAACCAGATGGTTGTCTCCCAGCTGGTTTTTGGCCTTCAAGAGGTGGGGGTTCCATGAAGAGATGGCATCGACCTCGCCTCTGACAATGGCATCGACGATATCGTTCGGCACCAGGTGTACATTCTCGATACTGCCGGGAAGCAGGTTGTTTAGTGTCAGCATCGACTCGAGCAGGAACTCGCTGTTGGTACCGCGGGTGACACCCACTCGTTTCCCAGCGAGTTCGGCAATGTTTGTAATATCGCGATCTTTGCGTGCCACGACTGCGTAGTTTCTTTCAGTGGACATAATGGTGGCAAACAGGCGGACCTTCTCACCCTTCATGGCGGCATGTATCACCGGGTTTTCCGAGGTGGCCGCGATAGCTGCCTGGTTTGCCAGCGTCGCCTCCAGTGCCGCCTTGCCCGAGGAGTGCTTTTGCAGTGTGACCTTCAGACCCTCGGCGGTGAAGAAGCCTCCCTCGTGTGCGACGAACACAAGGCCCGGGGCAGGCGTTGCCGCCACGGCGATGGTGACTTCATGTTGAGGTTGTTGATCTGCCTCCCATCCGGAACGCATGAACGCTGCCAACAGGATTACGACAACCAAGGCTATGATCGCTACGCCTCCCAGCCTCCAATGCTTGTTCATCTCTCTTCTCCCTCAAGTCATGGCGTTAACTATGTTCAGGTGGCTATACCGTCTTCCATTATGTAGAGGCACTCTACTTGGCATTCTCGGCAATTAAGGGAACTAAAGTAGTAGTGTGCTCGATGCCACTGGCATTTAAACCACTAAGAACATAATAGCTCATTCCGCAAGGGTGGATGTTTGGAGGGTGGTCGTTGTCATGTATGCCGGAATGGACTAGCTGAGAGGTGATGATTTGGGATGTATATTCCATGCCGCACTTGCATGCAAGTAATGGCAATAATTGTTGGTAACTCAAGTTTCGGAGTTCGTTAGCCCCCTCTCCCTCAGGGAGAGGGTTGGGGTGAGGGGAGTTGAAAAGCTAATGCTTTGATTCTTCTGATTTCCCTCATCCTGTCCTTCTCCCTGAGGGAGAAGGGACGGTCTATTTAAGACTTTTACGTCATTTGAACTCCGAAACTTGAGTTGGTCAGTGGCAACTGAAGATGGAATGTATCTGACGGCTTTTTAATCCACTGGTCGGGCGTTCGAGTCGCCCGTCGCCCAACATACATAGAAAAAGGGTTAGTAGACGCCGGTCCGCTAACCCTTTCTTTTTGTCCCGACAAACAGACTCTCCCTGGCTAACTTGCTACCGCCGGGAGAGTTACTTATTCCTGCGCCTCTTCAGGCAAATACGTCCAGATTCTGCCCTACCACTGAGTTGGGATCTTTGACCACGGCGGTCTCTGCTAGGGAGCCGATCAGCTGTTCAGCCGCTTGCTGTTGGATATCCTGTGTCTTCTTGAAGGTTGCCACGGAGAGAGCGGCTCGTGCGGGATCACCGCCGGCACTGGTTGTCTGTGGCCCCTGAGTGTTGATTGATACGCCGCCGATTTCCATGATATTACCTTTCGTCTGTTCTACTTCTCTAACCCAGTGATCGGCCTGTGGGCCATTTTCTTTAGTGAAATTATAGCAGACGGAGAAAAAAGGAAGTTTTGTCCTGGATCGGTGTGGAACTGTACAAATACAGTAGTGGCGCGGTTCCTGGGGCGATAAATCATGCGTCTTTTATTCATTTAGAGTTTCCTTAGAACGCTGTCAGGTTTATTCATCCTAGAATCCTCAGTTGGACGGGGTGGAGAGTGCGCTTGCGGTGGTGCAGTACAAGGCACAACGACGCGGAATAGTTGTTCTATTCCAAGGAGTTGTAACGCCGTAATGCGCCAACTCAAGTGTGCTATCCGCCCTGTAGCGTAATTCACCCGGAGAGTTGAATAGGTAATCGCAGTCAATGCAATTAAAATCAATGTGTTGCCCGTAGAATGGAGCGGTCAACTGAGGATTCTAGGTTCATTGGCCGGGCCGGTTTTGATATTGCGGATGGGCGGCGGTAGTCAACGAATTTTACTGTTCTCTTCTATACTCATATTCAGATAGGGCACATTGTCTGAAGTGCCGACTATGCTCTTATTGGAATTCGTCAAAGTAGGCAGATGAAGGGAGTCGACTCTGTTGAGCGGGAAGCTGCGTGTTCTTATTTTGGGCGCCGGTCAGATGGGAACCGGTATCGCCCGCCTAGTGTTGCAGAAAATAGGCATGGAGCCGGCCGGGGTTTTCGGCAGGAGGAAGGAGCGTGTCGGCATGGATCTGGGGTTGGCAGCAGGGCAGGGCAAGGCGCTGGGCATTCGGATCGACGGGGACCTGGAGTCCTTGATTGAGCAGAGCAGACCCCAAGTGGCGATTCAGGCCACCTGCTCTCGTCTCGATGATGCCTTGGGCGAGCTGACCTCTCTGTTGCGTCACGGTATCCCTGTGATCTCTATAGCGGAAGAGATGGCATATCCGGCGAGCAGTTCGCTTGAGACAGCGGAAAAACTGGACCGGCTCGCCCTGGAGCATGGTGTTGCCGTGGTCGGTACCGGTATCAATCCCGGATTTGTCCTTGACCTCCTTTTGATCACTCTCAGCGGCGTCTGCTCCGATATCCATTCCATCACCGCCCGGCGGGTCAATGACCTCTCGCCCTATGGCCCTTCTGTACTCAAGAGTCAGGGGGTCGGTCTTACCGAGGAGGAGTTTTACAACGGTATCGAGGAGGGGAGTGTGGTGGGCCATTTCGGCTTCAGGGAGTCGATTCAAATGGTCGCCGCCGCTGTGGGCTGGGAGATTGAGCATATCGAGGAGCTCCGGGAGCCGATTATTGCCGGCGTTAAGCGGCAGACCCCCTTTGTCACGGTAGAACCCGGCGAGGTGGCCGGTTGTTTTCACCAGGCCATAGCCTACCGCGAGGGTGAGCCTGTGATTACGCTGATTCATCCTCAACAGATCCACCCCGGATTGGAAGGGGTGGAGACCGGCGACAGCATTGAGATTGACGGTACACCGTCGGTCCACTTGGCCGGGAGTCCGGAGATCCCCGGTGGAGTGGCTACCTGTGCCCTGGCGGTGAATATGATTCCACGGATACTTAACGCCTCTCCAGGTCTTCACACCATGAGTGATCTGCCTCCTCCTGCAGCGTTGTTGGGTGATGTCAGGGAGATGATCGGCAGCGGGAATGGGTTTTATGGGTGAGCGGGTAAACAAGGGTGTATGGGTAGAGATCCACTCCATTTTACTGGCGGCTGGTGAGCGTGCCGAGACGTTGCCTGAAGATACCCAACGGCTGCCGCTGGAGATGCGGGTAAAAGGTTTTCTGACAGCGGAGGCTGGTCTGGGTGATGAGGTAGAGGTCGAGACGGTGACCGGCCGCAGGCTGAGGGGGCGACTGGCAGTGGTTAATCCCGCCTACAGCCACAGCTTTGGTGCTCCTCTATCCCAACTCTCCGCTATTGGTGGCGAAGTGCGGGCTCTGCTGCGTAAGGCGGAGGCATGATGACTGCTTCTGCATATCAAGAGGTGACGGCGCAACGAGAGGAGATCATGCGCACCTCCGTGGGCATTGACTATGAGCGCTACCGTACCGGTGTCGTTGCCTTCGACTATGAACGGCTGTTCAGTGATACCGGCTACGATATTGATCAGGTTCGCAGGATTCAGTCGCGCACGGCGGTGGGTAACACTCCATTGGTGGAACTGGAGAATATCACCGCCCTGATCCGTCTCCTGAGGCCGCCAGGCAAGGGGGCAAGGGTGTTTCTCAAGGATGAGGCAGCCAATCCCTCCGGTTCGTTCAAGGACCGTCGTGCCTCGCTCTCAATACATGAAGCGGCCAAGCGCGGTTATCCTGGCGTAGCCGCCGCTACCAGCGGCAATTACGGTGCCGCCGTGGCCTCTCAGGCGGCGAAGGCGGGGCTAAAGTGTATCCTGGTGCAGGAGGCTTTCGATAGCTGTGGTGTTGCTCAGCCTGAGATCGCCGAGAAGACCCGGGCTTGTGAGGCCTATGGGGCGGAGGTGGTGCGCCTCTCGGTCGGCCCCGAGCTTTTCACTGTTTTTCTCGACACCCTGCGAGAGACCGGCTATTTCAACGCCTCTCTCTATACCCCCTACTCTATTCTCGGTGTCGAGACTCTCGGTTACGAGTTGGCTCGGCAGGTGCGCGAACGTTGTGGCTGTTTTCCCGACTGTGTTATTGCCACCCATGCCGGTGGCGGTAATGTCACCGGTACCGCCCGGGGGCTGCACAAAGCGGGAGCTGACGACTGCGAAGTGGTTGCGGCGAGTGTTGATCTCAGTGGCTTGCATATGGCATCGGACCACGACTTTAACCGCAAATCCTTTACTACCGGCCACACCGGTTTCTCCATCCCATTCACCACTGTCCCTGACCGTGCTGATGTGCCGCGCAATGCCGCACGCTCCCTGCGTTACATGGACCGCTTTGTCACCGTTACCCAGGGCGAGGTGTTCTACGCCACCCAACTGCTGGCAGAGCTGGAGGGGATGGAGCGGGGACCCGCCGGTAACATCTCCCTGGCGGCGGCCATTGCCATTGCCGGCTCCATGGAACGGGAGCAAATTCTGGTGGTTCAGGAGACCGAGTACACCGGTGCCGGAAAGCATTCCCTGGCTCAGTTGAATCTGGCCCTTGAGATGGGAATTGAGGTGCTGCGCGGTGATCCCCGTGACAGTTGCCCAGGGAGGTCTATAGTAATCCCTGAACATCCCTCTCAAATACGAGTGGTGGATATGAATATGGATTATCTGAGAGAACGCTATCTCTCTCATACGCTTGACTCACTGCCCACAACGGTGGTGTTGACCGATACGGATATTGAATTTTTGGCTGCTGATATAGGTAGTAGCCGCCGGTATGTGGAGGAGAAGGTCTATGGCAATCACGGAAAGAGCGGATGATTACACTCGGCGCAAAGAGTCCCTAAAAGAGCTGGATGACGGGGAGCTCCATGAGGAGTTCTGGAAACTGGTCAATCAGGTGGTGGATCCGATGGTAGAGGAGGCGCGGACCCACACAACACCCTCCATTGAGCGCTCCCTGCTGCTGCGTATGGGCTTTGACAGTAGTGAGAGTGGGCGGCTGGTGAAAAGGATGGAGGAGCTCAATCTGCTGGGTCATGGTGCCGGGCACCTGGTGCTGAAACTGGCCAGAACAAAAGGGTTCAGAGTGCGCGAAGCGGGTTTGGCCCTGCTCAACGGCCGGCACTGGGATGAACTGGTGTGACAGGAGATGAAACTTCATCCCGACAAAAAACTGGATATCGAGTTGGTACTGGCGGATCTCGACCTCTATCGTCCCAGGCGCAAAGGGTGGTTCTGGCGCCGGCCGGTGAAGGATCAGCAGATTGGCCCGTTCACTTACTATGACACTACGGAGAATTTAAAAAAATCCATACCCCTTCCCGCCGCTGCCTACTTTGGCGGTATCGACCCCCAGTGTGACTATGTAATTACTACTGAAATCGCCTCAGGTCGGTTTGAAGATGACTTGCGGCGCATGCGTATGGCCGCCTGGCACGGTGCCGACCACATTATGGTAATCCGTACCACCGGCCAGTCTCATATAGACGGTCTGATAGAAGGTACCCCCGAGGGTATCGGTGGTATCCCGGTAACGCGCAAACAGATTCGCGCCAGCCGTAAAGCACTGGATGCCATTGAGGATGAGGTAGGCCGACCAATCAACTTCCACTCCTATGTCAGCGGTCTTGCCGGGCCGGAGATGGCGGTACTGTTCAATGAAGAGGGGGTCAACGGCGCCCACCAGGACCCTCAGTACAACGTGCTCTACCGCAATATTAATATGCACCGCTCCTTCGTCGATGCCGCCGAGGCGAAATCGGTGATGGCGGCAGGTGGTATTTTGCAGCTCGACGGCGCTCATAACGCCAACGCCACGGCAAAGGAGGCGTGGAAGGTGACGCCGGAGCTGTTTGTGCAGCATGCCGTCAATTGTGCCTTCTCTCTGGCGGTGGGTATGACAAAAGAGCTGATCGCCCTCTCCACCGTACCGCCGACAGCACCGCCCGCCCCCAAGATGCGCCTCGATCTTCCCTATGCCATTGCCCTGCGGGAGCTGTTTCTTGGCTTCCCCATGCGTGCCCAGCAGAATACCCGCTATATGGAGAGCGACACCCAGGAAGCAATCGTTACCCATGTACTCGATACCCTGATCTCCCGCCTTGCAGGTGCCGATATTCAGAGCACCATCACCCCGGATGAGGGGCGTAATATCCCCTGGCACTACAACAATATTGCCGCTGTCAACACCACTCGCCAGACACTGATGGGGCTCGATGGGCTGTCAGAAATTTTAGAGGTGAGAGAGGATGACTCCATGCGCCGACAGGTGCGTGAGTTGAAAGAGAGGGCGGTGCTTTTTCTACAGGAGATCCTCGAACAGGGCGGCTACTACGCCGCAGTCGAAGCGGGACAGTTTGTCGACTCCGGCTACTATCCCGAGCGGCGGGGAGACGGCATCAGCCGCCGTGTCGACGGTGGTGACGGCGCGGGCAGTGTGACTCCGCGTGAAGCCGACTACGGTGCCCCGGTGTGTGGTCATTTTGGCAACAACCGTTACGCCCAAGGTGACGGCAAGCCTTGTGATGAGTACGGCGGCTGCACCCTCTGCGACCCTTCGAAGATCGTCTATATCGATGAACTGGATCCGGCGGACAGTGTCAATGAACGGCTGAAGGTCCCCCTTGAAGAGCGGCGACAGGGGATTGTGCGTCCGGAAGTGGAGCGCCATGGAGACGGTGTTGTCTGTGTCACCCTGTTTATCCCTGAGCAACCTGAAGTTGCTGAGGCTGCGGCTCTGGAGATGGTGCGGCATATGAATCTCAGTGACCCCCAGGTGATCAGTCGGCGGATAATGCATCCGGCGGAGGGGAGCCTGTTTGAGATCAAAGGGGTGCTGGATATGCCGATCCGCACAGATCTGCTGCCGAAGAGTAAGGACGAAGAATTACTCTCGAATGAGGAGATCGAAGCTTGGGTTCGCCCCCGTAACATCCATCTGGTCGCGGCCACAGTGGGGGAAGATGAGCACTCGGTGGGAATCCACGAAATTCTCGATATCAAACACGGCGGCATTGAACGCTACGGTTTCCACTGCCACTTTCTCGGTACCTCGGTCTCCATCGAGCGGTTGATTGAGAAGGTGGTGGAGTTGGATGCAGATGGGGTGTTGATCTCCACCATCGTTACCCACAGTGATGTGCATAAAGGACACATGCGTCACCTTCATCGACTGGCGGTGGAGCGGGGGCTGCGAGAGGAGTTGCTGCTGGTCGCCGGCGGCGCCCAGGTAAGTGATCAGTTGGCCCGGGAGTGTGGTCTCGATGCAGGTTTTGGGCGTGGTGCAAGGGGACAAGAGGTGGCCAACTTCCTGGTGCGCAAGCTGTGCCAACGTGATAGTTTGCGGTAACCGCTATGGAGACGCCCTATCTCACTATCGATCTGGAGAAGATTGAGCACAATAGTCGTACTATCGTCTCCTTGTGTAGGCAGAGTGGTATCGGTGTCTACGGTGTCACCAAGGCCACCTGCGGCCATCCGCAAGTGGCTGAGGCGATGTTGCGGGGGGGAGTGGACGGTATTGCCGATTCGCGCTTTGAAAATATCCGCCGCATGCAAGAGGCGGGTATAGAGAGTGACTATCTGTTGCTACGTATACCGCCTCTCTCCGCCGTCGATGAGGTGGTGCGACTGGTGGATCGAAGCCTCAACTCGGAGCTGTCTGTATTGGCTGCTCTTTCCACGGCGGCGGCAAGGGCGGGCCGGACCCACGAAGTGATACTGATGGTGGATCTCGGGGACCTGCGTGAAGGAGTCTGGCCGGATCAGCTGATCCCGTTGGCTAGAGAGACACAAAAGCTGCCGGCCCTCCGCATCGCCGGTATCGGTAGCAATCTGGCCTGTTTTGGTGGTGTTGATCCGAGCAGTGAAAATATGGGTCGGCTGGTCACTCTGGCCGGGGAGGTGGAGCGGGCCTGTGGTATTACCCTCGAAACTATCACCGCCATCAATTCCAGTGGTCTCGACCTACTGCAGCAGGGTGAAATGCCCCAACGAATCAACCAGGCGCGAATCGGTGAGGGGATACTGTTGGGAAGAGAGACGATCAAGCGCAATCCCTGGCCCAACACCCACCAGGATGCCTTTCTGCTCCATGCAGAGATTCTTGAGTTGAAGAGAAAGCCGACCCAGCCGACAGGCAGGCAGGGTGAGGATGCTTTTGGCGGACGGCCAAAATTCAGCGACCGGGGCGTGCGGTTGCGCGCACTGCTCAATGTCGGACGTGAGGATGTGGATGTCGCCGGTATCACGCCTCTTGATCTGGGGCTGCAGGTGATCGGGGCTTCCAGTGGTTATCTGGTTGTCGATGTTACCGATAGTGCGACAGACTGCCGGGTGGGCGACAGGCTCACTTTTTCACTCAACTACAGTGCTTTGCTGACAGTGATGACTTCGGAGTATGTGAAGAAAATGGCACTTACCGGCGCCGGTTTGGCGGTGGGCTGATGGAACCCACCGAGGCCCAGGCCCAACTGCTGGCACTGATTGACCACTTTATCAGTGAACTGCACCCGGATACGCAATCGCCGGTCAAGGCCACACTGGAAGACGGACTTGAGCGTGATCTAGGCTTTGACAGCCTCTCCCGTGTTGAGCTGTTTGCGCGTATCGAAAAGGGCTTCGGGATTCATCTGCCGGAACACCTGTTGGCGGAGGCGGAAACAGTGGCGGATCTGTTACAGGATATCCTTGCCGCCGCACCGTCCAAGCTTCCGGAACTGTCCCTGGTTCCCCGTAGGGCGGCGCCGGAGGCGGTTGCCACTTTGCCCCATCATGCCGGGACGCTGCCGGAAGTTTTGCAGTGGCATGTTCAACGACACCCCCAGCGGGTACACATCCACCTCTACGGTGAGGGTGAAGAGCCGGAGGAGATCAGCTATGCCGATCTGCTGGCAGGAGCGCAGCGGGCGGCGGCGGGACTGCAACAGCTTGGGTTGCAGCCGGGGCAGACCGTGGCGATCATGTTGCCTACCGGGCGTGACTATCTCTACAGCTTTTATGCCGTGCTCCTTTGTGGGGGCATTCCGGTACCGATCTATCCACCGCAACGGCTCTCTCAACTGGAGGAGCACCTTAACCGCCATGTCGGGATACTCGCCAATGCCCGGAGTGTGGTGCTGATTACGGTGACGGAGGCGTTGAATGTTGCCCGTCTGCTACGCGCCCGTCTGGAACTGCTGAGAGATATAGTGACCGTTGAGGCACTCTCCGGCGAGGACGCTGTTCCCGACAGGGTGGCGATAGAGGCCGGGGATATCGCCTTTCTTCAGTACACCTCGGGCAGCACCGGTCAGCCCAAGGGGGTGATGCTGAGCCATAACGACCTGCTGGCCAATATCCGTGCCATGGGGGAGGCGACCGAGGCGGGTAGCGGCGATGTTTTTATCAGTTGGCTGCCCCTCTATCACGATATGGGACTGATCGGTGCCTGGCTCGGCAGCCTCTATTACGCCATACCGCTGGTGCTGATGTCGCCGCTGCGCTTTCTGGCCCGTCCCAGCCGCTGGCTGTGGGCGATTCATCATCATCGCGGCACTCTCTCCGCCGCTCCCAACTTCGCCTATGAGCTCTGTCTCGGCAAGGTCTCGGAGGAGGAGATTGAAGGGCTCGATCTCTCTAGCTGGCGAATGGCATTCAATGGCGCGGAGCCGGTAAGTCCTCGCACACTGGAGCGTTTTGCCAAGCGCTTTTCCGCCTACGGACTGCAGCAGAGTGCACTCTCTCCCGTCTATGGTTTGGCGGAGGCGGCGGTGGGGCTCGCTTTTCCCCCGCTGGGACGGGGAGCGCTTATCGACCACATTGGGCGGGAACGGTTTCTTACTTCGGGTGAGGCGTTGCCCGCGGTGGAAGGTGAGAAGTCACTGGCGCTTGTTGCCTGCGGTAGGCCGCTGCCCGGTTATCAGATTCGAGTGGTTGATCAGGCCGGAAGGGAGTTACCGGAGCGGCGCGAAGGTCGGATACAGTTCCAGGGCCCATCCGCCACCCAGGGTTACTACCGCAATCCTGAAGAGAGCAGCAAGCTCTATGCAGGCGATTGGTTGGAGACCGGCGACCTCGGTTATATCGCAGCCGGAGATCTCTATCTCGCCAGCCGCAGTAAAGAGATCATTATTCGTGGTGGGCGCAATCTCTACCCCTATGAGACGGAAGAGGCGGTGGGTGGAATACCCGGCATCCGTAAGGGGTGTGTCGCCCTGTTCGGTTCAGCAGATACCTCTTCTGGCACCGAGCGGCTGATTCTGGTGGCCGAAACCCGGGAGAGCGATGAGATGGTGCGGCAACGGTTACGGGAGCAGGCGAGAGGAGTCGCTCTGGATCTGCTGGATCTTCCCCCGGATGAACTGCTTCTGGTACCGCCCCACACGGTACTGAAAACCTCCAGCGGAAAGATTCGGCGTGGTGCGGTGAAGACGCTATATGAAGAGGGGCAGCTTGGTCGAGCGACCGCTACCGTTGGGATGCAGTTTGTCCGACTTGCAGCGGCGGCGCTGGTGCCCGGTCTACACCGTTTGAAGAGGCGATTGAGGGAGGAACTCTACGGCCGCTATGTGCAGTTGCTGTTCTGGATGTTTGCTCCCACAGTGTGGCTGTTGGTGGCGGTCATCCCCGGGATTGAACGTCGCTGGTCAATCATGGGGGGAATGGCGCGCCTTTTTCTGCGGCTGGCGGGTTACCGCCTACGGGTGGAAGGCAGAGCCGAGCTGCCAGTTGAAGGCGCCGCCGTGCTGGTGGCCAATCATGCCAGTTATCTGGATGGGATAGTGATGGCGGCGGTACTGCCAAAAGCGGTCGGTTTTGTCGCCAAAGCGGAGTTGGCAAAACAGAGGATTGCCGGTCTCTTTCTGCGACGAATTGGAGCCGCTTTTGTCGAGCGCTTCGACAAGCAACAGGGGCGGCTCGATGCCGAGCGCACGGCAAAACGGCTGGCTGATAGAGAACGCCTGTTTTACTTCCCTGAGGGTACCCTGACCCGTACACCGGGACTGATGCCGTTTCGTATGGGGGCTTTTGTTGCGGCAGCCAAGGCCGGTGTACCAGTGGTGCCGGTGATTATCAGGGGAACCCGTTCGATCCTCCGCTCAGAGTCGTGGTTTCCTCATCGTGGTGACATCAAGGTTCACATTGCCAAACCCCAGCGGCCCAATGGAAGAGAGTGGGCGGCGGCGATGGCACTGCGTGATGCTTCCCGTCGCGCTATCCTGGATCAACTGGGTGAGCCGGATCTAGCTAAAATGAGAGCCCCGTTTGCTGGAAACGAGAGCCTATGAGTAGAGGGTGTTGCTTTAATCCTGTTTTTCTATCAGATCATCGACTACGGCAAGAATCTGGTTGATATCAACAGGTTTAGTAAAATAGTCCAAAAACTCGTCAAGTTGTTCCTGTTTTATATCTTCCAGTTTAATGCTGGCACTGACGGCAACAACGGGTATTTCCTTGGTGCTTTGATTCTCTTTTAGAGCCTGTAGTACCTCATACCCATTGATGTCGGGTAGGCGCATATCCACCAGTATGAGCTTTGGTTTATGTTCAATGGCGCTACGTATACCCTCTCTCCCATTCATGGCCGTGAACAACTCCACCTGTGGGCGGCGCTGCATAATATAATTCATGAAAACGATGTTGGTGGGGTCATCTTCAATGTAAAGGAGGGGTAGGGAATTTTTGGGCACAGCTTTTGTCTGGGAATCATCCGATTGGCCAATCCCGCTTTTCTGAAAAGATTCGAAATTCGGTTCCGATATCGAAATGGAATCTTCTGTTAACAGTTCGATCTCAAAACGTGAGCCTTCGCCAAGATGGCTCTCTACCAGAATCTCTCCATTCATCAACTTGACCAATCTTTTTGTGATGGCCAGTCCTATGCCGCTACCCTCGACGCAATCAACAAGATTGCCGACACGGGTGAAAGGGGCAAAGATCTTCTCCAAGAATTCTGGAGCTATACCTACGCCATTATCCTCAATGGTGAGTGTTGTAGATGTTGCTCCTTTCCCCAAAGAGATGGTCACCGAGCCATTGGGATTGTTGTACTTGATTGCATTGGTTAATAGATTGGTAAGAATCTGTCGAAGTCGTGTTTTATCACCACTAACAAACCAGCCATCTTCCCGCTCGGCAGGAGTCAGCAGGGTAATGGATTTTTGCTCAGCGATGGGTTCGACCACAGCCAAGGTTTCTTCAAGAGCATCGAATAATGATACAGCCTCGATATTGATGGATAGCTCCCCCGCCTCAATCTTTGAGACATCCAGAATATCGTTTATCAATGCCAGCAGGTGGCGTCCCGACTCAAGAATCAGTTCAACGCCCTCGCGGTGCTGTGGGGGGAGCTTGACGGCCTGATCAGTTTTCAGCAATGTGGAAAATCCAAGGATCGCGTTTAGGGGTGTTCGCAACTCATGGCTCATATTGGATAGGAATTGGGTCTTGGCCGAGTTGGCCTCGACAGCCTCCTCTTTGGCTATTTGTAGTTCATGCGTGCGTTTGATCACCTCATCTTCAAGTCGTTCCTTTGCATTGGCCAGCGCATCATGAGCAATTTTTTGGGCCTTCAGCTTTTCATTCAGCATGCGTTGTCTTTCTGTGCGCAGGATAATCGTCATCGCCACAAGCCAGAATGTCGACTCGAAAGCGGTGCCTAACGGAAAGGCAAAGATGGTTATTCCACTCATGCCTACACCACTGTTGACGACGGAAAAAGCCTGCAGGCCACCCCCTATCATGGTGGCCATGAGGCCCAGGGAGAACCAGCGCACCCCAGGCAGATTTTGCCGCAGACGCTGAATGAGGAAATAGAGTGTCAGGATCGCCAACAGGGCGAGTAGCATGGCGCCAATCTTGTAGCCGCCATTGAACCAGGCTGAACTCAAGAATCCACCACAACTCAGAATTACCCCGGTAATAATTATTCGGCGCGAAAAACCTTTGAGGCTTAGAAATTGTGTGACGGCATTGCCGATGCCTGCTACCACTCCAGCAACGGCAAGCGCCTGAAGTAGCGGAAAAAAGTCTGGGCCGGGCCAGAATGGTATCAGTGTCGGTCCGATACCCATCGCCTGCAGTTGCCAGAACTGTAGCGCAAGGATATAGATGATATATGCGATTGATAGAGCACTTTTTTGCCAGATAACGAACCCTATCCCAATTAGTAACAGGATCAGTAAAATTCCGGTATACCCACCCAGGGTGACCCAGGCGTGGGTGTTTTGCTGCAGAAATTGTTGAAAAGTCCCCGCCTGTATCCAGGGCCGAATGGATTTACTGTCCTGAATCAGTATCAGGATCGGACGGTCAGGTGAGAGCTTGTGAGTGCGAACGTATGGAAAAGGGCTGAGTAACTGCTGCCTGCTGTCAGGTTTGATTGCCCGCCCGGATTCATGGATATGCATGCATCCGTCAACGGACCAGTACACAACGATGAAACGTTCTGTGATTGTGTCCTTGGTGTGGACAACGATATTTTCATTTGTGAGCTGTTGTGACGTTAGCTTGAATAGACTGGTAGGTTTATCTGGAGCGAGTTTCGGCAGAGAAGACGGAGTGCATGAAACAGAACCTGTTCCTTCCTGTTGCGGTAACTGTCTGATCCATGCCGCCGCCTCTTTAGATAGTGCAATTCCTTGTGGAGCATGCCAAGAGGATGTGAGTTTGTATAAGCTACTCTCGGCGGCGGTCACCTTGCCTGTGAGCAGTAGTAGCAGAAACAGGATCGCTGTGAGGCCGTTGAATTTTTGGTCAACTGCGGACATTTGTCTGATCCTGATTGTGTTTCGGCTCTTTGTCGATATCGATCATCGGCTAAACTATCCGATTTATAGCATAGAGACAAAATGTTTTTGCAGTTTGTACTCTGGAAGTTGTGATTAGCCTTCGTCCTGGTTTTTTATTTATACATATAATTCTTAGATGGCGACCGCCTTTGATTCACCCAGGTCATCCCATAAGTCAGGGTGTAACTCCCCCTTTTCATCAGTGACTAGGAGCGGCTGAAAATGCCCCTGGTACCGTTCGGGTATCTGGATGATCGGCTCATAGAGAGATCCAAGAGGCTCGGTATTGGCGCAGAAGGTACGTTTTCGCAATTTATGGGGTACCTTCTTCTCCCGGGCATTGGTTCCCAGAGAGGGCATGCCGGTGGAGACTACGTTCAGCAGTCCACTGATCATGGCCCAGCGCGACAACGTTCCCTTGTATCGCCAGAAGAATTTTGCAGCATAGGCGAGAAGTCGTTTTTTGTCGATCGGACCGGTCTCCATCTTTTCAAGGTAACGGATAGCCTCACCCAGTGGATCTTTGGTTTTGTAGATCAGTGTCCGACCATCCATGTCTCGCAGACGAAGGTTCTGTAGAAAAGCACCAGCCTCCATGCGCTCTCTGAACAACGGCGTTCCAATCAGCGGTATAGCGAGGGTCAGGAATGAGGGCAGGGTGATTCTTGGATTGCTTACGATCAGATCAAGCTCATCCCTAAATGCTGCTATCGACCGTTCGACAGGGTCAAAGACCAGGCCGTAGTGAAAAACCATGCCCGCCTCCAGGCAGCGCCTGATGACCAGTTCCTGGGGTAGTATCAGATTTTGTCGTTTGTTGAATGCGATAATCTGTTCCGGGCTGAATGATTCAACACCACTGAAAAAACCGATGCAGCCCGAGTTGGCGGCGGCCTGGATATTCTCATCAGATTTAAAGAAATCGGTTGTAACCAGGGCGGACCAACCACGAAAGCGTTTTTCATCATAGAGTTCCTGGATCAACTCCATGCGGGCCTTGAAATGGTCACGTGGGCCGCCAAAGAGATTCTGGTCAAGGAACATTACGCACTGTTTGTAGCCCATCGCCTCTACCTGGCGGCGCATAAAACTGAGGTCATAATTTTCAAAGGGACGGTCTTCTGCGGTCATCGAGCAGAATGAACAGCGGAAGTTACAGTTGCGGGTGGTTTCCGCATAACCGATGAGTGGCATCCAATTGACCAGGTCGTAGCGTGGGAAGATATCCTCCGCAGCGAAGCCGGGCCCCAAGAGCTCTTCAGCCACTTCAGCCATCTGCTCGACATCGCCGGTGCAGACAACGTCGAAGTATTGAGCACAGAGATTGGGTAGTACTCTTGCAACTGGACCGCCGATAACAACCCGAATAGAGGGGTTAACCGTTCTGGCGTAGGCTGTTACCTGCCGCATTCTATCAAAGGCTGTATTCACCCCGGTGAGTACCAACAGATCTGCCCACTGTAGTTTTTTCAGATCCTCAAAAGGTCCCGAAAAAAATTCACTGTAGAGATAAAGCTCGGTTTTCTGTGGGTGAAAGGCCCCGGCCAGATAGACTGGTGCCATGGATTGGGGGGCAAAGTGTGGGCTTCCCCGGGTGCCGCGATGCTTATCCGAGAAGCAGTTGATGATGATGACTTTGGGCTTGTGCTTGGCACTGCCGACGTATTTTAGTCTCATCAGACTGCCGGCATTGAAACGATAATCGGCTCACTGCCTCCATTATTTCCACAGGCTGATTTAATCTCGTCAATCCAACGTGAGGGTTCTTCAATATCTGCCAGCACCCAGACAGTATGCCGCTGCTTCAGGCAGGTCGGGTTATGCCCGATTATCTCCTGTAGTAATTGGGAGAAGTGGTCGAATTCGTTGACCGGGCTTTGTTCGGTGTGGGGTAGCGGTATGGCGGCCACATCATCAATAACCAGGACCTCGGCGTCCGCCCATGGCCAATAGTCGACGTTTTTCGGGCCGCGATAGCTGTCGTTGCTATTGACAAGCTCCACCAATTTGTCAAATGGCAGGTAGCGTACCTTCCGTTTCTTGAAGGAGAATTCACTCCCAATACCCACAGCCAATCGCGTTCTCCCCGATCCGAGAGTGCCTTCAATAATGATTTGTCGTGGTGCCTCTTCAGGTCTATCCGTTTCATCCATGAGCTGCTGTATCTTGCCGGCGTATTGCTCATCCAGTTTCATATCCGCCAGCCGGAACAGGTAAGGAAGAGAGGCCTTTTGCCAGATCATCTTCTGCCTCATCCAGTAAGAGACCGGAATAAAGGCGATGAGTAAGCAGGCTATCAGCATGGACAGGCCATAGCCCGGGGCCAGGTGAAAGCCAAAACTGATCAGTCCGCCGAGCCACATATAGAGTGTGGCTATCAGGGCGTTATTGCGCAGGCCATTTCTGTTTAGCTTGAAACTCCCTGTGTGGCGCTTGATGGCGCTACGGTAGGTGCTCCACTCCCAAAAGGCTACCGCGGATGTGATGAGAGCAAGCCCGGAGAGATTAGCGAAATCAGGCGAAAAGTTCAGATGGGGCAGGAGGTAGTATGAAATGCTGTAGAACAGAAACTGCCCCATGATACCGACACCGATATGCCCTACCTGGGCTGCTATCCACAGGTAGGAGTAGGTGGCGGCACTCTGCACCTCTTTACCATAGATATCCATCTTGAACTGACGGATGACCTGATCTGTAGTGATTACAGGTGGCGTTGGCATGGCAGGCTCCCTCCGGGTATGAATTCCGATTATCTGCTCTGTTTCCTATCCTGTTGTCGAGGACAGTGTCCCTACATTAGAATTTATATGGTGTATAGTAAAGTTTCGGTATAAACAGGGCCGCTAATGGGACGATGGCTTACCTAAAGGCGGCACCTTGTGGCGACTGGATGTTGTCTGGCTGGATAGCCATGTTTTTGCACCTTTTCATAAATAGAGCAAAGACAAATTCTGTTGTTTGATAAATGTATCGATAACAGGGAGGAGGGGGTGCAATTGGATGCTGGAAACTATGAGGTTCGACTGGCCTGTTCTGCTTCTGAGGTCGAGGCGGCACAGCGACTGCGCTATCGTGTGTTCTATGAAGAGATGGGAGCACAACCATCCCCTTCAGTATACGCATTAAAACGGGATGTTGATGGTTACGATGCGTATTGTGATCATCTGCTGGTGATCGATAAAGGCAAGAGCAACGGTGAGCCTTGCGTGGTCGGTACCTATAGGTTGTTACGCCGTAAGGTAGCCCAAGACTTCAGTGGTTTTTATTCCGAGCAGGAGTTTGACCTGGGGCCTTTGCTCTCCTATCCGGGTGAGATTGTTGAAATGGGACGCTCCTGTGTTGCGTCAAATGTACGTACTGGTGCCGTTATGCAGTATCTCTGGCGTGGCATCGCTGAGTATATTGAGCAGCACAATGTCAGCTTACTGTTTGGTTGTGCCAGCTTTCATGGTACAGAGCCCCAAGTGATCACCCGGTCACTCTCCTATCTTTACCACAATTACCTCGCCCCTGAAGCACTGCGCCCGCGTGCACTCGATAAACACTATGTCGATATGAACCCGGATGTGGTTGATATTTCTACGGTGGGTTTGAAGGATATCTCTCTGCCTCCGCTAATAAAGGGGTATTTACGGGTTGGCAGTTTTGTTGGGGATGGGGCTGTGATTGATCATCAGTTCAATACTACGGATATATGCGTGGTGCTCGATACGGACCTGATCAGCCGGAAATACCAGCGCCATTTTCAGTAGTGATAGCATTTGATATGAGCAGAGAATCAGCCACGGCAGAACATCAGCGGGCAGTGCAGGAGCGTCCCCCCAGTCGCGGCAGGTCGGTCGCCAATCTGTTTCTTCTTCTCTTTTCCTTGGGGGTGATGTTGCCACCCTATCTGCTGCTCTACCCTTTGGGGCGTGGAATCAGACGACCATATGCGGCTGTCTGGTATAGAATCGCCTGCCGCCTGGCCGGCGTGCGTTACCGGGTAGAAGGAGAACCGACCCGGGATCTGTCCGTGCTATTAGTCGCCAATCATGTCTCCTACCTGGATATCCCTCTATTGGGGGCATTGACGAATGCCAGTTTTATATCCAAGTCAGAGGTCTCTTCATGGCCCCTGTTTGGGTTCTTGGCGAAGATTGCTGATACGCTCTTTATCGAACGAATCCCCACGCGTGCCAAGCTTCAGAGTCACCGTATAGCTGAGCGCTTGGATGGGGGTGAATCGATGATCCTGTTTGCAGAGGGAACGAGTTCGCCGGGGGATACTGTGCTCCCCTTCAAATCCGCCCTGTTCGGGGTGGTGGATATATTGCCCGAGCAGCTGCCGCTGACTGTTCAGCCGGTAACCCTGGCCTATACTCGATTTTTCAACGGAGAGCCGTTACAGGTGAGTGATCGTGCCCTTTACGGTTGGTATGGCGATATGGAATTGCTACCACACTTACGTGCAGTAATGGGGCTACAGGGGGTGGAAGTGGTGGTCACTTTTCATTCCGCACTACCTGCTCAGACGTTCGAAAACCGTAAATTGCTGGCTATGCACTGTCATCAGCAGGTGGCACGGGGGCTGGAGCATTCATTAGCGCTGGTGGCGAGTTGATGTAATCACCTAGCCCCCTTTTCTGATGTTCACCGCCACCACTTTGTATTCCGGTGTCATACTGTACTCGTCCATCACACCGCTGGTGATATGGTTGATTGCAATCTCCGGATAGTGAAATGTGGTAAAGAGAACGCCGGGTTTTACCTGCTCAGAGTGTCGTGCAGTTACCTGTGCGACCCCCTGACGGGAGCTTATTTCAACAGGGTCGTTATCCCGTATACCTTTGGTCTCTGCATCTTGTGGATTGATCAGAAGCCAATCCCGTTCTACCAACTCCCTGTTTGGTGTGCGTCGCGTCATACTGCCGCAGTTATAGTGCTCCAGAATACGCCCGGTGGTAAGAATATAGGGATACTCTTCAGGCTCCGGGTCCAGCTCTGGGGTCTCTTCAAAGCCGAAGAATTCAAAATGGCCCAGACCCAGTTTGAAACTCTTCCGGTGAAGAATTTGGGTATCACTGCCATCGGACTCGACCGGCCACTGTTTACCGTTATCCCCCAACCCGTCCCAGCTCACCCCGGCAAAAAAAGGTACTACTTTAGCGATCTCCTGCAGATGCAGTCTTGGGTCATAACCGGATTGATCAAAGCCCATACGGTTCATGATATCCACAATGATCTGCCCATCGGGCCTTGTTCCCTCCAGTGGTTCAACCGCCCGGTTAACCCGTTGGATACGCCGTTCACCATTGGTAAAGGTGCCGCTCTTCTCAAAGTGCGATGAAGCGGGCAGTACCACATCAGCAATGGAAGCAGTCTCGGTCATAAACAGCTCCTGCACCACCAGGAAGTCGAGCTGTTTGAGGGAGAATTTCACCTCGCAGGAGTTGGGGTCAGTCTGCAACAGATCCTCTCCCATCACCCACAGCGCCTTGAGCTTTCCTTCGCGGGCGGCGGCGAACATCTCCGGAATTTTATACCCCTCATGGGTGGGGACCGCCTGACCATATACCGCCTGATAGTGGTCACGGACATCACTGCGGGTGAAATCAAGGTAGCCTGCTCCCAGGTTGGGCTGCACTCCCATGTCAGCAGCACCCTGTACATTATTCTGGCCACGCAGGGGGTTGATACCGACACCGGGCCGACCAATGTTTCCTGTCATCATCGCCAAAGCGGCGATAAGCATCACCGCCTTACTTCCCTGAAAGTGTTCGGTTACCCCCAGACCGTGAAACGCCATCGCCCGCTCAGCCTCTCCGTAGAGGATCGCCGCCCGTCGTACCTGCTCACGTGCCACACCGGTAATCTGTTCCAATCGATCCAGGTCGATCGCCATCAGTTGCTTGTGGAATGGATCAAAGCCTTCGGTCCGTTCTGCAATAAATGCCTCATCCAACAGCCCTTCATCACAGATGTAGTAGAGCAGCATATTAAGTAGCGCTACATTGGAACCGGGGCGTAACTGTAGATGGATCGTCGCCAAGCGGGCCAGATCAGTAACCCGTGGATCGATAACGATCACAGGCACTCCCTTGAGCGCACTCTGGCGCAGTTTGGCGCCGGTTACCGGATGGGCATCACCAGGGTTGGCGCCAATCAGCAGCAGGCAGTCGGCCAGTGCTATCTCATCAATGGAGTTGGTGGCGGCACCGGTGCCGTAGGTCTGCTGCATGCCGTAGGCGGTGGGTGCGTGACAGACTCTGGCACAGCCGTCGATATTATTGGTTCCCACTACCAAGCGCATGAACTTCTGCATCAGGTAGTTCTCTTCATTGGTGCAGCGGGCGGAAGAGATTCCGGCAATCGCATCGGGGCCATGAGACTCACCGATTGCCTTCAGTTTCTCGGCTATGGTATCCAGCGCCTCATCCCATGTGGCGGGTTGCAGCACGCCATCACGTCGGACAAGGGGGTGGCGCAGGCGTTCGGGGTGGTTGTAATACTCGAAGGCGTAACGTCCCTTCACACAGGTGTGTCCGGCATTAACTGCGGCATCTTCCGCTGCGCTGATGGCGCGCACCTCGCCTCCACTCACCAATACCTCTAGGTTGCAGCCGACACCGCAGTAAGTGCAGACGGTTCTCACCCGCTTCTCTGCTTCCAGCGTCTTTGCACGATGGCGATCGCTCAGGGAATTGGTGGGACAGGTCTGGACACATC
Source organism: Sedimenticola sp. (assembly GCA_040505895.1). Lineage (GTDB taxonomy): Bacteria > Pseudomonadota > Gammaproteobacteria > Chromatiales > Chromatiaceae > Vondammii. Next base: position 36,938 of record JBEVXU010000011.1, on the reverse strand, counting down.
GCCCACAGGAGACACAGCCAGACGCTTTAAAGCTCTGATCAAGTGAACGGATGATTCGGTTTGCATAACCCCGACCCTGCATGGAGAGTACAAAAGCCCCCTGTACCTCGTCACAGGCGCGAATACAGCGGTAGCAGTTAATACACTCTGCAGGATCAAAATGGATATAGGGGTGACTCTCGTCCGGAGCTTCCCTGCTTACGTCGCGTGGGAAGCGCCCCTCAGGCAGCTGGTAACGCTTTACTATCTTCTGAAAAGGGGTAGGCCGTTCACCAGGGAGCGGCTCCAATCTATCCTCCGGGTAGTCACTCAACAGCAGCTCGATGATATTCCGGCGCAGCTGCTCAATAGATTGGCTATCGGGCCAGAGATATTGCCCCGACAGAGCGGGAGTGTGACAGGCGGCCACTACACGACGTGCACCCTCAAGCGTAGAGGAGACCTCAACACTACAGAGACGACAGGAACCAAAGGGCTCAAGCACAGGGTCGTGACAGAGTACCGGGATGATCTCCCCTCCCAGTTGGCGGGAGACAAATTCATAGAGGGTTTCACCGGGTTCAAGACGGTAGCTATCGCCATTGATAAAGGCGTGGGAGTCCGGCATTACTTCGCCCCCTTGGTAATAAACAGCTCCATCTCATCGGGGAAATACTCCAGGATATTTCGTACCGGTAGCGGCAACCCTCCTCCCAGTGCACAGAGCGAACCCAAAGCAAGGGTCTCAAGCAGATCTGAAAGGAGTCGGCCATCCAGTGGCTGCTTAGGGCTTGCCTGATTGAGCATATCCGAACCCTTGCGTGTACCTATCCGGCAGGGCACACACTTGCCGCAGGATTCGTCAGCCATATAGTCAAACAGATGTCGCAGAAACTCGATCATCGGGAAGCTCTTGGGGATGGCGATAATACCGGCGTGACCCAGTAGAAATCCCGCTTGTTCGAAAGACTCAAAATCAATGGTCAGCTCGGCACTTTTATCGATAGGCAGCACCCCTCCCAGGGGGCCGCCGACCTGTAGTCCCTTAACGGGATAGCGAAAACCACCTGCCAGATCTGAGATGAGCCGGTCCAGAGGCAGACCCATATCCACCTCATAAACTCCCGGACGGTTGAAGCTGTGATCGAGCGAGATCAGTTTGCTACCGGTACTCACTCCATTACCGATTGCAGCAAAGGACTCACCTCCATTTTCTGCAATCCAGGGGAGGGCGGCAAAGGTCTCTACATTGCTCAGCAGGGTCGGCATGCCGAAGAGTCCCTCCTGTGCCGGGTAGGGCGGACGTACCCGCACCTCGGGACGCAACCCCTCAATGGAGTTGAGCAGCGCAGTCTCCTCGCCGCAGACGTAAGCCCCTGCTCCTCTGATCACGTGGAATTCAACACTGGATTGTCTGTAGGCAAGCGTCGTTCGATACTGTGCTATGGCGGCAGTCATGAGCTCTATCGCCTCAGGATATTCGGCCCTGATATAGAGAAAGCCATGACGCGCACCACAGGCAAGGGCGGCAAGCAGCATTCCACCCAGCACCCGATGCGGTTGATCCTCCAGCAAATAACGGTCACTGAATGCTCCGGGATCGCCCTCGTCAGCATTGCAGACAATATATTTCTTTTCACCCGGCATATCAGCACAAGCCTTGAGCTTCATTACAAAGGGGAAGCCGGCACCCCCCCGCCCCCTCAAGCCGGAACGCTCCAGCTCTTGGACAATCACGCCTGCTTGCTGCGGCAACGATTGATAGAAGGCGCCGATATCACTAACGATCGAGCCAAAAACATTGATAGAGGCTGCCGCGAAAAAGGGCAGGTGCTCTCGTTTATGAGGTTTTGAATGGGGATTTTTCAGGTCGGCCAGGGTTTCACAGTCAAAGGTCTTACCTTCGGCCATCATGCCCCCTCCCCGGTAGCAGCGACCGACACAGGCCATCTCACCTATCTCGGATGCTGAATAGTGTGCTGCCAGATCTGCGTGAGCCGGTTGGGTTTTTTGCGAAAGTCGACAAGCCGTTCCCTTACATCGATAAGCGCGCTTCCCCCTGTTTGTCTCCCTGAGAAAATCATAGAAAGAGTGACTGCCCTGAATTACACCTGGTGCAATCAGGCGTTTTTCGGCAATCTTTTGAATCTCATCGCTGGAGAGGGTGCCGTGCTTATCAGCAATCAGGCCATATTCAGCAAAGAGGGTCTTCCCTTCAGGAGAACGGGCGCTTAGTGCGCGTATATTCTTAGACATTGGATCCAACCCTTATCCATCTCGACCATTCAACTCAGCTGAGTGTAACTCAGTAGAAGAGAGTTGCGCCCGCCTATAGGTACTTTTTGGCGGAAAACGGCTAGTATTCACCACTGAGCAACAGTTATTAGAGATTTGAATACAAAGAATCAGAGAGCGGCGTTGAGATACGCCGTTAGCACCGTATCCACATAGCCTACTGAGATTGATCATGATGAAAACAACCACTGTTATCCTTGCCTGTACTGTAACCTTGGCCCTAATGGGTTGTGAAGATAAATCAAAGGCGGTACAGCAGGTGCAGCCAAAACCGGAGATAAGCAAAACAGCTCCTGCCCCCGTCAGAGAGATAAGCACAGAGCCCAGCTTGACTGAGCAGGCTAAATCCCTGGGTAGTAATGTCTGGGACAAGACCAAGGACCTCTCCAGTGAAGCGGTTGAAAAGGGCAAAGAGCTTGGGGCACAAGCGACCGAGAAATCCAAAGAACTCTATGAAACCGCCAAGGAGAAGGGAGGTGAACTGGGTGAGGTAACTGCAGATAAATCGAAAGAGCTCTGGGACGGCACCAAGGAGAAGTCCTCAGAGTATTACGATGCAGCCAAAGAGAAGGCCGATGAGCTTTACAAGAACTCGACACAGGACCAAAAACCAGCCCAGGTTCGCGAGATCTGAGTTTTCTGCGATATGAAAGTCGCTCTCTTTTCAGATGTTCAGGGTAACCAGCCGGCAATGGAGGTGGTATTGGAGCATATCCATGCCTGGAATCCGGAGTTGGTGGTGCTTAACGGCGACCTGATCAATCGTGGCCCGAACAATCCACAGTGTCTGGAGCTGTTCTTACAGTTTCAACAGCAGCACAGCTCTGTTCCGATCCGTGGCAATCATGAGGAGTTCGTACTCTATTGTGCGAATAATCCACCTGAAAATGAAAATAAGGCGGCACTACGCAAGTTTGCCGACTGGACGGCAAGGCAGTTGGGGGATCAGGTTCAGCAGTTTGCCAAATGGGCGGATCATCTCAACTTTCACGGAGAAGAGGATGACCAGTGGGTGCATGTTACCCACGGCACTTTGAAGGGAAACAGGGATGGCATCTCCAGTAGCATCCCTGATGATAAGCTGGAGGGTAAACTGCCCGAGCAGATCGCTCTTTTCGTCACAGCCCACACCCATAAGGTACATGAGCGTCTATTCAAGGGCGTCCAGATACTCAATATTGGCTCTGTGGGGTCCCCCTTTGATGGTGACCCGCGTGCCAGCTATGCCCAACTTGAGCTTCGTAACGGCTCGTGGCGCAGAAAAATCATACGCCTGGCCTATGACCGTGATCGTATGGCTCGAGACTGTGAGGAGTCGGGATTTCTCGATAAAGGCGGCCCTCTGACCCGAGTCATCTTTGAAGAGTGGCGACGAGCCGATCTCCTGATGCCCTTCTGGAACAGGCGTTACAGAGAGGCGGTTCTCGATGGCCGGATCAGCATGCAAAAAGCCGTGGATGAGTTTTTGTCCGGGGTATAATTTGCACCGCTGCTTCGTCTGTACTGCACGTTGATCAAAGCGGCGGTCCCACATATGAATAATCGATACCAGAGACGATTCTATGAGCTTTGCCTCCCTGGGCCTATCCCTCCCTATCCTTGAAGCCGTTGCCGACCAGGGCTACGAAACACCTTCTGAAATACAGGCCCGGGTGATACCTGCAGTGCTTGCAGGCAAAGACATTATGGCGGCGGCTCAGACCGGCACCGGCAAAACAGCGGGATTTACACTCCCACTCTTGGAACGATTATCGAAGGGCCCGCGTCCTCAGGCCAATCAGGTACGAGCCCTGGTTTTGACGCCTACACGTGAACTGGCAGCCCAGGTCGAGAGCAGTATTATCGCCTATGGTAAACATTTGCCTCTGCGTTCAGCCGTGGTATTTGGTGGGGTCAAGATCAATCCCCAGATGATGAAACTGCGCCGGGGCACCGATATTTTGGTGGCAACACCAGGGCGCTTGCTTGATCTGTACAATCAAAATGCCGTGAGGTTTAAACAGTTGGAAGTGCTGGTGTTGGACGAGGCCGACCGAATGTTGGATATGGGCTTTATCCACGACATCGGCAAAATTCTCGCGCTCTTGCCAAAGCAGCGTCAGACTCTGATGTTCTCTGCGACTTTTTCTAATGCGATTCGCAATCTGGCTAAGACCATAGTTAACAATCCGACCGAAATTTCGGTCAACCCGAAAAATACCACGGCAACAACGGTAGAGCAGTGGATCTGTCCGGTGGATAAAAACAGGAAGTCCACACTGCTCAGGCAGTTGATTCAGGATAACCGGTGGGATCAGGTCCTGGTATTTTGCAAAACCAAGCAGGGTGCAAGTCGCTTAACTCACCAGTTGGAGAGTAAGGGCATTAGCGCCGTGGCGATTCATGGCAATAAAAGTCAGGGGGCAAGGACCAAGGCACTGGCTGACTTTAAAAATGGCTTGTATCGAGTGTTGGTTGCCACCGATTTGGCAGCCAGAGGCCTGGATATTGACCAACTGGCACAGGTGGTCAACTTTGATCTGCCCCATGTAGCCAACGATTATGTCCATAGAATCGGCCGTACCGGTCGGGCCTGGAAAAAAGGGCAGGCGGTATCATTAGTCTGTGCAGATGAGTTCAAAGAGCTCCTGAGTATCGAGCACCTGATTCAGCAGTCACTGACACGCAAGCCAATAGAAGGATTTGAGCCGGTACACACCCTACCCCCATCGCGCTCGGTTCAGCGTCCCATTCGCCCTAAAAAACCGAAGAAACCCAAGAAACCCAAAGCAGAGCATAAAGGTGGACAGCGTTCTGGATAGAATGCCCTTGTCACTTCCCCGTTTCGTCTTATGCTTAAGGTGATAACAGTGAGGAAGGGAGGGTGGTGATGGGCAACACAAATGGGCGGCGGATCGTCATCATGGGGGCGGCAGGTAGGGATTTTCACAATTTCAATCACGTCTACCGGGACAATCCCGACTATCGTGTAGTGGCCTTTACGGCCACCCAAATCCCCGAAATTTCAGGTAGATACTATCCGGCGGTGCTTGCAGGTGCGCTTTATCCTGAAGGTATACCGATACTGGAACAGTCACAACTCGAACAGATTATTGCCGGTCAGGGGATTGATCAGGTGGTATTTGCCTACAGTGATGTGAGTCAGGCGGAGGTGATGCATGTCGCTTCCCAAGTGCTCGCGGCGGGGTGTGATTTTGTCATGCTTGGGCCGGAGCGCACCATGCTGCAGTCAAAGATACCGGTGATTGCCGTCTCGGCGGTGCGTACCGGTTGTGGAAAATCGCCCACCAGCCGCTGGCTTTCACGCTATTTGAAGTCTCAGGGGGTGCGTGTCGGGGTGATGCGCCATCCTATGCCTTACGGCGATCTGGCAAGTCAGACGGCACAACGCTTTAGCCGTCATGAGGATCTGTTGGCGGCCGACTGTACTATCGAAGAGCGGGAGGAGTATGAGCCCCATATTGATGCCGGTGGTTTGGTGTTTGCCGGTGTTGATTATGGTGAGGTGCTGGCCATGGCGGAGCAGGAAGTAGATCTGATTATCTGGGATGGTGGCAATAACGACTTTCCATTTATTCGTCCGGATCTGCATATTGTGCTGGTCGATCCCCTGCGACCGGGACATGAGACCAGCCACTACCCCGGCGAGGTGGTGTTGCGGATGGCCGATGTGGTGGTGATCAGCAAGGTGAATGCAGCGGCGGCAGCGGATGTGCAGGCGGTGGCCGAGCGGGTCAGGCAGGTGATTCCCGGTGTGCCGATTATACAGGCGGCATCGGAAGTGACGCTCGACGATGAGGCCGCAGTCAGAGGTAGACAGGTGCTGGTGGTGGAGGATGGTCCCTCCATCACCCATGGTGGTATGGCCTATGGTGCCGGCTATGTTGCTTCCTTGACTGCAGGTGCGGCAGAGATTGTCGATCCGCGTACTACAGCAGTGCCGTCAATACGGGCGGTGTTTGAAAAGTACCCCCATATTGGCCGGGTGTTGCCGGCATTGGGCTACAGTCTGGATCAGTTACAGGCGCTGCAGGACTCCATCAATGCTATGGATGCAGATGTAGTGGTGGCAGCGACGCCCTGCGACCTGGGGGCGCTTATCGATATCGAGAAGCCCTTGATCCGTGCCAGATACGAATACAAAGAGCTCGAGGTGCCCGGCCTGGAGGGTTTGGTGGCGGAATTTCTAAGCCAGATTAAGCAGGTCGCCTAGATGAAAGTGGTAATAGGTCTTGGAGGCAACGCCCTGCTGCGCCGCGGGCAGCCGATGGAGGCTAATCTACAGCACAGGAATATTGAGGCTGCCGCCGAGGCGGTGGCCCGGGTGGCTCGTAAGCATACGGTGATATTGACTCACGGCAACGGACCTCAGGTGGGGCTGTTGGCATTGCAGTCCGCTGCCTACAAGGGGGTGCGGCCCTATCCTCTCGATCTGTTGAGCGCACAGACAGAAGGGATGCTAGGTTATCTGCTGGAGCAGGAGTTGGGCAACCGTCTGCCCGAGAAGGCACTGGCAACCCTGCTGACTCAGGTGGAGGTGGATCCCACAGACCCGGCATTTGAGCAGCCTGAGAAATTTATCGGCCCCGTCTATGACCAGCGTGAGGCGGATGCCGTGAAGCAGAAGTACGGCTGGACAATGGCGTGTGACGGCAAACGTTTTCGCCGCGTGGTGCCTTCTCCGCGGCCGCAGCGGATTATCGAGCTATCGACTATCAGTATGCTGGCCGAAGCGGGCGCCTTGGTTATCTGTATCGGTGGGGGTGGTATCCCCGTGGTGGTTACGCCCGGCGGCGGTTTGATGGGTGTGGAAGCGGTGATCGATAAAGACTACTCCACCGCCATGCTGGCGGCTGAGTTAAAGGCTGACAGGCTGCTGCTGTTGACCGATGTGGATGCCGTCTACGCGGGGTGGAAGAAAGAGACGGCACGACCCTTCAGGTCAACCAGTCCACGGGTGCTTGGCCGCTACCTTTTTGCCAAGGGGTCGATGGGGCCGAAGGTGGAAGCCGCCTGTGATTTTGTTAAGCGAACAGGCCGTCCTGCCGCCATCGGCCAGTTGCAGGATGCCCTTGGGCTTGTTACAGGCGAGCTGGGAACGGTGATACTGCCTGATTGATTTAGTGCATGGTTGGCTGGAGGTGGTGTGTGTCGGATAGGGACCAAATGCTGCTGGAGATTGAGCGGGAGGCGATATACACCAGCCACCTGATCGGTCGCGCCTCTTTTGCCCCAGCGGTGATGGCGGCGATGAAGGTAGTGCCGAGGCATCGTTTTGTACCTGCCGCATCGCTGGATCAAGCCTACTACAACGGGCCGCTCTCTATCGGCTACTCCCAGACTATCTCACAGCCCTATATTGTTGCCCTGATGACCGACATGCTCGATACCGGACCGAATGATGTGATTCTCGAAGTCGGCACAGGTTCCGGCTATCAGGCGGCGGTTCTCTCTCGGCTGGTACGGCAGGTATACACACTGGAGATCATTGAGCCTCTCTCCAAGCAGGCATTACGGCTGCTGGATCAATTGGGTTATGACAATGTTACCTGTCGTGTCGGTGACGGGCATGACGGTTGGCCTGAAGAGGCACCGTTTGACGGTATTATTGTCACTGCGGCTGCAGCCGATATTCCTCCGGCGCTGGTGGAGCAGTTGAAGGTCGGTGCGAAGCTGATAATTCCAGTAGGAACTCCTTATGGATATCAGCAGCTGATGGTGGTTGAGAGAGGGGCAAGTGGTGTTGTTACTCAGCGCGATCTTCTCGGTGTTGCCTTTGTTCCCCTTACCGGTGGCGGGGGGTATAAGAGATAGTGCAGATATTGATTACTAATATATTAGGGGAGGGCGGGGTATTTTTAAAAAAAGTGGCTATGCACAATAGTCCTGAAGCACTATATTCATAGAAAAAATGCATCCGTAGGAGCGAATTTATTCGCGATCAGGCTCCGGGGCATGCTCTTCGCGAACAAGTTCGCTCCTACACCAGGTTCCCGGATTATTGTGCACAGCCATTTAAAAAAAATCACCCTACAAGGCCAAGGGAAAGATCTCCTATATCACCCTCTCCAAGAAGACACATTCGGCCGATCTTCAGCAAAAGATTGAGCAGGCTATGGATGCCCTCAAGAGGGATGGCACATTTGCCCGTATACTTAATCAATACAAATAGGGGGCTCCAGACACCTCCAGGATGTTTGGCACACATACCGGGCTGGATGAAGATGCTGTTGCGGAAACAGAGGTAGAGGGAAACGGAAAGGGGTATGCTGAGAGTGAGCACCTGCCACCGGTTCTGAATACGTTGGCGCAACAGCTGGAAGAGAGTGAAGCGGCAGCTGTTTACACCTTTAGATCATTACAGCAAACTCGTGATATACCGGTTATCTTCGTTACTGCCTTGAGTGAGGAAGGTGATGAGAGAAAAGGGCTTGAACTGGGCGCCATAGATTTTATTGTAAAGCCATACTCACCCGAGATTCTTCATGCCAGAGTGGCTACACATCTGGCGTTAAAAGAGTGTCGTGAGCGGTTACAGTCGATTGATATTTTTTCACCTGGTGCCAAGAGAAAGGCACCTTGATATTAGACATGGGGTAGGGGAATGAACGAAGTATTGAGTGCACTAAAATTTAGGCATGCGTGCAAGAAATTTGATCCGGATCGAAAGATCAGTCAGGTTGATCTGGATGAGGTTCTTGAGTGTGGTCGTCTCTCTCCATCGTCTTTCGGTATGGAACCGTGGAAGTTTCTGGTGATTCAGGATGATGAGTTGCGCCAGAGGCTGCGGGTCGCCTGTTGGGATCAGGCACAGATTACCGATAGCAGTACCGTTGTAGTTATCTTGACCAAGCCGACAGCGTTGCACCCTGGCAGCAGCTATGTGGAGGGGATGTTTGCCCGTCGCAACCTTCCAGAGGAGGCGACACAAGCCTATCTACAGCGCTATAGGTCCCATATGGAGGCTGAGATTGAGCCACGGATGAGTTATTACGCCTGGGGATCTAAGCAGTGCTATATCGCGCTTGCCAACATGATGACGGCTGCGGCTGCTTCAGGTATCGACTCTTGCCCAATCGAGGGATTTGAAAAAGATGCGGTAGAGGCTGCGTTAGCGATCGATACCAGTCAATATGAAGTGGCGGTGATCTTTGCATTGGGCTACCGGGTGGGTGGGCAGACCACCTGTCTGCGTTCATCATTCAGCGAAATTGTTGAGTATCGATAGTCGCTTCCTGCTCTAGGTCGACAGTGTGGTTATCATGCTTTTCTTTAATTACCTCGACAATTTTACTCAGGTTGGCATGGAAATAATCTACCAGCTCCGAGGAGAAGTGGATGCCCCGCTGTTGCTCTATAGTGACCACTGCATCGTTAATGCTCCAGGCCGGCTTGTAGGGTCGGGATGAGGTAAGGGCGTCAAACACATCAGCCAAGGCGCAAATTTGCCCAGGCAGAGGGATCTCATCTCCTTTCAAGCCTTGGGGATAACCTGAGCCATTCCACTGCTCATGGTGGGTATAGGCAATTATCTTGGCGGATTCCATGATAGGCGATGTATGGCCATCGAGCATTTTGTATCCGATGGTGGTGTGGCTCTTCATAAGTTCCCACTCGGCATCGTCCAGGGGCCCCTGTTTTAGCAGTATGCTGTCGGGGATCCCGATTTTTCCGATGTCGTGCATTGGGCTGGCATGGAGCAGCAGTTCCGACTCGTCCCTGCTCATGCCGGTGGCGCGACCGAGCACCTGGCTGATCTTGCTCATTCTAATAATGTGGTCACCGGTCTCCTTGTCTTTGTACTCGGCGGCACGGCCGAGCCGGCGGATAATCTCCAACTGGGTTTCTCGCAGCTCTCGGGTGCGTTCCCATACCCGTTGTTCCAGTATCTTATTGGTATCCAGCGCACGTCGATGGAGCAAATTGACTTCGAGCATATTTCTGATTCGTACCAAAGCTTCGGTTCGGTCCAACGGTTTTGCGATAAAATCTTTGGCACCGGCGGCGAGGGCGCGGAGGCGGGTCTTTTTATCCGATTGAGCAGTCAATACCAGTACCGGTAGGTAGTCACCTTGGTGGGACTCTTTTAAACGCTCCATTATTTCAAAACCATCGAGGTGGGGCATGCGGAGGTCCAGAATCATCAGGTCGGGTTTAAAACCGAGGAATAGATCGCAGGCATCGCGGGAGTCGGTGGTGCTGATTACTGAGTGGTAGCCATCTGCAGCAAGCATGCGCTCCAGCAGCGTCACATTCGCCTGCGTATCATCTACTATCAGGAGTCTGCCACTCTTGATATCCAAATCCGGGGTCACAGAGCAACCTCCTTGGTTCCCTTCGATTATTCTATCTTTATTGCCTACTCACGGATCAAGTCTGGTTATTAGCCGTTAGCGCTGTAGCCTGTGGGCGACGGCGCTCATCAACTTCGGGATATCGACCGGTTTTTCAATGTAGTCGATAAAACCCGCATTTAGACCTTTCTCCAAGTCTTCAACGGTTGCGTTGGCACTGACGGCAATGACCGGTATGGACTCTGTTTCCTTCATTGATCTGAGCAGTTTCAGTGCCCGGAAACCACTGATGTCAGGTAGCCTGATATCCATAATAATCATAGAAGGTTTAGATGTTTTTGCAATCTCGATCCCCTTAAGGCCACAATCAGCAATAATCAGCTCGATGTTTTCGTGGCGTGAGAAGATGTGATGCATCAGTTTTTGGTTCAAGATATTGTCCTCTACATAGAGGATTTTGTGCTGCTCAGTGGGAAAGGTGAGTTCTTCGCTTGTTTCTGAAAACGGACTTTTATCTGTGTATACGGGTAGGCTGTCACACAGAGCCAGTTTTAAGGTAAAGGTAGAGCCTTTACCCAGGCTACTGCTGACACCGATACTGCCGTTCATCAGCGTTATAAGGTGCTTGGTGATTGCCAGCCCAATGCCGGTACCCTCGATTCCCTTTTTATCGGCATCTATGCGCTCAAACGGTTGAAAGACCTTGTTGATCTTATCGCCGCTGATGCCTTGACCGGTATCCCTTATGTTGATTTCAACTTCCCCGTTGCTTATCACTGAATCGAGAAAGACCTTCCCCCCCCTCTTGTTGTACTTGATGGCGTTGGTCAGGATATTAATGATTACCTGGGTGAGGCGTGTTGCGTCGGCATTAACAAAGCAGAAGTCACTGGCAGGTGTTTTGTCACGTAGGGTGACACTGTGTTCATCGGCCAGGCTAGCTGTCAATTGCAGGGTGTCATCGAGGATATCACGCAGCGAAATACTCTCCATGGAGACCGTGAGTTTACCTGCTTCTATACGGGAGAAATCGAGAATATCTGTGATCAGGCAGAGCAGGTGGCTGCCTGACGAGATGATATGCTCCACGTTTTCCTGCTGCGTTTGAGAGAGACTTGGTGTGCGATCACTCTCCAGAAGCTGGGCAAAGCCGAGAATACTATTGAGCGGTGTGCGCAGTTCATGACTCATGTTGGAGAGAAACTCCGACTTCACCGAACTGGCGTGGTCTGCGGTCTCCTTGGCGGCTCTGAGGTCGGCTGTTCTTGTCGCCACTTTGGATTCCAACTCATTTTTTGTTTTACGCAGGGTCTTGTGAACCAACTGCCTGGCATGGTCCTTCTCACTACGCAGTAGATTGATGCGATCAGCAAGCGCAAAAGAGAGGAAGGCTACATCCAGTAGGGCGCCGATAAATGTCGCGTTGTAGAGGAAAAAATTGTAGTTCAAAACACCTAGTAGAGTAAGTGCGGTGATGACGACGCCGATAACCGAGAGGCTCCAGGCAGCGAGATAATATCTAGCGGTGCGGTTACCCTTTCGCCACGCCTGCAGGCCGGTGGCGAGGAGAATAACGGCATTGAGCTGGACCATGCCGAGCGAAATATTGGCCAGAGGAATTACATCCTCAACGATGGAAGCGAGGAAAATAATCAGGCTGTGTACAACGATGAGAAAAAGAAACAGCACATTAAAGCGGGGAAGTTTGCTGTTGGTGTCAAAAAAGTTTTTGGCGAAAAGAATGCCGCCGAGCTGAAAAAAGCTGAGTCCCGCCGTCTGTACTCTTTCGATAAAGCCCGGATCATCAGGCCATAGGTACATAAAGGTCAACCCTTTAGAGGTGGCGAATACCATTGTTACAGAGAGTATAAAGATAATGTAGTAGAGGTAGTTGCTGTCCTTCAGGGTGAGAAACAGAAACAGATTGTAGACGAACATGATTGCCAGGATGCCTAAGAAGGCACCAAAGTAGTAGGCGATCGAGCTGTCATGATGGCTGAAAGCGTCACGCTCCCATAGAACCAGTGGCGTGATGACAGCGGCCCTGCTCTCAATGCGTATATAGATCGGGAGACTCTCGCCTGCTTCTACGGTAATGGGAAGGAGGAAGTCATGGTGTTTTATCGGTCGCTGATTGAAAGGCAAACGGTCACCGACATGGACCACCGAAAACTCCTGACCCGATTCGCTGCCGGAGGTGTAGAGTTTGATGGAGTCGATCCATGAGGTGGTCTGTTCAAGGATCAGATCCTGTGGCTCATCACTCGGATTGACGATAACCGTGCGATACCAGTAGGCGGAGGTGGTAAAGCCCCAGTTGGCAAACTGTTTGCGAAATGGATGGAAGTTGCCTGAATGTTCTGCCGAGGTGACGGCGTTGATGCTGAGTGTGGTGTTTTTATCCTCCAGTACATCCATATGCATGCCGACGATATGGTTGGTGCGGCCATCAAGAACGATTTGGGATATCCCGTCGTCATTAAATTCGGCACTGTAACTTGCTTCGCCGACACCAGAATTGAATAACGCAAAGAAGAGTGTGGCAATTAGGACAATATTATTTATTATGTTTTTCTGTTTCATATCTGCGATGGTCGAGTAATTGACTACATCTTTGTAAGAGAATATTTTCTAATCAGGTTTGGGGCAAGGAACATTTTAACTGGACTGTAGTTCATGCCGAATTTCATCCGCTTGAGTATCGATGGCACGGAGTAGAAAGCTTTAGCCGCCTCCAGTACCTTCTCTTCCAGTTGCCGGGGGGTGAAATTTTTTGGCTGGTATACTGCATTATCTGAATCATAGAGGCGCCAATCTTCCGATAATAGCCGCTGCTGTGCTTTCATCTGACGGTAGATTTCCGTTCCGGGGTAAGGTGTCAGGATAGAAAAGGCGGTCATCTCCATTCGTGTATCGATGCAGAAATCGAGCGTTTCATCGATAGTCTCGGGGGTATCTTCGTCAAATCCGAAGATAAAGGAGCCTATAATACCGATACCATGGGCGTGAACTTTTGCAATTACATCCCGGTAGAAAACCTTATCGACTTTCTGCTTTCCCATAGCGGCACGGTTTTCCGGGTTGATGCTCTCGAAGCCGACAAACAGGCCGATACAGTTACTGTCACGAAACTTTTTAAGAATCTTCTCGTTTCTCAATATCGGTAGTCGCACCTGGGCCATCCACTGTTTACCAGTTTCGGCAATGGTTTCAAGTACTTCGTCATAGAATGATTGACTGCTGCTGGTTGCGCCATAAAAGTTGTCATCGACAAAAGAGATGATCGGTGTCTTTACCTTGCGGATATCTTCCACGGTGGGTGTGGCATCCCGCTGTAGATAAAAGCTGCCGAATATATGTTGCATTGAGCAGAAGTCACAGCTTAGTTCACACCCTCGGGAGGCAAGAATGGATGTCTGCCATGAACTGCTGGCGGTGGCGTTGACACTGTCCGGTATCACAGTAGGTTGTGTATTGTGGTAGAAATCCCTTAGGTTTCCCTGTTCCATATCGGCGATGATGGTGGGGAAGGTCGATTCAGCATTGCCGATGGCAACGGTGTCGCAGTGCGTTTTTGCCTCATCGGGTACTGCGCTGACATGGGGGCCGCCCATTACCACCTTACAACCACGTTTACGGAACTCTGCGGCAATTTCATAGGCACGGTGAGCGTTGACCGAGAGGGTAGTGATACCCACCAGGTCGGCTGGTGTGTCGAAGTCGATGGCGCCGAAGGCTTCATCGATAATTTCCACCTGATGCCTATCGGGAATAAATGAGGCGAGGTAGGGGAGGGTGACGGCCGGGAGCGGGTAGCTGCGATGAAGATGGCGATTGATGCTGAAGTAACGAAACGGATTTATCAGTAGAATTTTCACGGATCCTTCCTTTGTATTGTTATTTCCCTATTGCCCGGTCGAGTTACACTTTTCCGGGTACTGCTTGTTGTCGTGCAGAAGCAGATCCGATTCACTCCTGTGCCATCACGATAGGGAGCGCCACCAAGCCCGGATATGGTAAAGTATTTAACATCCAACCTGGAAAAGCCATCTTTAAATCCCAGTCATGGCACTTTTGGCCTACTTGCTTATTATCTGCGGTAGTTTACTCTCATGCTGTCCATCCTAAATGCGCTGATTCCGGTTATCCTGATTATTCTACTGGGTATACTGCTTAAGCGTGGCTCACTCTTCAGTGAAGTCCAGTGGCAAGGGGTGGAGAATCTCTGCTACTTCGTCCTCTTTCCCTCACTGCTAGTAAAGACATTGGCCACCGCCGAAGTGGGCGGGGCCGATATTCTGCTCTTTTCCGGTATGGTCCTGTTTGCCATCTTTGCCATGTCGGGGCTACTGATTCTTGCTTTTCCTCTGCTTAACCGGCGTTTTGGGGTAGATGCCGGAGCCTTTACCAGCTTATTCCAGGGTGCAACCCGCTGGCACGGTTTTATCGCTCTCTCCATTGCCGGTTTTCTTCTGGGGGATGAGGCTATCGCCTACATGGCGGTAACCATGGCAGTGATTATTCCACCGCTCAACGTGATCAATATCACCGTGCTGGCGCTATATGGCGGGAAAAGCGCCAATTTTGGCAATGTCGGACGGAAAATCATCACCAACCCTTTGATTATCGCCTGTCTGATTGGCGCTTTTCTCAACCTGACCGGTATTGGCCTTTCGTCCACGCTTTATGCCACTCTGGATCTACTTGGAGGCGGCGCGCTGGGTTTGGGATTACTGGCGGTGGGCGCCGGGCTGCAGTTCAGGAAAGTGCTGGATCACCGCTTTCTCGTCATCTTTGGCACACTTATCCGGCTGCTGGGCATGCCGTTACTTATGTTTGCCGGTGCCTGGATCTTTGGTATTGATGGTATGCCGCGAACGGTGGCGGTACTGGCCGGTGCTGTACCGACGGCCGGCTCATCCTATGTTCTCGCCAGGCAAATGGGAGGGGATGCATCCCTGATGGCCAATTTGATCACCGTTCAGGTGGTGGTGTCGGTCATCACCTTACCCATTATGATCTGGTGGGCCGGGGGGATGATTTAGGGGAGCGTAAGAAGCCCCGGTCAGCCTGGATATCGCTGGATCAATTATTGATTTCGTCACGCTCTGCTTTGCAATCTTCGCAACGTGGGTGGTTACGATTGCTTAGCAAAAATGCGGAGACAACAACGGTTAAGATGATGGCTGAAATGGTAAGTGTGTCAAAGATCATGACAGTACCTCGCTTTTACTGCATTAGTGAATGATTAAATACTAATACATCTATCGGTCAAATAGCTAGATATTTGAGAAGAATGTTTCTATACCCCATTAATATAATTTATAACTGTGCTGATATTTCGAAGGATAGATCGATGAAACTGAATTTTGTTATCACCCTTTTACTTCTTTTTTCGCCTCTGATCTCCTTCGGAGACGAGCCGCCCCATGTCTCCGGCTACGGTGTGAAATCCTGTCTCGCTTTTTCGCAGACCGCGGATGGGATGGAGCAAGGGGATGGAAGTGCCGTGACTCCGTACCTCCGCTATCGGGAGTGGCTGGCAGGGCTTGCCACCGGGCTTACCCTCGCCACCGGGAAGGATGCACTGCATGGGCTGGAGTTTGATCAGGCGATGGAGCGTATTGCCCTGTTTTGTGAAGAGCATCCGTCAGATGACTTTTTTACCGGCGCTATGGATCTACTTAAGGGGCTCAGTGGACCGAAATAGTAAGCGAACTTGTTGGCGACGGACTCTGAGGTCTGCGCTTCTCGAATAAGTTCGCTCCTAACCCCAGTATCTGAATTACTCTACTGGTTCCCCCTGTCCTCCGTGGGAACCGATACCAAACAGTCGTCGTGCATTGTCGCTGGTCGCTGTCGCCAGTTGGTCACAGCTGATACTGCGCCGTTGGGCAATGTGTTGCAGTATATTCCTGAGAAAAGCAGGTTCATTGCGGCCACCCTGGTGGTCGGCATCCGGCTGGTCAGGTGCATCACTCTCCAGTAGCAGCGACTCCAGCGGCAGCCCACTGACCAGTTTATGTAAGCGATTTGCCCGTGGGTAGGTGACCGGTCCACCGAAGCCGAGCATGAAACCCATATCGATCAGACATCTTGCCTGTTGCTCACTGCCAGAGTAGCTGTGCAGCACACCGCGAACTTTTGGATGGTTCCGTAGTGTGCCGATCACCTCTTCAACCGATTTCCGAGCATGGATGATAACGGGTAGCTGGAAGCTTGCCGCCAGTTCCAACTGCGATTCGAAGAGTTGTCTCTGTCGTTCCCGGTCGGGATTGTCGATATAGAAATCGAGTCCACACTCACCTACCGCTACGGCTTGCTCCTTCTTTAGCCACTGTTCCAACTGCCGGATGTCACCCTCTTGGTGGTCGGAGAGAAACATAGGATGAAGGCCGTAGGCGGCATAGAGGCAAGAGTGGCTAAGGCATAGTGAGCGGATTGCCGGCCACCACGCCCGCTTGATGGCCGGGACCACCTGAGCCTTCACCCCGGCCACTATCGCTCGTGATAGCACCTGCTCCCGGTCTTGTTCAAACCGGGGGTGGTCGAGGTGGCAGTGGCTGTCTATCAATTGCATATAGAGGGAATGTAGCAGGCAGTGTGTGAGATGGGTATGCTTTAGGGAGCCTCTGAATAAGTCTGGCCGAATTGAATTGTGCTCAGGAGATGCAAGATTAAGGCGAAGATCGCAGCTGATAGCAGGCTATTAGTAAGATCTTCAACACGAAAGCATAGCTTTCGGTGATGGTATTCAGCATAGCTGAATCCCTTCGATCGATTTCTCCTGAGTGCAAGGCAATCGGTCATGACTTGTTCAGAGGTTCCTTAAGTAACTCTTACATGTACAGGCAGCGTCTCTCTATGAAAATCGTCTCATTCAATACCAATGGCATTCGTACCCGTCAACATCAGTTGGAGGCGCTGAAAGAGAAGTATCATCCAGACATTATCGGCATTCAGGAGAGCAAGGTTCAGGACCACGAGTTCCCGCTGGAGATGATGGAGACACTGGGATACAAAGCCCACTACCATGGGCAGAAGACGCACTACGGTGTCGCGCTACTTTCTAAACAGGAGCCGCTATCCGTACAGAAGGGCTACCTAACAGATGAGGAGGATGCCCAACGGCGGCTGATTGCAGGGGTCTTTGAGCTTGCTGATGGAGATCGTCTGACGGTAATTAACGGCTATTTCCCTCAAGGGGAGGGTCGTGATCATGAAACAAAATTTCCTGCTAAACGAAAATTTTACGCTGATCTGATCAACTATCTACAGGAGAACTTTACCCCGGATGACAAACTGCTGGTGATCGGCGATGTTAATATCGCACGGGTGGACCGGGATATTGGCATCGGCGCCGATAACGCCAAGCGCTGGTTAGGTACCGGTAAATGCAGTTTTCTGCCGGAAGAGCGGGAGTGGATGGAGACTCTGATCTCATGGGGGCTGGTCGATACCTATCGGGCACTTCATCCTGAGGTGGATGATCGCTTTAGTTGGTTTGATTACCGCAGCCGTGGATTTGATCGTGAGCCGAAACGGGGACTGCGTATCGATCTGATACTCGCCACCCAATGCCTCATTGATAAATGCACCGGTGCGGGTATCGCCTACGATATCAGAGGCATGAATCGGCCGTCGGATCACTGCCCCATCTGGGCTGAGTTTGATATTTAATAAAGCTGGCAGTAATCAGTTGTCAGTTGGCAGTGGTGGAGGTAGGTAGTGGGTAGCGACAGATCGAATCTGTGCTATTAATTAACATTGAGCAGAGAGCGTTTGTGCTTGACAGCACTATGGATATCAAAAGAATTACTGACAACTGACAACTGACAACTGACAACTGACAACTTCCAAACATGCATGAGAAAGAGCAATTCCTCAACGACTGGCAGGGGGGCGACAGAAAAACCCTGGTAGACCGTTTTGGGCTTAAGAAAGGGGCGCTTGATGATATTGAGATCCTGCTCGCTTCCTACAGCCGGGATGCCTTCTGTGGTGAAGCGTTTGTACTGTTCAGGCAGGGTGACATGCTCTACGAGGTCAATGCGAGTCACAACTCATCCGACGGTATAGAGGGGCAGTGGGAGCCGGAGGAGACGTTGATTATTGCACTGCGTTACCGCATGGAGAGGGGTCGGCTCGGTCATCACCAGGATGAGGGTGGCCTGTTTGCCGATGAACTTGCTTTCCTGCTGGCGGAATTGGAGGCGGAAGGTTATCGTTGATTGGGTAGTAACGTGCCAATCAGCTCATCGCCCCCTTCACTGATACCTTCCAGGCGAACCTGTCGGATGCTGTTGCTGAGCTCCGATTTTGCTGCCGCCTTGATCCTCACACGGAGAAAGTTGGGCGTGTAGCCTCGCCACTCACCATTGCCGTTTTCTTCTGATCCCTCTATTAGTATCGAGAACTCCTTGCCAATGCAGTGCTCCAGTGTCCGGCGTTTCATACGCTCACCCAACTGATGCATCTCCTCGCTACGCTGACGAATAACCTCTCGTGGTATTTCGTTGGGCATAGCGGCTGCCAGGGTGCCGGGGCGCGATGAGTAGGTGAAAATATGTAGGTGGCCAAAGCCTATTTTTTCGACAAATGCCACTGTCTGCTGCCACTCCTCATCCGTCTCACCGGGAAATCCGACGATGATGTCGGTGGTGACGTTAAAGTCGGGAACCTGGCGGCGTGCCTGCATCACCAGTGACTCAAACTCATCGCTCTTGCAGCGGCGAGCCATACGCCGCAGTACCGTATCGGCACCACTCTGCAGCGGCAGGTGAAGGTGGGGCATAAAACGGGGATTGTCGAACAGTGTCCAGAACCCGTCAGACAGATCCCAGGGCTCTACCGCCCCCAGACGCAGGCGTGGCACCGAGGTGTGGTCGAGTATCGTGCTGATCAGCTCATAGAGGCTGCTACCGCAGTCGTTGCCGTAGCCCCCGATATGTACACCGGTAAGCGCCACCTCCTGAATACCCTCGTCTTGGAGCTGATTGATCTCCGTTACCACCTCCTTGATGGGACGAGAGCGCTCCTCCCCACGGGCGACGGTAACGATGCAGAAGGCGCACTGGTAGCGGCAACCATCCTGCACTTTGATAAAGGCACGCTGGCGACCACGGGAGAGCAGACTGTTCTCCCCCGGCACCGTGGCGAGGGCGGGCATGGCGTGGAGGTTGAGTTCACGCTCGGCAATCTCCACCAGACGATCCTTATCACGATTGTCGACAATCAGATCGACTCCCTGGGTGCGGGCATCACCGGTGGTCTCCAGGGAGGTGTAGCAACCGCTTACGACCAGCTTGGCATGAGGATTGTCACGGTGCGCCTTATGCATCAGTTTGCGTGACTTGCGCACCGCTTCACCTGTGACTGCACAGGTGTTGACCACCACCAGATCAGCATCTGCCAGATGGGGGGTGATTTGGTGTCCCCGGGACTGGAAATCCCGTGACCAGGTTTCAATCTCGGCCTCGTTGAGGCGGCAGCCGAGAGTTTTCAGATAGATGCGCATGGTAACTGTTGTGGGGGATGAGTCTTGCAGGGGGCAAGTTTACAGGGGATGGGTCCGGTTGCAAGCCGGCGGACTCATCTTTTGAGCCCCCTGGAGTGTATGGTAAAGATAACAAAATCTCTGTTCGGTGGGGTGAGCCATGATGGTCACCTGCGGATAGAGCTGTTTTAACACCGCTCAGGGGTGCACCGATGCAACTGCTCAACCAATATATCGATTTTATTTTGCTCTCTGGAGTGACACTCACTCTACTGCTAATTTTTGCACTGTGGGCAAGGCAGAACACCCTGGTTCGCAATCTCAAACTCTCAACAGAGAGGCAGGGGGAAGGCGTGCAGCGGCTGGAGGAGCTGCTCCGAAATCAGGAGCGGCAACTGTTGGATGCAGTAAGCCGAGAGGGTGGGAAGCGTAAGGAAGAGGGACATACCTTTCAGCAGCGGCAGCTGTTGCAGATCTCAAAACTCTACCAGGCGTTGGAGCGCCGCTTTGGTGAGATGCAGAAAGGAACGGCAGACGAGATCGGGGTGCTCAAGCTATCACTCTCAGAACGACTTGACGGTTTCCAGCAGGGACTGGATAAAGCAATCACAGAAAATCGCCTGGTTCAACAGCAGGAGCTCTCCCAAGGAATAGACGGTGTTGCCCGACAACTGGCCGAGGGGCTGTCACGCAATACTGAGACGCTGGGTAAACGGGTGGACAGCCTCACCGCCTCTACCGACCAGCGCCTGCAGGAGATCAGCGGCCAGGTAGAGAAACGGCTAAGTGAGGGTTTTGAGAAGACCACCGAGACCTTTACCCGAGTGCTGGAGCATCTGAGCCGTATCGATGAAGCGCAGAAGCGAATCACCGAGCTCTCATCCAACGTCGTCAGCCTCCAGGAGGTATTGGCTGATAAACGTTCCAGAGGGGCGTTTGGTGAGGTACAGCTCAACGGACTGGTAAGCAACCTTTTGCCGGAGCGGAGCTTCGCCCTACAGCACACCCTGAGCAGCGGTGCCCGGGCAGACTGCATGCTGTTTCTCCCAGAACCTACAGGTAATATCTGTATTGATGCCAAGTTCCCCCTTGAAAGCTTCCGGCGTATGAGTAATAACGACCTCAGTGAAGGGGAGCGTAACCGAGCCGCAGCTCAATTTCGTGTCGATATCCGCAAACATATCGATGATATTGCGAATAAATATATCCTCCCGGGCGAGACCGCAGACGGTGCAGTGATGTTTATTCCGGCAGAGGCGGTCTTTGCTGAAATCCATGCGACCTTCCCCGAACTGGTAGATGAATCCCACCGCCGCCGAGTCTGGCTGGTCTCCCCCACCACCATGATGGCGATACTTACCACCGCCAGAGCGGTACTGAAAGACGCAGCCACCCGTGAGCAGGTTCATATCATCCAACAGCACCTGCACAGCCTGTCAAAAGATTTCGGCCGTTTTCAGAGTCGAATGGATAAACTAGCCGGACATATCCGTCTGGCCCACCAGGATGTGGATGAAGTAAATATCTCAGCCCGCAAAATCAGTCACCGCTTTGGACAGATAGAGCAGGTGGAGTTGGATGAGCCGGTCGAGTCGTTGCCATCTGTCTGAGGTATGCTTCCAAGTAGCCACACAACCTCCACTGGGGTGAAGAGTGGGCATATCTCAGCCAGCCATAGGAGAGACCTTGCCTTCAGCAGTGAAATACTCTAAAAAGGAAGGAGTTACTCGCCCTACGCAATGTTATGGAAGCGTGCTTTTATGAAGTCGACGGAAACGATTGAACCAACCCATGTGGTCCTGTTCCCTCAGACAACTATTCTGTTGGGTATCAATAGATGCATATCCATAGCACCAATACCCAAGTCCCCTAATGCGCTCGAATAGGGAACGTTTGGCGGCCTATGTCAACAGTCGTGCCATCTGCCTATGTCAGAAAACGTGCCGGCAACCTAATCAACGTTAGGCATCCGAAAAGTCATGGACTCAGGCATCACGAAGATAGAGGCGGCACAAAGGCAACTGGTCACAGCGATTGAACTGTTCTTCCGAAATGGTGATCCAGTGTCAATTCATAGCCTTGCAACAAACGCGTGGGAAGTAATTGATGCGCTCTGCACCAATTATGGAGTCGATAGCGTCTCAGATGACACAAGGGGTCACATCGTAGGAAGCAAGGATTTGAAATTCGATTATATCAATAGCCCGTATAGAAACTTTTTCAAGCATTCAGATCGAGATCCAAACTCTGTTTTAGAAGGCTTCAACGACGAAAAGAATGACAGTATTATTTTTCTCGGCGTAGAGGATTATATTCGATTGAGGAAAACATCACCTATCGAGTTACAAGTCTATCAACTATGGTATCTCGCTCTGAATACCGACAAGGTAGCGCATGATGCACTAGCGGAAATATTAGAAACACTTGAGGCCGTGTTCCCCGACATTAAAAGCATAGGTCGTGCTGAGCAGAAGAGGCTTGGTTTGGAGTTGATCGAGCAGTACAAGAATGATGAGGAGCTTAACGCGCATGCAAAGGTTGAAAGTGCTTTCCATCGTCTGTTCTAAAGAAATGCCTAACAAGACGCTCGTGTGGGACGCTTGCTTCGCTGCGTGCCCCACAGCTTAAACGTTAGGCTATAAAACTGGATACATCATACGTAATCAAGAATAAATTAGGCAGCTTCTAATTCAGAACAAATAATCCCGATTAAAGCATTACAAGAGAAACATTTTTGGTGAGCGAATATTCATATGAGTAAAAAACGTCGTTCGGTAGTCAGGCGAAGCAACGAACCTGAAAATATTGGTAGTCCGCTAACGACACCTTTATCGTCATCAGTGGTCTATCACTATTCAGATATCGATCAGTTAAAAGCAGTGTATGAGAGAAAGGCTGAGGGGTTTACTTACGCCCGCTACGGTAATCCTAACGCTACGGTGCTTGCTGACAAGATATCATGGATGGAAAATGCTCAAGGTGGGGTGATGACAGCTTCAGGTATGTCAGCACTTTCTGCAGTATTTCTGGGTATTTTAGAAGCGGGAGATGGAATTGCAGCCGCAACGCAATTGTATGGACAATCCTTGAAAATGACATCCCAGGTACTTCCGCGTCTGGGGTTTAAAACTACCTTTTTCGATGCTTCAGATCCAGATACTTTTGCTGATGCAATACAACCCAGCACCAAAATAATTCTAGCTGAAATTGTATCAAATCCAATGTTAAGGGTTACTGATTTTCCGGCTTTGACGAAGGTTGCCAAGGATGTCGGTGCATTGCTGGTGATTGATAATACATTTACAACGCCCACCGGGTTTAACCCACTAGATCATGGAGCAGACATGGTCATGCATTCGGTTACCAAAATGCTCTCGGGACATAGTGATCTTACTCTTGGGTATATCGGTACAAATAACCAGGATCTTTTAAACAAGTTAGATGAAACGGTATCAACATTAGGTTTAAACGCCAGCACATACAACTGTTGGCTTGCAGAGCGAGGATTACACACTTTTGATCTACGCATGAAGCAAGCACAAGACAACGCCGACAGACTGTCACGTCTCCTATCTGAACACCCAAAGGTGTCTAAAGTTCACTATCCTGGTCTTTCAACGCATCCTGATCATACGATAGCAAAAGAGTTGCTCAATGGTGGCTTCGGAACAATGGTCAGTTTTGTGCTTAAGGGAGGGTATGAAAACTTAAATACCTTTTTAAGAGCCGCCGAAAACATTCCTTATGGACCGACCCTTGGCGATGTCGCAACAATGTTGATCGTACCCGCAGTATCTTCCCATCGTGAGCTAGATAGAAGCGAACGCTTGAAATTGGGTATTGAAGATAATTTGATCAGAGTTTCTGTTGGGATAGAGTCTTTTGATATTATTCGAGATGATTTTTTGGAAGCTTTAGACGCTGCATGAATAGCCTACAGTTTCTTGCAACGGACCCAGATAAAGCTGGAGGGAACTGCCTAAGTTTTGCACACATCTAATTTACTAGTTAGCGCATTATCTATGGATGCGTAGTAACGATGAGGAAATATTCGGAAGCCGAATATCAGGGAAATTACCAAAAGAAAAATTGGGGCCAGAGTAAAATTTAACTTGTAGGGAATAAGATTGACTATTAATTTATCAATATTTCACTCTGATCCCAATTTAGAAGAGTATGCGGAGTCGAAAAGCTAATGTATTAATTATTTTTGGTGAGCATCAGATTAGTTTTTTGAAGAAATAGACAGAGAAATAATAAGTTCTGAGAGAAAAGGAGGTGGCTTATGCCGACAGTGCGCGTATACCAAGCTGGTGGACAAGGATACATTGATACAACTACTAACGGTCAGGGAGACGTTATAGGTACTGCAACCTATAGTGAAGATGGTAAAGTTGTCCAACATATGGAAACAGATCCAGCAACCGGAACTATTAAAACTACAAAGTATAAAGACAGCAAGCCGGATAGTTCTGAGACTAAAAATGCTGATGGTGCTACTACTCAAAAAGAAGAATACAATGATAAAGGCCAGTTGGACTCAGTAGCTGATTATGGAGAAGATGGCTTCGGACCAACAGAGCAGACCGACTATGATTATGATAAAAAAGGAAAAGTGACTCAAGTCAGTAAACACGACGGTGGTGGAGTTATAACTGAAACTACCTTTTATGAATATGATGAAGATGGTAATTTGCGTAAAGCTGAGCGCACAACTTTTAGTGATGAGACTGGAGAGGTTGAGCGTGAGGATACTATTGAATATGATGAAGATGGTAATGTTGTTTCTACAGAAGGAAATGTGGATGGTATTATCGATGGCAATGTCAAGGCTAAAAAAGATGTTGGCCAACCTGGTCCGGGAACTCATGTTACGCCGGGACCTGATGATACTAGCATTACAGTAACTCATAATCCTGATGGTAGTTTTGAGGTAGTAGTAAAAGATAAATATGGCAGAATAATTTCATGGCAGCACTTGCGTCCTGCCGGCGGATGCTATTTAGGCGGTGAATGTCCTTTGCATGATGAGAAAAAAGAAGATCCTTTGCTGGATCCAGAGGATATTACTATGCAGCAATCAAAGCCTAAACAAAAGATCGTTTAGAGGGAAGAAATTATCGATTTAGGCCATCAATACCAAGAAATAGGGTCAGGTCTCCCATTGCGCATCACCACCCGTAACAGGCAATGGGAGACACCTATTAGGTTCCACAGACTAAGCAACTTAGAAAGTTCATAACAGAGAATGCCCGCAGAAATAGATTCTCATGCGATGCCGATAAAGAAGTACCGTACTTCCGACAAAGAATAGTAAATCATGAAGCTGTAAAATCAGAAAAGTAACAATTGGAAGGCTGGCATGAATAAAATATTAGAATTAGAGTACTTAAAGTAATGCCAGTACAGCTAAAGGGATCGGAGTAATTTAATCTTATACAGCTGTACTGCGACAGGTATAATGACGAAACTTACTTTCCTTTGCTGGACACTCCAATGAATGATGAGATCGGCTACACGAATAACCCACTTCACGGTACTAGTTTAAAAAAGATGTTGACCGAAATAGTCGATCACTACGGCTTCGATATACTCTTTGCCTATCTAAATATCAATTGTTTTAAGACCAATCCAAGCATAGCTTCCAGCGTGAAGTTTCTTAAAAAAACCGCTTGGGCAAGTGAAAAAGTTGAAGCCTTCTATCTGTATCAATTTAAAAACTTACCTAGAGCATCTTTCGAACAGTTTTCATTGTCACCCAGGGATCGTATTATTCCAGCAGATCAAACGCCAGGTGAGCCTGCTGAACTGAGCTTGGAAGATGCTGAGCGGGTGCGTGAAAAGAGTGCCAAGAAATCAGCTGCATATGACCAGAGTGCTAGAAATCGCTCGGGTAAGAGTATTGATACTCAAAGAGGTGGGCAGTCTAAAAATAGAGAGAGTAATAACCCATGGAAGAGCAGCGGTGAGTCGTCAAGTTTTCCAAGTGCCGCTGTTGAGAGTGATAACGATCCCTGGGCAAAACGGAGAAAGTAAATCTGGGTTCAAAGTTTGTGCACAAAAAACCGGATCAGGGAACAATTATTGCTAATATTAGAGAGTATTGACCTCTGACCCTGATATATAATAAGACTATGAAAATTGCCATTTTATTGATCATCAGTGTGTTTGTCTGTGAGCCCGCATTGGCGGAAGTATTTAAATGGACTGATGAGAGAGGGAAAGTCCATTTTTCAGACAAAAAACCACAGCGTTTAGAGTCCAGTGAAGTTAAGTTAAAAATCAATACATATAAAAGTGTTAGCTATGATGCATCAATTTTTAATACGGGCAAAAAGGTTGTTATGTATTCAACAAGTTGGTGTGTCTACTGTAAAAAGGCAAAGAAATACTTCAAGAAAAATAACATACGATTTACCGAGTACGATATTGAAAATAATTCTAAAGCTAAGAGGCAGTATAAGAAGATGGGGGCAACAGGTGTTCCTGTTATCTTGGTAGGTAACAAGCGGATGAATGGTTTCAGTGAGCAAGGATTTGAGCATATATATAAATAGGAAACTGGAACCGATAACAATTGTTTCAATATCAGTTAATAATATTATATGTCTTCATTTTTGCTGTAAAATATGTAACATATTACAGGCTAAGAGGGTAAGTTAGCATGTCGACTAACCTATGCTACTGCTTATCAAAATGACTGCTATGTAAACCAATTCTAACTAGGAGTAAACCAATGGATAATAAATTATTGCTGATAATACTCTCAATCTTTCTTGCTCCTGTAGCCGTTTTTTTAAAGAAAGGCTTGGGTAAGGATCTGCTAATCAATGTGATCTTGTGCCTTTTCTTTTACCTGCCTGCAGTGATACATGCACTTTGGATTGTTACCAAGTGATGTGATAACAGTGCCGCAGTTGTTATTCCATAATTGTTGGGCTGTTTTGACAGGCGTCAGTATCTACAAAACTAGAGGTTAGTGGTCTTGAGTGAATTGATATACGAGTACTTTACGCTCCTTGAACTGCTACTGATATCGGCTAACCTGATACTTTTAGCTTTCTCCCGGCCACTCTTGCAGCTACTCAATAGCCATCAAAATGAGAACGGGCAGTTTAAAGACCGCCTGCATATTTTTCGGCTCTTTAATGTACTGGTATTACTGTTTGTTGTTATCAATGCACTGGTATTGCCAATAGCTGAACACTCCAGGGTTGTACGTATACTCACCTCAATTCTGATTGTTTATCTCGCCTATTTGACCAGTCATCTGCTGAACTATTTCATTAAGAAACGTTTTGGTAAGCAACGTGAGGTAAATGAAAAGGCGGTTCTGTCAGAGACCTACAACTCAAGAGTGCTGAGCTTGCTTAGTTCATCACTACTCTTTGTGATGGCACTGATTGCCATTGTCCAGGTATTAGGGTTTGACAGCCTGCTCGAGGCCGGTGGCGTAATCGGTTTTGTTGGCGTGTTGTTGGCGTTAACTCAGGGTGCGTGGGCGCCGGATATTATTAGTGGTCTCGTGATACTCAATAGCAATATATTCAACGAGGGTGATGTGATAGAGATAAATGAGGGTTCAGTCACTATCATTTGTGTTGTCTATAAAACAAAAGTGTTTCACACAGAGCTTCTCAATCTGGTCAACAATCACCGTATCATGCTGCAAAATTCTAATATCCGCAGCCATATTATTCAGAATCTCTCCCGGTTTGCCTCTGCGAAAGGATTGCGTGAGTCGATGGAGTTTAATATCGGCTATGAGGTTGATGAGGATCGTGTGCGTGCAATGTTTGATAGTGCCTATCAGCATGTGATTGAAGATGCAGATATATTGATCGAGAAGCAGTATCCGCTGGAAGTGCGTGCACTTGCCGCCGGCGACTATGCGGTACAGTGGGCTATTTTTTACTACATCAAGGATGTGAGGAAACTACTCAATACCCGCCAACTATTCCTGGCGATCATTTTAAATGCCGCACGACAACATGAGATCTCATTGGCAACGCCGCTACTTCATAAGGGCGCTCAATGATGTGATTGATGCCAATATCTTGATTCCCACTCTGCTCAAACGTATTAAAACGCTTCCTGTCGGCCACTATCTTGATGTTCGTAGTTACAAGCGGGACCGCTACCTCTATTTGATTAAACTTGAACAGGATCGTTTTCGTATAGTGGAAGCGGGTTTTGAGCAGAATGATTTTGAGGTGGATGAACCTCGGCTGAAGAAAAGCCTCAAGGTGCTGGTTAAGCGCGAATTTCCACGAAGCAACAAGATTCGCCTCTACGTTATGGGGTGCTATGAAACGGCGGAGCGGAGTGTCAGGCGTAAGACTATTTGAGCTGTTATATGAATAGGGGTAGGACGAGATGCAGGGAGGCAAAGCGTTCAGAGCTTTTACTTGGAGAAGTGCTGAATGCTCAGCGGTCTCTTCTTCTCTGCCCCCCTGCTAGGGGTGATTATTACAGCCGCTAGTTGTTGGCGGCTTGCCAGCTACCGTCGGGTTGGCGGCAGGCGGTGCCGTAAACCGTCTCTTGTCTTCCGTCGATAACCGCCTCTGTGGTGTATTCGCGGCAAGGGCCATTGGAAGAGTCGAAGGTCCTGGTTGGCGTCACCTCATAACTGTTTCCACTGTCCGGATTCTGCCAGGCGGATGTTTGATGTACCGGGGTGGTCTCCAATGTGCGCTGCGTACGGTAGCGATCATTTTCATCCATCTGTTGACCCAGATGTCCCCCAAGGTAAGCGCCGGCGAGGGTGCCGATGATAACGGCGGCTGTACGTCCCGAGCCTGAGCCCATCTGGTTTCCGATGACACCACCGGCGATACCGCCGACAACGGTCCCGGTGCCACGGCCGCTGCTTTGGCAGCCTGCCATTAGTACTGCTGAAAGGGTAAAGGCGAGGATGGCTTTTGTACGCATATTTCAGTCTCTTTAGGGTCTCTACAAAGAATTATAGACCGCCAGGCTCTGATGTGTGGACGTTTTTTAGCATTGCTCCCAGGGTAGACCGTGAAAACGCCAGCCGTTGAGGGTACTGCGGCGATGATCTTCATCGAGATCACCCTCAAACCCTTCATCGACGTGGAAGACGCGGTTAAAGTTGCCCTCGATAAGGGCTTTACCAGCCTCAAGTGAGCGCTTGCCACTGCGGCAGATGAGGATTACGGAGACGCAGCCATCCTCTTTATCACATACCGCACCGCCGAGGACGAGTTTACGAATATCGGTGACGAAGTGGGGGTTCTCCACCCAGTCGGGTTCATCAATCCAGGGTACGTGGACAGCGGCCTTGGGGTGGCCGACGAATAGATACTCCATGCTGGAGCGGATATCCACCAGGAGGGTTCGCGGGTCATCCTGCAACATCTGCCAGGCTTGTTTTGGGGTGAGTCCCGTTGGCTCGGTACTACTCATTTCTCTGTTTCTCCGGTAGTGGTGCAATGCCTCTGCCGTGTATGATAGGTAAAACTCAGTGCTATATAAAGTAAATTTATGCGCGCAAAGATAATACTTCTGATTCTGTCTGTTATCGCAAGGCTGCCGCTCGGTTTTTCCCAGAAAATAGGCCGGCTGTTGGGCTGGTTCGTCTACTATATCCCCAACCGTGAGCGGCAGGTTTCGTCAATTAATATCTCTCTCTGTTTTCCTAGGCTTGAGCAGGAGGAGCGTGATGAACTATTAAAGCGCTCGTTAATAGAAAATGCCAAAACAATGATGGAGATGCCGGGCACATGGATTGGAGACTACCGGCAATGGTTGGCGCGGGTTCAGTTAGGTTTTGGGACAGATCTGTTCACGCAGACTTTGGCAAAAGGCAAAGGGATAATTGCAGTGGGGCCACATTTGGGAAACTGGGAGGTGGGACTTCACCATATGTCATCTCTGGCGCCGGTAACAGCACTCTACCGTCCACCGCGTCAGGATGTGTTGGAAGGTACGATCAAGCAAGGGCGAAGCGAGAGTGGGGCACAGTTGGTGCCGGCCACACCACAGGGAGTGAAAGCAATCTATGCCACGCTTAAGCGCGGAGAAGTGGTGTTGGTGCTGGCCGATCAGGAGCCGAAGGCGGCGGGGCGCCGGGGTGGGGTATTTGCCCCCTTCTTTGGCCTCCAGGCGATGACCATGGTATTGGTCAACCGGCTTGCCCAGAAGACCGGTGCCTCTGTATTGTTCTGGTATATGGAACGGTTGGAGGATTCGGAAGGGTTTCGTATGCA
This sequence comes from Sedimenticola sp., assembly GCA_040505895.1. Lineage (GTDB taxonomy): Bacteria > Pseudomonadota > Gammaproteobacteria > Chromatiales > Chromatiaceae > Vondammii. The sequence goes on along the minus strand of JBEVXU010000011.1, from coordinate 6,645 downwards.
CTGGTTTGAGGCGCCGGACGGAATAGCCAATGCTGATCCTGTTATCGCAGCGACGGCCCTGAATCAGGGACTTGAGCACTGCGTCCGCCAATGCCCTTCACAGTACCTCTGGAGTTACAAACGCTTCTACCAGCGGCCGGACGGTGAACCGCCTCCCTATCCATAATCAACTCTTTTAACTAAAGTCTTTATAGACATGTGCCGCTAATAGTTCGGGAGATTTTAAATCTAACAATAAAGGACCTGGATGTATGGTGAATCTACCTCGCCCACTTCTTAGACCTCTGCAGTTGATTCTTGGCCTGCTTCTCTGCACCACTCTTTCATTGCAGGCAGCCCCTGTTCAGGTGGATGCTGCTGATGCCCGGATTTTGATCGATATCTCGGGCAGCATGAGGCAGAACGATCCTAAGAATCTTCGCCGTCCGGCACTGCGACTGCTGGTGGGGCTGCTACCGGATGAGGCTCGTGCCGGTGTCTGGACCTTTGGTCAGTACGTCAATATGCAGGTGCCGCTGGGTCAGGTTGATGAAGCCTGGAGGGAGCGGGCAAGGACGGGGGCGGCAAAAATTGGTTCTCCCGGCCAGTTTACCAATATTGAAGAGGTGCTAAAACGTGCTATCGCCGACTGGGGTGGCGCCAGCCGTGTCTATCAACGTCACTTGATACTATTGACCGACGGCATGGTCGATATCAGTAAATCTCAGGGAAAAAACAGAATCTCCCGTCAGCGCATCATTGATGAGTTGGTCCCCAAGATAAAGACGTTTGGGGCCAAGGTTCATACTATTGCCCTCTCTGAACGTGCCGATCATGAACTGATGAAGATTCTCTCCAGCGAGAGTGGCGGCTGGTATGAGCAGGTTAATGATGCGGCGCAGTTGCAGCGGATTTTTCTACGCATATTTGAAAAAGTGGGGCGGCCCGATACCGTCCCCCTCAATGACAACAAGTTTCTTGTCGACAGCAGTATTGAAGAGTTGACACTGTTGGTTTTCCGCCAGGATGGTGCAGAGCCAACGCAAGTGGTGATGCCGTCGGGCCAACAATTTGGTACCAGAGAGGCCCCCGAAAATGTGGTTTGGCACCATGATGAGGGTTACGACCTGTTGACCATCGCCGACCCGGAAGTGGGTGAGTGGCGATTGCTTGCAGCTACAGATCCCGACAATCGGGTGATGGTTGTGACCAACATGAAGATGCGCAGTAGTGAGTTGCCGAGTCGCTTTGTTCTTGGGGAGCAGTTACCACTGGAGGTTTACTTTACCAACAAAGGAGAGACGATAACTCGAAAAGAGTTCCTCGATATGATCGAGGTGAAGAGCGAGCATATAAACGATGGCGTAGTCGGCGAACCCCGCCCACTGTTTGACGACGGACAGGGTGAGGATAAGAAAGCGGGTGATGGCAGCTTCACCGTTGTTGTAGGTGAGGGGCTCAATCCCGGAAAAAGTGAACTGATTATCCGGGCGGAGGGTAAAACCTTTCAACGTGAGCAGCGGCACCGGTTTGAGCTTGCCTCTCCATTCAACGTTGAGGTTATTGATAGGGATGCGGAAGGCACCTTACTGCTGATCAGTGCCGACAAAGAGTTGGTGGATGCGGCATCGTTGCAGTTCGAGGTGGGACTTACCTCTGCGGAGGGTAACGAGATACCGGTAATGATGCTTCCCGGTATGGAAGAGGGTGTTTGGGAAACGCGGATCGATACTGCTTCTATGATCGGCGATTCAACGCTGGTCGCCCGTGTTTCCGGTAAAACGGCATCCGGGAGTGATCTTGACCTGGAGTTTGATCCGATAACGGTTGAGGGTAGGGGTGTGTTACCACCGCCTGAGCCTCCACCACCGCCACCAGAGCCGATACCACCACCTGAGCCGGAGCCGGAGCCAGAGCCGCCAGTGGAGCCCGAGGAAGAGTCACCTGACTGGATGGTCAATGCGGCTGTTTTCGGTGGTATTAATCTTCTGTTGTTGATTGGTGCAGGTGTCGGCTTTTGGCTCTATCGCCGTAGTATGAAGAACGAGCAGGTTCAGTTGATCACAGAAGATGAGGGTACATCTGATGATGCAGATTGATGCCCTGGTTTTGATGATGCTGGGTGAACTGTTGCTGCTCACCTCAGTGACCTCGGTGTTTTTAATTGTACGGGCGCTGATAAAAAGGAAGCGTGACCGCATGGCGGTTCTGCGGTTGTTGTCACGAATTAAAAAAGATGATGAGCGTCGTACCGTCGAAACCCGAGAGGTGGCACAGAGTGTCTACAACCTGGATGGGGGAGCTTTGGAAAAGGCGGTTACCCATATCAGCCGGGGGGAGAAGCTCTTTTATCAGACCTTTATGAATGTCTATCTGGGACGGGATGCCACTGTATTGCAGAACCTCAATGTTGAGTTTGAGAGCGCGGTAGAGCCCTATCGTGTGCTTGAGATCCCCAAGGGGGCGGGTGGTGGAGCCCAGGGGAAGAGTGTCAGTGATGATGAGACAGCCAAGTTTGATGCAGAGGTTGAGCGCTTAAAGATTGAAAACAAACGACTGAGCAGTGAACTGGGCACCACGATGGACACCATGAGCAGGATGCTCAACGAATTCTCCTCCATGTTTGCCGGGGGTGCAGGAACTGATCTGGATAAGGATAAGTTACGCCAGATGTTTCAGAAGCATGAGGCGATTGTTAATGCCGAAGTACAGGCAAATCCTGATCAGGATGCAGTGGAAAACTTGGATGCCATGGAGATGGAAGAGGAGTCTGAGGCTGCTGCAGAAGAGGATGGAGTGGATCTTGACGATGCCTTGAGCGGCTGGGAAGGTGGGGATCTCGATTCCACAGTAGATGAGCAGATGGCGGCGGCTATGGAAAGTGAGACTGCCGAGGAGGTGCTGGGTGAACAGGCTGAGCCGGTAGACGAGATGGAGTCAATGTCCAGCCTTGCAGAGGAGCTGTTCTCAGACAGTGAAGAGAGTGCTGCAGAGCCTGAACCAGAACCCGAACCTGAGCCCGAACCTGAGCCCGAACCTGAGCCCGAACCTGAGCCCGAACCTGAGCCCGAACCTGAGCCCGAACCTGAGCCCGAACCTGAGCCCGAACCTGAGCCCAAGCCTGAACCTGAACCTGAACCTGAACCTGAACCTGAACCTGAACCTGAACCTGAACCTGAACCTGAACCTGAACCGCTCTTAGATGGGGGGATGGATGAGATTACGGACTTGGGTGACCTTATCAATGAGGAATTTGACGAGGTGGTCGATCTTGACGAAGTTGTAGATCTTGATGCTGCTTTGGATGAGGACGAAAAGAAAGATTGGTAAGGTGTTGGGCGTAGCCAGATGAAGTGAGGTTCTGCAGAGTCTCCCTAGGGAGACTCTGACCAAGTCATGATTGCTTTACGCTGGCTAAAATTGCCCCAATTCGCTTCGAAGATCGCAGCAATAGAGGGGCTATTACCGCTCACTTCGAAACAAATTGGAATAATTTTATCTCAGCCTAAATCTAACCAGACTTAATCAGAGTCTCCCTAGCGCCCACTACTCCTTCTTTCGCTCTTTCAGCTCTTTATGCTCCAGGCGCAACGCTTTAAGACGGGCGGCCATGACGGCGCTCTGATAGTAATCGATCGAGCGGTCGCTTAACGCCTGTTGAAGCTGCTTGATAGCCGCCTGCAAATCCCCTGAATGGTAGTGGTACTCTGAAAGGTAACGTCGCCCCTGTGTTTCGTTGCCACTGTCTCCGGCTGCCTGGGCGAGGAGTTTGTAAAGAGTGGTGTTGTCGGAGTGGTCGTGAATCTGCTCTTCCAGCAGAGGGATTACCTTAGCTGCGTCCCCGTGGTCGAGGAGTGCCTGTGCATAGTAGATTGACAGCGGATAGTTGCCGGGGTGGATCTCCAACCCCTCTCTCAATATCTCCAGTCCATTTTTGGGGTGGCCAATACCCTTTTCTATCAGTGCGCCGGCAACGATGTAGTCAACCTGCTGCGGCCGTTTCTTCTGCAGTATTGCCAGCTCTGATTTTGCCTCCTGATAACGGCGCCCGGCAAGTAGTGATAAGAGGTGACCATAGCGTTGTCCCTCTTCGTTCCTGAATCGCCCTTCGTTCAGACTCTTTTCGAAAAAGAGAATTGCCTCTCTCGGATCTGCGAATTCAGCTGAGCGTAGCTTTGCCCGCAACAGGTGGTACTCCAGACTATCGGGTCGTTGCTGATAGCGGTGGTCATCCGCCCGCCCATAGGCATCGGCAATTCGGTTGCTGCTCACTGGATGTGTGCGAAGAAACTCAGGCAATTGACCACTGTCGTAGAGGCGCGAGGCTTTTCCCATACGGGCGAAGAAGGTTGCCATTGCTTGCGGTTCAAAGCCGGCATTGGCCAGTGACTGAATACCGATACGGTCGGCCTCCTCTTCATGGGAGCGGGTAAAGTTGATCTGTCGTTGGGCCATGCCCGCCTGGATGCCTGTGAACGCAGCAACTCCCGCATCCGGATTATCAGCGGCGGCACCAATAACAATAGCGGCCACTGTTAATGCCGCCATGGGAAGAGACATGCGCTGAACGGCATCAAAGGTGCGCAGCAGGTGTTGCTGGCTGACGTGGGCGGTCTCATGAGCGAGCACGGAGGCAAGTTCACTCTCCGACTGGGTAGCGGTGATTAGGCCCGTGTAGGTGCCGATATAGCCACTCGGACCGGCGAAGGCGTTGATCTCGGGAGCATCAACGAGAAAGAAATGGAAGCTGCGTCCCGGTGTGTCGCTTGCTTCGACCAGCCGTTCTCCCAACGACTGAATGTAGTTCTCCATCAGTGGGTCTGAGAGTACATTCATGCTGCTGCGGATGTTGCGCATAAACGCCTGGCCAAACCGTTGCTCTTCCGCTGGAGTGATGAGGTTGCCAGATGGGTCGCCGATTTCCGGTAGGCGAATGTCGCCGGCAAAGCTGTTGGCGGTTATTGAGGTGAGCAGGAGCAGCAAGCAGATAAGGCCTGCAGGTTTTCCTGGCAGTCGGGCTAGTGTGAGATATTGCAGCATTTACGAGTAGACCCGTCGATCCCTGGAAAGTTCTGATGTTACCCGTCCACAGGGTGGTTGGCAAAATGATGGGATCGATAAATTACAGCTGATGCGGATTCAGAGGTTCCTTAGTTGAGCTGAATCCGCTCTCCCCAGGGTACTGTGCACTTTCCCTTGACCAGCCAGACAACATGATAGTGAGGTGGTATCTCCGGAAAACGCCCTTCGGCATCGGTGAAATAGATTAGGGTTTCCGGTTGCAGTCCCTGTTTTTCCACCCACTCGAACACGGGAGAAAAACGGGTGCCGCCGCCGCCAGTGAAGGTGCGTGGAAGTTTGAACTCCTCCCAGGGTTCGAATACCCAAGGGCCATCTTCGGCCAGCGAGGCATCGCAGGCCACCAGTGTTACCCTTGCCCGTAGTTGCCCCTTGATTGCGTCGATCTCTGAGATGAATTGGCTGAGCTCCTCCTCAGCGATGGAACCGCTGGTGTCGAGGGCTACCACCAGATCAATCTGCTGACTACGTAGGCTGGGCAGGATAAAGGCCCCTTCACGCCGTGATGGCCGCATATAGCTGTAGTCGTCACGGGCATTGCTCGATAGGTGCCGGGCCAGCAGCATACGCCAGGGGAGCTGAGGCTGTAGCAGGTGATCGATCATGCGTGCCAGTGTGCCCCCCAGTTTGCCCGCCTGCATCGCCTGCTGAGCAGCGCCGGCCATGCGTTGTTGCCACTGGATGCTGAGCGTCTCCTGCTCATCTGGACCAAGGGCGGGTGGTGGGGTGTTGCCGCCCGCACCTTGGTCTATTTCGACCTGTGGGGCGTCACCGGTGGAGGACCCATCCTCCTGTTCCTGCTCTTTCGAAAGGTCATTTTCGGTTTTACCTGAGCCACTCTTCTCTTGGTTATCTTTGTCGTAGGCGTGGTAGTCGAGGGTCTCCTTATCCTCAAATTCATCCAGCAGAGGGTAAATCTCCTCTGCGGTCATCCCTCGGAACTGCTCCAGCAGCAGTGAGTCGGGAGGAGGGGTAAGCCCATCGTCAAGCAGCAGTGGATTGATGGCGAAATCACAGGCAAGATCCCAACGATGACAGATGCGGTGTTGACGGCGTGCAAAGTGGGAGAGCGCACAATGTAGAGCCTCATGGGCGAGCACAAACTGAGTTTCGGCCAAATTCAGGGCGTCGATATATTCCGGGTTGTAGTAGAATTTGCGGGCGTCCGTTGCTGTAGTCTCACACCAGGCCCGCTGGGCTGCTTCCATCGGCAGGCGCAGCACTAGTGCCCCGAGAAACGGTTTATCGAGGATCAGCTTGGTACGGGCTGCTGCCAGTTTTGTTTCGATAGGGCTTGAGGTCACGATTTTTGTCAGTTGTCAGTTGTCAGTTGTCAGTTGTCAGTTGTCAGTTGTCAGTTATCAGTTATCAGTTATCAGTTATCAGTTATCAGTTATCAGTTATCAGTTATCAGTTATCAGTTATCAGTTATCAGTTATCAGTTATCAGTGCCGTTCGTCGGAAACTGCTTGACCGTGAGCTTTGGAAAGAAACAGTCTTTTTTGCCAACTGCCAACTGCCAACTGCCAACTGCCAACTGCCAACTGCCAACTGCCAACTGCCAACTGCCAACTGCCAACTGCCAAC
>JBEVXU010000010.1:0-5715 GCA_040505895.1 Sedimenticola sp. | reverse complement strand
AGATCCCCCTCACCCCAACCCTCTCCCCAAAAGGGAGAGGGAGTTAACGGGACAGCAGTGCCACCTGCACTGAGTTATTGAGAAGTTACGTTTTTATAGTGCGTAAAACCACCTTTTTCACACCTTTATAGATCAACAACTTAGCAAATGGATGTGCGTAAAAATATTCGGGCATCCTAGCTGAATTTAGCACTTAAGTCTAAATCCCTAAGCATGCCTATGGAGCCAACCTAGAATTACTCTTCGGCAGGATCGCTACTCTAAATGGAAAAGGAATGCACCTGCCATTTGCGATCAATCCTGAACTCGTGAATCGACATAAAAGCTGGTTGATAGTGAGCCAACGTGATCAGAGAATCCGTGACCATCAGGGGAGAAACCCATAGCCAAAGTGTGAAGTGATTTTTACCTCGCACCTTATCCATGAACCCTATGGGCGGTGGTTTTTTATAGACCGGATACATACCGCTTTTGAGCTTTTTATATCTTGGACTACCGTTTTTGTCACATTCTTGGAGGTTTTTTATTTTTAAGGTCAGTTCACTGGCATCTGGTGCTGCAGCTATCAGAGTTACATCATAACGCTCTCCTGCACGCCCTTCAGGATATGTACACAACCCCGAAATTTCCATTCGTGTGTCATAACGAAAATCACACTCTTCGTCGTAAGCATAGGGCGAATGGGAGCCCTATAGGTGTAGGTTGTGCCCAGCACTTAAGCAGACTTGGTGTTCATCAATCGTGATCGATAGGTAAGCTTAGTCCTGAATCTTTGTTTTATGACGTCTCGGCATGGCATTCCTTCCCTAACCCTCATTTGACACAACCACCCTTAAGAATAGTTCAATTCCTAAACAGGGTAAGCCAACCTCACGTTAGCTATTGAATTACCAATAAAAACTCCATATACAGCGACATTTATTATCATTTAGCCACTGTTTTTAAAGAATAAACAACCACGTGACATGTTAGAAAATATTGCTATAATTTCTAACATATAGGAGAGGAACTTATGTCCGTAGCAGAAACAATACGCAAGCGCACTCAAAGAATTCCCCGCGCTGAACCGTTTACCAATGCACGCTTTCTAAAGCTAGGCTCTCGCGCATCTGTCGACATGGCACTGCATCGACTGGTTGAGGAAGGGATAATTCGCCGTGTCATTCGCGGGGTGTACGCTCGCCCTAAGAAAAGTAAGTACGTCGGTGAGGTGCTTCCCTGCGCTGAGGAAATTATTGAGGTTATGGCGAAGGAACGAGGTGAGATTCTCCAAGTTCATGGTGCGGTCGCGTCGAATCGGTTCAAGTTGTCTACTCAAGTGCCAATGAAGCCAATCTACTACACCAGCGGACCCACTCGTGAAATCAGTGTACGAGGTTCGACGGTCACGCTAAAGCATGTCAACCGGCGCAAGCTGCAGCTGGCTGGTAAGCGCTCCGGCATGGCACTATCAGCACTCTGGTACGCTGGTAAGGAGAATATGAACGAACACACCGTCAGGACAGTCACCGAGCAACTGACGGGCAAGGAGCTGGGTGAGCTGATGAACTCCAGCATGCCTGCCTGGATGTCGGGAGCGCTCAAGAAGTACGGCGCCGGTGAAGCTCATGCCTGAGCAATTCCTGCACCTCCCTGCCGAAGGACGCAGCGAAATCATCAATCACGTCGCAACGAGACTGGCCCTGACGAGAGAATCTATTGAGAAAGATGTGCTCGTATGCTGGGCACTCGAGACGCTCTTCACCATGCCTGATGCACACCCCATGGCCTTCAAGGGTGGCACTTCGCTCTCCAAGGTCTATGGGGCGATCCAGCGCTTCTCCGAAGACGTTGACGTCACGCTCGATTACCGGGAATTCGATGACGACTACAATCCATTCGCAGCAAACGCAAGCAGGACTGCCATCAAAAAATATAGCGATAGACTCAAGAGCTACGTCAGAGAATACGCCAATACAATTGTGCTACCTCACATCCAGGATCAATTAAAAGAATTCCCTTACGCTGACGAATACACCACTGAGATATCCAATGACGGAGAAAAGATCTGGATCAATTACCCTTCTGTAGTCAAGGAAGGCAGCAACTACATCAAGAGACATATCCTAGTCGAACTGGGAGGTCGAAATGTTATTGATCCAAACGAACGGCACACAGTAGTACCAGATGCTGCAACTATTGTAGACACTGTTGACTTCCCCTCCTCCGAGGTTATCGTACTCTCGCCTGAACGCACGTTTTGGGAGAAGGCAACACTCATCCACGTTGAATGTAACAGAACAAAGCCAAGGAACAACTATAATCGCTTCTCTCGTCACTGGTACGACATGGTGAAAATGTCCCAGCATGACATTGGAAAAGCTGCGATAAACAATCGGAAACTCCTTGAGGACGTCATCAACCACAAACAGGTATTTTTCTACTACTCGCATGCGAATTACGAGGCCTGTCAGAAAGGTGAGCTCAATCTCATCCCTAACGGGGATCTACTGAGCCGGCTGCATTCAGATTACGAAGAGATGCTGGCAGCCAACATGATGTACGGTGAGCCGCCATCGTTTGACGAACTCATGGATGAACTGAATGGTATCGAGCAAAATATCAACGGATGTTAAAAACTCTAAATACACCACCCGTTGCTTGCGAATATTCAAGGAACCTGCTCTGAAGATAAAAAAACAGTAAAAAAAAACAGGACACCCATCATATGTCAGTTGATGGGCGCCCTCCTTCCCACTCCATCATATGCCAGTTGATAGATGCCCTCCTTTCCACTGAAAAAACCCTCGCTGACTGTTTCAAGCTCCGTAATAAAATCGGCATGGATGTAGTACTGGAGGCATTTAAGCTTTACAAGTCACAAAAGAAATTTAACCTTAGCGAGCTACTAAAAGAGGCCAATATTTGTTGGGTCGAAAAAGTGATCCGGCCTACCTGGAAGCTATCCTATGAAGGATCTCAGGCAGATATTGGTCATGCCTCTTGGGACAGAATTGCTCCTATCACACTTTATCATCAGGTGATATAATTAAATATGAATGAAGATTCAGGGATAGAAACCTTATTAGATCTACACGATCAGATTATCGACCAAGACGGTGGATACTGGATCAAGATCGAGGCATGGCGGGTTGAGGCCACCCTGATGGTTCCACATGGTATCCGCTATTCGCTAACACTGCACGAACCATACGGTAGGCGAATCTTAGGTTATGACAATGCACATTTAGCGAAGCCGCCGAAGAAATTCAAGTTTGTAGGACGAATACTGCCTTATGATCACCAGCACCGCCATGCATCAGACAAGGGCGTACCTTACGAGTTCAAGGATGCCTATCAACTCCTTTCGGACTTCTTCACGGAAGTAGATCGCGTGCTGCAAGAGGTAAGAAAACGATGAAGACCATCACGATTGGCATCATGCCACAGGAAAAGATCCGTAATCGGATATTGGCCATTGCCAGTGGGAAATACAAACCAAAGCGGGGTGAACCCAAGATCTGGTTTACCTCAATGAAGTCGCTGGCGGAGGTTTTGAGCGATGAGAATCGTGCGCTTCTCAAAGTAATGGCCGAGATACATCCGGAGTCGATTTCGGCGTTAGCGAGAGCCTGCGGTCGGAAACCGGGAAATCTATCCAGAACCCTCAAAACCATGTCGCGATATGGCATCGTAGAGATGAAGCGGGAGAAAAATTTTGTCCGTCCGATCGCCAAGGCGACTGAGTTTCGTATTATCGCAGCATGAGCATATTTGATGGTCCACTGAGCACCACTCGATACGCTCGGAATTTTGCTCGATCAACATCCAGACAACATGGCGTAACTTCTCGATAACCCGGTGCATATGGATGATTTTTAGGTGGGTGCAGTGACACCTTTTAACTTAACCTCATGGGTCGGAGTAAAAATAGGCTAAGCTATTGATATTGTGTAATTAGGCTCAGGATCGCCTCTGTACGGTAGGCCCCGTGGATGACGTCCCCTGAAAGTTATCTATCTGCACTGGGTTATTGGTAAGCGTCTAGCGAAATACATCTATCCCGCGTCTGCGGGTTCCATCATGATGCTCCCATCGTCAATTACCGAGAAGAGGATGCATTATGAGACCGAGCTTATCGAAGAGAGACGAAGAGAGAGGCCAACCGTCAACGCTGGCTTGAACGTATCCATGCATGGCAGCAGAGTGGACTGAGCCAAAGGGCATTTTGTGAGCAACACCACTTGGGACTCGGTTCTTTCCAGCGGTGGCGTCAGATATCCATGGCGGAAGAGAAACCCAACGCGCCGTCAGCACCCACCTTCCTGTCAGCGTAACCCGGCTTCGTTCCTCGTACCTGACCTTGCAGATCAAAGAGCACCTACGACTCGATATTCCTTCCGATTTTGATCCAGACACGCTAAAGCGAGTTATTCAGATTCTTCAGACATCATGATCGCCCTTGAATCAAACACCCAGGTCTACCTAGCCACCGGAGTGACTGACATGAGGAAATCGATCAATGGACTCATGGTGCTGGTGCAGGATGTTTTGGAGGCGGATCCCTTTTCGAATCACCTGTTCGTTTTCTGCAATCGGTTGAGGGATAAAATCAAGATCCTTTACAGGCACAACAATGGATTTTGGCTCTTCTACCGGCGCCTGGAAAAGCAGCGGTTCTGGTGGCCGGCTACCGGTGAATGCGCCGCGATTGAGATTACCTCCCGTGAATTGGGATGGTTGTTGGAGGGCCTGGACATCACGCGAGTCGACGCCCATAAGGCGGCAAATTATCCCCTGTTTTGATGCCTTTTTGGCTGCTTGATGGGGCCGCTTGATGGACGCCCATATAGTATACTTAAGCACATGAAATATGAAGCTATTTTCCTTTCAAGTAACACCTCTTCGCTTAAGGCTGAGGTGGTTCAATTGAGGGATGTGGTCAAGGAAAATGAGCTGGCCTTAGCAGAAAAATCCCAGCGCATAGAGCAGTTACTCGATTACATCCTGCTGCTGCGTAAACGCCAGTTTGGCGCCAAAGCGAATCACGCCAACAAGGATCAGCTCTCCCTGTTCGACGAGGCGGAGCTGGAACAGTTGCCGGCCGAATTGGATCTACCCGCCGATCAGGATGATGAGCCCAAGGTTCAAGAGAAGGCGGCCGGCGAAAAGAAGAAGCCCGTGCGCCGCCCACTGCCTGCCCATTTCAATCGGGTAGAGAAGGTTATCGATCTCTCTGAGGAAGAGAAGGCCACGATGGGGGATGACTGGACCCTCATCGGCTATGACACCTCAGAGCAGTTGGCCGTCATCCCCCGGCAGCACTACGTCATCGTGTACAAGCGGGCTAAGTACGTCCCCAAGAGCGATGAAGTGGCTGGTGCCGAACAGGGTGTCAAGACGGCTTCCCGTCCCGATCAGATCCTCCCCAAGTCCATCGCCCACAGCTCGGTGATCGCTGACGTGGTCACCCGCAAGTTCGTGGATGGGCTGCCATTTTATCGCCAGCAAGGGATCTACACCAGGGAGGGGATCGACCTGAGTCGCCAGACCATGAGTGGCTGGGTCATTCAACTCCATGAGCGACTCTCGCCCGTGATGGCTGCAATGAAACGGCTCCTGTACCAGGGGCGAGTGATCCATATCCTCACCGCTAAAGAAAACAGACCCACCTGTACTCAGATTAACTGACCCTTCATATGCGCAGTGTTTAACAGGTACAGGCCTTGTTGCAGG
>JBEVXU010000009.1:0-14280 GCA_040505895.1 Sedimenticola sp. | reverse complement strand
AGGTACCTTCTTGCTATGATTTCAAGAAAGCTTACCAAACCAGCTGTTTTTAATAAAGATCTTTTTACATCATGCCGTGGCTACACCCTTTGACGGACCATAGATACTTAAAAACGTTACAATATAAAGCTTATAAAAATAATCCAGATGATGTGGCGGATGCATTGATAAAGAAAGGTTACAGAGATCGTCCGAAAAATAGAGAGATTTGGAAGCAGTTTATAAATAGAGAGGCAGATTATGATGACTACATGAAGCTGGAATCGTGGTTAAATCACGATAGAAAGCACGAAATTAGCACGGCTATATTAGGTTTGACCTCCACTCTAAAAGATCATAGAAATAGTCACTATAATTCACTGAAAAAAGATTTTGCGCGACTTGATAGTGAAGCAAGTCATAAGATACCAGCATGGGTCAGGGTGAGCCCAACACATTCCGTACATAGCGATAAAGGTTATAGGTTAAGCTTTGGATTCAAAAATACACAATGTACCTATCGTGGCCGTGACCCTCTAAAGCTAGGGTGTTTCAATTGTGGATATTATGCAGGTACAGAATTCAAGAGATCCAGTAAAGAGCAGTTAGTTAGTCAGGTTAAAAACGCTTTGAGCGTTGGTTGGTCCGGACATAAAATATTCGAAGCCATCGAAATATTGAGTGATGGTTCTTTTCTTAGTGACAAGCAGTTTAAGGATGACATTAAAGCTGAAATATTTGGTTATTTTGGCCAGATGACCTATATCCGGCGCATTTTAGTGGAGTCCGAGCCAGAGCATATATGGATTGATGACGATGTACCGAATTTACTAGATTTCTTAAATAAAAATCAAATTCTAGAAATAGGAGTAGGCCTTGAGACGTCCGATGACTTTATTCGAAAAGCTTGTATCAACAAAGGGTTTGGGAAATACGAATTTGAAGAAGCCCTAGCATACTTAAGCAACCTACCACATGAGTATAAGTCAAGGTGCCACATAGTGGTATATTTACTGGTTAAGCCAGCTTTCTTAACGCCAAATGAATATATAGATGATATTTTAAATACAATAAGATACTTATCTGCCATGGAGAAGCAGTATGATATCAATATCATTCCGAAGATAGAGCCTGCGGCTATATCGAACGGAACTTTGCTGAGTTTATTAAATAAGAACAGAGAAAGCTCATATTATTACGAGCCTCTCAATTATTGGTCTATTCTAGAAATAATTACTAGAATATCCGAAAAGTATGAATTAAAAGAAATGATCAAAAAACTAAGGATTGGTGCAAGGGAAGATATGGATGAGGTTATAAAGGTCCCGGCAATTTATAGAGAGGGTGGTAAACGGTATGATCAGTTCGATTTCATTTTATATGATGCACTACAAAGATTTAATCAGCATCATGATTTGGCAAGAGTATACGCTACAATAGAAAAAACACATCCTGTCAATATTAAATTATTCAAATTATTGAGTAAGAAAAGCTCGCTGGGTAAGTGGTACAAGAAGCATCTCCAGAAAAGTAGTAGCGCGTCGTTGAATAAGAAAGGAATGTTAGGCCCTGGTAGCTTTGATAATTGTGCTATAGAACGCTACTTTTCTTCGCGTCGTCAAGAAATAGATGAATTAAAGCAAAGTAAGGAAATACAGGTGGAGACCGATTTTCTCAATACCACATACAGAGTTCTAGATATTATTGAGGGAGAGAACGATACTGATGGGGCCGAATTGCTGCGGCGTGATATTGCAAAGTTAATTAGAGATGCAGAGTTTGTAATAATAAATGATGTTAAAACCAAGCTTGAAGAAGCTATATCGGCTTGTTTTGAGAGGGATTTGAGACTCTTTAAAGTAGACTTAACAAGTGTCTATAAAGAGCCGGATGGATACGCTAGGATTTTTTTTGATGCGACAGACTTCTTAAGTGGCAGTGTTTTTCAAATATGGAGTGAGTGTAGAGTTTCGTGAGAATAGTGGCATAACAAAAGCATAGAGAGGGACGCATATTTCACTCGCTGCGCTCGCTACATCTGCGCCCCTCATGCTATGCGTTAGGCTAATTATTGGAATAATCACACACATACATTAAATGTCAGTTTTGATTTAGAAAAAAAGGGAAATGAGTCATGGCAACAACTATGTTTTTTGAAGAAACCGTAAAGTGTCAGGGTGGGAAAGATGAAATGGATATTGAATTTGGTCGTTCCTCATACTTTGACGAAGACAGTATTTATTTAAATGTAGATGGAAAGTCCATAATTATGGATCGTGCTACTGCCAAAAGATTTGTAGAGGCTGCTGCTGGGGTAGGCCGTTATTTCAGGTTCATTGATTAACCTCGAACTTCAGCTAATTGGCAATAAATGAAATAGGGGTCAAGTCCGAAATAGGGGTCAGGTCTCCCATTGCACATCAGTCCCAGATGATTTAGTATCTTCTTACGGAATAGAGGAGAATTGAGCGAGAAATGGCTAGACCACTTCGATTGGAATTTTCTGGTGCGCTGTATCACGTTACTGCACGAGGTAATGAGCGAAAGGCGATCTTTCTGGGGGATGGTGACAATGACCGATTAGCCTTTCTGGAAATCCTTGGAGCAACATGTGAACGCTTCAACTGGATCTGTCATGCCTATTGTCTGATGACGAACCATTATCACCTCATAATCGAAACACCTGATGCCAATCTCTCACTGGGCATGAGACAGTTGAACGGCGTATATACCCAGTACATCAATCGCACCCATCGACGAGTTGGTCATCTATTTCAGGGAAGATTTAAGGGGATTTTGGTAGAGAAGGAGGGCTATCTTCTGGAACTGGCTCGGTATGTAGTACTCAACCCCATTCGTGCTCAAATGGTACGTCATCCTGAAGAGTGGCTTTGGAGCAGCTATCGGTCGACGGTGGGATTGGTTGAGACACCGCCCTTCCTGATGACCGACTGGCTATTGGGTGCATTCGGCAACGTCAGAAAGCGGGCAGTTGCCTCGTATCGGAAATTTATCGACGAAGGAATTCATGCGACCAGCCCCTGGGTTGAGCTAAAAAACCAAGTCTACCTGGGCTCTGAGGGGTTTGTGGAGAGGATGCAATCCCTCATCGAACCAAATCGTTCTCTTCGGGAGGTGCCACAGAAGCAACGGAGACCTGTCGCGAAGCCATTGAGTTATTTTGCCGAGCAGCATAATGATCATAAAGAAGCGATGGCGTATGCTTACCGTACAGGCGCCTACAGCATGCAAGCGATAGCGGACTATTTTTGTGTTGGGCGCATGACGGTGAGTCGTGCCATCAAGCAGTCAGAAATTGAATCACACAATGTGCAATGGGAGACCTGACCCTCTTGCTTCTCTTGCTTCAGTAGAAAATTCACCAAGCTTTATCTTGGAGGTAAATCATGAGTAAAGCCACATTGTCGAAAGAAGAGAAAGCGCTGCTTAAAGCCGTGGAGGCTGGTGAGTTTGAGTCAGTTTTAACTGAAGCTCGCAAAAAGGAATTGAAGGCAATCGCCAGCAACACGTTTAAGAAGGATAAAAGAATTAACATCCGAATCTCCAATCGGGATTTAACAGCTATTCAGTCAAGAGCGTCAGAAGAAGGTATTCCGTACCAGACTTTTGTGTCGAGCATTATTCACAAGTACATTTCTGGTTCATTACAAGATCTCACAGCTAACAAGCAAATACAGCCGACGCAAAAAACGCGCGGCTTATTTTGGCGTTAGGGCAGAGGAATACATGCCAATAGTTATAGCGATACTGGTTTCATTCCTATTAATAGGGTGCGAAAAAATTGAGGAAAAAATGGAAGGAGAAGAACTTTTTCAAGCTATTGAAGATGGAAATTACCTGCTTGTTAAAATAATCCTGAATGTGCAACCAAACTTAGTGAATGTCAGGGATGAATATGAAATGACTCCGCTAATGGCATCTGTATCATCATCTGAGCGGAGTGTGGACATTATAGAAAAAATCATATTATCAGGAGCAGATGTCAACGATAAGACATCAGAAGGATATACGCCTCTTCATATGATGGTAGATGTAAATGGGCCAAGTGGTACCGGCAGTGTTCCCTACGAGATAGCGAACCTACTTGTAAAATATGGTGCGGATATAGAAATTCGTCAGCATTGGGGATGGACACCTCTAATGCGCGCTGCACTTGAAGGCACGGATGATGAGTTCAAAGCCATATTGAATGTTAGTGCTAATACTATTGTAAGTTATCCAGAAAGCTCACTGCCAGAATTTACAAGAGGGGTAGATCTCCTAGAAATCGTTCTAAGTGAACCAATAAAGGTACGCGCTCTTGTAGACTCCGGATTTCCAGTGACTGAAAAGCATGTAAAAGCTGCTGAAACTAGGATCGAGGAAGCATTGGCAGAAGAAAATTCAGGGAAGATTAATAAGGAATGGTCTGATAAATATATTAGCAATATAAAGCAAAGTATCCAACTGGTGAAAAATGCAATCAAGCCCTAACAAGGCCGTAAACGCGGACGCATTTTTCGTTCGCTGCGCTCACTACAAATGCACCGTTTACGGCTGGCGTTACTGCCTTTAGCCTTTAGAAAAATGGGTATCGAGCTTTTCCAATAATTCTAAACCACGATCAGGATCGCCACTTGCGGCAAACGCCCGAAAACGAACTTCACTATCAAACTCTGCGAGGGCTTGAGTTGAAAGTTCATCAATCAGTTTATTTACGCTCACGTGCCGGTGCTTAGCTAGTGCTTTTAGTCGGCCCGCTTTTTCGTCAGGTATACGAATGGTCAACGTTGCCATTTCATTCACCCCTCAATATCTGTTCTGGCGTGAGTATTCTCAATCCAGGAAACTTCAACTCAGCACCGCGTAAGTCATTAATATTGTTGCTAATAATGATGTCGGCATTTCCAGCCAGCGCAAGTTCGATTAAGAAATTATCACCCTCATCTCTTAGATTAGGCCGCCATAGGAAATACACCGGTACCCACTGGCAAATAGAGTACAAGGCATTGAGTATTTCCCGTATTTCTGGTGCGTTCAGAGGACACAAATCAAGAATTTTCTTCCTGCCTGTGACATCCTCGTACTCGGAGAATAAGGTGTTGCTAATCAACGGGTTGTATTCACCATTCAAGCAGCGTCGCAGTATTTCCCTGCTTGGTCCTTGCTCACCAATCAGGGCACTTACTAGAACGCTGGTATCGACTACAACCAAATCTGCCATAAGAAAAATGATAGCACATATGCAGTCATTGGCAAGCGAGGCTAACAAGTTGATTACGGTGACAGTTTACTTTACCTCAACCCCTTTGCCAGAGGCCCTTGCTTCCCCGCCCGCACAATTCGACCCAAATGTTTTCCCAAACCATCCAGCCACTCTGGTGATCCGATGGGGCGGCCGATGGTTTCGGCTTTTCGGATTTGCTGACTTATCGCTTCATCTTCGCCACTCTCTAGCAGAGCCGCAAAATCAGGGAGCCGTTCAAGAACAGGCTTGACCGTAACCAATCCATCATTCTTACCCGTCAGATGCGCCTGCACACTGGACCATTGCCACTCCCTCGCCCGCTTCATCAACCGCGCTCGCACGGGGTTGAGTGAAACATACCGCACCCCGTGCGCCAGATGCACCTCATCCATGGCGACCGAGCCAAACCGTCCCTGCCACAAATGCCAGGTCCATTTGTTGCGGGCATTGATAAAGCGGGTATAGCGCCGATGCGCATCGCCCAGGGTGGCACGCAGGCCGTCTTCATGGCTGGTACCAAAATAAGATGAACGTGATTAGGCATCAGGCAATAAGCCCAAATCTCAGTCCCAGACTTCTCAGCGGCCTCGGACAAAAGTTTGATGTAGTGCCGATAATCCCCGTCTTCAAAGAAAATGGTCTCGCGCCGGTTGCCCCGTTGCGTAACGTGATGGGGAATACCGGGAATAACGATACGTGCGATGCGGGCCATATGGGAAGTGTAACGAGGTGGGGTATGGGGTAAAGTAAACTGTCACCGTAACTCCGAATGGTGCGGATATCGTAATTCGCTTGCAGCAGATGACTGGCGTAGCTGTGCCTCAGGGTATGCGCGGTGGCTCGCTTGGGAATTCCCGCCTCTCCTACCGCCTTCTTGATCCTCTTCTGCATGACGGATTCATGCAGATGATAGCGCCGGTACTCCCCGCTGTCCGGCACCCGTGTTAGCTTCGTGGCCGGAAAAAACCACTGCCATGGCAGCTCCTTGGCCGCACTCTTGTATTTCTCACCCAGCCGGTTCGGCAGAAAGGTGCCGGCATAACCGGTACTCAAATCACTGCGGTGAACCCCGATGACCCTCTGCAACTGCGCTCTGAGCTCGCACAACAGCACCTCAGGCAAGGGCAAGGTACGATCCTTCTTTCCTTTTCCATCGTGCACCGTCAAGACTCGCATCTCCAGATTGACATCCTGCACCCTCAGCTTCAGGCATTCAAACAGGCGCAGACCGCAGCCGTACAGCAGCTTCGCCGCAAGGTCACATGGCGCGGAGAGCCGAGTGATAACATCATCCACCTCATCCCGTGACAATACAACCGGGATGTAGAGCTTCTTCTTGGCCCGCACCACTCCCTCGACCTTACCAAACTCCTTTCCCAGCACGTGCCTGAACAGAAACAGCAAGGCGTTAAATGCCTGGTTCTGGGTGGACGCGGAGACGTTCTTCTCCACTGCCAGAAAAGAGAGGTACTCTTTTACATCTACCGTAGAGAGGTCACCAGGATTTTTACTGTGGGTGTAGCCCTGGAACTTGTGCGCCCAACCCTTATACGCTTTCAGTGTTTTTCCCGAGTAGTGCCTGACTTTGATGGCTGATGCGAGCTTGTCGTAGATCCAGGTCCAGTCGGTACCGGTTGTTGCCTTATTCTCAATTCCGGGATTTATCCGGCACGGCTCCTGGGTAGTGCTGACCGGAGCCTGCCTCTGACCGCTGTTGTCAACGTAGCGGCGACCTTCTCTTCCGGGAGGTGGCCTTGGTGATTGCGTTTTTGGCGTCGTAATCGCAAATTCGGCTGTTGGTGGTGTGGGAGTTGGTGTAGTCAGGCTGCTTCCATGGGGGGAGGCGTGCGCGGATGAGACCGGTACGGGTTCCACTTGTGCTTTAGGGCATGCCCCCGAACCTGCAGCGAACTATTGCTTCTAGACGAACTCTCTTGGATCACCGACCGATCAACCGACTCACCCCGGTCTTTTTCGATCATCTCATAGTAAAGGGTTACCGCATGCCCTGCCTGCTTGCATAGCCACTCGGCTTGGTTTTTTGTGCGTAACTTCTCCGTGAAATGCAACAGAGAGTCGCAGTCTGATGGTGTGAAGTGGTATTTGTTGCAGAAATCGAGGTAGAAGCGCAGCCACTTTCGGTAGTGCGGGAGGCGTTGTGGTTCGATCAATTTGTGCGCCAGGAGGGTGTCATAAGAGCAGAGTAGATCTGGGGGAATTTTGATCATCCTTGGGTTATCCTTATTTCCGAATAACACCCCAGATTGGGATGTTATCTGGAAGAATATATAGCATAGGGAAGAAAATCCTGTCAAGGGAAGAGGGTGAGTGGTAAGTTATCTTGGTCGGGATAATCACTTGTTATACGGCACCGCACGAATGACCGCTTTCGACCCAAAGCGGATATTCAGTTTGCAGCATAGTAAGATAACATCAATTATGAAAAATACTGTCTCTAATAGAGTTTATAATAGACTGGTTTATATTCAATTACGCACCATTAAAATTGCAACAATAGCCTTTGCTCATATTTTTAATTCGCGTATCTTAAATTTAATAAATAGTTGCTTATGATGAGAATTATATGAAAACTTTACCACGAATAACTGCATCAGCAGAGCAACTTCCTATTATCAGCACCAACAGTACGGGCGCGGAACTAATACGTGGAGCGGCAGGAAGCGGAAAAACTACTACGGCATTGCTCCGCTTACGATCTCTTTCTAATATGATGAGGGCAAGGAAAGTAAGGCAAAATGATGCAAGCCCGTTAAAGGTACTGCTATTAACCTTCAATCGCACACTTGCAGGTTATGTCCGTATTCTTGCGCAAGAACAGTTGCAAGACAGAATTGAAGTCAAAACATTTGCTAAATGGGCCAGAGAAAACTTAGGTGAGCCTGCTATATATGATCGGGAAGCAGGAGATGTATTGAACCATTACGCCTGTGTATTTCCCGACTTGGACACCAATTATCTAATCAAAGAAGTGGATTATTTATTAGGGCGTTTTGAATATGATAGCCTCGAAAATTATGTTACTGCAGAGCGTACCGGTCGGGGTACATTACCAAGAGTCAATGCCAGTTTGAGGCGCCGTATATTAGATCAAATTGTATATCCCTATCTAGCGCGATTAAAAGAAAACCAGTGGCTAGACTGGCATGGTTTAGCAATAAAGATGCGGACTGATATTGCTTGCCTCAATTATGACATCATTATTGTCGATGAAAGCCAAGATTTTTCTGCGAATCAAATTAGAACGATTATGCATCATCTAGCAGATGAGCACTCTGTTACTTTCGTAACAGATACCGCACAGCGTATATATGCACGTGGATACACTTGGGTTGAGGCGGGAGTAAATATTGCACCAAACCGCTCTCACAGACTCAATCAAAATCACCGGAATACGAAACAAATCGCGGCTTTCGCTGCGGGTATTTTGGAAGGTGTAGTTGTAGATGCTGACGGTGCATTACCAAATTTAGATGCCGCCACAACAAAAGGCGCCCTTCCGAAAGTCATTACAGGTCTTTACAATCAACAAGTAGACTGGAGTTTGGCTTATATTTTTAAGAATGTAGACTTAAATGTTGAAAGTGTAGCATTCTTAAAACCCCAAGGTGGACAGTGGTTTAGCTTAATTGAGCAAAAACTGCAGGGTGCTGGTATAGGCTATGTGAATTTAACACGCTCACCTGATTGGCCGGAAGGAGGTGAGAATGTGGGGTTATGTACTTTTCATTCGGCTAAAGGATTGGAATTTGATTACGTGTTCATTCTAGGATTTAATCAAGAAAACACGCAGCACGGTGAGGAAGAAGCAAATGATGAGATCAGGGTGTTGAGGAACTTACTAGCAGTAGCGGTTGCTCGTGCCCGAAAACATGTCATTGTTGGCTATAAGCAAGGCGAACAATCTAGGCTTATTCAATATTTCGTGGCAAATACTTTTGAGCAGATAATTTTATGAGTATTGAAGAACAAATTGCAGCGCGTGAGATTACTGAAATTTTACATTTCACCACAAATCGTGGGTTAGTGGGATCATTAGCAAAAGGTTTTTTGCTTTCTAGGCCTCTTTTGAGTGAGGATTACTTAAAATATGTGCTTCACTTAAATGCCGAAATTAGACCAGAGGAAGCATCTTATTTTGATAAGTCAGAGGATTGGATTAGGTTTGTGAACTTATCTGTTTCTGAAGTTAACAGTAGGTTTTTAAACGTTTCTCGCAGGTGGCACACGTCAGAAGATGTATGGTGGGCAATTTTAGCGTTTTCTCCGACAATAGTGACCCATAACAACGTATGGTTTTCTACAACAAATAATGGATATGATGGCGCTATTCGTGGAATAGGGGAGTCAGGTTTTTCTAACTTATTCGCTCCGAATGTTCTGAGAAAATCGAATGGCTATTCTGGAAATTGGTCTTGTTCTCGTAGTTCTCGTGAAAGCCGTTTATCGACATGCGAACAAGCTGAAGTGCTTTATCCTGAAAAATTAGACCTTCAGTACCTGAATAAAGTATATGTTGAGGATGAAACACATTATGATTTGGTCAAAGGCTGGGTGACAGATTTTGAACTTACTGAGGTATGTGTTGAAATAAATAAGCAAAAATTCATAGGAAAACCAAATTGAAAACGACTGAAAGTAAACCATTGGCACATAACTATACTTCTGAACAGTATCAGGAGGTAGTAGTCCGTTCCTCACTTTGGGCAGCCGCTGGTGATGCACTAGGGTGGATTACAGAGCTTTCAGGTGGGCAAGATGGCGTTCAATTTCGATCAGGAAGTAAAAGTGTTTCAGAGACTGTAAAGTGGAAGCGAAAGATTGGCGGAAGATTTGGAGTAAGTGTAGATTTACCAGCTGGCACTTATTCGGATGACACCCAATTAAGGCTATGTGTTGCAAGAGCTATACGGGGAAATGGTGTTTTTGATGTTGAGGCTTTTGCAAAAATTGAACTTCCTGTATGGCAGTCATATTCGCTTGGCGCAGGCATTGGCTCAATGGCAGCGGCTGAAAATTTGTCAAAGCGGAATGTAAACTGGTTTTCGAACTTTTTTCATACGAAGAAACAGCAGTACACCAATGCCGGTGGAAATGGTGCTGCTATGCGAATTCAACCGCATGTATGGAGCTCGCGCAATTCCGTTGAGGAGCTATTAACGCAAGTCCTGCGTGATGCTTTGGTCACTCACGGACATCCACATGGATTTTGCGGAGCAGTGTTCCATGCGCTTTGTTTACGCGAGGTTATTATAACGTGTAAAATTCCATCTATAGATAAAGCTTTTGCCTTTTTAGATATTATGGATATAATACCTTCTCTGATTGATGCAGACAGTGATTTATCAACGTTTTGGAAAGGCAATTGGGAAGCTGAGGCTAATATTGATTTTAAGCAGGCAATCGCCGATTTTAAAGTTGAGGCCTTGGCCGATGTTGATCAAGTTGTTGCCTCACTAAGCCATAATAGACAACCTGGCTATCATGAAATTCTTGGATTACTTGGTTGTTTAACACCCAAATTTCGAGGCTCAGGATTTAAAACGGCTTTTGCCGCGTTCGTATTAGCCGTAATTAATAAGAATGAACCCATTGAAAATGCCCTGATTCTTTCAGCAAACGAATTGGATAGTGACACCGACACTATAGCAACAATGGCTGGTGCCCTTTTAGGTGCAGTGTCGAGTTGTCGTCCTAAATGGGTTGTTCAAGATGATGAATATCTTATCTCAGAAGCTGTTCGTTTAGCGCTAATCGGCTTGGGTCAAGCACAAATGAGTTTCGGGTATCCTGATTTAGCCACATGGGTGGCTCCTGTAAACCAGTCGGACGCAGTTGCAACATTTGATAATGGTGTTGCGTTAGCGGGTCTTGGAGGTTTGCGCACATTAAGTAAGGAATTTATTTCTAAAGATTCCAAATGGCAATGGTTTCAGTTGCCATTTGGGCAGTCGATTTTGGCAAAACGTAGAAAGACTAATATTAATACAATGTATCAAAGTCAAATGCCTACGCAACGTCTAATGTCATCTCCAAGTAATCGCGTAGCAGCAACTCCGGAGCAATTTAGCCTAGAGAAAAAAATGCAAAAAGAAGTAATCGGTCAAGATACAAGTGAAAGTCATCATAAACGAGACGTATTCCGAGGCATTGATCATGCTACTTCGGAAGTGATAAACTCAGGTTTTGACGATATAGTTTTTGGGCGGTTATTAAATTTGTGCATTGAAGATACTGATAATATAGAATCTGCTATGGCGTTTGCAGCAATCGTTGCGAAGGCTAAATTAGCTCGTAAACACCGCGCCAAAAATAATCGTCTCACCCGATAAATAGATTGAATAGCCGCTATAAAGAGATCAAATATTTCCCCGTAAGTATATTGTCTAAATGTCTGCTTCTGGCCGTATGCAGACAGTGGGAAGTAGATTCAAATACTGTATAACAAAGCGCTGCTGTCGGACAATTTTTCCGCTGCGCTCCTAAATTTCCGCAGAGCGCGACGTTATGTTTTTAGAGTACTTCGGCCAATAGCATCTTTTTGATCCAACAAGAAAGCAAGTATATAGATATTAAGATTATGACATTTGGACTTTTGACAAGTAATACAATACAACATTTCATTGGGCAAACAAGATTTAATGGTGCATCAACCAGTCTAGCCGCTTACGTTAAAAAACTAGCTATTCTGCATGAACATGTACTAATTGAGCCTAACCTTCTAGGCATGGATATTTTTCAAATGGTAGATGAATACGAGTTCTTTTCTACCAACTTTTGCGAAAACCAAGAAGATGTAACTGGACTTGTAGAAAGCAAAGCTTGTCATGACTTGTTTTACAGGCCTGGCTGGCTAGCCGAAGGGCTTGAGGTTACAACCTCCAATAACAATCTATCAATTAATAAAATGATTGATGTTTTAGGTGAAGATTTCGATATTTTTGAAGGCTTGGAAATTGAAAAACTTAAAGAAAGCATTATACATAATCCACTCATAGTGGCAGATGCTCATGGCTTACTTGTTGACTATGGAATATTGCTTAACATAAGAGAAGTAGAACCCAACGTAATTGGTGCTTTTTCCGATTTACATCACAGCCTATTTCCAAAGATTAGCGAAAAAGCCCACACTAATGTGGGAACTCAATATTGTATGGAGCATTTCAATAATACTGTTTTCCCAGATTTTGGAGTACTAAGCTGGAAAGAGATATTCGATTTGCGAAATAATGAATTTATTGGAAACTTTAGGAAAAAATTTGTCCAAACATATGAGGCCTCACCCAATAGTAATATAAATGAGTTAGGCGACCTTGTGTCTGAAATATGGGGATATGTAAAAGAAACTAAGCCTAATATTGCTGGCACTGTTATTGAGGGGGTTGTGTCGAGTTTTCCATTTATATCTGAGGTCACTGGGCCTGCAATTGCAGCAAAACAAGTGCTAAAAAGTCGCAAACTGGCCAATCAATATGGTTGGTTGTACTTTATTCAGGCTAGCCAAGAACTGAAAAGCCAAGGGGAATAATGAAATATAATAATCAAGAACATAACAAGGCAATCAAATGCGACGCAGCAAAGCTGCGCACTTTATTGCGACGTTAGCATGAGAATTAATTGGAGAAGTAAATGAAACAAATATTATTGGGCATATTACTAATTACAACAAATCTAAATGTAAGTGCTACTGAAATAGAAAATGGAGGGTGGTCTAGTTTTAATGAAATCAGTGAAATTAAAAGTTTTTGGTCATTTACTATTTATAAAGTAGAACCATCCTTAGGTTGTGGAAATGCTGGGGCTGGCTGGTGGAAGTTAGATACATCAAGTACCAATGAAACATTTGATAGAGCGCTAGATTATAAAAAATCAATACTGCTCGCAGCTTATATGTCGGGCCACCAAGTTCGGTTGAGATGTGAAAATGGCGCTATTAGTGACTTTAATGTTAAGAAATAATGCTAAGAGGGATAGGAAGGGGGTTTTGATCCCCCTCCCTCCCAAGAATAAAACAGGACACCCATCACTAAAACAGCGGTAACCAGCAGCAGGGGTAAGCAGATGAGTTCTGCTGTTCATAGCTTATTTGTAAGGAGAGAAATACCAGGACACCCATCACTAAAACAACGGTAACCAGCAGCAGGGTAAGCAGATGAATTCTGCTGTTCATAGCTTACTTGTAAGGTACAGGGGACAAAAACGGAATAAATAGGGGAGACGGAGTGGCGATTATTGAAATCGAAACAAGCGGACTCATACCAGAGGTATGTATGAGGGGAATAAAACAGGACACCCATCACTAAAACAGCGGTAACCAGCAGCAGGGGTAAGCAGATGAGTTCTGCTGTTCATAGCTTATTTGTAAGGAACAGGGACAAAAATGAAGTGAGTTGGGAAGATAGAATGGCGATTATTAAAATCGAAACAAGCGGACTCATACCAGAGGTATGAATGAGGAGATCTGTTTAGAAAAGGGCGTAAGAACTAAGTGCTATAGAGCACCCTCGATTCCCACATTCCTTTGAAGAATCGTTGCCCGAGCTGTTTAGCAGCCGCTCTTATTTTACTAACCGGCCCTAGCACAACAGGATGAGGTCGGCCTTTGTGGCCACGAAGGTGGTTAACAAAGGCATCAGGCTCCAGTCCCATGCGTTGCAATATAGGAGGTATGTCTGATGGAATGGCTCCCCGCTTACCCTCTCTGATTGCTCTACCGGCCCAATCGACCAGCTCCAGATAGTCGATGGTGGTGAAGCCGATGGCATTGGGGTGTTTATCATCTCCCTGTTTCACCAGAGGCATCAGTAAAGGTCTGTTTTCAGATGGAGTGGGTTGATTAAGCGCTTCCCGTATACGCTGCTGGATAGAGGTGTAGTCACTCTCTTCAGGGGTAGCGGCTATATTTGCCCGGATGGGGTTGAGGTCAACATACCCCATACAGGTGAGAAGGGCAGCTTCATCCAGTAGGGCCTGGCTTTTGAAACGCCCCTCCCAGAATCTGCCGGTACAGTTATCCTCCTTGTTGGCTCTACGGG
>JBEVXU010000008.1:0-2992 GCA_040505895.1 Sedimenticola sp. | reverse complement strand
CGGGCGCTATGCGCACGCCGGGCATCCAGTATCGCCTCGCGACTACCGGGGACTAACCGCCTCGGCTTTCAGCCTTCCTTGGCGGTCAGCGTTCGATTTCGTGATGCAAAACGGGACATCCAAGTCCCCCTTTTGCACTCAATCTTTTACAGCCTATTATTGCCCCGGCCGTCCCGGTCTCCAGCACTACGCAATAACATCGCAAGCTCGTTACTGCTTCGTCGCTGGCTCCCGAGATGACTTAACGTCGCGTTCGTATGCGATCTTTGGATTCCCTCTGGCGCTATGCGCACGCCGGGCATCCAGTATCGCCTCGCGACTACCGGGGACTAACCGCCTCGGCTTTCAGCCTTCCTTGGCGGTCAGCGAATGAATAGCCCTTGGATTTCCATTTCATATCGAGGCCTGTCCGATTGTTTTTGATGTACCCGGCCGGGTGGCCATCCAGGTGCCCAACATAGAACCCAGTCCCCGCGTCATGCTTAACACCACTTTTGTCGTCTTCGAGTCAGATCCTGTGTTTTTTTCCGTCCATGATCGGGTGTTCCCCACTAACTTCACAGCCAAGGGAACGCAGGGCCTCCGCGAATTCCTCCCTGGGCGACATGGCCGGTCCCTGCTGACCAGGCACATTATCGGGCAGCCAGCGTTGCAGCTTGTGCATATCTGCACTAGCGCCGGCATACCAGGACTTTGCCGCCTTGTTGCATATTCTGGCCCATTCCGATCACTGATTCTGGTTTAATCTGATCACCCGTTCTGGAACATTCCGATCAGCCACTCATGGAGCGTTTCTGTTGGCCGCACCAGTGACGGTAGCGATCACAGAACTGTGAGTAGCTGTAGCAGCGGTTGGGGTACTGCTGGGTGTACTCCTCCCACAGCAGCTGTTTGGTCGTGCCTTTACGCTTGAGCTCCTGATGGATCGCTGACCACTCAGGCACCTGGTAGCGGGAAGAGGTAGTGGTATCGGCACCGGGGTAGAAGAGCTGGGCCAGCCGGTTGTCATCCAGTTCATCTGGCAAGGGCCAGGAGAGTCCAAGCTCAGCTGCCTTGGTCAGCAGTTTCTGGATGGCTCCGACACTGGCCTTGGTGCCCTCTTTGATCTGCCGGATGGAGAGCCCGGCAGCATAGCGTAATCGAAGAATATCTCTGATTTTTCGCATTGTAATCCTCTTTGCAGCCATTGCCTCTCTCCGGAAAAAGGAGAGAGGTTAGCAAATAGTTGGAAAAACAATGCGTTGGGAAAGATTCCGGAGCAACGTGAACAGTGATTCCGGGATGGTGAACACCTATTCCGGAAAAAATGGAAAAGTGTTCACGTTGGATCAGAATGAGTGTTCACGTTCAGCCGGAATAGGTGTTCACGTTAAACCAGAATGGGTGTTCATGATGGGCCGGAATATGCAAATGAAGCCTCAACATACCTGCCTTCTTCTTTGCCGCTACCATAATCCGCTATGAACTTATTCATGGCAGACATTCTAATATTGCCAAGTTCTTCGACTGATGGAATGCTATCCCAGATATACTTTTCTTTGTTTAGGTGCATTTGCGGCATAACTTCATCGTATACCTCTGAAATACGATTTTTCAATTGTTCAGTACTAAAGTGGTAGGTGGGGTCGACAGACACCACTTTACAACCTTGATCAGATAGCTCTGCATTGAAGGATGCAGGGCCATCACCACAACCTAGAATAGATTTTTTTAGGTCAACTTCTGTTAGAGAGGAAATCTCTTTGTATTCTTCAAAAGATCTACCCCACGGTATAACATTCTTTAATTCCACTCTTTACTTCCTTAATGCGTCTTTCTGCCATCTGCTCACCTCTAATAAATAGTCAAGTAGATGTGTGCAAAACTGGGGTAGCTTCTGATTGATTTCTGACAAGACAAATGTTCATTTTTGTTATGCATTTTATTACCTGTTATCAGGCCACTCTTGGAATTGCGGTAATTTACAATCTTTTTCTATTTCATACCAAGGTGCCTTTAGGCTAACCCAAATATGATTTGTAGGTCTAACTATAGGATCATCATCCAATGTTCCCAAGCGAAGAGTATAATGCTTTTGATTTTCTTTATGAGCATATATGTGTGAGCCGCAATTTGAACAAAAACACCTAACTTTATCAGGTGACGACTGATAACACTTAATCAGGTTTTCACCTGAGGTGAATTCAAAATCATCTATTTGTACAGCTGCTACGGATGAAAAAGCAGAACCATGTGCTTTTCGACATGTGGTGCAATGACAGTGAGTTATCTCACCAACTTTACCATGAATTGCATATGTAACTTCTCCACACATGCAGCTACCTTTAATCATTTGCGTGCTTCCCTTTTTTATGCATAACGCCAAGTTCAGCCGAGGGGGCGCGTCAGCGCCACCGTCGGCTGGAGCGATGTGTTATACGATTTTCGGTCTTTCTTGGACATACGGTAGATACGGACATCCCAATCGCAATAACGAGTCTCAGAAAAGGTTCGGAAGCCAACTTTCTCTAGCACACGTATGGACGCACTATGACGTGGAGAGACTATTCCCACAATTGACTCGATATCGCAGCTTTCAAAGCCATGAGCGAGTACGCTATTTGCAGATTCCGACGCCAAGCCCTTTCCCCATTGCTCTTGCGCGAGGCGATAGCCGATTTCGACTTCATCCGATTCATCTACAGTGGCGTAACTCAAGCCACAGCACCCAATAAGTCTTCCGGACTCCTTCGCGATCACTGCCCACTGTCCATAGCCATTTTCTCGATATGAGTTAATACACCACCCGATGAAATTTTTGGTATCTGCTTCAGTCAGTGACCCTTTACTTGAAAACTCCATCACACCAGGGCTGGAAAGTATCTTGCAGAGGGCCTGAATGTCATGGCTCTCAAACTCTCTGATCTGCATCCTTTCTGTTTCTATGACTACCACGGTCGTTTTATCCGTTTCTCGTATAACGAGGCTGTAGATTAATATTTTTCACAGTTTT
>JBEVXU010000007.1:452658-454040 GCA_040505895.1 Sedimenticola sp. | reverse complement strand
GGTAGCGGTAGCGGCAACGACGCTGAGTGCGGATAACGATGCCGGTGCAACCATTACTGATCTGGCGGGTACCGATGAGACGGTGGTACTGACCGAAGACAACGGTGTCACCGATGCCCAGGGTGCGGAGAGTGATCCAGAAGGTCGTTTGGTTGAGTTCTCCTACACGGCCGATACGCAGGACCGTGGTACGGGTTCCGACAACTCCGAGGCGATCACCGAGATCGTGCTGAACAAAGATGTCAGTGATGGCGATTGGGAATACGACGTTACTCAGCTGGTGATTGAGGATGCGGCAGGGGCTGATATCTCAGCTACGGCCGGTGCTCAGATGAACATTGTTGCCGGTGAACTGGTGATCACCTTCACCGGAACGGCAGCAGAAGATGTAGAGCACGTAGAGCTCGATGCGGCGGTAGGCGTTCGTTTACCGATTGATGACAGCACCGACTTTGATCTGACTGTCACCACCACGACGGAAGAGTTCGACGACGACGCCACCAGCACCACCAGCCCGGCGACGGCCAGCACCAGCAACGTGCTGCACTTCGAGATTGAGGGTGAAGTGGCGGTCGCGGAAGCGAGCCTGAGTGCAGTCAACGATGCCGGCGATACCATTACCGACGACGAGACGGGTGCAGATGAGATCGTGGTTCTGACCGAGGATAACGGCGTCACTGGAGCCCAGGGCGATGAAGGTTTCCCAGGGCGTCGGATCGATTTTGACTACACCACTGAGACCCAGGACCGTGGACCGGGTTCTGACAACTCTGAAGCGATTACCCGGATCGTACTGGACAAAGGCGCTTCCGATGGCAACTGGGTTTTTGATAGCGATGGTGATGGCACACTGGATCTAATCATTGAGGATGCAGCCGGTAGCCTGATCAGCGAGGCGGATGCGGGTCTGGTGGTACTCAACCCCAATACAGATGGTCATCTTGAGCTGAGCTTCACTAATCCGGATGTTGAGTTTGTTGATCTGAACAACGCTATTGGTATTCGGCTGTTCCCTGATGACAGTACCGACTTTGATCTGACCGTCACCACCAACACCCAGGAGTCTGATGACGACGGCGTCAGCACTACCAGCCCGGCGACGGCCAGCACCAGCAACGTGCTGCACTTCGAGATTGAGGGTGAAGTGGCGGTTGCTGAAGCGAGCCTGAGTGCAGTCAACGATGCCGGCGATACCATTACCGACGACGAGACTGGTGCAGATGAGATCGTGGTTCTGACCGAGGATAACGGCGTCACTGGAGCCCAGGGTGCGGAAGGTTTCCCTGGACGTCGGATTGATTTCGACTTCACCGCAAAGACCCAGGATGAGGGTTTCGGCTCTGATAACTCCGAGGGGATTACGCGGATCGTATTGGACAAAG